>JBQVOK010000006.1:0-210385 GCA_052437175.1 Flavobacteriales bacterium
GTAAAAAAGGTATTGAGTTTTACCCCACGCAAAATATATACGGATGGATTGCCGGTATACAAGTACCTGGTGCCGCCTGTTTTGCATGGGGTATTTCAACGATGCATAAACTACATAGAACGTAAAAATCTCACCTTACGTCAGCATCTGCGAAGGCTATCCCGGCGTACACTGGGATATAGCCGAAGCCCGGAGATGTTGCAGGCCCTGTTACGCATTTACTGCGCTGTAAGGGAAACCCAGGTGCTATAGATTACCTGGCTGTGGACAGAACGGAGTTCTTCAACTCCTCCAACGGAGTAAGATACAGCGCCGGATAAGTTATTGTAGGACCTGACGGTATTGTGCAGAGCGTCCATGCAGTTGCATAAGGCGTCGACGATATCGGGCATGGAGCCGGCGGACCATTACAACGCGTTGAAGGAGTCTGCTAAGGTATTACACCCCTTATTTTAAGGCGTTGTCACCGTCCGCTAAGGTATTGCACCCCATACTGTACGGCGTTGACGGGGTTGTTGTACAGGTCTGGCGGAGTACTACAGAGCGTTAACGGAGTAATACAACTCCTCTAACGGCGTAACCTGCTCCGGCGGATAAGTTGCAGTACGGGTACAACGGGGTACCGGTACGGGTGCAACGGCGTAATACAAGGGTACAGACCGGTAACAGTAAGGCGCAGACGGGTTGTGGCAGGGTATACAATACCGTAAAACACATCGCTGAGTGTCTTATTCGACCCATACACTCTTTGCGGGAACGGGGTAAACGGACTATAAACTTTGTTGTTGAATTTTCAATAATTGATTGAGCTATGTGTTAATTATCAGTATATAACTATGTAACTATATTGAAAAAGTGTTAAACGGACGCTGTTGAGGTAATAAAGTAAGTAAACCTGCGTATTTAGTAAACAAACACCGTATTGCCAGCTCTCTGCATGACTTGTTTCTTAGTATAAACCAAATAACATCCTACAGTCATGTCTTTAAGCAATTTAATGGACCTGCACTTTACGGCTGCAGAAATGAACGACATCCGTACTGCGATGAGCACCGTTCAAGGCATTCTCAGTGCCAAAAGCCGTAACCTGAGCCCCGATGAACGCCGCAAATTCGGAAGGGTTAAAGAACAAAACAAATTATTTATTAATAAGGTACGCGATTTTCATGCGCATCAGCCCGCACTGAGCAGTCCGGATGTGGACTGGCAGGAGTTCGAGGCCGATTTCCTGGACCGCAACTTCCTGGAACAGGTATTGAGCGGACTCAATACCCTGGCCGAGTTGGCCGGTGATGCCAAAATACTGCACGATTTTGATGTATATAAGGCCGCCCTTACCGACTATGACTATACGAAGTATAAGAAGGGTACCGACAGCCTGGGGTATGATACCAAGTACCATGAATTAAGCCAGTTTTTTACCGGCGGCTCCCGCGGTTCTGGCGCTGAAGCGGGTACAGGAACGGACCCCGGAAGCTAAAGTAAATAAGGTGATCGTATAAACGCTTTCTCTGCGGAGAAGGCGTTTTTTTATGCCTGTATAAAAGGGTAATCCGGGCGGCTTTAACACCAATGATGCAACGAACGTAGTAAATACGTTCAGGAACGTTTTAAAACCCTACGGAGACTGTAAATGCGGTAATAAACGCGCCAAAGAAATTGACCAACGTTCGGGGCCGCTGAATGTGTGAAGATTAACGCCAAAATCGCTGACCTGTATTAAGTGTTGGATTTGCAGGAGCCGCAGACCTGTCTTATGTTTGCACAGACCCCTTATGAATGCAATGAACGGTTTTTAATATCAACTCTAATTAATTGCATTTATCACGATGAATGTTAAACTGAAACGGGAACAGAAGATCCCTATTATGACAGCGAGCGATATCTACGAAATTATGCGCACCATACTGATGCGCCGCAGCCGTACCGACCGCAACCGCGAACACTTCTGGGTAATGGCCCTGGGAGCCGGTAACCGGATCGTGAACATTGAACTGGTGAGCCTGGGCACCGTAAAAAAGACCCTGGTAGAACCCATGGAAGTGTTCAGCATTCCCTTACAGAAAAGGGCTGTGAACATTGTGCTGATCCACAACCACCCCAGCGGTACACTCGCGCCGTCGGATGCCGATAAAGACACCACCGATCTGCTGTTGCAGGTGGGCTTTATTATGCACACGCCCGTGCTCGACCACCTCATTATCAGTGAGGACGGTTATTATAGCTTTGCCGCCACCGGCCTGCTGGAACAGTTGCAGCTCAGCGATAAATACGTACCCGACCGTATCGCCCGCCTCAAATACGAACGGGCCGCTATGGAACGCGGCCTGGCAGAAGGTGAGCAGAAAGCGAAGAGAGAGATGGCCCGTATACTTAAAAAGCAGGGTGTTGATTTGGAGATTATCGTTCAGGCTACCGGACTGAGTAAAGCCACCATTGCGCAAATACGGGAGAAGAAGTAAGTTTATTCCGAAGCGGTTTTAAAGAGGGTAAATTGAACAAAAGCCTTCACCACGTATGCGATTGCAGCGATAGTCCGCATCTCGCTGTAAGCGAGAGAGGACTATGAGCGCGAAGTGAAACAAAGCATGGAGCATAGCGAAATAAAAGCGCGGTAACCGGATGGATTGAAAAAAGCGCTTGCCCACGCATAAATAGTAGTGTTGTGAAAAACGATATATTCTTTGATCAGCTGGACCCGGAGAAAGACCCCTCCCAGGATGGAAAGACTGGGGGCATTTACCAGTACGTGGCCCGCGATGAATATGGGCTCTCCCTGCACTATTTCCAGGGGGATTGCCAGATGAGAAGCAGTTTTGAAAATAATGAGGGGAAACCTGGCGTTATACAAGTAAACTCAAATATAAAAAATGGAACGACTAAAATTAATTAAATTGGCCTTGGTTTTTTTTACAAGTAATACGATACTTTATTCTCAGACAAATATTGTAGCTATTAAACGAGATTGTTATCAAGAAACAGAATTGGATAGTAATTCAATTTGTAGCTTTGGTAAAGCTCTGTTAGATAAACAAGAAGTACACAAAATTTTTAATGGCGATTTATTTAATGGATTTAAGTACTTAAGCTTAGATAGCAGTAATTATAAACAGTATTATTTTGTAAACGTACACTTTAAGAAAATTCCTGCAACAAATATTTCAGACGTGGAATTTTTTAGCGTTAACAGAGATAATAACGACTTGACGTTACAAAAAAGTGGGCATGATTTCTTAGAAAAGTTAAAAAGGAATTTTCCCTTTACTACTGTGAATGTTATAATACATAGAAAAAATGGAAGGTCGGAAAATCACGACGTACTCGCTTTCTCATTTAAATTATATGCAGTTCAGGATAATTTTAAGAAAAAGTATTATACAGTCAGTCTTTCATGGCTGTAAAAGAGTTTGTTTACTCTATGTAAAACCAATGGTTCTTTGATAAAGTACAACAATGTGGCGGGACAGCGTGTAATGAAGCAGATATAACCAGAGAGTGATCCCTTTTATCTGGGAAATTACGTCCTAAATGCGTAGGGCAATGTATTAGCGGCATATCGGATGCACGGAGGCTCAGATACCATCATGCTGAAGTAGAATATGCTGTGCGGCAGCAGCAATTCAGAGTATCCCTTTTTGAACCTATGGTGAATGAACTGCAAGCAAAAGGATATAAGGTCAATGCGAAAAAGTCTATGCTTATATTTGGACATTTCTTTCTGACTATATCTGATAGTACAGTTTCAGTATCGATTAGTGCGGGTTTAGAGGGCATTAAAAAGACAACTACGAAAACTGTCAATGTTCCAGTTTATGTTAACGCAATTACAAATGATAAGTGATTTTTTATGAAAAAGTGTATTTTGTTTTTTATTTTTTTCTATCCCTTTATCCTTTTGTCTCAAAAAGCTGTAGATTTTGATTGCCTTGTGGTTAAATGCAAAAATACTTCCATGAAAAATATGAAGTGTTTTTACTATTTTAATCAAGAAAGTAATAAAAAGTATACAGGTACTGCTATAAGGAAAAATGAACAGGGTGTTTTAATATACAAAGTTGACATCGTTAAGGGGCGTTTAGATGGTGAACTTAAAGAATATAACGAGTATGGGCAAATAATCCGTCGATGTGATGTAAAGGATACAATTAAATTTAATTGCAAGGAACTTAGGGCGAATTTTCGTGTAGAAAAACAAGATGTGCCTACGCAAGATTCTGTAAATGTTTATTATATATCAAAAGAAGATTCGTTAAACTTCAGCGTTTTTACGTTTAAGGTGTTAAACCTTAATTCAAAAGATTGTATTTTTTATTTTGGGAATGATTCTTTTTATTGTACAGACTTGGATTCTTTAAATTATGAAAAGAGTATAAGAAAAAGTAGGTATATTTTAAATCCTATTGTCAATTCCGGCGGATTTAGAGAAATCAAAATTTCTATTCCTGGTAAATGCAAAACGTTTTATTTTTTGTATATATCAGATAGTAAGAATTACTTGTATTCGTCCTATTTAAGAATGATGAGCGGTGAAATAGAAGAGGCTGGTATATTCAGAGAGGCAATTTTAAAAGGATTACGAAAGAAAGTTGTTCGAATAGAATAATCGGTAATGTTGATAATGTTCGAAAACGTCACCTGGATATTTTGATTTGGCTGTAAGCGTTGATTCCACTATATTCACAGAGCTGCTTCAATACAAATGTCAAACCTGTTAGATAATTTTAAAACTCATATTCTTTTAGGTAAAGAGGAGGAAGCCATTGATTTAGCCTTGAGCGAGCATTCAATAAAGGTTGAATTATTATCGGATCCGGAGCTTTATGACTCACTTAGACCGCTGTTAAGGCGGGATGATGTTAAATCAAAAGAACTCATATTTAGTCTACTTGGTATGATATTAAGGAATGGTAAGGCCTATAAAGATAATGGTGGGGTTGAGGATGTAATAAATTTCTCCTTAGATTATATGAATGATCTTTATACTAATTATGTACTGACTGTTTTTGGGAAGAACCATCATTTGTCTTTAGAACAAAGACGGTATCATTTGCATGTTAAAGAACAATTGAGACAGCTGTTTGATAAAATACTTGGTCGGATGTTCCTACTATTTTGTAGTGTACTTGCACTATCTTTCTTTCTGACAGATTTAATAGGTTGGGCTGCTACGTTTACAATAGATGGAATTACTCTCGCGTTTTTTGTATTATATGGGCTTTATGCATTCTCTTCATTTAAATTCATCTATTATTTTTCGAAAATAGTTTGGGTCTGGCAACCACCATCTGCATCTTGGGAGGTACGGGGGTAATTCTATCGTTTTTCCTTGTTGATCTGCTTGAAGGTTTGTATATTAATGGAAATGAAAGCGATATGAATTCTGAATTTATTATTGAACCGCTTGTTGGTGTTAAGCCGTATTATTTCGGGCAGTCAATACCAGAAGTCAGGGCGATTTTAGGTGGAGTTCAAGATGAATATACTAATTATGAACTTTTTGGGGAGTGGAATTCTACATTGGCCTCATCAGTGACGGGATTATCTTTTGAGTTTGACTCTGATGCTCTGCTTTATGCGATCGTATTTTCAATGCCATCCGTTTTTTTTGAGAATGAAGATGTCATGGCGCTGAGTATTCCACAGATTGAGATTCTTTTCATGCAAAAAGGATATAATAAGCGGTTCAATGTAGATGGATGGCTTATGTATGATGATATCGGAATTGCTTTTGTTCCCAAAGGAAAAAGAAGGGAGCGTATAGACAAGGTCATTGTATTTAAGAAAGGTTCATATAAAAAGCTTTCCGCGGATGAAATAGACGAGCTTATTAAATATTACCTTCCTGGTTACGACCCTTTGGGAAATCAGGATAAATAATGAAGTACTGTTACGCAAGACCTGCAATGTCCCGATAAGAGATCTGGGGAAACCGGCCTGAAAATCCATCGTTCACAAAAAAAGCCCGGACGTTCATCCAGGCTTTTTCTTTATCGTCTATAAGTAGCGAGAGAGAGACTTGAACTCTCGACCTCATGATTATGAATCATGCGCTCTAACCAGCTGAGCTACCTCGCCGAATCGGGGTGCAAATATAGCGGAATTTTTAATTTCAAAACAGTACCCGGCGTTTTTTGTTTTATTCGGTTGATTATGAATGCCAAAAAATGAGCGACTCCTGCCGTTTGTACCTTCCGCAGCCGTTTTCAGGCCCTGCAAAATGTTAAAAGCAGATTAAAAAAGGCCGGCAAACGGCACATTATCAGCAAAAAATTGCCGCTCCGGGTCCTTTAGCCCAAATTCGTGTTTGGCATTAATACCTTTTGTGTATATTGCCGCACTTAAACAAGAGAGTAAAACAATCCGTATATTGTATCTATGGCCAAAAAAAAGAAGATTGAACAGGTTGAATTTGAGTTCCCGATCAAGTGTTCCGCCAGGTTATTGTACCAGATGATCTCTACTTCCACCGGGCTGGCCGAATGGTTTGCCGAAAAGGTGGAGACGCGCGGCGATATCTTCGTGTTCCACTGGGGCGATGAAGAAGAGTCTGCCGAGCTGATCGAACTGGAAGATAACGAGGCCGTACGCTTTGAATGGACCGATGATTCGCACGTGGGAGACTACTTTGAAATGTCTATTAAGGTAGACGAACTCACCAATGATGTGGCCCTGGTGATTGTTGATTTCTGTGAACCCGGCGAAAAGGACGAGGCCTTCCTGCTCTGGGAAACACAGGTAAGCGAACTGATGCACGCCATAGGCGCAGCCTTATCATGAACACCGCGCTCCGGCAAAACAGGGTCTTTTTTTCGGGCTGGCTGTTGTTTGTTTGCGTGGCCGCACTGGCCCTGGCCTTTCATTCCAAAATGGAAATACAGGCCTGGATCAACACGAAACATGCTCCTTTCTTTGATTTTTTCTTCTTCTATGCCACCAAAGCCGCCGAAGGTATAGGGCTGGCCCTGCTCGTTCTGTACACGCTGCTGCACACGCGGGCACACCTGTTCTCGCTGCTGGCCGGCTGGACCTCCGCCGCACTCACCACGCAACTGCTGAAACATACGCTTTTCGAAGGCGTAAAACGTCCGCGTACCGTTTTTAAAGATACGCCGGGCTGGCACTGGGTAGAGGGTGTACGCCTGTACGAATCGGCCTCTTTTCCTTCGGGACACACCACCGATATTTTTGCCCTCATGTGTCTTTTTGCCCTCTGGTCCGGCAAACAGCTTACCGGTGCCTGTGCACTGGCGATCGCATTGCTGGTGGGCTTTAGCCGCATTTACCTCTCGCAGCATTTTCTGCCGGACGTACTCGCCGGTTCCGTGGTCGGGGTAAGCTGGGCACTGGTATGGTATCATCTGTTCTTCCGCTCGCAGTGGGCATTGCGGACCCATACGTTACGTAAAGCCCTACTGCCGTTCCTGCATCGCAAAAAGGATCAGTTGCCCTTGTAAGGTGCCGGTTTAAAATACAGGAGCCATCCGCCGCGCATTTCGCGGAGCTGCCACTCCGGGTAACGGGCCTTGATCTCTTCCAGGGAACTTTCCTTGGCCACCACGAACATATTTTCTGAAGAATTTACATCCGTTGCCGGTGGCATTACATGCTGTGTATTGCCGTAAAACAAGTGAGCATAGCTTTTGTAACCGTACACGGCCACGTAATTACGCTGCTTCTCGATAAAATAACGTATGGGTACACTTTGCGAGAACTGCTCGATACGTCCGATGAATGCATAAATAGTAGCGCTGATGCCGATGGCGCTGCCCAGGAAAAGCAGCTGCAGCGAACGTACCGGCATTACTTTGTACAGGTAGTGACTGGCAATGATCGTAAGCAGGATAAAGGGGCCCGGCAGCCAGGTGTACCAGGCAAAATGTATGGGAATATCCCGCAGGGAATTGCGGGCGGTCATATCCTGTACCTGGTTTATGAACTGATCTTTGTAGGGCCAGGCGAGGGGCAGGGCCAGCACCGCTATACCGAAAATAAAGCCCGTAAGCGGCAGGGTGATCTTCGACAGGATATGCAGGGGCTTTTTCTGCTCCAGGATACGCAGTATTTCGGCCGCAGCCAGGTACGTGAGCGGGAAATAGGCCAGTGAGGAATAATGTACGATCTTGGTCTTTACCACGCTGAACAGGACCAGCACCAGCAGCAGCAAAACTTTCTGCATGAACAGGAAGGACAGCCGGCCGTTCTTTTCGTAATCGGCATTCTTTTTGAAAAGAACCGGCAGGGCAAAGGCCGAAGCCGGGAAACAGCCAAAGAGCAGTACAATAAAGTGGTAACCCGCAAAACCGCCGTGACCGGCATCTTCGGTACGGAAAAGGCGTACCTGGTAAACGAGGAACTGTTCCATGAACCAGGGCCCGTGTACCAGCGTTTCTGCACCGTACCAGGTGCCGATCGTCAGCACGAACACAAGGAGCCACAGCAGCAGGGCCAGCGGACGTACAAACTGCCGGAAGCCGGTAAACAGGTAGATGAGCGCAGCCGTAAGCCCGAACAGGGCCAGGGCCACCGGACCTTTGGTCAGTACGGCCAGACCGATAAAAATGGCGGAATATACGATGTGTTTGTTCTGGCGATCTTCGCTCTTATAGCGGTAGAACTGGTAAATGCCACTGAAAATAAACAGGTTGAACCAGGGGTCGATGATCCCCGATTTAAAATACAGGTGCGGCAGTATCGATCCCAGGTAAGCCAGGGCCCACCAGAACCCGAATTTTTCGTTGCGCAGGCGGCTGCCCATGGAAAAGAGTGCCAGCAGCGTAAGCGTGCCGCAGACCGCATTGGGAAAACGGGCCGCAAATTCGTTGATGCCGAACATTTTCATGCTCAGTACCTGCATCCAGATGAACAGCGGAGGCTTTTCCCAGAAGGGTTCAAAATTGATGGTCGGTCGCAGGTAATCGCCGCTGATGATCATTTCGCGGGCGATCTCTGCAAAGTTAATTTCGTCCCAGTCGAACAGGTGTACCCCGCCCAGGAACGGATAGTAAAAAATAAGGGAGGCGGCGATCAGCCACAGCGAATATTTTAAACGTATACTCATTACTTTTTAAAACGGTACATCGGGTGCGACATAAGACCCCATTTGCACAAACGGTGTATCAGCGATACCTGCAGGCAGCCGATGCCGTAAATGGCGCTGTTCTTCAGGTTAATGGAGCTGGCCTCTTCGAAATACTTGGTAGGGCAGGTCACTTCGCCGATCCCGTAACCGGCATAAATGATCTGGGACAGCATCTGGTTATCGAACAGGAAATTGTCGGAGTTCACCTCTATGTCTATCTTCTCCAGCACCTCGCGGGAAAAGGCCCGGTAACCGGTGTGGTACTCCGAAAGTTTCTGGTTCACCAGTATGTTCTGTATAAAGGTCAGTATGCGGTTGGCCACGTATTTGATCAGCGGCATGCCGCCTTTGCGGGCGCCGTTGCCCAGTATACGCGAACCCAGCACCACGGGGTACAGGTCCTGCGAAATAATGGAGGCCATGGCCGGTATCAGTTTGGGCGTGTACTGGTAATCGGGGTGTACCATGATCACGATATCGGCACCCAGTTCCAGGGCTTTGCGGTAACAGGTTTTCTGGTTGCCTCCGTAGCCCCTGTTCTTTTCGTGCCGGATCAGATGCTTAATGCCCAGGGCCGCGCCTACTTCCAGCGTATTGTCCTTACCCGCATCGTCTACCAGCACCACTTCGTCCACCAGGCCGAGCGGAATTTCGCGGTAGGTCTGTTCCAGGGTAAGCGCTGCGTTGTAGGCCGGGAGTACGACCACTACCTTTTTACCGTCGATCATGCCTTGTTCCGGATTAGATCAGCAATGGCTTTTACGGCCGTTTCTATATTGTTCTGCACCTCCAGGATGCCGGCGTCCAGCATGTAGCAGGGCGCACATACGATGCGGTTTTCGCGGTCGATGCTGATCTCCGTGATGCCGGCGTTCCGGGTTTGCATGCCCAGGCTTTCCATACCGGCATGAATGGCGCCGATATCGTAGGGAGACGCCGCTTCGGTACTGCCCGTTGATAGAACGGCATGCTGGTGTACATTGCCCAGGGCTTTGGCCACCACTACCGGACCCATGCAGAAGGCGCCGATCACTTTACCGGCCGAGCGTGTTGCTGTGATGGCCGATGCCACGGCTGCGTTCACGGTTCCGTCCGGACCCTTGAATGCCCAGTCCGTAAGATTTTTGGCCGTGCCGAATCCGCCGGGAATAATGAGTGCATCGAAAGCCGCCGGATCGTATTCCGTAATGTTACGGATGTTGCCGCGGGCAATGCGGGCCGCTTCAATGAGTACATTGCGTTTTTCGGGCATTTCGTTCCCCGTGGTATGGTCGATCACATGGTGCATTTCCACATCGGGGGCAAAAACCTGGTATTCGCCGCCGTTACGGGCAATGGCCGCCAGCGTGAACACACTTTCCTGTATCTCGGCGCCATCGTATACGCCGCATCCTGAAAGTAAAACTGCAATTTTCATTCTCATCACTTTGCCGCAAATATACACTTTTCAAAAGTGCCGGGAAGGGTAAGAGAGACTTCAGAGTTCCCCGGCAAAGAATTTCTTGATCTGTTCCATCACTTCTACTTTGCGGCGCACGGAAATTTCCACGGGCGGATGGTCGCGCAGCTCGATCACCGTATTGTCTTTACGGATGCGGTCTACGAAACGCATATTGATGATCACCGATTTGTTCACCCGCACAAAATGAGCCGGCAGTTTGGCTTCGTAAGAGCCCAGGTTCTTGGAAACGATGGTGATCTTGCCGTTCTCCTGGCGGATGTGCGTGTAGGGTCCGTCGGCCGTAAGCTGTACGATCTCGTCCATGTTCAGGAACGAAATGAACTTGTCGGTGTTCACCATCAGGTTGTTCGACCCCTGCGGCGAGGGCACGAACGTGCGGGCCTTATAATGCGCTTCGATGCGTTCGAAGGCCTCGGTAAGTTCGGTCATCTTTACCGGTTTTTCCAGGTAATGGAACGCTTTGAGACGAAAGGCGGGTACGGCAAACTCGGGATGGTTCGAGGTAATGATCAGCGGGGTGTCTTCCAGGATATGGTTGCTGTTGAAAAAATCGAGCGAATTTTCATGGCCCAGTTCAATATCACAGATAATAAGGGTAGGGCGTGCCTGTTCAAACAGCTGTTTAAAGCGTTCGATGCTGTGCGCGTGACGGATAGAGGCATAGGGGAGCAGCTTCTGGGTTATTCTCTGCAGAAAAGTAAAATCCACGATGGTATCTTCCAGAATGATGATATCATTCAGATGGGTAAAATCCGATTTCATAGGCAGGGTATGGGTTTATTTAAGGTGTGCGTCATGATGGATAACGAAAGAGAACACCGGGTGTGATGTTCTCTTTCGTATCATAGTACGCTACATCTGCGATAATTGTTTCATATCAACAACTTTAATTTCCACGCGCCGGTTTACTTCATGCTCTTCTTCGCTGCAGGGAACGCCGTCGTTGCAGCGGTTCTTCAGCTTACGTTCGCCATATCCCACGGCAATGATGCGGTCGGCATTCACGCCCATGGAAACCAGGTAATTTACGGCAGACTCGGCACGGCGCTGGGACAGGCGGTCGTTGTAGCCGTCGTTCCCCCGGCAGTCGGTGTGTGCACTTAGTTCCACAATGGCCTCTGAGTTCACGATCAGCAGCTGGGCCAGGCGGTTCAGGGTAGAGACCGAAGCCGGCAGCAGATCGGCCTTGTTGTATTCAAACAGGATGTCCTTAAAGGCAAAAACGTCGTTCTTTTTCAGTTTGGGGTCCAGGGAAAGATCTATTTTGTCCATGGCGGTAAACTGCGGGTCTACCTGTACCTCGCGGCGCAGGTACCCATCTTTGTCGCCCCGGACCAGGTATTTTTTGTTGGGCTCGAATTTGTCGTAATTGTAATTGCCATCCTTGTCCGAAGTAAGCGTAGCTACGGGTTCTGTACGGCCCTGTTCAAAAATGCTGATCTGCACGCCGGGCAGGGTAGTGCCGTTGAATTTGTCTTTGGTCATGCCGCCACCATTAATATACGTAATTACACGGCTGAAGTACCAGATCTCGTCCACGCCTTTGCGTGTATCGCGGTTGGACGCAAACAGTCCGTAAGTGCCCGAAGTATCGAAGGATATACCAAAATCGTCGGCAAAGGAATTGAAGCCCGGGCCCATGTTCTCGGGTTCACCCCAGCGGTGCTCCTGTCCGCGGCAATAGTAGATATCGGCGCCGCCGTAACCGGTCTTGCCTTCCGAGGAGAAATACAGCATCGTATCGCCCAGGGCAAAGGGATTCAGCTCGTCGTACGGCGTGTTGATCTTGCCGCCCAGGTTCAGCGGAGCGCTCCACTTGTCCTTGCCTTCGCTTTTGCAGTAGTAAATATCAAAGCCTCCGAAGCCTCCGGGCCGGTTCGATGCAAAGTACAGGTGTCTGCCATCCGGTGTAATGAAGGGATGTGTGTCGCTGAACTCATTGGAGGTAAATGGCAAAGGCGTAATATCTGTCCACTTGCCGTCTTTGAGCGAAGAACGGAAGATCGTAAGCGTATTGCGGCCGCTGCTGCTCAGGTTGCTTTTGCTGTACTGTTTCGGACTGGCCTTTTCTGCCGCCGATTTGTTGGCCGTAAAGTACATGGTCTTACAGTCGCCGGTGAAACTGGGTGCACCCATGTAGAACTTGTTGTTGATGCTGTCGGTATACGTAACGGCCGTATAGGGTTTATCCAGTCCGTAGGGATACGACGCAAAGGAATACTGCGGCGCATCGGCGCTGGCATCGGCCGGTTTGGTGGTAAGCAGCGCATCGCGGAAGGAATTGCCACCCAGGTACAGGCCCCCTAACTGTATGTTCGACTTGATGATGCTGAACTTTTCATTGGTATCCGTTTCGGCATGCTGCTGTGCATAATCAATGCTTTTCAGCAGTACCTCAGCCCGGTTGGCATCTTTGCTGGGGTTACCGTTTTTAAACAGGATCAGCTGCTCGCGGGCGGCATCGTAATTGCCCGTGTACATCAGGGCCTGTGCGTAGTTGAGGCGAACGGCCAGCGGAGAATGATGCTTCTCAAGGTAAGTAGCATAGTGCTTTTCGGCCTCGGCATAGTTCTTCAGCTCCAGTTCGCAGTCGGCGATCTTGTACAGGTATTTGCCCGAGCGGTCTTTGGCTGCCATTTCGTTGTAGTATTCCAGCGCTTTGCGGTAATTGCCGCGGCTGAACTCGTTATCGGCGATCTCGTCCCCGAAAAGCTGTGCAGATGCGGCTGTACCCAGGCCCGCAAACAAAGCGGCCGTCAACAGGCCATAGAATATCTTGTTTTTCATAACAGATTCATTTTAGGGATTTAGAAACGCGGTACGTCCACGCCGATGTAATTGCTTTTGTTCTTCGTGTTTTTCAGGCGGAAACCCAGGAAGATCTCATGACCCATAAAGGCGGCCTTGGCCTTGTTGTTTACCGCAAAATTGCCCGAATAACCAATGGTAACACCCTGGCGGAAGGTGTAGTCGATAAGCAGAACGGTGGTGCCGATGGAACGGTACGAAGCCCCGAAACCCACCCGGTCCTTTACCATGAAGTGTGCGTTCACATCAAACTGGAAGGGCGCGCCTGCCACGTGTTTCAGCAGCACAGAAGGCTGAAATTTCCATACCTGTGCAAAACGTACCTGGTAACCGGCCTGTGCAAACCAGTGCATGGAGCGCGGATTGGCCTCCACGTCGCGGATGCGGCCCAGGTTGTTGTTGTTCAGGTTGTCGCTCAGGATATTGTTCACCCCCAGGCCGGCATAGAAATTATTGCGGAAATAGTACACGCCGGCGCGTATGGTAGGCGAAACGTAACTGATGCGGTTATTGAACGTAGGATCGGATACCCCGCCGTTGTTGATCGAGGAAAAATCAGAATTTACGTATTTGGCACCCACCGATATACCAAAAGAAAGGTAGTTCTTCAGGTCGAGTTTTACGCGGTAAGCGGCCGTAATGCCGAAATTGGTACGGTTCGATACGCCTATTTTTTCATGTGCAAGCTGTCCGCTCAGTACCAGGTTGGTATTGCCGATGGGGCCGCCCACATCGAGCGTGGCCACGACCGGTGCACCGGTAAAGCCCATCATCTGGTTGTTTACGATCAGTCCGCCGAAAATACCGTCATAGGAGCCGGAAGCGGCCGAGTTGATAAATGGCTGGTGGAACATATAAAGTGAGTAGTGGGGTATATCCTGAGCCATTGTTTTTGTAGTTGCGGTAAAGAATGCCAGCATTCCGACCGAACTGTACAGTATGGTATTATAGATCTTTTTCATAAAAATTGCTTCGTTGGTTACTTACGCAGTTCAATAAAACCTCTCATCGGTTTGGATTCATCTCCGAGGATCAGCACGTAGTAGTACGTGCCGTCAGGCAGTTTGTCGTGTCCTGCCACCAGACCGGTATTGGCAGAGCCGTCCCAGTTGTTGGCATAGGGCGCCGATTTGTATACGACTTCGCCCCAGCGGTTCAGTATGGTAAGCCGGTTGTTCGGATAGTATTCGATGCCTTCGATCACCAGCAGGTCGTTCACCCCGTCGCCGTTATGGGAAACCCCTCCGGGTATACGTATCAGCGGATTGTTGGAACCGTCCGGATCTTCCTGGATGAGTATACGAAGCCAGGCCGTGTCGCATACATTGCCGCAGATGTTATCGCTGCATATTTCGTATTGAATGCTGTCGTTCCCGGAATAATTGGGCGATGGTGTATACGTAATTTCTCCGTTCTGTATGCCGGCAGTACCGTGCTGTGGTCCCGCCAGTATGGTCCATGTGGGCGTACCGTGCAGTACATCGTTGTTGCCTACGTCCATGACCACCGACATATCGTTCTCTTCGATGGTGCTGTTGTCGTCCATGGCCTGTGCTACCGGTGTGGAATCGGCTACGTTTATGGTCACCTGCAGCATATCGTTACAACCGTGCGTTGTAATTACAAAGGCGGTATAGGTAGTGGTGGTCACAGGCGAAACCATATACGAAGTTCCCATGCTGCCGTCGTTCCAGGTAACCGTGCCGTTGGCCAGTACGGTTATGGTAACCGGTGTGCCGGCACAGATATCGTTCGCCGCGCTGAGCAGCGATATGTCTGCCGTTTCTATGTTCACCTGTACGGTATCGGAATGACTGCTGCAACCCAGTGTATCGGTAACGCTGGCATAATAAAAGCCGGCTGTGGTCACGGGTATGCTTTGCGTGGTATCGCCGGTGCTCCAGGTAAAGGGCAGCGATGAGCTGTTTACCGTAAGCGTAGCCGTATCGCCCTGGCAGATGGTAAGCGGATTGGCACTAATGGCAGCCAGTGCGGGCGCGGCCGGAAGCGGGTTAAAGTTCACCGGGACCATGGTGGAATAAAAGGTACAGGCCGATGAATCTACCGCGGTAAGTGTATAGGTGCCCGACTGTGTCACGGAAATGCTCTGCGTGGTATCTCCCGTCGACCAGAAATACTGTGCGTATCCTGCTGTGGCGGTGAGCGTAACGGTATCGCCCTGGCAGAGGTTGCCCGTGGCCGAGGAGCTGATGCCAACCACCTGTGGTGTCGGATTAAATTTTACGGCCCCGTATACCCGCAGCGAGGTAAGCAGACCCACCAGCTGGGTAAGTCGCAGCCTGGCGCTTACGAACTTAACGGGGGAGTAAAACCCGATGATCGATTTATCGGAGGTCCCCGACAGGAGCGTGAGTCCTACCGACTGGAACCCGAGCTGGGAAAATACCACGTTGCCGCTGCTGTCGAGCAGTTCTACGTCCATGGCATCGAGCAGGGTTACGCTCAGTACCAGGTTCTGCTGCCCGATGATGAATCCTACGAAATCGCCCGAATCGCCGGGAGTATTCCACGAAAGTTCGATCTGGGCCGTACCCAGTACACCCAGCAGTCCAACGGGAATGTTCAGTGTGGCATAGTCATCGTAGTTCAGCAGGTCCACGGCCAGCTGGGGATTCTGCACACTGCATAGCAGGCCGGAGCAGGAAGAGCTTACATGGTTCACGGCGTATTCCAGTCCGCAGATATTGCCGCTGGTGTTCTGCGCCGGGTCCAGGTAAAAGGCGTTATACACACGGATATCGTTGAGCACGTTGGCTACACCGCCCAGCGAAACGCGCACCCGCTGTATATTGTAGTTACCCGGTGCGGTAAAGAAGGAGACCACATAGGTGGGTACCGAGCCGTTGCTGCTGAGGAGCCCCAGGTCCTGCAGGTCGAGCCCGGACTTTTGTCCGACCAGTGTGCCCGAACTGCTGAAGAGCTCCACGGTGATGTTGGAGAGCAGTCCCACGCTCAGGAACTGGTTGCCTTCCTGCAGGGTAATGCCAATAAGGGCACCTCCCTGGGCGGGTACCGAAAATCCGTATTCAATGCTTACAGAGCTGCCTACACCGAGCCCGTTGTAAAGCGTGGCAAAGTTCATCAGGTTACTGTCCACGGCAAACATGGGGTCTGCACAGCCTCCCGTACAGGCCACGCCTGTGGGACATGTATTGGCGAAGAAGAGCGTATCCGAATAAAATTGCCCGCGTATAGCGGTTTTCAGCACGAAAGCACACAACAAAAAGAGTAGTGATTTTTTCATAGAGTAATTAGTTGATGTTGAGTAAAATTATTCCATGTGCGTTGAATGAAAGTCCGGAAATGTATCCCCGTTAGCGTATATTTAACGAACGTCGAGGTTTAATTAATGAATGTGGGACATGCAGCGATCGTACAGAAAAATTTTACATACAACTTTTTATTCAAGTGATTGTTTTTTAGTTATTTATGTGTTTTTTGTTTTTTTGTCTTTTCGGCTATACTTCAATATAGTTCAATGCCGGGGCGTATAGCTGGTTTGTTTATAATGTATTGGTATATAGTGTGTTGTTTGTTTAGGAAGGTAGGCGCTTTTTTAAGGAACGCAGGCTGATTTTTTACTTACGTAAGAAGAGGGCTTTTTTTTATTAACTTTGGATATCCTAAACCAATTAACAACCTTTAGTATGGAGCATCTTAAATTCCATCAACCGATTACCCGCCCTCCGTCCCAGCGTAAAATTTCGTACAGAGCAGCTTTCCTGATTTCAGGAGGAGCCTATGCGGTGTGCATTGGTATTCTTGCTTTTTTTCTCATCAGTTATTCGGATCTCGGCACCGGCAGCGGTCTGCTGATCCTATTTGCATTTACGGCCGTTACCATGGGAGTGCTGCTGTATTTCCTGAACAAGATCACCGAGCCGACCCGCCTCATGTCCAACAAACTCAACAAGTACATAAGCGGAGAAAGCTGGCAGAAAGAGCAGCTGCATTTTAATGATGAAAGCGGCAACCTGTATGTGAACCTGGACACCTGTGTAAGCAAACTGGAAAAGAACATCAAGGAAAAGAATGAGCTCTATTCGCTGCTTTCGCACGATCTCAAAGGACTGCTTGCCACCCTGCAGGCCAGCCTGATGCTGATCGAGATCGAGAACCAGGACACCTCATTGCATACGCATATCCACGAAAAGGTAGAGATGATCGAGCGGCAGATATTTTTCATCAATTCGCTGCTCTACCTCTACAACGAAAAAGAGATACCGCACGCCCGGTCCGATTTTCAGAGCTTTTCGCTTTCAGGGCTTGTTTCTGAACTCTGTGATGTATTCTCATCGGCTACCCGGCTCGAAAACAAAAGGATCCGTGTGGAGCTGGACCCCGGGCTCAGTATCGTATCCAACCGTTTCCTGTTCCGCCACCTCATGTTCAATATTCTCGACAATGCCGTGAAATATGCGGAGGAGGGCACCGAGATCCATGTGTCGGCCGAAAAGGGTTTCCTGGTCGTTAAAAACGTATACAGATCCGAAGAAAAAGCGCAGTCGGTGTTTTTCCGTACCTGGAAAAAATCGACGGGCATGGGGCGCAAGTTCATCGAGAAAACCACGCAGGACCTCGGACTTACCTGTTTTGTGCAGAGCATGAACAATACCTTTGAGGTAAAGATCACGCTGGCCGGCAGGGAACAACTGAGCCGTGTCGCTTTTTAAATACCGCCCGAAAGGAACATCTGTATCTGCTTTAATACATTGGGCCGGCGGCGTATCGATATATCGAAGGCTGCAAGATCCCCGAGCTCGATGCCGGTATTATCTTTGTATATACGTTTTATAAAACGTATATTAATGATCACCGATTTGTTTATTCTCACAAAAAAGCCGGGCAGCAGGGCTTCGTAATGTCCCAGGTTCTTCGATACGCAGATCTGTTCGCGGCTCTGCAGCACAATAAAGGTATAGGAACCGCTGGCCCGCAGGTACACCACATCGGTATAGGGAACGTAATACAGGGCTTTATCCCGCAGTACGGGAAGGTACAGGCTCTGTTCGTTATGTTCGAAGGCCGATCTCATCTTATATCCTTCTTCCACGCGCCGGAACGCATCTGCCAGTTCTTCCATACGCGCCGGCTTTTTTATAAAGTGTACGGCCCTGCGCTGAAACGCCTGCAGCGCCAGTTCGGTGTGCTGTGAAACGATCAGGAAGGGAATATCGTGCAGTTGTTCGTGCCTGTCGTAAAAGCTGAAGGCACTCCGGCGGCCCACGCGCGTGTTGTAGATAATGAGTGTGGGTCTCCGCTGTTCCAGAAGCTCCAGCAGGATACTGAAATCCGTGGCATGGAACAGTTCGAACGAAGGATTGATCTTTCGGATCAGCCTGCAGAGGTAATGATAGTCTACCATGCTGTCTTCCACAATGATAATATCCTTCAGGTGCCGGTAAACGGGCAGTATGAATTTGTGCGCTTTTGTCATTTCTAAGGTGTTGTAAAGCAGCACTCAAAATACAATTAAGCCCGCTGGCATCCGGGCTGCGTTAATAAGTATAGGCAGCTTCGGACAGACTATTTTCCTGCAAAAAACCGGTATTTATTTCTGCTGAAATTGATGTATATACTAAAATTGAACCGTGCCCGGAAGCTACTTTCTTCGTAATTAGTTTCTTCGATACGCCAGGCAGATGTTAAAATGAATTTTGTGAAAGTTAAAATGATGTAAACTATTTTAAGGGCATCGTAAGTATATTTGTGTTTTATTTATTGATTATTAATTAGTTATGTTATCAACAATCGAGGCAAAATTAAAATTTATGCATAAACGTAGCATTTAATTTTACGAACGAAAATTTAGTCAGACTATATAGTGCATAGCCGGACTATAAACTACAGGCTGTCAGCGTACAGCTCTTAATTAAACAAGATCAAAATAAACGGTGTGGATCTGCTGGGTAGACAGGGCCCGGCGCAGGGCCTCCTTTTGTGCGGAGAGCTCTTCGGCAGGAACCGTGGCGGGGAGTTTCAGGCTCACAATGGCGGCGTGACTGCTGCCGTCGATGGTCCATATACGCAACTGGTGCAGCGCCTCTTCTCCGAAAATGTTTACCACGGCCAGTTCGGCAGCGGCGGCATTGACCGAAGCCGGAAGGGTATCGAAAAATACCGGTACCACCCGCAGCAGGTTACGCAGCGCCTGGTACAGGATAAACAGGCTGATGCCGGCAGAAAGTATGGAGTCGATGGCCGTGTACCCGGTAAAATGTATAATGATGCTGCCCGCCAGTACCGCGGCCCAGCCCAGTATGTCCTCGATAAAGTGCAGGGCAATGGCCTTGCGTGCATGCCCCGGATCGTGCGTATGCCCGTGGAAGAGAAAACGTGCCGCCAGCCCGTTGAAAAGCAACCCTGCAATGGCCACCGGTATCACAATGGTGGTGCGTATCTGGTGATCGTCTTCCAGGATACGTTGTGCCGATTCCACCAGCATAAAAACCGATCCCGTGATGAGGATCAGCGACGTAACAAAAGCCGATGCAGCCGATAAACGCCCGTAACCGAAGGGAAAACGCCGGTCGGCCTTTCTGCCGGCATATCGTTGCAGTACCAGGGCAAAACCAATGGTAAAACAATCGCCCAGGTCGTGCACGGCGTCCGATAATACGGCGGCGGAGTGGGACAGGGAACCGGCCGTGAATTCAATAACGGTAAAAACGGCATTGAGTATAAGTGCCCAGACAATAGCGCGGGTCGTATTCCCGTGGGCATGATCGTGACCGTGATCGTGCGTGCAGGTATGCGTATCCGGGTGCGAATGCTGCGCCATAATGCCTATTCCATGAGATTGTTGTTCATGGCGAAATTAAGCAATTCCGTAGCGTTTTTGCAGGAAAGTTTTTTCAGGATGTTCTTGCGGTGGGTGTAAATGGTATGGATGCTCAGGAAAAGATCGTCGGCCATTTCCTGTGCCGTTTTGCCCTTTACCACCAGCTGCAGGATCTCTTTCTCCCGGTCCGACAGCAGGGCCGCGGCTTCGCTCTGTGCGTTCTTCCGGTCGCGTTCGGCCGCCGTTCCCGGACGTACGCCCGCAGCGGCTCCCGGGCCATAGGTCATGGCAATAAGAGCTTCTACGATACGCGGACTAAAGAACTTGATGCCTGCGGCCGATTTGCGTATCGCCTCCAGGATCTCTTCCTTGCTGCTTTCGTAGGTAATAAAACCCGTAAGATGATGCTTGTGTATACGGTAAATACCTTCCTTGTCCATGTCGGAGATGGCTAACACGTACTTCTGTTTGAATATCTCGCCCGTAAGCGGCAGGTTCTCTTCTTCGAAAAAATCACCGAAGTTCTTGTCTACGATCAGCAGGTCAAAATCTTCGCTGTGCAGCTTGTCCTGCAGGTCGGCCAGGTTATGTACCGAACCGGCCGGCTCTAGGTCGGCATTTTCGCGGATAAGCTGTGTAAGCCCTGCTTTAATGAGGTACTGGGTATCCCCGAGCAGTATGCGTATGTTGGGTTCCTGCGCTGACATCTTGTAAAATCTGCTGCAAAAATAACAATTCTTTGTGTGCTTTCATAAAGCGCAGCAGGATCAGGTATTTAATTATTTAAATTTTCAGTAAATTTTGAAAGTTGTGGAAATTTCCGGAACTTTGAACGGCCGGTTTTTCCGCCGGACACCTTTTTATGAAGTATGAAGAAGCCCGTGAGCAACTGATCAATGTATGGGGCAGCCTGGGCAGCTCCTGGGGCATCAGCGCCACCATGGCCCGTGTACATGCCCTGCTCCTGCTGAGCGAAGAACCCCTGCATACTGACGCTCTCATCGGCGAATTGCAGATTTCGCGCGGGAATGCCAATATGAGCGTGCGTGCCCTCATCGAATGGAACCTGGTGCGCCGCGTAAGTGTGAAAGGGGAGCGGCGCGAGTTCTTTGTGGCCGAAAAAGACCTGCATAAGGTGGCGCTTACCATTGTACGCGAACGCCGCAAACGGGAAATTTCGCCCCTCATCGGTGCCCTGTCCGAAATACGGGTAGATAAGGACGACGATTCGCCTGAAGCGGCCGATCTGCGTAAACGTATCCGGGAGATCGAAGCCTTTGTGAAAGACGGCGACCAGTTGCTCGAACGCATCATCCGTATGGAAGAATCGAAACTCTGGCACGTACTCAGCCGCATCCTGAAATAAAATCAGCACCGCATAGTATGAAATTTATACGTATCCTCGACCTCAGCCTGCAATTGCTGGTACTTTCCGCCGGCCTGCTGCTGGCCCTTGTCCGTGATGTTTTCACCGGCCTGCTGGTGTATTCTGCGGGCATTGCCCTGGTGCAGTCTGCCGCGCACCTGTATTACTATTCCCTCAGCCGTAACCTGCGAAGTTTTATCCCGGGGCGCCGCGCTTTTCACCGTGTATTCCGGCTTATTGTGCTGCTTGGGATCCTGTGTCTGGGGCTGCTGTGTGCCGGTTGCTGGCAGGCCGGTCTCTGGTTTGTTATGCTGTATATACTGGCCGTGCTGGGAACGATCGGCGTACCGGCCTCACTTTATTATATCGGGCTCAGCATGTATGAACTCCGAATGTATTTATATTTGCAGGCGCAGTCCGAAGCCGTAGATTTCGGGGCATAAGTTATGAGAGTGGTTATTATCGGCGCTTCGGGCGCTATCGGGTCCAGTATTATCGCGGCGCTGCGTGCGCTGCCTCACATGCAGATCACCCCCTGCTCACGCAAGGGAGTGGAAGGCTGTTTTGTGTTCGATCCGGACCTGCACGACTGGAGTATCCTGGGCGAGCAGGACGTGCTCATTAACTGTGCCGGCATTATCCGCGAAAGCCGCGAGGACGATTTTAAAAAGGTACACCTGGACCTGGTGCGTACCATCCTGGCCAACCGCGCCCGCATCGGCAACCCCCGCATCATTCATATTTCGGCCCTGGGTGCCGATCCCGCGCACGATATTGCTTTTCTGCGTACCAAAGGCCTGGGCGATGAGCTGTTGCTCAGTCACCCCGATACCTACGTACTGCGTCCGTCTATCGTATGCCTGAGCGGAACACTGCTGGTAAAAAAATTCAAGTGGCTGGTGTTCATGTGCAAGGTATTGCAGAACCGCCCGATCATGCCGCAGGGCTTTGCCGAAACGCGTGTGCAGCCCGTAATGCCCGAAGACCTGAACGAACTGTTGCACGATCTGTGCCTGCAGCCGGATATTCCCGCAGGAGCGATCGATGTGGTGGGCTCCACGCCCTTTAGTTTTAAGGAGTTGCTGTTGCTGGCCTCCGGCAAGGAAAAGCTGTTTCCCATCGAATTACCGAAGAAACTCATTGAGCCGGTCACCCGCAATTTTATTTCCGTCTGGTTCCCCGAGCTGATGAACTACGACCAGTTCAAGCTGCTGTTCAAGGATAACGTGGCCTCCACCGAAGGCATGGAGCGTATCCTGGGCCATCCCGTGCGGGAAACACGTTCGTTCTGGACGCATGAGTTCCAGCACCTGACCCTGAGCGATATCCTGTAAATTAAGCCGGGACCGCCTTTTTACCGAAGGGGTTTACATATTCGAAAATGCCGCGCAGCGACTGGAAGTTGAGCGGGAATTCCATGAACACATGCAGGAAGCTGAGCAGCAGCAGGGCTGTTAAGCCGGTCTTGTAGTCGTAAAGATATAAACCTACCGAAGCCGCCCATAGAATAAGCACCACCGAAAGGTTCAGTACAGGCATTTTGTGCCACTGAATGATGCTGGTCTTGCTGAACCAGTTGAGGTAATGATAGGTATACGCAAATGCGATGAAACGCCCCAGCATGATGCCTGCGCGTGAGCTGTATATGTTGTCTGCATCGGTACTGCCCAGTCCGAAGTTCTCGAAAACCAGCTGGTTCAGGTCGAGGAAAGAGACGTTATAACTCTTCCGGGCAAATTCTGAAATACTATAGGGAATAAACGATGCATCGAAGAGAAAGGGCAGGGCGCCGCATACGATCAGCAGTACCACAGCGGCTTTCCCGCTGCGCGAGCGGCTTTTGAGCGCGCCGAACAGCATAAACAGCATGGTAAAAATGTATACGTGTA
This sequence comes from Flavobacteriales bacterium, assembly GCA_052437175.1. GTDB lineage: Bacteria > Bacteroidota > Bacteroidia > CAIKAF01 > CAIKAF01 > JACVCJ01. The sequence goes on from JBQVOK010000006.1 coordinate 23,407, forward strand.
TCAGGGTGGGAATATAGGCCGAAAGCAGGATCACCGCAGGGTAGTAGGAATAACCCTGTTCAAAGTCCTTGCCGGGGTCCAGGTACCCGTCGTTGTCGATGTCTTTGCAGCGTTTCTGTATAAAATTACTGCTGCCTTTTTTGTTGTCCAGGTCGCAGTATTCGATGGTCTTGCCGCTTACTTCGTCGGTGCAGGTGATGCACTGTTTTTCAATATTCAGCACCAGGCAGAGTAAGGTAAGCGCGCTGATGGCCACAATGCGGTGCAGGTTCCGGCGCAGCATAATAAGTATAAAGGCCAGGCCGAACAGGAAGAGAATGATATTGGTACCGCGCAGCGCCGTAGGCAGTTCTATGGGAATATTGAACAGGGAAAAAATATTATCGATGGTAAGTATGATGCTCAGTACCACCACCACCAGGGGGAATATCCATTTGTTCCGTTCTTTCTGTACCGATACGTAGTATTTTTTCTGATGCAGCCAGGAGATCTCCGTCAGGTAGTGCAGGGGGCCCAGTACGGCATAGGAGAAGAGAAAGACCTCGAAGGGCAGTATATAGGCCAGGATCAGGGAAATGATCATGAGACCCATATTCAGGTAGTCGATCTGTTGTGTAGAAAGTGTGGGAAAGCGGAACATGGTATCAGAAATAACGTTTGATCAGCCTGAGCTGGTATATGTATCGGTTTTCTTTGGGGTCGTACAGGCCCTGCTGGTCCAGGCGGCCGCTTTTTACCTTTCCGTCGGTATGTATGATCCAGCCGTCGTCGATGCTGATGCCGGCATGTATGATCTCTCCTTCGGGATCGCTGAAAAAAGCGATATCGCCGCAGCGCAGTTCGTGCACAAAGTCTACATGTGTACCTTCAGCGGCCATGGCGTTAAAACCGGGGCTGAGGCGTATACCTGCAAAGGCGAACACTTGCTGGCAGAAGCCTGCGGGGTCCATGCCCATGATGCTGCGTCCGCCCTGTACTTCGGGTACGTTCAGGAAGAGGATCACGCTGTCGCGTATGATGTCGGCCGTGCGTGCAGGAATGCGGTTGGGCTGTGCACTGTTCAGGCTGAAGGTTTCTCCGGCCAGCTGAAAGCGGTTGTTTTCCAGTCCGGCCAGCACGCTGCCGGCCGAAAGGGTATATTGGATGCCCGAACGTTCATTTTCTACGGTGGCTGCAGGCAGGAACAGGCGTTCCCATTTGCCGGCGGCAAAGGTGGTTGCGTATTCTTCGCTTACGGGTACCAGCTGGTTGCGCTGTATAAAACCTTCGCAAAGGTCCCACAGGTGGCGCACTTTATAGTAGTTGGCGTCCTCTCCGATACATTCGCAGACCTCACCGAAAAGGAGTTCGTCTATTTTGGGCGAGCGGCTGTCTGCCGCTTGCAGCATAGGTGAGAGAGCCTGCAGGGTACTGAAGAAACGGTCCATGGTATTTTACAGCATTTCTACCACAAGAGCACTGGCACCGCCACCGCCGTTGCAGATACCGCAGGCGCCTGTTCTGGCGTTGTTCTGCTTCAGTACGTGCAGCAGGGTAACCAGGATACGCGCTCCCGAAGCACCCAGCGGGTGGCCCAGGGATACGGCGCCTCCGTTCACGTTCACTTTGGCAGGGTCCAGGTTCATTTTCTGGTTATTGGCAATAGAAACTACGGAAAAGGCTTCGTTGATCTCGAAATAATCCACCTGTTCCAGGCTGAGGCCGGCTTTCTGTACGGCGCGCGGCAGGGCGATGGACGGTGTGGTGGTGAACCACTCCGGCGCCTGCTCGGCATCGGCATAGCCGGTGATACGGGCAAGAGGTTTCAGGCCCAGCTCTTCGGCTTTTTCCTTACTTACCAGCACCAGTGCGGCAGCCCCGTCGTTCAGGGTGGAGGCATTGGCGGCCGTTACAGTTCCCTCTTTCTGGAAAACGGGACGCAGTTCGGGAATTTTATCGAATTTAACCTGTTTGTATTCTTCGTCTTCGCTGATCAGCAGGTCGTCGCCCTTACGCTGCGGAACACCCACGGGAACAATTTCCTCGCTGAATTTACCGGCAGCCCAGGCGGCCTGTGAACGTTTGTAACTTTCGATGGCGTAGGCGTCCTGTTCCTCGCGGGAGATATTGCATTCCTTAGCGCAGAGCTCGGCGGCATTGCCCATGTGGTAATTGTGGTATACGTCGGTAAGGCCGTCCTTTACCAGTCCGTCGATCAGCTGCCCGTTACCGAGGCGGTAACCGTTGCGGGCGCTGTCCAGGTAATAAGGCACCTGTGTCATGTTTTCCATACCGCCGGCAACCACAACGTCGTTATCGCCCAGCATAATGGACTGTGCGGCCAGCATTACAGATTTAAGTCCGGATGCGCAAACCTTGTTTACCGTAGTGCAGTGTACGCTGTCGGGCAGACCGGCAAATTTAGCGGCCTGGCGGGCGGGCGCCTGACCGGCATTGGCCTGCAGCACATGACCCATAAAAACTTCCGTTACCAGTTCAGGGGCGATACCTGCCTTTTCGATGGCGCCTTTGATGGCGGCTGCACCGAGACGGGTTGCCGAAACTGTGGAGAACTGACCGTTAAAACTTCCGATAGGCGTGCGTACTGCCGATACAATATATACTTCTTTGCGTTCCATAAGACCTTTAAAAAATTTCCTGCGAAGTTATATAAATCTCTATAAAATAGAAAAGTTAACGGCTATTTAACCAATAAATTCGCTTAGTTCAAGCCATCGCATACTTTTTTCATCGAGCTCGCCGATTATTTTTCCGAGCCGTTCTGAAATACGGGTAAGTTCGTTGCCGTCATTGGTGGTACCCAGGGCCTCTTCCAGTTCTTTTTTCTCGGCTTCCAGGCGCGGAATATCGTTCTCCAGCTGCTCAAACTCCATTTTTTCCTTGAAGCTGAGTTTTATTTTTTCTTTGGCCGGGCGCACTTCCGCCGGTTTTTCAGCGACGGGTTTCACGGTTTCGGCAGGCGCGTTGTTCTTTTCGTGTAGTTTTTCGGCGCGGTAACGGGTATAGTTACCAGGGTATACACGCACCCGGCCTTTTCCTTCCAGCACGAACGTGTGGTCGCAGATCTTGTCCATAAAGTGCCGGTCGTGACTTACCACTACCAGGCAGCCCGGGTAATCGAGCAGGAACTCTTCCAGCTTGTTCAGCGTAAGTATGTCCAGGTCATTGGTAGGTTCGTCCAGGATCAGGAAATTGGGGTTCTGCATCAGCACCGTAAGCAGGTACAGGCGTTTTTTCTCGCCACCGCTCAGTTTGCCGATCACGATCCACTGGCGGTCGGGCGGAAAGTCGAAGCGGGTAAGCATCTGCGAGGCGCTGATCTTTTGTCCGGAGGCGGTCTCTACCACCTCGGCGATCTTGCGCACGTGCTCGATCACGCGTTCGTCGTCGCTGAACTTCATGCCGTTCTGTTCGTAAAAACCGAACTGTATGGTATCGCCCACGATGATCTTGCCGGCATCGGGCTGTATGCGGCCCACCAGCATGTTCAGCAGGGTGGTCTTGCCGGTTCCGTTGGCGCCGGCAATAGCAATGCGTTCGCCGCGGTTAAAGGTATAGGTGAATTTATCGAGCAGTACTTTATCGCCGTAAGACTTGCTCACCTTGATGAGCTCTACGATCTTGCTGCCCAGGTGCTGCATCTTTACCCCCATTTCAATGCCTTTTTCATCGCGTACGCGTTTGGTCTCGTCTTTCAGGTTGTAATAGGCATCGAGGCGCGATTTACTTTTGGTACCGCGGGCTTTGGGCTGGCGGCGTACCCATTCCAGTTCGCGGCGCAGTATGTTCTGGTTACTGTCGAACTCGCTCTGCTGAGCGGCACGGCGTTCGGCCCGTTTTTCCAGGTAATAGGCATAATCGCCTTTGTAATAGTATACGTTATTATCGTCCAGCTCGATGATGCCGTTGCACACGTCATCCAGGAAATAACGGTCGTGCGTCACCATCAGTATGGTCTTTTTGCCGGTGTTCAGTTCTTCTTCCAGCCATTCCACCATATCTATGTCCAGGTGGTTGGTGGGCTCGTCCAGCAGGTACAGGTCGGGTTCGTCGAGCAGCAGTTTGGCCAGGGCCACACGTTTTTTCTGTCCGCCGGAAAAAGTACCTACCGGTTTATCGAGTTCGGTGATCTGCAGGCGTCCGAGGATCTCTTTGGCGCGGCTTTCGAAGCCCCAGGCGTGCAGGCGGTCCATTTCGCCCAGCAGGTGCTGCATTCCGGCCGTATCGCCACGTTCCACGGCCTGTTCGTACTGGCGTACGGTACGGGCCACTTCGGAACCGGAATCAAAAATACAGTCCCAGGCGCTGCTCTGCGGGTCAAAAGGCGGGTCCTGCGGCAGAAAGCCAATGCGTATATCGTTGCGCAGGGTGACCCGTCCCGAATCGGGATGCTCCAGCCCGGCCAGTATATTCATCAGGGTACTTTTGCCCTTGCCGTTGGGTGCGATCAGTGCCATTTTATCGCCCTGGTCGAGGCTCAGGTCCAGGTCGCGGAACAATACCCGGTCGCCGTAACTTTTATGGAGTTTTTCGGTCTGTAGAAAATTCATGCGTGTGTGTAAGGAACAATGGATTTACTTTTCATTCTGTTTTTTTTCGGCCGGCGGCGTATTGGTATCAGGCACGGCCTTTTTCTGCTGTGCTGCTTTTTCTTCGGCCTTTTTCCGTTTCTTTTTAAACTTTACCTCTTTCCAGGTGTCAAAAGAAGTGGAGTAGGTGAGACCCACGCCCTGTGTATACGGGAAGGCCACCGTAAGGTAACCGTCGTTGGAGCGGTTAAAGGCGCGCAGGCGCAGTTTGCCGTCATTGGTGATCTTGTATTCGATGTTTACGTCGATGATGCCTGCCGTTTTGCTGGCATTGTTGTTATTACTGCCCGAAGCGGTGTTGTTGGTGGCCACACCGAAGTTGCCGTCCACCACGATGCGGTCGTTCAGGAATTTGCCCGATACGTTCAGTTCTACCTCGTTGCTGCCGCTGGAAGTACCGTCGGCACCGCGGTAACGCACGCCCAGGTCTACATTGCCGGTAAGCGAGGAAAGCCAGTTGCTCAGCTGGTTCGAAAGTACTTCGAGTGAACTGGAACTGGCGGCACCTCCGCCCGAAAAACCGATGGAACCGCTGGCGTTGGAAGGTGGTACGAACTGCCGCAGCACCAGCAGCGCAAAGGCCTGTTTATTGCGTTCGTCTTCGCTGGTAAGGCGTTCGTTAATGGCGGTCTTGAACTCGTCGCTTTGCGTGGGGAACTCGATATCGAAGGAGATGAGCGGGTTCATCAGGTCGCCCTTCAGGTTCACGATCACCTGGGTGGTGGTCTTCGATTTGTATTTCATGGAATCGGCAGAGCCCAGCGTATGGTTCTGCATCAGCGGGAAGGGGCTGGTACGTACCTCGTACATGGCCGACGCGTTGATCTTGGCCGTATACGGGTCGCCCGACCAGTAGATCATGCCGCCGGGCCGCAGCTGCAGCTTTTTGTTGATCACGTTTTCCAGCGTAAAGAGGTAATCGCCCTTGTATACTTCGTATTCGCCGTACATCGAAAGTTCGTACAGCTTGTTCAGCTCAATGCGCAGACTGCCCCGTCCCTGGGCCTTGAGCACATCGCCCACCCTTTCGTCGAAGATGATCTGTACCTCGCAGTCTTCGGTCACGTCCACGAACATATCCAGGGAGACCACCGAAATATTCTTCTGCAGGCGTATATCGTTGATGTTTTTGGCCGTATCGCGGCTGTCGTAAAAGATCACGAAACTGTTGTCCGTAGCTTTGGACGGGCCGGAGTTCATGGGCAGGAACAGCTTGCCGCCCGCATTGGTGGTTACGTTGGCGGTGATCTTAATATCGTCGAAAGGTCCGTCGATGCTTACGTTACCCGTGGCGGGAATGGTGCCGTAAAAAGCGTCGCCTTCTTTGTAGCGGGTGTTCAGGAACAGGAAATTCCGCGCGCGCAGGGCCACGTCCAGTTCCATGTCAGAAAAATAGCTGTGCTTGATGCGCCCGGTGATCACAGCCGATTCGCCGCGCTGGTCCTTAACGCGTATGGTACCAAAGTTGATCTCCTGGGAATTGAGCACAATGCTTTTGGCATTATCGGAATTCAGCTGGTAACGCGTACCGATAATGGGCACGGTAAAGGCGGCATCGGTAAGCAGGGCATTGCCGCGCAGGTCGGGCTTTTTCAGCGAACCATACAGGTGCAGGTTACCCGATATGGTGCCGGCCATCTCAGAGAATACCGGGGCCAGGAACAGCTCGGCCACGCCTATGTTAAAATCGTCGAGGCTGAGGGGAATATCGAACTGGTTGCTTTTGCGCAGCGGGTAAAATTTACCGTTGTTCACCGAAAGCGAGTAGCGGTTGTTGTAACTGAGGGTAGAATTGATGGCGAGCATTTCCTGCTCGATATCGTACTCGCTTTTGAGCCGTAGCGTGCCCAGGGCATTGTTGTTGAGGTAGAGGGAGTCGCCGCTGAGATCGGCCTCAAAGAAGGGCTGCGCCATAAGCCGGTGTGCACCTATATCTCCGCTTATGTACCCCCGCAGGTCGGTACTGCCCTCGGAACCGATAAAGCGGTTGGCAAAGGCCAGCGGAAAGCGGGTGATATGCAGCGAGAGTATGTCGTCTGAGTTTTTGCCCGCCTTGCCTTCGATGCTGAATACCTGTCCGTTACTGGCCCGGAAGTCCATTTTTTCGAAACGGATGCCGTCGGTATTGTACACCACCGAACTGGACGTACGCAGGCGGTATTCCATCTCCTGCAGGGCAAAATACGAAGGGAATACGGTAAGGGTATAGCTGCTGTCGGCGCCGAGCAGGGTGCCCACTTTAAAGAAACCGCGGGTAATATTGTAGGAATCGCCCAGCCAGTCCAGGGTGATCGTTACCGAATCGGTATAGGCCTCTGAAATAAGACGTACGCCTGAAAAATAGGTGCTGTCGGAAATATGAAAGCGTTCGGCCCGGGTGTTTACTTCGATCTCGCGTTCGTTATTATCCAGGCTAAGGGTCCAGTTCAGCAGGCGGATATTGCCATAGCCCACGCCGCCCGAATTGGCCACCATATCTATTGTACCTCCGTTGGTACGGTAAATGCCGTTCACTTCGGAATTCTCTTCCATATAAAAGGCCGGCACAAAAACTTCGGTAATGGGTTTAATGTTCTTGAACTGTATGTCAAAGGCTATGGCCTCGTCGGTAGCCGCCAGCCTGGGATCGTAGGGAATATGCAGCGAAGGCAGGTAACGATTCACGTTCATCAGGATGTTGTTGTACAGCGGTACAAACTTAAAGTGCCCGGCCAGGTGGGCGTCAATATAGTCAGAACTTACACTGAAGGTACGCGTGGTCTCGATCGTATCGGCATTTACCTGCAGGCGGCTCAGGGAATAACCGCGGTCTTCCTTAAAGAAGTAAATGCTGTCGGCACGCAGCCAGCCCACCATATTGTCGATGTTCGAACCCTGTATGTCACCGTCGAGGCGGGCTTTGGCCAGGGTAAGGGTATCGTTGTAGATATTGGTCTTCAGCAGGTCCCACTCCTGTATACGTACATTGGCAATGTAATGCGGCTGTTTTTCGCGCAGGTCTACATAAGCCTGGGCGTCCAGCTGTACATTGGGGTCGCGTACGGTAACAAGTCCGTCGATGGTATTTTTTACAAATTCGGTGCGGGTGCTGATGTCCGAATAGGTATAGCCGTTGAGGGTAAACTTGCGGATATCGCCGTCGAAGGCCAGTTCCATCTCTTTGGGATCGAAAGAATGTCCTTTGATATTGAGGTCGAACACGGCCGGCCCCAATACTTCCGTACCCAGGATGGTGGCCAGGTTGATGCCTTCACTGCGCAGGCGACCCGAGTAGTGCGGATTGTCGAATGCCGTATCGCCGCTCAGTTTCAGGTCGGTGAACAGGCTGCCCGCTCCCGTTGTAAATTTACCGTAGGACACAAAATCGTTGTAAAAACCGGTAAAGGTCCCTGTAAAGGCTATATACTGCAGGTTGCGTACCTGTTCGGGCAGTGCCAGGCGCCTGTTACTGCCGAAGGGGGGCATGGGAAAACTTTCCAGGTCGGCAATGGTGGTCTGTATGTTCTGTGCTTCCAGGTTAAAAAAGGTCTCGTTGATGTTGGGCAGCCCGCGCATTTCAATATCGCTCTGTATACGCGTGTTGTTGCCCGTGCGTATGTCCAGGTCGCGCAGGCGCAGGTTCGATACCGGTCCTTTGGCCCGCGTGGAGATCTCGGCTACCATGTCCAGCCCTTCCAGGTTGCCGGCGAAATAGCCGATATCTTTGGTGTGCAGGGTGGTATTGGTCAGTTTACAGTCGAAGCGTACGCTGTCCATAAACTGGCTGTAACTGCTCCAGGAATTGTACAACATGCGGATATCGCCGTTGACGGCGCTGCCTGAGAGCGTTTTGAACGCTGTATTCTCGAACATAAGGCAGCTGGAGCTGATGCAGAAATCGCTTTTAAAGTCAGAAAAGCCCACCCCGGAATGGTCGCGGGCCTGCAGCTGATCTATATGGAAAATGATACTGTCCTTTGCGATGCGGAAATTGGTAAAATCACCCTGGCTTACCAGTGTGCGTATATTGTTGGCCTGGAAACGGGCCGGCAGGGAATCGGTGGTCTCGTCGATGAGGTTAAAGGCTACGTTCCGGAAGCGGATCGTGCGGATAATAAAATCGAAGGGCTTGCTGGCGGTAGTATCTTTGGGTTTATCGCTTTTGAACTTTTTGATGAACCAGTCCAGGTTCATGCCCTTTTCGTTGGGGTATTTATGCAGGCGGAACAGGGCGTCGTCCAGGTACACGTGCGAAATGGACAGGGCATTCTGCCGGATGCGGAAATAGTCGATACCGGCTTCCAGGCTGCCGGCGCGCAGCAGGGTATCCTGGTGGTGGTCGCCGATGGTAAGGCCTTTGAGCTCGACGGAAGAGAAAAATTTAATTTCCACTTTGTCGATATGTATTTCCACGCCCCATTTATCGCTGAAGTACCCGGCCAGTTTCTGGGCCAGGAAGGTTTGTACGGCAGGCAGACGCAGCAGCAGGGCGCTAACGGTAAGCAAAACAAAAAAAGACAGCAGGATCCGGAAGCTCCATTTAAAGAACTTTTTAGCCCGGCTTTGTCGGCGGGGCGCTTTCGTTTCTTCTTTTCCTGTATTTTTGTGCTCGTTTTGCAAAATGGATCAAAATTCAGACATCATCATCCTGGGAATAGAAAGTTCGTGTGACGATACAGGAGCCGCCGTATTATTAAACGGAGAACTGCTCTCAAATGTTACGTACACACAGGATGTGCACAAAGCCTGGGGCGGGGTGGTACCCGAACTGGCCTCGCGTGCACATGAAGCCCGCATTATTCCTGTAGTAGATGCTGCCATCAAGAACGCAAAAATAACAAAACAAAGTATATCCGCAGTGGCTTTTACGCGCGGACCCGGTTTGCCTGGCTCGCTGATGGTGGGCGTGTCTTTTGCCAAGTCGCTGGCCCTGGCCCTGCAGCGTCCGCTCATTGAGGTGCACCACATGCAGGCGCATATACTGGCCCACTTTATCAAAACGCCCGGCACGGAATATGATCCGCCGGAATTTCCCTTTATCTGCCTCACGGTAAGCGGCGGACATACCCAGATCGTAAAAGTACATGCCTACGACCGTTTCGCAGTGCTGGGCGAGACCATCGACGATGCCGCCGGCGAAGCCTTCGATAAAACGGCTAAAATACTGGGCCTGCCGTATCCCGGAGGGCCTCTTGTAGACAAACTGGCGAAGGAAGGCAACCCGCAGGCCTTCCGTTTTGCACGCCCGGCGATCAAAGGTTACGATTACAGTTTCAGCGGTTTTAAGACCTCGGTGCTGTATTCCCTGCAAAAATGGCAGAAAGAAGACCCTGATTTCAGTACGAAACACCTGAACGATCTCTGTGCCTCCATACAGTTCGCTATTACAGAGATACTGATGGACAAACTGCAGCAGGTGCTTAAGGTACACCGGGTAAAAGACATTGCCCTGGCCGGTGGCGTATCGGCCAATTCGGAAGTGCGGCGCCGTTTTGCAGAACTGGCCGTCCGGCAGGGCTGCCGCGCCCATATACCGCCTTTTGCCTATTGTACCGACAACGCGGCCATGATCGCCGCCAGCGGGCATTTTAAGTACCTGGCGGGAGATTTCAGCAGTCAGAATATAATGGCCATGGCCCGGATGGAGATGTAATCATGAAACAGGAACGTTCAGCCGATCTGCAGATGCATTTTGTGGTATTGCTGTGGGGCTTCACGGCCATACTCGGGAAACTCATATCTCTTTCGGGGCCTGTACTGGTGTGGCACCGCCTCTGGATCACCGTGCTTACGCTTATGTGTATTCCCGGTGTATGGAAGCATATACGCGCCTTTAAACGAAGGCAGATACTGCACCTGGCCATCATTGGTATACTCACGGCCCTGCACTGGGTCTGTTTCTACGGCAGCATCAAAATGGCCGACAGTGCTTCGGTGGCCCTTTCGGCGCTGGCCACAGGCTCTTTCTTTGCCGCCATCCTGGAACCGCTCATCACGCGTACCCGTTTCGACTGGATCAATATTTTTCTCGGGCTCATGGTCTTTACCGGGGTGCGCTTTATCTATGCCGATTCAGCCATTGATCCTGCCGCTTTCAGTGTAGGTATACTGGCCGCTTTCCTGGCCGCCCTGTTTTCTACGCTCAACAAGAAATACGCCACGGGTTTCGATGCCAAGGCCGCCACTGCCGTGGAGCTGGGCTTCGGTTTCCTGTTCCTGAGCCTGCTGCTGCCCGTATTCGAATCGCCGGAAAACCTGCCACAGGCCTTGTATCCAAAGCCTGCCGACTGGCTCTGGCTCATTATCCTCTCGGTGGTATGTACGGCACTTACCTTTGTGCTGGCCCTGCACTGCCTCAGGTACATCAGTGCCTTTAAATCGAACCTGTATGTAAATATGGAGCCGGTGTACGGCATTATCATGGCCGCGCTCATCTTCAACGAGGCTGAAAATCTCGGGCTTCCGTTTTTTATCGGAGCCGCCGTAATTATTTCTGCGGTCTTCATTAAACCTTTGTTAAAAACCCTTGTCCAACGGATATTCTGACAACTATTATGCACATTTACTCCATGAGAGGAATTATTCTGAGCGCACTCCTTTGTTTCTTTTCCCTGACGGTTCTGGCACAGGTTCCGGGCGAACGTCCGGCTTCCGGTCCCGGCAAGGTATTCGGTAAAGTAAAGGATGCTTCTACCAAAAAGGCGGTTGAATATGCTTCGGTATCCCTTATCAAACCCGGTCTTACCAGGCTGGCAGGCGGTACTACCACCGGCACCGACGGCTCTTTCCTGATCGAAAACCTGGCGCCCGGCAATTACGTGGTAAAGATCAGCTTCCTGGGCTATACCATGTACCAGACCGATACCCTGCGTATTACGGCCGAAGAGCCTCTCAAAGACCTGGGCAGCGTGCTGCTGAAGCCTTCGTCCCAGAACCTGAAAGGGGCGGAAATCGTAGCCGATGCGCCTATGGTGGTGAACGAGATCGATAAACGGGTGTATAATACAGAGAAACTGCTGTCAACCAGCGGTGGTTCGGCCGTAGACATCCTGAACCAGATACCTTCGGTGAATGTAGACATAGACGGTAACCTGAGCCTGCGTGGTTCCGAAGGAGTTACCGTACTGGTAGACGGACGGCCTTCGGGCATTACGGGCGGCAGCCGCCAGGCCATCCTGGAAAGTATTCCCGCTTCTTCCATCGAGCGTATCGAGGTAATTACCAATCCCAATGCCAAGTACGATGCCGACGGACAGGCCGGTATCATTAACATAGTACTGAAAAAGAACAAGATACTGGGTATGACGGGCAGCGTTACACTGGGCGCCGGTACCCGCGGTAAATACAACGCCGCCGCTAATCTCAGCTACCGCAACAAACGCTTTAATATTTTCGGTAACTATTCTTTCCGCCGCAGCAATACCTTTAACAACGGTACCAGCTACCGCACCAGTTACCTGCTCGATTCCCTGTACCAGCAGAACACCCGCAGCGAAGGCCTCAACAAACGCATGAACCACATGGGCCGCCTGGGTATGGACATCTACATCAACCCGCGCAATACCCTGGGCATTTCCGGCGGTTTCGGCTATAACCCGGGCAATAGTGTAGACGCTACCTTCTATTCTTTTTACGATTCCTCGCTGGTGCAGACCAACCAGTGGGAGCGTACCAGCAGCCAGGACCAGGTGCGCTACAACTACGACCTGAATGTAAACTTTAAACACCAGTTTAAAAAAGCCAACCAGGAACTAACGATCGACGCTACCTTCAACGGGAATAACGAAAACGAGGAAGAAGCCTTTCAGAACGCGTACCTCGACTGGCTTAACAATAATTCGGTGCGTTATTACCAGCGCCAGCGTACCGAAAACCTGTCGCAAAACAGCAATTTTGTGGCCAGTATAGACTATGCACATCCTTTTAAAAAGAATTATTCCCTGGAAACCGGTGTAAAATATACGGCACGTCATAACGACAACGATTTTACCAATTTTAATTACGATCCGCTAACGGGCGAATACACCGTAAATTCGTACCTCACCAATCGCTTTGTATATCATGAGCAGGTGTACGGCGCCTATGCCCAGATGGCTAAATCGTACAATAAATTCGGTTACAAACTGGGTATGCGTGTCGAGGAAACCCTTATCAATACCGACCTGGTAACTACGCAGTCCAAGAACTCCCGCAATTATTTCAGCTGGTTTCCCAGTGTGTTCCTGTCTTACAAGTTTAACGACAAGAACGACATCAAACTGAATTACTCCCGTCGTATCTCCCGGCCGGGTTTTCGCCAGCTGAACACCTTTACCAGTTTTTCGGACCCGCTGAACCTGCAGACGGGTAATCCCATGCTGAACCCGGAGTATACCAACAGCTTTGAGTTCTCGTACTCTTACGGGGGCAAAAAATATTCCATTTCGCCTACCGTTTACTACCGTTACACCACCAATGTGATCAGCCGTTACCGTACGGTGAATTCAGACGGGGTAAGTATTACCTCGTTCCAGAACTTCAACGAGGCGCACTCGGCGGGTTTTGAACTCACGGCCCGTATGGAGTTCTTTAAATGGTGGTACATGATGCCCAATGCCAACCTGTATTATTACCAGATCAACGGTACCAATTTCGGTGCGGGCCTGCGTAACTGGAGCATCGGGGGTATGGGCCGTATACTCACCGGCTTTAAAATTACCAGCTGGATGGAAGCCCAGGCTACCTATGGGTTCTGGTGGGCGCCGGCCGCACCGCAGGGACGTCCCAAGCCGGTACAGGGCCTCGACCTGGGTCTGAAGGCTGACGTACTTAAAAAGAAACTATCCATTAACCTGAGCCTGCAGGACGTATTTAACACCCGCCGTTTTGCACTTGATGGCGGAGATGCTACATTTGTGAACACCTTCAGCCGTAAGCGTGAGACCCGCATCCTGAACCTGTCGCTTACCTATAAGTTCGGCAAACAGGATTTCGGCAGCCGTAAAAACCGCAAGGGCGGCGATGGCGGCGGCGACATGAATAACGGCGGTGGTGAAGACTGGTAGACAACACAAGGTATGGAATTCATAAAAACAGAACACCGCGACAACCTGGCCGTGGTTACGCTCGACAGAGGTACGGCCAATGCACTGAATAAGGCCATGATCGACGAACTGGCCGAAACGTTTAAACAGCTCGATAAAGACAGTTCCGTGCGCGGAGCCATTATTACCGGCAAAGGCAATTTCTTTTCGGCAGGGCTCGATGTACTGGAAGTAGCCGCCTACGACGAAAAGGCTTCCCAGGAATTCTGGCACTCGTTTGCCACCATGATCGGTACGATGCTTTCGTTCGGTAAACCGCTGGTAGCCGCCGTTAACGGACACAGTCCGGCCGGTGGGGCTATTGTGGCACTTACCTGCGATTTCCGCTACATGGCCGACGGGAAATTCCGCATCGGGCTTAATGAAGTACCCGTAGGTATTGCCGTACCGCAGCCTATTTTCGAAATGTATGCCGCCGTGGTAGGGCAGAAGAACGCTTACCAGTTCCTGCTGCAGGGAAAACTGCTGCTGCCGGCCGAAGCATTGCAGAGCGGTTTTGTAGATGAAGTGTGTCCGCAGGAAGAAGTATTTGACAGAGCCTGGGCCAAACTGAAAGAATTAGCCGCCTTTGAACCCAAGACCTTTGCACTGACCAAACGGAATATGCGCGCGGGCCTGGTTCATAAATACACCACGCATTACGACGAGTTCTTCGGGCCCACCCTGCATCACTGGCAGGATCCCGATGCCCGCAACGTGCTCAACGCACTGGTGGCCTCCCTCAAAAAATAAAAGAACCGATACAGAGACGTACCCCGCAGTGCGTCTCTTTTTCTTTGTACATTTGGGTATAACGTAAGCTTATGACCCGCGAAGAAATACGTACACAGCTCAATGAACGGCACCGGCATTTTGCAACCCTCATCAGCGGCCTCAGCGATGCCGATTACCTGTATGCTCCGGAGGGCAAATGGACGGCCGCCCAGCAGATGGAACATATTTACCTTTCGGTAAAACCGCTTGGCATGCTGCGCCTGTTGCCCGGTTTTGTGCTGAAGCGGAAGTTCGGTACGGCCAACCGCCCCTCACGCGGCTATGATGAAGTAGTGGCCAAATATAAACGCAGACTGGAAGAAGGCGGTGTCGCTTCGGAGCGGTTTAAACCACGCCCGGTAACACTGGCACAGAAAGCGAAAGTAGAAAAGAACATGCTGCGTGCCGTAAAAAAACTGGACCGAGCCCTGCAACGGTATTCTGAAGCCCAGCTCGACCTGTATATACTGCCGCATCCCCTGCTGGGAAAGCTTACCCTGCGCGAGATGATGTACTTTACCCTATACCATGTGCAGCATCATGAGGCCATTACCCTGCGAAACCTGGAGAGCCGTTCTTCCGTATAATTACATACGGGTATGCCCGACCCGTGGCAGAACAATGGTACGTAAAGTGATACATATACTTTTGTTTATGGGACAGCTGGCCCTCAGCATGGCTACGCTCATGATCCTGTATATGACCATGGCCATTTTTGATACGGAAGGAGGCATCGACGGGCTGGCCGGACTGATCTTTTTTCATCCCATATCGGCCATGCTGTGTGCCCTGGTCACGGTAGTGATCTGCGGACTGGCGGGGCTCTTTATCCGGCTGAATCCAAAGGTATTCCGCTGGTGGACGCGCTATTTTTTCCTCGATCTTATACTGATCGTCTTTGGTTTTGTACTGGTGCTGCTCTCGGCCTCATTTACAGAGATACGTACTATAGAAGGTCCTGACGGACCCATAATGCGTGAAGTACCCAATGCCTATATGTTCCTGAGTGGCTGGTTCCTGCTGGCATTCGGACTGATGCACCTGTTTCCGCCGCATTTTCTGCTGGAGTGGCTTACGAGCACGGCAGAACGTATACACAGCTTTGTGCGTAAGGTAAGGAGCGTTCGTTAATTTTCCGCAGCTATGTTCAGGACAGGATGGTATTCCATCCGAAGGTGTCGCTGCTGCCTTCTGTACGCAGCTCATTCAGTGCGTTTCGCAGGCGGAACATCAGGGAATTGTCCGTGGCATCGGGCAGGGTAAATTCCTCCCCGTCGATGCTGATGCTTTTGATTGGGGCCACCACAGCGGCGGTGCCTGTTCCGAAGGCTTCGGTAATACGGCCTTCTGCCAGTTTCTGTTTCAGTTCCTGTACCGGAATTTTGTATTCCCTTACATCGATCTGCATTTTACGGGCCAGCTGCAGTATGGAATCACGGGTGATGCCCGGCAGTATGGAATCGGTAAGTTCCGGGGTAATGAGCGTTCCGTTGTCTACGAACATCACGTTCATGGTGCCCGATTCTTCGATGTATTCGTGTTGTTGTCCGTCGGTCCAGATCACGGCGTCGAAACCTTCCTGCTGGGCCATGCGGGTAGGATAGAAGGATGCTCCGTAATTACCGGCACATTTGGCGGCGCCGGTACCCCCTCGGGCAGCGCGGGAGTAGAGCGTTTCTACTTTTACACGCAGCGGTTTGGGGTAATAGGGACCCACCGGGCCGCTGAAAATAATAAAGGTAAATTCGTCGGATACTTTTACGCCGTAACGGCTTTCACTGGCAAACACAAAGGGGCGCAGGTACAGCGAGCCTTCGCCGGCAGCAGGCACCCAGTCCATATCGGTTTTTACCAGGGTTTCCACGGCTTCACGGAACAGCTCTGCGGGAACCGGCTGCATACACATGCGTTCCAGGGAGCGGTTGAGCCGTTCGAGGTGTTTGGGTATGCGGAATATGCTAACCGGGCCGCTGTTCATGCGGAAGGCCTTCATGCCTTCGAACACGCTCTGGCCGTAATGCAGGGCCAGGGCCGCCGGACTCACGGGTATATTCTGAAAGGGGATGATCTCGCCGTTGTCCCACTGTCCGTTGCGGTAATGGGCAATAAACATGTGGTCTGAAACATATTTCCCGAACTCAAGCTTCGAGAAGTCCGTATTGCCCAGCTGTGAAGCGGACGTTGGGGTAATTCTGATCATAAAACAAACAAAACAGGGCGCAAGGTAGCTAAAAATCCAAACGCGGGGTTTTGTTTGCCGGGCTTTTTAAGATTTAATAAAGCGGATGCGGAGGCTTTTACATCAGCCAGGCGGCGGCCGGACTACCCAGGTCCACTTCTATATGGTCCTGTATATTGGTGCTTACGGAAATGCCTTTGTAATCGGCCGTGATCGGGAAATCTTTGTAGGCGCGTTCCACCATTACGGCGGTCTTTACACGGGCCGGGTCATACTGCAGTATTTCGCGCAGTACGGCAGCCATGGTCTTGCCGGAATTCAGTACGTCGTCGATCAGGATCACGGTGCGGGCGCCGGAATCTTCGATACCGCCTTCAAAACGTACGGCGGCATTGGGCGTGTTCTTGTTGTCGGGCGCGGCGGTGATCAGGCGGCAGTCTACCCCGGGCAGGTTCTGCCGTATATGCTGAATGATCTGTTCTGCCAGGGCTTTGCCGTTGGGCAGGATACCCACCAGGAACAGCTGCTTTTCTTCATAGTTCTCTTCCATGATCTCAAAAGCCAGTCGCTCCGTTTTCATGCGGATATCGTCGTCGTTCAGTATGATCGTTTTTTCCATAATGTACCTCTTTTCAAAAACGGACAAACCTACAAAAAAGGCCCCGTACGGGCAAGTATTAATAGGTGCCGAACCATTTGCGGGCGAACCACTCGCAGGCCAGCAGCAGCAGCAGTACAAAGAAGATCCATTTCCAGTGTATCCACTCGGTAAAGTCGCGGTAGCTGCGGGTAACCGTTTTAATATCGTCGCGGGCTTCGATCTGTGCCGGAATACGGTCCATGGTCTGCGGGTAGAACATTTCGCCCTTGCTGCGGGCGGCCATCTGGTACAGCACATCGTGATCGGCACGCAGCCGGGTATACTCCATACGGTCGGCATTTACGGCAAAGCGGCCGCTTTTACTGTACGACTTGCCGTCGCGCGTGGTGGAGGCCACATAACTGTATACGCCGGGTGCCAGTTTGCCCAGGTTCAGGTTGTAGTAATCGCTGGCCTTCGAAAAAATGAAGTTCACGCTCTTTTTGGCGGAATCGGTGAGCACCAGTTTTACTTCGGAGTCCGTTACGGGTTCCAGGGCATCGTTGTACAGTTCGGCCCGGATGTACACGGGTTCCGATTCGTTGTACATGTTTTTGGCATCTACGCGGAATTTAGAGCGGTCGTCCTGGATGGCCAGGAACTGTGCCGTTTTCTGTATCCATTCGTCAAACGTACGGTGGCTCTGGTTCTGTTCAAAGTCGTACAGGCGGGTCCGCCAGAGGCCTTCGCCGCTGAGCACGGCCGTGCGGCGGCCGTTTTCGTTCAGGAATACAAAGGCCGGGGTACCGGTGCTGAGCGTCCCGATGTTCTTGGTAGCAAATACGTCGGCATTGTTGCGTACTTCGTAATTACCCGCAAAGGTTTGCAGGGGCGGGGCTTTGGCCAGCAGTGCGGCCAGGTCTTCGCCGGTATTGTAGGCCGAAAAGGAACGGTTCAGGCCCAGGCGGGCATCGTCCATACGACCGTTGTTGCCATTGATGCGTACACCGGTATTCAGGTTATTGAAGGCGAACAGGTTAGTACGTGCGCCCAGGATGAACCACACGGGTATGCGCAGGTTCTGCATTTTCTGCAGCAGGTCGCTGCCCTGGAATCCGGCGCCGGGTATGCTGTGCAGGATCACCAGGTTGTAATCGGGCGAGGGCACAAAGTCCACCGCCGGTATATACACCACTTCCAGGTTCTCATCCGCAGAAAGGGCCTGGCGTATGGCGCCCAGGTCGGGATGCGGGCCTTCGCTTACCAGGGCGATCTTTTTGCGGGTATCGGTAATTTCAATAAAAACGGAAGAAACATTGTTACGTACATTGGTCTCGCCGTCCATAATACTCAGGGTCACCTTTATGGTCTGTATGCCCGGGGCACCGGCCTCGGCATATAAAGAAACGGCAAAGTCCTCACGGTCTGCCGCCGGGGTCAGCATCTGTTCGTGCAGCTTTTTACCTCCGAACTCCACGGTAAGTTTTCCCTGTTTTCCCTTGAGCTTATCGGCGCCGATCTGAATATCTACCGGGAATTTACTTTTGGTAAAGGCGATCTTGTTGGTAAGCACCTCGCGTATGTACCAGTCGCGCGGGGTAGTGGTATCGCCCAGGGCAATGGTATAGAAGGGGGCTTTGATGGCGTCGAGCCGTGTAATGGGGGAATTCCCTTTGGTATTGATGCCGTCTGAGGCAAAGATCACCGCGCCGGTGTTTACACCTGCTGTGATGGTCTCCAGTTCTTTCAGTGCTTTTTCGGCATTGGTCTCGGTCTCCGAATAATCGGGCGCAGCGGCTTTGGATACCGTGCTGCCAAAATTCAGCACCTCGATGGCGTATTTTTTGCGTAGTTCTTCCTGTAGTTTACTCCACTGTTCCAGGTACTGGCCTTTATAGAAAAGGCTGTCCTTATTTAAGCGTACGGATACCGAATTGTCGTGCAACAGGTAAATGACCGGGGGCTCTTCTTCGGTAACCAGGCGGTTGGCCAGCGGGTTCAGCAGTAAAAAGGCCAGGGCGCTGATGCAGAACGCGCGTACAACCCCCAGTATAATGCGTGCATTGCGGGGAATAACCTGTTCGGGCTTCCTGTAAAAGTAAAGCAACAGGGCCAGGCCCGCTCCCAGGAGTATGCATCCGGGAACAAACCACCAGGTATAGGACAGACTTAGGTTCACCGTTTAATGAACGCGGATTTTTAATGAATCGTATATTAATTGGTCAGCATAGCGCCACAAACGTTGATCGTTTGTCCGCTGATGTAGGTAGACAGGTCCGAACCGAGGAACAGTACGGTATTGGCTACATCTTCGGTAGTACCGGCACGTTTCAGCGGAATGTTCTGTATCCAGCCGTTCTTGGTCTGCTCATCGAGTTTTTCGGTCATTTCGGTTTCGATAAAGCCCGGGGCAATGGCGTTGCAGCGGATGTTACGCGAACCCAGCTCGCGGGCAATGGCCTGTGTAAACCCGATGGCACCGGCTTTGGATGCGGCGTAGTTGGACTGACCTGCGTTTCCGCTGCGGCCTACCACCGAACTCAGGTTAATGATGGAACCCGAACGCTGTTTCAGCATGGTGCGCTGCACGGCTTTGGTCATGTTGAACAGGCTTTTCAGGTTGGTATTGATCACGGCGTCCCAGTCGGCCTCGCTCATGCGCATCAGCAGGTTGTCTTTGGTAATGCCGGCGTTGTTCACCAGTATATCGATGCGGCCGAAACGGCCTGCGGTTTCTTCGATCAGTTTTTCAGCCTGGGCAAAATCGGCGGCGTCGTTCTTTACGGCCACCACTTCCACTCCATACTTCGACGCAGCTTCTTCAGCCACGGCATTGGCCGCACTTTCGCTGGATACATAGGTAAATACTACCTTGGCTCCATGCTCGGCCAGTTTGTTTACAATTCCTTTTCCGATACCGCGGCTCCCGCCAGTTACCACGGCCACTTTTCCTTCTAATAGTTTCATAGTAGCAATATTTAGTTCAAACCTAATAAAATTTATGAGAAAGCCCGTTTTTTAGCAGCGGATAATGAACGAGTCTTGGAACATTTTCGTGATAGGTTAGAATAATTAGCTCCAATATATCACCTGATTACAGATATTTTAACAACGAGTAGAACAAATAAGAGACGTCGGAAAATCCATTCAAGTTTCTATGCTGATCTGGTGATATACCAGCATTTCTGTAAAACCTGAATTGTAAGTACTCTTGCCAACTTCCGTTGAAACATTTTCGCTAAATTGGGCATCCTACTTTTGACAATTATCTTTTAAATATAAAATGAACCAATTCCCAATAAATGAACTTTCAAGATACTATCATTTAATTGACATTTTGGAGAAACTTGTAAATGTTATAGACAAGGAATATCCGAATGATTCAAGGTGGTTTCTTTTCTCCTTACGGGTATGCCGAAAGCTACTTTATCATTGTAAAAACTTTTGTTTACATTCAGCAGATATATTGGTTGATGAGGATACCGAAAAAACAGAAGAAAATACTTTTGTTGATGTTTCAGGACTTTTCGCCAATTTAAGAGTTCAAATGGATTGCTACTCTACAATTCATCACATTTTTTTTGATGATATTGATTGGGAAACAAAACGATTACGCTTTGATCTTTGGAGGTACGATTCCTATGGAGAAAGAATTTATCTTGGGATGGGAAGCGACCATGATATTGAACAATTAAGCGAATTAAAATCTAATATCGAAGGGAACCCTTATTATAAATCACTTGACGTTTCAGTACAAAAACTTATTTTTGATGATAGTAAGCAATTTGCTAATTGGAAATTCATTCCTTCACGTCTATCAAAAAAAGAAAATAGAGTAAGTTGGACAGATTTATTTAAGAAAACAGGAATTAACATAGAAACAATGAACACGGCATACGGATTTCTTTCAATGTATGTTCATTCTAATTTTTTTTCCGTTGCTCATTTGACTGAAATGGATAAAAAGGAGTCATATCAGTCAAGAAATTTTGCGATCATATTTTCTTCATTTATACTTTGCTTTACTATAGATGATTTGATTTCTAAATTCATCCCTGGAAAAGAGTTTTTAAAACGAATGAAAATCGAGGACTTTGAAATTATTAAGTCTTTTATCGACGAAGGGCGAATCAAAGAAAAAAATAAAAACTTTGTCTGAAAAAAGCTTTTAAATATGAATAAGCGATTGAACGATCAAAGGTTTTAAGGGTAAGCATCTCTAATTCCTGTTTGCAAATGGCCTATTTCCTATCTTCTCGTTGAGTATATTTACCAGCGGTACCCGATATTGAAACGCAGCTTAAATTGCGGCACCGGTGTAGGCAGTGTCATGCCCTGGCTGTAGAACGGATCAGCCACAGGTACAGCCAGTCCGATGGCTATTTCGGTACCCAGTTGTACGCGGCCGGCTACCAGGTGCGTGCTTCCGTTCAGGATCATAAAACGCAGGGCATGGCCTCTCCACCAGGGATCGCCGCCGTAAAACTGGGTGCGGTTCACATACAGGTATTCTGCCGATACCCCGAACACATAACTGTTGCGCGATAGTTTGCCGGAATAGAGGCGGGGCTCAATACCGATGGCCAGGTTGATGTTCTGAACGGTATTGATGCCGATAAGCGAATAGGCCGTATTGAAATTGCCGGAGTTGAACCCGAAGGTGATGGGTACACGCAGGGCAAAACGGGTCTTGATGGGACGGTATTCGTAATAAAAACGGATATCGGTACGCAGCAGGTCCAGTATGGTAATGCCCATTTCGTTGCGCGGGTATGGCACCATGGCCTTCTGGTTGGGCGAACCGGGTATTTTGTAGCGCGAATATACGTTCTGCCTGGAATTGTACATTTTGTTCATGGCCGATTTGCGGGCCATATACACCTGTTTGTCCGGCGTTTTAAACACCACCACGTCGTAGTCGAAATCCAGGATCTCGCCCACGGTATAGGTACCGTCCCGGAAAAAAAGCGTGTCCGAGCTATACTGTGCCAGCGCATGACCGGAGATCAGTATACTGCAAAGACAAATGAAACCGGTTCTCAGGAAGAACTTCATGTTGTTTTGATTAAGGATTTGTTTTCGGCGGCCAGCTGTCGTTTAACCGTACGTGCCGAGACTAAAATACCGATTTCGTACAATATTCCCAAAGGCATGGCCACAATGATCTGGCTGATAATGTCCGGCGGTGTGATGATGGCGCTCAACAGCAGGTTCAGGATCATGGCATGCCGGCGGTACTTGCGCAGGAACTGCGGGGTAATGAGCCCGATACGGGTAAAGAAATAGATCAGTATCGGCAGTTCGAAAAGAATACCTGCCGCCAGGGTTACCGTGGTTATGGTACTGATATACGACGAAAGGTTGATGTTGTTTTCAATTTCGCCGCTGATCTGGTAATTCCCGAGGAAGTTCACCGAAAGCGGGCCGATGAGAAAGTAACCGAAGCCTACGCCCAGCAGGAACAGCAGGCTGGCATAGGCAAGCAGTCCGCTGGCATTCTTGCGTTCATTGGGATACAGGGCAGGTTTCAGAAAGCTCCAGGTTTCCCATAGTATATACGGGAAAGCCAGTATAAAGCCGGCCACAATGCTCGACCACATGTGCATATTGAACTGGCCGCCCATGGTCATGTTCACGATCTTGATGGGAATGTCCTGCAGGCACATCTGCTCTGAGAGCCCGACCCACTGACCTATTTTGCAGAAAACGCGGTAGGTGATAAAATGCGGGTCTTTGGGCCCGAAAAGGATCACGTCGAAAAGGATCTCATCGTATATAAATGCTACAGTAGCGCCGATTAATATGGCAATAACCGAACGAACTATATGCCAGCGCAGTTCCTCGAGGTGATCGAGAAACGACATTTCTTTTTCTTCCAGCGGCTGATCTAATGGCATAACGGGGCAAAAGTAGCTGTTCTGAGGTAGTTTGACAACTTTTTGTTCAGTGCCCGATCTCGGTGATCAGATCGATGAGTTCATGTAAGGAACGGGGCTCGGCAAAGTACGGCTCCAACCGATACGTGCAGGCTATTTTCATGTGATCGGCACGGCCCTGTTTCATAATATATTCCAGGGTTACGTTGCCGAACATCTGCTCTGTGAGCCCATCCTGCTGAACAGATAAGGGAGGCTTAAGATAATGCCGTTCAGATAGTATCTCCACACCGTCCTCATCGGTAAGCTTTGCTTCGGAGCCGCACAGATAATAACCTTCGGCCCGTACAAGTTCTTTTATATGATCGATGAATATGCGAAAAAAATCATTCTCGAACTCACTGCAGACAATGGCCAGGCCATTTGCACCTGGCCGTATCATTTCGAAGATCCGCTGCGGGCCCGGCAGGCCTTCCTTCTGGTTGTAATAGCTTCGGGAGAACTCCGCCAGGTACTTCGCAAATCTCTTTCCCTGCACTTCGGCGGTAAAACTCGTTTTAAACCAGTCGGGTCGCTCCAGGGGGCCACTGCTGATCACTCTGCTCATAATCTTGTTCACTCTGTTGGAGAATAAAGATAAGAAGAATTATAAAGCTGTGAGCTAACAGAAAAGTATCAAGGCATGGCCGCTGCTTCCTTGTAACGGTGCGTGAGCTGAGAGCTGGCAGCTAATAGCTTTTTAACGCTTCGTAAGCTATGAGCTGGTGGCTAATAACTTTTACTCAATCCTCCAGCGCCATCCCACATTTACCTGTATGCCGCTCATGAGGGCGTAGGTGTACGAGGGATCGAAGCTCAGGGCGTAAGGGTTGCCGGCACTGGGTATCACATGGCCGGAGGCGTCGGTCTGTACGTTCTTATCGAAAGGATCGGCGGCGCCCGCGATCAGGAAGTCGATATGCCGGGAGGGCAGATAATCGAAGATGTTACGCAGACCGAGGTAAAATTCCATCGATTTCTTTTTCCACTGCCAGCCTGCCTGGAAATGACTCAGCTGGTACCAGGGCGAGTACGCCGGCCGGGGATCGCCCGTGCCTGCCATGGGCATACGCATGGGACTGAATACCTGTCCGAAAAAGGCCAGGTCGATATTGGTCTTCGGTATGGCATAACTCAGCTTATAGGTGCCGCTGAAAAAAGGCGTATACAAAGGCGTGGATTCCAGGCTGCTGCTGTTGATGCGTACGTAATTGCCGGTGGCGCTGCCTTCCAGGTCAAACCCTTTCAGGAAGGTATAACATACTTCCAGCGAAGTGCCTGTGTTGTGCATATTACCGTCCAGGTTACCGAAACGGATCTCGTTGGGGTCGCTGTCGTAATCTGCAATGATCTTGTTGCTGAAGTAAGTGTACCAGCCGCTGAGTTCATAGCGTAACTTGGCATCGCGCTTCAGGTAAATGAGGCCCTTATAGCTCAGGTTGGCATTCCAGCTGCTTTCGGGACGCAGCTGTGCATTGAACACCACATTGCGGTAGCCGCTCAGCGCAGAATGGTCTTCGGTGAATATCTGTACGGCCCGGAAGCCGCGGCCCGCATTCAGCGCTATTTCGTGGTCGTAGTTCAGGAAATACTTAACCGCAACGCGCGGACTCAGAATATGTTTATGCACCGGGTGGTATTCATAGCGTAGTCCGGCCGAGGTGACCCAGTGCGGGCGTTTTTCATACTTCAGCGTAAAGAATCCGCCGGGTTGCAGGTATTTTTCAGGATGGTTACGGAAGCTGCCGTTCTCTTCGGTCTGGGTGGCGGGGGTATTATCGTCGTAGTAATTGTAGCGCAGCAGCAATCCGGGGTTCAGGGTAAACCCGCCCAGGCGTTTTTTATACTGGGCATAGCTGTACAGGTTGCGTTGCGAGGCCAGGAAGAAGGAATTTCCGTAAGCGGAATTCTGCCGGTGATCTACATACGAAAAGCCCAGTTCTACATTTTCTTTCAGGGGAAGGTTCCATTTGCCGGTAGCTTCCCAGCGCGAGGTGTAGATGCTTTCGGCATATACCTGGTCGCCGGCGCGGTCGGCGCGGGTCCAGTGCATTTGTCCGCCCAGGCGGTCTTCGAATACGTAACGGGCAAACAGTTGCAGGCCGGCGCTCCGGGCCGAGGGTATGGTTACTTTTACAGCGCCGCCCAGGCGGTTGTACATCGGTATGTCTGTAAAACCGTCCTTATTACGGTCGATCCGCAGGCCAAACTGCTGCCAGGAACTCATAAGCAGTACCTGTACCTTTTGCCGTATGCTGAACTTACCGCTGGCCTCCAGTATGTTCTCCAGGCGGCTGCTGGTGCCCGCATGTATACTGAAGCGCGGACTGCTGCCGATCTTTCGGGTAATAATGTTGATACTGCCGCCCATGGCCTCACTGCCCAGGAAGGCGTCGGCGGGGCCGCGGGTGATCTCGAGCCGTTCGATGATGGAAACCGGTATGGACTGCATGGCGTATACACTGCCCAGGCCGCTTACAATGGGCATGCCATCGATGAGTACCTGGGTATAGGGCCCGTCCATGCCATTGATGCGTATTTCGGTGGTGCCGCATACATTGCACTGGTTCTGAGAACGGATGCCCGGCGTCTGTTGTATGCCTTCCATCAGTATGCAGGCGCCGGTCTGCTGCATATCGGCTGCGGACACCCGGGTTACCGACACAGGATCGTACAGCCCTTCGCGGATCAGGATCAGGGGAAGTATGTCAATGGAAGCCTGCATGCGTACATTCAGCAGGGTATCGTTGAGGATACCGCTCAGCAGCTGGCTGTGATAGCCGATATGGCTTATTTTTAAGGCAGAGGAACGGGTTTGCAGATGAAAGTACCCGAGTGAATCGCTGGTGGTGGCCTCTTTTCCGTCGGCAGAAAGAATGGTGGTGCGGGGTAGCGGATAGCCGTTATCGTCATATATATAACCGGATACCTGCTTCTGCGCCGGCAGACCAAGCGGGAAAAATGAGATCAGGAAGAGTATGTTTTTTAAGTCCACCTTATTTTTAATTTTAGGCAAACCTAAAAATTATTTTTCGAACAAAAAAAAGTTCCTCCATCGGGAAGAACTTTTTTAAATAGATCTAAGGCAATATCAGTTTTCGGAAACCTTGAACTTTTCCAGGAAATCGGGCCAGTTCCAGATGAACAGGCTCATCATATCGGTAAGTTCTTTAAAAAATACGGGGTTGGGCGTATTCAGCTTCTGAAAATGTTCGCTCTGGTAGTCGTTCAGCTGGAATTTATAGAACAGGGCCAGGGCAATGGTCTTGCTTACGTCGCCCGTTTTGCGTTGTATGTCGTTCAGGAACTTTTCGTATTCCAGGATAATGTCTTCGGCAATATGGGTGTCGCGTTTGGAATACCGTTCGGCCACTTCGCGTATGATCTTCACTTTAAGGGTGTCGGCCACGTCTTCTTCGAAATAGTTGTACAGGTTCAGGATATTTCCGCCATAAATGATATAGGTGAACCATTCAAAATCGGCCGGACCGATCTGGGGCGTTTTTTCGAACTGTTTTTCTTCGTTGATGAAACCGGCCACTTCCGAAAAACCTTTCTCGATCACATCGAACAGGTTATCGGTATATACCTGTACCAGTTGTTCGTGCTTTATTTTGTTCCGTTTAAAAAATCCAAACATGTGCTGTATAATTTAGGTGAGTAAAAATTCAGGTTTAAAACTCCCCAAACCAGGCCTCTGCCATATTGGTAACTTCGGTACCGATGGCCAGGCAGGCCGTAGCTGCGGGTGAAGGGGCATTGAGAACGTGGATGCTGTTTTTGTTGTACTCGATCTTGAAATCGTCGATGATCTCGCCGTCCGGGCCCAGGGCCATGGCACGTACGCCGGCCCGTCCGGGCTTCAGGTCGTCGGCTTCCAGGCTGGGCACCAGGCGTTGCAGGGTGCGCAGGAACAGCGCTTTGCTGAAGGCCCTGCGGTATTCGTCGATACCGAACTTCGTGTGCTTGAAGAACAGTTTCCAGGTACCGCCGAAACTGAGTGCGTCCACCGTGTCGCGCAGGCTAAAGTCGGTCTTTCCGTAACCTTCACGTTTAAAGGTGAATACGGCATTGGGCCCGCATTCGATACTGCCGTCGGTCATGCGCGTAAAGTGTACGCCCAGGAAAGGGAAGGCCGGGTTGGGTACGGGGTAAATAAGGTGTTTTACTTTGTGGTGGCCTTTTTCGGTAAGATCGTAATAATCGCCCCGGAAGCCAACAATTTTCGAAGTGGTCTTAATACCGTCCATTTTGGCCAGGCGGTCGCTTTGCAGTCCGCCGCAGAAAACCACTTTTTTTGCCGTGAACAGGCCTTTGCCGGTGTGTATCTTTTTCAGGTCGCCGTCGTCTTCCAGCGCGGTCACTTCCGTTTCGCGGAAAACCTTACTGCGGCTGTTGAGGCCTTCGAGCAGGTTGCCCAGGGTATTGGTCACCCCGCGGAAGTCGATAATGCCCGTGCAGCCCACGTGTATTCCTTTTATACCGGTAACAAAAGGTTCGATCTCGCGCATTTCATCGGCATTTACAATGCGCATGTCCTCGATATCGTTCTGCAGTCCGCGCTGGTATATACCGTCGAGGCGGGCGGCCTCGTCCTGGTCTACGGCCACGATCAGCTTACCGCATACGTCGTGCTTGATATTGTACTTTTTGGCGAATTCCACCAGTTCGCGGCGGCCTTGCACGCAGTTGCGGGCCTTGTACGAACCGGGTTTATAGTAAATGCCGCTGTGGATCACGCCGGAGTTATTACCCGTCTGGTGATCAGCAAGGCCTTTTTCTTTTTCAAGCAGGGCGATCGATCTGTCCGGGTACCGGAGCTGCAGTTTGTAGGCACTGGCGGCTCCGACGATCCCTCCGCCTACCACGATTATATCGAAGGCTTGTGTACTCAATGTGAACTGAAATTTACCGCGAAATTAACGAGATAAACGCCAAGTCTGTCAAAAAAAGATGTACGTGTTATCAACTTTTTATAAACCGGGCGCAGATAAAAGTACCTGAAAGCCTTGATTTATATGCGAAAAATGCGTATTTTTGGATATGGAGCAGAAAGAGGTAAAGGCAAGTGGACAGCATTTTGTGTATTATACGGAAGGCGAAGGGGCCCCGGTACTCTGGATACATGGTTTGTGCGAAAGTGCGGAGATATGGCAGGAGATACTGCCCGATTTTCCGGGATATAAACACATACTCGTCGATCTGCCGGGCTGCGGCAATTCTGAAGGCTGGGACGAAGATGCCCTTAGCGTAGATGCCATGGCCGCCGCCGTATACGAGGTGCTGAAGGCTGAAAAAGCCGCTTCTGTAGCGCTCATCGGGCACAGTATGGGCGGCTATGTAGGTCTTTCCCTGCTCGATAAACATCCGCAGCTGCTTTCGGGCATCTGTCTGTTGCATTCCACACCCGTGGCCGACAGCGAAGAGAAAAAACGGAACCGGGAACGCGGCATACAGGTGTTTTTGCAGAACCGCGACCTGTTTATGCGGGAGTTCTTCCGGAACCTGTTTGCCGAAGACCTGCAGGACCTGCTGCGCGAGCGCTGGATGAAACTTTTTGAACAGTCGAAGAAAATACCGTCCGGCTCTGTAACCGGTACCTTTAAAGCCTTGCGCGACCGTAAGGACCGTACCGCAGCGCTGAAAGCCTTCCGGGGCAGCAAATACTTTCTTATCGGCGGAAAAGACAATGTGCTGGCAGCGGCCGATTTGCATAAACAGGCCCTGGAAACAGGCAGTGAGCACATTCTGTGGTCAGACTGCGGCCACATGGCCTTTTACGAAAACCCGGGCGCCTGTGCCAAAGGCATACGGCAGTTTCTCGACTCAGTCGGCGAATAACTGCTCCCGGCCCATCATCACAAAAAGGATCACGTACAGGATGGCATAGGCAAAAGTAGCGGCCAGGATACCCTGCCCCGTTCTGTCCATGCGTTTGTTCACCATATAATAACGGAAGAGGATCACGTTTATGGCCACACCGATCACCAGTTTGGTGCCGTCTTTGATCACATAGGGTTTACCGGCCTGCCCGGCAAAAAAGATATCGGCCAGGTATACCAGGCCAAACGTGACCAGGGGTACCAGGAAACCCAGCAGCAACCCGAATTTACCGTCGTTGCGCAGCAGGCCTTTGGGTTTGTCTTCTTTCGGCGGAAAATAGTTCTGCATACTCAGGCGTTTTCAAGTTGTTGTTTTAGTTGTTCCAGGGTCGTATAGGCCGTAAGGTCATACTGTACGGGCACTACAGACACATATCCCTGTGCCAGGGCGTATTCGTCGGTGTCGTTGCCCTCGTCGGGTACGGTAAAAATACCGGTAAGCCAGTAATAGGTACCGCCGCGCGGGTCTTTACGCTCGTCCAGTTCCTCGTCCCAGCGGGCGCGGGCCTGGCGGCATACTTTCATTCCTTTTATTTCGCCTTTGGGAATATTTACATTGAGGCAGGTGCCGGGAGCCAGGCCGTTCTTCAGTACAAATTCGGCTACGGAACGGATATACGTTTTGCCGGCGTTGAAATCGGCTTCGTAGGCATGGTCGCACAGGGAGAAACCGATGGAGGGCAGCCCCATTACAGCACCTTCTACTGCGGCAGACATGGTGCCCGAGTAAATGACATTGATGCTGGAATTGGCACCGTGGTTAATACCGCTCACCACCAGGTCCGGCCGGCGGGGCAGCAGTTTGTGCACGGCCAGCTTTACACAGTCTACCGGGGTGCCGCTGCAGGCAAACATCGGGAAGCCGGTCTGTGCGCTCATATCGGCAATGCGTATGGTATTGCTGATGGTCACGGCATGGCCCATACCGCTCTGGGGCGAATCGGGAGCTACCACGAACACATCGCCCAGTTCCTGCATTACGCTGATCAGTTCGCGTATTCCCGGTGCATGCACGCCGTCGTCGTTGGTCACTAAAATGAGAGGTCTGTTCACTTGTTCCGAATTTTGTGCAAATGTAAAATAGTATCCCGCCAATGCCAAAACGGCGAACAAATTGTCAGGAACGTCGATAATCCGTATGCAAAAATGGCAGAAATCCGTTATGGTATGGGAATTGTAACGTATCTTTAATATACATTTTGAATTATGATGCTATTTGTGATTGGAATTTTCTTCATGATTGTGAGCCTGATCGTAGGCTGGAGTCTGAAGAGCGCGTTTGAAAAATACAGCCGCTACCCGCTGAGTTCGGGGCTGAGCGGCCGTGAAATTGCAGAAAAAATGCTGCACGATAACGGTATTTACGATGTACGGGTAATGAGCGTACCCGGTCAGCTTACCGACCACTATAACCCGGCCAACAAAACCGTGAACCTGAGCCCCGAAGTTTACGGCGGACGCAGTATCAGCGCTGCCGCTGTAGCCGCACACGAATGCGGGCACGCCGTACAGCACGCCACGGCCTACCGCTGGCTGGGCTTCCGTTCGGCCATGGTGCCCATCGTGAACGTCAGTTCCACCATTATGAACTTTGTGTTTCTGGCTTCGATGATGATGGGCTTTGTGTTCCATATATTCGATAACCGCATGATCCTGGCCGTGATCGTAGTGGCCCAGGGCTTTATTACCCTGTTCTCGCTGGTTACGCTGCCCGTGGAGTTTGACGCTACCCGCCGCGGACTGGCCTGGATCGAAACGGCCGGTGTGGCTTCTCAGGCCGAAATGCCCAAAGCCCGCCATGCCCTGCGCCTGGCCGCAACCACCTATGTGGTCAATGCCCTGTACGCCCTCACTACGCTGATATACTTTATCCTGCGTTTTATAGGCAGCGACCGCCGATGATCAAGGCTTTTCATTAAAATCATACAGATATTTTACAGAGAACCTCCCTGCTGAGAACGGGGAGGTTTTTTTTATGAACAGGCCTGTGCAAAAGCCGTAAAACAATGACATAAATCCTGTTTTTTCCTGTTTGTAAAAATGTACCTTTGTGCGTCAATATCAAGAATGGGCATGTATAAGGAAAGCATTGATTTTGCAAGGGAAGCCGACCGCGAAGACACACTTTCGGAGTTCCGCGGACGTTTCTGGTTCCCCGAGTTGAACGGAAAAGAAGCGCGTTATTTTACCGGCAACAGCCTGGGACTGCAACCCAAAGCCGTGGAAAAATACCTGCAGGAAGAACTGGAAGACTGGAAAAAATGGGGCGTAGAAGGGCATTTTCATTCCCGCCGTCCCTGGTTTGCCTACCATGAGTTCTTTTCGGAATCGCTTTCCCGCATCGTAGGCTGCGCGCCTTCGGAATGCGTGGCCATGGGCTCGCTCACGGCCAACCTGCACCTGCTGCTGGTATCTTTTTACCGCCCTACGAAACAGCGTTTTAAGATCATCTGCGAGCAGAAGCCTTTTCCGTCCGATACCTACGCATTTCATTCCCAGGCCCGTTTTCACGGCTTTGATCCGGCAGAGGCCGTAGTGGAACTGAAACCGCGCGAAGGCGAGTACCTGCTGCATACCGAAGATATACTGCGCACCATCGAACAGCATAAAGACGAACTGGCCCTGGTATGCCTGGGCGGTGTGAATTATTTTACGGGGCAGCTGTTCGATATGCAGGCCATTACCGAAGCGGCCCACCGTGCCGGGGCCTTTGCCGGGTTCGACCTGGCCCATGCCGCCGGTAACGTAGAGCTGAAACTGCACGACTGGGATGTGGATTTTGCCTGCTGGTGCAGTTACAAGTACCTGAACAGCGGTCCGGGCGGGGTAGCCGGTATTTATGTACACGAGCGTTTCAGCCGTAAAACGGATATTCCGCGTTTCGAAGGCTGGTGGGGCTACGAACCCGAAAGCCGTTTCCGTATGGAAGGGACCTTTGTGCCGATGGAAGGCGCCGGAGCCTGGCAGCTGAGCAATGCGCCCGTGTTTACCATGGCCTGCCACCGTGCCTCGCTCGACGTATTCGACGAAGCCGGCATGAGCGCACTCCGCACGAAAAGCCGTAAGCTGACGGGGTACCTCGAATTCCTGCTGAAGAGAATTATCGAAGAAAAAGGACCGCAGAGCCTGCGCATCATCACGCCGGAAGACCCGGAACAGCGCGGCTGTCAGCTTAGTCTTATATTCCCGAACAAAGGAAAAGAAGTGTTCAACGCCGTAACGGAAGCAGGCATTATCGCCGACTGGCGCGAACCCAACGTTATGCGCGTGGCGCCCGTACCCTTGTATAACCGCTTCGAAGACGTATTTGCCTTTGCCGAAGTATTAAAAAATCAGTTGTAATGAGTCAGAAAAGAATTGTAATTGCCGGTGCCGGCCTGGTGGGTTCACTTACTGCCGTGCTGCTGGGCCGCAAAGGATATAAGGTTACCGTACTGGAACGCCGCCCCGATATGCGGGCCGTACAGATACCGGCCGGCCGTTCCATAAACCTGGCCATGAGCGACCGCGGATGGCGGGCCCTCGAGAAAGCCGGCCTGGCCGAAGAAGTGCGGCCCATTGCCATTCCCATGTACAAGCGTACCATGCACGACGAACAGAAGAACCTTACCTATCAGCCCTATGGCAAAGACGGGGAGGCCATTTATTCGGTATCGCGCGGGCTGCTGAACAAACTGCTGCTGAGTGCGGCCGAAAGAGATAAAGAAGACGTAGAGATACTCTTCCATAAGCGTATCACCGATATAGACCTGGACGCACAGGTACTGCAGGTGAGGGACGAAGAGAGCGGGCAGCAGCAGGAGATCGGCTACGATATACTGCTGGGGTCAGACGGGGCCTATTCCGCCGTGCGCAACCGCCTTATGTACAACGACCGTTTTTCCTATTCGCAGACCTATATCGAACACGGGTACAAAGAACTGCACATGCCTCCCGGCGCAGACGGCAAACACCTCATGGAAGTGGAAACCCTGCATATATGGCCGCGCGGCGAATACATGATGATCGCCCTGCCTAACCCGGACGGTACCTTTACCTGTACCCTGTTCTTCCCCTGGGAAGGAAAGGAGAGCTTTGCTTCTGTGCAGACGGACGAAGAGATCGACGCACTGTTCCGCCGCCGTTTCCCCGACCTCATCGACCTGATCCCCGATTACCGGGAGCAGTTCCGCCATAATCCCACGTCCTCACTGATGTACGTAAAATGCCATCCCTGGAATTACAAAGGGAATGTACTGCTACTGGGCGATGCGGCCCACGCCATTGTACCGTTCTACGGACAGGGCATGAACGCCGGTTTCGAAGATGCACGCATCTTTACCGAAATGCTGGAGGCGAACGACTGGGATTTCGAAAAAGTGATCCCTGCATTTGCAGAGATACAGTATAAGAACGGGCATGCCGTGGCCGACCTGGCCATGCGCAACTTTGTAGAAATGCGCGACCTGACGGCCGATCCGGAGTTCCTGCTTCGTAAAAAGATCGAGCGTAAGGTACACGAAAAAAGTCCTTCGGAATGGGTTCCGCTCTATTCCATGGTCACCTTCCGCGAAACCGGTTATGCCGAAGCCTGGGCCGAAGGCCTGCGCCAGGACCGCATCATGGAACAGGTAATGCAGATGCCCGGTATTCACGAGAACTGGGATTCGGATGCGGTAACCGAGCTGGTACTGAGTTTAAATAAAACGGTAAAATAATATGGCACGTCGTTCTGCTTCCGATGAGGGAAGCAAGCCTGTAAAAATATCACGCCAGAGCCTTAAACAGGCGGCCGGACTGCTTTCTTACCTGCGTCCGTACCGTTTCCGTTTCGGACTGGGCCTGCTGATGCTGGCGGTTTCCAGTATTTCTTCCCTGGCTCTGTTCACCTTTGTGGGCGATCTGTTCGATATCACCAAAGATAATTTTGCCACCGAGATACGCAAAATAGCTATGATCCTGGCCGGACTGCTGGTGGTACAGACCATCGCGTCCTTCCTGCGGGTGTATCTTTTTTCGTACACTGCCGAGAACGTAGTCGCAAAACTGAAACAGGATACTTTTGCCAAACTGGTATCGCTGCCCATGCGCTATTTCTCCGAAAAAAGGGTGGGAGAGCTCACCGCACGCGTGGCCTCGGACATTACCTCCATCAAGGAGACCTTTACCACCACGCTGGCTACGTTTATCCGTGAGTTCATTATTATTTTCGGTTCCATTGCCTTTCTTACCTGGTCCAACTGGAAAATGGTACTGTTTATCCTGGGCGTGCTGCCGTTGGTGGTGATCTTTGCCCTGGTATTCGGCCGCCGCGTACGCAAAATTTCCAAAGAGGCCCAGCAGGCCAATGCCGAAGCCACCACCGTCATTGAAGAATCCTTACAGGCCATTGCCACGGTAAAAGCCTTTACGGGAGAGCTGTTCGAGATCGCCCGTTTCAGCGAGAAGAACCGGCAGGTAGCCGCCAAAGGCATCCGCAACGGTCTGTTCACGGGCGGTTTTGTATCCTTCCTGATCGTATTTATGTTCGGCAGCATCATTGCCGTGATCTGGTACGGGGCCAGCCTGGTGGCGGCAGGAGAGATCAGCAGCGGACAGTTGTTCGAGTTCTTTATCATTTCCATTATGATGGCCGCCAGTATGGGCGGACTGGCCGATAGTTTCAATTCCGTGCAAAAGGCCCTGGGCGCTACCGAAAGTGTGTTCGGCATACTGGGCGAACAAAGCGAGGAATCCGGTACGGGCGAGATCCGGCTCGACGGTAACATCGAATTCAAAAATGTATCCTTTGCCTATCCCGATAAGCCGGAACACCCGGTGCTGCACAATATCAGTTTCCACGTAAGTCCCGGTGAGCAGGTGGCTTTTGTAGGGCCGTCCGGGGCGGGAAAAAGTACCCTTACCCACCTGCTGCTGCGTTTGTATCAGCCGGTTTCGGGGCAGATACTGGCCGGGGGTACCGATACGGCTTCCATGCCGCTGAATGCCTACCGCCAGAACGTGGCCATTGTGCCGCAGGAAGTGATCCTGTTCGGGGGCAATATCCGGGAGAATATACGCTACGGAAAGCCCAATGCCACGGACGAAGAAGTGACCGAAGCCGCCAAAAAGGCCTTTGCACACGATTTTATCATGAACCTGCCCGACGGTTACGATACCATTGTGGGTGAGCGGGGCACCAAACTTTCGGGTGGACAGCGTCAGCGCGTGGCCATTGCCCGGGCCTTTATCAAAAATCCGTCGGTACTGGTGCTGGACGAAGCCACTTCGGCCCTCGACAGCGAGAGCGAACGCAGTGTGCAGCAGGCCCTGAACGAACTGATGAAAGGCCGTACCACTTTTGTAGTGGCGCATCGCTTAAGCACCATCCGCAATGCCGATAAGATCATTGTGCTGGAAAAAGGCGAAATTAAAGAACTGGGCGATCATAACCAGCTGATGGAGAACAGCGAGGGCCTCTACCGGCACCTGGCTTCGCTGCAGTTCCGCGTATAATATTTGAGTGTTTGATATCTGCTCCATTTTGCTTATTTTTGATATCAACGTTTAATCACCTTAAATCTGGTAAGTATTATTTAGATTTTCTAAATAGGTTTTACCATATCAACCCTTTATCAAATGCCAATACCTGA
Organism: Flavobacteriales bacterium; assembly: GCA_052437175.1. Taxonomy (GTDB): domain Bacteria; phylum Bacteroidota; class Bacteroidia; order CAIKAF01; family CAIKAF01; genus JACVCJ01. Next base: position 58,978 of record JBQVOK010000006.1, read on the forward strand.
TTTTGATCATAATAATGTTCTGCCACCGCATTTAAATAATCCTACGAGCAGTGTAGACCTGTCTCCATATCCATGTACGATTGAGGAATTATGTCATAAATTTTCGACTTCGAAAGAACGCGTTCAGATACTAAAGAATTTAATAGCATTCAGAGAACGAATGACACAATTTGGAATAATAAATGGATTTCAATGGCTGGATGGAAGTTTTCTTGAGAATATTGAAGTATCACAAAGAAGGGCGCCAAGAGATTTAGACATTGTTACTTTCTATGGAGGTTTGAGTCAGCAAGATCAAAGCAATATCATGACAAACTTTCCGGAATTTGCTTGCTCAACGTTATCGAAGAGCAATTTTTTGCTCGATCATTATGCTGTTGATTACTCGTACGATCCAAATGTAACTGTTGAATATACAAGGTATTGGGTACAACTGTTTTCACACAGCAGAATGGGGATCTGGAAGGGGATGTTACAATTATTCATAAATACTCCTGCTGATGATCAACGCGCACTCGCATATTTAAATTCTATCCGGCCATGAACCAATACAGAGAAATACAAAGTATTAAAGCCCAGATAATTGATACTGAGCGGTTATTGGAAATGGTTCGTGACCATCCTTTAATGTCACAAGGATTGATCGAAAAACTAAAATCATTGAAAGAGGAACTGGAATTACTACCTCAGGAATCCGTTGAGCCAAGTATTCAGTTATTATTTAGTGGAAATGCTGTAATGGGCTCTCAGGGCATAAAATCAACTTTTCTCAGTAAAATACTTGCGCCATTCCAGGAAATGATCAAAACGCAAATTGCCTTAGTTAAATTTGGAAAAGTAGGTAAGAGAGGGCAGACAAAAAAAGGAACATATACAGAGTTATACTTAACGGCGCTGCCTGTTGGCTCATTTGGCGTTGAACTTAGCCAGCTTAAAAAAGATGAATTGTTTGATGAATTGGATGTTTCCAAGGCAATAACGAACGTAATGGAACTTATTGTCAGTACTACAACAAATGATGATACATTCGAGAATAGTATTCAGGAGACACCGCGGAGGGCTCTTACAAATTTGAAAAGGTTCCTTCAGGAAATTTCAGAAGAAGATTCTATTTTGAAAATGGAAAGTGGTACGAAGGGGATCGAATTATCTGAAGATTCTATTAAAGAAGCCTATCAGAGGGTTTCAGCGGTTGTTGAGGAAGAAGAGGACCTGATTTTAGAAGGAATATTTAGAGGGTTGCTGTTAGATTCCGGAAGATTTGAGATCCAAAATGAAGAGGGGCGCCGCATTGCTGGATTCATAAATGACGAGTTGGATGAAGCAACTCTGATTGAATATGACAAAACGTTTTTAAATCAGAACTGTACCATTCATCTGAAAGTATATAAGACAAAATTTAGGACAGGTAATGAGAAAACAGATTATGAATTGTTGGAAATCAGATCAAAAAACAACAATTAATATAGCTTACTAAAAAAAAGCCCTCTCGCCTTAGGCCAGAGGGCTTTCCCGTATTTAGGAGATCTGTTTATTCTTTGGTCCAGCTGGGGATCATACCGCGCACGCCCATATCCACCGGGAAATCGCCTTTGTCGGGCTGGTATTTTCCGTCGGGAGAGTTCGTGTCGTTCCATTCAAAGCTTTCGTTGATGCTCAGGGAAATGGTTACTATGATATTGCTTTTTTCCTCACCGGTAATTTCCAGTTTCTGATCAAATGCGCCGGTAACCACGCAGCTTCCGGCCGGTATGGGCGAAGAGGCGAACAACGGGTTTACCACGGTAGTAGCGCCGGCAGCAGCCTGCCCGGTAGTGGTAAAGGACTGCCCGAAAGCCGAAGTCTCAAAACCCCAGTAGCCCTGTTTTTTATCATCGTTCACCTGTATGGTCTGGTTCTTGATCTTATACGAAGTAAGGTAGGTATTGTAGCCGATGAAAGAGGCCAGGGTGCCCGTAAGGTCGAGTACCTGTGTCGTATCCAGCGGATTTTTGATGCGGAAGTTGATATCGTAGTTCTGGTACGCCAGCGATACGCGGATCCACTCGTAGCTGCCGGGAGGCACGTCTTTGAGCGGAATGCTGAAAAACTCGGTATTACTGCCTACGGGATTCGATTTAGAGAAGTCGATGGCGTTGTCGCCGCCGGTAGTTACTTCGGCCGCTTTATACAGTACGGCGCCGGCACCGAGCGCGGTGGCCGCTCCGGGAGTAAGCTCGATATAGTGCGCGCTCATGGCGTTAAAGGCCGGGGTTTGTGTAGCGTTGCCGGAAGGCACCGTGGCCGGCTGGCCAAAATTGTTGAGACGAGCCTGGGTAGGGTCAAATTTGAATTTGAAGATCAGTTTAGGGTCTTCATCCTTGTCCTTCTTACAGGCTGTGAACGCAACCGCGATGCCTGCAAATAAAAGAAACAGAGCCTTTTTCATATATGTTTCGGATTTTGGGTGTAATATTAGGAATATTCCCGCACATTAAGAACGATTAAAAATTGCTAACATTGTACTTTCGAAATACTATGGACAAGTTTAAACTGCTCGATGATAAACTGGCAGAGGCCAGGCTCGGCGGAGGTGCTGACCGCATTAAATCACAGCACCAGAAAGGAAAACTCTCTGCCCGCGAACGGATCGATTTCCTGTTAGACGAAGGCTCCTTTGTAGAGATAGGCGCCCTGGTAACGCACCGCAGTACCAATTTCGGGCTCGATAAACAGGTATTCCTGGGCGACGGCGTGGTAACCGGTTACGGTACCATCGACGGCCGTACCGTATACGTTTTCTCACAGGATTTTACCGTGCTGGGTGGTTCACTGGCCGAAGCCCATGCCGAAAAAATATGCCGCATTATGGACCTGGCCATGAAGACCGGGGCACCTGTGATCGGCCTCAACGACAGCGGCGGCGCCCGTATACAGGAGGGTGTGGTTTCCCTGGGCGGCTATGCCGATATCTTTTATAAAAACACCATGGCCTCGGGCGTAATTCCCCAGATCAGCGCCATTATGGGCCCCTGTGCGGGCGGAGCAGTGTATTCACCGGCCATCACCGACTTTATCCTGATGGTGGAAAATACCTCCTATATGTTCGTGACCGGCCCCAATGTGGTAAAAACGGTAACGCACGAGGAAGTGACCAGCGAAGAACTGGGCGGCGCCTCCACGCACAGCACCAAATCGGGCGTAACGCATTTTGCCTGTGCCAACGAAGTGGAGTGTATACGCACCATCCGCGCCATGCTTTCGTACATGCCGCAGAACTGCGAAGAGCAGGCCCCCGTATATGCCTACGAAAAAGGAGAGGAAAAACGCCCCAAGCTCAATACCATTGTGCCTGAGAACTCAAACCTGCCTTACGATATCCGTGACGTGATCTTTGAAGTGTGCGACGAGGACTCTTTCCTGGAAGTACATAAGAATTTTGCGGAAAACATTGTGGTGGGCTTTGCCCGCCTGGGCGGACGCAGCATCGGCGTAGTGGCCAACCAGCCGGCATACCTGGCCGGGGTGCTCGACATACAGGCTTCTACCAAAGCCGCCCGTTTTGTGCGCTTCTGCGACAGCTTCAATATCCCGCTGCTGGTGTTCGAAGACGTTCCGGGCTTTCTGCCGGGTACCGACCAGGAATGGAACGCCATCATTACCAATGGGGCCAAACTGCTGTACGCCTTCTGCGAAGCTACCGTGCCGCGCATTACCGTAATTACCCGCAAAGCGTACGGCGGCGCTTACGACGTAATGAACTCCAAGCACATCGGCGCCGACATGAACTTTGCCTGGCCTTCGGCCGAAATTGCCGTAATGGGCGCCAAGGGAGCCGCTGAGATCATCTTTAAACGGGAGATCGCCTCGGCAGAGAACCCTGAGGGTAAATGGAAAGAAAAAGAGGCCGAATACGGCGAACTGTTTGCTAACCCGTACATTGCGGCGGCCCGTGGCTATGTGGATGCGGTGATCAAACCCGAAGATACGCGTGAACAGCTGATCCGCGCCTTCGATATGCTGAAGAATAAAGCCGAGCGTATACCCGTAAAGAAACACGGAAACATTCCGCTCTAAAATACGTATACGAAAAATAGAGAATATGGTTCCGTCTCGCGGTAAGCGGGACGGAATTTTTTTTGCGCCCCGTCCGGACATAAAAAAAGAAGGCAGAAACTACGCTGCCTTCTCCTTAAAACCAACCCTTATGAAAACGTTACAAAGGTAGAGCCGGGGCTCTTTACGAACAACAGCAGGGCGCTGTTTTTCGTCAATTAAATTGCAACGTTCATTTCGTTATTTCTTCTTTTTCTTCAGTTCTTCGGAACGTTGTTGCTGCACTTTCTGCATTTCGGCAAGACGTGCGGCAAAACCACCTTTTTTCTCTGTTTTCGGACGGGCCTTGTTCTCCTCGATCTTCGCGCGCAGTTTCTGCTCGTTAATGATGAAGTGACGGATCACCAGGGTCTGGATGATGCTGATACCGTTGGCCAGGAAATAGTAGTACGAAAGCGCCGCGCTGTAGCTGTTCAGGAACACGAGGAAAGCTACAGGCATTACGTACATCATGATCTTCATCTGCGTGGCCTGTGCACCCGACATGGTGTTCACGTTCTGCGTCATGCGCGTATACAGCACGGTAGTGGCGGTCATGAGCAGGGCAAACAGGCTGATGTGGGCACCGTACAGCGGAATTTCGAAGCCGTTCGGGAACATATAGATACTGTCCCAGCTGGAAAGGTCGTCGGCCCAGAACAGGCGCTGTCCGCGCAGTTCGATGGAGGCCGGGAAGAACGAGAACATGGCAAAAAGCAGCGGCATCTGCAGCAGGGCAGGTATACAGCCGGCTAAGGGATTAACGCCTGCACGGTTGTACAGCGACATCAGTTCCTGTTGTTTCTTCATGGCGTCGGCATCCTTGAACTTTTCGTTCAGGGCATCGATATCCGGTTTCAGGATACGCATTTTGGCCGAGGATACAAAGGTGCGGTAGGTGATGGGCGACAGGATCAGTTTCACCATCAGGGTAAGGATCAGGATAATGAGGCCATAGCCGAGGCCGTACCCGTCGAGCCACTGGAATACGTTGATGATGAACAGTGTATTGATCCAGCGGAAGAGTTTCCAGCCCAGGTTCAGCTGCTCCTGCAGTTTCAGGTCGTACTTTTTCAGGATCTTATAGTCCTTGGGACCGTTGTACAGGTGCATTTTATAGCTTTCGTTGGCGGCACCCGAATACGGGAGGCCCACAACGGCCTTGTAATTGCGGATAATATGCTCGGTAGGCTGATTCTGGCGGGTTTCCAGGCGTACTTTCTGGTTAAATTCGCCGTCGGCCACCAGGGTACTGCTGAAGAACTGCTGGGAGAAACCGATCCATTTCAGCGGTTTTTCGATCTCTTCCAGTTCCTCGCTGCCATAGCCCAGGTCGTCCACATCGCCGTCCTCCATATAGAAAACGGTGCTTTTGGTATTTTCGATCTTGGGGTCTTTTTCCTGTGAGGTAACGCCCTGTTTCCATTCCAGCTGCAGGGGCGCACCCGGTTTGATCTCGCTGTTGCAGTTGACCAGGTTAATGGTAAAATCGGCCATGTAATTGTTGGCCTTGATCACATAGAGGAATTCCACGTATTTGGAAGAATTGCCCGCAAACGCTTTCATGGAAACGGTGGCCGACTGTTCGCCGCTGATCCTGGTATCTTTTACCTCGGTGCTGAAGAACAGGTCTTCGGTATTCACAAAACCGCCGGCCGGGAGGGGCAGGGGCAGGTTAAAGCCCGAAGTGGCGGCATCGTATATTTTTACCGGCTTTTTATTGTCGGGATCGCTGTCGTACTTAAGGAAGTCTTTCAGCTCAACGGTTTCGAGCTGTCCGCCTTTATTGCTGAAGTAATAATTGGCCAGGTCGGTCTCCACCACAAAGGTGCGGGGCGTACCGGAGGCCTGGGCCGAAAACCCTCCGTAATTACCGGAAAGAGCACTGGTGGTGGCCGAATCGATGCGGGCCTGGCGCACACTGTCGGGCAACTGGTTAAAGGCGCTGTCTTTAGACAGGGAGGCCAGGGCAACGCGCTCTGCCTGCTGTTCGGGTGTAAGCCTGGCGGCTGCTTCGGCAGCGGCCTTTTTCTGCTGCTCCATTTCCACCTTCATGAGGGAGTCGCGGCGCGCGGTGGCGGCTGCCCGTTCTTCCGATGAAGGCGTCTGCCAGATCGAGAACCCGATCACCAGTCCGAAGATCAGTACCAGCCCGATTAAAGTATTCTTGTCAAATTTCATATCTTTTGTAAAAGAGCCGCAAAATTAAGCAATCGCGCGGCAAATACAAGTTATATCCTGTACTATTGGTCTTTGGATTGTTACACTTTGTCTAATGAGCACTTTCCTCCAGCCAGGCTTCGATCTGTTCGCGGTTCAGGTCCAGGTGCGTGGAACTGTTCAGCACCGTGTCGTTCTGCAACCAGTAGATGGCCGGCAGCGAAGGGCCGGCCATGCGTGCAAAGGATGCCCGTTCGTTATACAATACATAAGGCACATTGGTCATGCGTGTATCGTTAAAGAAGGTTTCCTGCAGGGCCGGACGACCGTTCAGTACCACGAAGAAAGGCAGCTCCGGGTTCTGTTCCTTCATCAGGCGTATTTTTTTTGCGGCTACGCGGCAGTGCGGACAGGTAAGGCTCATAAAGGCCACGATGTGTTTCCCGCGGCGCAGGTCAACCACCGGCGGGGCAATGCTTTCGGAATGGTACAGGGTATCGGTGCCCAGTGCATAGCGCTCGCCTTTTTCATAAAAATGCGAAGAGGTCTCGTAATTCATGGGATTCAGCACAAAGGGCAGGGCAAAGGCGCTGAGCAGGGCCAGTACCAGCAGGATGAGGCCGGCTTTGCGGAAACGAAAGCGGAAGGGCTTCCAGAACCAGGCGGCCAGTGCCGTGAGCAGCAGCAGTACCAGGTTTTTCAGGATACCCTGCAGGGGGCTGAAGGGCAGCAGTTCTCCAAAACATTCACAATTCGAGGTATCTCCTTTGATCAGCCAGGCATACAGCAGCTGCAGGGTAAACAGCACCAGCAGACCCAGGGTGGCAAAATAGGTCTTTTTACGGAAGATGTTCTGTGTAAGCAGCAGCAGGCCCAGGGCCCATTCCAGGCCTATGATGAGCCGGGCCGCCAGCAGGGAGGCCTGCCAGGGAAAGCCGGCTTCTACCAGTTTATATTCAAAGGGTTCAATGACCAGTATTTTGGTAAAGCCCGAAAAGATAAAAAGGAGTCCGAGCAGTATGTTCAGAATGATCGCCGTAATTTTCATGCTGTAAATAAATAAAAAAAGGCCGATCAGTTGCTGACCGGCCTTTTTTAAAAACTCGTTAAATTAGTTCAGTTCGCAGTTAGCGCTGGTGTAGCTGGAAGCCAGTGAAGCTTCGAAGTTGTCGCAAGACGTTTGTTGCTGTTTTTTAGAAGTACCCAGGGCACCGCCTACATAGCTTTCTTCAGTTGTGTACGTTACACCGCCGTCAACGTATGTGCAGTTGCACACGCGTGATTTGATCAGACATGATGAACTGCCAATTACCATTGCTACGGCGCCAAGGATTAGAAGACCTTTTTTCATAGTTAATTAAAATATTTGTTTGCAAATTACGGGATATTTATACCCCCGGCTTCTGTAATGTTTCAAATTTTAACACATTTTAACTATTTTTGACATAAAAACAGGCTTGAAATTTACGTTTGGATATTTTATATTTGATGTGTACTACCACAGTACAAGTTTTTAAATTTTAAATTGATAATCAGTTTTTTATAATTTTTCCATTTTTTGAAGTTCATGAAAAATATTCCCACGTTTGCCGACTTTCACATCCATCCGAATTTAAAATCGTTCAACAGCGGTCACCCCAAACCGAAACTGAATATGTGGGAGTACTTTGAACACATTGCACCCACTACCGCAGCCGGAAAGTTTGCGGTGAACAACTCCAAGGGCGTGGCCAAATTCAGTCAGACCAACCTGTATAACCTGATGGAAGGCAATGTACGTGTGGTTTTTATATCGCTCTACCCCATGGAACGCGGCTTTTTTGACATCCGCGGCGTGCCTAAGGCCCTTACCAGTAAAAAAGGCCTGGACGACCTTACGTCCATCACCATGGGTTATGATGTGGACCGCATTCATTACCTGCGGCAGCGCAGCGATTATTTTAAGGAACTGAAACAGGAGTACGACTATGTAAAAGGGCAGGAGGGCGATTCTCCCTGCGGCAAATACAAGTTCAGGATCGTGAATTCGTACTCCGAACTGAAAGATATTGCCGAGAACCGTCCCGATACCATTGCGGCCATCCTGCAGATCGAAGGGGCACACGTGTTCTTTGATGAGGACATGCTGAGCGGGCAGCTGAACAAACGGGAGATGAAGACCCGGCTCAAACAGAACATCATTGCCGTTAAGGAATGGGAGAACCCGCCCCTGATGGTGAATGTTTCGCACCACTTTTACAATGAGCTCTGCGGGCATTCCAAAAGTTTCAACTTCCTGGTGGGCACCGGCTTCCTGAACCAGAAACGCGGCCTGGAGACAGGACTCACCGGGCTGGGCATCAAGGCTATGAAAGAATTGCTCAGTAACTCCAACGGCCGCCGCATCTACATCGACTGCAAACACATGAGTCTGCAGGCGCGTAAAGAATATTACAACTGGGTACGCAGCTACAATTACCTGAACAGGAACGACAATATCCCGCTCATTATCTCGCACACCGCGGTGAACGGGTTCAAGTCCATGACGGGTTCCCTCATTAAGCCGGACAACGATAAGAAAAATGCCAACAGCCAGTTCTTTAACTGGAGCATCAACAACAGCGATGAGGAAATTGCGCTCGTGAACCATACCAAAGGGCTCATGGGCTTTATGCTGGACAAGACCAAGCTGGGCGGCGGTAAGTTCATGAAAGAGATACGCCGCATTACCGACCAGGAAAAGATGAAGGACGCCTATATGCAGATGTTCTGGGATAATATTTTCCAGGCGGTGAAGGCCGTGGGACACCAGGGCGCCTGGGAAAGCCTGTGCATCGGTTCCGACCTGGACGGGGGCATCTTTACCATGGAATACTACGATGCCGCCAATAAATTCCCGACCCTGTACGACGATATGTACTCCTGGCTGCGCCGCACCAAGTATCAGAAAGCTCTCTGGTACGGCATGCGCGAGGAAGAGCTGCTCGACCGTCTTTTCTACAAGAACGTAATGCTGTTCTGCGAGCGCTACTTCTGATTTTCGCACTCACGGATGCACCATTTTAGTATATTCTAAACGGCTGATAATAAAATGTTAGCCGTTTATTTTTTTTCCTTTTTTTGTTGCAAGTGTTCCTTTTTGTTCTATTTTTAACGAAAGTTAACACCTAAACTATGCCCCAACGACTAACCTGCCTGCTGTGTGTTCTCTCTGCCTGTTTTTTTAGCTTGTACAGGGCCTCTGCCCAGAATGATACGCTTTTCTGGTTTGTGGCCCCGGAAGTAACTTCTGCCCATGGCGATTCGCCCGTGCTGCTGCGCCTGGCCACGGAAACGGCGGGCGCCGGGGTGGTCATCGATCAGCCGGCCAATCCGGCCTTTACGCCCGTAAATGTGCTGCTGGGGCCGAATGGCAGCCAGAGTGTAGACCTTACGGCCTCTCTTGCGTCGCTGGAGAATGCCCCGGCCAATACCGTGCTGAACAAGGGCCTTCGTATCCGTTCCAACGCGAAGATATCGGCCTATTACGAAGTAAACACCACCTGTAACTGCAACCCCGAGATCTTTGCCCTCAAAGGCCGGAACGCGCTCGGCACGCAATTCATCGTGCCTTTCCAGACGGCCTGGAACAGCGGGGCGGGCTATGCACCCGGCGCTTTTTCTACCATCGATATTGTAGCTACGGAAAACAATACCAGTATTACTATTACGCCCACCAATGCCGTAGTGGGTCACCCGGCCGGCGTGCCCTATACCATTGTACTGCAGCAGGGCGAAACCTATTCCGTACAGCAGACCGGCAACCTGGTCACCGGTACCCTGGGCGGTACGCTCATTACTTCGGATAAGAAAATTGCCGTTACCATCAAGGACGACAGCCTGAGTTTCCAGGGTTGTGCCGACCTGGCGGGCGACCAGATCGTACCGGTAAACATCGTGGGCAAGGAATACATTGTGGTAAAGGGCACCCTGAACGTTACCGACAAAGTATACATTATGCCGGTACAGAACAATACCACCATATCCGTCGGCGGCGTTTCGCAGGGCACTTTTGCCCAGGGGCAGGTCTTTGAGCACAATCTTACCACGCCATCGATATACATACAGTCTTCGGCACCGGTGTACGTTTTACACTACACGGGCTACGGCTGCGAGATCGGTTCGGCCCTGGTGCCGCCCATCACCTGCACGGGCTCCAATTCGGTATGCGTGGTGCGTTCCACCATCGAGAATTTCAGCATTACCTTATTTACCAAAACGGCGAATGTGAGCGGATTTACACTCAACGGCAATGCAGCACTGATCCCGGCGGCAGCCTTCAGCGTGGTGCCGGGCACGGGCGGACTCTATTCCCAGGCACTGATCACCTTTTCCACGGCCGATGTGATCGTGGGCGCCTCTACCGTAGTGCGCAATTCCCTGGGCTTTTTTCACATGGGCATCATTAACGGGGGCGCCAGTTCCGGTTGCCGCTACGGCTACTTTTCCGATTTCGGTCAGCAGTTCTACGGTACCCAGATCGCGCAGAGCATTACCTGCAACGGGGTGTCTGACGGTGAACTTTCCCTCAACATCTTCGGCGGTATCCCGCCCTATACTATCCTCTGGTCTACCGGGGACACCACACAAACGGTAAGCGGACTGCCTGCAGGCAATTACCAGGTGGTGGTAACGGATGCCATCGGTTGTGCCGATTCACAGCAGGTAAGCCTCCAGGAGCCGCCGCAGCTCGATTTTTACTGGAGCGTAAGCAACCCGGTAACCTGCCACAACGGTTCCGACGGACTGCTTACCGCCATGCCCGACGGGGGCGTGCCGCCGTATACCCTTCAGTGGAGCAATGGCGTTACTTCGCCGCTGAACCCGAACCTCAGCCCCGGTCATTACCAGGTTATCCTTACCGACAGCAATCACTGCGATACCCTGGTGCTGGACACTCTGCTGCTGAATCCGCCGCCGCTGCAAACCAGCCTCAGTATCGACGATTCCGTACTTTGCGTAGGGCAGCAGACCCAGCTTACGGCCTCTTCGGCAGATCCTTATACCTTTGGCTGGGCTCCGGCTTTTAACCTTTCAGGCACTTCCGGCAGCCAGGTAACGGCTTTTATGGACCAGGACACTACGGTACAGTATATGCTGATCTCGACCGACAGTAAAGGTTGTTCGGATACCCTGTATTTCAGCCTGGGTGCGGACTATTTCAGCGGCTCGCCCGGGCCTTTGCTACCCGAAGAGGGCTGCCTGGGCGAATACGGCTTTTCAGTACCGGAACAGGCCGGGGATTCGGTACGCTGGGATTTTGGCGATGGCAGCACAGGTACGGGGCCTGCGGTAAGTCATACCTACGCAGCAGCGGGAAGCTATACCGTTACGGCGATCATAAGCGATATAAACGGTTGCGATACATCGTATACACAAACGATACAGGTTACGGGCGCCGAAGGCATCGAACAGCTGGCCCTGGCCAATATCATTACACCCAACGGCGACGGACTGAACGATCATTTTGAACTACCATCCTCCATACAGTATTGCGGAGCCTTTCAGTTGCTGGTGTACAACCGCTGGGGCGAAGTGGTGCAGCGCATTTCAGACACGGCTGTACTGTTCGACGGACACGGTTCCAACGGTCAGCTGCTGAGCCCCGGTGTATACTTTTACGTACTGGATATCCGCGGAAAACAACGCAACGGCAGCATCACCATCATGCATTAAGGAACCGGAATTTGCGTATCTTCATTGCCTATTTACTGATTTACAATGAAAAAACGATTTCCGGTACTGGTATTTCTCTTTGCATTACAGGCTTCCATGACGCTCATTCATGCACAGGACATGCGTTACAAAGGTTCCATATTCGGCCGTATCGAGAATAACGGCGATATCCGTATAAATGGTTCTGTACGAGGAACGTTCGAAGAGAACGGTGACATCCGTATCGACGGATCGATCCGGGGCCGTATTGAAGACAACGGGGATATCCGTAAAGACGGTTCCATCGCCGGCAGTATAGACGCCAGCGGCAATGTACGTCTTGCCGGCTCGGTAAAAGGCCGTATCGAACCGAACGGAGACGTACGCAAGGACGGATCTGTGATCGGCAATGCATCCGGCGTGGACATGCGCCGGGCCGCCGTGATCTTTTTCTTCCATTTTATCAAAGGATCACCGGTAGAGTAAAACCCGGAAGTCCCTTTTTACGTTTATATACAAAACGATACGGATGAAAAGCATACTGATACTTCTTTTGTCCTGTTCACTTACACCTCTTTTTGCCCAGCGCGATACGGCTTCGGTGCGGCAGTTCAGCCTGGAAAAGGAGAAAATTACCCGTGCCGGTATGTATACGCTCGGTGCCTGGTCGCTGGGGAATTTTGCGGTAAGCGGAGCCGGCTGGGCCCGCGGTACGGGCAGCAACAAGTATTTTCACATGGGCAATGTGCTCTGGAATACGGTTAATTTTGCCATAGCGGTACCGGGGATCATTATGAGCTACCGCAGCAGGCCGGTATCCGGCTATTTTGCCGCCTGGAAAAAACAGAAGCAGACCGAAACGGTATACTGGGCCAATGCCGCGCTTGACCTCGTGTATATTTCGGGCGGTTTTGGATTGCGTGCCCTGTCCAATACGCCTGTAAAACCCATCAATGCCATGCGCTGGGAGGGTTTCGGCAATGCCCTGCTGCTTCAGGGAGCCTTCCTGTTGTTTTATGATGTAAGCCTGCTTACGGCGCACAAACTGCATGCGGCGCGTAAACTGGATAAAATTCAGCCCTTTGTAAGCGCCTCCCCGGGCGGTTTTTACGCTTCGCTCCGCTTTTAGAAAGGTCGCCGGGCAGGGTATAGCGGCTTTTTTCGTAATCTTGCCTAAAATTTCTGCCATGAAAAAGATCCTTGTTATACTTTGTGTCCAGCTTTTCCTGGGTACGTTCCTGTCTGCCCAGACCCTCACGTTCCAGAAGGTGGAACGCAAATATGCACGGGGCGGGTCTATGGAATTCCCTTACGTAACCCAGGCTGCCAATGCCCGGGTGCTCGATTCGCTGAAGCATTTCATCAGCAACAGCGTGGTGCAGGGTTATTTGAGCGACAGGCCTTCTTATACACTCGAAGATATTAAGAACAAGACCTATTCGGTAAATCCCGCGGTGGCCGATGTAATTGGTGAATGCCCGGAGTGTGAGAACAATACGAAAGTGACGCTGAAGGAGCACGGCCGCATGTACCGCCTGGATGTAAGCTGGGACGAGTATTGCTGCGGCGCACATGGCAACTATGGCGCCATTACGGACTATATGGATAAAAAAGAGGGCCGTATCCTGCCGGATACCGCTTTTTTCAAAGGTAATTATGCCGAAGCGTTCGTGAAGATAGGCGAACCCCAGATCCGCCGCGATTTTGATATCCCGGCAGGGGAAAAACTCTTCGATCACGGCGTGGGCTGGGAAGAAGGATTGCTGCCCCTGGCCACGAATTACGTGTTCAACGATTCGGGCATTCACTTTTACTACAATAAATACGAAGTAACGCCCTGGGCCCTGCCGGCGCCGGAATTCCACGTAAGCTGGCAGCAGGCAAGACCTTACCTGCGCAGCGAATTCCTGGGCGACTGGCTGAAAGAGGGGCCTGCTACCGGTACATCCGGCAGCGTATTTAGCCCGGAAACAGCCGTACTGGTTAAACTGAGCGGCACCATAGCCAAAACACAGAAAATAAAAATGCAGTTCAAACGCCTGGGCAACCTGGTTTCCGGCTGGTATTACTATGAGGCGCAGGGTTCTTCCAAAAAAATGGAGCTCCTGGGCACGGCCGAAGGCAGCACCTATACGCTGAAAGAACTGAACGGTACCGCGGTAAGCAGCGTCTTTATTATTACGGAGACCGCACAGGGCTGGGTGGGCACCTGGCAGAATGCACAGAAAATATCCGTAGTTTCACTCAAAAAAGATTAAGTACGAATGTATATTCACGAAATAAAGCTGGTGGTGATGGACGTGGACGGTTCCCTGACGGATGCCGGTATTTACATTACGGCCGCCGGCGATGAATTTAAAAAGTTCAATGCCCGCGACGGTCTGGCCATTACCACGCTCGAAAAGAACGGTATACGCACGGGGCTGCTCAGTCACGCCAAAACGCCCGTTATCGTGGAACGCCGCGCAGCCATGCTCAAAACCTCGTATTGTTATGCCGGCGAAGAAAAAAAGGCCCTGATCCTGCAGCAATGGATCGACGATATGGGGATACAGCCCGAGAACGTACTCTTTTTCGGGGACGACAATAACGACCTGGATGCGATGGAAATGGCGGGTATGGTAGCCTGTCCGGCCAACGCTTCCTCTACGGTAAAATTAAAGGCACATCACATCTGTACAAAAGCGGGCGGCGATGGTGCTTTCCGTGAGCTGGCCGAAGCTGTATGGCCGCATTTGTTTGGGGTATAGGCACATAAGCCCTGCTTTATTTAGGGGTTCCCACTTGCGAAAATTGGTTAAATTTGCGGTCTAACATGCTGCTTTATTATGACGAACGCAAGTCCATACGTTTCCAGGAATAAGATAAAGATCGTTACGGCCGCGTCCCTTTTCGACGGGCACGATGCCGCCATTAATATCATGCGCCGCATCCTGCAGAGTTCCGGTTCCGAAGTGGTACACCTGGGACACAACCGCAGTGCGGCCGAGATCGTGAACGCCGCCATACAGGAAGATGCCCAGGCCATTGCCATTACCAGCTACCAGGGCGGCCACACCGAATTTTTCAAGTACATACACGACCTGCTGAAAGAAGCCGGTGCAGATATCCGCGTATTCGGCGGTGGTGGCGGTACCATACTGCCCTCCGAGATCGATGAACTGCATGCATACGGCATTACCCGCATCTATTCTCCCGACGACGGCCGGGCCATGGGGCTGCAGGGCATGATCAACGACCTGATCGAAAAAAGCGATTTCCCCAAAGGTTCCTTTGAACAGAACGGTACCCTCGATAAACTGCTGAGCGGCGATTACCGCGCTGTGGCCAAACTCATTTCCGCGGCGGAGAACTTCCCGGAAGAGAACCAGGCCATCCTGGACATTGTACGCGAAAAAGCCAAACAGAGCAATACCCCGGTACTCGGTATCACGGGTACGGGCGGAGCCGGGAAAAGCAGCATGGTGGACGAGATCATCCGCCGTTTCCTGCTCGATTTCCCCGATAAAAAGATCGGCATCATTTCGGTGGACCCCTCCAAACGTAAGACGGGCGGGGCACTGCTGGGCGACCGTATCCGTATGAACGCCATCAATCCCGAGATCAACGGGGGCCGCGTGTACATGCGCTCCCTGGCCACACGCCAGGCCAACCTGGCACTGAGCCGCTACGTGGGCGATGCCCTGAACGTACTGAAATGCGCGGGCTTCGACCTCATTATCCTGGAAAGCAGCGGTATCGGGCAGAGCGATACCGAGATCACCGAGTTTGGCAATATGTGCATGTATGTGATGACACCCGAGTACGGTGCCGCCACGCAGCTCGAAAAGATCGACATGCTCGACTTTGCCGACGTGATCGCCATCAACAAGTTCGATAAACGCGGTGCCGCCGACGCCCTGCGCGACGTTAAAAAGCAGTATCGCCGAAACCATAATCTCTGGGACGCTGCCGAGGAATCTCTGCCGGTATTCGGAACCATCGCCTCACAGTTCAATGACCCGGGTACCAATGCGCTGTTCCTGTCACTGATCGATAAACTGAACGAAATTACGAACGGACACTTTTCGCATACGCTGAACTGGACCACCGGGCAGAGTGAAAAAATATTCATTATTCCGCCCGACCGGGTACGTTACCTGAGCGAGATCACGGAAAACAACCGGAATTACAACAAAACGGCGGAAAAACAGGCCGAAGTGGCCCGTCAGCTCTACGGCATTTCGCTTACCATGCAGGTGCTTACCATCAGCGGTAAAAAAGATTCGCCGACCTATGCAGAACTTGAAAAACTGTATCGTGAAACGGAACTGAACCTCGATCCCCGTAACAAAAAGATACTGGAAGAGTGGGAGGCCAAGAAGGCCAACTATACAGGCGACGAATATGTATACACCGTACGTGGAAAAGAGATCCGCGTACCGACCAAGACCGAATCCCTCTCCGGCACTAAGGTGCCCAAAGTGTCCCTGCCGGCGTATAAGGACTGGGGCGATATACTGAAGTGGAACCTGACCGAGAACGTACCGGGCGAGTTTCCGTATGCAGCGGGCGTATACCCGTTCAAGCGCACCAATGAAGATCCCACACGCATGTTTGCCGGGGAAGGCGGTCCTGAGCGCACCAACAAACGCTTCCACTACGTAAGCGAAGGTATGCCGGCCAAACGTCTCAGTACGGCATTCGACAGTGTTACGCTTTACGGGAACGATCCCGATTACCGCCCGGATATTTACGGAAAGATCGGCAACAGCGGGGTAAGCATCTGCTGCCTCGACGATGCCAAGAAACTCTACAGCGGCTTCGACCTGGCCGATCCGGCCACTTCGGTATCGATGACCATTAACGGTCCGGCCAGCATCATGACCGGTTTCTTTATGAATGCTGCCATCGACCAGCAGTGCGAAAAATACATCCGTGAAAACGGCCTGCTGGACGAGGTAAATGCTAAGATCGACGCTATTTACGCGGCTAAGAAAGCCGTTCGCCCGCATTACAACGGCAAACTGCCCAACGGTAACGACGGACTGGGTACCCTGCTGCTCGGCGTTACGGGCGACCAGGTATTGCCGGCCGATGTATACCAGAAGATCAAGGAACATACCCTGAGCCAGGTGCGCGGTACCGTACAGGCCGATATCCTGAAGGAAGACCAGGCGCAGAACACCTGTATCTTCTCTACCGAGTTCTCTTTACGACTCATGGGCGACGTACAGGAATACTTTGTAAACAATAACGTACGTAACTTCTACAGCGTAAGCATCAGCGGGTACCATATTGCCGAGGCGGGAGCCAATCCCGTTTCCCAGCTGGCCTTTACACTGGCCAACGGCTTTACCTATGTAGAGTATTACCTGAGCCGTGGTATGGACATCGACAGTTTTGCGCCCAACCTGTCGTTCTTCTTCAGCAACGGCGTAGACCCCGAGTATTCGGTGATCGGCCGTGTGGCGCGCCGTATATGGGCCAAGGCCATGAAGTATAAATACGGCGGCAATGAGCGCAGCCAGATGCTCAAATACCATATCCAGACCAGCGGCCGAAGCCTGCATGCGCAGGAGATCTCGTTCAACGACATCCGCACCACCCTGCAGGCCCTGTATGCCATCTACGATAACTGCAACAGCCTGCATACCAATGCCTACGACGAGGCCATTACCACGCCCACCGAAGAAAGTGTGCGCCGGGCCATGGCCATACAGCTCATCATCAACAAGGAACTGGGCCTGGCCAAGAACGAAAATCCCATCCAGGGCAGCTTTATCATTGAAGAACTCACCGACCTGGTAGAAGAGGCGGTGTATGCCGAGTTTGACCGCATCACAGAGCGCGGCGGTGTGCTGGGAGCCATGGAAACCATGTACCAGCGCGGCAAGATACAGGAAGAGAGCCTGTATTATGAGACCCTGAAACATACGGGCGAATTCCCGATCATCGGGGTGAACACCTTCCTGAGTAAAGAAGGTTCGCCTACGGTAATTCCGGCCGAAGTGATCCGCAGTACCGAAGAAGAGAAGGAGTTCCAGATACAAACGGCCCGCAACCAGCAGGAACGTAATAAAACAGAGATCGAAAAACAGCTGAAAGACCTGAAAGAGGCGGCTGTGCGTAACGGGAACCTCTTTGGTGTGCTCATGGAAAGTACCAAGTGGTGTACGCTCGGACAGATCACCAATGCACTCTTTGAAGTAGGTGGCCAGTACCGCCGTAATATGTAAAACGATACATACGTATTTATAAACGAAAACGCTGCTCAAAAGGGCAGCGTTTCTTTTTTGCAGCAAGGTATAAACACAAAAAAACGCTGTCCCGGGAGGAACAGCGTTCTTGCACTTAAGTCGCAAAGACTATTGTTTGATGATTTTACGGGTAATTGTCTTATCAGCGCTGTACACACGGATGATGTATACGCCGCTTTCAAATCCGTTCAGATCGATCGTTTGTATGGCAGCCGGGTTCTGGTTGCTGTAAACCAGTTGTCCAACGGCATTGAACACTTCTGTCTTTTCAATTCCGGCAGTTTCAGCCTGTATCACGAACTGCTCGCGGAAAGGATTCGGGTAAATGCTGAAGGTAAAACCTTCTTCCTCTTCCAGTCCGGCGCAGGCGCTCACGCTCAGGGTTCCGCTTGTGGTATCGGAACAGCCTTCCGGCGAAGTGTAGATATAGGTAATGGTATGTGAACCGATACCGGCCGCTCCGGGGCTGAAGATACCGGCTGTAACGCCAGCACCGCTATAGGTACCACCGGCAGGAGTACCGCCGCTCAGGGCGAAGGGACTGTGATATACGCAGGGAGTGGTAAATGTGCCCAGGGCCGCAGTCGGTTTGGCATTTACGGTAACCTCGATGGAGTCTGTCAGCGGACAGCCCCATGCCTGGTATACATGTCCCACGATGCTGCTTACGCCCGGTGCCGGGGTAATGGTCTGTACAGCCTGTGTGGGATCGCTGAAGGAAGCAGCAGGCTCCCACAGGTAGCTCTGGCCGCCTGTAGCTGTAAAGGTAATGGAAGTACCCTCGCACACAGTGGTTGTAGTGCTGCTGATGGTCGGCTGCGGCAGTGCGCCTACATTGATGGCCTCTACATTATCAAGGATATCGTTTCCGTCGTAACCGCCGATACAGGCCAGGTATACGCTGTCGTTCGCCGTAAAGGCCACGAAGTTGAATACGTTACTTACGGATGAAGGTTTATCCGGACCACCTTCCCACTGGTTGGTGTTTACGTTGAAGGCAAACGTGGCATTCATTACAAACAGACCCTGACCGTCGGGGTCACCGGCCGTAAAGTATACTTTACCGTCGTTCAGCGGAGTAGCGCCGCCGGCCAGACGTCCGGAAGGACCTGCCGGGTAGCTGGGCAGTGCGGTCCAGGTGATCTGCGAAGGATTGCTGGTATTGATGGTTCCCAGCCAGGCCTGGTCGCTGGTTTCGGTAACCTGGTTGTAACCGCCTACGAGTACGATCTTATTGCCGGTAATACCCATGCGGCCACCGCTCACGGCAGTTCCGGCAAAGGCAGTGCCTGTGGTCCAGGTATTGGTATTTACGTTATAGATCTGTACCGTAGTTACATCGGTAGTACCGTTATAACCGCCCACGATGTACATCAGGCTGTCGGCATAGGACGCAATGGCGTAGTCACCCACAGCCGTAGGCATATTGGCGATGGCCGTCCATGTGTTGGTAGCCGGATCATAGGCATGTGCGCTGGTGGTCGGCGAGAAAGAACCTACATAACCGCCCGGTACATATACTTTACCTTTGATGGCAGCTGCGCCGATCTGCTGTTTGCCGGTAGGCAGGTTGGCGATGGGAGACCATGCGCCGCTTACCACGTTCATTTTGTAGGCATTGGCAATGGTGTTGAAGTTCATGTCGTTACCGCTGATGTGGTAGATATAGCCGGAATCGGTGGGACTGTTACAGCCTTTCAGGAAGGCTGAGGCAGAAGCCCACATCGGCTGCGGCAGCGGAGTAAAGGTGTTCCAGCCGTAGTTCTCGAAATCCTGCATTACGGTAATGCTAAACAGCAGGGTATCGTTGCTTGGCACCAGGTCGCCGGTCAGACCGGTATAGAGTTTGGCCTGGTAAACACCCGGAGTTGCAGGTGTCCAGGGGGTAAAGCTCAGCTGAGTGCTGGTTCCGGCAGCTACGTTGGGAGCACCTACAATAGATACATAACCGCCCTGGATCTCCAGTGTGGCATTGAACGATTGTGGAGTGGGGCCATTGTTGGCCACGGTAGCCTGCGGGGTAAGCGAGGTATTGGCTACGATCTGCGCCGGGCCGTCATAGGTAG
This sequence comes from Flavobacteriales bacterium, assembly GCA_052437175.1. Taxonomy (GTDB): domain Bacteria; phylum Bacteroidota; class Bacteroidia; order CAIKAF01; family CAIKAF01; genus JACVCJ01. The sequence goes on from JBQVOK010000006.1 coordinate 79,190, forward strand.
AGGCCTCGGCATCCAGTGCCGGCAGGGTACCCAGTTGTACACGGTCGATGTACACACCGTCGCCGTCTACATTATAGTGGCTGAAAGCCACAAAAATGTCCTGACCTACGAATGGTGCCAGGGAAACGGCATAGCGCTGCCATACACCGGCAGTCAGGGGATAGTTTACGCCTTCTTCCAGCTGCAGCAGCGTAGACGTAAAGGAAGCGAGTGCCGAGTCACCCGTAGATGCACGCACGATGAGTGAATCGGGCGGAAATCCGTCGTATTCCAGCGTCATGTAGAAAATGAGCGAGTCGCCGCTGGCAACCTGGAACTTGGGGGTGATGAGCCAGTCCTGGCCTCCGGTTGACTGGTATTCCATGTACGCACTGAACGAACCGTCATAGGCTTCGTCAGAAGTGCGCTGCCATACGTTGGCGCCCTGAACGCTGGTGGCCTGCCAGCCGGCGGGCGGGAATTGCGTGCCTTCGAAACTCTGCTTATAGTAACCCGCTAACTGGGCACCGGCAAGAGAAGGCAAAAGGAAAAGGCATGCTAAAATGCCAAAAGATAGAATAGAACTTTTTTTCATACCTTAGATAGAATTGTTTGGTTTTATTAATGGTATAAATTATATACAATGTTAATAAATCTTTAATGATACCGAAAGGGCAGAGGCCGTTTATCGGTCTAAAAAGGTATGTATTTATTTGTAAGTTACTTGTAAGCAGTGTATAAGGTCGTTACTAAAATATCGCTTTTTAGTTTCCGGAAATTTAAAAACCGGTATCTGTCTATAATTTTGGCGGACAAATACCGGTTTTCGTATATGTATTTATTTTTTGGCTCAGTCGGCAGCTGCATTGTGGAGGCTAAGCCAGAGCGTATAGGCATTGGTCTTTACCCATTTTCTGCCGGAAAGCGTTGCGGGTAAGATCACCTGTGTATAGGTTTCGTCGCTCAGGCCGGTGTTCACCACGTGTTCCACGAACCGTCCGCCGCCTTCATCGGTAAAGGCAAAGGCCTTATCGCCGTTGCGTACGATGGCGGCGAGGGGCAGAGCCTGTACCCGGCCGCTCTGTACCTGCACCTTCCCGTTTATGAACATACCCGGTACCAGTAGCCGGGCGGGGTCATCGGTATGGCAATGTACGGTAAAGCTGCGGTCAGCCCCGATCTGCCGGCCGATACCGATAATACTGCCGCTGAAGGTCTGTTCCGGTGCACTGTTCGTAAAGAACTGCACCTGTTGTTTTTCACGCAATAGCGGGAGGTGATTTTCGAACGCCTGCAGGCTGATGTGCATATCGGCCGGGTCGATCAGTACAAGGAGCTCTGTGCCGGCATCGGTATACATACCTTCGTTGATACGTACTTCGCTGATGTAACCTGCTACCGGGGCGGTAATATCTACATAAGGCCTGATGTTTGCGGCCTGCATACCGTTGCTGCGTATGCCCAGCAGGTTCAGCTGCTGTTTCAGGGCCTCGCGGGAGGCTTTTTCTACCAGCAGCCGGGTTTGCGCGTCCTGCAGCTGTTTTTCGCTGGAGGCGTTATTGCGAGCCATTTCTTCCTGGCGGGAGGCCTCGGCTTCCAATTGCAGGCACAGTGCCTCGGAACTGAGATAGGCCCGCTGTATTTCGGCGATCTGCATCGACTCCAGGCGGCATAAAAGTTCACCTTTCTGCACTTTTTGTCCCGGCAGCACCCTGATGTTCTTTACAACGGCCCCTACGGGGAACGAAATGCTGATCTTATGCGACGGCGGGGCTTCCACCATTCCGTTGAGCAATACCTCGCTGTTTATGACCACGCTGTCGGCTGTGCCGCTGTTTATGCGGGCATTCTGTACCTGTTGCGGACTGAGTGTAAGTACGCCGGGTTCCTGTTTCTGCGGCGTGCCGCTGTTGTTTCCGCTGCCGCAACCGGCAATGAAACCTGCACTCAGGCAGGCAATAATTATATGTTTACGGATATTCATGGATTCTGTTTTTAGGGATTCAGATAATTGTATTCAATAACGGCTGCATTATACTCCCACAGTAGGTCCAGCCAGGAATCGTATATGCTTAGGCAGTTGCGGTACATCAGGAACCATTCGCTGTAACTGATGGCACCGTTCTTCCACTGCGAAAAGGCGATCTTTTCCATCTCTGCGGCGGCAGGCATCAGTTCATTCCGGTAAGTGTCCATACTGGCCCGCAGGCGATCGGTACGGCGGGCCGCTGTGCTGTACCGGGCGTTGAACTCGGCCTGCACCGAGCGGTTCAGCGCCTGCACACCCTGGTAACGGAAGCGGGCGGCGCGGGCCTCCTGTATGGCAGCGCCGCTGAACAGGGGCAGTGCCAGGCCGGCCACAAAAGTGCCAAAGCGTTTTCGTCCGTCAAAGTATACTTCGTTACCGTCCGGGTTCTGGTACCCGATAATGGTCATGTTGTTGTAGCCGAGCAGGATATCCGGCAGTACTTTGGACTTACGTACACGCCACTGGTACAGGGCCGAATTTTCGAGTGCTGAAGCTTTCAGCAGCAGGGGATGTGTGCCTGCTCTGCTTTGATGAAGAGGCGCCAGCATACTGTCGGTCGCGGGGATGAAATAGGTGTCTGTCTGCAGGAGGCTGTTGAACAGCTGCAGGGTAAGGTCCGAGTCGTTGCGCAGGTTCAGCAGTTCCTGGCGTACCAGTAGCTGTTCGTTCTGTGCGCTTTTTTCTTCCCAGAGGCCGGTTTCGCCTGTACGTGCGCGGGTCTGTGCGGCGGCGCTGAAAACCTGCAGCAGGCTGTCTTTCTGGCGTGCCCGGGCTATTTTCTGCTGTATCCAGAGGTATTTCCAGAAGTGCAGCGAAAGTTCTCTTTCCTTTTCTCGGCGGCTGAGGGCATTATCGGCATAGGCGCCCTGTTGTTCGCTTTTCAGCAGGCGGCTTTGTGCAGTGTATACCGTAGGGAATTCGAGGCTCTGCTGTAGCTGAAACCCATTGTCCACGGCCGCACTGTTGATGTTTCCGTAGGAAAAATTGAACTGTGTCTTAGGCAGGTTCCAGCCGGTACCCCTGCGGGCGGCTATACCCTGCTGTTCCAGGTCCAGTGCACGAAAGCGATGACTGCTGTCCTGCATGATACGCAGTGCCTCGTGGTAATGTACCGGCACCTGCGCGGCCGCATAGCCCGTAATACCAAACAGGAGCAGCACCAGGGCCGCTTTGGGAGACGCTGCTTTGCGCAGCAGGAACAATACCGGTAGCACCAGCAGGGTAAGCAGGGTAGAACTGATGAGTCCGCCGATGACCACGGTGGCCAGCGGGCGTTGTACTTCGGCCCCGGCGCCGTTGCTGAGGGCCATGGGCAGAAAGCCGAGTGAAGCTACCGTGGCGGTAAGCAGCACGGGACGCAGACGGTTGATACAGGCCTGCATTACGATGGCGCTCATGGCCTCATCTCGTCTTTCGGCACGGAGTTTATTGATCTCCGATACCAGTACCACACCGTTGAGCACGGCTACCCCGAACAGGGCAATGAAACCGATGCCCGCCGAAATGCTGAATGGCATTCCCCGCAGCCAGAGTGCGGCAATACCACCGATGGAACTGAGCGGGATGGCCGAATAGACCCGCAGACTTTGTGCTGCCGACCCGAAGGCAAAGAACAACAGCACAAAAATGAGACCCAGTGCCACGGGCAGGGCAATGCTGAGGCGGGCCGAGGCTTCCTGCAGGTTTTCGAAAGAGCCGCCATAGCGGATGTAATACCCGGAGGGCAGTGCCAGGGAAGCGGCCTGTGCCTGTATGTCTTTTACCACGCTCTGTACGTCGCGGTCTTTTACATTGAACCCGATAATGATACGCCGCTGTGTGTTTTCGCGCTGTACCTGGTTGTAACCGCTTATTTCGCGGATATCGGCCAGCATTTCCAGCGGTACTACACTGCCGGAGGCGGTCTGTACGGGCAGCTGCCGCAGGCTTGCCGCCGAATTGCGTATGTCCGGAGGCAGACGAAGTACAATATCGTAGCTTTTTTCCCCTTCGTAGATCTGGCCGGCCTTCGTTCCGGAAAAAGCGGCTTCCACGGCGCGGTTCAGTTCGGATACCTGTACCCCGTAGGCCGCCAGGGCTGCATAGTTGTACCGGATCAGGGTCTGCGGCATACCGCTTACCGATTCTACATAGATATCCGCAGCGCCTTCTGTGTTTTCAATGATACTGCGCAGGTGGTCTGCGTACTTTACCAGGCTGTCCAGGTCTTCGCCGAATATTTTACACACCACGTCCTGTTTGGCGCCGGTAAGCAGCTCGTTAAAACGCATCTGCACCGGGAACTGGAAGCTGAACGTAGCTCCCGGGTTCAGCGAAAGCGCGCGGTTCATGGTATCGGCCAGTGCGGCAAAACTGTGTGCCGTGGTCCATTCTTTCTTATCCTTCAGTACCACGATCATATCGGCAATTTCGAGCGGCAGGGGATCGGTAGGGATCTCACTGCTGCCGATCTTGGTGACTACTTTTTCTACTTCGGGGAATTTCAGCAGTACCTGGGATGCTTTTGAAGTATGTTCCTGGGTGGTATGCAGGCTGGCTCCGGGCAGCAGACGGGTCTCCACGGCAAAATCGCCTTCTTCGAGCTGGGGAATAAATTCTCCGCCGATAAAGAACAGCGAAGCGGCTGCCGGGATAAAGAGCAGCAGGGCCAGGCTCAGTACCATTTTTTTATGCCGGATGGCCTTTGTGAGGATACGGCTGTATTTTTCCTGCAGGAAATGTTCCCAGCGGTCGGCGAAGTTCTTACGTCCGGGGGCGGGTATCTTCAGCAGCCAGGCGCTCATCATGGGCACATAGGTAAGCGAAAGCATGAAGGCGCCCACCAGTGCAAAGGACACGGTCTGTGCCATGGGTCTGAACATTTTGCCTTCTACGCCCTGCAGCGAAAATATGGGCAGGTATACCACCAGGATGATGAGCTGACCAAAAATGGCCGCCCGCAGCATTTTGCCGGCAATATCCGCGGTAAGGGCGTCTTTGTCCACCGTTTCGTTCCGGTGCTGCATAAAATAGAACAGGATGGCCTCTACAATGATCACGGCCCCGTCGATCAGCAGACCGAAGTCGAGGGCGCCCAGGCTCATCAGGTTGCCGCTGACGCCGAACAGATTCATGAGCCCGATGGCAAAGAGCATGGCTAGCGGAATTACGGAAGCCACAATAAAGGCCGCCCGCAGGTCGCCCAGGAACAGGAAGAGCACCAGCAATACAATGGCGGCCCCTTCGAGCAGGTTGGTCTTTACGGTGCTGATGGCATGATCCACCATTTTGCTGCGGTCCAGGAAGGGCTCAATGACCACACCTTCGGGCAGCATTTTCTGTATGTCTTTTACTTTGTCTTTTACGCGTGCGATGACGGCGGAAGAATTTTCGCCGCGCAGCATCATTACCACGGCTCCGGAAACATTACAATCGCCGTTGTAGCAGAGCGCTCCGTAGGGAATGGCATGTCCTTCGCCCACCACGGCCACGTCCTTTACCTTCACCGGCAGTCCGTTCTCGGTATGCCGCAGTACGGTGTTCTCGATATCGCTTTTGGTCTGCATAAGACCTTCACTGCGGATATAGGAGAGGGTAGGCCCGGTTTCGATGTAGGAGCCGCCGGCATTTTCGTTATTGGCGTTGAGCACGGCGGCAATTTCACTGGCGGTTACCTTATAGGCCTTCATCTGTGCGGGCTGCAGCTGTACTTCGTATTCTTTCAGCAATCCGCCGAACGAACTTACATCGGCAATGCCTTTTACGGAAAGTAACTGGCGGCGTACCACCCAGTCCTGTATGGAGCGTAACTGTGCGGGCGAATAACGGCCTTCGTAGCCGTCTTTACAGCGCACTACGTACTGGTAAATTTCGCCCAGTCCGGAGGATACCGGCCCCAGCCGCGGCACGCCCAGTCCGGGTGGAATGCTGGCCTGTACCTGTACCAGGCGTTCGGAAAGCTGCTGGCGCGCCCAGTAAATATCGGTACCTTCTTCAAAGACCACGGTCACCACCGAAAGTCCGAAGCGGGAAAAACTGCGTACCTGTTTTACGCGCGGGGCGTTGCTGCAGGCCAGTTCTACGGGAAAGGTAATGAGGCGCTCCACATCGGTAGCGCCCAGCGAGGGCGATACGGTAAGTATCTGCACCTGGTCGTCGGTAATATCGGGAACCGCGTCCACCGGCAGGCGGCGCAGTTCAAAAATGCCCCAGACCAGCAGGGCCAGGGTGCCTAAGGCCACAATGAGCTTATTGTGTACCGAAAAGGCAGCTATTTTATAAATCATAGGATCAATGCATAAAATACCACAATGGGCCGCCGTACAGGCAGCCTTGAATAAAAAAACGGTAGTGGAATTATGCTTTGGGAGGGTGGAAGATCGGGGCCGGACTGGTAAAACTAAAACGTTCGAGGTAGGGAATGTGTGTCACGTGTAGCAGGTGCTGCGTACATTCGGGGGCCTTAAACGCGCCCGCGGGCAGGAACACCAGCTTCAGCAGTACGGAATGTTCCAGGCTTTTAAAGGGGAGCTGGGCATCTTTCTGGTAATCGTTATCGGCATCTCCGCTCTCCTGGTAGTGCATTTCCAGGAAACGACCCATGTCTAAGGACGGGTCCTGCTGCCTGTGTTCGGAATAATGCACGAAAAGCAGGGGTACCTGCAATACCTCACCCAGCGGCGAAAAGGCCACCAGGAACAGGATAAGTCCTATGAAGGCAAAACGGCTTTTCATACAGAATTCGGTACAAAGGTAGACTATTTACAGATGCAAAATGTTAGGAAAACACAAACTTTCTTACGACACTTTCGTATAAATAATTAACTTTGATTAACAAATCAGGCTTATGAGGAGAATTCTCCCCTTACTCGCGTTTCTATCCCTCTTTGTAATGAGCGCCCTGGCCCATGACGGACACCCTGCGTACCCTTTTATTCAGAATAAGGGACAGTGGGTCGCGCCCGTATTGTACAAGGCCGACCTGCCGGGCGGAAATATGTGGATCGAACCACAGGGCATCAGTTACGGCTTTTTTGACCATGCCAAACTGGCGGCCATCCACGATCATTTCGAAGGCCACGAAGGGCTTGCACGTACCCCCGAAATACGTGCTCATGCGCTGCGCATACGCCTGCTGGGTTCCGATCCCCTGGCCGAATACACACAGGAACACGCTTCGGTAAGTTACAACAACTACTTTTTGGGTACAGATCCCTCGCGCTGGGCTACGGACGTATATGCCTACGGCGAAGTGCGCGGTAAAAATATTTATCCCGGCATCGACGTGCTGTATAAGCAGGACGAGGGTTTCCTGAAATACGAATTTGTAGTGGCCCCGGGGGCCGATCCCGCCCGGATAGCCATGCAGTACCAGGGCCAGGAACAGATGTACATTGATGAACTGGGCAACCTGAACGTAAAAACCTCGCTGAACCTGGTAAAGGAAATGCGGCCTTTTATCTACCAGCTGCGCAACGGTGATACGCTGGCGGTGCCCGGCCGTTTTGAGCTGCGGGAGAACATTGTACGCTTTGTGCTGGATGCCGCATACGATAAGAACCTGCCCCTGGTGATCGACCCGGTGCTGATCTTCAGTACCTATTCGGGCTCCACAGCCGATAATTTCGGGTTTACGGCCACTTACGACAGCAAAGGCTACCTCTATTCCGGCGGTAACGTGTTTGCCCTGGGCTACCCGACCACGCCCGGCGCTTACCAGGTAACTTACGGCGGTGGAAATATAGACGTGGCCATCACCAAATACGATATTACGGGTACTTTCCTTATTTTTTCCACCTACCTGGGCGGCAACGGTTCGGAAATACCGCACAGCCTGGTGGTGAACAACTACGATGAACTTTTTGTGTTCGGCACTACGGGATCGAACAATTTCCCCACGTCGTCCAATGCGTTCGACAAGACCTTTAACGGGGGCACCAGCGTTACAGGGACCGGCATGGGTTTTGTATACCCCTCGGGCTGCGATATTTTTGTAACGCGCTTTAACCAGACCGGAACGGGCCTGCTGGCTTCCACCTACCTGGGGGGCACCGGTAACGACGGGCTGAACCTGGCCGGCGGCCTCAAGCACAATTATGCCGATGATGCCCGCGGAGAGATCGACATCGATAACTCGAACTACATCTACCTGGCCACCACCACGTCTTCCTCTAATTTCCCCGGCACTTCCGGCGGGTTCCAGTCTTCGTACGGGGGCGGTACACAGGACGGTATCGTGATCAAGATGGACAACGGGCTCACCAGCCTGCTCTGGTCTTCGTACATCGGGGGCTCAGGCGCAGATGCCATTTATTCCCTGGCCCTGAGCAACAACAACATTATCATTGCCGGCGGTACCAATTCGGCCAATTTCCCGGCCAACGGCGCGGCTTTCAATACGCCTTCGGGTGGTGTGGACGGTTTTGTGGCGCGCATCAACGCTACGGGCAGCACACTGATAAAAGCATCGCTGTACGGCACTTCTCAGTACGACCAGATCTACTTTGTAGAAGCCGATAAGAACGACCATATCTTTGTGCTGGGGCAGACGGACCACAGCGCGGGATTCTATTTCAACAACGCCATTTACGGCAACCCGGCGGGGAACCAGTTCATCACCAAATTCAAGCCCGGGCTTGACCAGGTGGAGTGGAGCACGGCCTTTGGCAACGGCAACGGGCACCCGGATATCTCGCCCTCGGCCTTCCTGGTTGACGTGTGTAACAAAATTTACATCTCCGGCTGGGGCGGAACCGTGAACGGCGGATTTATTCCCGGCAGCACGGTAAGCGGGCTGGACATTACGCCCGGCGCCTACCAGAGCAGCACTACCGGCAGCGATTTTTACCTGATGGTGATGGAGGACAATGCCTCTTCGCTTACGTATTCTACGTTCTTTGGCGGACCTACCTCGGCCGAACACGTGGACGGCGGTACCAGCCGTTTTAACCGTAAGGGCGAAATTTACCAGAGCGTATGTGCAGGTTGCGGAGCGCACAGCGACTTCCCGATATTCCCGTCCAATGCCTGGAGTCCTACGAACAACAGCCTCAACTGCAACAACGGGGTATTTAAGTTCAAGTTCGATTTCCCGATGACCGTGGCCGATTTCGATATTCCGCCTTCGGGCTGCGCACCGGTGAACATGAGTTTTGTAAACCTGAGCGAGGGTGCTACCTCGTACCAGTGGAGTGTTTCGGACGGACAAACCTCTACGGCGGCCAATCCTACCTTTACGTTTAGCAATTCCGGCGTATACCAGGTAACCCTTTATGCCCTGAACGGCAGCGGAACCACCTGCAACCCGGTAGACAGCATTACCAAACAGGTGGTGGTACTGGGTAACAATGCCCAGGACCTGCCCACTATGGCCACCTGCGAAAGTACGCCCTTCGAGATCGGTATGCCGCCTTCCGGAGTAGGCGGGGTCACCTACCAGTGGCTGCCTTCCACCGGTCTTTCAGACCCTACGGTGAGCAATCCTATTTTTAATCCTTCGGCCGGAACGCAGACCTATCAGCTGATCATTGCCAACAGCGCCTGCTCCGATACCATTGCACAGACCGTGACCGTAGACCCGCTGCAGAACATACAGTTCAGCGATACGCTGGTATGCGAAGGCACCGTGGTGAACATAGGCAGCAATAACCTGCCGCCGGCGTATACCTATCAATGGATACCCCCCACGGGGCTCAGCAACCCGAATATGGCCAACCCCACCTACACGGCGGTGGCTCCGGCTTCCTTTAAACTGGTGTACACCTACCTTACCTGCAGCGATACGGCCCAGCGCAATATAGCTGTACTTACGCCGGATGCTTTTAGTATGAACGATACGTCCATCTGCTCCGGGGATACGATACAGATACATGAAATTCCGGCCTTCCCGGGAGTTACATATCAGTGGTTCCCTTCGGCTCAGGTCAGCGACGATACCCTGGCCGATCCGCAGGTTTGGGCCGATACCACCACGCTTTTTACCTGTGTTATTTCCAACGGCATTTGCCTGGATACGGTAAGCAAACTGGTAAATATTTTTGCCATATCTGCCGTTGCGGGCGACGATACCGTTATCTGCAAGGGCGATACGGTGGGCATCGGCTTTCCGCCCCAGAACGGTTACGTATACAGCTGGACGCCTTCTTCCAGCCTGAGCAACGACAGCATTTCCAATCCGCTGGCTTTTCCGCTGAGCAACACGACCTACGTACTTTCGGTAAGCCTGCAGAACGGAGGGCAATGCGCTGCCTACGATACGGTGAACATAAACATCAAGGATTTCGGCATTCCGCCCTATGGTTTTACCAGCGGGCCATCCTGCTACGGCCTTATCGTTACGCCCGACCTGGTGGGAAATCCCGCGTACCAGTATTACTGGAACGTACAGCCGGGCGGGATTTACGACGGACAGAACCCCAGCTTCCTGATCCCGTATAAAGACACGGCCTATATTTCACTGGTGGTTTCAGACGGTATCTGTAAGGACAGTGTTACCGTTGCACAGACGATCGGGGCCTTCGGCGATTATTACGACAATAACAAAGTGCCCAATGTATTTACCCCGAACGAAGACGGCATGAACGAATGTTTTGGTCCGGGTAACCTGGATCCGTCCTGCTACCGCTTATATGTATACAACCGCTGGGGCCAGCTGTATTTCGACTCCGAGAAAGCCGGTGCCGAATGCTGGAACGGTCGTTCCATGAACAAGGGCGAAATAGCTTCGGAAGGCGTATATTACTGGATACTGGAAATAGCGCTGGACGAATACCATGGTACCGTTCACCTGTTCACAAAGAAATAAACGATATATATATATATATACTAAAAAAGCCGCCTCGCACGAACGAGACGGCTTTTTACTGTTATTGATACCTAATGGATAGTGCACGGAGGGTGGGTAAGAATACCCTATAACTTTATAAAACGTGCGGTAAATGTTTTCTTTTGCGTACCGGCTTTAAGGATATACGTACCGCGTGCCAGTGATTGTACCGGTATTCCGCCGCCGTTGTAGGCATTGATCTGCAGTACGGTCTTGCCTGTGATATCCATGATCTGCACCTGCTGCAGTGTTTGGCCCTCAGCTTTCAGGTTCAGTACATCGCTTACCGGGTTGGGCCATAAAGAAAGACCCGCCTGCGCACTTTCTTCGTTCAGTCCGGCATATTCCACCACACAGTACGAAATGGTTCCCTGGAAATTACGGGGCAGGTTGTTGGGGGTAAAGGCCGCATCGGCACCGGTACCGGTTTTGATCTGTATCAGTGTATCGTTATAAATAACATCGCCGGCCGTGGTGCCATTGTTGTAGCTTATAAATCCCACGTTGCGGAACACAATATGGAAGGCCTGGGTGCTATTGGAGGGGATGACCACCGACATACTGTCCAGTACGGCTTCGGGTGCATTGGGAATGGGAAAGCTGATGAAGGCAGAATCCACCAGGGTCCAGGCGGCGGGAGTGGTCTCACTGCCTGCATAGGTTCCGGGGCGTGTATATACGCGCAGCATGTCACCGGAAGGCAGGTCCATATCGGCAAAGATGTTCTCGATGCGGATGTCTTTCGATTTGGCCGTAACATCAAAGAAGATACCATAATTGCTGTTATCATCGCCAAAGGTGGTCATAGCGCTGTCGCAGGCAAGTTCGGTCTGCTGGCAGTAGTGAATTTTACCGGCAAAGTTGCGGGGAGTGAATACAGTACCAAAAATACTGTTGAGACCCACACCCTCATAGAAGATGAGATCGTTGTTCTGCGAGTAAATGGCGCCTTCGGTGGTGCCGTTCAGGTAATCCACATCCACCGTGCTTGTACCTACAATATAGTAAGACATTTCCGCACCCGCTGAAAGAAAGTTCCCGGCATATACGGGGATAAACACATCCTGGCCGGTCTGCGGAGTTACAAAGGCACTGTCGATCAGGGTCCAGGCAGCAGGGAATGTTTCTGAACCGCTGTAACTGCCATTTTTGCGGTAAATGCGCACATAACCCGAACTTCCGGCCAGCCGGGCGGAAAAGCCGGATATCACCAGGTTGGTTTTGGCCCGGAGGCGGAACATAACGCCGTCGTTCCCGTTATCGGTTGTGGCGGCCGCTGTTAAAGAATAGCCGCAGTGTTCGCCATAGCTGAGTGCTTTTTCAGGAAAAGGGGAGGCGCTAAGGGTACTTTGCGGATGTAAGGGAGCATCCTGGGTTTGTGCCATCATGCCCGTCAGGGACAGGGACACTGCAGAGACAAAAAGTAAAAACTGTTTCATAGTTGCGAGTTATTTTGACTGCAAAATTCGAACGAAGTACCTTAGTCTAAAAGTTGATTATGCGTACCGGTGTGTAATGTTTTTGTATTTATTTTTTATTTTTTATTATGATATTCAGTATATTATGTTGATTTTTGTGATATAATCAGAGCCCCGGACGCGATCGTAATTTTCGTATATAAACAAGCTTCGGCCTGCCGAACAAAATGGCTACCTTCGTGTTATTGTAGCTGACGTATGGAATTTATTGAAAACAGATGGTATCCCGCCTGCCTCAACGAAGAACTGGACCGGCAGAACCCGCTCCCCAAAAAAATACTGGGCCGGGACCTGGTGGTGTTCCGCAATGCTTCGGGTAAGATCGGGATCACGGAAGACCGCTGCTGTCACCGCAATGTAAACCTGAGCCTGGGCTATATCGACGGCGAGCATATACGTTGTGCCTATCACGGCTGGGCCTATGACACCGGGGGCGCCTGCGTGGAAATTCCCTCGCTGCCCGATGATAAGCCCATTCCGGCCGTATGCCGCGTACAGGCGTACCTGACCCGGCAGCAATACAACATTACCTGGGTGTGGATCGGGGACGAGGCCCTGGCAGGATCAACAGCACTGCCTGTTATGCCCGAAATGGAAACATGGCCGCGTGTATACAATTACCATACCTTCGAGGCCGACCTGAAGCTCGTGGCCGAAAGCCTTATCGATGCCTATCACATCAACCACGTGCACCGGAACAGCATCGGTACCTTTATGGGAAACCTGTATGCCGGGCAGGTCGATTTTAATATCCGCAAGGGGCCCGACTGGCTCAGCGGCACCTACCTGCGCGAGAATGCCGGTACTTTTTTCGAAAAGCTGTACTTCGGTTTTCAACCGCAGATCACCACGCATTTTGGCTTCTGGTTCCCGCATACGTCCAAGCTGGATATCGCTTTCCCGAAACGGCGTATGGTCATTTACGAGTTCTATTACCCGGTAGACGAAAAGCATATTTCTATGTGCCAGGTGACGCTCTGGGACAATATTTTCCGCACGTTACCGCCCTTTGCCCGCTGGTTTATGTTACGTAAATCGTTACGTATCGTGGAAGAAGACCTGGTATTTCTTGAAAACAGTAAAAAGGTAAAAGAGGCTACCGGACACAACGATCTGCTGGTAACACCTTCTGATGAGGTCACCTTTGAATTTACCCGCATCTGGAACGCAAACACAAAAAAAAATGAAGACACTGCTGCGGAATAAAATACGCTCCAAACTAAAAAATTATAAAGTTCCGCTGAATACACCCGATCCTTCGGCACCACGGATGCTTTCCGGCGAAAAACGTGTGGCCGTAGCCGGAGCCGGAATTGCAGGTATGGTGGCCGCACTTTCCCTGGCCGAAAGAGGTTTCCGGGTAACCCTGTTCGAAAAAGCGTCCTATCTCGGTGGCAAGATCGGCAGCTGGACCTTTGAGAGCGGGGGAGAGACCCTGCGTACCACGCATGGTTTCCACGCGTTCTTTAACCAGTATTACAACCTGCTGGCCCTGATGCAGCGCCTGGAACTGGACAGGAACCTGGTAGAGATCGACGACTACGTAGTGCTGTTCAATGAACACGAAAAACAGCATTTTAAAGGCATAGACCCCACGCCGGTGTTCAATATCCTGGACCTGCGCAAACGCGGTGTATTTAATGTGCTTACGCTTATCAACCCGCTCAGCATTCCCCTGCTGCAGCTGCTGCGTTACAACCCGGATACCACCTTCCGCCGCTACGATAAGGAGAGTTTTACCCGTTTTGCCCGCCGTACCCTGATGCCACGAAAAATGCGGGTGGTGTTCAATTCCTTTGCCCGTGCCTTTTTTGCCGAACCGCATAAAATGAGCATGGCCGAACTGATGAAAAGCTTTCACTTTTACTTTCTCAGCAATGAAGGCGGGCTCCTGTACAAAAGCCTGAACGACGATTTTGAATATACCTTCCTGCGGCCTTTTGAGCAGCGCCTGAAGGCCCTGGGTGTGGACATACGTATGCAGACTCCGCTGGAATCACTTCAGAAAACAGAACAGGGTTTCCGCCTGAACGGAGAAGATTTTGATTACTGCATCCTGGCCACCGACGTAAAAGGTACGTCGGCCCTGCTGCAACAGGCAGAGGGACTGGAACCCGCGGACGCACAGCAGCTGGCCTCCCTGAAAGCCACCGACCGTTATGCCGTGTACCGCATCTGGACCGACCGTTTCGAAGGCCGGGAAACGCCCTATTTTGTAATGACCGACAAGCGGCGCGCCCTGGACAGTATTACCTTTTTTCACCTGCTGGAAAAAGAAAGCGCCGAATGGAGCCGGGTGCACGGAGGCGGTATCTTTGAACTGCATTCCTACTCACTGCCCGACGACCTGCGCGATGAACAGGAGATACGCCGGGCCCTGCTGGATGAATTCTACATCTATTTCCCCGAACTGAAAGGTTTGCGTATTGTGCATGAGTATTTCCAGCACCGCGACGATTTTCCGGCCTTTCATACCGGGCAGCACGCGCTGCGTCCGTCCGTGTGCATGCAAACGCCGGGCCTGTACTGCGCCGGTGACTGGGTGCGTATGCGTACGCCGGTAATGCTCATGGAAGCCGCCTGTACCAGTGCCCAGCTGGCGGCCAATGAGATACTGCGGCAGAACGGTTTGCAGGAGACCGCGCTTTTCGGGGTGCCCGAAAAAGGTCTTCTTGCCTGAATATCAGCTTCTGAATGAGTGGCGTTGTAAGGCCGAAAAGCTAAAAAAAACGAGTTGTTAACCTTGTGCTAAAAGCCCTGTGGTTTCGCGATCTTTTTTATCTTTGCCCAATTTTTCTATAACAACGTATGTCAATAGATCCCAATAAATTTTTACAGGAAGGTTTAACCTTCGACGATGTGCTGGTGGTGCCGGCTCATTCGGAAATTTTACCGCATGAGGCCGATATCAGCTCACAGTTTACCCGCAATATCCGGGTAAATATGCCCATTATATCAGCCGCTATGGATACCGTTACCGAGTCCGAAATGGCTATTGCCATGGCACGTGAAGGCGGGATCGGTGTGCTGCACAAGAACATGTCTGCCGAGCAGCAGGCCCTGATGGTACGTAAGGTAAAACGTGCCGAAAGCGGAATGATCCTCGACCCCGTTACCCTTAAGGTGAACGCTACCGTGGGCAATGCCCTGGACATGATGGCCGAATTCAAGATCGGCGGTATCCCGGTGGTAGACGGTGAGAACAAGCTGGTAGGTATCATCACCAACCGCGACCTGCGTTTCGAAAAGAATATCCATCGCCCGGTAGAGGAGATCATGACCTCCGAGAACCTGATCACGACCCGCGAAATCCCCGATCTCAATAAGGCAGAGGAGATCCTTCAGTCATACAAGATCGAAAAACTGCCCGTGATCGACGCCAACGGGAAACTGATCGGGCTCATCACCTACAAAGACATAATCAAAGCCAAACACAAACCCCTGGCCTGCAAGGACCAGCTGGGCCGTTTGCGCGTAGCCGCCGCCGTAGGCACCGGTAAAGATACTTTCGACCGAGTGGAAGCCCTGGTACAGGCAGGTGTGGATGCCATCGTGATCGATACCGCACACGGGCACAGCGCCGGCGTGATCCGCGTGGTGAAAGACATCCGTGATGCCTTCAGCCAGGTGCAGATCATTGCCGGTAACATAGCCACCGGGGAGGCCGCCATGGCCCTGGCCGATGTGGGTGTGGACGCCGTTAAGGTGGGTATCGGCCCCGGATCTATCTGTACCACCCGCGTGGTGGCCGGTATCGGTGTTCCGCAGCTTACCGCCGTAATGTCAGTGGCTTCCGCCATCAAAGGCAGTGGCGTATCGGTGATCGCCGACGGGGGTATCCGTTTCTCCGGGGATATCGTAAAAGCCTTTGCCGCCGGTGCAGACTGTATAATGGCCGGCAGCATGCTGGCCGGTACTGAAGAGTGCCCGGGCGATACCATCATTTTTGAAGGACGTAAGTTCAAGACCTACCGCGGTATGGGCTCGCTGGAAGCGATGCAGCGCGGCAGCAAGGACCGTTACTTCCAGGCCGAGACCACCGATGCCAAAAAACTGGTGCCGGAAGGTATTGTAGGCCGTGTACCTTACAAAGGTACCGTGGCCGAAGTGCTGTACCAGATGGTGGGCGGACTGCGTGCCGGTATGGGATACACCGGTTCCAAAACCATTGCCGACCTTAAAAATGCCCGCTTTATACGCATCACCAATGCCGGTGTCACCGAAAGTCACCCGCACAATATCGTGATCACCAGCGAGGCCCCGAACTACAGCAAATCTTATAAGTAAAAACTATCTGAATCTATAAACACAATGAAACTCAAGTACTCTTTACTGATTGCCGGCGTGGCAGGTATACTCGGCAGTGCCTCGGCACAAACGAGCGACCCTGTGCTGATGCGTGTCGGGAACGACAACGTAACGCTGTCTGAATTTGAAATGATCTACAAGAAAAATCTGCAGAAAGATCAGAAAATTACGCAGGAATCTCTGGACGAGTATATCAAGCTCTTCACCAATTTTAAACTGAAAGTACAGGCGGCCAAAGATGCCGGTATCGATACCGGACGTGCCTTTGTAACGGAATATTCCGGCTACAGACGTCAGCTGGCCCAGCCTTACCTGAAAGATAAAGCTGCCGAGGAAAAACTGGCGCGTATTTATGCCGAGCGTGCAGCTAAGGATGTACGTGTGAGCCATATTCTCATTAAAAGCAAAAACGAATGCGATACGGCTGCCGCGGCTAAAAAAGCACAGGAACTTACGGCCAAACTGAAAAAAGGCCTCAAATGGGAAGACGCCGTAGCGCAGTATTCCGAGGACGAATTCAGCAAAGCAGCCGGCGGCGACCTGGGATGGTTCACATCCGGCATGTGGGCCTATGCCTTCGAAAATGCGGCTTACGGACTGAAAAACAACGAAATTTCAGCCCCGGTAAGAACATCGTACGGTTATCACATTATCCGCAAGACCGATGAGCGTGCCGCCCGCGGCGAAGTAAAAGTGGCCCATATTTTTGCGGCAGCTCCTGAAAAAGATGCCGAAGCCGTGGCCAAAGCCAAAACAAAGATCAGCGAAGCCTACGATAAACTGAATGCCGGCACAGCCTGGACCGAAGTACTGATGGCCTACAGCGAAGACCGCAATTCCATGAGCCAGGGCGGCGAGCTGCCTGCTTTTGGTATCGGACAGATGGTACCTGCGTTCGAGGATGCCGCTTACGGACTGAAAACCGTGGGGGAATATTCCAAACCCATCCAAACCAAATTCGGCTGGCATATCCTGCGCCTTTCCGAAAAGAAAACGGCTCCCGCCTATGACCAGGATGCCGACGGATACCTGAAAAAAGTACAGAAAAGCGCCCAGCTTACCCGCATCCTGAACGATAATTTCACAGCCCGCATCAAACCGGAAGTAGCCTTCAGCGAAAACGAGAAATTCTGGAGCGATCTGCTCAAATCCATCGGAACGGGTAATGTACGCGTATCCCGCCTCGATAGCATTGCCGATGCACCGCTCTTCAGCATCGGGGGCGTACAGGTTATGTATAAGGATTTTGCCGATTACTTTAAGCCGCGTGTGCCCCGCAACGGCGATATCAACTACTGCAGCCTGCGCGAAAAATACTACATGCCCTATGTACAGCAGAAAGTGGGCGAAGCCTACGAATCGAAGCTGGAGAGCAAATTCCCGGAATACCGCAGCCTGATGAAAGAATTTAAGGAAGGTATGATGCAGTTTGAACTGATGAAGCAGAACGTATGGGATAAATCGGTGGAAGACACCGCCGGTCTGCGTACCTACTTTAACCAGCACCGCAGTGAATACATGTGGGGCCCGCGTAACGAAGCCATTCAGTTCACCTCGGCCGACAGCAATGCCCTGGCCGCCCTGCTGCCTTCCCTGGATAAACTGGCTGCCGGTAAGACCAGCGTAGACAAACTGCTGAAAAAAGTAAACAAAAAAGAAACGGTGATCACTACCTCGGTGGTACTGGAAGAAAAGACCGACAACGAAGGTCTTATCGCCACGCACATCAAGTCGGGACAGGTATCGCCGGTGTTCCGTTCCAAAGAGAACCAGAACGTACTGGTACTTACCACGGAGCGTGCTCCCGAGCCGAAAGACCTGAAAGACGTAAAAGGTGCCGTGATTTCCAAATACCAGGAATACCTGGAGAACGAATGGATCAATGTGCTGAAGGCCCGTTATCCCGTTCAGGTAGACAATAAAGTACTGTATAAGCTTATAACCCGTTAATGAAGCATAGGGCGCGGACGTATATACTCAGTTCTCTTTTCCTGCTGGTTGCCTGTGGCAGCGGGCCGGACAGGGGAGAAGTGGTTGCCCGTGCCGGCGATGCCGAATTATACGAAGCCGATATTAAAGAGGCTGTTCCTTCCGGTTTAAACGAAAGGGACAGCCTCCTTTTTTTACAGGGCTACGTAACCCGCTGGACCCAGGAACAGCTTATCTATCAGCTGGCCCTGGAAAACCTGCCCGAAGAAGAGGCCCGCATCGATGAAGAAGTGCAGCAGTACAAACGTTCGCTCATGATCTTTGCCTATGAGAACGAACTGGTGCGCAAAAAACTGGATACTACCGTTACCCCCGCCGAGACCGAAGCGTATTTTAACGAACATAAAAGCGATTTTGCCCTGCAGCAGAGCATTGTAAAATACCACCTTATGATCTTCCCGGAAGGAGCCAAAGGCAGCGAAAAAGCGCTGAAACTGTTTGCTTCGCCGGGTACGGAAGACCTGTCGGAACTTACCCGCTTCTGCAGCGAAACCGCATACCAGTGTAACCTGGAGGACGAATGGTCCACCACCGAAGAACTGAAAATGCAGGTGAAACCACTGCCCGCCTGGCTGGAATCCAACAGTCTGGCCGCCGGCAAAACCTACCGTTTTACCGACTCTACACTCAGCTATGCACTAAAGATTAACGAACTTAAAATAAATAAGGATATTCCTCCGTTAGACTTCGTGAAAAACGAGATCCGGGAAATTATTCTCAATAAACGTAAAACGGTATTGCTAAATACCATCCGTACGGATATTTTTACCGAAGCCGAAAAAAAGAAAACAACCGAAATATATCTGCCTCTAAAATAGATGAAAAAACTTTTTGTAATACTGGGATTCCTGTGTGGCATATCACTTCATGCACAGATCGTGATCGATGAAGTGGTGGGCGTGGTCGGTGCCGAACCCATCCTGCTGAGCGAAGTGGAAGAACAGGCCCAGAACGACTTTATGGAAGGACAGGCAGGCGCACGTGATTTTAAAACGAAATGCGGCCTGTTCGAACGTCTGCTGTTTGAAAAAATGCTGCTGAACCAGGCCGAAAAAGACTCCCTGGTGGTTAGCGATGACCAGGTGGAAACCGAGATGGACCGCCGTATGCAGTACTTTATTATCCAGGCCGGCGGTGAAAAACAGCTGGAGGATTTCCTGGGACAGACCATCCCCGAGATCAAGAAAAACTTCCGCGATAACATCCGCAAACAGCTGCTGGTACAACAGATGCAGCAAAAAGTGATCGAACGTGTAAAAGTGACCCCGGCCGAAGTAAAGGCCTATTTCAACCAAATCCCGAAAGACAGTCTGCCCCTGGTGGCCTCTGAAATAGAATACGCGCAGATCACCATTCTGCCCAAACCTTCGGACGAAGCCCGTGCTGCGGCACGCCGCCATGCCCAGAAGATACGGGAAGACATCGGCAAGGGCAGTTCGTTCTGTCTCAAAGCCCGCCTCGAAAGCGAAGACATCGCTTCGGCACAGAACTGCGGCGAGCTGGGTTTCCTGCGCCGCGAAGACCTGGTGCCCGAGTTCTCGGCCGCCGCCTTCCGCCTCAAAAATTCCACCGAAATATCCGAAGTGGTAGAGACCGAATTCGGTTTCCACATTATACAGCTGATCGAAAAACGCGGCGAAATGGCCAATTTCAGGCATATACTCATACGTGCAAAAGTAAGCGACGAAGCGCTGGACATGGCCGCCAAACAGCTCGACAGTATTTCCCTCGTACTCGAAAAAGACAGCCTGGCCTTTGCCAAACTGGCCGAAAAATATTCCAGCGATATGGAAACCCGCTTCAACGGCGGTAAAGTAGTGAACCAGCGGGCCGGCAGCAGTAAATTCAAAGACGATGAGCTGGACCCCTATGCCCGTATCGAGATCATGCCGCTGCAGCCCGGACAGGTAAGCCGTCCGCACGTATACCAGATGCAGACCGGCCAGACCGCTTTCCGTATTGTTAAACTGCTTAGCCGTTCGGCACCGCACGTAGCCGATCTGAAAAACGACTTCCCGGTGATCGAACAGGCCGCCCTGGCCAATAAACAGGCCGATGCCGTTGCCAAATGGATCGAAAAAAAACAGGGAGAAGTGTATATTCGCATCGGAGATATCTATGCCGGATGCCCTTTTGACAATAACTGGAAACAGGAAAAATAACCAAAACGAAACTTACTCTATGTACGCAAACGATAAAGAAGCGGCCGATGCACTGGTCCAGAAATACCGTTTACTCAGCGACGAGATCGGAAAAGTAATTGTAGGACAGAAAGAAGTAGTAAAAGCCTCGGTAATATCCATCTTTGCCAACGGACATACGCTGCTGATCGGCGTACCCGGACTGGCCAAAACCCTGCTGGTAAATACCATTTCCGATGTGCTGGGCCTGCAGTTCAGCCGTATTCAGTTCACGCCCGACCTCATGCCTTCAGACATTACCGGTTCGGAGATACTGGATGAGAACCGTACCTTTAAATTTATAAAAGGCCCACTGTTTGCCAATATCGTACTGGCGGACGAGATCAACCGTACGCCGCCCAAAACCCAGTCGGCCCTGCTGGAAGCCATGCAGGAAAAAAGCGTGACCGTTTCGGGACAGAAACACCTGCTGGGTCGCCCCTTCTTTGTGCTGGCCACCCAGAACCCCATCGAGCAGGAAGGTACCTACCCGCTGCCCGAAGCCCAGCTGGACCGTTTTATGTTCTCGGTAAATCTCGGCTATCCCACTTTCGAAGAAGAAATGAACGTGGTACGCAATACCACATCCAACATACAGAATAAGGCCGGCCACATTCTCAGTGCCGACGAAATTCTCTACTTCCAGGAACTGGTGCGCAAGGTACCCGTTGCCGATAACGTAATGGAATACTGCGTAAAACTCAGCTCCAAAACCCGTCCGGGCACGGCACTGGCCACCGACCTGGTAAACAACTACCTTTCCTGGGGAGCCGGTCCGCGGGCCTCACAGTACCTGGTGCTGGGCGCCAAAGCCCATGCCCTGATCTCCGGCAAATACTCGCCCGATATCGAAGACGTAAAAGCCATTGCCCATTACGTGCTGGGGCACCGTATTGTGCGCAATTACAAGGCCGAGGCCGAAGGCTACTCCGTAGAACGCATCATTAAGGAACTGCTGTAAGATGAAATTTGAAAAATGGCAGGGGACGGGCAACGATTTCATTTTCGTATATGACCCGGATGCCGTGCTGCAGCTTTCGCAGAAAGAAATAGCCATGCTCTGCCACCGCCGCTTCGGCATCGGGGCCGACGGGTTTATTGCCTGGCAGCTGAAAGACGGTACTCCTTTCATGAAATACTATAATTCCGACGGACGCGAAAGTACCATGTGCGGGAACGGCGGCCGTTGTTTTGCCGCTTATTCCGTGTACAATGAACTGGCGGCTATCGATATTCCCTTTCATTTTAATGCGGTGGATGGTCCGCACGAAGCCCGTATACAAAAAGATGCCGAAGGCCTGTACCGCGTAGAGCTGAAAATGAGTGACGTAAAAGCGCCCGAACTCAGCGGAAAGGATACCATTCTCAACACCGGTTCGCCGCATTACGTAATGCCGGCCGATGCCACATTCCTGGAACGGGAATCCATTGTGGAAGCGGCCCGCGCCGTACGCAACAACGATCGTTTCCGGGCCGAAGGTATCAACGTAAATTTTGTACATGCAGATGCGGAGGGCAACCTGCACATGCGTACCTACGAACGCGGCGTAGAAGACGAGACCTACAGCTGCGGTACCGGGGTTACGGCGGCCGCCCTGGCCTTTTACCCGGTGCTGAAAAAAGAACATGTATACGTACGCACGCCCGGCGGAAACCTGGAAGTACGCTTTAAGCCGCTTGCTTCCGGTTTTGAAGACGTATGGCTCATCGGGCCGGCGGCGCTGGTGTTTGAAGGCAGCCTGTAAATACGCTCCGCAAGGGTTGCTATTCGGCAGTATCTCCGTATATTGATGCACCTTACACCATTTTATGAACCTGTTTTCCTTCCTGAAGAAAAAGAACACACCCCTGACCTCCGGAGGGCCTGTACCCATGCTCCGTGTACATGAGCGGGGTGGTGTGCTGCTGGCCTGCGACGGGGAGCGCTGCGTTTGGATACTGGCTCCTTTCCACAACACGGGCACGCCTGTATACGTAAAAGGCCCCGATGGGCCGGTAGCGGCCGTTATTGTGCTG
This sequence comes from Flavobacteriales bacterium, assembly GCA_052437175.1. Taxonomy (GTDB): domain Bacteria; phylum Bacteroidota; class Bacteroidia; order CAIKAF01; family CAIKAF01; genus JACVCJ01. Next base: position 101,972 of record JBQVOK010000006.1, read on the forward strand.
AACCGCCACCGCGAAGGCTGCCTGCCGCTCACTTCTTTTTTTGCCGCGGATGCGTCCCTGCCTGCGGGCGAGATTTACGTAAGCGATCCCGCCAACCCGCACGACTGGCATCCGGGTTATCCCGATCCGGAGGGTGTAAATGCTTTGCTGAGCGTAAAACCCCTGCCTGGGGAAATGCAGATCGGCGAACTGCGTATATGCTTCAATGCCGGCGACGGGTTTGTGAAAATAGAGCGGGAAAATGCATACAGCGGTCGTATAACAGCGTTTTACGTGGGCACCGACATTCTTTTTACGGAAGAGGAAGACGCGGCTTTCGGCTCCCGGGAACTCTATTTCTGCGGTAATTTCGAAGAACAGGGTTTTGAACATACGTTCGGGGCCATTGTCAATGCCGGGGTTTCGTCAGCGGCCGGTAAACTGCATATTTTTATGTGCCGCGACTGGATCCGCGATAACGGCGAAAACTATATACAGGCCTTTAACCAGATGGGTTTTACGGTGTATAGCAGCGGTGTGCCGGCAACGGATATATAGACATAAAGCAAACCTGCCGTATTGTTTTACGTATACTATAGAAATACGGTTTTGTATCCGTTACATGCAGTATGGCACTCTTTTTGTGCGATTTTTACAGAAATAGATAAGAATATTGTATATTTATTTAAATATTTCCCTATGAAATACCTGTACGTTCTATCCGCCTTTCTTCTCTGCAGCCTCTTCCCGCGCACTGTACACGCGCAGTTCATCTATACGGACATAGACCCGGAAATCAGGAGCGAGCTTACCCTGGACCTGAATGGTGACAGTATAACCGATTTTATTATAAGGTCTGATTTTGCACCTTCCGGCTCGGCACTCCTGGGTGGAGGCGGTACGCATTATTCCATGATACGTCCTTACGGCAATTTCGTGCTGCAGGATAGTGTAAGCGGACAGATGAAAATATTCGAGCACGGAGATATGGTGCATGCGGGCCCCGGTCTACCTCTGTTCGGAGGAGATTATTATTACCGTCTTCTGTTCGAGAGTTACTGGAATTCCTATCCCTCCAACAGTATCAGCGCCGAAAAACAATTTGTGCCGGCAGTAGCTAATAAGTACCTCGGACTGGCTGTAAACGTGGGCGGACAGTTGTATTACGGATGGCTTAAATTTTCTAAAGTATCTGTGCCGAATGGTTTTGACTGGCTTATTTTTAAATCCTACGCTTTTAATACCGTTCCCGATGAACCCATTGAGATCGACGATCCCCGTCATGGTGATGAGGCTGAAGAAACGGATCCTGTATATACACCGGGTGTGCAACCTGCGGAAGGAGCCGGGCTTAACCTGTATCCCAATCCGGTACAAGCCGGGCAGACCATCCACCTTATACGTCTGTCGGATGTGGCGCAACTCGATGTGATCAATATGAACGGCACTACCGTATTTACACGCACGTACGCAGCAGGAACCAAAGAGATCCATTTTTACGAACCGGGACTTAAAACGGGTACCTATATGATGCGTATCATCTATACAGATGCCGGACAGGTGCCTACCGTACACCGCATCGTGGTGGAATAAAAGCGCTTACAATCCGAATATCTTTCTCAGGTAGGGGCTCAGGAACACGCCGTCCGGGTCCTGCGCGGCACGCTGGGCATGGAAAGCATCCCACTGCGGGTAGGCCTGCTGCAGGTAAGCCGGGGTACAGGTATGCATTTTGCCCCAGTGCGGCCGGCCGCCATGTGCCTGGAAAATAGCTTCCATATCGCGGAAATAACGGGTATTGTCCACACCCTTGTAGGCATGGCAGGCAATATAGGCCGAGTTGCGCTTATGGGCCGGGCTCAGGTACATTTCGTCCTCTTTTACAAAGCGGTTCTCAATGGGGAAATTGATCGGGTATTTTTCGCTGCCGAAACGTGCCGTTAGTTCCTTCATTACGTCTTTGTACTGCTCCAGGGGTACGTTGTATTCCATTTCGGTGAACTTTACCAGGCGCTGCGTGGCAAATACGTTGTGTGCTTCCTTCACTTTGGTTTCCTTTCCGATGAAAGATGCTGTAAGTCGGGAAACGGCAGGCGCTGTGGATGGGAAGTTTTTTGCCACACTGCAGAACAGCCCGAATACGTGATTCTCCAGCAATACTTCGTCTATCCAGGCTTTCCAGCCCGGTGTATGCGTGGCGGCGGTGGTTACCGCATTGCTGTACTTGGTTTGCGTATACGGCGTATGTGGCAGCCAGTAGAATTCGAAGTTGCGGTTTTCATGAATATACGTTTCCAGCTTGTTCAGGACATCCTCGAGCCGTTCTTTTTTCTTTTCGAGGTGCAGGTTATAGGCAGGCACACAGCGTAGTTTCATACGGGTAATGATGCCCATGCTGCCCAGTGAAATGCGTATACTGTTGAACAGGGCTTCGTCAGCGGCGTTGCAGGTAATGATCTCGCCCTTTCCGTTCACAAAAGTGATCTCTTCGATTTGTGTACTGATATTCCCGAACGTGATGCCCGTACCGTGCGTGCCGGTGGCTGTAGCCCCGGAGATCGACTGTACATTGATATCGCCCAGGTTTTCCTGTGAGAGTCCCATGGCAAACAGATCGGCGCCCAGTTTTTTCAGTTTGGTGCCGCCCTGTGCCCAGGCACGGTTTTCTTCGGGAGCGGGTGAGGTCTGCTGCATCCTGTCCAGGCTAAGGCTTAGCTGATCGGTGGCGCAAAGTGCCGTGAACGAATGCCCGGAACCTATGGCCCGGATGTGTTTGCCGTTTTTGCGCGCGCGTATCACCAGGTCGGCAACCTGTTCTTCGGTTTCGGGATACGCAGTTTCGGAAGGGTTCCAGTGGATGTTTTCGGCCCAGTTTTTCATAGTGTTGTTCAGTGAAAGTCAAATCCTTCGCCGCGGTACGTGGGCCATTGGTCCATGAGTCCGCCCGAACGGAAAACGTGCAGGGTATTAAAATGTTCGCAGAGTTCACCGGCTTTGGCGTGGCGCATTACCACAATACCGCCGGGTTGCAGCAGGTTGCCGGTGTAGAGCAGGGGCGTTTGTACTTCGCCGGCTCCTTCGTTTTTAAGCAGGGTAGCGCTTTGGGGGCGGTACACCTGGGGCGTTTTGGCCGCATCGGTGGCGCCGGAGGCAATAAAACCGCCGCTCTGGCAGGTATAGATGTCCGGGGCCGGATTGCGGGTTACACGCAGTACAAAGCCGGCAGCCGGTATATGGCGGAACTGCTGGTAGCCATCGAACAGGTGCGACTGGAAATAGCCCGAACCCACCGTTACTTCGGTTACGTCCTTTTCGAGGCAGGTGCTTTCGATGCTGCCCGTACCGCCTCCGTTTACCTCTATATTCCGGCCGGTACGGCGGCGTATAAGCGCCACGGCTTCCATACGTCGTTTGGCGATCTTAGGTACGGAACGCTTTTTCAGGTAGCGGATCACCCGGTTGTACAGACCTTTGCCCGGGGCATTATCGGCAATGCCCGCCACCTGGGCCTCGTAGCCCATGGCTCCCCATATTTCCAGGCGGGGACAAAGATCCAGCTGGTCCAGGAAACGGGTAAGCGTTTCGGTATTGTTCAGCGAAGAACGGAAAACCCCGAAATAAATCCCGGGAAAACGTACAGACATGTCCAGGTCGATGCATATACGAACCGTATGGTCCTCGCGGGCGGCAATATCCTGCAGCAGACTGATGTGTTCCGGCCGGTCGGTCATGAAAATGATGAGCGCCCCGGTTTCCTTCATGGCCTGTATAGCTTCACTGATCTGTTCGGCTTCCATGCAGGGGTACCCGCACAGGATATTTTTAAAACCGCGGCGTGCGAGCATCACCGATTCGGCTACGGAATACGACATAATGCCGGCAATATGCTGCTGCTGTGCGGCAATATATTCCAGCACCCGGCTGTTACGTATGCTCTTGGAGGCAATGCGTACGGGCATGGTACCGCAACGCTGCGAAATGCTGCGGATATTGGCATCCAGGGCATCCAGGTCGAGCCAGGCCAGGGGCAGGGTACGTCCCGAAAAAAGGGCTGAAAAACGTTCGTAGGAATGGTCCGTTTCAGGATGTGTGGTCATATACGATTTTCCAGTTCGATTTAGTTTTTCTGAAAATAAGGGTGAATCGTCCGCCTGCAGAGGGCGTTTCCGGGTAACTAAGATTCCAGGCACCGCTTACAATGGCCCGTCCGGCCCCGGCGCAGGTGATCTGCAGCTCGCTGAACTCCAGGGTACCCATGGCTTCTTTACCGGGATAGGCCTTTTTGTAATTATCGAGTGTCTGCTGCCAGCCGGAGGTCACTTTTTTGCCGCTTACAAAACGCAGTTCGGGTCCGGTACTGTAGCCGGCCATAAATCCTTCGATGTCGCCCCTGTTCCAGGCCTCCTGCTGCATTTCGAGTACCGCCTGCACTTTCCGGGTACAGGAACAGGCCGCAGAGGCATGGAAAACAGAAAACAAAAGAGAAATGAACAGGAGAACGCTTATTCTTTTCATGGTAAGTTTGTACAGCCAAATTAAAAGAATCCGCTGCAAAAGCCAATACTTTTCTTTAATTTGAAGCGTTAATACGTATGTATATTTGTTTTTAACAAATTTTCACTAAATTTACCTCATTAAAAACATCGGGAATGAAGCGAGTGTTGTGTGTATACGGTCTGATTTTAGCTTTGGGCGCAGGTTCTGTTCATGCCCAGTTTGCGCGGGTAAAACGGCCTAAATTCAGCCTCGGCGCTGCGGCCCGCGTTCCCTACCTGGTGTCGAACGAGGCACAGCGTAAGGCCTTCCGGGGCATTATTGCCACCGGGCTCAGCTACAACTACGAAGTTACCCCGAAACTCCGCATCGGGCTTTTTACCGATTATTCCTATTACCAGTCGTTCATTCCGCGTAATATCTACCAGGAAATGCAGACCCGCAACCTGAAGCTGCACCTGATGGCGGCCGGTCTGAACGTAAGTTATGATTTTGTACTCAACACCAATGAGCGCTGGGTATTTACCCCGGAGATCAAGGTCGGCTATGCCTATGCGCTGTTCACCAACCTGAACAACGGTCTGCAGGATTCCACCCAGTTTGCCAGCCGCGATATCAAGGAGAAAAGCGGGGTTTCGGCCTCGGCCGGGCTCAGCGTGTTCCTGTATGCCAACGAACACCGCATGCAGGGCGTGGGCCTGTACATCGGGTACAATTACACCGGTTATGAGTTTAAAAAGACCGACGCCAATATTACACCGAACAATTCCGGTGAGTTTTACTTTATAAAGGATAATGGCCCCACCATGGGCCTGCAGTTCGGCTTCAGCTTTATTATGAAGTTCGGCGGCGATAACAAAGGCCGCAGCAGCGATTACGATTTCGAAGAATAAGCTTATTCGCTTTCGGCAAACTGCAGCTCAATGAGTTTGCGGTAGGCCCCGTTCTCTTTTTCCATCAGGGTATGGTGACTGCCCGTCTCGATGATACGGCCTTTTTCCAGTACCAGTATTTTATCGGCATGGCGTATGGTGCTGAGGCGGTGTGCAATAATGATGCTCGTGCGGCCTTCGGTAATTACTTCGGTGGCTTTCTGTATCAGCAGTTCGCTCTCGGTGTCCACGCTGCTGGTGGCTTCGTCAAGAATGAGCACTTTGGGCTTGTGCACGTAGGCGCGCAGGAAAGAGATCAGCTGTTTCTGCCCGGCACTGAGCAGTCCGCCGCGTTCACTCACATGGAAATGATAGGCGCCCGGCAGCCGCGAAATAAACTCATGCGTACCGATCTGTTTCGAGGCTTCGATCACATCCTCCTCACTGATGTGCGGGTTGAACAGCGTAATATTGTTCAGGATCGTGTCCGAGAACAGGAATACATCCTGCAAAACCACGGAAACAGAATGGTGCAGGCTGCTGAGACTGTAGGATTCTATCTTTTTACCATCGAGGTAAATGGTGCCGGAATTGTATTCATAAAAACGGCTCAGCAGGTTGATGATGGACGTTTTTCCGCTGCCGGTGGCCCCCACCAGTGCAATTTTTTCACCGCGGTAGGCATCAAAGGAAATACCGTTGAGTACGTAGTCTTCGTCGTTGTAGGCAAAGTATACCTCGCGGAACGAAATATCGCCGGCAATATTCCCTGCGTCTTCCGTGCCGGTGTCTTCGATCACGGGATTGCTGTCCAGGATGGCAAAAACGCGTTCGGCACTTACCACGCCCATCTGCAGGGTGTTAAAACGGTCGGCCAGCTGGCGCATGGGCCTGTACAGGATGTAAATATACAGTACAAAAGAGATGATGAGACCGGGAGAGGCTTCGCCGTTTGCTGACTGTGCCGCTACCATTTCGCCGGCGGCATACCACACCACCAGGCCTATGCTGATGGCCGTGATCACTTCTACCACGGGAAAAAACACGGAGTAGTACCAGATGGAACGTATGTGCGCCTTGCGGTGCTGTCCGTTGATCTCGCGGAATTTCTTCATTTCTTCGTCCTCGCGGCTGAAGATCTGTACAATGCTCATGCCCACCACGTGCTCCTGCACAAAGGCGCTGAGTTCGGCCACCTTGTTGCGTACTTCGCCGAAGGTCTTTTTAATGCCGTTCTTGAATACATTAGTAGCGATTACCAGCAGGGGAACCGGGATCAGGGTAATGAGCGTCAGTTTCCAGTCCTGGTACAGCATAACGCCTATTACGGTGAAAATTTTCAGGAAATCGGCCAGGATCTGCAGGAAACCTTCCGAAAAAATGCTGGCGATGGTCTCGATATCACTGATGACGCGGGTAACCAGGGTGCCCACGGCGGTGTTATCGAAATACTTCAGTTTAAAACGGTTCAGGTGGCGGAACAGCTGCGAACGTATGTCGCGGATCACGAACTGCCCCAGCTGGTTGCTGCTGTAGGTGCTGAGGAATTGCAGGATCGACTCTGCAAAGAGCAGGGCTACCATCCAGCTTACCATGATCAGCAGTTCGCGGTAATTGCCGGTGAGTATGGTATCGTCGATGGTCTGTTCGACCAGGTAGGGACGTACGGGAGATACGGCAGCGACCAGTAAGGTAATGGTTACCGCTGTGTACCAGAGACTTTTATAGGGAGAAACGAAACGGTACAGCCTTTTTAGCAGGCTGAAATCGAATGCGTTACCTGATTTTTTTTCTGCCATAGAATGGAGCAAAGATAGCCATATTTATGCGCGGCCGGCTCATAAACAGGGGCAGATATGCTTAAAAAATGGTTAAGTTCTGATGATGAATACCCTATTGGGGGTTCATGGCGTTCCAGCGGTTGGCATTGGCCCCGTCGATCTTGTTCATGATCTTGATAAGGTCTACGATCTCGGGCTTGGGAGCGTCTTTCATCAGGTTCAGGGCTTCGTCGCGTTTGGCGTTGAGCGCGATGTACAGCAGGTATGAACTGGCTTTCTGCTTGTGTATCTCTTCCAGTTTGGCCAGTGCCTGGAAAGCCAGGGGACGTTTGGCGTCAAAATCACTGAAGAACTGGTCGAAGGCATTGCGGTGGTAATCGTACATGAAGGTCCGGAAGGGCTCGTAGGCCGGGCTGGTGATCTCTTCGATCATTACCCAGCGGGAACGCAGTTTGTTGCTTTCCAGTCTCCAGCCTTTTTCGGCAGAGGATACCTGGGCCAGCTGTGCGATCTGCATAGCCTTGTTGAAATACGGTGTACCGCCCAGGGGCGAGAATGAATCGTAGTCCAGCCCGATGATCATGTAAGCATAGAACGACAGTATGGAACTGAGATTGTTCAGGTAGGTGGTGCTGCTGTAATCGAATACCTGGTTCAGCTGGTACACGATGGTAAAATCTTCGTCGAGCACGTTGAGGATCGGTGTGTAATAGCTGCTGCCGTACACAGGGCGGCGTGAGGTAACCGTAAGCGAACCGGAATATTTACCGTCACTGGCCGAACCTGATTTCAGGTTGAACAGCAGGTTACATTCGATCTTTTCGTATTGTTCGTAGGTCTCCGATGTCCATTTGGTATTGTTCAGGAAATTGGTGCACTGGCTTTCGAGGGCCGACCAGATGCTTTTATCCACGTTGGCGATCTCGCCGCCACCGGTTATGCTCACTTCCACGCGGGCCTGCAGTTCCTGGGCATAGCTTTGCGAAAGCCCGGCCAGGCTTAAAAGGGCGCTGAGACATATATAGGAGAGACTTTTTTTCATTGAATAAACCACTTTTCGAGGGTATTAACGATCAATTCGGCAATTTTATTTTTCGGGGCCAGCGGAAAATCCGCGCGGCGTTCTTCTTTACCAAAAATAGTAATTTTATTGGTATCTGATTCAAACCCGGCGCCCGGGTCGTTCAGGGAGTTCAGCACGATAAGGTCGGCCTGTTTTTTTTCCAGCTTTTTACGGGCGTTCTCTTCTTCGTTGTCCGTTTCCAGTGCAAAACCGGCCACAATGGTGCCTTTTTTACGGTTGGCACCGCACCAGGCCAGTATATCCGGGTTTTTCACCAGTTTTATTACGGGTACTTCTCCGTCTTTCTTTATTTTCTGTGTGGCGGGGTTCTCTACACCGTAATCGGCTACGGCGGCGGCACAGATAATGCAGTCCATGTCTGCGGCGCGCGCTTTTACCGCCTCGAACATCTGTACGGCGGTCTCCACGTCTATGCGCTGAATGCTGTCGTATTCCTGGCGCATGCGCGAGGGGCCGCAGACCAGCACTACTTCGGCGCCCCGGGAGGCCAGGGTATCGGCCAGGTGTATGCCCATTTTGCCGGAACTGCGGTTGCCGATGTAACGCACCGGATCGATGGGTTCATAAGTAGGGCCGGCCGTTATAAGTACTTTTTTCCCGGCCCAGGTCTGGGTGCCGGCAAAGAAATCCTCTACAAATTCCAGTATATGTTCAGGTTCGGCCATACGTCCTTCGCCTTCGAGCCCGCTGGCGAGTTCGCCTTTTTCAGCAGGGATCACCAGGTTGCCGTTATCGCGCAGCTTTTGCAGGTTAGCCCGTATCGAAGGATGTTTGTACATGTCCAGGTCCATGGCCGGGGCCACCATTACCGGGCATTTGGCCGAGAGGTAGGTGGTAAGCAGCAGGTTGTCGGACTGGCCGTCGGCCATTTTGGAAAGGGTGGAGGCCGAAAGGGGAGCAATGAGCATCAGGTCGGCCCAGAGTGCCAGTTCCACGTGATTGGTCCATTCGCCCGTTTCGCTGTTGAAGAGGGCCGAGTGCACGGGGTTCTTCGACAGGGTGGACAGGGTGAGCGGCGTTACGAAACCGGTGGCATTGGGTGTAAGTACTACTTTTACCTGTGCCCCGTCCTTAACAAAAAGCCGCACCAGGTGTGCGGCTTTATATGCGGCTATGCTGCCGCTAATTCCTAATAAGATCTTTTTGTTTTTCAACTGCATGCTGAAAACAGCGGCTGTTATTTGTTGGTCTCGTCTTCGGCCTTGCGGAAAACGATCTCACCTTCCAGCCATTCCTGGATAGACAGCAGGCTGGGTTTGGGAAGTTTTTCATAGTAGCGTGAGATCTCGATCTGCTCGCGGTTCTCGAAAACTTCTTCCAGTGTATCGGTATGGCCGGAAAATTCTTCCAGCTTTTCGTTCAGTTCTTCTTTCAGACGGGTATTGATCTGGTTCGCTCTTTTGGAGAGAATGGTCACTACCTCGTAAATGTTACCGGTCGGCGCCTGGATACGGGCGGTATCACGGGTAACGGTTGTAGGCGAAGCCTGTAATTTTTTGAAGTTGCTCATCGCTTAATTCTGATTTAACTTATCCTTTTCTTTCTGGCACAGGTTAAAGATCGCTTCAGCTTCCTTCAGGCGTGCAGATTCTTTGAAACGGTCTGCAAAGTTATAATAATATTTGATTGCCTCCTCATATCTTTCTTTCTTTTTCTCGTCTACGCTGTTCTGGGCGTATTTGTAGGCCGAAAGCACCAGGTAGTAGCTGGCCTCGGCATCCAGGCGGGAGTCCGGGAAAGAGTTCAGGAAGGTTTTAAAGGCCACGATGGCCGAGTTGTAATATTCGATATTGTACCAGAGCAGGGCGCTGTTAAAGCTCTTTACTTCCAGTTTTTTACGCAGGGTCTCGATCAGTTCGTTGCAGGCGTTCACCCGGCTGCTGTTGGGGTAGCGGTTCACAAAGGACTGCAGTTCGGCAATGGCACCGATGGTACTCGACTGGTCCAACTGGCTGCGCGGTGAATCCTGGGCCAGGCAGTAACCGCCCATATAGGCCGCTTCTTCGGCGTATTTGGACAGGGGATAGGTGGACGTAAAGTTCGACAGGTAATAATAGGCCGTCTGGTAATCTTTTACCCCGGCATAGCACATGGCATACATATAATACACATCTTCGGCATCTTTCTGGCCGCGTACGTACACCATGGTCTCCTCGAGCAGGGGCAGGGCCTTGCTGTAGTTTTTTTCCTCGTAGTACCTTTTGGCGTACTCGTACTTCTTTTTAAAGTCAGATCCTTTCAGCACCGACTGGTAGCTGCTGCATGACGCGAAAAGCAGCAGGACGCCCAGTGCCGGGATGATATGAAGTTTTTTCAGCATACTTTTTTATGAGTGATGTGTTGATAACGCAAAGTTCACAAAATTGTTATCTTTTGTTTTATTTCTAATTTTGCGCAAAAATAGCATAAATAAACATCAAGTATGGCGGATCTTTTTGATAAATTCAGAAAAAACATGGGCCCACTGGGCCGCTTAGCCACTGTGGCTCACGGTTATTTCACCTTTCCGAAGCTGGAAGGGGAGATCGGAAGCCGTATGAAATTCCGGGGTAAAGACGTATTGGTATGGAGCCTCAACAACTACCTGGGCCTGGCCAATCACCCCGAAGTACGTAAGGCCGATGCCGATGCAGCGGCGGCGTACGGGCTGGCATACCCGATGGGTGCGCGCATGCTTACCGGGGAAAGTAATTTCCACGAAGAACTGGAAACGGGCCTGGCCAAACTGGTGGGCAAACCGGCCGGTATGCTGCTTAACTATGGTTACCAGGGCTGTATGTCGGTGATCGACGCACTGGTAAGCCGTCATGATGTGATCGTGTACGATGCCGAGTGTCATGCCTGCATCGTGGATGGTGTACGCCTGCATGCCGGTAACCGTTTCGTTTTTCAGCATAACGATATGGAAAGCCTGGAAAAACAGCTGCAGCGTGCCGAAAAGCTGACCGAAAAATCGGGCGGCGGCGTACTGGTGATCACCGAAGGTGTATACGGTATGACCGGTGAGCAGGGACGTATCGCCGATATCGTAAGCCTGAAATCAAAATACAATTTCCGCCTGCTGGTAGACGATGCCCACGGTATCGGTACCCTGGGTGCCAAAGGCGGCGGTGCCTGCGAAGAGCAGAACGCCATCGAAGGCGTGGACATCATCTTCGGCACCTTTGCCAAATCCTTTGCCCTCACGGGCGCCTGGGTGGCCGGTGAACCCGACATCATGATGTACCTGAAATACAACGTACGTTCACAGATCTACGCCAAAACCCTGCCTATGCCGCTGGTTATCGGTGCGCTGAAACGCCTCGAGATCATGAACCGCAGCACCGAGCAGAAAGATAAACTGTGGGCGGTGGTGAATTCCCTGCAGTCGGGCCTGCGTGAAGCCGGTTTCGACCTGGGCAAGACCAACTCCTGCGTTACCCCGGTAATGATGCACGGTGGCGAGAACGAAGCCTCCAACCTGGTGGTGGACCTGCGCGAGAACTACGGTATCTTCTGTTCCATGGTGATCTACCCGGTGATCCCGAAAGGTATGATCCTGCTGCGCCTGATCCCGACCGCTTCACACACACAGGAAGATGTGGAATACACCATCCGTATCTTTAAAGAAGTGCGCGATAAACTGGCCAACGGCGGTTACGACAAAGAACGTCCGGCTTCCCTGCTGGCCGAGCTTCAGGCCAAAGCCTAAACTACGGATTGTAATTTAAAACCAGATAAAAGCCCCGGTATCACAGCCGGGGTTTTTTCGTTTTGCTGCAAAAGAAAAACCGCTCCGGAAAGAAGCGGTTTTTACGTTTACGAATGATTTATCTGGTAAGATGATCTACTTGTTTTTGAGGGCGTCGCGGATCTCCATCAGCAGTTTTTCCTCATTGCTCGGCTCGGGCGGAGCGGCAGGGGCTTCGGGAGCCGGTTCACGCTTGAGGCGGTTGATGCCCTTGATCATAACAAAGAGGGCCAGGGCCACAATGGTAAACGAGATGATCTGTGAAATAAAGCTGCCGTATTTTATAGCCGTGCCCGGTATCGTGAGTTGCTCCAGGTCGGTGAGCTGTGCAGCCTTGAGTGCAGGTGTAAGTATGGCGGGAGTAATAATATCATCCACCAATGATTTTACAATTCCCTGGAAGGCGCCGCCGATCACTACACCGACCGCCAGATCGATCACATTGCCCTTAACGGCAAATTCCTTGAATTCTTTAATAAATCCCATACCTAAAGGTTATTTGTTTTCTGCAAATATATTCGATTTTCGTTTCACACCTATAATTATTACTTTCGCTGCGTAAAAACTGTTTAGTCTATGTACGATGTAATTGTATTAGGTAGTGGTCCGGGTGGTTATGTTGCTGCCATCCGCGCTGCACAGCTCGGGCTTAAAACCGCTGTAGTTGAAAAAGAATCCCTGGGCGGTATCTGCCTTAACTGGGGATGTATTCCTACAAAAGCCCTTCTTAAAAGTGCCAACGTAAAGGAATATATAGATCACGCATCTGAGTACGGCCTCAGCGTGGAAGGTGCCTCTGCCGATTTCCCGGCCATCATTAAGCGCAGCCGCGGCGTAGCCGACGGCATGAGCAAAGGTATACAGTTCCTGATGCGCAAGAACAAGATCGACGTTATTGCCGGCTTTGGCAAGCTGCTGGCTCCCGGTAAGCTCGAAGTGACCGATGTCGACGGTAAAAAAGCCACGCATTCTGCCAAGCATATCATTATTGCCACGGGAGCCCGTTCACGCAGTCTGCCGGCTATTCCGCAGGACGGAAAACGCATCATCGGTTACCGCGAGGCCATGTCCCTGCCCGAACAGCCCAAATCTATGGTGGTAGTGGGCAGCGGTGCCATCGGCTGCGAATTTGCCTATTTCTACAACACCCTGGGTACCAAGGTGACCATTATCGAATACCTGCCGAACATCCTGCCCATCGAGGACGAGGAAGTGAGCAAACAGCTGGAGAAATCCTTTAAAAAAGCCGGTATCGAAATCATGGTATCTACTTCGGTAGAGCAGGCCACGGCCGGTAAGAACGGCTGCGAAGTAAAGATCAAGAATGCCAAAGGCGAAACACAGACGCTGGAATGCGACGTGGTGCTTTCGGCCGTGGGTATACAGACCAATATCGAGAACATAGGCCTGGAGACCCTGGGCGTTAAAACGGACAAGGGACGCATCCTGGTGGACGAGTTCTTCCGTACCAATATCCCCGGCGTATATGCCATAGGCGACGTAATTCCCGGTCCTGCACTGGCGCACGTAGCCTCGCACGAAGGTATCGTATGCGTGGAGAAAATTGCCGGTAAGAACCCGACCCCGATCGATTACGGTAATGTACCTTCCTGCACCTACTGCTACCCCGAAGTAGCTTCCGTAGGCCTTACCGAGAAAGCCGCTAAGGAAGCCGGTTACGAGATCAAAGTGGGTAAATTCCCTTTCTCGGCCTCGGGTAAAGCCAGCGCGGCCGGTGCCAAGGACGGTTTTGTAAAAGTGATCTTCGACGCCAAATACGGCGAATGGCTGGGTTGCCACATGATCGGCGCCGGCGTTACGGAAATGATCGCTGAAGCGGTTGTGGCCCGTAAGCTGGAAACCACTGGTCATGAGATCATTGCGTCCATGCACCCGCACCCCACCATGAGCGAGGCCGTAATGGAAGCCGCCGCAGCTGCATACGGCGAAGTTATTCACCTGTAGTATGTGCGGAATAGCCGGACTTTTAGCATTTCATTCCGATGCCCGTAACTGGGAAGCTTCCCTGGACGCTGCATTGCAAAAATTATCATACAGAGGGCCCGATGCGTCGGGCTCTTTTTTTTCGGGGCCCTACGGCTGTGCACACCGCCGCCTGTCCATCATCGATACGGATGCTTCGGCCAATCAGCCGTTCCCGGACGAAAGCGGACGCTATGTGCTGGTGTTCAACGGCGAAATTTTTAATTATGCCGAACTGAAAGAAGAACTGCTTTCTCCCCTGGGCATTCGTTTCCGTACCCGCGGCGACACCGAAGTGCTGCTGTACCTGCTGATCCATTTTGGTCCATCGGTGCTGAACCGCCTGCGCGGCTTCTTTGCCTTTGCCTTTTACGATACCGAACGCCACGAACTGCTGCTGGCCCGCGACCGTTTCGGACAAAAACCGCTCTGGTATACCCGGCAGCAGGAATTCCTGGCCTTTGCCAGTGAGTTCAAGGCGCTGAACTGCTTCCCGCTGAACAAAGAGGCCGATCCCGTTTCCTACGAGATGTTCTTTCGCCTTTCGTACCTGCCGGCACCGTACACGCCTTTTGCCAATATCCGGAAGCTGGAGCCGGGACATTACCTGCTGATGCGTCCGGGAAAAGAACTGTTTAAAAAAAGCTGGTATTCGCTCCATCTGCCCGAAACAACTTCGGAAATGAGTTATACCGAAGCCCTGGACGCCGTGCGCCGTTCGGTCACTGAAAGCGTATCGTACCGCCTGCTGGCAGATGTGCCTACGGGCTCTTTCCTGAGCGGCGGGGTAGACTCTGCCGTGGTTTCGGCCGTAGCGGCCTCCCTGCGTCCCGGTTTTTCCTCCTTTTCGCTTTCATTCCCGGACATGCCCTATATGGACGAAAGTGCCTATGCCGCAGAAACGGCGGCCTTTATCGGTACCGATCACCACAGCATACCGGTAGCACAGGCACAGATGGAGAATGCCCTGGAAGAAGTACTCGATTATACCGACGATCTGTTTGCCGACAGCAGCGCCATTGCCGTGCACGTGCTCTGCAAGGAGGTGCGCCGACACCTGACCGTGGCCCTGAGCGGCGACGGCGGCGATGAAATATTCGGTGGCTACCGCAAACACAAGGCCCTGCTTATGGGGCGGAGACTGCGTATGTTGCGGCCCGGATTTTCGCTCCTGTCAGCCCTTTTGCCCGCAGCGGCCGGTGCACGTACTTCGGGTACGGCCGACCGTATACGAAAAGTGGTGAAATTCTCGCACATGGCCTCACAGGACCTGGCTGCACAATACGCCTATACGCTGGAATGGTTCCACAGCGATTTTACACGTAAACTGCTGCCCAGTTCGCATACCGAAGCGCTTACCGACGATCGTATACTGGACTACCTGTCGCCCGAAGGCAGCTATCTTTCCCGCATCCTGCTGGCCGATGTACACAGCGTGTTGCAGGGTGATATGCTTACCAAAGTGGACCTGTTTTCCATGCGCAACGGTATGGAAGTACGTAACCCGCTGCTGGACCACAGCCTGGTAGAACTGGCCTTTAGCCTGCCCGACGAATACAAGATCGGTGGCGGTATGCAAAAACGTATACTAAAAGATGCCTTCCGCGATATGCTGCCTCCCACACAGTTCAACCGGCCCAAGAAAGGCTTCGAGGTACCGCTGCAGCTATGGCTTACAGGCCGTTTCCATAAACAGATGAAAGAAGAATGGCTGAACCGCGAAACCATTGAACGGCAGGGTATACTCGACTATGCGTATGTACAAAAGCTGATCGCCGAACTGGAAACGGGACGCTCCGCCGATGCACATTTTGCACTCTGGAATGCCATCGTATTCACAAAATGGTTTACTTTGTACGCCTAATACACCATGCCAGATGAACACGAAACCGAGGGTTTTGCGTATATTAAACCGTTTTAATGTAGGCGGACCGGTATACAACGTTACCTACCTGAGCCGCTACATGGAACCGGAGTTCGAAACCCTGCTGGCAGGCGGAAATGCCGGTGAAAATGAAGAAAGCAGCCTGTACATCCTGGAACAGAACGGCATAAAACCCGTGCTGCTCGATGAAATGCATCGCTCGGTGAGCGCCCTGGGCGATGTACGCTCGTATCGGCGCATCCGGGAGCTGATCCGGGAATTTCGTCCGCACATTGTGCATACACACGCGTCCAAAGCCGGTGCCGTAGGCCGTATGGCGGCTTTCCACGAAAAAGTACCGGTAGTGGTACACACCTTTCACGGGCATGTTTTTCATTCCTATTTTGGTAAAACGCGTACTACGGTCTTTAAGCAGATCGAACGTTACCTGGCGCGCCGTTCCGACCGCATTGTGGCCATCAGCGACAAGCTGAAGCACGAACTGGTGCAGGAACACGGCATCACCACGGCCGAAAAGGTAAGCGTAGTGCCCCTGGGCTTTGACCTGGAACCTTTTACCCGCGACCACGAAGCCCGGCGCAAAGCTTTCCGGCAGACCTGGAATATTGCGGAGGATACCCTGCTGGTGGGCCTTGTAGGCCGTATGGTGCCGGTAAAGAACCACCGCCTGCTTATCGAAGCTGCCGCCGCCCTGAAAAACAAAACGGGCCGCAACGTACAATACCTGCTGGTAGGCGATGGAGAGAGCCGCAATGCTATTATTTCGGATATTCAACAATCCGGACTTTCGTATACATATAAAGAACCTGCCGTTACGGGCACGGATTTTGTACTGACCTCCTGGCAGCAGAATACGCCCGATATTTATGCGGCGCTGGATATAACGGTGCTCTGTTCCTTTAATGAAGGTACGCCCGTATCGCTCATCGAGGCACAGGCCGCGGGAATACCTGTACTGAGCACCCGGGTGGGCGGCATCGAGAACGTAGTGCGGGAGGACAGGAGCGCCCTGCTCACGTCTACCGACAGCACAGCCTTTACACAGGCCCTGCACAGAATGCTGGAAGATGAAGACCTGCGCAGCCGCATGGCCGGTGCCGGACGCGATTTTGCCATGCAGCATTTTCATTACACCCGGCTGGTGGACGATATGCGGCAGCTGTATTATGAACTGTTACGGAAGAAGGGACTGGAATTCCCTGTTCCGGGTAACGAAATTTATCGTTAATTTGTAGAGATAAATGATGCGCAGACTATATATTCCCTTATTGATCCTGGTGTTGGGCACGCTCAGCAGCTGTAAGACCTTTTATCCGTCAGTGATGCTGAAAACGCCACGGGACTACGAATTTCCGCCTGTTCCGGCCAAAGTGGATTCGCAGTACACCGTGGGTATTAACGACGAACTTTCCCTGGAACTCTATGCCAACGATGGTATCCGCATGATCGATGTGATCAATTCCGGCGAAAAGAGCCGGCAGGGCAGCAACGAAGAAACACTTACCTATCTCGTGGAGTACGACGGTACCGTGAAGTTTCCGGTGATCGGCCGTATACACCTGGCCGGACTTACCATGCGTGCGGCAGAAGATACCATTCAAAAACGCTTTGCCAGGGTATATACCGATCCTTTTGCACGGCTTAAAGTACTTAACAAACAGGTGATCGTATTCCCGGGAAGCGGGGGGGCTGCCCGTGTGGTGCGGCTTACCGAGCCCAATACCACGCTCATCGAAGCCCTGGCCGAGGCCGGTGGAATTACCAAAGACGGTAAGGCATACCGGGTAAAACTGGTGCGCGGCAGCTACGATAACCCCCAGGTATACCTCATTAACCTGCGTACCCTGCAGGGCCTCAAAGACGGGGACCTGGTACTGCAGCCCAATGATCTTATTTACGTAGAGCACCGTCCCTCAAGCCGTGAGGCCATGACCGAAGTGATGCCCTGGCTGGCCAGCTTTACTTCGTTGCTTGGGCTCGGACTTACCATATACACCCTTACTAAAATCAAATAAGGCTTGAAAAAGAAACCGATACCCCAGATCAACCAGGATTTCGATCCCAAACTGGTAATGTTCGTTTTACGTAACAACCTGTTGTGGGTATTCCTGGCATTCGTGGTATGCGCTATGCTGGCCTTTCTTGTTCTGCGCTACACCAACCCGATCTACACCAGTCGCAGCGAGATACAGCTCACCAACGACGAATCGGCCAGCTCCATTTTCAAAGAAGAAATGATCGCCTATCCCAGCGAGAACCTGGCCAAAGAGATAGAACTTCTGCGTTCACCGGTGTTCCTGAGCCGCGTAGTGCGCAAACTTCCGCTGGACGTAAGCTATTACAACGACGGACGTTTCCTGGACCATGAGGCCTACGGTTCGAACCTTTTTCATGTAGATTATCACATCCGCGATAATTCGGCATACGGCGTAAAATATAAGATACAAATGACCGGTACCGGCAGTTTCGATATCGAGAACGACGTTACCCGGGAAAAGCGGAGCAGCCGTTTCGGCGATACCATTTCCTTTACTGCCGCCGACCTGGTACTGAGTCCGCAGGGCGCTTCCATTCCCGATGACCACGGCGAATATTACTTCGTGATCAATGACAGCAATGCACTGGTGCGGAATATCCTGTCCAAACTGAGCGTGACCATCCTCAACCAGGCTGCCAAAACCATCGAGATCTCCTATTCAGACAATAATAAATACAAGTGCAGTGATATCGTAAATGTGATCGCCAAAGAGTTTGAGACCTTCAACATGGAAAGAAAGCAGGACGGTGCCAACAAGATTATTTCGTATATAGATGATGCTCTTGTGCTGGTTACCGATAAGCTGACGGCCACCGATAAGGAACTGAGCGAAAATTTTGACGATACGGAGATCAATCCTTTCTTTGCCGAAAAGAAAACAGACATCGAATCCCGTAAAATTGCCCGTTACCAGGACGAGACCCTGCGCCTGGAGAGTGACCTGGAAGCCCTGAACGAACTGAATGGCCGCACCATCAAAAACCGCGACGACCTGATCGAGATACAGGCCATTATTGCCGGTACCTCGCTCGAAAAATACCTGTCGGCCTACCTGGCCTCCATACAAACGTCCTTCACCCGTCGCGAAGAACTGCGTTACAGTGCACCGGAAGGCAGTCCCCTGCTCAGTGGGATCAATTATACCATCGATAACCAGGTAAAGGCCTTTGAGAACAGCCTGGAATCTGTGCGTCGCCTTACCCGCAGGCGCTACGCCGAACTGGATAGTATTACCAAAAAATCCAAGGAAACTATTCCCTGGTTCAAAGATACCGACGATACAACGAATATCGACCTGTCTAAGCTGAAACGCCTGCGTTCCGTGAACGAAAAGTATTTTAACCAGCTGGTGGAAAAACGTGCCGAAATGGTGTTCCTGCGCGAAGGTACCACGCCCGAATACCAGGTGCTGGCCTTCGGACAGATCCCTTCGGACCCCAAGTTCCCGAACAAGCGCAACATTATTCTGCTGGCCCTGGGTATCTGGGTCGCCTTTTCGCTCGGACTGCTCACCCTGAGGTATATTTTCCAGGACGAGATCCTTTCCCCGGACGAGATCAGCAAGTATACCGAAGCCCATATACTGGGCGTGGTGCACAAATACAACGAAAGTATCCCGGTATCGCAGCTGGTGGTGAACAAGAATCCCAAGGGGCTCATCGCCGAGGCTTTCCGCTCTATACGCACCAATATGGCCTTCCTGGACAGTGACAAAGGCAAGAAGATCATCTCCATCACCTCTACCATATCCGGCGAAGGAAAAACCTTTGTGGCCATTAACCTTTCGGGCATCATTGCCTATTCTAATGCCAAAGTGATCGTGATCGACTGCGATATGCGCAAACCCAAGATCCACGTGGGCTTTGAGGCACAGAACAGCAAGGGGATGAGTACACTGCTCACTAACCAGAATACACTGGAAGAGTGCATACAGCATAGTAAAATGGCCAACCTGGACTTTATTACAGCCGGTCCGCCGCCACCTAACCCTGCCGAACTGCTTATTTCGCCGGCGATGGACGAACTGATACAAGAGCTTACGAGCCGGTACGATTACGTGGTGATCGATAACCCGCCGGCCGGTATCGTTTCCGACTCCATCGTAAACATGAAACGCGCGCATTATCCCATTTATATTGTGCGCAGCGGCTATTCACGCAAATTCTTTATCAACAATATAAACCGTCTCATCAGCGATAACGAGATCAGTAAACTGTCGGTGATCGTGAACGGGGTAGACTTCAGTAACCGGGCCAGCTACGGCATGTCCAACTCATCGTACGGCTATGGCGTATATACCTACGGTTACGGAACGGGCTACAATTCCGAACACGGATTCGGATATTATATGGACGAAAACTCCCTCAGCAGCTATAAAGATCCTATACTGAGGCGCATTTTTGGCAGAAAGAAAAAGAAATGAAAGTAATACATACGGATATTAAAGACCTGCTGCTGTTTGAACCACGGATATTTGAAGATGAGCGTGGTTCTTTTTTCGAAAGTTTTCACCAGGAACAGTTCGAAGCAGCTGCGGGACAGCACATTTTTGTACAGGACAACCAGAGTGTTTCGCGGGCCGGTGTGATACGCGGACTGCATTACCAGGAGCCGCCGCATGCCCAGGGAAAACTGGTACGCGTGGTAAAAGGTGCCGTGCTCGACGTAGCGGTTGATATACGTAAAAATTCACCCACTTTCGGGCAACACATTGCCGTAGAACTTAGTGAGCACAACCGCCTGCAGTTTTGGATACCACCCGGGTTTGCCCACGGTTTTGCCGTGCTGGAAGAAGGCACGGTTTTTGCATACAAGTGTACGGCCTTCTACAACAAGGATTCGGACCGTGTGCTTTTATGGAATGATTCTGAATTGAAGATAGACTGGAAAATTAATAAGCCCCTGCTGTCCGAAAAAGACAAATCGGGCGTACCTTTTCACCGGATTCAATCTGCTTTCTGATGCTGCAAGACTACCTGTATTCAGTAAAACCATTGCCCTTAGTGTTCTTTTCGGGCTGTCTCCTGCTGGTGCTGACGCTCTTTTTTACCGTCCTGCTCAATAAGATACTCCTGAAATTTGCCACCAACCTGGGCGTGCGTGATAAAGACCAGATACAGGTACGCTGGAGCCCGGCTTCCAAACCCTCGCTGGGCGGAGTGGCCTTTTTTGTTTTTTTCCTGTTCTCCCTGCTTATTTACCTCAGCCTTTTTTACAGCCTCAGCTTTGTTCGTATCGAATATCTCTGCTTTGTACTGGTGTGCAGCATAGCCTTCCTGATGGGTCTGGCCGATGATGCCTACAATACCCGGCCCTGGCTTAAATTTGCCGTGCAGTTCTTCTGTGCTGGCATCTTCATTATTTCGGGCAATTACATCAAAACATTCCCCTGGGAATGGCTGAACTATACGGTAACCATTATCTGGGTGACCGGCCTCATGAACTCCATAAATATGCTCGATAATATGGACGGTATCACTACTTCGGTATCCTGGGGCATCCTGTTCACCGTTATCGGGCTCAATGTGTTCACTACCAATCCGTCCTGGTTCTACCTGTTTATGTCGCTGGGCGTTATCGGTTCGCTTTCGGGCTTTTTCTACCACAACTGGTACCCCAGTAAAATGTTCATGGGTGATTCGGGCAGCCAGTTCCTGGGCGTATTCCTGGCCTGGCTGGGTGTTAAGTTCTTCTGGAACGGCACCGACTATTTCGGCGTACCCGTGCAGGCCAAACAGATCCTGATGGCCGGCATGCTTTTTATCGGCCCCATTGCCGATACCACTACCGTAACCATTAACCGCATTATGCGCGGCATGTCGCCCTTTACGGGAGGCAAGGACCATACCACCCATGCCCTGGTTTACAACGGATGGGCACAGCGTCATGTGGCTTTCTTCTATCTTTTTATTACCTTGCTTTCCGGTACACTGGTCTTTACGGGCATACACCTGAACGCGGCCTGGAATCACTGGTATACCGCCGCCGGCTCGGTATACATACTGGCCGTGATGGTTTCGCTTTTTTTAACGACCAAAACCCGGGCCTTCAGGAATAATTTCAGGGCCTGAGCGTTCTGAATGATTAGTATGAATACACAACTCATAAAAAATGTACTGGCCGGCACCGGTCTGCTGAGCATCGGCGCGGCTGCCGCTGTTTTTTTTATCTCCTCAACCGATAAAACAAAAGCCGTAACACCGCAGGAAAAGCCGGCCCTGATGTCGGTTACGCCGTATATGCATGCGCCCCAGTGGTACAGCCATGACCTGAACCTGGCCGGGGAGGCCGTGCCCCTGAACGATTTTGAAGTAATGGAGCGGGTAGACCGCGAAGTGGTGAGCAATGTGTTCCGCGCGGGGCCCACGCTTATGATCTTTAAACGGGCGGCCCGCTGGTTCCCGGTGATCGAACCCATCCTGAAGGAAAACAATGTACCCGACGATTTTAAATACCTCTGCATCATCGAAAGTGAACTGGCCAATGTGGTAAGTCCGGCCGGAGCTTCGGGATTCTGGCAGTTCATGAAGGCCACGGCGCCCGCCTACGGACTGGAAGTGAACGAGGAGGTAGACGAGCGCTATCACGTAGAAAGATCGACCCGGGCCGCCTGTAAGTACCTGAACGAAGCCTACCGTAAATTCGGCAGCTGGACCCTGGCCGCCGCCTCTTACAACATGGGCATGGGCGGGGTAAATGCCAAACTGACCGAACAGCAGCAGCAGAATTATTACGATCTGTACCTGAACTCGGAAACACATCGCTATGTGGCGCGTATCCTGGCTTTTAAGATCATTTTTTCGAACCCCGAAAAATTCGGTTTTAACGTACGTAATGCCGACCTGTACCCGCAGGTGACGCTGCGCGAAGTAGAAGTGAACGGCCCGGTGCCCAGTTGGGTAGATTTTGCCAAAAGCAACGGCGTAAGCTATAAAATTCTGAAGGAGCTCAATCCCTGGCTGCGTAAGGCTTCGCTGACCAACAGCAAGCGTAAGGCCTACAAAATAAAATTACCGGCCGAAAGCAGTTTCGAGTACCAGAATGCGGTTAAGAATATCCGTATGCCCTATGCGCATTAAGGCGTTCAGCCTTTGATGATGCGTATCAGCACAATGGTAAAGGCAATAAGGAACATCAGTATCGAAATACGGTTAATGCCATGCATGAAACGGGTGTTCATATTGGCATCACTCTTCCGGAACAGGGTTACGGGATTCAGATAATGCAGCAGTTTCCTGAAAAACATAGTACAAAGATACGTAAAAAACGGTTTCAGCGGCTTTTTCAGGCGGGAGAGCCCGGTTCTTTACCCCAGTTGTCCAGCGTTTCGTCCGGCCACAGGGTAGGGAAGAAGATACGGCGCTGAAAACGCGGCGGCAGGTATTTTTGCCAGTTGGTACCCCCGGTGGCGGCAATATCTTCAGGATCTTTTTTCAGGTAACGCGCGGCCGATTTCATGTGTACCATGGGCCAGCGTACGTTCACGTTCAGGTCAAATTCCTTCAGTTCGTTCACAAGTGCTTCATGGGCACGGTCGGCCTCGTTCAGCTGCTGGTAGCGGCGCCAGATATTACTTGTTTTCAGGCTGTCGGCCAGGTCAATAAAGGTCTCACGGTATTTGTGCTCGAACATGAGCAGGGTAAGTGTTTTTTTACCCGTGGCCAGTTCTGTGGCTCCGTGTTTCCAGTAGATGTGCGAAAAGAGTGTGGCGGTATCGGCATTCTGTGCCCGCAGTTCTTCACGTACGTTTTTATCGGTAAGTTCAATGAGGTCGGTAGCGTAAAACTCGATCATGCGGTACTGGGCGCTCTGGAAACCGCTGGCAGGCAGCAGGGCCATGCGGAATTTCAGGAACTGTTCCTGCTCCATACCCTGGATCATGATCTCGAACGACTTGGTGAGCGCTTCAAAATAGCGGTTCACGCGCGACATTTTCATGGTAAATTTATCCACGGGAAGCAGTTCGTTGCTGATCTGTTTCAGCTCGTGCAGCGAAAGTTTGAAATAGAGTTCGGTGATCTGGTGATAGATAATGAAGATCAGCTCATCGGGGATCGGGGTTTTAGGCCGCTGCAGCGAAAGCAGGGTATCGGTTTCGATGTAGTCCCAGTAGGTGGTCACATCGGAGTACAGCAGTCCGTCCAGGTAGGAGAGCAGGTCCTGGCCCATGGCGTCGTACTTCTGGTGCAGTAATTCCAGTTTTTCCTTAATTTCCGGGGTAATTTCCATTATCTGAAAGCTTTTAGTTTATTACTGGCTTTTTTAGCCGAGCACAATATTCACAATTCGTTTGGGAACAACAATGACTTTTCTCACCTCTTTGCCTTCTTTCCAGCGTTCGGTGCGTTCGTCGGCCAGTATGGCCGCTTCTACTTCGGCGGCGCTCATATCGGCCGGTAATTCGGCCTGGTAGCGGGTCTTACCGTTGAACGACACCGGGTAATTAAAGGAACTTTCTACCAGGTAAGCCGGGTTGAACACAGGCAGTGTTGCGTAGGAAATACTGTTCTCATGCCCCAGTTTCTGCCAGATCTCTTCGGCCAGGTGCGGTGCAAAAGGCGATAAGAGGATGGCCAGGGGCTCCAGGATCTCACGTTTGCCGCATTTCTGTTCGCCCAGTTCGTTTACGCAGATCATAAAGGAACTTACACAGGTATTGAAACTGAAACGTTCTACATCTTCGCCGATCTTTTTAATGAGCGTATGTAGTGTTTTACGTTCGGCAGGCGTAGCCTCTTCTTCCGTTACCTGGAAGTTGTCGCCGTTGTGGTACAGGTTCCAGAGTTTACGCAGGAAACGGTGTGTACCTTCAATGCCGTTGGTATTCCAGGGTTTGCTCTGCTCCAGCGGACCCAGGAACATTTCGTACAGGCGCAGGGTGTCGGCGCCGAAATCTTCCACCACCTTATCCGGATTCACTACGTTGTGTTTCGATTTGGACATCTTTTCGATCTCCACCCCGCAGATGTATTTTCCGTCTTCGAGGATGAACTCTGCCTGTGCATATTCGGGACGCCAGGCTTTAAAGGCTTCGGTATCCAGTTCGTCGTTGCTTACGATATTCACGTCCACATGCAGGGCCGTGGTCTCATGCTGATCTTTGAGTCCGTGGGAAACAAAGGTATCCGTACCGTTTATTCTGTATACGAAATTGCTGCGTCCCTGTATCATGCCCTGGTTCACCAGTTTGCGGAAAGGCTCATTGGTGGGCACCAGTCCGTAGTCGAACAGTACCTTGTGCCAGAAGCGGCTGTACAGCAGGTGGCCCACCGCGTGTTCGGTGCCGCCCACGTACAGGTCTACGTCTTTCCAGTATTTCAGGGCTTCGTTATCGGCAAAGCGGTTCTGGTTATGCGGGTCCATATAGCGCAGGAAGTACCAGGAACTGCCGGCAAAACCGGGCATAGTGTCCGTTTCCAGCGGGTAGCCGTCGTAGGTCCAGTCGCTGAGTTTGGCCAGCGGACTTTCCGGGCGGCCGGTGGGTTTAAAATCGTCCATTTCGGGCAGCTGCAGCGGCAGGCTTTCTTCGGGTACGGCGGTTGGTACACCGTTCCGGTAATAGATCGGGAAGGGCTCGCCCCAGTAGCGCTGACGGCTGAAATTGGCATCGCGCAGGCGGAAATTCTCCCGGCGTGCACCCAGGCCCCTGGCTTCGATCTCTTCCACAGCGCGGGTAATGGCGTCTTTCACATCCAGCCCGTCCAGGAAATCCGAGTTGATCACTTTACCGTCTTTGGCCTCATACGCTTCGTCGGTCAGGGGAGACGTGTCGCCGTCGGCTCCGGCAATAACGCGCGGAATCTCGAGCCCGAAATGTTTTGCAAAACGAAAATCGCGTGCGTCGTGCGCGGGTACGGCCATAACGGCACCGGTACCGTAGCCGGCCAGCACGTAATCGCCTGTCCATACCGGGATCTTATTGCCCGTGAACGGGTGTATGGCATAGGAACCGGTAAAGGCGCCCGTAACCGTTTTTACTTCGGTCTGGCGTTCGCGCTCACTGCGGTTCTTTGCCCAGTTCACATATTTTTCTACTTCTTCTTTCTGTGCATCGCTGGTCAGTTTCTGTACCCACTCGCTTTCGGGGGCCAGTACCATAAAGGTTACGCCGAAAATGGTATCGGGGCGCGTGGTAAAGACCTCGAGTGTTTCGCCGTTCTCCAGGGCAAAATGTACGCTGGCGCCCGTGCTTTTGCCGATCCAGTTGCGCTGCATTTCCTTCAGCGAATCGGTCCAGTCCAGCCCGTTCAGGTCGTTCAGCAGGCGTTCTGCATAGGCCGTGATCCGCAGGAACCACTGGCGCATACGACGGCGTTCCACCGGGTGTCCGCCACGTTCGCTGAGCCCGTCCTTTACCTCGTCGTTGGCCAGTACGGTGCCCAGGGCCTCGCACCAGTTCACGTAGGCGTGGCTCTGGTAGGCCAGGCGGTATTTCATCAGTATCTCGCTGCGCTGTGTCTCATGCATCTGCTGCCAGTCCTCGCCGCTGAAGGTTTCGTGCTCATCATGAAATGCCGATATGCCTTCGGAACCATCGTTCTCGAACAGTACCTCCAGCTCGTCGATGGGGCGGGCCTGCTGCAGTTCGGTATCGTACCAGCTGCCAAACAGTTTCAGGAAGATCCACTGCGTCCAGCGGTAATATTCCGGGTCGCTGGTGCTGATCATACGGTCCCAGTCGAACGAAAAACCAATGTTCTTTAACTGGGAAATATAGCGTTCTGAATTTTCTTTGGTGGTAACGGCCGGGTGTTTACCGGTGCTGATGGCATATTGTTCGGCAGGCAGACCGAATGCGTCAAAACCCATGGGATGCAGCACGTTGAAACCCTGCAGGCGCTTGTAACGCGAAATGATATCGCTGGCAATATAACCCAGGGGATGGCCTACATGCAGCCCGGCCCCGGAAGGATAGGGAAACATGTCCAGCACGTAGAACTTGGGTTTGTCGGATGTATCCGCAGCTTTAAAAGTTTTCTCCTCTTCCCAGCGCCGGCGCCATGTATCTTCAATTGCTCTGAAATTATATTCCATAAAACTATGCCTGAATTTGCTGCGAAGATAAGCGTTCGCGCGCAAAAATCCGTGTCCCCGGCCAAATATCCGGGCACAAAAAACGGGGACCCGAACCTTCGGATCCCCGTTGAACCTTATACCCGCAGAAGTGTTGCTATTTAGGTAACAGCACGCTGTCGATGGAGTGAATTACCCCGTTGGACTGCATTACATCGTATACGCTGATGTTGGACATGCCGCCGTTCTCGTCCTTTACCATAATGTTGTGCGGACCATTCATCATGAACGTGAGTGTGCCGCCGTTCAGGGCTTTGAGCGTGGCCGTGCCCATACCTTTTTTGATCAGTTTCGACAGTTCGTCGAACGTATAGGTACCCGATACTACGTGAAATGTAAGAATGTTAGAGAGAGCCTTCTTGTTTTCGGGTTTCAGCAGGGATTCTACGGTACCTGCGGGTAGGTTTTCAAAGGCGTCGTTGGTGGGGGCGAATACCGTAAAGGGACCCGGACCCTGCATGGTAGTTACCAGGTCGGCGGCCTGCAATGCGGCTACCAGCGTAGTGTGTGCCTTGGAATTTACCGCGTTCTCCACGATATTTTTGGCCGGGTACATCTGTTCCATACCTACGATCACGGTTTTATCCATGGTTTGTGCCATACTGCTGCCGGTAAACGCAAAAATGCCTGCTGCGGCCATAACGGCCAGTCTGAGTTTCAGATTTTTCATAATTTCTTCTCTTGATTTGAAAACATCTACGCAGTTTTTTGAACTACGGATTTTGAAAAGAGAAAAAAAAGTAAAAAAAAACTCCTCCCGCGTGTGGCAGAAGGAGTGTATTCCTTTTGAAACAGGCCTATTTAAGCGCTGTAATGTTGTAATTGGTTTCTTTTACCGCTTCGGGATGCACCAGTTTTTTAATGAGGTCGTCCGTTTTGCCGGCGGGCACCAGCCCGATCTGTTGCAGGCGGTGCAATGTGGCTTTGAGTATCTCGGTATCTACGCCAAATTTTTTGTTCCATTCCACTTCGGCATACCAGCGTGCGGCATCAAAATGGCCCAGTCCGAACTCGCCGGCCACCCATTCGATGAGGGTACCCGATTTTTCGAGGGACCAGGTTACGGTATGCAGTTCGGCAAAAAAGCTGCGCAGCATTTCGTAGCCCACTTCTTTTACAAAATCGTTGTGCACCACTATGCAGAAAGAGGGCCAGGGCGTAGGCACCTCGCCGATACGCTCAAATTCGCCGTTCTGTACATAAGGCATGGTAATGTACTTTTCCCAGAAGAAGAGATCGGCCTGTCCTTCGCGCAGGGCTTCCCGGGCTCCGTCCAGGTTCTTTACGATCACAAAGTCCTCTTCGGGTATCTCGATGTCCAGCTGTTTGGCCAGTACTTTCGGAATAAGATGTGAACCCGAAAGAAAACGGCTGATGGCGTATTTCCTGCCCTGCAGTTCGGGGTAGCTTATGCCTGCGCCTGCACGGGTGTGTATGCCCCAGATCAGGGGACTGTCTACATAGAACTTTACGATCTGTGCCGGCACGCCCGCCAGGATGCCAGAAATGGCGCCTTCGGTAAGCAGGGTGGCGATCTGTAGTTTACCGTCGCTGAAATCCTGCAGCATAGCGCCTGTGCCGCCCGGGTAGGCTTTCCACTCGGCCGGGAACGTGCGCAGCAAGCCTTTCTGTAATCCGTAATAGAGGGGAATATTAAAGTGTTCCGGTACGCCCCCGAAAATCATGTTCTTCAACGTTAATTCTGATTAAATGCTACTACTTTCAGGTACGTGCTGTTATCCCTGGTCCAGACAATGAATTTATACGGTACTTTTTTATGCGATATGGAATACCATTTTTCGCCTTTATCGGTCGTGCGCATATAATTGCTCTGCAGGGTGCTGAGGTAATCCGTTACGCGGGTGCCGCTCTGCTGGATCACCATAAAATAGGTCTCACATTTGCGGAACAGCAGTTCACTGCCCGCTTTGGTCTCGCCGTTGTAAAACTCTGAACAGAAACCCTGTACCGTTTCGGACTTGTAATTGTTGAACTCGAACATATCGCGCACCACGTCCGGTTTGGCCAGGTAAAACTCTACCCAGTTCTCCTTGTTAAAAGCGGCTTCCTTGCCTCCGATGCAGGTAGCACACTTTACAAAGGTGGGGTTCTGGGCGCTGAGCCCGGCACTGAACAGGAACAGAAGTCCGGTAACGAGAAAGATCTTTTTCATACAGTATATTAAGCTAAATATTTCCCTACGATGGGCATGCGTCTTCCATGACCGAATGCCTTCTGTGATATACGTAAAATAGGGGCTGTTTGTTTCCTTTTGAATTCTACTTTGTTGACCATGCGCAGGATACGTAAAACCAGCGCTTCGTCAAAACCCAGGGCAATGATCTCGCCGGGGCCCTGGCGGCATTCAATGTACTGGTAAAGCACCTGGTCCAGTATGTCGTATTCGGGCAGACTGTCGCTGTCTTTCTGGCCGGGACGCAGCTCGGCGCTGGGCGGTTTTACAATGGAGTTCTCCGGAATGCGTTCGCCATTGCGGTTCAGGAATCGGGCCAGTTCGTACACTTCGGTCTTGTACACGTCGCCCAGTACAGAAAGACCACCGTTCATATCGCCGTACAGGGTACCGTAACCCACGGCGTTCTCGCTTTTATTGGAGGTATTCAGCAATATACTGCTGAATTTATTGCTTACGGCCATGAGCAGCGTACCGCGTATGCGCGACTGCAGGTTCTCTTCGGTAACGTCGGCATTAAGCCCTTCGAACAAAGGCTGCAGGCTGCTTTCAAAACTTTCGTATATAGATCGTATGGGAAGCGTTTCGTAGGGCATGCCCAGGTGTACGGCCAGCTTTAGGGCATCGTCCACGGAGTGGTCGCTCGAATACTGCGAAGGCATCAGCAGGCCCTGTACATTGGCGGCTCCCAGTGCATCGGCGGCCAGTACGGCGGTAACCGCACTGTCTATGCCCCCGCTCAGGCCCAGTATGGCTTTCCGGAATCCCATCTTCTGAAAATAATCGCGTATGCCGCAAACCAGTGCTTCGTATATACGTTCCGTTTTTTCCTGGGCCAGGTAGGGCAGGGCTTCGGAGCGTTCCGTATCAAAACAGAATAGGTCGGTGGCAAAAGCTTTACCACGGGCACAGATGTTCCCGGCCGCGTCGGTGGCCATGCTGTTGCCGTCGAAGATCAGTTCGGTCTGTGCGCCGGCATAATTTACGTAGATCAGTGGCAGGTTCAGGGAACGGCTCCAGAACTGTACGGCTTTCTCGCGTTTTTCCAGGTGATCGTAGGCAAAAGGCGAGGCAGAAATGTTAATGGCAATATCCGGGTTTTCAGCCGCCAGTACCCGCATGGGCGAAAGGGTGTACATCAGGTCGTCTTCAATATCCCAGATGTCTTCGCACACGGTAAGGGCGATCTTCAGTCCTTTGTATTGCAGGCAGGAAAAGCTGCGGGCGGGCTCAAAGTAGCGGTATTCGTCAAAAATATCGTAGGTGGGCAGCAGGGCTTTGTGCGCGGCCCCGGCAATTTCTCCCTCATGCAGCAGCAGGGCGCTGTTGAACAGGTTCTTGCCCTCGATGTTCGGGTTTACGGTAGGTGCGCCCACAATGGCGGCAATACCGCGGCAGGCTCCGGCGATCTGCTGTACGGTCTGTTCGCAGCGGCGGATAAAATCGCTGAACTCCAGGAAATCCTGGGGCGGATACCCGCATACGCTCAGTTCGGGAAACACCACCAGTTCGGCTCCCGCAGCGCGGGCCTCTTCTATATTGTGCAGGATCGTGCGGGCATTTCCTTCAAAATCGCCGATCACCACATTGATCTGTGCCAGTGCAATCTTCATAGTTAAACCTTATATAGAGCGCCTCCCACAGAGTTTCGCGAAGCCCCGGTAACGCTCGATAAAATATTGCTTTTGTCCAGTAAATATAAGTATCCGAGGAATGCAAACAGCAGGGCCTCCTTAAAATCGACGGTCTGTGCGTCGGGAATGATGCAGTTTTTGCCGGTATTGGCCTGTATACGTTCCATCAGGAAGGTATTGTGTACCCCGCCGCCCGTAAACAGTATGCGTTCGCCGTTCACCTGCTGCAGGGCCCCGGCCGTGCGCCGCGCGATATGTTCGGTAAAGGTGCGTATAAAGGTTTCGGTATCGTGGTCTTTCAGGTACATAAAAATGTTGCGGTTCACCCATTCTGCGCCCAGGGAACGTGCGCCCTCTTCTTTATAAAAGGACAGGTTATCGAGCCAGAGCAGCAGTTCTTCGTTCAGCTGTCCGCGGCGTGCAATGTCGCCTCCGGCATCGTACAGCTGTCCGAAGGTGGCGGCCAGGCGGTTCAGTACCATATTGCAGGGACAGATGTCGAAGCCGCGCCGCAGTCCGTCCGCATCGTCGTACGAAAGATTGGCGATGCCACCCAGGTTTACGCTGGCCGAATAATCGCTGAACAGCAGTTTATCGCCGGCAGGCACCAGGGGAGCACCCTGTCCGCCCAGGGCCACGTCGCCGCTGCGGAAATCACATACCACCGGTATCCCCGTGAGCTGTGCCAGTACTCCGCCGTTGCCGATCTGCAGGGTATAGCGGTTCTCCGGACTGTGAAAGACCGTGTGCCCGTGCGAAGAGATGTAATCCGGTTTCTGTTTGTCGCTCAGGAAGTTATTTACAATCTCTGCAAAGAAATAGGAGAGTGCAAAATGCAGCTCGGCCAGCTCGGGGCCGGTCAGATCGAGTGCATTTGATAATTTATAGGCTATATTTTTCGGATAGGGAAATGTCTGGGCGGCCTCTATTTCGTAACTGTATGAATCCTTGTCGTTTGTAAATCTGCAGAGGGCCAGGTCCACCCCGTCGAGCGAGGTTCCTGACATTAATCCTAATATGCGCATGGTAAAATTTTTATCTTCGCCGCAAAAGTAAGGGAAGGATCGCTAAAAAAAAAGAAGGAAAAATGTTATGCAGGCATACGTTTTGACTT
Source organism: Flavobacteriales bacterium (assembly GCA_052437175.1). Classification (GTDB taxonomy): domain Bacteria; phylum Bacteroidota; class Bacteroidia; order CAIKAF01; family CAIKAF01; genus JACVCJ01. Next base: position 133,832 of record JBQVOK010000006.1, read on the forward strand.
TTATTTTAATCCGTACCTTTGCCATACATTTTAATCTGCGACATAATGAAATTTGAGTTCACGGAAGAACAATTAATGATTCAACAGGCGGCGCGCGATTTTGCACGTGAGGAATTGCTGCCGGGCGTAATTGAGAGAGACGAAAAACAGGATTTCCCTGCAGAATTGCGGGCTAAAATGGGTGCCCTGGGCTTTATGGGCATGATGACCGACCCGGCCTACGGCGGCAGTGGTCTCGATACCTTGTCGTACGTACTGGTCATGGAAGAACTTTCCAAGATCGACGCTTCGGCATCGGTAACCATGTCGGTAAACAACTCGCTGTATGCCTGGGGGCTGGAAAAATTCGGCAACGAGTTCCAGAAAGAAAAATACCTGACGCCCTGCGCCAAAGGCGAAAAACTGGGCGCTTTTGCCCTCAGCGAACCCGAAGCGGGCAGCGATGCCACTTCCCAGCGTACCGAAGCCATCGATATGGGCGACCATTACCTGCTGAACGGTACCAAGAACTGGATCACCAACGGCAAAAATGCCGATTATTACCTGGTTATTGCACAAACCCACCGCGAAGCCGGCCATAAAGGCATTAACGTGCTGATCGTAGAAAAAGATATGCCGGGTTTTGTAACCGGGCCCAAGGAAAATAAGCTGGGCATCCGTGCGTCGGATACCTGCAGCCTCATCTTTACCGACGTAAAGGTGCCGAAAGAGAACCGCATCGGCGAGGACGGTTTCGGGTTCCGTTTTGCCATGAAAACGCTCGACGGCGGCCGTATCGGTATTGCCGCCCAGGCCCTGGGCATTGCTGCCGGTGCGCTGGAATTTTCACTGGCCTACGCCCGCGAGCGCAAAGCCTTCGGTAAACCTATCCACGACCACCAGGCCATCGCCTTTAAACTGGCCGATATGGCCACCCGCCTGGAAGCCGCGCGCATGCTGGTGTACAAAGCTGCCTGGCTCAAAGACCAGGGCGAAGATTACAGCGAAGCCGCCGCTATGGCCAAAATGTATGCCAGCGACCTGGCCATGTGGGCCGGCGTAGAGGCCGTTCAGATACACGGTGGCTACGGTTATGTAAAAGAATACCATGTAGAGCGCCTGATGCGCGATGCCAAGATCACCCAGATATACGAAGGTACCAACGAGATACAGCGTATCGTGATCAGCCGCAACCTTACCCGCTAAAAAAGCACATATATACAGGAAAAGCCTCGCTGTCAGCGGGGCTTTTTTGCGCATAATTGTATAAAATATTTCCTGAATAAAAATTCATTTTATTCAGAACGGTATGCTATAATGTATTCATTATGAATAGAGTATTGTATCGTAAAGGTGTCTTCTATGCCGCCTGTGGACACATCGCAGCGGATCGGGGAACCGTCCAGCCGGAAGGGGCGGATACGGAAGCCCTCGTGGTAGTCGATAAAGCCGGCGCCGTGTATTTTGTACACCACTTCTTTTACACTCCAGCAGGTAGTAATATAGGTCACTTTATCGGCATCGGGCAGCGCGTTCACAAAATCCAGCTCGTATGCATTGAGGAATTTTTCCTTTAAACGCAGCACCCGATCTTCAAAATGCTGTACATCGATGCCGCAGTGCAGCTTTTCGGAATACTGAAGGGCTACAATATTGCGGCTGTGACTCACAGAAATGTATCCCTGCCGGCCAATAAGCCGGGGCTGGCCGCTTTCGTCGTTCCGGATATGTAGCTCCTGGTCCTGCAACATGGTCTTCAGCAGGAAATCGGCCGCGGCCTTTTCGGTACGGCGCTTGGCAGATTGCTGCCCGGTGGCTTCCAGCAACGAATCGGGGAGTGCAAGTGCTGCACTGTCTACGCTGGCCACCAGGAACGGTGCTTTGTTCCCGTAACCCGGCACAGGTATGTATTGTACGGCCTCCTGCTGCACCTTAGTTCACTTTGGCTTTGGGCTTAGGCAGTAAACCGGCCCGGATCATGTCTTCGGCGGCTTTTTTTGCCTTTTTTTCTTCTTTTTTACGCTTTTTCTCGATGTTTTCGAGGCGTTTTTTAATGGTATTCACCGCTGTTTTGAATACGGGGAATACCTTGCGGGCCGTTTCGTTGTTCTCGTCGAGCAGGGGATTGATCTCCGTGATCTCGAAGCACACCAGGCGGGGATCCTTGCAGAGGCCTTCCAGCAGTTTGGTCACTTCGCGCAGGCTGAAGCCGGCCGTTACCGGTGTGCCCGTTCCGCGGATGATGCTGCTGTCGATACTGTCCACATCAAAAGAGATATACAGTACATCACAGTGGGCCAGGTAGGCCAGGGTCTCGTCCACAACGGCCTTTACCTTTTTGGAACGCAGTTCTTCCACCGCGATCGTTTTTACGTTATTGAGGCGGATGTACTCCGTTTCGGGTTCTTCCATATCGCGCACCCCGATGTACACCAGGTCCTGCGGCAGTATCTTGGGACTGATGCCGCCTACGTTCTTCAGGGTTTCCCAGTATTCGTGCGTGCGGTCATTGGCCAGGGTGTTCTGTGCCATGGGCAGGTTGTCGATACCCAGGGAGGCCGCCACAGGCATACCGTGTACGTTGCCTGAAGGCGTGGTAAAAGGCGAGTGCAGGTCGGCATGGGCGTCGATCCAGATCACCCCGACCCGTTTTTCGGGAAAGGCCATTTTAACGCCGGCGATCGATCCGCCACCGCTGGAATGGTCCCCGGAGATCACAACGGGGAAGTGTCCCAGTTCAATTTCATCGTGTACGGAACGGGCCAGCTTCTGAAAAACCTCTACAATACCGCGTATCCGCTTGGCATGTGTACGTATGGGGTCCTTAAAAAGCAGGCGGGAACTGTCCCGGATCTCTTTCCTTTTGAATTTTCCGAAGAAGTTGCTGCCGTATTCCAGCGAGGCGATCTTGAGCGCATCGGGACCCAGGCTGGCCCCGCGGGTACCTGCTCCGAGCTCTGATTTCACCTCTATCATTTTCATCTTTTTCATAACCGTTTCTTACCTGCGTATGAACGCAACAATAATTTAACAAAAAAAATACCCTTATGTATTTCTCAGAAATGCAGGTTAACTACATTTGCACCAAAATAACATAAGCAGTACACTTACATTTCAGGTTTATTTAGCCAAATGAAGAACAAATACCACAACCTCATTTCGCAAACATTTGATTTTCCGCAGGAAGGATTCAATGTAATCGATAACCAGCTGTATTTTCATGATATCCCTTTAATGGACATCATTAAACAGTACGGAACTCCCCTGAAAATCTCCTATCTTCCAAAGATATCACAACAGATCCAAAAAGCCAAACGCTACTTCAAGGTGGCTATGGCAAAGGTTGATTACCAGGGAGATTACACCTATTGCTACTGTACCAAAAGCTCGCATTTCAGCTTTGTGCTGGAAGAGGCGCTCAAGAACGATATACATATAGAGACCTCTTCGGCCTACGATATGGAGATCGTAAAAGAGCTGCACAACCGCGGACTGCTGAGCCGCGATAACTACATTGTGTGCAACGGATACAAGCGCGATCTCTACAAAGAATACATCTCCGATCTTATTAACGACGGATTCATCAATCTTATTCCGGTACTCGACAATAAGAACGAACTCGATTACTACGAGCAGCATATAGAAAAAAAGGCCAAGATCGGCATTCGTATTGCCAGTGAAGAGGAACCCAAGTTCGAATTCTATACCTCGCGCCTGGGTATCCGCTATAAGGATATTGTGCCCTTTTACCTGGAAAAGCTGAAGGGGAACGATAAATTCGAGGTGAAAATGCTGCACTTTTTCATCAACACCGGTATACGCGACACGGTTTACTACTGGAGTGAGTTATCCAAGTGTCTTAAAGTATACTGCGAACTGAAGAAAGTGTGTCCTTCGCTCGACTCACTGAATATCGGCGGCGGTCTGCCCATTAAGAATTCTATGAGCTACGAGTTTGACTACGAGTATATTATACAGGAGGTGGTAGCTCAGATCAAGGAATTCTGTAACAATAACGGGGTAGAAGAACCCAATATCTTTACCGAATTCGGCTCCTTTACCGTAGGCGAAAGCGGAGCGGCCCTGTATTCCATCCTCGACATCAAACAACAGAACGATACCGAGATCTGGTACATGATCGACAGTTCGTTCATTACCACACTGCCGGATACCTGGGGCATAGGCCAGAAGTTCATTATGCTGGGCATTAATCACTGGGACAAGGAGTACCAGCGGGTGAACCTGGGCGGACTTACCTGCGACAGCCAGGACTATTACAATTCCGAAGCACATATCTCGCAGGTGTTCCTGCCGAAAATAGAGATCACCCCGGACGAAGAGCCGCTGTACCTGGGCTTTTTCCATACGGGAGCCTACCAGGAGAGCATCGGCGGTTACGGCGGTACCCAGCACTGCCTGGTGCCCGCCCCCAAACACGTGATCATAAACCGCGACGAGGACGGCGAATACTATACCAGCATTTTCTCAAAGGAGCAAAGCTGGAAAAGTATGCTGAAGATCCTGGGATACTGATCAGTACAACACGTTGTAACGCATTTTGGCCTCCGGGCGGCCCATGGCATTGTAGTGCCACCATTCAAAGGGCTGCTGCCGGAAACCCGCCCCCAGCATTACCTTACGCAGTAACAGGCGATTATTTACCTGCTCCTGTGTAAGTATGCCCTGCATCAGCAGTGTTTTTTCCATGTAGGGATAGGCCTCGGGCCCGAAATGATCGAAGGCGGTACCCATGTCCAGCAGTTTGCCCGAGGTATCGGCCAGGGCTATATCTACAGCCGCCCCGTAATTGTGCACCGAATGGTTTTTAGGATTGGAGAGGTAACGGCCGCGCTCGTTCAGCGAAATATAGCCTAAGGCTTTCCACATGCGTTCCTGCACGGAAACGGGACGGGCACAGTCGTAAAAAACGAAACGCAGTTCCGGGTTTTCTTTTTTGAGCAGGGAATCGGCCACACGTAGTTTGTCCGTTACTACAGGCAGCAGGTGACAGGCGCAGTAGGGGCCGTATACATCGGTTGCGGTGAAATTAAGCGTATCGGAGTACTTTATATCGATGCCGGCATCGGGAACCGCGTCAAGTACATTCACCAGTCCGTGTTTTTCGAAGCTACCGTCGGCCCGGCGGGTCTCTTCTACCTGCTTCAGTGCCTGCTTCAGCGCTTTAAACTGCGCCGGACCGGCATAGGGAGAGGGAGGCTGGCTCAGCAATGCACTTATATATGCCTGTATAAATACGGTACCTATATTCATGAAACAGGCGCAAAAATAGGAAAAATAAAAAAGGTCGCCCCGCTGTAAGCGAGACGACCCGGTGTCTTTTTAGTCGTATAAGGACTATTTAGCTTTTTTGCAAGCCGGATTCAGCAGCATGTTGTTACGGTAAGTATCCCAGCTGATGCCGCCAACTTCTGTGTAATCTTCTTCACAGATTTTAGTTGTCTGACCTGAAGTTGTGCACTCGATACAGTCAGCACCTGCACATGAAGACATTCCGAAAACGATTGTAGCCGCAGCTGCCAGAATAAAGAGGTTCTTTTTCATCTCTATTTAAAGTATTTAATTGGTTAATGCAGCAAAAATAAATGGAAATAGATAGCTTCCAAAAAAAATACACTTAAAGAGATAGGCAAACCCCTTAAAGAGCTCATTTAATAGTCTAATGATTTTATTTACAGATACTTATCGATCTGTTAAATATTTGTGAATTATTCTTTTTTTTCCGTTTCCTGGCAATCGGGGTTAATGAGTTTGGTCGCTTTCCAGGCTTCCCAGGTCACATTTTCCCACTGCGAGGGATTATAGCTGTTCTCGCAGCCGATCGTTTCGCCGTTGCATACCACGCATTGGGTCTTCTTTTTGCAGGAAAACAGTATACCCGGCAGGGCCACGATGCTTATAAGGAGGATCTTCTTCATATACAAATATAAAAAAAGGCAGGGACTGCCCCTGCCTTCTGTAGAAAACGTAATGTTTTGCTTATTGTTTTATGAACTTGCGGCTTTTTACCACGCCTTTATGTTCAGACGTAAGGATATACGTACCCGGCTGCAGGGACTCTACCTGTATCTTCTGCGTAAGGATACCGCCTCCGGATGCATTGTAGCTGCCGTTCAGCAGCGCTTTGCCGCTGAGGTCGTAAATACGGTACTGCAGCATGCCCGATGAAGGCAGCGCGTAAGATACATTGATCTCGGTGCCTGCGGGATTCGGGTACAGATCATACATCTGCATGCCGTGGATAAGACCGGCCGCCTCGCTTTCGTCCACGCCTGTGGTCGGTGCCGTTTCCTGGGATATGTTCTCGTCACCGGGCAGGTAGAGCGTATACGTAAAGTACACCAGCATCATTTCGTCGGTAGTGCCTTCGCCGGCCGTTACGGTCTGCGGCGGACTGCTCGGGTTATCGTGGTTGGCCGTGGTATTGTCGTACCAGGCTTCGGCGTGCAGGATAGTGCCTGCGGGTATTTTCAGTACGTTCTTAAAGGCATAGAAACCCTGCCAGTGAAAGTCCCAGTCGTCGATCTTGATGAGCGGAATGGTGTCCGAACTGGTGGTAACACCGTACACTTTTATCTTTTTACCGATCAGGTGCATGTGCGGGGCTATGTTCAGTACAGATACATTATACTGCGCGGGCACCTGGTACTGTGCGTAGAACCATTTGGTCTGGTTGGCGGGAATGACCAGCGGGCCGTTGTCCAGGTCGCCGTGGTTCAGCGGCGGGTTTACTTCCAGGGGGCGCACTGCACCCGGATGGAAACGTATACGGACCTTGGTGCTGTCGGTCTGGTTGTAGGTACCGCCGGGATAGTGCACCTGCAGTACGATATTGGTATTGGCATCCAGTTTTACACCCATCTGCGATGGAAAGTAAAAGGCACGTCCGCCGGGTACCCAGCCTGCGATCAGTTTGGAGTTGCTGGACCCTGTGCTGCCGAAAGATGTGTATCCTGGCCCCGGATCATTGTTGTCCAGGGTAACCGGTACGTTCGACGGATCCTGGAATACCAGTACGTGGTGCACAATGGCACGGTTGCCCGGGATAACCTCGATATCCTTTATGTACCGTTCCTGCAGCAGTCCGCTGGGAATAACAAAGCAGCGGTACAGGTCGTAATTGGTGTTTACCAGGTAATCGGCCATTTTCAGTTCCATATCAAAGGTCTGCAGTTCGGCACCGTCGCCGAAGTTCGGAACGGGCGGGGCCTCTGCGGGATTACCTTCCGGGGAACCGGCATCTACCCAGTCCGAAATGGTCTGTATCTGTTGCGGCGTAAGGGTACGTTCGTGCGCAAAACCGCGGTAGTTGCGGTCCGGCGGCCAGGGTGGCATTTCACGGGTTACAACCGCCACTTTTATCTGCGCGGAAAAATCGTAGGCGTTCTGGTACGATTCAAAGGGCATGGGCGCAATACCGTTGCTGTTATGGCATTTTGTACAGTTGTTGTACACGATGGTGGCCACGTCCCCGGACCAGGTGGGTGTCTGGGCCAGTGCAGCCGATAGGGGCAGCAGACCAAACAGAAGGTTCAGAGAAAGTTTTTTCATATTGTGTTACAGGTTTTTTTAATTAGACTAAGGGCGGGACCGATGGTTTAATTACTGCTTTATAAAAGTGTGTTTCTGTGTCTGGTTCACAAAAAAGTAGGTGCCGGGCTGCAGGCCGGAAATGTCCAGGCTGCTCATACCGGTAGCCTGTCCCTTGCGGACCACACGGCCCTGTGCGTCGATCAGCTGCCATTCCTGCTGAACGGGCATGCTGAACATAAGCGTTTCGCCGGCGGGGTTGGGGAACAGGAGCTGTGCGGGCGCCGTGGTCATATCTTCTACAGACGTATTCAGGCTGGCACTCATGTATTTGGCCTCGGTTACCATGCTTTGTCCGGCGGCACCGGTCTCCGTTACGGAAAATACAGGCGCCCGGGTACCGGCCACCAGCCAGGTATATTCCACACTTTCGGAAGGAAAGCCGAAATTACCGAACTGGGTCATAATGGAGTCTACCTGGGTAATTTCGGAACGTACGCGCAGGCAGTTGTTGTAGGTGCCGGCAGGCGTAACCAGTGTGCCCGAACCGTCAACCACCGAAGTACGTACCCCGTTGCGTTTGAGGCTGCCGAGCGTAGGCACGGCCAGCTGAAATTCGAACGGGTGCGAATAGCTGTCGTTGAAGGACAGGGGCAGTTCATATACAATATCCGGCTGGGTGTACAGGGCCGGGAAGGGCAGACCTGTAATGGTCATTCCTATACCTTTGCGCCGGAACTGGTTACTCTGTACATCATAAAAATCGTAGATGTCTTCAATGCTGATGGGGATCATGCCGCCCCCGATGTTACCGGCAAATTCTTTTCCGAAGGCATTAAAGCCAAAGAACAGGGAATAGGCGCCGTTCACCGAGCCGGGAGTTACATAGGCATCGGTATCATTCCCCGAAGGGGCAAAGGACGAAAAATCCCAGTTGATGCCGTTACCTGCGGCCAGGTATGCGCCCGAATTCTGCATGTCCTGCACCGAAACGGTAGAGAACACAAAGGTACTTCCGGCAGAGGGCATATCGCTTCCGGTAATGGTCTGGGCATGCAGCGTAACGCCTGCAAGAAGGCTGCCGCAGAGAGAGAACAGGTGTTTTTTCATAAAGTGGGGTTCATTGTAATGCTTAAACGGGGTGAATGTACAAATTATTCATGGCAAAATGCAAGTTTTAGCGCTTCATTTTCAAAAAGTAAGCCCCTTTCTTCTTCCCGGATTCCATACGTGAATGTGTGCCGGGTTGGTCTTTTATGGAAGACCGGCTTCCGGCTGTACTTTTTTTGTCAATTTTGTTGTTAGTATTTTCCCGGGAACCATACGTGTTACCCCGTTTTTTTTTCCTTCTTTTGAGCCGGAATCCTGCTAATTCGGTATCCTATGTATAAAAACGTACTCCTTGTACTTATCGCGTGTGTCCTGTCTTCGCTGTCTTTTGCACAGAAAACCACCCTCAGGGGCGTGGTTACCGATGCTAAAAGCGGGGCGCCCGTCTTTGGTGTAAATGTGATGCTGGGTAAGGGCAGAGGCGTTTCAACCGGTCCGAACGGCGGCTATGAGATCAAACTGGATACGGGTACCTATAACGTTACGGTATCTTTCCTGGGCTACGAGACCCAGAAGTTTACGCTGCAGGTAAAAGGCCCGGAGCCGATCGTAAAAGATATTGTACTGCAGGAAGAAGGCCGTCTCATGAAAATGACCGTAGTGAGCAGCAGCCGCTATGAAAAGAATATTGCCGAAGAAACGGTCTCTATCGATGTGATCAGCCCCACTGTGATCAAAAATACCAATGCCATCGACCTTGCCGATGCGGTGATCCGCAGTCCGGGGGTGAACGTGGTGGACGGGCAGGCCCAGATACGAGCGGGCACCGGTTTCTCTTACGGGGCCGGCAGCCGCGTACAGATGCTGGTGGACGATATCCCGATGCTTTCACCCGATATGCAGGGCGTGTACTGGCGCTTTATGCCCATTGAACTGGCCGAGAACGTAGAGGTGATCAAAGGGGCGTCCTCTGTATTTTACGGCTCCTCGGCGCTCAACGGTATCATTCACCTGCGTACCGGCTGGGGCCGCAGTGAACCGGAAACCAATTTTACCCTTTTTACGGGCGTTACCAATAACCCGCGCGATATAAAGGCCCGCTGGTGGAATAAGGTATCGCAGCCTTTTTTTGCCGGACTTTCCTTTTCGCACCGTAATAAATTTGCCAAGGACCGCCTCGATTTTGTGGCCGGCGGCAATATCAATATGGAGCGCAGCTACCTGCAGGATAACGACCAGAACCGGTATCGCCTCAGTTTTAAAACACGTTATCACTCCAAAAAGAAGCCCGATCTCTATTATGGTATCAATGTAAATGGTATGTACGAGCGCAGCGGGCGTTTTTTCCTGTGGCAGGACAGCCGGGAGGGGGCCTATAAAATATCTCAGGGTTCCGACGACGTATACTACTTCCTTACCATCGACCCGCACCTCGATTACAGCGATAACAAAGGCAATGTACATACCGTACGCGGCCGTTATTACCGCACCTACCGCTTCGGTACCGAAACCACGCCGAACTCTATATCTAACTCCATCTACCTGGATTATACCTATAAAAAGGTGTTCAACAGCATGTTCACGCTTACGGCCGGTACCAACGGAAACTACGGCTGGATGCAGTCGAACCTGTATCCCGGGAAACGCCAGACCATTTTTGCGGCCGGCTTTGCCCAGCTGGAGTTCAAATACAAACGCCTGAGCCTGGTGGCCGGCGGCCGCGTGGAATACAACCAGATCGATACCACACAGTTCAAGGTGGTACCGGTTTTCCGTGCCGGGGCCAATTTTAAAGCGGCCAAAGCCACCTTCCTGCGCGCCAGCTGGGGCCAGGGTTACCGTGTACCCAGTGTGGTGGAGAAATTCCTGGAAGCCGATCTCTCCGGCGTGGAACTGCGCCCCAACGATACCCTGCAGGCCGAACGCGGCTGGAATGCCGAACTGGGTGTGAAACAGGGGATAAAAATAAAGGAATGGCTGGGCTATTTTGACGTGGCCCTGTTCTGGCAGGAGAACCGCAATATGATCGAATACAACCTGCTGTTCGATGGCAACGGCCCTTACCTGAAACCGCTGAACGTAAGCCGTGCACGCATTGCCGGTTTTGAGCTCTCGCTGGCCGGAAGCGGTAAAATAGGCAAGTTCCCGCTGCGTTTCCTGGGCGGTTATACATACGCCTATGCAGGCGATCTGCAGAATGCCCCCTCGCAGCGTAACCTGGGCGTGTACCTCAATAATATGTTCAGCAACTATGCCAAGACCCTGCCTTTCGGCGATACCCTGGTGCTGAAATACCGCAACCGCCATACTTTGCGCGGAGACCTGGAAATGGACTTCGGTAAATTCACCATCGGCACCACGGTGAACTATACTTCGTTCTTCGAGAACGTAGACCCGATCCTGGCCGTGCTGTTCGATGTGCAGAACTATTACCTGGACCGCATTGCCAAACGCAAGGGCGATTTTGTGATCGATGCCCGCGTGGCCTGGCAGATGTCCCCTAAGGCCCGCGTATCCTTCATGATCAAAAACCTTACGAACCTGGATTATGCCAACCGTCCGGGTATGATGAACAGTCCGCGCAGTTATACCCTGCAGTTCCGCTTCAGTCTATAAAGTTTCGGCTTGCATCCGCTTTTTTGCATATTTGTACCGTGAAGCTATCGGTCATTATTGTCAACTATAATGTAAAGTACTTCGTAGAACAATGCCTCTACAGTGTCCGCAATGCCGTGCGACGTATGGACGAAGTGTATGGTGCCGGTTCCTGCGAGGTATTCGTGGTCGACAATAATTCCGTGGACGGTTCCGTGGAACTTATTGCAGAGCGTTTTCCCGAGGTGCACCTCATTGCCAATACAGACAATCCCGGCTTCAGCAAGGCCAATAATCAGGCCATCCGCATTTCAGAAGGAGAATACGTACTGCTGCTGAACCCCGATACCGTGGTGGAAGAAGATACCTTTACCAAGACCGTACGCTTTATGGACGCACATCCCGAAGCGGGCGGACTGGGCGTATACATGGTAGACGGTAAGGGCAATTTTCTGCCGGAAAGCAAACGCGGACTGCCTACGCCCGAAGTGGCCTTTTACAAGATATTCGGACTTTCGGCCCTGTTCAAGAGCAGCCGCCGTTTCGGAAAATACCACCTGACCTTTCTTTCCAAAGACGAAATACACGATGTGGACGTACTGTCCGGTGCCTTTATGCTGATGCGCAAAAAAACACTGGACGAAGTGGGCCTGCTCGATGAAGATTTTTTTATGTACGGCGAGGATATCGACCTCTCGTACCGCATACAGAAAGGCGGTTACCGCAACTATTATTTCCCGGACACACGCATTATTCACTATAAAGGCGAAAGCACCAAGAAGGGCAGCGCCAATTACGTATTTGTGTTCTACAACGCTATGATCATCTTTGCCCGCAAGCATTTTGCCGGGCAGGGAGCGGGCTTGTACATACGTATCATACAACTGGCCATATACCTGCGCGCCACGCTGGCCCTGGTGCGCAGGGCGGCAAAAAAAGCACTGCTGCCATTGCTCGATTTTGGTATACTCTACGCCTGTATGTGGGGCATTAAATCCTACTGGGAAGTGAACCATAAGTACGTGGAAGGCGGGCGTTATCCCGAGATCTTCGCTTTCGTATATATACCTGCTTATATACTGCTGTGGCAGGCGGGCGGACTGATGGCCGGCATGTACAAGGCGCGTTCGCGTGTGCAGGACGTACTACGCGGCGTGTTTACCGGCACGGTGATCATACTGCTTATTTATGCCCTGCTGCCCGAACACATGCGCTTTTCGCGCGGCATCATCCTGGCGGGTTCCGTACTGGCCCTGGCTTCCTTTGCGCTGGTACGCTACGCGATGGGCCGGCTCACCAAAGGCCGCACCGGTTTTGCACCCGACGATAAAAAACGGAGCATCATCGTGGCCAATCTCGAAGAGAACGTACGCATCCGCCAGCTGCTGCACCAGACCCGCCACCAGTCCGAAATTATCGGTACCGTATCGGCGGGCGAACGTTTCCAGGCCGATATCGGTACCCTGGAACAACTGCCCGAGATCGTGCGCATATTCCGCGTAAACGAAATTATTTTCTCGGGCAAGGAACTCAGCGCCGAACAGATCATCCTGCACATGTCGGTACTTTCGGCGCCCGACATGGAGTTTAAAACGGCCCCGCCCGAAAGTATGTACATCATCGGCAGTAATTCGGTGAATACCCAGGGCGAACTGTACATGGTAGACATGCAGTCGATAGCCAAACCGGAGAACCGCCGTAAAAAACGCAGTTTCGATATACTTTTTTCCCTGGCGGCGTTCCTGTGCTCTCCGCTGTTGCTGCTGGCTGGTAATGCTCCCGGCGGACTTTTTGCCAATATCGGGGCCTGCCTTTCGGGTAAACGTACCTGGGTAGGCTATGTACCCGGCGAGAGCGGAGAAAAACTGCCTGCCCTGGCGCCTGCGGTGCTTCATCCCCTGAGCCGCGGTGGTATTGCCGGCCTGGATGCACGTACTTTACACAATTGTAATCTTCTGTATGCTAAAAATTACAGCCTGCAGGATGATATTCGTATAATCATCAGTAATATACGAAAACTGGGCAGCCGTTAACGTCCGGCCAGTTTAAACGTATTCGGTTTCGATTTAATGAGATTGGCCGTACGTATGTAAAAACCTCCCATGACAAAAGCTCCCGGTGCCGGGTTGTAATAGCGGCCCAGCGGTGCGTTCAGCTGCAGGCGGCTGCTGTAGGCGCTGTTGGTCAGGTTGCGGCCCTGCAGGAAAACTTCGAGGTTCAGCACCTGGAAAATAGTATGACTATACGAAATTTCGGCATTCAGCAGCATATACGCTTTCTGGTAACTGGTATTATCGAAATTCAGGGCAATACGGTCTGTGTATTGTGCCGAAAGCGAAAGTTTGAGTCCGAATATTTTACCGCCTATGCTGGCATAGCCCTGGTGCATGGGCATACCCGGCATTATTTTATTTGTATATACCTGGTTCTCGAATTCCAGGCGGGGCATCAGGAAATACTGGAATCCGTAGTTGGCTTTGGCAAATACCGCAAAGGAAGGCTTTCCACGGAAGGCAAAATAGCGGGCAAAATCGTACGTGATATCCAGCCCTGAGTTTATGGAATTGCCGGTATTGCGGTACAGCGTAAGATCGCTGCCGTTCTGGAAATAGGGCACGATAAAGTCATAATAATACCAGGAATAGAGTTCGCCCCTCCAGCGGTGCATGGCCGAGTAGGTTCCGGGCTGCACATCGCCCTGGTAGATAAAGGACGCATAGGCTTTCTTTTCATCGCGCAGGGGCAGTATGGTGCCGTTGGGCATAATGCGTTCGTCCCAGAGCGGCGGACTGTACGAATGTCCAACGAAAAGTCCGATATGTGAACGCCGGGTGACCATCATTTCCACACCAATGTGCCCGGTACCGAACACACTGGTCTTTTGCACGCGCGACTGGTCCAGGTCGTTATCCACGCGGTAGAAATTAAGATGCCCGAAACCGCTGCCGCTGAGGTAGATGTGCGTTTTCCGGAGCTGTATACGAAACGAAACGCCGCCGAAGGTCTGCGACTGTACCACGCGTCCGGCAAATTTAACGGAATCGGTTATAAAGGCATCTGTTTCACGTATACGGATCACATCGTTCTGGTTCTCGAGGTATACGCGCAGGTAATTGTTCAGCTGACTTAAGGTACGGTAGAGCCTGGACCGGTTGGGTATCTTAATGTCAAAGGTCTGCAGCAGCCCGCTGTTAAAGCCGTTTTCTGTCTTGATGCCATTATTGAAGAACGAGGTCCCGTAAGGGTTCCATTTATCCGATGCCCCTCCGAAGATCATGGTCTCTGAAGTGAATTTCCCGGCATTTACGCGGTAGCGTATATTACCTTTCCCGGCGCTTTTTTCCAACTGGGCAGGGATCAGCAGGGAAAAAGGATTGGCCATCCGCGGCGCTGTATCGGCCTGCGCGGCGTTGAGCGAACCGGGCAGGCCCCAGTTGATGTAACTGTACAGTACGCCCAGTGACAGGGTATGATTGCGTTTTTTGCCCAGCTGTACACCGATCTCGGCGTCCAGGTTCTTACGGTTCAGGAACTCGAGGTCGCGGTAGCCCTTGCTCTGCTTGTAGGCAAAGCCCGCCCGCAGGTACATGCGTTTATTGCGAAACGTAACGGTACCACCGTGCGCACGGTAGCCAAAAGAACCGATGGCATTGTACAGGTTGGCATGCAGCACGGGCGTTCCCTGGAAGGTATCTGCCGGACTGTATATACGCAGTACGCCGCCGTTGCCCGCCCCGTAATCCTGTACATTAAAATTCAGTTCCATACGGCCGGTAAGCAGGGGATCTGCCATTTCAAAGGGCGTAAATCCGTCAGCATAGGTAAGGGGCATGCCGTTGTGGTAAAATTTAACGTTGCGTATACCAAACTGGTTCCTAAGCCCGCTGCCACGGATATTGAGCACGGCGCTGCCGTCGGGCCCGCGGTATTCCCAGCGTATGCCGGGCAGTATGTTCAGCGCGTCCGAATAGCTTACAAAGGTCTGGTGTGCCGAGGGATTGGGCGTGCGGTCCGGATTTCGTGGCAGTACACTACGGTCCTGGGCCATTATAATAAAAAGTGTATCGTCGCTCTCGTAACTTTCGCGGAAGGCAAAAGGGTAGGAGGCGTCCTGTTTCCTGCGCCCTTCCGGGCCGCCGCTGAAGTTATCGAGCTGCAGAACGGTTATTTTACGCAGCCTGCAGCCCTGGGGATGCCTGAACACACCGTTGGAATCGGTCTGTACCGTGTCTTTGCCGTTGAGTACCAGGGTGCCCGACAGTATGTCACTGAAGCCGGGGCCCGGGCTCAGCTTCACCGTGCAGCTGTCTGCCTGTCCCCATAAGCGGGGCATCAGAAGGTATATCAATACTAAGATCGGCAGCAGACGTATAGATTTCACGATTTTCTTTATATTTTTACGCTAATTTAGAATAATGGGAGCATATTTAGACAAGATAGGATTTATTGATATACTGGACGTTTTGCTGGTCTCCCTCTTACTTTATCAGCTTTACCGCCTTATAAAAGGAACTCCGGCCCTGAATATTTTCCTGGGAATCATACTGGTGTACCTGCTTTCGAGCATTACCGAGGCTCTGAACATGCGTTTGCTGAGCGGCATCCTGGGACAGTTCACCAGTGTGGGCGTAATTGCCCTGATGATCGTTTTTCAGCAGGAGATACGTCGTTTCCTGCTCTTACTTGGTAAGAACGGTTTCGGTGGCTTTACCGACTCTTTCCGTAAGCTGCTGCGCCGCGGTGCGTCGGATACGACCGCTTCCATACGCTGGAGTGAGATCGAAAAAGCCGTAGTGCGTATGGCATCTACCAAAACCGGGGCGCTTATTATCATTTCTGACCGACAGGAAGAACGCTCTTTCGAAGAAACCGGCGTAAAGCTCAATGCCGAAGTGACCTCCGAACTGATCGAAAATATTTTCTTTAAAAATTCGCCCCTGCACGATGGAGCCGTACTTATTGTGGGTACCAAGCTGAAAGCGGCCCGCCTGGTGCTGCCCCTCAGCGATAACCAGGAACTGCCCAGCGATATCGGTATGCGGCACCGCGCCGCCTGTGGGGTAACCGAATTTTTCGATGTCTTTGCCGTGATCGTAAGCGAACAGACCGGTAGCATCAGCTATGCCTACAAAGGTCGTATCGTGCGCAATGTCTCTTCCGAACTGCTGCGGAAACGCTTCAAAGAGTTTAAAGAGCGTAAGTTATAAACAATTCAATACGGAAAATTAGATGAACGGACAGGTAATTTTAGTAGTCTTATTGTTTATTTTTGCCCTGGCATTTATTCTACAGAAAGTATTCGTTAAACCGAAGAAAACCAAAAACAAAGACTGTTCCCACTGTAAATAACAAAATCTCCATACATCATGAAGAAATTATTACTATCTCTTATGGTAATGACGGCGGCGCTTCAGGTCTCGGCCCAAACGGGCGAAGCGGCAAAGCCGGCACGGGATACGACCACCAACTGGTACAAATACTGGAAATATTATTTTGACGGTGGTGTAAACGTGAACCAGGCCTATTTTTCGGATTCCTGGCGCGGTGGCGGTGAGTCTTCCGTAGCCCTGGGAGCCTACGTTTTTGCCAATATCCGCTATAGCAAGAATAAGTGGAGCTGGGGCGCCTATCTCAACACACAATACGGTCTGCTGAAGCTCTTTAAGAACAATACCAAACTGCGGAAGACCACCGATATGTTCCAGTTCTCTACCAAGGGCGAATACCGTTTTGCCAAGAGCTGGCGCGTGTTTGCGAGCGGACGTTTTGAAACGCAGTACCAGCCGGGTTATACCTACCGGAACGTAACCCCGGCCGACCCTACACAGGAAGCTTACGAAGTGATCGATACCAAATTTTCGAATTTTATGGCTCCGGGCTATACTTTCGAAGACCTGGGTATCGAATACAAACCGGTCGAATTTTTCTACGTGAACCTGGGCCTGATCTCCCTGAGACAGACCTATGTGATGGATACCACCATCCTGGCTACCGATAACAATGCCGATGGTATTCCCGACCGTTACGGGGTAGTACAGGGCAAGCGTTTTCGCAACCAGTTCGGTTTCAGCGGGGAACTGGGCTTCGACAAGAACCTTCACAAGAATATTAACCTGAAATTTAAATATAGATTTTTTAAGGATTACGACTTCGCCTCAGCGTTTAACATGGTGCAGCGTTTTGACCTGGTATTCTCGGCGAAAGTCACTAAATTTATCTCTACAACGCTTACCTATACCGCGTTGTTCGACCGTGACCAGGACGTGCGCGTGCAGCATGCCCAGGGCCTTGCACTCGGTTTTAAATACGTGATAGGTACCAAGGAATAATTTTTATAGTATATACTAAAATAGGAGAGACCGCTTGCAAGGGCGGTCTTTTTTTATGCCGTAACGCGCAGAATGACGAAGAAAAGCAGCTGTATCCCAAAGATGCGGGCGGCACTGCGATTTTCGTATACAGGTCCGGTAAATGTATACAACGCGCAGAAGGCAAAGCCGAATACGAACCAGGCCAGGTAATTCTGCGGTGGTACAACGCCGGCAAACCATTGCCACATATCAAAACGCATGGCGGCCGGCTCCAGCCAGAAGTCATAATTAAGCATCACTACCGCACCCATAAAGGGCAGGAAGCCTGCGGGTATGCCCACCTGCCGCGCTATGCTTACACTGCTGAACACCATAAAGGTCCAGTTAAGCCCGATGAGCAGCGGAACGCCGAATACTTTCGGGCCCAGGGCACTTCCGTAGTGATAATCACCGAAGATAAGCCCCGTGTGTATGCCCGCTACCTCTGCCAGGAAACCCAGCAGGGCAATGCTGCCGGCCAGCAGCCAGAAGCGCCGGTCGGTGTTTTCCATACTTACGAACAGGATGAGGTTGGCCAGCAGGATATTGAGCGGTATAAGGCTCACGAACAGGGATTGTGTGGCGCTGAAACTGAGCCCTGCGATCCCTACGGCGTATACAATGCCGGCGTATATCCAGAAATGTCTATGGAACACCAGGTTCCGGATGTGTGCGATCATGCGTGTCTTTTTTGAATAAGGCCGGCCGTGATCTTTGCCGAAGACAGTACCATAGGTATGCCGCCGCCGGGATGTACACTGCCGCCTGTAAAATACAAATGTCGGTATTTTTTGCTGTAGTTCGGGTGCCGCAGAAAGGCGGCCCAGCGGCTGTTGCCGGCCGGACCATAAAGTGAGCCTGCCACCGAAGAAGTGCGTGCCTCGATCCGTGTAGGGTCGAGGATGTCTTCCGTGGCGATCAGCGCTTCGATATCCCTGCCCAGTATGCGCTGCAGTTTAGCTAATACGGCCCTGCGGGCATGCGCTACCAGGTGCGGCCAGTCCTGTCCTTTATCGGCCGGGGCATTCACCATTACGAACCAGTTCTCGCAGCCGGGAGGCGCATCGTCCGGCTCATATTTACTGCTGATGAAAATATACACCGTAGGATCATCACACAGCGTATATTTATCAAACAGGCAGCGGAATTCCTGTTCATAACCGGCACTGAAAAAAATATTGTGCAGTCCCAGCTCTTCAAAATGGCTGCGGATGCCCCAGTTGAACACGATGGCGCTGGTAGAGCGTTCCTGTTCCAGTATATGATCTGCACGCTCCGTATCGCCCAGCAGGCGAGCGTAGGTAAAGGCGGCGTCGGCATTGCTTACAACCAGGCCGGCCGCATGGCTTTTGCCCCTGCTTTGTATGCCCAGTACGGTGTTGTTTTCGGTCAGGATATGGTCTACCGGGTGTTCGTATAAGATCTGTACACCTGTGTCAAGCGCCAGTTTTTCCAGTGCGCGGGTAATGGAGATCATGCCGCCGGCCGGCAGGTATGCACCCAGGTTGTACTCAATGTGCGGAATTACGTGCAGGGTGGCCGGGGCTGCATAGGGATTGCTGCCGTTGTAGGTGGCGTAACGGTTAAACAGCTGCACGGCCCGCGGGTCGGAGAGGTAACGGCTGTTGAGGGCATGCATGGTACGGAAGACATGCATTTTACGTATATTTATCAATCCTTTCAGGAAGGCTTTGCTGGTAAAGGACCCGGCATGTCCGAAACGGTTAAAGATAAAGACATCGCTGGTCAGCTGCCAGATATCGGCGGCGCGTTGCAGGTGTCGGCGGGTCTCTTCGGGCGGAATGCCCAGTTTTTCTTCCCATTCCCGGGCCCTGCGTTCCGGGTCGCTGTAAGACGAAAGCCGGGTGCCGTCTTCGTAGAAATAGCGGCATATTTCGGGCAATTGCGTATAGGCATAGTATGCGCGCGGGTCTTTGCCGTGCAGGCTAAAGAGCTCGTCCAGCAGTTCGGGCATGGTAAACAGGGAGGGACCCGCATCAAAACGGTAGCCGTCCTGTTTTTTTTCACAGAGCTTTCCCCCGGGATAAGCGGCCTGTTCAAATATACGTACGCTGAAGCCCGCCGCTCTCAGGCGTATGGCCAGGGCGAGTCCGCCGACCCCGGCACCGATCACGATGGCATCTTTTGCAGGCATATATAAACTACAAAGGGGATCCGGCTTTTGTTCACAAGATAGCGTATTTTCTTTTGTATCTTCGTTACCATGCGAAATCTGTTCCTTTTTGTATACTTTCTGTGCCTGAGCGCAGTGGCACAGCAAAACCTGAAGATCCGGGGCGATAAAGAACTGCCGGCGGGGCTGCGGGAAATATCCGGCGCCGTTTTCTGGGACGGCATGCTATGGGCCCATAACGACGGCGGAGACGAGCCCGTATTGTATGCCCTGGATACCATAGACTTTAAGATACGTAAAAAGATACATATTCAGAATGCCGTAAATACCGACTGGGAAGACATTGCCCAGGACGAAACGCATATCTACATCGGCGATATCGGGAACAATTCGGGCAACCGCAATTACCTGCAGGTATACAAGATCGCAAAAAAGGACATTGCCGCGTCTACGGCCGATTCGGTTTCTGTGCGGCCGCAGATCATCAGCTTTTCGTATAAAGATAAACCTGCGGTCACGCAAAAGAAACACCGCCATAATTACGATGCAGAAGCTATGGCCGTAGCAAACGGTAAACTCTATATTTTCAGTAAGAACTGGCTCCGCGGCCCTTCCCTGGTATATGCAACGGATACCGCGGCAGGAGCCTATGAGCTGGTACCGGTATGTACGCTGGGAACGGATTTCCTGGTCACGGGTGCCGAATTTTCTGAAGGCCGGCTCTGGGTCTGTGGTTACCATATTGAACTGAAGATCGAAAACATATACGCTGCTTCCTTTGCCTGGCCTCCGGCCGAAGGAACCGTGCTGAACATGGAGAAGCTGTACGCCTTTACACCTTCGTTCCGGCAGCTGGAAACCATTGCAGCTGTACCGGGTAAAGGTTTTTTCCTGGCTTTTGAAGAATTAAAGGCTGGGGGAATAGGCAGCGGGCCGGGGGTGTTCCGGTTTTATCCGGAGTAGCTTACAGCCGATAGCTTATAGCTGGTACGCGAAGCGTGGCTATGAGCTCTGAGCCATCAGCTATTAGCTAATATTCCTTACTTTTGCACACAAATTCACGCTTATGCTTTACGAAATTTCCTACGACAAGCCCAATGTACAGTACATCCATATCCGGTATACGATCCCTGCGCCGGACCCGGAATGCCTGGTACACCTGCCGGCCTGGCGGCCCGGACGCTATGAACTGGGGAATTTTGCCAAAAATATAAAAGGTTTTAAGGCCTTCGATCCCGACGGCAATGCGCTGCGGGCCGTAAAGCAGTCGAAAGACGTATGGAAGGTGGAAGCCGGTGAAATTTCTTCGCTGGTACTGGAATACGATTATTATGCCGGGGTACTTAATGCCGGATCTACCTGGCTGGACGCAGAAATGCTGTACATGAACCCGGTGAACTGCCTCATGTACCTGCCGGAACGGATAGCTGAAAAATGTACGCTGAAACTGCATATCCCCGAAGATTACCGGGTGGCCATCGGTATGAAGGCCCTGGGCGATTTTCGTTTTGAAGCGGCCGATTTCCACGAACTGGCCGACAGCCCCTTTATCGCTTCAGCCAGCCTGCAACACCGTGATTTTACGCTGGAAGGTGTACGTTTCCACATCTGGTTCCAGGGCGAAGTAAAACCCGAGTGGGAGCGCATCCTGCACGATACCGAACAGTACGCGCGCGAACAGTTTCGGGTAATGGGCGATTTTCCCGTACCGGAATACCATTTCCTGTACCACATAGGCATTACGCCCATGTATCACGGGGTGGAACACCTTACGTCCACGGTCATCTGCCTGGGACCTTCCTTCGAGATATTTAAAGACCGTCTGTATCCTGAATTCGCCGGCATTTCCTCACACGAGCTTTTTCATGCCTGGAATATAAAAACGATCCGTCCGGCCGATATGATGCCCTACGACTATACCCGGGAGAACTATTCCGAACTGGGTTATGTGGCCGAAGGCGTTACCACCTATTACGGCGACCTGTTCGTACTGCGTTCGGGCATACTCGGGCAGATGGAATTTTTCCGCAACCTGAACACCTGGCTCACGCGCTACATGCACAACTACGGGCGCTTTAACTACAGCGTGGCCGAAAGCAGCTGGGACACCTGGCTCGACGGTTATGAACCCGGTGTGCCGCACCGCAAAGTGAGCATCTATAACGAAGGCGCTCTGCTGGCCTTTATGGCCGACCTCATCATTCGCAAACACAGCACACAGCTGTACTCGATGGACGATGTGGTACGCGCCCTGTACGAAGAGTTCGGGAAGACCGGTAAAGGCTATACCCGCCACGATTACAAGGAACTGCTGGAACGTTTTGCCGGCGTATCTTTCGACGGGTATTTCCTGCGTTTTATCGAAGGTACGGACGATTATATGCCCGGACTGGAAGAATACCTGGCCTTTATCGGGCTGCAGATACACGAACTGCCTGCCGACAAGTACAGCGAGCGCGTTTTCGGCCTGAAGACCCGTACCGAAGCCGGAAAAGTGCTGGTGGCAGCCATACAGCCGGAGAGTCCCTCCGAAAAGGCCGGACTGATGCTGAACGACGAAATACGCACCGTGAACGATATGCGTGTGACCGATAACCTGAACGACTGGCTGGAATTTGCCGCCGGCAGCAATGTTGAACTTACCGTGAACCGCAACGGGCGCACCCGTCGTATCGGTATGCTGCCCGACGGGAAAACCTGGTTCGGGAAATGGGAGGCGATCAAGAACCCCTTTGCCACACCGGCCCAGAAAGAGGCCTACCGCCGCTGGTCGAAGCAGGAGTTTTAAGCAGATATGCCTGCGCAACCGCAGACGAAAAGCACAATAATTGGAATGGAGTAGCATCAAATTTGATACTTGCTGTTATTTTTGTAGAAAATAAAGAAGACACACATGAATTTAATTGAAGAACTACGGTGGAGAGGAATGTTACAGGATACCATGCCCGGCACGGAAGAACTGCTTGCAAAAGAAGTGGTTTCCGGCTATGTAGGCTTTGATCCCACCGCCAGTTCCCTGCATATAGGCAATATGGTATCGGTATTGCTGCTGATGCGCCTGCAGCAGGCGGGTCACAAACCCTTTGCCCTGGTGGGCGGAGCTACCGGTATGATCGGTGACCCCAGCGGCAAATCCCAGGAACGTAACCTGCTCGATGAAGAGTTGCTGCGTTTTAACGTAGACTCGATCCGCAAACAACTGGAGCGTTACCTCGATTTCAACAAGGGAGAGACCTCCGCCGAAATGGTGAACAACTACGACTGGATCAAGGAATTTTCCCTGCTGCGCTTCCTGCGCGAAGTGGGTAAACACCTCACCGTAAACTATATGCTGGCGAAGGACAGTGTGCAGAAACGCCTGGAAACGGGACTTTCCTTCACTGAATTCTCCTACCAGCTGATCCAGGGTTACGATTACTACCACCTGAACAAGACCCGCGGCGTAAAGCTGCAGATGGGCGGCAGCGACCAGTGGGGCAATATTGTGGCGGGTACGGAACTCATTCGCCGTATGGGCGGTGGAGAGGCCTATGCCATAACCGCGCCGTTGCTTACCAAGGCCGACGGCAGCAAATTCGGCAAATCGGAGCAGGGCAATATCTGGATCGATCCGGAACGTACCTCGCCTTACAAGTTCTACCAGTTCTGGCTGAATGCAGGGGACGAGGAAGTACAACGCCTTATTAAAATATTCACCTTCCTTCCGCAGGAAGAAATTGATATGCTCAGCCGCCAGCACCTCGAAGATCCGGGCCGCCGTATCCTGCAATACCGCCTGGCCGAGGAAGTGACCACCTGGATACATTCGCCGGCCGCGCTTGTAAAAGCGAAGGAAGCTACCGACATCCTGTTCGGTAAAGGTACTTCGGAACACCTGAAACAACTGAGCGAACCGGAGATCCTGGACGTATTCGACGGCATTCCGCAGTTCGAAATATCCCGGACAGACCTGGAGAACGGCGTAAGCGGACTGCAGCTGGTGGCCGAACTTACACAGATATTCCCCTCCAAGGGCGAAGCCCGCCGTATGTTCCAGAATAAGGGCGTACAGATGAACAAGGAACCTCTGACCGATACGGACATCATAGATACCTCGCATCTGCTCAACGGAAAATACCTGCTGGTGCAGAAAGGAAAGAAAAACTATAACCTGGTGATCGTACGATGAAAAACGCATTTTTATGGCTTACGGGCGGACTGCTGCTGCTGGCTTCCTGCGGCGGAAAAAAAGGAAGTACCGCAGAGGCGGATAAAAATGCCGCCGACACGCTGAAAGTGCCGGTGTTCACCTGTACGGACCCCGATACTTCGGTTACCTACAAAACGGATACCGTAGAAAAAGAGATTGTGATCACCTATCCCGAAGAGGCCGGCTACGAACTCTGGACCTCCGAAACCGCTGCCGGCGCTTATGAGCTGAGCGGGGAGTGGGATAAGGACGAACACAACACCGTAGAGTTTTTCTTTATCGGTATGCCTAAAGTAGATACACTGAGCGAAAAGCAGCACCTGGACAACGAACTGGCCGCCGCCCGCAAACAGCCGGGTTTTGCCCTGTACGAGACCGGTAAGCTGCAGGGCGTGCTGTACTCGGAGCACTACGCTTTTACCTCCATGAAAAAGAACGACCGCGAATACCGCGGCATCATACTGCTGCATTTTGATCCCCTGCTGCGCAATTATTACTACGTAATGGTGCAGAGCAGCGACCTGGAGAATTACCGTAAGGACGTGTGTACCTTTTTTCCCTTTATACAGAACCTTCGTTTCCTGAAAAAAGTATAAGTATGCGTATTGGACTGCTCGGATACGGTAAAATGGGCCGTGTAATTGAAGAACTGGCCCGGGAACGGGGGCACGTGATCGCCTGGGTGGCAGACCGCGATAACCGTGCTGCACTGGATGCAGAGAAACTGCGCAGCGCCGATGTAGTGATCGAATTTTCCACCCCGGATGCCGCCGTGGAGAACATCCGTTTCTGTGCAGAGAACAAAGTACCCGTGGTGGTAGGCACCACCGGCTGGTATGCCCGCTTTGCCGAAATAAAAGAATACATACAGCAGGAGGATGCGGCCCTGTTCTATGCGACGAATTTCAGCATAGGTGTCAATATCTTCTGGGAGATGAACCGCATACTCAGCGGTATAATGAACGAACACAGGCAATATTCGGCCCTGCTCGAAGAGATACACCATATTCATAAGCTCGACGAACCTTCGGGCACCGGCATCACGACCGCCGAAGGGATCATTGCCGAGCACGATTCCTATACGCAATGGGCCCTGGGTCGTGAACAGGCCACAGGTACACTGCCCGTAGCTTCCCTGCGCGAGGGCGAAGTACCGGGTACCCACCGCGTGGTGTGGACCAGTGCAGAAGACCGTATTGTACTGGAACACGAAGCCTTCGGCCGCAAAGGTTTTGCCTCGGGGGCCATACTGGCCGCGGAATGGCTGGCCGGCAAAAAAGGCGTGTTCACCATGAACGATCTGCTGAAAGGATAATACAAAGCCGCGTGGAAAAGCCCGACTATAAACAGTACCGTAACCGCGAAAAGCTCCGGGGCGGATTCCTGCTGCGCATTATATTCGCAATCTGCATACTGGCAGCACTCATTTATTGCATTTATGAACTGCTGGTGCTGAAAATTCCGGCTTCGTGATTTAAAGAAAAGTAGTATATTGCATTGCATTCACACCATATGAGAATAGTACTGACACGTATCCTAACATGTTGTTCCCTGTTTCTGAGCGCACTAACCCTTGATGCCCAAACCATAGTAAACGAGGTAAAAGGGTTCAGCCATCCCGAAAGTGTCACCAGTGATCTGAAGCATTACTACGTATCCAACTTGGGCAAAGAACTGAAACCGATGGCCACCGACAGCGACGGTTTTATTACCCGCATGGCCAAAGACGGAACCATTCTCGATCAGTCTTTCCTGCCCGATATAAAACTGAACAGTCCCAAAGGCCTGGCCATTCTCGATAATAATCTCTGGATCGCCGACGTGAACCGCGTGCTGGTGGTAAGCCTCAAAAGCCGCAAAGTGATCTGGCGCAAGGAATTCCCGGATACCCGCTACCTGAATGATATCGTGGTGAAGGACGAATCGACCATTTATGTGTCGGCAACGGACATCAATGTGATCTACGAGATCGATTTCCTGCTGGATACCGTGCGTGTGTACGATACCGAAGGACTGATCGACGGACCCAACGGTATGGCCATCGATAACCTGACCGACAACCTGTACGTGGCCGGTTACGGCTCTAACGGAAAGCCCGGTTATGTATGCCGTTTTAACCTGCGCACGGGCGAAGTGCAGAAAGTAAGTCCCCCGGGCCATTACGACGGTATTTACTTCACATTCGGCCGTTATTTCTATACCGACTGGGGTACCGAACAGGAGCCCATAGGCAAAATATGGCATTTTGACGTCCGCTATAACAAGGCCGTACAATGGCTCCAGGAGAAAAACTTTAAGGGGCCGGCCGATTTTTATTATGTACCGGGTAAAAAACTGATCTACCTGCCCTGTATGCTCGAAAATACAGTGTACATCATAAAAATATAAAGGGCAATTTCTTAGTTTTACATTGTTGTCAAAATTTACATTCCGCTTATATGGAGCCGGGAAAGTACCTGATACGCAGCTATACGCCCGCCGATGAAACTGCGGTGATCGCCCTGCTGAGGCTGAATACCCCGCAGTATTTTGCCCCGGAAGAAGAAGAGGATCTGCGGCGTTACCTGCGCGAAGAATCAGAACATTATTTTGTGCTGGAATATGCAGGCGAAATAGCCGGTTGCGGCGGTTTTAACCTGCTGAAGGAGGAACGTACGGGCCGCATCAGCTGGGATATTTTTCACCCGGCATACCAGGGGCTCGGACTGGGAACAGCGCTTACCCGTTTCCGTATTGATAAGCTGCGTGGCCATCCGGAGGCAGAACATATTGTGGTGCGCACCTCACAGCTTGCGTTCCGTTTCTACGAAAAACAGGGTTTTGTACTGCGCGAAAAAATACAGGATTTCTGGGCGCCCGGCTATGACCTGTACCTGATGGAACTGCCCGCAGAATAGACCGTTTTTTTCCCCGAAGCTGTTACCTTTGTAGCATGGCATCCCCGAAAGAGATACTGGAAGCACAGGCACACAGGCCCTGGCCGCTGCCTGCAGGCCGCTGGAGTTATTACCAGGAATGGAACCGGGTCTTGTTCCTGCACTGGAAAGTGGCTCCGGAACTGCTGCAGCCTCATCTTCCCGCGGGGTTGCCGGCCGATCTCTACGAAGGGCAGGCCTGGGTATCCCTGGTGGCATTTACCATGGAACACATTCGTCCGCGCCTGCTGCCGGCTTTTTCATTTATATCCGATTTTCATGAGATCAATTTGCGTACCTATGTTACGCATAAAAATAAGCCGGGGGTGTATTTCCTGAACATCGAGGCGGGCAAGGCCCTTTCTGCCCAGGTTTCCCGTGCGCTGTCGGGATTACCCTACGAAAAATCGGAGATCGTACGTAAGACGGATGCAACGCGGCATATACACCGTTCGGTATTTCAGCGCAAAGGTTTTTACCTGAATGCCGATCTGCAGCTGCGGGGAACACAGGAAAGCAGGACCGCGCTGGACAGCTGGCTCACGGAACGCTATTGCCTTTACCAGGAGCAGAACGGCCGTCTTTACTCCTACGATATCCATCATGCAGAATGGCCGCTGCGTCGTATAGAGATCAGCGATATACAACTGGACTACCACATCGGCGCCCTGCATTTTCAATATCCGGCAGACCTTGTGCATTATTCAGACGGCGTACAGGTACTGGCCTGGGGGCAAAAAAACGTATCATTATGAAAGAACGTATACAGCAGGAGCTGCGTCATCTCGAAGAACAGCTCGATATAAAAATACTCTATGCCGTGGAAAGCGGCAGCCGCGCCTGGGGCTTTGCTTCGGCCGACAGCGACTGGGATGTGCGTTTTTTGTATATTCATCGTCCGGAGTGGTACCTGCAGATCGATACGGAGCGCGACAGTTATGAAAAGATGCTACCCAACGAGATAGATCTTTCGGGCTGGGAACTGCGTAAGGCGCTGCGGCTCTTCCGCAAATCGAACCCGCCCATGCTGGAGTGGCTGCACAGTCCGCTTATCTATTCGGAACCTTTTACCACGGCGGCCCGCCTGCGCGCACTGGAAAGCAGCTGTTTCAGTCCCAGATCCTGCCTGCATCATTACCTGCACATGGCCGAAAACAATTTTAAGGAATACCTGTTGCGCGATAGGGTGCGCGTAAAGAAATACTTTTACGTAATACGGCCGCTGCTGGCCTGCGACTGGATCCGGGACCGGGGTACCATGCCACCTGTAGAATTTGCAGAACTGCTGAACGGCTATGCCGGAGAGGGAGCCGTACGCCGGGAGATAGACATCTTACTGGAGCGCAAAATGGCCGGGGGCGAACTGGGCGAAGCACCGCGCAATCATACGCTGCATGCCTTCCTGGAAGCGAAACTGCACGAATACCAGCACTACGTAAAGCAGCTGCCGTCGGCGCCGGAGCCGGGCACGGAACGCCTCAATGAACTGTTCCGGGAAACCCTGGCGGAGGTGTGGGCCTAAAAAAAGAACTGCCCCCGCTGATCGTGGGGACAGCCCTTTGCTCCTGTATGATGAAGAGTTGCTAACGCTTTATTCTATGATCAGTTTGGAGGTAATTTCCCTGCCGTCCTGCAGACGCGCTTTTACAATATACATGCCGGCCGGACTGCGGAGGCTCATGTTCACCACATCGCTGTTGCTGCTGGCCGAGTGTATCAGTACACCATTGCTGTTGTATACACTTACACTGCTGATGCTGGCTTTGTTACTCAGCGAAAGACGGAAATCGCCCTTGCTGGGGTTCGGTACCACAAGCAGCATCGCGCCGGCATCAAGCGGGTTCTCCTTCATTTCTTCCGGAACACCCTGACCGGTTGAAGGCCGTACTTCAGCGCTTTTCGGATCGGCATTGTCGGAAGGTACCACAATAATGTCCTGGGTATGCCATTTACCTACGCAGAAGTCGAAACATTTACGGCAGCGCTGCCCGGTCTCTTTGTTACAGATGGTTACGCAAACGGTGTAATTGCCCGGCTGTCCCAGGTAACTTACCGGCATACCGGAATAGATAAGTCCGCCGTTCCAGTAAATTTCCTCGTTACATACGTAATAACCCGGCTGCAGCCAGGGAGTAAGGATGTCGATCGTGGTGAGGTTGCCCTGTACATACTCGCCCAGTACCACATTGAAGTTCACTTCGCAGGGGGTAATTTCACAGATGCGGATGCCGTGTACGGTTACGTTCACCGGAGGCTCAGCCATGGCAGAAGGGAATATCCAGAGGTTGTTGAAATTGGATGTGGCCGTAAAGGTAACGGTAACCCATTCGGTAATACCGCTGAAACCGCCGCCCATAAAGGTGCCCCAGGGTTTGCTGTCTACCGTTTGAGAACCCGGCGGAGTGGCCGGTATGGGAGCGCCGCCCGATGTAGTGACCCAGCCTACTACGGGGCCGTTGGTGGCAATAATGTTAAAGGCCGCACTGGGGTCAGACGGAGTTCCTGTATGCGTATTGGTGGTTACCAGGTAAGAAACACAATACTGCCGGCCGGCAATAAAGTTGTAGCCGGAGTAGTTCATACCCTCGCCAATACTATTGGCCGACCAGGCCCAGAATTCGGTGGGAGAGATGTTGGGCGAACCGTGTGAATACGACCAGTCCGGGTTGGTAATAGGGCCTCCGTGACTTGCAGGGCCGATGTTCATGTCGATGTCGACACAATTTCCCTGGCACTGCTGTGCCTGTACCGTCATGTACGTCGAGAACAACGCTGCGGCAGCGAATACGATAAGTTTTTTCATGTTCAGGTTTGTTTGATTAATAAAAGAAAGTTCCGTTTTTGAATGGAATGCACAGGTTAAAATATAGGAACGTGCATATATTATTAATGAAAGTAGACAGAATTTATAGGAACGTTATTTTCGGATATCCGGGAACAGATAAAATCGGCAAAACAGGAGTTAAGTCTCTCTATTTTTATGTACTTTTTTGGTATACAGGTAGTAATGTAATTTCAATAAAAAAACTGCCTCCGTTTCGGGAGACAGTTTTCTGTTCGTTTATGAAGTGCCTGTAAGCGCGTTATTCCAGCACGATCTTGGAATTCATTTCTTTACCGTCCTGCAGACGGGCTTTTATAAAGTAAATACCCGGGGCATAATCCATAGAAACCTGTACGGTATTACTGTTGCTGCCTTTCAGGGTTTTTACCAGTACACCGCCGGCGTTGTAGATCTCCAGGGTGCTGATGATGCTGTTTTCAGAAGCACACACGCGGAATTCGCCATTCGAAGGATTCGGAGCGATGCGGAGCTCGTTCAGCACCGGTTTTTCCTTGGTACTTTCGGGAATATCTCCTGCACCGATGGGGCCGCTTTTGGGTGAGCCGGGATTTTCGATCGGGTCAGAGGTCGTAAAGGACGTCCACTTGCCGATACAGAAATCGAAGCATTTACGGCAGCGCTGGCCGGTCTGCTCGTTACAGAAAGTAACACATACACGGTAGTTACCCGGAGGTGCGATATAGCTTACCGGTGAACCGGAGTATACCAGGATACCTTCACGGAATATCTCCATGTTGCAGAAATAATAACCCGGATTCGGCCAGGCCACCACGTCTATGGTGCTCTGTGTAGCGCCGAACTGACCGATCTGTACAGAGAAATTCACTTCGCAGGGATTAATTTCGCAGATAATGAGCTGCGAAACCTGTATCTCTACCTGGGGCAGGGTAGGCGAAGACGGGAAGAACCACAGGTTGTTGAAGTTGCTGGTAGCCGTAAAGGTAAACGTAACCCATTCGGTATTACCTACCTGGCCGCCACCGGAATAGGTACTCCAGGGCTTGCTGTGTACCACCTGCGCACCACCCGGGATGCCCGGGATCGGGGCGCCGCCGCCGCCTGTGATAATGCCTACCACAGGGCCGTTGCTGGCTACAATGTTAAAGGCTGCGCTGGCATTGGCAGGCGAACCGTCGTGTGTGGACGTAGTGGCCAGGTAACTGATGCAGTACTGGCGTCCGGCAATAAAGTTGTACCCGGAAAAGTTAATGCCTTCGCCCTCGTTGTTGTAGGACCAGAGCCAGAACCAGCCCGGGCCGATACTGGGCGAGCCGTGCGAGTACGACCAGTTGGGATTGGTGATCGGTCCGCCGTTACTTGCAGGCCCGATATCCATGTTGATCTGCGAGCAGATACCCTGGCATTGCTGCGGGGAAATGATCTGTGCCGATGCAAAATGCAGGATGCAAAATGTCAGCACACTCAGAAGTAGGCTTCTTTTTTTCATAAGAGAATAGTTTAAATTAGTACAGCAATGTCCATTTTTTGTAAATGCCGGTCAAGTTGAAATATAGGAACGTAGATGTTTTATTAATGAACGTAGGTATATTTTTAACGAACGTTTAAAATACAGGCAAAATACTTTGCTAAATTGAATAGTTCAGGACCCTCAAAAGGGAACAATTCGGGCTTCCGGATAGAGATTTTCAGGTTCATTTCAGGGCATATAGTTTACTTTTTTATTCCTTTTTACAGGCAGGGACCGGTGTCGTTTCTGCCTTGTGTTGCGTGTACCGGTGATCCTTTGAAAGCCGCCGTTAATGACATGGAAATAACCGCTCCTTTATTGAGGGCTGCGCCGGCACAGCACCTCTTTATATTTGCCGGCACCGATTTCCGGTAAACATACAAATGCCCCAGATCATCATGCACACACCTGTTCCCTGTATATACTTTTTCCGGGCCGAGAAGCCCTGTACTACCTCTTTACCCTGCTGAAGGTATGCAACGGATGTCCGATATTTTCCTGAACCTGCTGGCCCCCCTGGGCCTGGGCCTGCTGCTGTACCTGCTGCCCCTGCCGGCCCTGCTGCGTAATTATGCGCCCGACGCGCTCTGGGCCTATGCCTATACCTCGGCCATACTGCTTATCTGGGACCGTATTCCCGGTAAGGTCTGGATACTGCTTGTGTTCGTTTCCTTTATGGTATTTGAAGCGCTGCAAAAAAACGGACTGGTTGCCGGTACCGCTGACCCCGGCGATGTACTGGTGTATTTCCTGGCCGCCGGACTGGCCCTTTTCCTGAACCCGTATTTTCAATTTAAAACAAACAACAA
The DNA here is from genome assembly GCA_052437175.1 of Flavobacteriales bacterium. Taxonomy (GTDB): domain Bacteria; phylum Bacteroidota; class Bacteroidia; order CAIKAF01; family CAIKAF01; genus JACVCJ01. Next base: position 165,714 of record JBQVOK010000006.1, read on the forward strand.
TACACAGCTATGAAAAAGAAAAACCTGCTTTCCCTGGTAGCCATAGGCGCATTTATGGTACTGGCCGTTGCCAGCTCTAAAGATAAGTCGTCTTCCTCTTCGTCGTCTTCCTCTTCGTCCTCCTCGGCCAGCGCTTCAGATAGTCCCAAAGCGAAGCCCAAACCGAAAGAAAACTGGGATTACGGCCAAAGCACGGACGAAATGACCAATAAAGATCAGTTCTGGACCACCACCACCTCTACCAATACCATCGATTTTGATTTTCCCTACCAGGGCGGTTCAACCTTTGATCTTACCGTGCGTAACCTGGGTAAAAAGAACGAAGTAACGCTGTCCGTAAGCAAGGGCCAGTTCCTTACCAGCTTTGGCTTCAGTAAAGCCTGTATGGTAAAGTTCGACGATGAGACCGGCACCCGCTTTTCGTACGGTTCGGCCTCGGACGGCAGCTCCGACATCATCTTCTTCTCCAATGCCTCCAAATTCATTTCCAAGCTGAAAAAAGCCAAAAAACTGAAGATCGAAGCGCCTTTCTTTAACGAGGGAAACAAGATCATCGAGTTTGACGTGGCGGGCCTCAAATGGGAGCACTAAAACCGGAACACCTTTCGCTTTTATTTTTTCAAACAAACACAGAAAAGACCGGGTTTGCACAGAGCAGGCCCGGTTTTTGGCATAAAAAAAGCGCCTCCGTCCGGAAGCGCTCTATATAGTATACGTAAGATCTGTCTGTGGGGTTACACGCCCGCTTTCTGGTACATCTGCTCGCGCAGTTCCTTGATGCGCGGGTCCACGATGTATTCGTCGTAGGTCATTTCCTTGTCGATAATGCCCGAGGGTGTAAGCTCGATGATGCGGTTGGCCACGGAGTTCATGAACTCATGGTCATGCGTGGTGAACAGCAGGGTGCCTTCAAACTCCTTGAGGCTGTTGTTGAAGGCCGTGATGCTTTCCAGGTCCAGGTGGTTCACCGGCTCGTCCAGCATCAGGAAATTGGCGTTCTGCAGCATCATACGGCTGATCATACAACGCACTTTTTCGCCCCCGGAGAGTACATTCGATTTTTTGAGCGATTCTTCACCGGAGAAAAGCATACGGCCCAGGAACCCGCGGATATAGGTCTCGTCTTTTTCCACGGAGTACTGGCGCAGCCAATCGATGAGGTTATAATCGTTGCTGAAGTATCTACTGTTGTCCAGCGGCAGGTAGGCCGTGGTAATGGTAACACCGAAGCTGAAGCTGCCATTGTCGGCCTCTATTTCTTTGTTCAGGATCTCGAACAGGGTAGTAACGGCCAGGGCTTCTTTGGAAATAAAGCCGATCTTGTCGCCCTTGCGTACGTTAAAACTGATATTGCTGAAAATGGTCTCTCCGTTCACGGATTTGCCCAGGTTCTCTACATGCAGCAGCTGATCGCCGGCCTCGCGCTCGGGTTTGAAGAAGATGTGCGGGTAACGGCGGTTACTGGGGCGTATATCCTCTACATTGATCTTATCGAGCAGTTTTTTACGGCTGGTGGCCTGGCGGCTCTTACTGGCATTGGCCGAGAAACGCGCAATGAACTCCATGAGCTCCTTGCGTTTGTCCTCCGCTTTCTTGTTCTGCTGCGAACGCTGACGGGCGGCAAGCTGCGAAGATTCGTACCAGAAGGTATAGTTACCGGTGTACATCTGGATCTTACCGAAGTCGATATCCACGATATTGGTACATACGGTGTCCAGGAAGTGACGGTCGTGCGATACCACGATCACGGTGTTGGGGAAATCGATAATAAAGTCTTCGAGCCACATTACGGTCTCCACGTCCAGGTCGTTCGTAGGCTCGTCGAGCAGCAGGATGTCGGGGTTACCGAAAAGGGCCTGTGCCAGCAGCACGCGTACCTTTTCGTTACCCGAAATATCTTTCATCAGTTTGTAGTGACTGTCTTCTTTAACGCCCAGACCACTGAGCAGGGTAGCGGCATCATTTTCCGCGTTCCAGCCTTCCATTTCGGCAAATTCGGCTTCGAGTTCCGCCGCGCGGATACCATCTTCATCCGAAAAATCGGGTTTAGCGTAAATGGCATCTTTTTCTTTCATGATGCCGTAGAGTTTTTTATGGCCCATGATCACGGTATCGATCACCGTAAAATCGTCGAACTCATAGTGGTTCTGTTTCAGCACGGCCATGCGGGCCCCGGGCAGTATGGACACATTGCCCGTAGTGCTTTCAATTTCGCCGGAAAGGATCTTCAGGAAGGTCGATTTGCCGGCGCCGTTGGCACCGATCACCCCGTAACAGTTACCGGGGGTAAAGTTCAGGTTCACGTCTTCGAATAAGATACGCTTTCCGTAGCGCAGTTCCAGGTTGCTGACCGTTATCATGTATTAAAAAGATTCGATTTGAGGGTGCAAAGGTACGAATTTTTCTGCAATCTTTCGTATTATCTTACGGGGCGCCCGCTTTGGGGTTTATTAACATTTCACGTTGCATATTCTGTGCCCTTCCGGCGTTATTTTCCTTCCCAGGCCTTCTATTTTTGTAAGCGCTAATCTGTGCATTAGCGGATCGAACGACAAGAAACATGGCAAAACAGAATACATACAGGAACAAATCCAAAGAAAAGGAAGAGGAGAAGCCCGCCCCGAAATCCGCAGCCAAGAGCGCATCCAAAAGTAAAAAAGAGTCGAAACCGAAAAAGGATTCTGCCCTGCGCAAAACCCTGCGCGACGAACGTACCTGGAAGATCAGCGGCCTGCTGCTGGTGGCTCTTTCGCTGTTCCTGGCCGTATCCTTCCTGTCTTTCTATTTTACGCATACCTACGATCAGAGCTTTACCCAGGGCGATGCCGAAGGGCCGGTGAAGAACTGGGCCGGTAAAGCGGGCGCACTGGTGTCGTACTACGCCGTTATGCACCTGGGACTGGGAGCTTTTATCCTGGTTCCGCTGGCCTTTTTTACGGGCCTCAACCTGCTCACGGGTACGCGCTATATCAGTCAGCCCAAACTGCTGGTGATGTCGCTCGGCGGCTACGTATGGCTCAGTACACTGCTGGCCGCCATGATCCCCGACGGCAGCGCCTTTGACGTACTGCACGGTAAATTCGGCTGGGGCATGGAAGAGCTCATTTCCGGCTGGATAGGCCGCCTGGGCCTGTGGATGGCCCTGATCATCAGCATCGGTATCTATGCCATTATTGCCTTTAATATGTCCTTCGGTTTTGTAAATACCTTCTGGGAAAAATGGAAACCCAAAGGCCGCAGTAAACCCGAACCCGAAGAAGAAGCGGAACTTACGGAAGAAGAACGTATGGCCGAAGCCGCACAGATGGCCGCCAATATGTTTGCCCCGCATAAAAAGAAGGACGATTTTGTGCCTTTTGAACCTTCGGTAGAAGAAGATCCCTTTGTGGTGGAAGAGAACGAAAGATCGTCCAATGCAGAAAAAGTACAGGCCTTTGCCGATGAACTGATCGCCGAACAGGAAGAGGAAACTGCCGTAGAAGAAGAGCCCGGCTTTTCGAAGCATGTGGAAGAAGTGCTGGACGAAGCCGGGGAGCAGGACATCGCCCCGGAACCGTTCGTACCGCCGATCATACCGCCCGTTACCGAAATACCGCCCGTGATCGCGCACACGGTATCCGAAATACTGCCCGAAGCCGAAAAGCCTGCCACGGAAGAGTTTGTGTTCGATCTGCCGAAGACCGAAACCAAACCGCTTACACCCAAAACAACGGAAGAACCGGCCTTTACCATTGAACAGGCGGTAGAAGAGGAGCAGGTGGCCGAAGTGAACCCTATCGATCCGCAGACCCACGGCGATATTTCGCTCGATCCGTTTGATCCTACACTGGACCTGCCGCACTTCCGCATGCCGGAGGCCGAAATACTGCAGGAACACGGCAGTGGCGGCATCCGCATCAATAAAGAAGAGCTGGAGGCCAATAAAGACCGTATTGTAGGCACCCTGAACAACTACAATATCCAGATCGATCAGATCAAGGCCACCGTAGGCCCTACCGTTACCCTGTACGAAATTGTACCGGCCCCGGGCGTACGCATCAGCAAGATCAAGAACCTGGAAGACGATATTGCCCTTAGTCTTGCCGCGCTGGGTATACGCATCATTGCGCCCATACCGGGCAAGGGTACCATCGGTATCGAAGTGCCCAACCAGACGCCCGAAGTGGTGAGCATGCGCAGTGTGATCACCTCGGAGAAATTCGCCAAATCGCAGTACGACCTGCCCATCGGGCTGGGTAAGACCATCAGCAACGAGACCTATGTAGCCGACCTGGCCAAAATGCCGCACCTGCTTATGGCCGGAGCCACGGGGCAGGGTAAATCGGTGGGACTGAACGCTATACTGGTATCGCTGTTGTACATGAAACACCCTTCGCAGCTTAAGTTTGTACTGGTAGACCCTAAAAAGGTGGAGCTGACGCTGTTCAACAAGATCGAACGCCACTACCTGGCCAAGCTGCCGGGCGAAGAAGAGGCCATCATAACCAATACCCAGAAGGTGATCAATACGCTGAATTCGCTCTGTATCGAGATGGACCAGCGTTACGAACTGCTCAAGGACGCCGGCGTGCGTAACATCAAGGAATACAATCCCAAGTTCCAGGCCCGCCGCCTCAATCCCAACAAGGGACACCGCTACCTGCCCTATATTGTACTGGTGGTAGACGAATTTGCCGACCTGATCATGACGGCCGGTAAAGAGGTGGAACTGCCCATTGCGCGCCTGGCGCAGCTGGCCCGTGCCATTGGTATACACCTCATTATTGCCACACAGCGTCCTTCGGTGAACATCATTACGGGTACCATCAAGGCCAACTTCCCGGCACGTATCGCATTCCGCGTATCGTCCAAGGTAGACAGCCGTACCATTCTCGATTCCGGCGGTGCCGAGCAGCTCATCGGCCGCGGGGATATGCTGCTTTCCCTGGGCAGCGACCTCATACGTCTGCAGTGTGCCTTTGTGGATACGCCCGAGGTGGATACGCTTACCGAGTTCATCGGCGATCAGCGCGGGTACCCCTCGGCTTTTGAACTGCCCGAATATTACGGCGAAGAAAATTCCGGCGGCAATGCCGAGTTCTCTGTGAACGATAAGGATGCCCTGTTCGAAGATGCGGCACGGATCATTGTTTCTACCCAGCAGGGAAGTACATCGATGTTGCAGAGAAGGTTAAAATTAGGTTATAACCGGGCGGGCCGCCTGATGGACCAATTGGAGGCAGCCGGCATTGTAGGCCCGAATGAGGGCAGTAAACCCCGTCAGGTGCTTATTCCGGATGAAGTAAGTTTGGAACACTTTTTGGATACGTTGAAGTAATTGCTCAATTTTGTCGAACTTAATTCATGTCAATAACTATGAAAACATTCGTCTTCAGTCTTATGCTCGCTTTTACAGCCCTGCTTTCTGTTAACGCCCAGGTTGATCCCAAGGCCAAAGCCGTGCTCGATAAGGTAAGCGCAAAAGTTAAAGGCTATACATCGTATAAGGTATCATTCTCTTACGAGCTTACGATGCCCAACTCCAAAACTCCCCAGAAAAAAGAAGGAGATCTCACCGTAAAAGGCGATAAATACTACCTGAGTTTTGCCGGACAGGAAGTTTTCTGCGACGGCAAGAACATTACCACCTACAATAAAGCCAATAACGAGGCCAATGTAGAAAGTACCGACGACCAGGAAGAGGATGCCATTACGCCTACCACCATTCTTACCCTGCACGAGAAAGGCTTTAAACAGAAATGGGTAAAAGAAGAGACCACAGGCGGTAAAAAACTCACCGTGATCGATCTGTACCCGCTGGAGCCCAAGAAAAAGGACTTTACCATCGTTACGATCTATATCGACGAAGCCGCTGCTACCGTAAAAAAAGCTGTAGTAAAAGGCCGTAACGGAAGTACGTATACCTACACGGTAAAATTGCTCACCCCGAACGTGTCTGTAACGGATGGCACCTTTACCTTTGATAAAACAAAATTCCCCGGTGTGAAAGTGATTAAGTAAATACCGGAACGTATAGTAAAAAAACGCAGCTGGCCGGCTGCGTTTTTTTTATGCTTGTAGCCGACAGCTTATAGCCTGCATTGTCTGTCAGCTATAAGCTATAAGCTGAAATTTCATATCTTTATACAGACGAACAACCTCTGTGTATGAAGGATTCCATCCTGAAACTGTCCCTGAGCCTGGTACTGATGTCGGTACTGGTGCTGGTTCTTTTCGGAAGCATGGCCTTTCTTATCTACGATCACAGTAAACCACATGCCGGCATGGCTCAATGCGGGGTGCCTGACCCCGTAACGCCTGAAGCATCCGTTTTTTCGGCGGGAGAGGAGTTGTTCAATACCCATTGTGCCCGCTGTCATTTTATGCAGGATAAGCCCCTGGTAGGCCCCGGACTGCTGGGTATTACCGAACGGGGTGTAAGCAAAGCCTGGCTGGCGGATTACCTGCGCGATGAACCCCTGCTTTATGCCTCCGGCGATACCCTGGCTGCAGCCGCAAGGAAACGCGCCGGTAAAACAGCGATGGACCATTATCCCTTTGTATTTACCCAAGCCGAAATGGAGGCCCTGTATACGTACCTGCAGACCGAAACCGGTATTCGTTATGACTAAACTATCCGATTCCCTATGACTATTTCCCGCGAAACCATAAGCCTGCTGCATGCTGGTGCCGGTATACTGATAGCCCTTACCGGGCTTTTGCAGTTCGTACTGCGCAAAGGCGGTAAACTGCACCATGTACTGGGGCATATCTATTTCTGGAGCTGGGCCGTTGTGGTAAGCACCGGCATTTACCTGGGCAGTCTGCTCATTGGTTTCCTGGGGCTGCTGGGCTGGTATATGGCTGCCACGGCCTATGTTTTTGGCATACGCCGCCGCAATGGTTCCACCACCGTGCTTAAGATCATGATCCTGCTGGCCCTGCTCATTGCCCTGTTCACCCTGGGCTGGGGCATCTACCTCATGATACGGGGAGCGATGCTGTTCGGTACGGTGGCTTTCTTTTTCGGTGTGGTGTTCCTGCTCAATATCCGTATGGACATACTGGAATACATAATGGGCCGGCTGCTGCGCCGTACCTCCTCTTCGCCGCTGCACTGGCTGTTTGAACACTACGGGCGCATGTTCATCTCCTACATCGCCGCTATGACGGCCTTTACCGTGATCCAGGAAATATTTCCCCTCAGCATCCTCAACTGGCTGCTGCCCACCTTTATCGGCGTAGCCGCGCTTATCGGGATGAACCGGTATTATTATAAGAAATATAGTGTATAGCTGATAGCTCATTAGCCGGCTGTCGACTATAAGCTCATAGCTGTGAGCTATTTCTTGAGATTCGCATCCGACTTTGCCTGTGCGTCTCTGATCAGTTTATCGGCGCGGGCATCGGCATCGTCGAGGACTTTCTGTACTTTTTTGTCGGTTTCTTTTTTGGCCTGGTCAGCGGCTTTCTGGGCGGCTACTTTGGCCAGGGGATTCTTGGCTTCGGCTACCAGTTTGTCGGCCGCGGCATAGCCTTCCTTCTTCAGTTTATCGGCGGCAATGCGGGCATCGGCCTTGATCTTATCGGCCTGTTTGCGGGCCTCTTCCAGGGCTTTGTCCACCTGTTCGGCCGCTTTTTCCTTCACGGTCTCGATCACCTGTTCCTTCACTTCGTTCGCAATGCTTTTGGCACTTTCTTTCAGGGAGGTCTTAATGGTGGGTTTGGTGGCTGTACCGCCGAACAATACATCTACGAAAATGATCTCGCCGGGCTGAAAATTAGTGCCCACCAGCGAATTGGCCTGTTGTGCCAGGCTGTTGATGGTGGCATTGGCCTGGGCGCCGAACAGCGAACGCGGAATTTCCATACGCCAGGTATAGTCGATGGTCTGGTCGAACCCGTGCGAGCCGGAAATGGTGGCCTTTACCTTATCGATCTTCACGTCGAAAGGAGCGATCTGGGCCCGGCCGTCCTTAATCTTGTAGGAGAAGTTCACGTTCTGGAAACTCATGCGTTTCAGCTCGTCTATCTTGAGTGCGTCGCCGAGTTTTACAAAAGGTTCAAAGCCGCCGATGCTTACGCTTTTGGTCTTTAATACACCATTGGCGCTGATGGTATTGAGATCGGGCTCCATATCGCGGTTGAGCTTACCGGAGAAGTTCTCCAGCGAAACGGTAAAGAGACCGCTGGCATACTGGGCGATCGGGGCCATTTTCGGGAAGGTATTGAAGGTTTTGTAGGTAGTGGCAATATCAAAGTTCTCTACCCTAAAATTCAGGTTCACCTCCGGGTTTTCGGCGTTTTTGGTGTCGTACCAGCCATCCATGCGCATTTGTCCGCCCAGGGTGTTCATCTTCAGCGATTCCATGCTGAGGCGGCGGTTCCGGATGATCACTTTACCGTTCACATTGTCGAGCACCAGGTTGTCGTAGAGTACTTTTTTGAGGCTGGTGTTCAGTACAAAATCGACATTAGCGGGAATTTCGATCACGCTGCTTTCCCCGGAAGCCGGAGCTGTGGACGCTTCGGCAGGCGTTGCGCTTTGTGCGCTCTGCTGTGCCGGGGCTTTGTCGTTGTTGCCGGATGCGGTAAGCTGGTTGATGTCGAGCAGGTTCGAATTTACGCTGAAGTCGCCTTTGATAAGATCGTCCTTAAAAATGTACTCGATAAAGTTGTCGATACGGCCGCTGGCACTGATGTCTGACTTGCCGATGAGCGCGTTGAACGAGGCCAGTTCCACAAATTTATTGGTGAAATTCAGTTTGATGGCATTCAGCAGCACCTCGTAGGGCAGGGCTTCCACTTTCAGTTTCATCTGGCTGGCTTCCAGGCTTCCGCGGGCGGTAAAACGGTCGTACTGTTCACGCTCCACGTAGCTCAGGCGGCCTTTCAGACCGATATCAGCCCGGATCACGCCGTTGAATTCCTCGCCTTTTTCCAGGGGCAGAAATTCTTTGATGCTGCCCAGGTCGATGGTCCCGAGGGCATTAAAGTCGAAATCGGGATCGGATACGGGCGTTTTTACATGCGCGTACATGCTGATGGGGTTGCCGCCCATGACCAGGCTCAGTTTGTTGAGGTCGATGAGGGTGGCGTCCAGGTTGCCGTTGGGATTCTGAATGTTGAGGTCGATGAATATCTTTTCTACCGAGCGGGGCAGGGCGGGGTATTTAAAACCGCCGTTCTCCACCAGCAGTTTCAGTCCGAACGCCGGGTAGCCGATGGCGCTGTAGGTCCCTTTAGCAAAGCCTTCGAGGGCAACGGTACCCGAGGCCTGTACACTGGCAAAATCGCGGGTGAACACGGCGGGTACCAGGGAAAGTATGGTCTTGAAATCGGCTTTCAGGGCTTTAAAGGCAAGGTCCATCACCATATCGTCGTTGTCCTTCAGCTGCAGGAATCCTTCCAGGCCCAGACCCAGCTCGTTCAGGAACAGTTCGGTCTTTTTAAAGGTATAGATATTGTTTTCCAGGTCGATGTCGATACCGGCATCCGCCTTTATTTCCACTTCGCTCAGGTAGGCGATGCCACCGGTGGCGAAACTGGTTTTAGCGATATGCAGTTTGTTTTCGGACTGCAGCAGTTCGTTGCTGAAATCGCCGCTGAGTTCATAGTCCAGATCTTCAACGCGGGCCTTCATTCCACCCTGTTCATCAATATACGTAACATGCGCATTGTTGATGATGAGTGAAGACAGGCGCAGCTTGTATTTAGCGGGCTCCTGGTCTTCTTCGGGTGTTGCGGCCGTGGTATCTGCCGAAGGTTTTACAATGTCCCAGCTGGCCTTGCCGTCATGGGTTACCTGCACCAGGGCGCGCGGGTCCTCGATGCGCAGGGCGTTCACCTGGTAATTTTCACCGCGGATCACACTCATCAGGTTCAGGTCCAGTGCCAGTTCGCGTATACCGATCAGCGTATCGCCCTCGAAGGTATCTTTGCCCACCACGCTTACGTTCTGTATATTAAAGCGAAAATCGGGAAAGGAACGGAAAATGCTCAGGTCGAACTCCCCGAAGTCCACTTTGGCGTTCAGTTGTTTATTGGCCTCATCCTTTACGAACTGCACCAGTTTATCCTTCAACAGGAAAGGGGCGGCTACCAGCAGAATGATGCAGAGCAGGAAGAAAATGCCGCTACCGAGCATGATCTTGCGGAATAAACTCTTCTTTTTACGGGGCTTGGGTTCTGTAGACATATACTTAATACCGTGTTAAATCATGAATGTGTTCTAATGTACGCAATCCTTCGGAAATTACCTGACAAAGAACGTATTTTTAGCGGATGCATTGTCCTTAAGACCTCTCTGCTTTTGTTAACGCGTGTGTCTGAGGCGGATTAATTCTATCTTTGTACCCGGTTATGCCCAATAAAAAGGTTCAGAATATCCCTGTATTTGAGTTGCCCGGAAACCGGCAGTTTTCCTTTTTTACGATAAATTCCAGGCAGAAAAAGCACCAGTACGAACCGCACCGCCATAATTTTTACGAGGTTATTTTTTACCGTAAGGTAAATGGTTTTCAGCTGATCGATTTCGAGGAATTCGAAGTACGGAACGATACCTGGACCTTTCTTTCGCCGGGGCAGGTACACCAGTTTCATACCGGAGAAATGGAAGGCGTTATTCTTACCTTCAGTGCGCATTTCCTGCTGCGCTCACCCGAAGACCGCAGCTTTATAAAGAACAACCTGCTGTTCCATCACCCGGAATATCATCCCAGTTTTATGGTGAACGCAGATGACGGGGCTGTAATGCAGTCGATACTGCACCTGATGGAAAAGGAATACAACCGAGAGCACAGCTCGCCCGATATCCTGCATGGTTACCTGCGCCTGCTGCTCGAAAATGCCGACCGGGCTTTCCGTTCCTCGCGTATGGCGGTAGCTGTGCATAACCCGCGCCTGCTCAACCGTACCAGGCAGATCATTGCCCTGGTGGAAAAAAACTACCACCGGCATCACAATGTAACGTTCTATGCAGAAGCCATGCGTCTTACGCCCAAAAGGGCAAACGAAATATCCAAAGAGGGAACAGGCATTACCATTATGTCGCTGGTACATAGGCGCATTACCCTGGAAGCCAAGCGTATGATAGGGTATAGCGATAAGAGTATCAAGGAGATATCGTTCAGCCTGGGTTTTGAGGACCCGGCCTATTTCAGCCGTTTTTTTAAGAAAAATACCGGGGAATCGCCGGAAGTTTTTCGGTCGAAATGTTCAAATAGTACAAGAGTCTAAAACATTTGTCCTTCTTAGCCATCATTTCTATTGCGACTTTTGCATCGGATTTCTGTAATATACTGTACGGTATAAAAAATACCTGCGATGCAGATGTTTAAGTGAGCTGAGGAACAAGTTTTTATGAAGGATAAGTGGAAAGAAGACGGACTAAGATCACATGGACGGCTTATTGTAATTTTAGGTTTTTTATCGGGCTTAATACCTTTTAGTATCGATATGTACCTGCCGGCGTTCCCCGCAATTGCAACGGGTTTGCACACGGACACGGCCAATGTCGGCATCTCTCTGGCCAGTTTTTTTGTGGGTATTTGTGCAGGACAGGTCCTGTACGGCCCGCTGATGGACCGTTACGGTCGGCGCAAACCGCTGCTGGCCGGTATGGGTATTTACCTGGCGGCCTCGCTGGCCTGTATTTTTGTGACGGATGTAGAACAGCTGATCGCCCTGCGCTTTATACAGGCATTCGGCGGTTGTGCCACCTTTATTGCAGGCCGGGCCGTGGTACGCGATGTATTTCCCTCTGAGCAGATCGCAAGGGTATTTTCCCTGATGATGCTGGTCATGGGCGTAGCCCCGGTTATCGCTCCCATTGCAGGAGGAATCGTGGTTTCGCTGGCGCACTGGCGTGTGATCTTTATTACCCTGAGCCTGCTGGCCCTGGCGCTACTGGCTGCGGTGTATTTCCTGCTGCCCGAAAGCAAAGGCCCCGATGCTTCGGTGTCGCTGCGTCCCATTCGTATCCTGCAGCGTTACGGAGAGGTGATGGTCACCCCGGGCTTTTTGCCCTATACGCTGGCTTCGGCTTTTGGTTCGGCGGCCCTTTTTGCCTATATATCGGCCTCGCCGCAGGTATTCATGGAACTGTTCGGACTGAGTGAACGTTACTACGGTATGGCCTTTGCCTTTAATGCGGCCTGCCTCATTACGGGCGGACAGCTGAGCCGGGTATTCATGAAGCGCTACAGCAACGAACAGATCTCCCTGTACACGGGACTGCTGCTGCTGGCCATCGGGCTGTTCCTGGCAGCGGGTACCTGGCTGGGTTACGGATATCTTCCCCTGGTACTTGGCGGATTATCCGGCTACCTTTTTATCTTTGGTATCAACAATCCAAACACCAATGCCTTATCCCTGAAACCATTCGTACATAATGCCGGAGCGGCGTCCTCGCTTTCGGGAGTTATCCAGATGTCGATAAACGCATCGGTCTCTTTCCTGGTAAGCTGGTTGGCCGATGGTACGGCCCGGCCCATGGTAAGCGGCATCGTTCTCTGTGCCGCCGCTGCCGCGGGAGCGCTGATCGCGGCCAATGTACGGAGCGGCGAAAGGAATATGTTTAAAATGAGTCAACAAAAACAACTATAAACAGCAATTATGTACATTCTACCGAAGAAATATCTTTCACTTTTAGGTATCCTGTGGATGTTTCTGCCGGCACTGAAGGCACAACAGCCTGCCGACAGTGTATTGCAAAACGCTACACTGGAAAATGTGATCGCCTATGCCCTGCAGAAGCAGCCCGGCATACAACAGTCGGTCCTTGACGAAAGGATCACCCGCATCAATGTAAACAACAAACTGTCTGACTGGTATCCGCAGATCCAGTTCAACGGGTCGCTGCAGCACAACGTACAGCTGCAGTCTTCCTCCATCGGGGGGAATATCATTCAGCTGGGGGTAAAAAATACTTCTGCCGCCCAGTTCCTGGCCACCCAGCAACTGCTGAACCGCGATCTGCTGCTGGCCAGTATCACCGCTAAGAACGTAAAACAGCAGGCCAGCCAGAATACCGAAAGCAACCGCATCGACCTGGTGGTGAACGTAACCAAGGCCTTTTACGACGTACTGGCCACCGAACAGCAGGTAAAAGTGTCCGGGGAGAACATTGCCCGCCTGGAGCGCAGCCTGAAGGACGCCTACAGTCAGTACGAAGCCGGCACCGCCGATAAGATCGACTACAAGCGCGCCACCATTACGCTTAACAACACCAAAGCCTCCCTGCAGAGCAACCAGGAACTGCTGGAAGCCAAAAAAGAATACCTCAAGTTCCTGATGGGCTACCCGGCCACCGAAAAGCTCGACATCGTATACGACCAGCAGGCCATGGAGAACAACATCGGGCTGGACACCACGCAAAAGAGCAATTACCAGAACCGCGTGGAGTACCGTATGTTACAGACCAGCCGCAACCTGCAGGTCGGCAACCTGAAATACAGTAAACTGGCCTATATGCCCAGCCTGTCAGCATCGGGATCGTACTCCCTGTATTACCTCAACAACGACATCCGCCAGCTGTACAGCAAAAACTTCCCGATCTCCTATGCCGCGCTGAACCTCAGCATCCCGATCTTCCAGGGTACCAAACGCTTCCAGAGCATACAGCAGCAGAAACTGCAGCTGCGCCGTATCGACTACGATATCCAGAACCTGGAGAACGCCGTGAATTCAGAATATGCGCAGGCCATGGCCATGTACCGCAGCAGCCTGGCCACCTACACCGCCCTGAAGGAGAACATGGAAATTGCCCGGGAAGTGTACGATGTGGTGGACATGCAGTACCGCAGCGGTATAAAGACCTACCTGGAGGTAATTACGGCCGAGACCGACCTGCGCACGGCCAGGATCAATTATTACAATGCCCTGTACCAGCTGCTTTCGGCTAAGGTAGACGTACAGAAGGCCATGGGACAGATCACTTTTTAAATAGTCAACATCAACAATACAACAACCAGATTTATGTATAAAAAGATCATATTTTATGTTTCGGCAGCGGGTTTCATTGTTGCCACATCCTGCGGCAATAAACAGGCCGGCATGGGACAGCAGGGCGGGCCGGTACCGGTTACGCTGGAGTCGGTGAAATATACCGATGCCGTTTATTTTGACGAATACCCGGCCATTGTGGTGCCGCTGAACGAAGTAGAACTGCGTGCCCAGGTGAACGGGTATATTACCGAGATCGCTTTCCGCGAAGGCGAGAAGGTGCGCAAGGGACAAAAACTGTACGTGATTGACCAGCAGCAGTATGCCGCTAATTACGAACAGGCCCTGGCCAACCTGGAAGTGCAGAAGGCCAACCTGGTAAAAGCCCAGAAAGATGCCGACCGTTACCACCAGCTGGATAAGAACGACGCCATTGCCAAACAACAGGTAGACAATGCCGATGCCATACTGGCCGCCACCCAGAAACAGGTAGACGCCGCTAAAGCCATGGTGAATGCCGCACAGACCAATGTGCGCTACACCACCATCACCGCACCGTTCGATGGTACCATCGGTATATCCCAGGTGAAGGTAGGAGCCGCCGTAAGCGCCGGACAAACCCTGCTGAATACCGTATCTACCGACGATCCCATTGCGGCCGATTTTACCATTGACCAGAGCGAGATCTTCCGGTATTCCGAATTCCTGGCACAGAAAGGCAAGGTAAAGAACGATTCCACCTTCCGCCTGGCCTTCAGCGGACAGGAATACGCCCTGCCCGGCGAAATTACCCTCATAGACCGCGCCGTGGACAAACAGACCGGAAGCATGAAAGTGCGTGTAACCTTTCCGAACCCGGATAACGTGCTGCGTGCCGGCATGAGCGGAACCATCCGCGTGCGTAACGACGCCTCCGTAAAATCGATCCTGGTCCCTTACAAAGCCGTTACCGAAATGCTGGGCGAATACTTTGTGTACGTGGCCGGAGACAGCAATAAGGTATTTCAGCAGCGCGTACACCTGGGCAAACAGGTAGGCCAGAACGTGATCATTAAAGAAGGCCTCAAACCCGATCAGAAAATTGTGACACAGGGTGTACAGAAACTGCGCGACGGAGCGGTGATCACCACCGAACAGCCTGCCGCGCCCGGAGCCCCCGCTAAAAAATAAACACCCGTAATACGGAGTATTAAAGAACTGAACAGATTATGATCGCAGATATTTTTATAAAACGACCGGTAACGGCCATTGTGGTTTCCATAGTGATCGTACTGGTGGGGCTCATATCCATGAGTACGCTGCCCATAGCGCAGTACCCCAATATTACCCCGCCCACGGTACAGATACAGGGTACCATGACCGGTGCCGATGCCCAGACCATCGAGCAGACCACCACCACCGCCATTGAAACGCAGGTGAACGGTACGCCCGGTATGATGTACCTGAGCAGTAACAGTACCGGCAGCGGCCAGGGAAGCATTACCGTTACCTTTGATGTAGGTACCGACATCGATATTGCCACCCTGGACGTACAGAACCGCGTAAGCGTGGCCGAGCCCACCCTGCCCGACGCCGTAAAACGCCTGGGACTTACCGTGCGTAAACGGAACCCCAGTATCTTCATGGTACTTTCGCTGTATTCGCCCAACGGCACACACGATCCCGTGTTCATGGGTAACTATACCAATATTTACCTGAAAGACGCCCTGCTGCGCGTAAAAGGCGTGGGGGACATCATTTCCCTGGGCGACGATTTTGGTATGCGTATATGGCTCAATCCCGATAAACTGGCGGCACTGGGACTTACCCCTTCCGACGTAACGGCAGCCCTTACCGAGCAGAACTTACAGATAGCCGCCGGGGTAGTGGGCGGTAACCCGCAGCCCGGGGTGCAGGCCTTCGAGTACAACGTACTTACCAACAGCCGCATCAACCGCAAGGAAGATTTCGAGAACATCATCGTGCGTACCGACCCCACAGACGGCGCGGTTACCTACCTGAAAGACATAGCCCGCGTAGAACTGGCCAAGTTCAACTACGGCAACAACTCCTTCGTGAACGGCAAACGTGCCTCGTACATGCTGGTTTACCTGGCTCCCGGGGCCAATGCCCTCGATACGTACGACGGTCTTATGAAACGCCTGGGCGAGCTGAAAAAGAACTTCCCCAAAGACATCGACTATGAAATGCCGGTGGAAACAGTATCCGTGGTGAACGTATCCATCAAGGAGGTACTGCATACCCTGGTGGAAGCCCTGATCCTGGTGGTATTCCTCTTTTTGCAGAACTGGCGCGCCACGCTCATTCCCGTACTGGCCATCCCGGTTTCGCTCATCGGTACCTTCATCTTCTTCATTCCCTTTGGTTTCACCATCAATACACTTACCCTCTTTGCCTTTATCCTGGCGGTGGGTATCGTGGTGGACGATGCCATTGTGGTGGTGGAGGCCGTGCAGCACTACATCGACAGCAAAGGCCTTTCGCCGAAAGAAGCCACCAAGAAAGCCATGCAGGACATTTCCGGTCCCGTGATCGCCATTGCCCTGATCCTGGCCGCGGTATTTGTTCCCGTAGGTTTTGTACCGGGCATCACCGGCCGCCTGTACCAGCAATTTGCCATTACCATTGCCGTATCGGTAATGATCTCGGCCTTTGTGGCCCTGTCGCTTACCCCGGCGCTCTGCAGCATCATGCTGAAACCTTCGAAAAAGGAAGGCGATAAAAAGAACATCCTGGACCGCTTTTTCGACCGTTTTAACCGCTGGTTCAACCGCCTGTCCAATTCCTATACGCTCAGCGTGGGCAAGTGGATCCGTAAAACGCCTTATGTACTCGTACTGATGGTGTGCCTGTTCGTGGGGCTGGGTTACCTGTTCAAGACCAAACCTACGGGCTTTATTCCCACCGAAGACGAAGGCCGCCTGTTCGTAACCTACGAAATGCCCGAAGGTACCTCCACCACACGCAGTATCCAAATGCTGAAGGAGATACAGAAACGCCTGGGTACCATTAATGCCATCCGTACGGTGGGTGGTATGGCCGGTCTTAATATCATGACCTTCTCCAACAAATCGAACGTAGGTACCATTTTCGTATCCCTGAAACACTGGGACCAGCGTAAGGAGAAAAAAGACCAGCTGCAGGGCGTAATTGCCGAAATTCAGCAAAAGACCGCCGACCTGAAGGAAGCCCGCGTCATGGCCATTGCGCCGCCTGCGATCCCGGGTCTGGGTCAGTCGGCCGGTTTTACCTTCCAGCTGCAGCAGACCACCAGTACCGACGATATCAAACAGTTCGAGGTGGTGGCCAATAACTTCCTGAACGAACTGCGCAAACGTCCGGAGATCGGCACGGCCTACACCTTCTTTACGGCCAAAACGCCGAGTTACCAGGTGGATGTAGACCGCGAAAAGGCCAAGAAACTGGGCCTGAACGTGGGCGAGGTGTACCAGACCCTGTCCACGCTGCTGGGTAGTTCCTATGTGAACGACTTTAATATTTACGGCCGTAACTTCCGGGTAATGGCCCAGGCCGACAGCTCGTACCGTACGTCCATAGATAACATCAACAAGTTCTTTGTGCGCAACCGCGAAGGCAATATGGTGCCGCTGAGCGCCGTGATCACGACCCGTGTTACCGAGAACCCGCAGGTGATCTCGCACTTCAATATCTACCGTTCGGTAGAGATCAACGGATCGCCCAAACCGGGATACAGCAGCGGCCAGGCCATACAGGCGCTGAAAGAGACCGCCGAACAGCATCTGCCGGCCGGTTACGGCTACGAATTCTCGGGTATGAGTGCCGAAGAGGTAAAAGCGGGAAATACCACCCTGCTGATCTTTGCCGTGTCCATTGTGTTCGTATTCCTGTTCCTGGCGGCCCTGTACGAAAGCTGGTCCGTACCTTTTGCCGTACTGTTTGCCGTACCCATCGGGGCCTTCGGTTCCATCCTTACGCTTACGTTCCTGCCTTCGCTCACGAACAATATCTACGCCCAGATCGGTCTTATTACCCTCATCGGGCTGGCGGCCAAGAACGCCATCCTGATCGTGGAATATGCCAAGGAACGCGTAGACAGCGGCACCGAATTGATACAGGCCACCCTGGCCGCGGTAAAACTGCGTCTGCGGCCCATCATCATGACCTCCCTGGCCTTTATCCTGGGCGTACTTCCCCTGGCCTTTGCCAGCGGAGCGGGCGCCGAGGCGCGTAAGACCATCGGCTGGACGGTATTCGGCGGTATGCTTGCTGCCAGTTCGCTGGCCATCTTTGTGGTACCGGTGCTGTATGTGCTCATCAGCCGCATCGCTTACCGTAAAAAGAAAGTTACCGCATAACGCTGTTTGTTGTATAGTTGTGGGGAGATAGGCTTTGCGTATCTCCCTTTTTTATGCCTGAAACTGAACCCCGGCCTTGTTGTAGTGTATATGTATACAATGAGTTCATTTGTAATGAAAAACGTACGCTTCTTCTTATTGCCTGCGGGATTCGCTCTCCTGGCCGCCTGCGGGAATACGGCCGGTCCCGGAACGATGTTCTCTGCCTCTGCCGATAGCCTGCAGCTGCGCGTGGAAGCCCGTTATGCCGGGGCCGTAGGCTGGTCGGAATTGTACCACTGCCGTGTGAAAAATGTACTGTACGGCCGGCTGCCGCCGGCTGAGTTTACGCTCTACACGGGGATCAGCCAGGCTTTTAACGATCCGCTGCAACATGCCCCGGACCGTTTTGCGGTATGCACGCTGAGCCTGCGCCTGTACAAAGCGAACGATCCGCAGCGCAGCTATGCCGTAGTGCCCGGTTTTAAAGACAAAAAAGGCAATGACTGGGAACTGACCGCCGTGAACCCCTGAACTAAAAATACACGCATATTCCCGGGGTATAGTTTAGGTAGAAATACCTGTATTTGAGTATATTTTAAGGCTGGTTGGATTATTTGAATAGATTTGTTTACCTAAATCTTAAATGTTTTCCACACCTAAATCTCAGAACCATGAAGTCCATCATTACCCCTGTGTTGGAGGAGATCTCCAATACCTACCTGAAAGAACAGCTGCTGCGTAATTTCGGAAATGCAGAGCATGATTTCCGTACCATCGAAGACACGTTCCGCCTGCTTACCTCATCGGCACACGAGCGCGAGAAACTGAACGTATTCTTCCACAGCTGGAGCATGACCAACAACAGCGCCATGACCGTGGCCGGGCTCAGCAACCGCCTTACCATGCTGGTACACAAGAACCGTCCCGTACAGGACGAAGGGCTGCTGCTGCGCAGTATCACCAGCCTTAACCGTATTGTAGACGAAGACCTGGGCGTTGTAGGCGGTGTGCTGCACAAGGACATCTACTACAAAATGGCTACCCATTTCTGCAAAGGCGACGAATGGATGCAGATGCGTTACCTGACGCCGGAAGCCAAAGAGTTTAAAAGCTGGAAAGACCGTAATTCCCTGAAGGAAATGGACCTGGTTACCGGCCTGCTCACCACCGTGGTGCACGAAATTTATACACATGGCGAGGTAGAGTACATTCTGCCCCTGTTCGAACAATGGCTAGAAACCCAGGAAGGTATCAGCGGCCGCGACGCACAGGTGATCCTGGCCTGGATCATTGTACATACAGGGCCTACCGAAAAGAACCATTTTTACCACGCTATACACGCGGTTGAACAATATACGCAATCGATGGGTATCCGCCTTGAAGACTACGACCTGGAAGAGATCATCCGTAATTACATGCAGCGTAAAGCCGCCACCATGGCTTCGATCGCGGCTGTACTGCAACCGAATTATGAACTGAACTGATATGCCATTTACAACGGAAATAGGGAAGACCAGCCTTTATGCCCGTTTATGTCCGTTCCCCGGGGACAGTGGGGAGCAGACCCGCGAAGCCCTGGCGGCGCAATTCAGGGAACAGTTCGGCGAAGTGCCCATCGGCGGTATGGATACCTATTCCTGCATACCGCTGGCCCTGGAGCCGGAGCAGCTGCACTACCTGGGTCGTTTTGTAAAGGTGCTGGATAAAGCGCTGTGTAAAATTGCGGAACATTATTTCCGGGATGAGCGTATCCGCAGCATTTACGGACTGGATCCCTTCCTTGAATCGGTGCTGGCCATGGCCGAAGGACAAGCGTTCCGCACGGGAGCCTGCCGCCCGGACTTTTTACAGACCAGTGAGGGCACCTTTAAAATATGCGAAATAGGGGCCCGATTCCCGCTCAACGGCTGGATGATCAGCTATTACCTGAACCGCTTCAGTAGTAAGCTGCCTGGTTATGCATATACAAAAACCGTTCCCTTACCCGGACTGGACGATATACCCGAACGCTTTGTTTCGTTTTTCGATACGGGTAAGGTTCTGGCCGTACTTATGGACGATGAAAAAGGCAGCGAGATACACTGGATGCTGCACGAAATGAGGCAGCTCGGCCTGGATTCACTCATTGCCCGTCCGCAGGACCTGGAGTTTGGGAACGGCAGCATTCAGTACAAAGGAAAAGAGCTTACCCAGTTCGTGCTGGAAATGGACCGTGAAGAGCTGCGGAAATTCCGGCCCGAAGTGCTGAAGCAGATGATACGTACATCTACGTATATAAATGACGTTCGTACGCTCATCCTGCTGCATGATAAACGGGTACTGGCCGTGCTGTATAACCGGGCCATCATGCGCGATTACCTCAGCGAAGAGGAATACAGCCTGCTGATGCCTTTCCTGATCCCGTCCTATTCGCTCAGCGATCCTAAAGTACGTATACGCATCACCGAAGATGCCGGCGACTGGATTCTGAAACGCAGCAGCGGGGGGCGGGGAGTAGATATGTACGTACGCAACGAATGTACGGACGCTTTCTGGCGGCAGACAGTAGAAACCCGCTGGAACGAATACATGGTGCAGACCTTTGTACCCCAGCGGCACTACCGTATGCAGGACCGCATCATACAGGTGGTGGGTGTACTGCTCTGTTTCAACGGGCATTTCTTTGGCACGGGCATCTACCGCGGTTCGGCCTACAGCGTGGTGAACGTACACCAGGGCAGGGGCATTATTTTCCCGGGAGCCGTTTTTAACAGCGTATAGGTATGAGGTTTTCGCTGATCATACCGCTTTATAACAAGGCCGCCTATATACACGAGGCGCTGGAATCGGTATTCAGGCAGACAAAACGCCCGGCGGAACTGATCATTGTAGACGATGCCAGTACCGACGGCAGCCTGGACCGGGTACGCGAATTCCTGGAAAAACACGCAGATAACACAGCAGGCACCGATGTACGCATTATTGAACTGCTCCGCAATGCCGGCCCGGGCAATGCACGTAATGTCGGTTTTGAGCAGGCTACAGGAGATATTGTAAGTTTCCTGGATGCCGACGATCTGCTGCACCCCAGCTATATGGAAGAAGTACTGCATGCCGTTGAAAAGCACGGGATCGACTTCCTGGTAATGAGTATACGTTATGTGCCCGGCGGGGAGCGGGACCCCGATATGTACAGCCTGCGCAACAAGACCCGCATACTGGAAGGCGATCTGCACCTGCTGCTGAACCCGCTGGACGTAGTGAGCTCGCCCGGCTTTGTTATGGGCGTAGGCTGTAACGTGGCCGCAAAACGTAGCTGGATGGCCCGGGAACGCTTTCATGAGGAAGCCCGGCTCAACGAAGGGATCGACTACTGGTACCGCGTGCTGAACGGTATGCTAACCTCAGGCCGCGAAGTACGGGCCGGCCTGCACGCGGGTGCCCTGCTCAGCGTACGCATTGTGGAAGGCAGCCTCTCCCGCCGCAGTTACCGGCACTGGAAAGAGATCGATTACCCGCCTCTGCTGCTGCGTTACGGTAACAGCCGTAATCCTTACGACCGCCGCCTGGCCTCGGTCATTGCCGGACGCTGGTTCCGGCACGTGATGCAGCATACGCCTTCGTTATGGCAGAAACTACATTTTATGTGGCATTACAGAAGTTTTATGAAACGATACGGATGGTACCTGCTGTCCGGTAAAGAATAAAAATGGAAACACCCGGCAGTTATTTCGAACACGTAAAACGATCGCCCTGGTACCGGGAGCTGTACCGCGGTATAGACCGGGCAGAGGATGCGCCGCCCCTGGATAAGGAGACTTTGCTGCGTATACTGAAGGAACATTTCGATCCGGCGGCGGAAACAGAAGGTGTGTACCTGGTGCGCTCCGGGGGCAGTACCCAAAAACCCCTGGTGTTCCCGGTAGATATCCGTGAAAACCTGCAACAGCGCCATATACTGGCCGCCCGGCTGCGGCAGGAGGGCGTTATAAAGACCGGTACAGTAGCTGCGAATCTCTTTACCTACGGACTGATGTACCGTACGGCCTCGATCCTCGATGATCTGCTGGAACGTTGCAGCGCCACCAGTCTGCCGCTGAGCGCCGAAGCCAAAAATGCGGATGTGTACGAAGCCATCCGGCAGTTTCGCCCGGGTATACTCATAGGCAGTCCCTCAAGGCTGGCCCTGCTGGCCCGTTACTTACAGGAAAATAAGCTGAAAGTGGAGGTTCCCGGCCTGCTTTTCGGGGGCGAATTCATGCTTCCATCTTATGAAAAAATATTCATTAATGAGTTTAAAGCGCTGAATATATATGGGTTATACGGTTCGGCGGAGAGCGGGATATGGGCCTGGTCGCGCTATTCGAAAGAGCCGGGCCTGTACCGTGTGATCGACCCGGTGCACATCGAAATAGGGGATGCAGATGCGGAGGGTTTCGGGCAGATCCTGGTCACGAACCTGCTGCGGAAACGCTTTCCGGTGTTTCGTTATCAACTCGGGGACATCGGCCGCCTGGTGTACCGCAACGGCATCGCTTACCTGGAACTCCGTTCGCGTGAGAACAAGTCCTTTTTTATCGATTCTTCGAATATGTACCTGGACGATTTCCGGGAGATCACAGACGGCACCGAGGCTTTTCAGCTGCAGTTACTGCGCTCGGAAGACCTGAAGCAGGTACTGAGGCTCCTGCTGGTAAAACCGCTGGCCGAAGCCGAAAAACAGGCTTTTGAAGAGCGCTGTCTTCAGCAGATGCGCGCCCTGATGCACCTGAGTCCGTCACTGGTGCAAACCGAAGTAAAACTCTGTACCACGGCAGACCTGTACATGAACCCCGTTACCGCAAAAATACCGCAGCTGGTAGACTTCCGGGATTAGGCATTGTGCCCGGCCCTGCTACGTACAGTGGCTATGTTTTTCTGCCAGTCTTTGTCGTAATGCACAAAGAAGTTGAACCATACCACCCGGCTAACCCGTATCACAAAAGGCATCAGGAGCAGGAGCAGCAGGATGAACAGGGGCAGCATGTCCATATAGTCCAGGTCGAACAGCCAGTAAGCAACCGCCAGTATAGGAACTGTAACGGCGGTGGTCATGGCATAGCTGATGTAGGTGGCGCCCAGAAAGAAGCCGTCCTCCATTTTAAAATCCTGTCCGCATACGGGGCAGTGGTCCGGCATTCCGCCGATATTACGCAATGAGTACCTGTTTTTACTTACGAAGAGGTCTCCTTCGTTACAGCGGGGGCATTTCTCCTTAACCACGCTGTATAAAAATGTGCCCTTTTCCATGTGTGGGTGCTGTTATTTTTTACACCGCAAAGGTACGCAATAATATGCGATTATGTACATATTTGTACTGGTTCTTTATGAAAGATCAATCCGATAAATGACTTTATTTTAAATTTGTAATATATTTATATTGTTTTGTTTATGATGTATTTTTATGTGTTCATTCATTCATTTTTAGATGTAAGGTTTGAATATTATCTTTGAAAAGTACCATTTAATGTTGTAAAAGTTCTACCTTTCCGTCAATGAGTTCAACGGTCTATCCTACATTCGGTATCTGTAACCTGAGCGCCAGCCGTTCGGGCAATGATCTGCTGAATGCCGATCCGCTCGGTTCCTACATCAGCGGCAATCCGCACCTGCAGGCCATGCACAGCCATTCGTTCTACCACCTGGTCTATTTCCGTTCGGGGGCCGGCACGCATACAGTCGATTTTGAAACCTTTCCCGTAGAGCCGGGCATGATCTATTTTATGAAGCCGGGCCAGGTACACGTGTGGAATTTTGAAGGTGTGCCCGAAGGCTATATCGTAAATTTCTCGCCTGTTTTTTTCGACCAGCTGTTCATCAGCGGCGGATTTATCGACCGTTTTCCCTTTTTTATTCCCAATACCGGGCGCCAGGTGCTGCTTTTGCCACAGGAACGCCGGGCACATACCGAAGCCTTGCTGGAGGCGGTGCTGCAGGAGCAGCAACGGCAGGAACCATCGTCCCAGCTGATGATCGCCGCGCTGCTGATACAGCTTTTCCTGCAGGTAGACCGCTATTCGGAACAGAAATACCGGCATGAGGCAGCCGGTTACCAGTCGGCCGTGCTGCGTAAGTTTGAACAGCTGATCGAAGAGCACTTCCGCAGTAAACGCCTGCCCCGGGAATATGCAGAGCTGCTGCACATCACCCCGAGCCATCTCAACGCGCTCTGCCGCGAGCTGCTGGGCACTTCGGCCGGCGAACTGATCCGCAACCGCGTGGTACTGGAGGCCAAACGCCTGCTGGTGAATTTTGAACGCAGTGTAAGCGCCGTGGCCCAGGAACTGAATTTTCCCGATACCTCGTACTTTATCCGCTTTTTTAAAAAATACAACGGACTTACGCCCGAACAGTTCCGCCGTTCGTTCCGTCCGCAGCAACATACCCACTCCCATGAAGAGCAAGACCATTAAAACGTACAGTACGGAGAGCTTCCGTGAAAAATATATCCATAACCGGCCCCGGGTGGACGAAATGCTGAAATCGGGTTTCGGTAAGTTTTTCATTACCCGGGTAGAAGAGCTGATCCGCAGCATACGCCTGCCCGTACCGCCTGCGCGTTCTTCCACGCATACCTTTATATACCTTACCGATGGCGAAGCCGTAATGGACGTGGGCCGCGAAACCTATACCGTGTACCGGGACGAATGCCTGGTGGTGCCGGCCGGACAGGTCTTTGCCTTTGCCAATGTGGACATCAACCAGGGTTTTATCTTTAATTTTCATAACGATATGCTGGCGGGAAAATACGGCCGGCCCGACCTGATGAAGGAGTTTGAATTCCTGCAGGTATGGGGCAACCCGCATATAAAACTCGACGCCCGCACTTCGGCACTGGTACGGCATCTTTTTGAACGGCTGCTGCTGGAATATACCGAACACGGCCTGGAACGCATGGATATACTGCAGACCAATTTTATAACGCTGCTGTGTGAGATAAACCGGGCCTACCGGC
Source organism: Flavobacteriales bacterium (assembly GCA_052437175.1). GTDB lineage: Bacteria > Bacteroidota > Bacteroidia > CAIKAF01 > CAIKAF01 > JACVCJ01. Next base: position 190,929 of record JBQVOK010000006.1, read on the forward strand.
CACAGAACGAGAGCGTGCACAAACAGGCGGTACATATCAGCAACCGTTTCCGCGAACTTTTGTATATACATGTTAAACAGCAGCACCAGCTTACTTTTTATGCGTCTGAGCTGCATATTACGCCCAATCACCTCAATAAATCGGTGAAGCTGGTTACGGGAAAACCGCCGGGAAAATGGATCGACGAGGCCCTGATCACCGAAGCCAAGATACTGCTGCACCAGAGTGGAATGTCCGTAGGGGAGCTGGCCGCGGAGATCGGCTTCCTGGATGCGTCCTACTTTGCCCGGCTTTTTAAAAAGTACGAAGGCGTGAGTCCGACGGAATTTCGTAGAAAGATTGAAAAGTCCCTGTAAAGGCATTAAATATCCTATTCAGAAAAGGGCGCTCGTTTCAATTTTGCATCGTCAAAAAAAAAAATGATCATCCTATGCAAATGAGTGTCCATCACGTACCCGAATTTACGGTCCTGAATGCCCTGGCGGCGGTGGGGATCGCCTTGGTGTATATTTTTTTATCGTCGCTGCAGCGCGAACCTGGCCGGCAGCAGTTCAATGCCATTATGATCGGCGGGGCAGGGGCCGCCTACCTGAACGGTGGCCTGGGTGCCTGGGAATTTGCCTTCTGCGTTCCCATGGCCTTTATTGCGTACAAGGGGCTGCGCAATTATAACTACATCGGTCTGGGCTGGCTGCTGCACACCGGCTGGGATATTGTGCACCACCTGTACGCTTCGCCCATTGTGCCGTTCAGTCCGTCTTCCTCGGCAGGCTGTGCACTTTGTGATGCCATACTGGCCCTCTGGTTCTTTGCCGGGGCGCCGTCGCTGCGCGACCGTCTTTTTAAAAACAGAACCCTTAGATCTGCCTGAGTATGTATATCTATCTGCTGAGCATCCATTCTGTAGTACGCTGGCTGGTACTGGCCGCGCTGCTGTATTCCGTTTACCGGGCCTGGCGGGGCTACCGCGGCGGGCTGACTTTTTCGGCCGCCGATAATTCCCTGCGACACTGGACGGCTACCCTGGCACATATTCAGCTGCTGATCGGCTTTGTGCTGTACTTTAACAGTCCGCTGGTACAGTATTTCCTTTCAGATACAAGGAACGCCCTGAAACAGCCCGAACTGCTTTTTTTCGGTATACTGCACATCTGTCTCATGTTTGTTTCGGTGCTTGTGCTTACCATCGGTTCGGCCCTGGCCAAACGCCGGGAGAGCGACCGGGACAAGTACCGCACCATGCTTTTCTGGTTCTCGGCGGCCCTGTTCATTATTTTTATGGCCATTCCCTGGCCTTTTTCACCGCTGGCGTCCCGGCCCTGGCTGCGTACGTTCGAATAGGCCCGGCCTGTGCTGAATTTTTTCCATGGCGGATTAAACCCGGGAGGAAAGTACGGGTCAAAAGTGTAAGACAAGGCCAGTTTAATCCTGTATTCCTCCTGAGTGCGTCTCTCATATACCCCGGCTGTATTCGTATGGCCGGGGATTTTGTTTTTCAGACAGGGAATGCCGGAAAACAAAAAAAAGGACCCGTTACCGGATCCTTTCTTCAGTGCAGAAGGCGGGACTCGAACCCGCACACCTTGCGGCACACGCCCCTGAAACGTGCGTGTCTACCAATTTCACCACTTCTGCGTTTCTGCGGGTGCAAAGATAGAACTTTTATATATCTTCCAAATTTTTCAGGAACTATTTTTTGTGTTCCCCTGTATTTTTTTGGCTTCCGGCGATGCATTGCCGTGAAATGTACATAGTTAGCTGCTGGAAAAATTTTCACCTAAAATGCATACGGCCGGCCCCGAAAGGGCCCTTACAGCTGCGAAAGACCTTCGAGCTGCCTGAAAACGGGCAGCAGGGTATGCCCGCGTTCGCTGAGTACGTATTCGGTATGCAGGGGTTTAAGGCTGATCACATTTTTACGGAGCAGGCCTTCCTGTTCCAGTTCCTTCAGGGCAGAAGCAATGCCCTGGCGGTTGGCGCCCGGTATCTGCCGCAGCAGGCTGTTGAACCGCAGGGGCGATTCAGCGGCCAGCCGGAATATCTGGGGTTTCCATTTGCCGGCCAGCAGTTTCAGCAGGCCTTCGGCAGGACAACTTTCTCCGTTTGTTTTATCCTGTGCGGTGGTCATGTTTTTCTGACTTCTTGTTTAGCAAGTGCGGGTTCCCGAACTTTGCACTAAGTTACACAATCGGTACCGGCCCGCCAAACCGGCAAACATTGTCTATGCGAAAAACCATTTTATACACCGCATTGCTCCTGCTTACCGCATGCAGCAGCCGTGCACAGAACCATCAAAAAATGAACGGGAATAAACAAACGAACGTAAATCCACTGCTCTGCGATCCTGAAAAGGGCGCCTGCGAAATGCCCGGAATGACGGGCGCTACCGGGGAACTGAGCCCAGTGTCGGGCCCCAGACCCATACACATCGTCTATTTTACGGACCCCATCTGCTCTTCCTGCTGGGGTATAGAACCGCAGCTGCGTAAACTGAAACTGGAATACGGCGCGTATTTCGACATCGAGTACCGTATGGGCGGACTGCTGCCTTCCTGGGATATTTACAACAGCGGCGGCATCAGCAAACCTTCGGATGTGGCCCATCACTGGGACGAAGTAAGCGCCTATTACGAAATGCCCATCGACGGCGACGTATGGCTCGAAGACCCGCTGTCGTCCTCCTATCCGCCATCCATTGCCTTTAAAGCGGCCCAGCTGCAGGACCCGAACAAAGCCCTGTTGTTCATGCGCCGCATACGCGAAATGGTATTCCTGGAAAAGAAGAACATTACCCGCTGGGAACACCTGGCACAGGCAGCCGCAGAGAGCGGACTGGACAGTGTAAAACTGAAGCAGGATTACCAGGGACAGGCCGAAGCGCTTTTCCGTGATGACCTGAGCCTGGCCCGCAGTATGGGCGTACGCGGTTTTCCCACCATGTTCTTCAGCGACAGCCTGGGCAACCGCCTTATGATGTATGGCGTAAAACCCTACGAAGCCTTTGTGCAGACCCTACGGAAACTGCTTCCCGAAGCACAGAAAAAAGAAACGGATACGGGCTGGGAACACCTGTTTGCACATTATCCCACACTTACCAATAAAGAATTTGCGGTGTTGAGCGGCCGTACCTATGGCGAGGCAGAACAACTGCTGAAAGGCCTGTATGACCAGAAAAAGCTACAGCACACCCAGTGTAAGAACGGTGTGTTATGGAAGCGGCCCGGACAATAAAAACTTAGTAGACCCGTTATACGGTAAAGAAAAGCTCCTGAAAAACGTATACTGATAAGAACCGGTACTTCCGGGCATGTTTAACCTTTAACAGAGCAACCGTATGAAGAAGACGATCTTCTGGGTATTGGCTGTTCCGGCAGTTCTGCTGACGGGCGCCTGTACCAAAAAGTACACCTGCATCGACGCCCAGGGCAATGTAGTGGCCGAAGTGCGCGCAAGCAGCGCTGAAAAGGCCTGTGCTGACTATCTCGAATAGTTTGGTACAACTCAGGTGCAGACACCTTTCCGCAGGCGGGAAGGTGTTTTTTTATTCGCCGGAAATACGTCCCTGCAGCCGGTTCTTGAAGATATTCACCCGGTCGCGGCTTACGATATGCCCGCAGTCTGAACTATCCCGGCGGAACGTTGTCCTGCCGGGAGCCGGTATGTAAAAATGCCGGGTTATTTTTGCCCGTAGTCGTAGTTCACCATCCAGTTGATGCCGAATTTATCGGTGAACATACCGAAGAGGGCACCCCAGAAGGTCTTTTCCAGCGGCATATTTACCCGTCCGCTGGCAGAAAGTGCGTTAAATATCCGGTTTGCCTCTTCTTCGGAATCTGTATTTACCGAGAGCTGGATGTTATTGCCGATCACGGTATGTGAGGCCCATTCGCCGCCGATATCGCTGCCCATAAGAATGGTCTCTTTGCTGATGGGCAGAGAGATATGCATGATCTTTTCGCCATCGGTCTCGCTGGCATGACTGCCTTCGGTGGGAGGCATGTCTTTGTAACGGCCAACAAAGGGGAATTCACCACCGAATACGGATCTGTAAAAATTAAAGGCTTCTTCGCAGTTGCCTTTGAAATTGAGGTATGCATTTACCTGTGCCATACGATATGTTTTTAGGGTTTAAATTTTAAAGCGTTTTTTAACTGTGGTACTTTTCTTCTTTGCGGCTTTTGCCAGGGGATTAAAGGCCAGGCATAGGTCTATCCAGTAGCGGAATTCAGCAGCGTTACGCATGCCTTCTTCCGATACCAGTACATAGCCTTTCATGACCCGATTGCCGGAAAGCATTTCGCGGCTGCCGCGTTTTTCCAGCGCCTCTTCAAGGGCTTCTTCGCCCACGCGGCACATCATTTCATTGCCCATGACGCCGATACACATTTTATCGTCTACCATGTAGCAGATGCCGCCAAACATACGTTTTTCGCTTACCTGTGGTTCGTTTACCAGGGCTTCGCGGATGCGGTCGCTCAGTTCTTCGTTAAAAGCCACGGGAACGTAGTTTAGCTGTTTGCATGCAGGGCCATGCGGTTGCCTTCGGTATCTGCAAAAAAGGCCATATACCCCATGTTGTCGCTGATCTCGGTCCGGGGCATCAGTATTTTGCCGCCGGCAGCCTCAATACGGTCGATCACGGTCTGTATGCTCGGGTTGGCATTGAGGTAGATCAGCGGGCCGTCCATAGATGGACGCATCATCTCGTTCTTTACCAGGGCCCCGGAGACCTTACCGGAACTGCCTTCGGCATCAAAGGGAAAGAAGGTCATTTCCATGCCCATCATATCCATGGTTTCCATACGGATATCGAGGATGGTCTCGTAAAATTTCCTGGCCCGCGGCGTATCCGTAACCGGTATCTCGAACCAGTTGAGGGCATTTGTTTTTTCGCTGATCTTTTCCATAATGTTGTTGTTATATCTACAAAAATAGACATTATCGTATGTGGCGCCTCACTTTACAAAAGGGTAATATGCCGAATAAGCCCGCTTCCGTGACCCCGGGAAAAAGTGCTTCTTACGTTTTACCGGCCCAAGTTACTGTACGGTAACCGATAAACTTTACAGAAGCAGAGGGAAGGCCGTGTGCCGGTTTTATTTTTACATGTCCTGACTTTGTGCGTAGGTACAAGAAAAATAAAAGCGTACTTTCACCTCAGCCCATGAAGTATATCCGTGTTGTATATACGCTGTTGATTTTTCATCTGCTAATGAGTGTATTGCATGCGCAGAAGATGAACTTTGTAAATATCAGTTCCCGGCTCCGGCTGCCTGTTATGGAAACCTACGGTGTATGGCAGGACCGTGACGGGTACATCTGGATATCTACCGAAGGAGGCCTTTGCCGTTACAACGGATCGGAGCTGATAAACTTTATGGACGGCGGGGAGTTCCGGAACGAGTCTGTGTATGCATTCACCATGGGAGCCGACGGTACCCTCTGGATGGGTACTTCCAGGCAACGCATACTCTACTTCCGGGATAAAAAACTACAGGAGCTTCCCATAACGGATATATATGCGAAAATGCTTACCGGGCACGGCAATATTATTTACAGGCTTTCGCTGCCGGAGCCGCATATCCTGTTTATTCATTCCTACCTCGGCCTTGTAAAAACCGATCTGCGTACGCTTCAGATGGAATTGATATCCGATGATACAACGGCTGTCCTGGCCATACAAAGCAGCGCCCAGGGCTTGTTGCCGGTTAACCGGCCACGCTGGCAGGGCGGTTGGAATATCCCAATGAAACTGTGTATACGGAATGGTAAAGACACCCGTTGTCTGCAGGTGCCCGTTTCGCCCGGTATGCATTTTCATCCGCGGTTGATTACCTGCCGCATCGGCCGGATCGACTATTTGTCATGCGATAATAAGCTGCTGTGCATAAACCCGGATATGAGTTTTCGCATATACAGCTACCCGGCCCGTATCCTTTCCCTGTACGGAGATGCAGAAGACGGCCTGTGGGTAGGCGTACACAAGGCCGGCCTGTACTACTATGCAGACGGGAACTGTATGGAAAACGTACAGCACGAACTGGACGGCTATTCGGTAAGCGGTATCTGCGAAGATCATGAGAAAAACATCTGGTGCAGTACCCTGGAAAAGGGCGTGTTTTTCTGCCGTAACAAAGAAGTGCGGCATTATGCCAACCTGGAAGGACTGGATAAGAGGGCCGATTACCTGCGCTATGACCAGGGTAGTGTGTTTGCCATCTTTGAGGGCCGGCTTCTCCTGGAATTTAGATCCGGGAAAGCCTCTCTGTACCACTTTCCGTCGCAGCTGCCACAGAATTTTAAATGTGTGGCTGCACTGGGAGACAGTCTTATACTGGGCAGAGAGTCAACGGCGATGATCGCGGACCGTCGTTTACGGCATTTCCGTAATTATTACCCTAAAGGCTGCCGTATGTCATTGTATTTGGGTGATTTTGTGCGCGACCGGGAGGGCCGGCTGATCGCTTTAGGATACAATTCGTACCGGAACTTAAACGATAACACCACAACAAAATGCTATGAGACGATTGCGCTGAACAACCAGGTGCGCACCATATTGATTACAGATACAAATCTCTTTTACCTCGGTTGCCGGGATGGTCTGTATCGCTACCACACCGCACAGGATTCTATGCCCGTATTACAGGCGGCCGTTTTGCAGATACAGGCCCTTGCACATACTGCAGACGGTTATATATGGATCGCCTCCCCCGACGGGTTTTATGTATTTGACCCGTCTGCCGGACGTCTGCTTAACGTAAGCGAACGGCTGGGTATGGGCCGCGTTTTCTTTCACGATGTTACCACCGACCGCTATGGCAATGTATGGGCCGCATCGAACCGGGGACTGCTGAATATGTACAGGGCGAACGGATCCTATGAAGGCCGCGTGCTTAACCAGACCAGCGGACTGCTTTCGGGAAACGTGTTCCGGGTGGCGGCAGACAGTACGTACCTGTATGTATCTACCTACGAAGGGCTGTGTCGTTTTCCGCTAAAGGTAGAACTGTACAATGCGGAACCGCCGCCCTTGTTCGCACAGGAACTGAGCGTAAACGGCAAACGCATGGCACTGCAGCCAAAGATGCATTTTGCCTATGATGAAAACTCCCTGGCCTTTTTCTTTGATGTGCTGAGCTTTAAGAATGATGAGCCCACGCTGCAATACGTCCTCGACGATGGTAAAAACCCGCAGATACAGCAGGTCCGTGGCTCCCGCATCCTGTTCAGCAATCTTTCACCGGGCAGCTATACCTTAAGTGTATACGGGCTGAATAACCAGGGGCTAAAAAGCCGGCAGCCGCTGCGGATATCTTTTGAAATAGCAAGGCCCTTCTGGCTTACAGGCTGGTTTATGCTGCTGTTGCTCAGTGGCATTGCAGGCCTGTCGTATCTCATCTTCCATTTGCTGCTGATGCGTGTCCGGAAAAAAGAAGAAGAACGTGCACGGGTACGCAACCTCATTGCCGAATCGCAGCTCTCGGCCCTGCAGGCGCAAATGAATCCGCACTTTGTGTTCAATGCCATCAACAGTATCCAGTATTATATTCTTTCGCGGAAAGAAGATGAAGCGTATGATTACCTGACCAAGTTCGGCAAACTGATCCGCATGGTACTGAACCAGTCGCGGCAGAAGACCATAACCCTGCAATCGGAACTGGAAAGCATCGGGCTGTACATAGAACTGGAACAGCTGCGTTTCCGGAATCGTTTCGAATACCGGCTGCAGGTAGACAAAGCGGTGGACACTACCGATACCTGCATACCGGTAATGCTTATCCAGCCTTATGTAGAAAACGCCATCCGGCATGGCTTTATCAATGCCGAAGAGGGCCGGGTCTGTATCCTGAGCCTGGATATTTCGCTGCATGGGGAATACCTGCGGGTGCGGGTGCAGGACAGCGGTATCGGCCGTAAACGTTCGGCCATGTACCGTACCGAAGGCCATCATACCCCGGTGGGGACCCTGGTTACGGAGGAGCGCATCGGGATGATCAGCCGTATGCAGGGCTACGAACGTACACGTATAGAGATCAGCGACCTGTACGACAGGGACGGGAAGGCCGCCGGCACCCTGGTAGAAATAGAAATACCGGTACAGGAGTTTTAAAGCGGATACGATATGCTCTTCCTGATGTGTATTTTGCCCGGGTAGACCGGAACTGAAAAAGACCGCCTGCCCGATGGCCTGTACAAAGCGGAATTATGTATTTTCGCAGCAGCCGTTCTGTAAAACCTACGGCGTAACCGTTAAAATACAGCCAGCATGTCATATTGTAGCGTAATTGAATACATGACGCCGGAGCGCAAGGCTCTGCACAGGAATTACCACGATGCCCGTTACGGGTTCCCGATCCACGACGATAATGAGCTTTTCGGCCGGCTCATCATGGAGATCAACCAGGCGGGACTCAGCTGGGAAACCATACTGAAAAAGGAACAGGGCTTCCGGGATGCCTACGATAACTTTAACCTGCATAAGGTGGCGGCCTATACCGAAGCCGACCGGGAACGCCTGATGGCCGATGCGGGAATTATCCGCAACCGGCTCAAGATCAATGCGGCCATCGAAAACGCAAAGACGATCCTGCGTTTGCAGAAAGAATACGGCTCCTTCGAGAAATGGCTGGAGCATCAGCACCCGAAAAGTAAGGCCGAATGGGTTAAACTGTTCAAAAAGACCTTTAAATTCACCGGGGGCGAGATCGTGGGGGAATTCCTGATGAGCATCGGCTTTTTGCCGGGCGCACACAGCGAAAACTGCGCGGTATATAAAAAAGTGCTGAAAGCCAAACCCATGTGGACACGCAAGGCCTGAAAAAAAACAGTACATTTAGAGCATGAAACGCACTATACTGATCTCCGGCTTCCTGTTGTGCCTGAGCGCTGCGGTCTACGGGCAGGTTCCCGGTATGTCGCCGGTGGCGGGCAATGAAAGCGATACCCACGGCTGCGACGCTACTGCGGGTTTTGTGTATTCCAGCATACGCAAGGAGTGTATACGTCCCTCCGATCAGCGGATACAACTGGTACAGGCCGATACCAGCGGTTCTTTTATCATGGGCGGGGCCATCATTTTCAGCGACGATGCTAAAAAAGCCGAAGTGTTTATTCCGGGGCCCCGTAAAAGTCTTTTGCTCAGCGATCAGGGCGACGGCACCTGGAAAAAGGGACCTTACCTGCTCAGCAAACCCGGAAAATACCTGCTGCAGGAAAAAGGCGTGATCATCTATACAGAAAAAGAAAAGTAGAAAAAGCAGCGGAGGCCGTTATCCCCGTTTTTTTGTTCTGTGGTAACGGAATGCTACATGGGGACTTTGTCAGAAAAATGCAGGCTGAGTATGATCCCCGTGAACGCCAGCCCGAGAAAGAATACGATGGCCATGGCCGTGTCTTTCCATGAAAAACGGCTCAGCCGCAGTAAAATATAACCGGCTACCAGGTTACACAAGGCCCACATCATATTGGTAAGCGGGTCCGAAAGGCCTTCGCCCGGCGGCTCGGCAAAAGGAGTGGGAAAGGAGTCGCCGCAGATGCCTTTTACAAAGTGGGGTATGGTGTTGCTGAGGAAGAGTGCGGCCGCAAAAGCAGCTACGTAATGGTACCATCTGTTTTTCATAGACACGTATTGTTTTATTGTACAAACGTTTCGGCGAAGGGCTGTATAAAGGTACATATTCCTCCGGATGGGCATACCTTGTTCTCCTGAAAAAAGAAGCCGGCATGCCTCTAAAATAAAAAGCCCGGAGTAAACAGTACCCCGGACTTTTATATATGCATTAAAATATTCGTATATTAATCCTTAGCGCCCTGGTGGTTCAGCATCCAGTTAATGCCGTATTTATCTTTGAAGGACGCAAAATAAGCTCCCCAGAACATGTCCTGCAGGGGCATGCTCACTTCGCCGCCTTCAGACAGGGCCCTGAACAGCCGTTCGGTCTCTTCGCGGCTTTCGGGCTCCAGGTTAATGTGCATATTGTTGCCGGTATTCAGCGTAAAGCCCATACTTTCGGGGGCATCGGTGGCCATAAGTATGTGTCCGCCCAGGATCTGCAACTCGGCGTGGATGATCCGTTTCTTATCGGCCTCGCTCATGGCCGGAGCGCCCTCGGGAGCCGGTATATCACCAAAACGTACCAGTCCGTCCCCGACGTATTCGCCCCGGAAAACGTCCTTGTAAAAAGCAAAGGCTTCTTCGGTATTGCCCGGGAAATTGAGGTAGGTACTCACCCGGGCTGCATGGCTGCGTTTGTTCTGTTTGCGCAGGCGGAACTGCGTTTCCAGGTAGTGGTCGAGGTTTTCGAGCCCGGCCGTAAAGCCTTCTTTAAAGCCCATTTCCATGGTGGCCTCCAGGTCTTTCAGGCTTTTGTAGCTGATCTCGATGTGTACCACGGTAGAGTCGCCCTTGTCTTCGAAGGTATTGTGCCACACAGAGCGGGGCAGGGCGTCGTTGATGCGGCCTTCGGAGTCGCAGAAGGCATCCTCTGCCGAAAATTCGCGTCCCTCAACAATACCGCTGTAGGCAGCCAGGACCCAGTGTTCTTCGCCCTGCGGACCTACCATGGCATAGAGCCAGGTACCGCCGTTGCGGAAATCCATGCGTTTGGTGCGTGCCTGCCAGGGTTTCGGGGCCCACCACTGGTCCAGCAGTTCGCTCTGTGTCCAGGCAGCCCATACCGTAGTGGCAGGCGCCGCAAATTCACGGTCTACCTTTATTTTGTTGTTTTCCTTGTCTGCCGTAAAATTCATCAGAAGTGCATTTTTCATTTTGTATGGGATTTTAATTTGGTTAATACATCGTCGAGCTGACTGAAACGCTTTTCGAGCAGCCCTTTAAACTGTGCAAGCCATTTGTCGATCTCATCCATCTTAGCGGGGTTTATATGATAGTAAATTTCGCGTCCCTGTTGTTCCTGCGACAGCAGTTCGCATTCCAGCAGTATCTGTATATGCCTGGATACGGCCTGGCGGCTGCTGCCAAAGTGGGAGGCGATGGCATTGGGCGTCATGGTTTGCACGGCCACCAGGCATAAAATGGCCCGGCGGGTAGGGTCGGCAATGGCCTGGAATACATCTCTTCTCATGGTGTGATTTGTTTTGCAACTGTTCGATTGCAAATTTATATGCAATTATTCGGTTGCGCAAATGTTCGGCTGATGTTTTTTGATAAAAGATGCTTAAGTTTCAGTAAATCAGCAGGAAACTTTTTTCAGGTTCCGGCAGTCCGGCCGGGCAGGTATTTATATCTGTATACCTGCGTAGTATTACCTGTTTTTCTCTGTTAATAAGGCAGAAGGGCCTTTTTTGCGCAATTTGCTCTTCCATCTAAATCTATTTTACTCATTATGAAAAAACACCTTTTTTCCGCACTGGCCGCCTGTGCATTGCTGTATGCATGCGGTCCGAAACAGGAGGGCACAGCGCCTTCCTTTAGTTTTGAAGTAGTCCCGGATTCATCGTTCACTAACCTGCCGGGTCTGCATTCCTTTGCCATCGGCGAAGGCAACGGGGAATGGCTCCTGCTCGGGGGACGTACCAATGGGTTTCACGGTTTTTCCGATCAGCAGAACTTCCCGGTACGCAAGGCCAATATGCAGGTATACGCCTACAACATCTCTACGCACCTGATCGACAGTCTCAGCGTGGATAGTCTGCCGCCTGCCCTTAAATGGCAGTTCCGTTCCACCAATATGCAGCACGTACAGGTGGGCAATTACCTGTACATCAGCGGGGGCTATGGCGCAACCATCAATGGCACCGATACTACGTATATGACCTACCCGGTCTTTACGCGCATTGATGTACCCGCGATGCTGGTAGCTATTCACAGCCATAATTATGCGGCGTTCCGCAAGGCCCTGGTGTACGATCAGCATCCCATTGTGCAGGCTACAGGTGGCGAAATGTTCCGTATGCCCAGCGGAGAGTTCTACATGGTGCTGGGGCACAATTTCAGCGGCCGTTATTCCGCGCCTGATGCGGTACAGGTGTATCTCGATTCCGTTCGCGTGTTTACCATCACCGAAACAGACACCAGTGTAAAAATTAATACGAATTCGTTCCGTTACTATTCCGATAACCTCCCGGATAGTCTTACCCAGTTCCGCCGCCGCGATCTGATTGTGGCGCCCTATGTATCGGAACCCGGCACCAAATTTGGTGTGGCCGTGTATGGTGGTGTATTTACGTATACCGGTAGTATCGGTGACGGCGGAAATCCCTTTACTCACCCGATCTATGTACCGGCTTCCGCTTCGGAGTCTTACCTGCTCGATACCTCTTTTACACAGGTGTCCAATATTTATTCTGCACCCAGCCTGGCTATGTACAGTCTGCTGCACAATACCATGTTCACCAGCATTTTCGGCGGACTGGGCGATACCGTACAGTCGGGTGGCGACAATGCAGCCTTTACTACGCGCATCAGCACCATTGCGCGTAATTACGGGCTTAACAGTACAAGTGTGATCTACAACCCGGATACGCTGCCGGCGTATGTAGGTGCCGAGGGACTTTTTGTACCCGCCGGGTCGCTGCCCTGGCTGCCGGTAGAGGGACTGCGGATACTGGACTACGATCTGCTGCCCCCGGGTAAAACGCTGGTGGGACATATTTATGGCGGAATCCTGTCAAAAGGTCCGCAGTGGGGACCTCCGCAGAATCCTACCTGGCCTTCGAACCGGGTGTATTCCGTATACATTACCAAAACTGCGGGTCCCTCGGCCGCCAAAAAATAAAAGGCCTGCCTTTGGCCGGGCATTGACAGTAATGCAAAAAAAGCCGGGTATGCAAACCCGGCTTTTTGATTTATATTCATAAAGAAAGAGCCTTAGTGAGGCACAATATCGGTTATGGCCGGACTGTTGTTGGTAAGCAGTCCGTCGGTAGCACTCACCGACAGCTGGTGCCCGCTGTAATTAACCGATGTACAATTATTAAGTGTTAATTGTGCCGTTGCCACGTTGGCCAGGGCCAGGTTCGCTTTCTTAGGCATAACACCCAGTTCTTCACTGCCTCCGTCGCTGATGTTCAGGTAGTTAAATACGTTCTCGGGGTTGTTGGTATTTACCAGCAGGCCGCGCCAGAAACCGGCCAGGGCCGATTCGCCCCGGATAACAACCGGTTTGGAGGCTGTTCCGTTTATTTTCAGGTACTCGTTGCCTTGTACATAAATGCCCGTATTGTTGGCCATAACCAGTGTGGTACCCTCGGCCATGGTGGTTTTGTTCAGAAAACTAAGGCCTTTAATGCTGTAATAGGGAACGGGGGTTTGTATAAAGTCAACTTCTTCGTATACTTCTTCATTACTCGACTGCGAGTAAATACCAATATAGTTTTTTGTATTATTGATGAAACTACAGGAAGACAGCGATGTATTATTGAGCTGGCCTGCATAGATGAACAGCGGAAATCCTTTGCCCTGGCTGATGCTGTTATCCGAAAAACCGAGAGAGGTGGCCGATGACAGGAAAGCAATTCCCAAACCATCACTTCCGCTTACGGTCGTATTTGTAATTTTAGCTTTGCCTTCTACAACCACTGCTGCTTTGTCTTCGTAGCTGGAACCTGCGGTAACGCCCATGAAATAACGGCTGCCGGCATTCAGTACCTGTACGTGGCTCAGTTCATTGCCGTTTTCTTCTGTAATAATGCGTACACCCTTCCAGGAACCGGGCGTGTTGCTTGTTCCGCGCAGTACAATCGGGTCCGAAGCGGTACCGATCATTTTTATAACTGCATTGCCCGTTACAGAAAGTCCGCCTTCTGAGGTAAATTCAATCACCACACCCGGTTCAATGCGAAATGTGCCTGAGGATATGTCCACATCGCAGTTGCACACATAATCCACACCGTCGTTACGATCGACCAGAACGGCGTCGCTGGTGTAGGAACAGGGCAGATCGCCATTGGTAGGGTCTTCTTTGCAGCCTGATGCAATAAGGATAAGCAGGCCTGCCGAAATGGATAAAGTAACTTTTTTCATTCTTAAAAAATTTAGGGCAAAGCTATTCAGGCTGCCTGGCGTGACCCAGGTGAACAGGACCATTTTGTGATGAATAATCCTGTATTTTACTAAAATTCAATATTTTGCGGGGATGTTTCTGAATTCATCGCAGTTCCATTTGCCATGCAATCCAGTTATAGATAACGGTGCTGGAGCGGGAACGTTCTTCGCGGCGTGCCTGCACTTCCGTCTTTAGTTTGTCAGCAAGTTGCCGGTATTTTTCTTTCTGATCGCGGAACGATTCCAGTTCAACCATTTTCTGCATCATTTTTACCAGCGGTTTGTCTTCGCTGCGCGCATTTTTACGAAAGCGGAAACTCTGGAGTATGTTTCCGATCTCACGCTCGGCATTGTCCAGGTCATTTTTCTGAAAATAGACCATAGCGTACACCAGCCGGTAATAATAATATTCGGTTACGGGTCTGCGTATAATTTCAGGATCGAGCAGCCGGAAAGCTTCTGCCGGCTTATTGAGCATAAGACAGGCTATTGCCGCAAAACAGGCGAAACGGTACCGGAGTTTTTCATTCTTATCGATCTCGCGGTAATGGGCCTTGTAAATATCGGTCACTTCCTGGTGTTTACCCAGCAGCAGGGCATTTACGCAGTAGTTGAAATACAGGTCCAGGAATGCCGGCGTATCGTTGGTGTGTTTTAGTGCAATGGTGTAATACACATCGGCCTCGGCATATCGGCCCTCGAGAAACAACTCCAGGGCCAGGTTACCGTACAGTGCGGTCAGGTCCCTGCTGCGTGCGGGTCTTAACCGGCTCACTTCGGGCAGGGCTTCAATAAGCTGCAGGTAGGTATTTATTTTTTCTTGCCCGTTTTGCATATACGAGGCGGCATATTTGCGCAGGTAACTACTTACCGGGCCGGGTTCAAAGGCATCCGATGAGGGTTTGCCGCTTGTCTGCTCATACAGGGTCGGGTCGAGGGTATGGATTACCTTCAGTGAAAAATTCCGGCGCAGTTCCTCCTCCGCAGCCACTTCATCGGCATAACGCAAAAGGGCTTCTTTTTTAAGCTGCAGCAGCCGCAGTACTTCTTCGTAATGGTCAACGGAGATCTCTTTATAGCGTATGGTATGGTCCACCGCACAGGTATACAGGGTTACCAGGCTTTTATAGTCGTGCTGTGCTATAGCCGTACGTTCCGTTTGGGTAAATATATTGCGGAAAAGATCGGTTTCGCCTTTTTCCAGCATGCGCTCCAGTAAGCGCAGGTTACTCTCGGTCTCATGCGCCTTTTTTTCGGTTTCTTTATGTATGATGAGCGATTCCAGGACCTGGTTGAGAAGACGGAGTTCGTTACGAAGCAGGTAATCTTTAGATGTGCTGTATTTTTCGGCAAAAGCTGCCCGGTACATGCTCTCTTTATCGTATCCTTTCTGAGCGGCCTGTTGCAGGTACTTATACAATCTGCCCAATGAGGCCCGTTTACGCTCACGGATGATCTGTTCCAGCTCTTTTTTCTCCGGCTCTTCCAGCAGCTTAATAAGATGTACGGTCTTCATCGCCCTGCGAATTTACTAAAAGTATCGTATATCGTTCCTCCTTCGCGCAGCGGCTTTGGCGGTTTTCTGTCACAGATGAGCCTCGTTCACGTTTCAGATGCTCCGCACCCGCTTTAGCTTTGCCGGTATTCTGCCAGTTTTATGGCATTAAGATTGTAAAAAGTTGATTTTAGTATAAATGTTATGAAAAAAGTATATCCCATACTGCTGATGGCGGTCCTGAGTTGTCTGGCCGCCTGTAAAAAAGACAAAGACAATGACCCGGACGGGAACGGTAATGGTACAAATCCTCCTTCAGGTATCAATTACCGGCTGCGGGTGAATGCCACACAGGGCTATTTTGCCTCAAACCCGGTAGATATGAACTACGATCCCGACGAAGCCTCGGACCTTTTTATGGCTCTTTCTAAGGCCCAGGATAACGGGACCCATGTACGTATACGCCGCACGGGCACCCGTCTTGCGGACCTGCTGCTGTATTTCAACGGGGGAACGGGAACGGGCAGCAAAACGATCGTATCGGTACCCTCTTACCCGGAGAGTAACCTGGTACTGATGCAACCCGACGGATCGTTTAACATAAAGGTCGTTTTCCCGGAACAGACATCCGTACAGGTAAACGCCTACGGAGCACCGGGTACTGCGCTCAGCGGAAAGCTCAGCGGTATCTTTACACATACGGAGACCCAGAGTGATCCTTTTTTGGTAACGGAATACGATACAGAACTTACGGTAGAATTTACCGTAAAACGGAGCGAATAACAAGGCATAGTATCCGTTACTTTTTGAGAGAGGTCCTGTTCCGGCAGGACTTTTTTCATTATAGGGATATGCGATAAATTAACACGGCGTTCTGTGCAGATTATGTACATTTAAGCAAACAAAACAGGAAAAGAGTATGTCAAGCGCAAGACCATTTAAAGGAGCGGAAGATCCGCTGATATTTACAGAAGTGCGTGCATTTCTGAAGGGACTGAATGCCGGTGGCGGCAAACCGATGGAAGAAATGAGTCCGGCCGAAGCCCGGCAGGTGCTTATTGGCGCACAGCAATCGGTAGAAGTAGACTACAGCGGTATCAGCGAAAGCGAGCGTATCATTGAACAGAACGGGGTACAGGTAAAGATACATATCACCCGGCCGGCAGATGCGAAAAACGATGCACCTGTATTTATTTTCATACATGGTGGCGGCTGGGTACTGGGCGATTATCCCACGCATCGCCGCCTGGTACGCGACCTGGTGCTGCAGAGCGGGGCCGTGGCCGTATTCCCGGACTATACGCCTTCGCCTGAAGCACAATATCCCACAGCCATCAACGAAATTTACGCCGCATTGCAATGGGTATACGAAAACGGGAAAGAGATCGCTGTGGACAGCCGTCGCCTGGCCGTAGCCGGCAACAGCGTGGGCGGTAATATGGCGGCCGTTACGGCACTGATGGCCAAAGACAAAAAAGGTCCGGACATTAAACTGCAGCTGTTGTTATGGCCGGTAACGAATGCTGATTTTGAAACGGAATCCTACAACCTGTTTGCCGAAGAGCGCTTCCTTACCAAAAATATGATGAAGTGGTTCTGGGACAATTACCTGCCCGATACCTCCAAACGCAGCGAGATATACGCTTCGCCCCTGCAGGCCACCACCGAACAGCTGAAGGGACTGCCGCCGGCCCTGGTGCAGACGGCCGAGAACGACGTACTGCGCGACGAAGGCGAAGCCTATGCCCGTAAACTGAACGAGGCCGGGGTAGATGTAACGCTTACCCGCTACGCCGGTCAGATACACGACTACGGGCTGCTGAACCCGCTGGCACACATCGCTTCCGTACAAACGGCCCTCTTGCAGGCGGCGGCGTTTATGAAGGAGAAACTGTAGCCGGTGCACCCGGCTGCGGGAATGTACTGCGCTTTTTACTTCAGCAAACTCCGTATGAGTTCAATGACCATCGCCGGGTTTTCTTCAAAAACGGCATGACCGTATTCGGCCGTTTTTATGTGGGTGAAATTGCGAACCCCGGTACCCAGCGATTCGTGTGCGGCCACCCAGTTGCGGATGTGCTCTTCCGTCATTTCGCCTCCCGGTTTTACCGATGTAATAACAATCAGCGGTATGTCCGGCATTGGCGGCAAGGCCTGCATAAAGGGTACATTTTCTCTCAGCTGGGCGGCTTCAGCGGCAGCGCCTTTATTCCTGCGGAACAGGTGCACCAGTGTATCCTCATGGCCCTGGCTCATGCCGGCATAGGGTGCAAATTTCTCGTGGTTCGGATCGATCAGTACCAGCGCTTTTACCCGTTCGGGATGCTGTATGGCATAGCAGCGGGCAATGGAACCGCCCAGCGAAAAACCCACCAGCAACACTTTTTCGTGTTGTGCATTGGCGCTGATAACGCGGTGCAGATCGTCGGAAAGTGCCTGTAGACTTCGCGGTCCTCTGGCCTGGGCCGAAGGGCGGTAGCCGGCACGGTTGTAGGTAATTACCTGGTTGTCTTTTCCCAGGCTGTCGAAAACCCCGCTCTGTATCCATGCCCGGCCCGGCATACCCAGTCCGGACTCCAGTACGATCGTATGTGGGCCGGAACCGGCCGTATAGGTCTGTATTTTACGGGAATCCGCAGTTGTAAAGCCGGTTTTGTGCGGAATATGTGCGCCGGCACAGGAAGCCAGTAGCAAAAAAGTGAGGGCCATAGCGGCAACAGAAAGATCGGTTCTGCGCAGGGAAAGGGAAGTTACAGGCATGTACAGGTGTTTGGATAAATGTACAAAATAAATAAGGACCGGTCAACCTGCTTACAATATCCGGCGCACCGGAACAGGTACAGCGTTTTAAAAGCCGTTTATGCCTATATTTGTTCTGTAAAACACCTTTCCTGATGAAAATGTCCCGCTTTTCTGCCCTTATGCTCTCTATACTGTTCACTGCGGGTTGGCTGGCCTGTGATCCCAAACAAAAAGACCTGGAACCGGAAGCCTGTCCGGACAGTGTACATTTTATAAAATACCAGGCAGACGGGTATGCCTGGGCAGACCGGCCCCATTTTTCGACACCCGATGGCCGCTGGTTCCGGGTATACAAAAATCAGCTGCTCCGGGTGAGCCCGCAGAGCGACGAAGCCGCCGTTTACGAGGCCGACGGGGATATTATTGTTCCGTCGCTGCGGGTGCTGCCCAACGGCAGTATCTTTTTTATGGATGGCTGGACGCTGTACCACGTGGATGCGGCCGGCAACATGCATAAAACAGCGGATACATACGCCGGTGTTACGGTACCCTTCAGTGATGTATGGAACGGTACCGCATTTGTTACCCCCGAAGGGAACTATGGCTATGCAGACCGGGACGGAGACGGCATTCGGGTAAACATACGCAGTGCAGCCACACTGGCTATGCTACAGATGGCTTCGCTGCCCGATGTGCCACAGGGAGACTGCCTGGGAGCATATTTTGATGATAATAAGTATACGTTTATTCATCATTTTACATTCCAGGGTACCGTTCATGTATGGCGTTACCGCTTTTACAAACAGGGAAATACCATTTACCGGGAGACCAAAGAGGTGCAGATACCGGAGGAGACCAAAAGCCGGGACTGGCAGAATTTCAGGCCGGACGGGAATGGCTATGCCACCTTCGATATATACGAAGAAGATGTGGTGCATCATTACCGAATTGATGTGGAACAGGAAGGGCCTTACACCATATTGCCGGATACGCCGCGGTATATAGAGGCGCCGGACGGTTACTACCGTTTTGCCGCAGAGGGCAGCCCCGGTTACCCCTGTGTGCTCCGGGTCAGTAAGTATTCCGCCGCAGGCAGCCTGATCTGGGAGCGGAAAATTCCCACCGGGCAATACCTGCTGCACGATACCTATGGCTGGGCGAACAGCGAAGGCGTATACCTGGTTTCGGGTTATTTCCCGGAAACCAGTTCCGGCA
>JBQVOK010000006.1:210395-284897 GCA_052437175.1 Flavobacteriales bacterium
CGTGTGTTTATTTCGGCCGGCGGTGTTGTATGCGATTAAGGATACTCTCCCGTTAATTCTACATTTGATGCACCTATGCAGGATCACAGTGCCTTCTTAAACGAACATTCCCAGCACGATAAACTGCGGTTGCGGCTGGTATCGCCGGACTTTGGCCATCTGCCGCCGGATGTAACAAGCAGGTACGGCCTTACACACCGCAAACCCTACTATTTTTTCATTTTTATACTGGATGGCAGTACACAGCATGGCATAGATCTGCAAGCATACGATGTAAGCAATAACGAACTGTTGTTTATCCTGCCACACCAGATACATCAGTTGCCGCTTACCCACCAGGGCAGCCGGTACTTTAAGTTTGCCTTTGACGAGGAAAGCCTGGCCCTGCTGCCGCGTTCATATCCATTCCTGGTTAATCCCTATAACCGGCAGAAAATAGCATTCTCAGATGCTGCGGCGCAACGGCTGAACGCTGTTTTTTCGAATCTCCGGGAACTACTCCGGGAAAGGGATACCGATATTGAACTGATCCTGGCACATCTCAACAGTCTGCTTACGGAAGTGAACGCTGCGTATTTCCTGGCAGACAAACGACCGGCAGACGATAAACTGTCCAGGTATATGCATTTTAAGGCCCTGGTAGAGGAAAATCTCGTAGAGCACCCCGGCATTTCCTATCTTGCGGCAGAACTCGGCATCAACGCAAACGGCCTGTATAACCTGGTAAAGCAGTATTCGGGTATATCGCCCAAGGAATATCTTACCCGGCGGCTGATCCTGGAAGCCAAACGCCGTCTTTATTATGCAGAAAGTACTTCTGTAAAGGAACTGGCCTATGATCTGGGCTTCAGCGACCCGGAGTATTTTTCCCGTTTGTTCAAAAAAGAGACCGGGATGACCATTCGCGCCTTTCTTCAGGATTTGTCAGGAAATTAATGTGTTTTGTCCGGCCGGTTTGCTCCGGATCTCCTGAACTTTGTCTACATAATACATTAAACGTACAACAATGAACAGAAGATTAGGAAAAAACGGTCCCGAAGTGTCGGCCATCGGCTTAGGCTGCATGGGCATGTCGGGCGTGTATGGAAAGGTGGACGAGGCAGATGCGATAGCCACCATAGAAAGAGCCCTGGAATTCGGGCACAACTTTTTAGATACAGCCGATTACTACGCTACGGGGCATAACGAAGAGCTGATTTCCAAAGCCATTAAAGGAAAGCGGGATAAGGCCTTTCTTTCGGTAAAAACAGCGCAGTTACTGGCGCCCGGGCCCAATGGCGGTTTTGCCTACGGTGGGATAAATGCAAGCCCGGAGTACTTAAGCAATGCTGTGCTTTATAGTCTGCAGCGCCTCAAAACCGATTATATCGATCTCTATACGCCCGGACGTATCGATCCCCGTGTACCGGTTGAAGAAACGGTGGGAGCCCTTGCCGACCTCGTGAGCAAAGGCGTGGTACGCTACATAGGCCTCTCCGAAGCTTCGGCAGACAGCATACGCAGAGCTGCTGCAGTACATCCGCTTACAGCTCTGCAGATCGAATATTCGCTCTGGAGCCGGGAAATCGAGGCTGAGATACTGCCGCTGACGCGTGAACTGGGTATCGGTATTGTTGCCTATGCACCCCTGAGCCGGGGCTTCCTGAGTGGTGAAATAAAGACCCCGGCTGACCTGAAGGATAACCGTATAAACATGCCGCGTTTCCAGGGCGATAACTTTTTTAAGAACCTGGAACTGGCAGAACAGGTAAAGAAGCTCGCCGCACAGAAAGGCTGTACGCCCGCGCAGCTGGCCCTGGCCTGGGTGCTGGCACAGGGAGCGGACATTATTGCCATCCCGGGTACAAAACGTATACAATACCTGGAAGAGAACATTGCCGCAGAAAATGTACAGCTGAGTCCGGAAGAACGGCAAAGCATCGACGCCATTTTCCCGGCAGGTATTGTTTCGGGTACGCGTTACCCGGAACTGTTCATGAAGGCGCTGAACCGCTGAGTTTCCCGCACTGAAAATACAAAGCCCGTATACGTTTTGTGTACGGGCTTTTCCGGCACAGGGTTAATTATGATGTGTATACGTTTTTATGGTGAAGTTCCATCCATTTGGAGGGATCGGCCAGATCGGTCCAGCCGAACTGCCGGTACAATCCGTGTGCATCACCGGTGAGCAGGATCCATCGCCTCAGGCCCTGCAGGCCGGGGTGCTCCATAATAGTCTCCATCAGCCATTTCGATAGACCCTTGCCCCGGTATTCCTCCAGGATATACACATCTCCCAGGTACGCAATGGTAGAAAAATCGGATATCACCCGGGCAAAACCTACCTGTTTTTTATCCTGGTACACCCCGAAACAGAGGGAGTTCTGTATGGAACGCTCCACTTTTTCCCTGGGAATATGCAGGCTCCAGTAGGCTTTTGTAGATAAAAATACATGGATGGAATCGATATCCAGCCTGGTTTTATCGGTGGAAATGCAGAATGCGTCTTTATAAAGCGTAATGTCTTTCATAATGGTCCGGCAACTGAAAACGCCGGATTCAAATGTAATGATTCGTGGGCAGGGGGGGAGTATTGGTGTGACATTTCATAAGCGGACGGGACAGGCAGATGAAGTCCCGTTAACTAAGAATGGCGCATGTTTTTAAAAGAGAAAAATATTTTCTTCTAACTTCGTGAAAATCATAATATACCTTCGCCAGCGATGCTTAAATCTGTTTTATCCGCTATTTTCGCCCTGCTTATACCCCTAACGTTAAATGCTCAGCCCGAACTGTGGGGGACCGTAAGTAACGGAGGAAACTACGGACACGGTTATATTTTTAAAACAGACTCCACCGGTAACAATCTACAGATCGTGCATCATTTTGACTCGCTCAACGGGAAAAACCCGGGAGCGCTGCTTTTTGCGAGTGACAATAAACTGTATGGATTAACGGCTTCCGGCGGACAGAACAACCAGGGACTTTTCAGCGGCGGTGTTTTTTATGAGTACGACCTGAATACCTCTGTATTTACATCCTTACAGCATTTCGGCCCGACCAATACACAAATAACCGGGTGGCGGCCGGCAGGGGACGGTTTTCGTACACTGACCGAAGTATCTCCGGGGCTTATTTACGGGCAAATACTGGGTGGATACCAGGGCGGCGTTGTTTTTGCATTTGATGCGGCAACACAGACCCTGACAACGGCACTTACACTTCCTACTTTCCAGGGCGGCGTAACCAACTCTACACTGGGAAACCGCCTGCAGGGCAGTCTTTATAAGGCTGCGGACGGATTCCTGTACGGGACAACATATACCAATTCGCAATGCCCGATTCCCAACCCGAATTTCGGATCGATCGTGAGTATAGACCCTCAGACACATGCGTTCTCGATCCGGTACCTGGCTCCGTGTAATGCAGGCAACGGTTTCCAGTACGACAGCGATTTTATACCCTATGCCGGCAAACTGTATAGTGTGGCAAAGGCGGGTGGTGCAAATACACACGGGGTTATCTACTCCTTCGATCCCGTTACAGGTGCCTATGTCAACAGGTATAATTTCCTGGGCGGTGTTTCCGGTCGTCAGCCTTCCACCATGGTGCAGGCGGCAAACGGTAAATATTACGGTACGGCAAACGGCGGAACACCCGAAACCTATCACCCGGACGGTTGCGGAATACTTTTCGAGTTTGATCCCGCAAACGATCAGTTCGTCAAAAAGCTGGATTTCACGTATGGGAACGGATTTTATATGAATGTAGGGCCATTTCCCTTCAGTATGATCAGCGGGAACAACGGCAAACTATACGGATTAACGCTCAACGGGGTCTTTGAATACGATCCGGCCAGCAATCAAACGGCTGCAAAAGGCCGTTTCCCGATCAATATGGGATGGTATAGCTCTGCAACCCCGTCTTTAACGTTCGTGTGCAGGAAGCCCTCATACAGTCAGAACCTCCCGGGAGAAATATCCGTGTGTGATGGCGAAAATATACTCATCGACCTGCAGTCTGATAATGCCGAAAGTATCCTCTGGCGGCATAACGGAAGTATTGATACAGGCCAGACCGGCAATGTGCTGCAGCTCAGCGGTACGGATACCGCCAACGCAGGCAGCTGGCAGGCCGAACTGGGCAACAGTTGCGGCACCACGCTTGTGCCGGCAATCGTGATCCGTATGGCAGAGGATATCCAGGTTGTCGAAACCGCTTCTTCGCTCGAAGTGACAAGTGGGGGCGACAGCTTTCAATGGATCGATTGCCAGACGCAGACCCCGGTTCCCAATGCGGACGGGCCCCTTTTTACGCCTGCACAAAGCGGAATGTATGCTGTGGAAGTGACACAGGGCAGCTGTACCGATACCTCCGTCTGCTATTCCGTAACGATAGATGACTTTTCCCTTCCCGGACAGGCACTGAGCGCTGTTTCCATTTCGCCGAATCCCGTAAATACAGTGCTGACCATAAAAAGCGATATTCCCTTTGAAAGAATGCGTGTGTACGACCTGCACGGGAAAATGGTGTTTTCCGGCATTTACCGTTCACAAACGGACGTATCCTTCCTGCAGAAAGGAGTTTATTTTATTGCTCTCCATACCGCAGACAATGTGCGGTACATCCGGAAGTTCATCAAAGAATAAGGCCATACCCGGGAATTCAGGGAATTCGGTTAACCTGAACGGCCGGGGCGCGATTATGGTTTCCAGGAAAATCTCCGCTGTCCCAACACGACCTCCCGGTAACCGAGCCCGCGATTATTTGCAGTATAATGTTTAATTACCTGAACAATTATGCATATATTTGTATAATTAATTAAACATTATGTCGAAGAAGGATGTGGTATTACTGCCCAGGAATAAAAGGATCCTGGCCGGGCTTGGTGAAAACATCAAACTGGCGAGACTACGCAGGAAGTTGAGCGGAGAGCAGGTGGCCGAGCGCGCAGGTATCAGCAGAACAACGCTCATATCCATTGAAAAGGGACATGAAGGCGTAAGTATCGGCTCTTACCTGAATGTACTTTACGTGCTGGGGCTGGAAAAAGATTTTTTGAATGTCGGCAAAGACGATGACCTGGGCCGGAAATTACAGGACGCAAACCTGGTGATCAGGGAACGCGCCCCGAAAAAGAGTTAAGCCATGGCAAAGGGCAGGCAAAGAAGAAACATATACGTATACGCCGCTTGGCAAGGTCTGGACGGACCCATTCTGATGGGTAGCCTGTATGCCGAACCGTCACGGGGAAACGAAATTTTTTCGTTTGAATACGATAAGGCATGGATCGAATCGGGAAATGCGCAGCTGCTTGATCCCGATTTGCAACTTTATGCCGGTAAGCAATATATCCGGGGCGAAAAGGGCAATTTCGGCCTGTTTCTCGATTCTTCCCCGGACAGGTGGGGCCGGCTCTTAATGAGAAGAAGAGAGGCCGCACTGGCAAGGCAGGAAGAACGGGAACAAGTGAATCTCTTCGAGACCGATTTTCTACTTGGCGTATATGATGCCCATCGTATGGGCGGCTTACGGTTCAAACTCGACTCCGAAGGGCCCTTTCTGAACGATAACAGGGCACTGGCAAGCCCACCGTGGACCTCGATCCCTGAACTCGAACAGATCAGCCTGAAACTGGAAGAAGATAACGTAAGCGAAGAACCGGAATACCTGAAATGGCTAAGCATGCTTATTGCACCCGGCTCCTCATTAGGCGGTGCCCGGCCTAAAGCCAGCGTAACGGATAAGAACGGCAAGCTGTGGATCGCTAAATTCCCAAGCAGATATGACGATTCGGACATCGGCGGGTGGGAAATGGTGACGCATGAACTGGCAATGGCGGCAGGCATCGTTGTGCCCCGGGCAATGGCAAAAAAATTCTCCTCGGATAACCATACGTTCCTTACCCAAAGATTTGACCGGACCGATAACGGAGAAAGGCTCCACTTCGCTTCTGCTATGACCATGCTGGGGCATACGGATGGGGAACATGCTGCCGAAGGAGTGAGTTACCTGGAATTGGTGGGCTTTATTACCCAGTACGGCTCAAAAGTGAATGAAGACCTGGAACAGCTTTGGAGAAGGATCGTATTCAATATCTGTGTTTCCAACACAGATGACCATTTACGAAATCATGGATTTTTACTGGAAAAAGACGGCTGGACGTTGTCACCGGCCTACGACATGAACCCGGTTGAAACGGGAACCGGGTTAAAATTGAATATTAATGAGTACGAGAATGACCTGGATCTGAACCTGGCCATGGAAGTACATACTTATTTCAGGCTGGACAGGGAACGCGCAGCCCAAATTATAGAAGAAGTGAAGACTGCTGTACGCAATTGGAGGGTCGTAGCTGCCAAATATCATATTTCAAAAAAGGAACAGGAGTTAAAGTCTGGAGCATTCGGGCACGCAGGGGCATAAATATTGTTTTAAACGCATATCCGGCCTTAATCTATATAGAATTCTGCTGTCGGACAGGATTGCTCCCTTTGGTCGCGGACCCAACGGGGGAGATGTACACAAAAAAGCTCCCCGCTATCGCGGTGTGTCTTTTTGCATTTTATGCTTCGCCCGTGCGAGCATGGCTCAGTCTAAAATGCAAAAAGCCCAACATTACTGTTGAGCTTCCTTGCGGTCCGGACGGGATTGCTCCCTTCGGTCGCGGACCCAATGGGGGAGATATACACAAAAAAGCTCCCCGCTATCGCGGTGTGTCTTTTTGCATTTTATGCTTCGCCCGTGCGAGCACGGCTCAGCCTAAAATGCAAAAAGCCCAACATTGCTGTTGAGCTTTCTTGCGGTCCGGACGGGACTCGAACCCGCCTCGCTGCAAGCGAGATGACAGGGTGGCATTCTAACCGCTGACTGCTTTGTATTCCTGAATTAATCTGTGCAGGTAATCAGTTCCCGCTTTCTTGAGTTTTTTCTCTGCAATAAGCGCTTCTCTTTTTGTGAAATAGCTTTTGATATATACGATTTCCCGGGGGCCTTTTCC
Organism: Flavobacteriales bacterium; assembly: GCA_052437175.1. Classification (GTDB taxonomy): domain Bacteria; phylum Bacteroidota; class Bacteroidia; order CAIKAF01; family CAIKAF01; genus JACVCJ01. The sequence goes on from JBQVOK010000006.1 coordinate 217,375, forward strand.
TGATGTGTAGCGGGATTCGTTGTTATTATGCTGTTGCAGTCTACGTTGAGGGTCTTCGCTGACCCCTTTGTAGTAGATGCCACTGGCAGAGCTATAAATAATATAGACAAAAAACATATTCATAGGTAGTACGATGTAAGGTTCTAAAGTACAAAAACAAAGAAGTCTTAAACGGCTTTGAAACTGGAAAAAATCAAATGTTCCGAAAAGAATTTTTACTTCCGGGATTGCTCCCTTCGGTCGCGGACCCAACGGGGGAGATGTACACAAAAAAGCTCCCCGCTATCGCGGAGTACCTTTGTGCTTTTCCATACTTCGCTCGAGTGTAAACACGGCTCAGTCTGAAATGCAAAAAGCCCAACATTGCTGTTGAGCTTTCTTGCGGTCCGGACGGGACTCGAACCCGCGACCTCCGCCGTGACAGGGCGGCATTCTAACCAACTGAACTACCGAACCGTTCCGTAATTGGGTGTGCAAAGGTGTACGATTTTTTTGAAACTACCAAATTTCAGCCGAACTTTTTTTTATTAAAACATGCGCTGGCGGCGTACCATAAAAGTACTCAGCACCTTAAAATAGCCCTCTTCCACGGCTGCATCCACAAAATCGATGTTCAGGCGGCCGCATTCCAGCTTCAGTGCATGGTGGTATTCCTGTATTTTTTTACGATACATGTCCTTTACTTCGTTGGCATGTACTTTTATTTCGCGGCCGCTTTCGGCATCAATAAAGTGATAGGGGCGGTTCTCAAAGGCAAAATCGAGCTCCTGCTGTCTGGAACTTACCTGGAACAGGATCACTTCGTGTTTGGCGTGGCGCAGGTGGCGCAGCGACTCCAGCAGGGCACTGCGCTTTTCGGCGCCGTTCTCCCCGAAATCATAGAACATATCTGAGAAAATGATCACCAGGCTGCGGCGGTGGATGCGTTCGGCCATTTCGTGCAGTACCGGGCCAAGTTCTGTAGTACGGACTTCTGAAGGCTTCTGTGCGCATTTTTCCAGTTCGCGGTACAGCGATTGTATGTGTACCGAACTGCTTTTTACCTGGCTGCCGAAAAGCAGTTTATCGGCAAATACCTGCAGGCCTACGGCATCGCGCTGGCGGCGCAGCAGTTCCATGAGGCTGGCTGCGGCCAGTACCGAAAATTCCATTTTGTTGGGCATATCGCCGTTCTCGGGCAGGTACATCGAAGAACTGGCGTCCAGCAGTATCTGGCAGCGCAGGTTGGTTTCTTCTTCGTACCGTTTTATAAAGAGCTTATCGGTACGGGCAAACAGTTTCCAGTCGATATGCCGGGTACTTTCGCCCTTGTTGTACAGGCGGTGTTCGGCAAATTCCACCGAAAACCCGTGGAACGGACTCTTGTGCAGGCCGGTGATAAAACCTTCTACCACCTGCCGGGCCAGCAGTTCCAGGTTGCCGAAACGGAATAGTTTTTCTGATGCGATCTGCATAATGTACAAAGAAACGAAAAGATATCGTATTTGGTATCCGCCCTTTTTATCCCAAGGCTGATGTGAAATTTTTACAACCGTGTTTCAAACTGTATAAATCTCTTTCCGCGTTTTATAACTCTTTCCTTTCTTTTGTTAACCCCTGTATTTAAGCGTATTGTGATGAATATATGTTTTTTTTATGAACAAGGTGCTTTTTGATATAAAATACTGAATTTTAATTGTATCATTGCCGCATTTTTTACACACGTTATGAAATCACGCCTGTTACTTTTTATCACATTGGCCGCTGCCCTGATCGCACAAAGCGACCTGCCGGCCCAGCGCAACAAAGGGCCCTACACCATTGAATGGGGAGATGCTGCAGCATTGCCCAAAAGACACCATCCCATGGAATATTTTGCCGGCGAGGGCACCTATTACCAGCTTACGCAGTCTAAAAAACTGCTCGGACTTATCAATTATGACAAAAACCTGAACGAGAACGGTAATTCCATTATGGCAAAACCAAAATCGAGATATATGGTATTTGAAAACCTGCGTCTCTGGAATAATACACCACTGCTGTTCTTTTCGGATTACGACAAGAAAAACAAGTCGGAAAAGCTGTTGCTGCTGAAGGTAGACCCCAAAATGGGCGACCTGAGCGAAACCCCGGAGGAAATACTGGCCTCAGACGGTAAAATACAACCTCTTAAGGGCATTAAGTTCCATGTAGTAGTGCCCGATAAGGGCGAAGACATGCTGGTGTATTACATGAGCCTGCGCGAGAAAAGAGACGACCATAAAAACAAGGACAGATATACCTATGCCGTATATGGCAGAGACATGACCATGAAGTGGAGCAAAGAGGTGAAAATGCCCTTTGTGGAAGCCAATATGCGTATTGTTGGTCACCGTATCCTGAATAATAAAGTATATACGTTCTGCTATACGCGTAAATCCGGAAAAGGCGATGAGTTCGACAACCTGGCCGTACTGGAGATCAGCGAGAACAGTGACGAGCTGCTTATTCACAAGATCGAATCGCCCAGCGGCTATCTCTCCGATGTGATCCTCTCCAATTATTCGGAAGGCGATAATATTGTGTTCACCGGCTTACTGCGTAACAAAAAAGGTTCCACCGCTGCCGAAGGATATTTTGTAGGCCTCTTCGATCCGGAAAATCCGCAGGCTACCGAATTCAGGACCTTCAAATTCAGCCAGGAACTGATCGCGGCCAATGAGTCGGAGCGTGCCAAACGTAAAATGGACAAGGCCGTACAGAAAGGGAAAGATCCCGGGATGCCTTTTCTGCAGATGCGCAATATCCTGCGGCGCAGCGACGGCGGTTATTATATTGTAATGGAACAGTATTTCCTGTATGTGCAGCGCATCAAAACCGGTAATGTAACCGTATATGTATACCATTATCACTTTATGGACGCCCTGGTGTCTTCCATCTCCAAGGGTGGTGAAGAAGAGTGGATACGTAAAATACCCAAGTACCAGTATTTTGTGAATTCTACCTTCCTGTCCGGCATCGGTACCTTCCTGGTAGACGATAAGCTGGTGCTGCTTTATAACGACCATAACAAGAACAAAAATCTGCGCGAAGATGCCGTCCCCGCTACCTTTACAGTTACCCGCGACGGCGTGTTGATGGGTGTCGAGATTACACCAGAAGGGGAAGTGAGCCGGGAAGTGGTGACCGACCTGAAAGACGAGCAGAAAGTGATCAGTCCGTCACGCATTACCGAAATTTCCGAAGGTGTATACTTTGGCAGCGGTAAGGAATACAAGGATAAATCGAATAAAAAGGCGATATCAAGTCGTCCGTTCCTGATCCGTATACAGGAATAATGCTCTGAAATACGATACAAAAGAAAAGGCTTACCAGAACGGTAAGCCTTTTTAATTATGTAGTACACATGCAGGAATTACATGTGCGCCTGAAGCTTTTTCAGCAGTACTTCTTTGGGAGCAACGCCCACGTGACGGTCAACCAGCTGTCCGTCTTTAAAGATAAGCAGGGTAGGAATGCTTCGGATACCGTAATCAACAGATACTTTTGGGTTATTATCCACGTCCAGTTTACCGATTACCGCTTTACCCTCCAGTTCTCCCGCCAGTTCTTCCACTACCGGACCGATCAGTTTGCAGGGACCGCACCATTCTGCCCAGAAATCGACCAGAACAGGGAGAGAAGTTTGTTTTACCACTTCGTCAAAATTCGAATCTGTGATCTGTAATGCCATGATTTTTATATGTTTTATTTTGTTTTCTGTAACAAAGGTACAAAACGTGCAGCCAAACCGAAAAAAAACTTCCCGGCCTATTACGAATCGTTATACCGCTATAAGCATTTACAATTCCGATACCTAATCTTAGGGATTTTTACCTTGCGGGGTTACGCGGGCGGAATAACCTTTATACCTTCGCCCCCGGAAAATACAAACGAGACATGAAATACCTGATCCATCTGAGCATTGCTGCCGCCACACTCGCGGCCGTATCCTGTGGCGGAAAAAAGACCGCCGGGGAGAACAACAACACGGAAACGCCGGCCGAAAAGCCTAACCCGGCCGATTCTATGCTGTACAAAGGTGAAACACATTTTAAAAACCTGCGCCGCATTACCTTTAAAGGAGACAATGCCGAGGCTTACTGGAGCTGGGACAGTAAGTCGCTGGTTTTCCAGGCCAATAACGAAGACTGGGGTACAAAATGTGACCAGATCTTTATCTATAACCTGGCCGACAGTAACCTGAAGACCATGAAACCACAGATGGTAAGTACCGGTATGGGCCGCACCACCTGCAGCTATTTTATGCCCGGCGACAGCCTGATCGTATACGCCAGCACCCACGAGGCCGATAAGAACTGTCCCGAAGTGCCCGAACGTAAAGAAGGCCGCTATGTATGGCCCATTTACAGCACTTACGACATTTATATTGCCGACCTGAAAGGAAATATCCGCCGCAACATTACCAACCGCAAAGGCTATGATGCCGAAGCCACCGTTTCGCCCAAAGGCGATAAGATCGTGTTCACGTCTGACCGTTCCGGCGACCTGGAACTGTATACCTGCGACCTGGACGGCGGTAACGTAAAACAGATCACGCATGACCTGGGTTATGACGGCGGTGCGTTCTTCTCGCCCGATGGTTCCAAACTGGTATTCCGTGCCTCACGCCCCAAAACACCTGAGGACATTAAAGAGTACAAAGACCTGCTGAAACAGGGCCTGGTAGAACCCGGTGCCATGGAGCTTTTTGTGGTGAACGTAGACGGTACCGACCTGCGCCAGGTGACCAACCTGGGCAAGGCCAACTGGTGTCCTTTCTACCACCCGGACGGCAAACGCATCATCTTTGGCAGTAACCACCACGCCGGCGAAGGCCGCAAAGGCTTTAAGTTTAACCTGTTCATGATCAATGAAGACGGTACCGGCCTGGAGCAGATCTCCTTTGACGATACTTTCGACGCCTTCCCGATGTTCAGCCCCGACGGGAAGTACATTGTGTGGGAAAGTAACCGTTTTAATGGCGACACGCACGATACCAATATCTTTATTGCCGAGTGGAAAGATAAATAAGAAAACACTACGCATTATAAAACGAAAAAGGCCTGCGATGAACAGGCCTTTTTTATGCAAAATATATTTCCCTATTTACAGTAAGGGCATTCTGGCACGCCGGGTTCTTTCATCTGGTTGTAAATATTGCAGGTCTGTTGTACCTGCGGATCACTGAGCGGTTTGCCGTCCATACAACGCAGGGCATAGGCCTGTCCGCAATAGGCATCCAGTTGTGGATCGCTATTGTTTATCGGGCTTTCATAAGAAGATGTACAGTTCCCGTTACCACCGCCGCCATTGCCGTCCTGGGAAGGTGCTTCATCCTGCCAGTAACCGTTTTTTCCGGGGATGTCAGAGCCGTCCTTATTGAAATAAGATTCCCAGAGTTTGCCGAAATACTCACTGGTACTGCCGCTGGCCGACGTATATCCCAGGCTTTTTACACTTTCGCCGGACCAGTATACAAACTGGTAACTGATGTAATAATCCGGTTTATTCTCTATATATACCTGGCCTTCTGTAAAAGGCAGGTCTGCGGCATCAGCCACAAAGGCTCCATAGTTGTATTCTACAGGAAAACTGGGATTGCTGTACGTACTTTTATACTCTACAACGCCTTTTTTTGTTTTTATACAACTGCTTAAAAAAGTAACAAGAGAGAGAAAACAAAGAATGTAGCTTATTTTTTTCATTCGGGAAATTAGATAGGTATTAAATTAATTTCCACGAAAATAGTTTATTCTGTTAACAAATACAGGATATAATATTATTTCCTGATTAAACCGGTTAGTTCCAGTAACTGTTTTTACCCTTTTTCCCCTCAGCTTCAGGGCTTACATAGGTATGCCAGTCTCTGCCCAGGTAGCTTCGCACAGAGTCGTCAACCGTATATCCCAGGTCTTTGAGACTTTTATCGGGCAGGTATATGAACTGATGAATCACATAGGCTGTGCCGGGCACGATGTGCACCTGGTTCTGCGGCAAGGGTATTACCTGGTCTACAGGTAGCAGGGCATTGTAGTAAACCTCGGTTACACCGTTGGGTAAGCCGTATATTCTCCGGTGCTCCACCACGCCTTTTTTTGTTTTTGTACAGGCGCTCAAAAGGGGCATTGCTAAAAGAAGACAGAGCAGGAAATGTTTTTTTGTCATAGAATAAAACGATAGTCTGTATATAGTAAACAAGGGATATGCGAATCTATTACCAGTTAAAAACGGCTTTGCGTTCGGGGCAGTCGAGTTTGGTACTCTGGCGTTTTTCGTCCAGGTAGCAGTGCAGCATATTGGTCTGCCCCGGCAGGAAGTCGAACAGCAGGCTGTTGTTCACGTCCACGCGGCCGGGCGTTTCTGTCAGTCTGCCTTCAAAATGTATCCACACGGCTTCTTCGTCGCTTTCATAACCGATGTATTCCAGCTGCTGGGGCACGCCGTTCACCTGTATCTGTACGCGGGCCTGTACATAAGCGTTAAGCAGGGCATTCACCGTGGCTTCGTCCTTCGGCACCAGCAGGTCGGCCGCTACGCCGTTCAACCGCCGCAGGGCGTCCTCCAGATCGTCGATAAACATCCGGCAGCTCAGCTGTATCCGTTGCTGCTGTGGTTGTATGTGTATTTCAGTAATACTTACATAAAACGGATGTTCCGCAGGGCCTGCATTCAGGCGGCCGACAGTGCATACCAAAAACAGAAGTAAAATTTTTACTACTTTCACACACCAAATATACAAAGGCATTGCAAGATTTTACACTCTGGTTTACAACGGGCATGGAGCACATTGCCGATCTGCAGGGATACGATCATATCCTGTTCATTCTTACGCTTTGTGGTATTTACCCGTATAAGGAATGGAAAAACCTGCTGATCCTGGTAACGGCTTTTACGCTGGGACATTCGCTAACACTGGCCCTGAGCGTGCTGAACATCGTGCGTGTACCTGCCGAATGGATCGAATTCCTGATACCTGTAACCATAGTAAGCACCTGTGTATACAACCTGGCCACGCTGAACAGGTCCCTGGATTCAGGTAACCGTGTGCGTTACATCATGGCTGTGCTTTTCGGCTGTATACATGGTATGGGCTTTTCGAACTACCTGCGTTCCCTGCTGGGGCGCGAATCCTCGATACTGGGCCCGCTGCTTGGGTTCAACCTGGGCCTCGAGGCCGGGCAGCTGCTGATCCTGGCTGCGATCTTCGTTCTGCATTTCCTGTTCAGTCGCTTTTCGAACGTGAGTGAATACCACTGGAAATTCTTTATCTCCTCCGCCGTTTTCGGCGTAGCCTTTATTATGGCGCTGGAACGCCTACCAGCCTTGTATTAAAACACTTGCAGGAGAAACTTCCGGCGGGAAAGCGGTTTTTTTTTGAAAAAAAAAGAGGGCAGGTCCGCAAAAAATTGTATCTTTCCATTATCTGGTTCGAACTCAGATGCTGTTTTTTTGCAAAAAAGTCAACTCCTCTATTGCAAAAATTCTACTCTGCCCCGGTTTTATTGTTTTTTACGAAAGCACGCGGAATATCGCAACAGGGCAACACAGCAAGCACCTTCGGAAAAGGTCCGTGTGAGAGGTTTACATGAAAATTACATACCGTTTTAAACAAGCCGGGGGTTGGAACGAACCCTGAAAAGCAACCTTAAAACGAAGTAAGGGAGATTTAAAATTACGTTTACATGAAAAAAGTATGCATGTTGGTCCTTTTCATGATCGGACTTTTCATCTCCGTTAACGCGGCAACCCTCAAAGCAGATTCACCATTCGGCCCCATCAACCTGCAGGTACAGGACGGTATTAAACCCCCTCCTGCGGTAGTAATGCCCGGAGCCACTCCTATGAGCGGTTCTTTTCCTGTGTATTATGACGACGGCAATATACGGGCCGAATTCAGGCTGTATTACAGCGACGGTGTAACCATGCAGGATATCATCGACTTCCTGGTCTGGTTCTTTTTTTAGAGACAGGCATTAAAAACCCCTATAAACAGCTGAAGAGACTGTCCGTTCCGGGCGGTCTCTTTAGTTTATCCGGCAGGCTTATCCGATGATCTTGAGCCGCTCTTCCTCCAGGTCCAGCTGGTACAACTGCTGACGGATAAGTTCTTCGTTGAAGGACGGGTCCTTGTTCAGTTCGGTAAGATAGGCTCTCTGACTTTCCAGTGCTTCCAGCAGGATGCCCTTGGTTTTATCGTCCATACGGCTGTCGTCACTGGCCCTGGCCCGTTCTTCCCAGAGTTTCAGCATTTTTTCAAGTCCGGCATGTCCCTGCAGTTCGTTTTCGTATTTGTTCTTCAGGAACTGGTATACATGCTGTTTCAGTCCCTGTTTCATCTGCCGGCGGGCCTGTATATCGTTTTCTTCGTCACCGAGATCCTCGAATACCCGGCTGCGTTTAATAAGGTAGGGCAGGGTAAGGCCCTGTAACACCAGGGTAAGTAATATGGCTACGAAGGTGATGAACAGGATCAGATCACGGTAAGGAAAGGCGCTGCCGTCTTCCTGTGTAACCGGTATGGCCAGGGCTGCAGCCAGGGAAACCACGCCGCGCATGCCCGTCCAGCCGAGTATGGCCGGCAGCCGCCAGCGCGTCCGGGCGGAAGAGACCCGTGGTGCCACACCGGGCCGGAAGATGAGTGTGGCGATCATAGCGGCATAGGAACTGATCATGCGGGCACCGATCAGTACACCCGTTACCAGTACCCCGTAGCCGATGGCCGTGCCCAGGGGCGTGCCCTGCCTGCGCAGACCGCCTACGATCTCGGGCAGCTCCAGGCCAATGAGCAGGAATACCACGCCATTCAGCATAAACACAAAACTTTCCCATACGCTGAACCCGCCTATACGGCTGGCGCTGTTCAGGAAAACAAGCCGTTTGGCCGACATATAGATGCCGCCGCTTACCACGGCCAGTACACCGGAGCTTCCGAGTTCTTCGGCCACCCAGTACATGAGGTAAGGTTCAATGAGCGTAAGCGCCGTGTCTGACTGCGCATTGGTAGGCAAACGTTTATGCGCCTGCACAAAAAGCCAGGCCAGCAGCAAGCCTATGCCGGCTCCGCCGATGATCATCCATACAAAACTCATTGCGGCCTCCTGCCAGATGAACTGCCCCGTGCCTACCGCCACCAGCGCAAAACGGAAAATGATGAGGGAAGAAGCGTCGTTCAGCAGGCTTTCGCCTTCCAGGATGGCCGAGGTGGACCTGGGTATTTTTACAAAACGTGTAATGGCCCCGGTACTTACGGCATCGGGCGGTGACACGATACCACCCAGCAAAAAGCCCAGTGCAAGGGTAAAACCGGGAATAAAATGATTGGTGACCACCGCTACCGACAGAGCCGTAAAAAACACCACCAGGAAGGCAAAACTGCCGATGATCCGCCACCATTTTTTCATTTCTTTCAGTGAAACGCCCCAGGCCGCTTCAAAAAGCAGGGGAGGCAGAAAAATGAAGAAAATGAGGTCCGGGTCTACTTTTACGGCGGGCAGTCCGGGTACAAAGCTAACGGCCAGGCCGGCCACTACCAGCAGTATGGGATAGGCGATGCGAAGCCGGGCCGCCCACATGTTCAGAACGACTACGGCGGCTATCATGGCCAGGAGAAAGGGCAAGATCGTATGCATGGAAGAGAATATATTGGTTTGGGTCAATGATCAGCTTTCCGGCTGAAAATACATATTCCGCTCTGAAATATACCTGTACTGGAAAAAAATCAGGCGGTGGAATGCATTTTTCGGGGCTCCGGGGCTGCGAAGATATCACAAAAAGTATTTTGTCCCTGATTCGTCCCCCTGCTGCAAATACAGGCAGGAGAGGGCAAAGCGGAAGTATACGTCGCCAAAAAAGGCCGATTGTCGAAAAGCGCTGCCCGTTTTCAGAAGTTCTTTTTATCTTCGGCCTTGAAGCCGTTTGTAAAAGACGGCATTTGTATAGTTATTTTATGAGAAGAGCTTGTTTATATGTGTTGCTGGCCGGTATGGTACCGCTGGCACAGGCACAGAATATCCGCAACAACCCCGGTTCGAACCACGGCAATAAGTTCGAGCAGCTGGGCACCATTCTGCCGGATGCCAATACCTACCGTACCGCTTCCGGAGCCCCCGGGCATGAGTACTGGCAGCAGAAGGCCGATTATAAGATCGAGGCCGTACTGAATGAGAACGACTTTACCCTCGAAGGTTCCGAATGGGTGACCTATACCAATAATTCCCCGGACGCACTCACGTATATCTGGATGCAGCTGGATGAGAACGAGCACAACCCCAATGCAGAAAGCCTGCAGTTCGACGGCTCTAAGATGTCTTCGGCACCGCTGACCCCGGGGGCGCTTAATTCCCTGGATAAACGTACGGCCCTTGCCGGTCACGGCGTTCAGATACTGGAAGTGAGCGATGCCAAAGGTGCGGCCCTGCCGTATACCATCAATTATACCATGATGCGTATCGACCTGCCCAAAGCGCTGGCTTCCGGCCAGAAGATCACATTCAAAGTACGCTGGAAATACCGTATTCCCGAACGCATGAAGGTCGGTGGCCGCGGCGGGGTGGAATGCATCGGCGAAACGGGCTGCCTGTTCACCATTACCCAGTGGTACCCGCGCATGTGCGTATACAGCGATTACCAGGGATGGAACCATAAACAGTTCACCGGAAGGGGAGAGTTTGCCCTGGTCTTTGGTAATTTCGACGTAAAAATGACCGTACCGGCCGACCACGTGATCGGCGCTACCGGTACCTGCCAGAACTATAAAAGCGTGCTTACGCCCGAGCAATACAAACGCTGGGAACAGGCACAGAACAGCAGCGAACCCGTAGAGATCGTTACCCGCGAAGAAGCCCTGGCCCGCGAAAAAGCTCCCGAAAAGACCGCAACCCGCACCTGGCACTACAAAGCCGAGAACGTACGCGACTTTGCCTGGGGCAGTTCCCGCAAATTTATCTGGGACGCCATGGGCGTGGATATCGACGGTAAAAAGGTAATGGCCATGAGCTATTACGGCAATGAGGCCTACGGACTGTACCGCAAATATTCTACCAAAACCGTGGCACACACGCTGCGTGTATACAGTAAATTTACCATTCCGTACCCGTACCCGGTGGCCATCAGCGTAGAGGCCAGCAACGGTATGGAATACCCCATGATCTGCTTTAACTTCGGCCGCACAGAACCTGACGGTACCTACAGCGAACGCACCAAATACGGCATGATCACCGTAATTATACACGAAGTGGGACACAACTTCTTCCCGATGATCATCAACAGCGACGAACGCCAGTGGAGCTGGATGGACGAGGGGCTGAACACCTTTCTGCAGTTCCTGACCGAACAGGAATTCGATAACCATTATCCTTCGTCGCGCGGACCGGCCCACAAGATCGTGGATTACATGAAGATGCCCAAAGATGAGCTGGAGCCCATCATGACCAACAGCGAAAACATTATGCAGTTCGGCAACAATGCCTACGGCAAACCGGCCACGGCGCTCAATATCCTGCGCGAGACCGTGATGGGCCGCGAACTGTTCGACTATGCCTTTAAAGAATACGCACGCCGCTGGGCCTTTAAACACCCTACGCCGGCCGATTTCTTCCGTACCATGGAAGATGCCTCGGGCGTAGACCTGGACTGGTTCTGGAGAGGCTGGTTCCTGGATATTGAGCCGGTAGATATTTCGCTGGACAGTGTACGGGCCTTTAAAATAGAGGCGGCCAAAATGGTGCCCGTGAAGATGGATACTTTCGTGAGCCGTGCGCCCCGCCCGGATACCTTTAAACACATCAGTATGCTGCGCAATAAGGAAGCCGGCATGCAGTTCCTGGTAGATACCGATACCGCGCTGCGCGATTTCTACTATTATTACGATCCGGCAAAGGATACCACACGTACCCGCGTGATCGAGAACCGCAACGAAGGCCTGGACGTACTGCCCGCCGGGGATTTTGCCCCTTACGAAAATATGTACCTGTACGAGCTGCAGTTCAGCAACAAAGGGGGAACGGTAATGCCGCTCATTATCGAGTGGACCTATGCCGACGGAACAAAGGAGATCGACCGCATCAGCGCCTATATCTGGCGCAAGAACGAACATAAGGTAAGCAAAGTATTCCTGAAGAAGGGAGAGGTTACCGGCATTCGCCTGGACCCATACCGCGAAACGGCGGATATCGACGAAAAGAACAACAGTTTGCCGCGTATGGTACAAAGCAGCCGTATTGAAATGTTCAAGGACCGTGGGCGCCAGGCACGCGGACAAAGCACGGGCGGGAACCCCATGCAGCGCGCCCGCAACAGCAAATAAGAAGAAGATTATAAATAAAAAAATCCCGGCACAGTGTACCGGGATTTTTTTATTGTTGTTTGTTTGTCTATGGATATACGTAAAACCCTTACTTAGCGGCGTTCTGGGCGCCTTTGCTCTTGGCAAGTTTCGCTTCCAGGTCAGCCAGTTTCTTGCGGAGTTCCTCTACTTCGTCCTCGGTGTTCTTTTTTACAGAACCTTTGAGCTTAGAAGTGAACTCTTTGTATTTCTTCTCGAATTCCGCTTTACGCTCTTCGGTCTTGGTAAACATCTCGTCTACCCATTTTTTACCGTCTTCGGGAGAAATACTTCCTTTGTCGACCAGTTCGGTCACACTTTTCTGAAATTTTTCAGAGGCAGCAGCGGCAAGATCCACTCCTGCATACAGCAGATTTTTAAGTTCCTTTTCCATGATACTAAAGTTTTTAATGAATGATCAATGTTCTTTGTTTTGACACTACAAAGATAGAACACATTTTCGCACATATTATTATGCAAGCATACTAATTAGGCTTAAATAAAGGTTAAAATGCTGATAATTAGCAATAAAATTAGTATGCATGCATACTATATAGCTATAAGATACGCATTTTTTTTCAGAAAAACTAATGAATGTCCCCTCTTAAAATTCCGCCGGGAATCGTATTTTTGCAGCTATGTCCGAAATGGAAGAGAACAACTTGCCGAAGAACGACCCCAAAAGCCCGGCAAACACGGGTGGGGAAGTGACCCCGCTGGGCGGGATGTATAAAGAATATTTTATTGATTATGCCTCGTACGTGATCCTGGAACGGGCCGTACCGGCCATTGAAGACGGGCTTAAACCCGTACAGCGCCGTATCATGCACAGTATGTACGAGCTGGAGGATGGCCGTTACAATAAAGTGGCCAACGTAGTGGGAAATACCATGAAGTATCACCCGCACGGGGACGCCTCTATTACCGATGCCATGGTACAGCTGGGGCAGAAAGACCTGCTCATCGATACCCAGGGGAACTGGGGAAATATACTCACGGGCGATGGTGCCGCCGCCGCCCGTTATATCGAGGCACGCCTTACCAAGTTTGCCCTCGACACCATCTTCAATCCCAAGACCACCCCCTGGCAGGCCTCGTACGACGGCCGTAACAAGGAACCCATCCACCAGCCGGTGAAATTTCCGCTGCTGCTGGCACAGGGCGTGGAAGGTATTGCCGTGGGCCTGGCCTGTAAGATCATGCCCCACAATTTCAACGAGCTCATCGACGCTTCTATCGATATCCTGAAAGGTAAGACCACCGACATTATGCCCGATTTTCCCACGGGCGGTTCGGCCGATTTCTCCAGGTACAACAACGGCCTGCGCGGCGGAAAGATCCGCGTACGCGCCAAAATATCCATCCAGGACAACAAAACCCTGGTCATCACCGAAATTCCTTTCGGTACCACCACGGGTTCCCTGATGGACAGTATTGTAAGCGCCAACGAAAAGGGAAAGATCCGCATCCGTAAGGTAGAGGACAATACCGCCCAGAACGTGGAAATTATGGTGCACCTGGCCGCCGGCATTTCGCCCGATAAGACCATAGAGGCTCTGTATGCCTTTACGGACTGCGAACTGAGTATATCGCCCAATGCCTGTGTCATTATCGATGAACGTCCCGTGTTCATGGGCGTGAACGATATCCTGCGCTACAACACGCATGCCACGCGCGACCTGCTGCGCAAGGAACTGGAGATTGAAAAGAGCGAACTGATGGAGAGCATCCTGTTTGCCTCCCTGGAAAAAATCTTCATTGAAAAACGCATTTACCGTAAAATTGAAGAGGCCGAATCCTGGGAAGAGGTGATCCGCATCATCGACAAGGGCCTCGACCCCTATAAACCCGATTTTTACCGCGAGATCACGCGCGACGACATTACACGTCTCACGGAGATCCGCATCAAACGCATCTCTAAGTTCGACTCCTTCAAGAACGACGAACTGATCACCCGCCTCAACGACAGTCTGGTAAAAGTACAGCATAACCTGGACCATCTTACCGATTACGCCATTGCCTATTTTAAAGATATCAAAAAGAAATACGGCAAAGACCGGGACCGCAAAACGGAGATCGCGTCCTTCGAAAGCGTGGAGGCCGTATCGGTAGTGGTACGTAACGAAAAACTGTACTGGAACAAGGAAGAGGGCATGGTGGGCTATGGCCTTAAAAACGCAGAATACATCTGCGAATGTGCCGATATCGACGACATCATCGTATTCCGCGAAGACGGTACCATGACCGTAACCAAGGTCACCGAAAAAGCCTTTATCGGCAAAAACGCCATACACATCAGTCTCTGGATGCGCGAGAACCAGAACACGGTGTACCACATGATCTACCGCGACGGCAAGAACGGCGCCTATATGGTAAAACGTTTCCGCGTAAAAGGAATTACCCGCGACAAGGATTACGACCTTACCAAAGGCACGCCGGGCTCGCAGATCCATTATTTTACGGTGAATCCGAAAGGGGAGAGCGAGATACTTACCGTGTACCTGAAACCTCGTCCGCGCCTTAAAAAACAGATCTTCGACTTCGATATCGGCGAACTGTCCATCAAGGGGCGCGACGCACAGGGAAATATCCTGAGCAAGTTCCCCGTGCGCAAGATCGTACGTAAGTCCATCGGCGAAAGTACCCTGGACGCACGTTCCATGTGGTTCGATGAAAGTACGCGCCGTTTCAATACCGAAGAACGCGGCAATTACCTGGGCGATTTCAAACCCGGTGAAAAAGCCTTTGTACTGCAGCGCAACGGTACCTACCGCATTGTGAACCCCGAAGCCACGGTGTATTTCGAAGATGTGCCCGAATACATAGGGCCCTTCGTGGAAGGCAGCATCCTGAGCCTGGTATATAAAGACAACGAAAAGGACGATTACTACGTAAAACGTGTGCAGCCTGAAACTATTGACAAGATTATTTCGTTATTACCGGAGAACGAGAACGTTTCGCTGGTGTCCTATACCTTTGATGCCGACCCGGAGATCGAGGTGAAATACCTCTTTGGCAAACAGAAGGAAGAGAAAACGGAAATGATCAGGGTGAATGAGTTTATTGCGGTAAAAGGCGATACAGCGAAAGGAAATAAGATCAATATCAATAATATAGAAGAGCTTACGATGTACGAATCGGAAGCCGGGGCCGAAGAAGAGGAGGAAGAAGAAGACCCGCTGGAGATCGATATTGAGGATGATGACAATCAAACCAGTTTAGACCTATAGATGAAAAAAGTACTTATCGCACTGCTGGCCCTGGGCTTTGTACAGGTTTTGTGCGCCCAGACCCAGGTAAATTTCCAGCTGAAGGGACACCGGGGTTACGGTGATACCTGCCTGAGCAATATCTGGGGCTACGCGGCCAATGGTCGCGAATATGCGCTGGTGGGCACCTGCGAGGGCCTCAGTATCGTGGACATTACCACGCCCTCGGCGGCGGTGGAAGTAGCCATGGTACCCGGTGCACACAGTATCTGGCGGGAGATCAAGACCTGGGGCCATTATGCCTATGTGGTAACCGAAGGCGGGGGCGGACTCACCATCGTGAACCTGCAGGACCTGCCCAACGGCAATGTACCTTACACGCATTACCAGCTTACGCCCGACGATACCCTTACCAATGCCCACACTATTTTTATTGATGAAAAAGGCATCTGCTTCCTGTTCGGGGCTTCGGGCTTTCTTTCCGGGCAGGGCTATGTGGCGCTGGACCTGAATGCCGATCCGGAAAATCCGCAGTACCTGGGCCGTTTCGGCGATTTTTACATACACGATGCCTTTGTCCGCGGCGATACCATGTATGCCGGTGCCATCCTGGACGGTTATGCCGCTATCATGGACGTATCCGATGTGCAGAATCCCGTGGTGTATTCCACTACGTATACACCCGGCTATTTTACACATAATGTGTGGCCCAACAGGGATGCCTCCATCATGTATACTACCGACGAGGTGTCTTCGGCCTACGTGGCTGCCTACGATATCAGCGACCCCACCTTCCCGGTGTTCAAGGGCGCCGTGCGCAGCCGCCCGGGAAGCCTGGCCGTACCGCACAACGTGCACGTGGTCAATAACGACTGGCTGGCTGTATCGTATTACACACAGGGTGTTGTGTTAATAGATGCACACCGGCCCACGAATCCTGTGATCACCGGCTATTTTGATACCTATCCCTTTGGCAACGGCAACGGCTTTATGGGCAACTGGGGCGTATATCCCTACCTGCCCAGCGGCAACTGGATACTGAGCGACATCAATACCGGTCTCTGGATCGTGAAACCCACCTTTCAGCGGGCCGCCTACCTGGAGGGCACCGTGGCCGATTCTACCGACGGCAGTCCCATTTCAGGGGCGCAGGTAAGTGTAGACTATCCCTTTGGCTTCGATACGGCACGTACTTACCTGGATGGTTCCTTTACCTCGGGCGTGTTACAGTCCGGGCAGTTCAACGTAAGTTATTCTGCACCGGGGTACATTACGAAAACGGAGTTGTTAACATTTATTCCTTCTTTCGTAACTACGCGACACGTCAAATTGTTACGTTCGCCTACCTTCGGGCAGGATGAGGCGGAGTTGCTGAAATTTACGCTGTTCCCGAACCCGGCAGCGGAGTACCTGAACATCGAAGGACTGCAGGGCGGTATTGCCTGGAAAATTTTCCGCATGGACGGCAGCCTTTACCGTACGGGGACGGGAAGTACCATCAGCGTACAGTCCCTGGCGCCGGGAGCGTATGTGATCGAGCTCGAAAACCAGGAATCAAGGGCGCGGCGGGTATTTGTAAAAGAATAAGCGCATTACTGTGCATCCAGCGAAGCACTCAGGGCCTTTTCAAAATCGTTCATCATCGATTCGAAACGCTGTATTACCGTATTCATAAAGTCTTCATTACAAATCCGTTCCAGGTGTTCAATGGAAGTAATTTCCTCTTCATAGATCTTATAGGTCTGTTCATAAGGTCCTGCCTCCATTTTCAGCAGGAATTTACCGTTCATCTGGAAGACGGATATTTTGATCCGGGGATGCGGAATGGTAGTTATAATTCTCATTCACAGTAATTTTAAGTAATTTTCGTATACCAGGCGCACGGGCAGGCCCATTACATTGTAAAAACAGCCATGTACCCGGTCGATGCCCAGGTAACCGATGCTGTCCTGTATACCGTAGCCCCCGGCTTTGTCGTAGGGATTCCCGTGTTGCAGGTAATAGGTAATCAGGGCGTCGTCCAGTTCGCGGAACCAGACCTCGGTTGTATCGGAAAAGGATACAATCTGTCCGGCCGGGTTGCGCATACACACGCCTGTGACCACTTTATGGCTGCGGCCGCTGAGTTTTTTCAGCATACGTATGGCTTCCTCTTGGGTTTCGGGCTTGTTCAGTATCTCGTCCGGGAACACCACGGTGGTATCGGCGGTCAGGGTGATCAGCTCCTGCGGCTCTACGCGTTCCATTTTTTTGCGGGCCAGGTAAGGCGCTACTTCCGCCAGGGGCATGTCCTCCGGGAAATCCTCGTCGCCATCACTGCTCACGCGCGTTACAATAAAACCGGCTCCTTCCAGCAGCTGTAAACGCCGCGGTGAATTGGAAGCCAGTGCAATAGGTAGATTCATAAATAAAAATAAGCCAGAATTCCGCTCAAAAATAAGACTTTTAACAGGGCGGAGGCCATCCGGAAATGGCGTTTTTCACTGCCGGTCCACAACACCATGACAACCAGCGAGAAGAGCAGCAGCCAGAGAATACCCACCCCGTTGTTCAGGCGCCAGGCCAGTACCAGCAGTGCCCCCAGGCATACCAGTAGTCCCAGCCGGCACAGCCATACGGCGGCAACGGGCCCCAGCAGCACTACGCCCGTTTTAAAACCCGCCCGGCGGTCGCCCTCATAGTCTTCCAGGTCTTTGATCCACTCACGCAGCAGTGAAAAGAAAAAGGCGAGCACACTGCACAACAGCAGGGGCTGCACCCAGGCTTCGTTGAGCAGTTCCCATTTGCTGTTCCAGGGCTGTTTTTCGGTAACAAGCAGGTAAGGAGCAAAAATACTGAGTCCGCTCAGGAAGGCCACCAGTACATTGCCTGCAAAACCGGTATACTTACCGTAACGGGCATAGAAAGCCAGCAGCAGATTTGCCGCTGTAACAATAACAATGGCGTACAGCGAAAGGGTGGCAAGGGCACAGAGTACGGAGGCCAGCAGGGTACCCAGGTAGATACGTACCGCGTTGCGCGGCCCGAACAGGGTAAGCAAACTGGGCCTGCCGGGTTTATTGATGCGGTCGGTCTCGGTATCGTAATAGTCGTTCAGCATATTGCCCGCCATCAGGCTCAGGGCCGCAGCCGCCGTAAAAAACAGTGCAGCCCCGTACATTTCAGGGAATACCGAAAAGGACAGGTATACGTATATACATACTGTAACTACGTTCAGGAAACGGACCGATACGAGTACATTTTTTAGCTTTTTCATACGTTATAGCTACAAATTAACTATTTTTACAGGTGAATAATGAAGACTTCAGGCACATTATTTTCGGCCCTGTGCCTCTGCACCGCCGTTTCAGCACAGCTTCCTGCCTCACTTTCAGGCACCGTAACGCTGCCCAAACCTGCCGTGTGGAATATTACCGCGCCTGCATCCGTGCAGCTGCCGGCAGCCGGAACTGATAAAGTATACGATTTTGGCATCTCCCTTCCGCTGGATACCGGCCTGCAGCTTTCGGGCTTTACGGAGCTGGGAAAAGGCGTACACGTAAAACAGCTCATTTTTGAATCGCAGGGCGCCTTATCGCTGAACTTTTTTTTCTCCGGTATTTCGGCACCCGAAGGTACCCGTTTCTGGCTTTTTAACGAATACGGTGTACTGGGGCCTTACAGCCCTTCCGAAGCTGCACTCGACGGCTCTTTTGTAACCCTGCCCCTGGGCGGACAGCGCTGCACGCTGGAAGTACAGTCGCCCCTTACCGGGGCCTGGTTCCATGCCCGGCTGCAGTCGGCCATCTACGGCATACGGGCCGATTTTCTGCCGGCCAAGGGCTTTGGTTCTTCGGGCAACTGCAATGTAAACATCAATTGTCCGCAGGGCGCTAACTGGCAGACGGAGAAACGTTCGGCCGTGATGCTGCTTAGCAGCGGCGGCACCCGTTTCTGTTCCGGGGCTCTTGTGAATAACACCGCCGAAGACGGCAGACCCTATATTCTTACCGCCAATCACTGCAATGTGACCACGTCCACGGTTTTCATGTTCAATTACGAAAGCCCCGACTGCAGCGATATCGACGGTCCGCAGACCCAGACGGTGAACGGCGCCGTGATCCACGCGCGGCATGCCCCTTCAGACTTTGCCCTGCTGGAAATGAACTTTCCGCCGCCGGCCAATTACTTTGCCTATTACAGCGGCTGGGACCGCAGCGGAACGGCTACGGAAGACCATGTGGGCATTCATCACCCCAAAGGAGATATTAAAAAAATAAGCCGGGATACCTCCCTGATACTGGATACCTGTTATACCTGCGCCGATCCGGCACAGAACCACTGGAAGGTACAGAAATGGGATTCCGGCACCACGGAAGGCGGCTCCAGCGGATCGCCCCTGTACGACGCCGCACACCGCATTGTGGGACAGCTGCACGGCGGACAGGCTTCCTGCAGCAATCCGAACGGAAGTGATTTTTACGGTAAGTTCTCCGTAAGCTGGGAGGGTGGAGGTACACCTGAGACCCGGCTGCGCGACTGGCTCGATCCGGCAGGTACCGGGGTAATGACCCTGGACGGGCACCAGCCTTCTACCGCGCCTGTAGCCTACGGGCTGGATATCAGTTCTTTTACTTCGGCCGATTCCGTAACCTGCGCCGATACCGCCAGGGTATTTGTACTGATCTCGAACATCGGCTTTCAGCAGCTGGATTCGGTTTGTGTACAGCTGAATACAGGTAATGATAGCCTGCTGCAATGCAAAGGCGGTAGCTGGGACTACAGCGACCAGGTGATGTTCAGCTTTCCGTCGCAGCCGCTCGCTCTCTTCGGCGAAAACACGTTCCGGGCCACAGCCTGGTCTCCCGGCACCACGGCTGCCGATACGGCAGAATACACGGTTGTGCGCGTACAGGGCTCCGAAGTGCGCCTGGTTGTACAGTATGATCTGTACCCGCAGGAATTTTCCTGGGAGATAAAAGACGCATCCGGCGATGTGGTGGAAAGCGGTTCTGGCCTGAATGCCTCCGCACAGTCGACCGACACCCTGAACATCTGCCTGCCCTATGCCTGTTACACGCTGCGCCTCAGCGATTCCGGCGAAGACGGGCTTTGCTGTGGTTTTGGCAACGGCCGCGCTGAACTTTTAGACATCAACGGTGTACAAATAGGAGCCTGGAGCAGTTTCGGCGCTTCGCAGGAGCTGGATTTCTGTAATCCGTATACCCCGGGGCTTACGGATAAGGACATTTTTGTGTTCCCGAATCCCGCTTCCGGCAGCATTAACGTGGCCCTGCCCGGCAACCTGTACGAACAGGCCGAGTTGCTGCTGATCTGCGACATGAACGGGAAAGTGTTGGTAAAAAAGGAAAATGACTTGAAATATTTAAATACTTTTGACGTTTCAAACTGGGCTCAGGGCGTATATATCGTATATATGCGTTCCGGCAAGAACAAGGCCCGCACCCGTTTTGTGAAGATATAACATGAAAAGAACTGTTTACATACTATTCCTGATGTTGCTCTGTGTAACGGCCGCGTCTGCCCAGAAGGCAGATTCGGACACCACGAAAAAGATAACCGCGGTACAGATCAGCGGACTTGTGGCAGATATCGACAGCAGCAAGGCCATTCCCTTTGTTACCGTACGTATTAAAAACGCGCGTATGGGTACCATTTCCGACTACGATGGCTTCTTTACCGTAGTGGCCAAACCCGGCGATACCCTGCTGTTCTCGAGCGTGGGGTATAAAAGCGGGCTCTATTTTGTGCCCAAAGACCCGGAAGAAGACCGCATTTACATGCAGAAACAGCTGAAAAGAGATACCATTTACCTCAAGACCAAAACCGTGATGCCCTTCTCGAAAGAAGGTTTCGAAAAAGCCTTCATGGACCTGAAACTGAACGACGAGGATTACGACCGCGCCATGAAGAACCTGAACGAACAGGAACTGGCGCTCGTATATGAAAATACGCCCATTTCGGGAGGAGTGGCCTTTAAGAACGTAATGGCCGAACGTAACTACCAGGCTTACTACGCCGGCGGTATTCCCCCGGCCAATATCCTGAATCCCATAGCCTGGTACAAATTCTTTGATGCACTGAAAAAAGGTAAATTCAAGAATCCCGATAAAAAATAAGGCAGCCCTGTTCCCCGATGAAAAAAAAAGTAGTACTTACCTTACTGGGATGCCTGTTGGCTCTGCTTTCCCATGCCCAGACGGCCATAGTACAGGGAACGGTTAAAGATCACCTGGGACTGCCGCTCGCTTTTGCACACGTATACGTAGAAGGCGAAAGAACCCTGGCCAGCACCGATGCCGACGGAAAATACAGTCTGAAAGTACCTGCAGGCCGCAAAATTGTGGTGGTGGCCAGTTATGTAGGGTTCGAGAACGAGACCCGCTCCTTTAACCTGAAAGAAGGCGAAACGGTAAATTATGCGCCGCTGCTGAATCCTTCCTCTACGCGCGATACGGCCGTAATAAAGGCAGACCGTCACTATGGCATGCCCACGGTGAGCATCGACCCCGAACACGCCAAGGTTATTTCCACGGTGGGCGACCCCATCATTGCCCTTATTAAATCGCAGGTGGGCGTGAACAGCAACAGCGAACTGGGTACAGGTTATTCGGTACGCGGGGGCAGTTTCGACGAGAACCTTATTTACATCAACGACGTAGAGGTGTACCGTCCGTTCCTGGCCCGCAGCGGTCAGCAGGAGGGCCTTTCCTTCATCAACAGCGATATGATCTCGGAGATCGCCTTTTCTTCCGGCGGTTTTGAGGCCCGTTACGGCGATAAAATGTCGTCCGTACTGAATATTACGTACCGCAAACCCACCAAATTTGCTGCCGGCGGAAACATTGGTCTGCTGGGCGGAAGCGCCTATGTACAGGCCCCGCTGTTTAAAAAACGCCTGCAGCTGAACCTGGGCGGACGTTACCGTTCCAACAACTACCTGCTGCGGTTTATGGATACCCGCGGCGAATACAAACCCCGCTTTTACGATTTCCAGGGCCAGGCTACCTTTATCGCCTCCGAAAAGGTAGATATTTCCCTGCTGGGTATTTATTCCTCGAACCAGTACCTGTTCTTTCCGCAGTCGCGGGAGACCTCGTTCGGCACCATACAGCAGACCTACAAACTGAGTGTGGCCATGGGCGGGCGCGAGATCACCAATTTTGCTACCGGCCTGGGTGCACTTACCATACTGGCCCGGCCGTCTGAACACGTAGAACTGAAATTCATCGGCTCCTATACCCAGACCAAAGAAAGCGAACGTTTCGATATCGAAGGTTCGTACAGGCTGGGCGAGCTGGACAATAACCCGGCCAGCGATACCTACGGCGAAGTAACCTCGCCCATCGGTTCCGGCGGTTACATAAACCATGCCCGCAATTTCCTGGAGGCCCGTATCATAGCAGTAGACCACAAAGGTATTTTCAGTAAGGATAAATTTTCCATACGCTGGGGAGCCCAGTACAAGAACGAACTCATCAACGATAAGCTGCGCGAGTGGAACATCAGCGACAGTGCTTCCTACCTGTTGCCGTACTATGGTCCGCAGGACGATACGCCCATCAATGCACAGACCTTCGTAAAGTCAGACATCATGCTGCTCTCACACCGGGTAAGCGGCTATACGGAGTTCAATTACCGGGATATGGCAAAGGATTCCACCCTGATCATGTTCAATATCGGGGTGCGTGCCCAGTGGTGGAGCATCAATAAGGAATGGCTTATTTCGCCGCGTATGCAGCTGGCCGTTACGCCCAACTGGAAACGCCGCAATATGGTGTTCCGCGTGGCCGGCGGCGTATATTACCAGGCTCCGTTCTACCGCGAACTGCGCGATATGGACGGCAGCATCAATACCAGTGTAAAGGCACAGCGTTCCATTATGGCACTGGGCGGGCTCGATTACTATTTCAAAATATGGAAAAGACCCTTTAAACTTACGGCGGAAGCCTATTACAAGTACCTGACCAACCTGAATCCCTACGAACTGGACAATATCCGCATCCGTTACTATGCCCAGAACAATGCCCGGGGCTTTGCCTACGGTGCCGATATGAAACTGAACGGCGAGTTTATCCGCGGTGTGGAGAGCTGGGCTACCATTTCCTTCCTGCAGACCAAAGAAGACATTAAAGACGATTACTATTACAAATATTACGACATAAACGGCAACCAGATCTACCCGGGCAGCAATGTGCCGGCTTTCGACAGCAGCCTGGTAACGCCGGGTTTTGTGCCGCGTCCCACCGATCAGCGCATTACCTTCAGTATTTTCTTCCAGGATAATATTCCCAAACTGCCCCAGCTGAAAGTGAGCCTGAACCTGGTATTGGGTACGGGCTGGCCTTATGGTCCGCCCAATAAGAACCGCTACGCCGATACGCTGCGCATGCCGTTCTACCGTCGTGTGGACCTGGGTTTCCTGTACGAAGTGATCTCCCCCGACATCAAGTACAAAAGCGCCCGCATGGAAAACGCCAAAAAGTACATCCGCCGCGCCGCCTTTGCGCTGGAGATCTACAACCTGCTGGGCATCAACAATACCGTTTCCTACAACTGGATACGCGATTACAAAGGCTTTTACTACAGTGTTCCCAATTACCTCACACCACGGCTTTTCAACCTGAAATTCACCATCGATTTCAAGTAATATGAAAAGGCGCTGGATGGCTTTCGTATATGCATGGAAAGGATTGCGCTACGCCTTCCGTACCCAGCCTAATTTTCGCATACACATAGCAGCCGTTCTCCTGGTAAATGCCGCCGGACTCTGTTTTAAGATACAGGCAAGGGAGTGGATACTGATCTGGATCTGCATCGCTATGGTACTGGCGGCCGAACTCATCAACACAGCCCTGGAAATGCTTACGGATAAACTATGGCCGGAACGCAACCCCAAAGCCGGGCATATTAAAGACCTGGCGGCCGCAGCTGTGCTGGTATGCGCGCTGGTAAGCCTGGCAACGGCAGCTGTCATCTTTGTACCGTACATCCGCAGTGCCCTGCAGGGATGAGCGGAACGCTTTCCTGAAAAATCATTGTTTTAAGTAATGGTTAATTTCTTTTACGGTAGGTATTGCTAACTATATTTGTGGCATGGCGCAACGAACCAAAAACGCATTTACCGATCGCAAGCTTCCCCTGGGGCAGTATTTTTCCGTAATGGCCAAACAGTATTTCGCTTCCCTGTCCAAACACATGGAAGACATTGACCCCGGCCGCTATTTTACGGTACTCCTTTACCTGCATTCCGAAAAAAAGGGGATACCCCAGCAGCAGATCAGCGAGAACCTGCACATCGACAAAGTTTACGTGGTAAAGATCCTCGATTACCTGGAAGAGCATAACTTTGTAGAAAGGCTTGTAAATGCCGAGGACCGCAGGGAAAAGCAGGTGATGCTTACAGCCACGGGCGTAAAGAACATAGAACGCATCCGCAAAAAGGTAAAGGATTTCGAGAAGATCGCCTTCAACGGGTTTACGGCCGAGGAAATACAGCATTTTTACGAACAGATGCAGCGTATCAACGAAAATTTCGAGGCTTTACCGAAGAATCCGATGCGGATAAAGATACAACATGGTGATTAAAAACGGCCATGATCTGCCCTTCTTCAAAATTACTTCAGAATTGTGCATTTAGTTTAAAGCGATAACACAAATAAGGACAGTCAAAGACCCTCTGCAGCAACATCTATACAACATGAAAAAGAGAACGATCATAATCGGCATACTGGTACTGGCTTTCCTGGGCTGGATAGGCTGGAAGGTGGTGGCTAAGATGACCGCATCGGCCGAGAACGGCAAGCCGGGGGCTTCGGGTACAAAGGCTATTTCGGTACTCGGCACCGTGGTAAAAGAGCAGGACATCAGCGAAAACCTGCTTAGCAGCGGTTCCGTACTGGCATTTCAGAACGTGGTGCTGAAACCCGAAGTGAGCGGCCGTGTGGTGCAGCTGAACATTAAAGAAGGCGCCATTGTACAACAGGGTACCCTGCTGATGAAGATCTTCGATAACGACCTGCAGGCCCAGCTGCGTAAGCTGGAAATACAGCGCGAACTGGCTTCTAAGAACGAAACCCGCCTTAAAGAGCTGCTAAAGACCAATGCGGTAAGTACGCAGGACTATGACGCGGCCCTGAACCAGCTGCATACGATTGAGGCCGATATGGACCTGGTAAAGGCACAGATCGCCAAAACGGAAATACGTGCGCCTTTTACCGGTAAACTCGGCCTGCGCCGCATCAGCCAGGGCGCTATTGTATCGCCGGCCGATGAAATTACCACGCTTACCCAGGTTTCGCCCCTCATCGTGGAATTCAGCATCCCGGAGCGCTATTATCCCGCGCTAACCCGCACCAAAGAGGTAAAATTCACTACGGAACTTTCCAAGGATACGCTCACAGCACCCGTATATGCGCTGGAATCCCAAGTGGACGAGGCTACGCGCGCCCTGCGTGTACGGGCACTGTATCCCAATAAGAACAATACGCTGTATCCCGGTGTATTTGCCAAAGTATGGGTAAACCTGCCGCACAGCGGTCCTTCGCTTATGGTGCCTACCAATGCCATTATCCCTGAACTGAAGGGACAGAAGGTATTTGTGGCCCGCGGGGGCAAAGCGGCCTCCGTAAAGATCAATATAGGCCTGCGTACCGATTCTACCGTGCAGGTAACCAGTGGTCTTAAACCCGGCGATACGGTCATTACTACCGGCATTATGCAGCTGCGTCCTGGTATGCCTGTTACATTCACAAACCTGAAATAACGGCCTATGAGTTTAGCATCCGTCAGCCTTAAAAGGCCGGTAATGGCCATTGTACTGAACATCGTGATCGTACTGTTCGGGGCCATTTCTTTTACGTACCTGGGTGTACGGGAGTATCCCTCCATCGATCCGCCCATTATTACCGTGCGCACCAATTATGTGGGCGCCAATGCCGATATCATCGAGTCGCAGATCACCGAACCGCTCGAAAAATCGATCAATGGTATTGCCGGTATCAAAAGTGTTTCTTCGTCCAGCAACCTCGGAAGCAGTGTAATCACGGTAGAGTTTGAACTGGGTGTGGACCTGGAAGCCGCCGCCAACGACGTGCGCGATAAGGTTTCGCAGGCCGTACGCCAGCTGCCGCTGGATATCGATGGTCCGCCCATCGTGTCCAAAGCCGATGCCAACTCCGACGCCATTATTTCTATGCTGGTGCAGAGCGATACCCGCAGTCACCTGGAAATAAGTGATTATGCCACCAATGTACTGATGGAACGCCTGCAGACCATACCCGGCGTGAGCAGCATACAGGTATGGGGCGAGAAAAAATACGCCATGCGCCTGTGGATGGACCCGGCACGCCTGGCCGCACACCGCCTTTCGCCACAGGATGTGGTAGACGCCCTGAACCGCGAGAACGTGGAACTGCCCGGCGGTAAGATCGTAGGAAATACCACAGAACTCACCGTGCGCACCTTTGGCCGCTTGTATACCGAAGAGGATTTCAACAACCTGATCATCGTGAACAACGGCAATACCATCGTGCGTTTCCGCGATGTGGGCTTTGCCCGCCTGGGACCGGAGAATGAGGAGACCATCCTGCGGGAATCGAACGTGCCCATGATCGGTCTGGCCATTGTGCCGCAGCCCGGTGCCAACTACATCGACATCGCCGATGAGTTTTACAGCCGTTACGATAAACTGAAGGCCGAGACCCCGGAAGATATCCGCCTGGACATTGCCCTGGATCAGACCACCTTTATCCGTAATTCCATAGAGGAAGTAGAGGAGACCTTGCTCATTGCCTTTATCCTGGTGGTGATCATTATTTACCTGTTCTTCCGTGACTGGCTCATTGCCTTCCGTCCGCTGCTCGATATACCGGTATCGCTCATCGGAGCCTTCTTTATTATGTACATTTTCGGCTTCTCCATCAATGTACTTACGCTGCTGGCCATTGTGCTGGCTACGGGCCTGGTGGTGGACGACGGTATTGTGGTTACCGAGAATATCTTTAAGAAAATGGAGGAGGGGCTCGACAAGCACGAGGCCGCCCGCCGGGGTTCCGACGAGATATACTTTGCGGTGATCAGTACGTCTATTACACTGGCCGTGGTATTCCTGCCCATTATTTTCCTCGAAGGCTTTGTGGGAAGGCTGTTCCGGGAGTTCGGCATTGTGATTGCCGGCGCCGTGCTCATCTCGGCCTTTGTATCTCTTACGCTTACGCCCGTACTGAATGTAAAAATGTCGCGCAAGGACCCCACCAAACGTTCGGCCTTTTATAAACGTACCGAACCCTTTTTCGAAGGCATGGAGAACGGCTACCGCGACCTGCTGAGTGCCTTTATGCACAAACGCTGGCTGGCCCTGGTGCTTATACTTGTCTGCGGAGGCATTATCTGGGCTACCTGGACCAACCTGAAATCGGAACTGGCCCCGCTCGAAGACCGCAGCGTATTCCGTGTAACGGCTTCGGCCCAGGAAGGCGCCTCTTTCGAGTTCATGGACCGTTACATCCAGGAAATGGTACGGGTGGCGAAGGATTCCATCCCGGAAGCCCGCATCGTACTCAGTGTAACCTCTCCGGGCTTTTCAGGGTCGGGTAGTGCCAACTCCGGTTTTATACGCGTAATGCTTACGCCGCCCGGCGAACGGGAGCGGAGCCAGCAGCAGATCGTAGACATGCTCAGCCGCAATCTCTCTAAATTCAGCTGGGGGAAAGCGTTCGTGGTGCAGGACCAGACCATTTCTTCGGGAGGCGGCCCCCGTGGCGGACTGCCCGTACAATTCGTATTACAGAATTCCAGCTTCGAAAAAATAAAGGAATACCTGCCCAAATTCATGGACGAGGTACAGAAAAGCCCGGTATTCCAGGGTTCCGATGTAAACCTGAAGTTCAACAAACCCGAACTGGCCCTGCAGATAAACCGGGATAAAGCCCGCGAAGCCGGCGTTTCCGTAGCCGAGATCGCCAATACCCTGCAGCAGGCCTTTAGTGGCGGACGTATCGGTTATTTTACCAAAGATGGTAAACAATACCAGGTGATCGGCCAGTTTGACCGTGCCAACCGCGACGAACCGCTCGATCTTACCTCGATCTACATGCGCACGTCCGGCGGGGACATGGTACAGATGGACAATTTTATTTCCGTGGCCGACCAGAGTTCGCCGCCACAGCTGTACCACTACAACCGTTACCGTTCGGCCACCGTGTCGGCAGGGCTGGCCCCGGGCAGGACCCTGGGCGACGGCATTGCCGAAATGCAGCGCATACAGCGCGATGTACTGGACGATACCTTCAGCAGTGACCTGGCGGGCCCCTCGCGTGACTTTGCCGAAAGTTCGGGCAATACCATGTTCGCCTTCCTGCTGGCCCTGGTGCTTATTTACCTGGTACTGGCCGCCCAGTTCGAGAGTTTCCTCGATCCGCTCATTATCATGATCACCGTACCGCTGGCCCTGGCCGGCGCCCTGCTGAGCCTCTGGCTGTTCGACCAGACCCTGAACATCTTTAGCCAGATCGGTATGATCATGCTGCTGGGCCTGGTGACCAAGAACGGTATCCTGATCGTGGAATTTGCCAATCACATAAAGGAACAGGGGAAAAACAAGTACGACGCGGCCATTGAGGCGGCCACCATGCGTTTGCGTCCCATCCTGATGACGAGCCTGGCCACGGCCCTCGGCGCCCTGCCCATTGCCCTGAGCCTGGGAGCGGCCTCACAGAGCCGCGTGCCACTGGGGATCGTGATCGTGGGCGGTATCTGCTTCTCGCTGGTGCTGACGCTGCTGGTGATCCCCGCCATGTACAGCTTTATGAGCCGTAATAAAAAACCGAAGACCGCATGAAAAAAATAAGTTCACTGATCGCCATTCTTTCTGCGGCCCTTGCAATGCAGGCCCAGAATGCTCCGGTACTCAAATACCGGGAGGCCCTGCAGATAGCCCTGGATAAGAACTATGCCGTAGTGATCGCCCGGAATAACGAAGAAGCGGCCACCTATGCCCGCAATGTGGGCAATGCCGGCATGCTGCCTACCGTGAATCTCAGCGGGTCCGGGGCCTGGGCCTCCAACAACATACGCCAGGTAACTTCTGCGGGCAACAGCGTACAGCAGAACAATGTGGCCACCAGTAATTACAATGCGGCGGCACAGCTCAACTGGGTCCTGTTCGACGGTCTGCGTATG
This sequence comes from Flavobacteriales bacterium, assembly GCA_052437175.1. GTDB lineage: Bacteria > Bacteroidota > Bacteroidia > CAIKAF01 > CAIKAF01 > JACVCJ01. Next base: position 247,087 of record JBQVOK010000006.1, read on the forward strand.
TTTGCCACCTACGACCGTCTTACCCAGCTGAAGGAACAAAGCCAGATACTTACCCGCCAGGAGATGGAGCGCATTATCGTGAATGCCACCACGGCCTACCTGGAGATCATACGCCAGAAACGCAATATTACCGCCACCCAGGAAGCGATACGTATTGCCGGGGAGCGCATCACCATTGCCGAAAACCGGCTGAACGGCGGTACAGGCAATAAATCGGACCTGCTGCAGTCGCGCATCGATCAGAACGCCTGGAAATCGACCTGGTACGATCAGCAGGCCGCCCTTGCTTCGGCAAAAGCCAGCCTGAACCAGATCCTGCTGCGCGACCCTACCACCGATTTTGACGTAGAGGACAGCATTGCGCCCTTTGCCATCGGCAGCCTGAACGATATGATGCAGGAGACCGACAAGGGCAACTTTTCCACGCAGCTGGCCCAGCGGGACATTGCCATCAGCAAATATACCTACCGCGAAACCAATGCCCTGCGCATGCCCCGCATTACTTTTAACGGAAGCATGAACTACAGCAACTCCCGCAATGCGGCGGGTTTCTTCCTCATAAACCAGAACCTGGGCCCCGCGGTGGGCGTTTCAGCGGCCTATACCGTATTCGACAGCTGGCGCCTGAACACCCAGCTGCGCACCCTGAAAATTGCCCGCCAGAACGCCGAAGTGAACTACGAACAGGTAAAAAGCGAGAACCGTATGGCCCTGACCATGGCGTATAACCGCTACCTGGCTGCGGTACAGAAGCAGGAACTGGAACAGAGCAATGTACAGCTGGCCGAAGAGAACGGCAACCTGGCCCTGGACCGTTACCGGCAGGGAATTACGGGCATACTGGAAGTGAACCTGGCGCAGCAGAGCCTGCTGGATTCGCGCATACGCCTGCTCGACGCCGATTATGCCGTACAACAGCAGGCCCTGGAACTGTACCGTATTATGGGCAGACTGGTGCAGCAGCAGTAAAAACCGTATCTTTTCACAAAAATATTCCCTTATGCTAAGCGTATCTTTTCATCCCTTTCCCATACTGCAGACCGAACGACTGCTCCTTCGCCGTTTCAGTGAGCGCGATGCAGAAGCCTTATTCCATATACGCAGCCTGGATGAAGTAGTGCGCTACCTGGACCGTGACAAGACCGCCTCCGTGGAAGAAGCCCTGGAAATGATCCGCAGGGTGAATACAGGCATCGACGAGAACCAGTCCATAACCTGGGCCATCAGTCCGCGTAACGAACCGGGAAAACTTATCGGAACCATCGGTTTCTGGCGTATGGACCTCAAACATCACCGGGGCGAAGTGGGCTACCTGCTGCATTCAGATTTTCATCGTACCGGCCTCATGCAGGAAGCCCTGAAGGCCGCGCTGGAATACGCTTTTCAGCAGATGCAACTGCATTCTGTAGAAGCCTGGGTAAATCCGCATAATGCGCCTTCTATCGGACTGCTGGAAAAGAATGGCTTTGTAAAGGAGGCCCATTTCCGCGAAAATTATTATTACCGGGGCCGTTTTCTCGATTCGGCCGTATACTCGCTGTTAACTCCGCTGAGAGATGCGGAGAACGTATAGTTATTGATGCATATACGTGAAAAAAGAAAAAGCCGGTGTCCGACCGGCCTTTATTGTATATACGTTTATTTTACTTTACCACCGGGCAGCCCCATCCGCCGAAGAAACCGCTACCGTCTTCCTCGATATGGTTCAGGGCCCGGTATACGTTTTCCTGGATGGTATCAAAATCCGCGGCATGCGTCTTTTTAAACTCTACGGAAAAGCCGTTCTCCGACTCCTCCACATGCACCGAATCAAAGCCTTCTTCGGCAATACGGCCGGCATAGCGCTGCGCTTCGGCCTCATCCTCGAACAGGGTATGGTAATCTACCTGGCGGGGCACTTCCGATCTGTCGCCATGCTGTTCCAGCTGCCGCAGCAGGGAATGGGTGTGTATGTCCTGCATACTGTAGGCGTCCGGGTACAGGAACTCGATGTAATAGGCCCAGTTATCGTTCTCCACCACCTGCACCTGGTATTGCCAGGGCAGGTCTTTCATCAGGCTCTCCACCGCAATGGTAAAGGTTTCCGGCTCGCTCAGGTAAAATACCAGGCGGCGGGCACCGTCAAAGGTAAAAAAGGCCACGTGGGCCGAGGGCTGCGATTGCAGTATCTGCCCGATCAGGCGGTCTTCCACGGGCGCCAGGCGTTCACTTTCGGCCCGGCTGATAAAGCCGTTCTCTGTTTCTTCCTGGTACAGCAGGCTCAGTATGCCCAGGTGCGGCAGTTCATCAAAGGGCACCACATTGCGCCAGCCCAGGTCCAGCGTAATAATGCCGGGTTTTTCTTCGTGCCAGAGCTGGTAAAGGTTCCAGCCTGGTTTGTAATCGGGAGGTATATTCATCATTCTGTTGCTTTATTCTTGGTCTTTCAATACGTTCGGGCGTTCCGGATCCAGGACATCGTCAATTCCCCATTCGTCAAAAAGTTCGGTAAGGGCGTCCACGCCATGTTTCATTTTAAACAGCATCTCTTCGGGATACAACGGCGCTATGGTGTAAAAATGAATGGTCTTTCCGTCAACGGTCTGCAACTGCTCAAATTCTTCCGGCAGGCTCAGGGGCGGCATTACCAGTATACAGCCCAGGCGGGTACCGGGGGCAAAGGGAGCCGCATCTTCGCCATTCGGGATGGTATGCCCGTACCCGATCCAGGTATTGTATTCGTGCGGCAGGCGGGCGATCGTCTTGAGCCAGCGGATGGGCCAGTACACGTTTTCATCGTCCCAGTCCTTATGCTCCAGCGACCAGTCTTCCGGCAGCAGCAGGCAGAGCTCGGCATGGGCGAATTCTGTCAGATCGGCAGGTACATTCATGGCCTTATTGCTCATGCCCGAGGTGACCAGCACGTGAAAAGGCCGGTCTTCCGTAGCTTTTACTATATGAATGTCCAGGTGCACATGCTCGGAGATCAGTTCGTGAAACACGCCGTCTACATGACCTATATGTCGTTCAATATGTTCGCTGATCTCTTCGGTATGGTCATCGCCGCCGGCAGGCACAAATTGTTCGGAACGGCTTTCGTGCCTGTAAACAGGAGCACCGCTTTCCGAAAACTCAGGTTCATTTTTCTTTCCGAAAATTTTCTTAAAAAGGGACATAGTTTACTAAATAAGGTACTATGCGGGAAGATAGAAATTATTCCTGTATACAAAAACGAACATTAGACGTATGAAAGATACTTTCCGGGGAAAAACCCTATCCGGAATATTCGTATATATCTGATTATCTGAAAGACGTACACCTTCCTGGTTTTGTACTTTTTTTTAGCAGATTGTTTATTATACCGGCTGCCTGTGTACGAACTGTATTCGGTCTCCGGGCTTCCTTAAGAACTCCCGGACGGAAGCTGTCGGCCACTTGTGCGGAGCCTATTTTTAGGAACACGGCATTTGCAGGTTTCATCGAAAATGCGTAAATTAGTATCTGAATCTGAATGTATACATGCCGCAACAGCAGCTCTGCATGTTTGCTGTGTGAACGGTCTGTACTAACGTTCTTCAAACAGACAGCCTATGGGATTATTCAACCTCTTTGCAAAACCCCGGCCGGCAAATACGGATAACAAAATTGCCGGCCCTACATTCCTCGAAGGCATCACCGCGCATATAGACCAGCCCAAAAACCTGCACCCCCGCGAATGGAGAAGAAAACTCCGCACAACAGAGGGTAACGAATGGTTTCGTATCTGGTTCTACGGGCAACAGCTTAATGGGCATGACCCGCTGGTAGTAGCTACAGATACGGCCCCCGTGCTGATGTATGCCGAAGATGTAGACACCGGTAGGCACATCCTGCTGTTCGACGGAGCCAGGCACGGTTATAGTGCCTTGTTCGGAACTACCTTTATCCATGGCCGGACGGAAGAGTCCAGGCCGCTTACACACTGTTTTTCGGACGGATATGGCAATAATGCTTTCCGTGTAACCCTCTCGGCCCTGTACAGTGTCGATTACGAAACGGTTCTTGCCGGGAATACCAACGGCAGCAGCCTGCGGACACTGAAAGAGGGACCAACAGAGATGAATACGCTGAAACGCAACGCTTTCGGAGCTTTTCACGTATCATTGATCAACAGGAACGGTGAATCGATCACTGTCCTGTCCGAAGAGCTTGTATAAGAAAAAGTAAAGGATATGAAAACAGATGGCATGATTTTACTGTTGTGTGGTATGCTCCTGTGTACCGCCTGCGGAGATGAAAAGTACAGCCCGGAACCGCCCGTACTGCCGGCCGGGAGTACTACAGGAAACAGCAATGTGGACAAAACCGACAGGGACGCCGTACTCCGCGATCGTACGGCAGATCTTCTTCAGTTGCTTAAAGACAAGAATTACGCCGCTTTTGCCGAGTACATCCACCCGGTGGAAGGCGTGCGTTTTTCGCCCTACGGACATGTAGATACCCTGAAGGACGTACACCTGAGCAAGGCCGACTTTATACTGCTGTACGGCGACGGGGCCGCCAAAAAAACGGAATGGGGCTATTTCGACGGTTCCGGCGAACCCATACGGATGACCTTCCAGGCCTATTTCGACCGCTTTGTGTATGATGTGGACTTCCTGAACGCCCCGCAGAAATCCGTGAACAAAACACTGGGCAGGGGCAACATGATCAACAACATGGACAGCGTGTATACCGGAACGGACTATACCGAGAACCATTTTCCGGGCTTCGACGAAAAATACAGGGGTATGGACTGGCGTAGCCTGCGCCTGGTATATAAAATGCGAAACGGAGAACCTTTCCTGGTGGGAGTGGTCCACGACGAATGGACAAATTAATGCTTATACAAAAGCGCTGTAACCCGTAATAGCCCGACCTACAATGAGCGAGTTCACCTCTTTGGTGCCCTCGTAGGAGTAAATGGCTTCTGCATCCGCCACAAAGCGGGCCACATTGTATTGCAGAAGAATACCGTTACCGCCCATTACCTCGCGTGCCCGGCTTACAATATCGCGGGTGCGCAGGCTGCAGAAAACTTTGGCCAGGGAGGCGTGTTCGTCATGGAGCACGCCTTCGTCCTGTAACTGCGACAGGCGGAACACCAGGGTCTGCGTAGCCGTGAGGTTCGAAAGCATTTCTACCAGGTGGTTCTGTATCAGCTGAAATGAGGCAATGGGTTTGCCAAACTGCTTGCGGGTACGTGTATAATCGAGGGCGTTTTCGTAAGCGCCGCGGGCACAGCCTACGGCCAGCCAGGCCACACCGGCACGCGTCATACGCAGTACCTGTGCCGTATCTTTAAAAGAATTGGCGTTCTGCAGGCGATCTGCTTCCTTCACCTCGCAGTTGTTCAGGGTAATGAGGCCGTTCTGCACGATACGCAGCGCCATTTTGTCTTCCATTTTTTCTACGTGCAGGCCGGGAGTGCCTTTCCGTACCAGGAAACCTTTTACCTGGTCATCGTCCACATCGCGGGCCCAGATAATGATCACATCGGCAAAAGTGGCATTCCCGATCCATTTTTTTTGTCCGTTCAGCACCCAGGTATCGCCGTTGCGTTTGGCCTCCATGGTTAGGCCACCGGCCACGGCAGAGCCCACTTCGGGCTCGGTAAGTCCAAAGGCCCCGATCTTGCGGAACTGCTGCAGCTGGGGCAGCCATTCCTGTTTTTGTGCTTCGGACCCCAGCAGGTAGATGCTGCCCATGACCAGGCCGCTCTGCACCCCGAAAAAAGTAGCGATGGACGTATCTATACGTGCCATTTCCATGGCCAGTATGCCTTCCAGCAGGTTGGTACGTCCGGCGCAGCCATACCCTTCATAGGTAATGCCACAGATATTCAGCGCGGCCAGTTTGGGGATCAGTTCATAGGGAAATTCGGCGCGCAGCCAGTAATCGTTCACAATGGGCCGTACTTCGGTCTCCATAAACTGCCGTACTTTCAGTTGCAGTTCCCGGTCTTCGGGGGGCAGGGACCCGCCCAGGTCGTAAAAATCGCCGTCGATCGGCGGCAGTTCTTTCTTTTTTCCCTGGCTTTTCAGCATTTTCATCAGCCCGTTGAGCTGTTTTTCATCCATACGTTCCACGGCGCCCAGTACCTCACCGATATCTATTTTCTGGAACAGTTTGTATGCCCTGCGGACATTCGCAAAAAATGAACTCATATTCTCGTGTTAATTTACGTTCGTATCAACAGATCTTCCGGCCGGAAGCGGGGTGCAGGTGTACTTTATTTAACGGGAAAATTTCTTTTTTGTTCAGGCATTTTTTTCAACCTTTGTTTTAAGCGCTTGTTTATGATACCTGTATCGAAAAACGAACTGTTGGCAGAGATCGAACTGCAGTATAAAAAAGTACGGGAGGAATTTGCCGCATTCCCGGCAGATCGGGTCCGGGTTCCCTGCATGGAAGGACATGCGGCCGGTACACGTATGAGCGCACATAACCTGCTGGCCTATCTGTGCGGCTGGGCCGGACTGGTTTTAAAATGGTACGATGCCCGTGCAAAAGGAGAGGAGCCCGTTTTTCCTGAAAGCGGTTACCGCTGGAATGAACTGGGAGGCCTGGCACAGAAATTCTACCGCGATCACGAACCGCTGTCTTACCCGGAACTGCTGGCCCTTTCGGACCGCCTGAACGCAGATATATGCCGGCTGCTGGACCGGCTCAGCAACGAAGAACTGTACGGCAAACCCTGGTACAGAACCTACACCCTGGGCCGCATGATACAGCTGAACACGGTGTCACCGTACAAAAATGCCCGTGCCCGGCTGCGCAATGCGCTAAAAGCAGCAAAAAAGTAAAGCAGGGCATTAAACTTTTGTATCTTTAAAGAGTCTAACCCGGTATATGACAACACCATTATGAAAAAAATATCTCTGTTTGCAATGCTGGGATGCCTGTTGGCTGCGGCACAGGCCCAGAACCTCTACTTTCCGCCGCTGACGGGCAATACCTGGGAAACGGTTTCGCCCGTCTCGCTGGGCTGGTGCGAAGATAAGATCGATATCCTGCACGATTACCTGGAGCAGAAAAACACCAAGGCCTTCATTGTACTTAAAGACGGAAAGATAGCCATTGAGCGCTATTACGGCACATTTACGCAGGACAGCCTCTGGTACTGGGCATCTGCCGGCAAAACGCTTACGTCCTTTACGGTAGGCATCGCAAAGCAGGAAGGCCACCTGGCCCTGGGTGACCAGACCTCGCAGTACCTGGGTACCGGCTGGACGGTATGTCCGCCCGCCAAGGAAGACCTGATCACCATACGCCACCAGCTTACGATGACCAGCGGACTGGACGACGGCGTGCCCGATCATTACTGCACCATCGACACCTGCCTGCAATACAAAGCCGATGCCGGTACACGCTGGGCCTACCACAACGGGCCCTATACACTGCTGGACGGCGTAATTGAAAATGCCACCGGCCAGAACCTGAACCTGTATTTTACCCAGAAGGTAAAGAACCCTACCGGTATTACCGGGGCCTTCGTACAGATGGGCTTTAACAATGTATTTGTGAGCAAGGCCCGCAGTATGGCGCGTTTCGGGCTGCTGATGCAGAACCGCGGAAACTGGAACGGTACACAGGTAATGACGGATACGGCCTATTACAACCAGATGATCACCCCTTCGCAGACCCTCAATAAATCGTATGGTTACCTGTGGTGGCTCAACGGCAAAGCTTCGTATATGGTTCCCGGGTACCAGGTCAATATACCCGGACCGCTGAACCCTTCGGCGCCGCCGGATATGTATGCAGCGCTCGGTAAAAACGGGCAGATACTGAACGTTGTACCCAGCCAGGGGCTCGTGTACGTGCGCATGGGCGACGCACCCGGTGTGGGCGAAGTGCCTTTCCTGTTCAACGATACCATCTGGCAGAAGCTGAACGATGTACTCTGTACATCCGGCCTGGAAAACAGCGCATCGCAGATGCAGGAGCTGAAGGCCTGGCCCAATCCCGCTGCGGATTTCTGTACGGTGCAGGTGCCGCTGGCCGGATCGCAGATCTCCCTGAGCGACATGTCGGGCCGTGTACTGTTCAGCGAAAAACGGGCCGCTGCCACTGACTATACGATCGCTCTTTCAGCGTACCCGGCCGGGATATATACCCTGCGTTGCCAGGCCCCGGACGGCCGGCTTTATGGAACCCGCCTGATCATTTCTCCTAAATAAAAGCCGGTGAAAAAACTGCTGTTCATAGTTGTTTCCGGCTGCTTCTCAGGTATACTGAGCGCTCAGCATGTATATACGAAAGACACGTATAAAACCTACGAAAAGAAGCCCTGGCACCAGGAATATACGAAAAGCGGCAAAATAAGTACGGATACTTTCCGGCTGTATTCGGTGATCTTTGCGTTTGCCCGGGATTCGTTCCATTACGAAACGGCTGCTGACCTGGACAGCCTGCTTAGCTGGATGCAGGAAAACCCCCGTATACGTATAGAAGTGGGCGTGCACACAAGCCGCTGCAACCCGGAGTTCAGCCGTCTGTATTCGCGCAACAGGGCGGAGTATGTACAGCAATACCTGCTGCAGAAAGGTATTGCCGCGGAACGGGTTATGGCGCGTGGATACGAATGCAGCCACCCGCTGATCGCGGAAGACGAGATAAAAAAACTGGGAACAGAAGAAGAACGGATGAATGCCGACCGGGTGAACCGGAGGATCGAGATCCGCATACTTGATCAATGATATATATACTAAATGAGTCTTATTGCCGAAACGCCCGAACCACCGTATTATGCGGTGATCTTTAGCTCGCTGCGCAGGGAGGATGCCCTGGGCTATGCCGAAATGAGTACCCGTATGCTAGAACTGGCCGCACAACAACCCGGTTACCTGGGGCACGAAAGCGCCCGGGACGGACTGGGTATCACCGTTTCGTACTGGAAGGACCCGGAAGCGATCCGCAACTGGAAAAAAAACACGGAACATCTTTTTGCCCAGCAGCAGGGACGCAGCAAATGGTATAGCGCGTATAAGACCCGGGTCTGCAAAGTGGAAAGGGACTATGGTTTTGAAACACTTTAAATTTCCGGGCCGGAAACGGATTTAACTGCGTTTAATTATGTAAAGTGTTTTTAAGCGAACAGATCGTCGAGGCAGACCTGGTTTTCGACCAGTTCGGCAGCATAGGCATTTTCGGTCAACCCGAAGGTAGTGATCATCGTGATGAATATACTTTTTCGGGTACCGGTACTTTCGCGGAAGCGTACTTTACGGTCGCGCAGGCGGGCTGCATAGTCTTTTGTAATGGTAAAGGGGCCGTCGTAAAATTTCATTTCACAGAGGTTGATCACGCGGTCGGCCCGGTCCAGCAGCAGATCGATCTGCATACCCGATTCCCCGGCATTTCCTTTTAGTATATAGCCCGAGGCTTCGGTATAAACGGCCGGGATGCCCAAGGTGTATTTGATCTGTTCCAGGTGACCGAGGCATATATTTTCGAAGGCATAACCGCACCAGCCTGTCCAGCGGGGCGATCTTACCAGGTTCAGGAAAGTGCCCCTGCCACTGTTTTTACGGTCGCGCATAAAGTGCAGGTAAAAAAGCGTATAGGGATCCGATATACGAAAAAGCATTTCTTTTTTCTTCTTTCCGAAGGGCTGTGTTCTGGAAATAAAGGACGAACGTTCCAGTTCTTCCAGCACCCGGGTAATGTTTCCGCCGTCGCTCAGACCGGTAATGTCCAGTATGTCCTGGCGGGTAAGCCCTTTCCAGCGCGAAGCCAGGGCGCGGATCACCTGCAGGTGATTATCGGGATTATCGAACAGGGAAACAAACAGGCGGTCGAACTCTCCCGTAAGCAGTCCGTTCTTCGCAAAACAGATCCGGTCTATGGTCTGCGCCACGCTTTGTCCTTTCTGCACTTCCTTCAGGTAATAGGGAATACCGCCTGTGACCATGTACAACTGCGTAAGCTGGTGCCGGTCCATATACATGTGCTGTGCCTGCAGGAAAAGTTCGGTCTCCCGCAGGGTAAAAGGCTCCAGCTGCAGCAGGCGGGTGATGCGGTTATGGAGTCCGCCCTTGCTGTCTACCACTTTGCGTATCATCCAGGAAGCGGCCGAACCGCAGAGTACGATCAGTACGTTATGGTGCGCGGCATAATCGTTCCAGAAATGTCCCAGGGCCTCCAGGAAGCGGGAGCGGGGCGTATCCATCCAGGGCAGTTCGTCTATAAAAATGACCTTTTTCCGTTTGCTTCGCTTCGATTCCAGCCATTGCCGCAACTGCCGGAAAGCCTGCAGCCAGGTCCCGGGCACTTCGGATACGGGAGCGCCGGCCTCGCGCAGCTTGTCGCTGAAGTTCTCCAGTTGTTCTTTCATGGGGGCATTCAGGATCCCGGTCACTTCAAAATCGATGCGGGTAAAGGTCTGTTTTACCAGGAAGGTTTTGCCGATGCGCCGGCGGCCCAGTATGGCCAGCATTTCCGATGCGGGAGACGCCAGGGCTTCGGTCAGCAGCTGTTTTTCTTCGATACGTCCGATAAGTGCAGGCATAATTTCCAGGTTTTATTATGGGCGGAATGCCTGCAAATATGCAATATTCCGCCCGGTATAAAAAATTATGTGTGACGGAATCCTATAAAAAATGCAGGATTCCGCCCGGTATAAATTAAATTATAATTGGCGGAATCTTATAAAAAAGAATAGATTCCGCCGGATATAAATAAAGGCATGAACACAAAAAAGGCTGTCCCGATAAGCGGAACAGCCTTCTGTATACGATGTTTTACAGGTGCTTAGTGCGTGTTTCCCCCGGCGTGTTCGTGTGCCAGAGCTTCCTGTTCTTTACGGCGTTTTTTACGGTTGATGAGCGCTTCGGCCTTGGCCACTACCATATAGGTACTGGGCACCACCACCAGGGTAAGCAGCAGGGAAGAGGTAAGTCCCCCGATAATTACCCAGGCCATACCGTTCTTCACCTCGGCACCGGAACCGGAAGCCAGGGCGATCGGGAGCATACCCACGATCATGGCAATGGTGGTCATAAGGATAGGACGGAAACGTTCCTTACCGGCTTCGATAAGGGCTTCCACGGCGCTCATACCCTGTTCGCGTGCCTCGTTGGCAAAGTCAACCAGCAGGATACCGTTCTTGGCTACCAGACCCATGAGCATGATCACCCCGATGATGGAGAAGATCGTAAGACTTTCCATGGTAAGGGCAAGGGCCAGGAAGGCGCCTACGGTGGCCAGCGGCAGGGCCGTAAGTACCACAAAAGGATAAATGGCGTTCTCGTACAGGGCCACCATGATCAGGTATACCAGCAGGATACCGATACCCAGGGCCAGTCCCAGGCTTCCGAAGGAGTCCTGCTGACGTTCTACCTGGCCGATGTACTGCCAGCTTACCCCCTGGGGCAGACGCAGTTTGTTCACCTGTTCGGTGATCTCGGCAGATACCGTACCTACGGCGCGGCCTACCACGGCGCTGTTGATCTTGATGGAAGGCAGACGGTCGATACGTTCCAGTACGGTTTCACCCATTACTTCGTCCACGATGGCGAACTGGTCCAGTGTAAAGGTCTGTCCGTCACTGTTGGAGAAGGTAAGCTTACGTACGTCCTCGATGGTGGAACGGTCATACGGGTCTGCATTCACCATAATATTGTACTCGTTACCGTTGGCCTTGAACTTGCTCTGGTCGTTACCGCTGAAGGTACTGGCCACGGTATAACCTACTTCGTAGGCGTTCAGTCCGAATTCGGCCAGGCGGTCGTAATCGAGCTGGATATTGATCTGCGGCTTCGGATCTTTGATACTGAAGTCTACGTATTTGGTACCCGGTGTATTCTTAAATATATCGAAGATATCGTTGGCTGCCTTGCGCAGCGAGTCGCGGTTACCGGCTTTGAGGGCCATGGTAATATCGGGTTCGGAGTTACCCACAATGGATATCTGTGCCGCCGTTACTTTGATACCGGCGATCTGGGCCAGTTCCTGCTGCAGCTGCAGACCGAATTCTTCGTCGCTGATCTTACGCTCGGTCTTGTCAACCATGGTAATATTGATCTCGGCAATATTGGCATTGGAGCTGCTGGCCATGGTGTTGGAGCTGGAATAGCCCACATTGCTGAACACCGTTTTTACTTCGGGGTGTTTCATTACCATACGTTCGGCTTTCTGTACGATCATATTGGTCTCGCGCAGGGTAGCGGTGGTAGGCAGTTCTATTTTCAGGCTGATCTCACCGCGGTCGGCTTTCGACATGAAGGCAAAACCGATGAAACCGGCAGGGAAGAGGGCAAAGGATGCGATGAGGAGCACCAGTGTGCTGGCCAGTACCCCGGCAATACGGCGTTTTTTGGCAAGCACCCAGCGCAGGATGTTCTCGTAGCCTTTACGCAGGGAGGTAAGCATGTTCTCGAAACCGTTGTTGATGCGGCCCCACAGGTTGTTGTTGCTCAGGTGTTCCAGGCGGCCGAAGCGGGAAACCAGCAGCGGCGTAAGCGTGAAACATACCAGCAGACTCATGAGGGTTGAGAATACCACTACCAGGGCAAATTCGCGCAGGATATTACCGATGATACCGCCGGAAAGAGAGAGCGGTACGAATACCACCACGTCTACCAGGGTAATGGCAATGGCCGTGAAACCGATCTCCTTACGACCTTCGATGGTCGCTTTTACGCGGTCTTTACCCATTTCCATGTGCCTGTATATGTTCTCCAGGATCACGATGGAGTCATCCACCAGGATACCCACCACCAGCGAAAGGGCCATGAGCGTCATCAGGTTGAGCGACATGCCGAAGGCGTACATCATGATAAAGGTCGGGATCATGGATGCCGGCAGGGCCACCAGTACAAAGGTAGAACTGCGGAAACTGTGCAGGAACATAAGCATTACCGCGGCCACGATCACGATGGCCAGGAACAGGTCGAAGATCACCGCATTGGCCGAGGCCAGGGTGTATACGCTCTGGTCGGAAGCGATCTCGAATTTGAGGTCGTAATCCTTGAACTGCTGTTCCATGAGCTGGATACGGGCCTTTACCTGTTTACTTACTTCCACGGCATTGGCGTCGGTCTGCTTAATTACGTTGAGACTGAGGGCCGGGATACCGTTTACGTGGCTCAGGTTCTCCAGGTCTTCCTGGCTGTCTTCGATGGTGGCCACGTCTTTAAGGCGTACCTTACTGCCGTCGGGCAATACGGAAAGTACGATATTTCCCAGGGTTTGTACGCTCTGGAACTTGGTATCGTACTGTATGCTGAACTTACCGAGCTTGTTCTCTACATCACCGGCAGGTGTACTGAGACCGGCGTAGTTCACCAGCTGTGCCACCTGCATGGCATTGAGGTGTGCGGCCTGCAGTTTGGCGGCGTCCAGCTGTACATTGATCTGGCGCTGGGTCCCACCCAGGATGCTTACCTGGCCCACACCGGCTACGTTGGCGATCTGGGGTTTGATCTGCAGGTCGATGAGGTCGTACAGTTCCTTGGCACTCTGGTTCGAACGCACTCCCATACGCAGTACGGGCAGTTCGTCGGTAGAGAATTTATTGAGTGTAGGCTCGTCGATACCTTCGGGCAGCTTCGAGCGGATAAGGTCTACCTTACGCTGTGCATCACTGAGCGCATTGGTTACGTCGATACCGTTGCGCAGCTCGATGAGTACAATAGACGCATTTTCCATCGACTGTGAAGAGATACGGCTGATACCTTCGATAGACGATACCGCTTCCTCGATCTCCTTGGTCACCGTATTTTCTACCTCGGCCGCAGAAGCCCCGCGGTAGGTCGTGATCACGGTCACCACGTTGGCATCGAATTTCGGCAGGAGGTTATAGTTGAGTTTACTGTAACTCAGTACCCCGAATATGATCAGGGTGACGAATACCACCGTGATCAGAAGGGGACGCTTTATCGCTAATTCTGTTAATGACATGTTTTCTCTTTTCCTTGATTCGTTACTTTTTCTCAACAGGTTCTACCGGTGTACCTTCTTCCAGGTTGATCTGGCCGGTAGTGATCACTTTTTCGCCGGGCTGTATACCTTCGAGCACTTCGATAAAGCCGTTGGCTTCGCGGCCCACCTTAATATTGCGGCGGGTGGCCTTACCGTCTTTCAGCATGTATACGAAGGGATCTTTCAGACTTTCTACGATAGACGTACGCGGGATCAGCAGGGCATTGGCCTCTCCGGCGGTACCGAAGCTGGCCGTGGCAAACCCGCCTGCCTTTATTTTACCGCCCGGGTTCGGGAATACGATCTCTACTTCAAAGCTGCGCGCCGCATCGGCACGGGGAGCAATGTAGGTAACGCGGCCTTCTACGTTCTGGTTGCCTTCTGCGCCCAGGGTAATGGTTGCCTTATCGCCTTCCTTGATGGAGGCGGCTTCGGCTTCGTTGAGCCGGGCAATTACCTTCAGTGAGGACACATCGGTAAGAATGGCCAGGGGAGAACCCGGGTTGGCAAATTCGCCCAGTTCGATCATTTTCATGGTCACCACACCGCTGAAGGGAGCACGCACATAAGAATCCTCCAGTTGCTGCTTCAGCTGGTCTACCTGTATCTTGGTGTTTTCATAGTTGAATTTTACCTCGTCGAAGTTTACTTCGGTAACCCCGCCGCCTTCGAGCAGTTCGGAATAGCGTTTATAGTCTTTTTCGAGACGTTTCAGGGCCAGTTCGGCGCTGTTGAGCTTCAGCTGGGTCTGTTTGATATCGATGTGTCCCATAACGGCTCCCTGCGCCACGCGGGCACCCAGATCGGCATTCCATTTTACGATCTGGCCGGGCTGACTTACCATGATCTTGGCCTCACGGTTCGGGTTTACACTCACCGTTTTGGTAATGGACGATCCGAAAGGAGCCACAGCGGCCTCGGCCACGTTCACCGGAATCTTAAAGTTGGCATCGACCATGGATACCTCTTTCTGTTCATTGATCTTCTTTTTGTTGCTTACCAGCCGGATGGTGGCCAGTACCGCCAGAGCTACTAAAACTACGATAAAAAATATAGTGCGCTTTTTCATTGTGAATGTATATTGAGGTATATTTTATTTAGATAAGAAAATTAAAAGTGTGCCTTTAGATCGTTCAAAGTCCAGTTCGGCGAGTTTCAGGTTCACCACGCTGTTCAGGTAATTGGTGCGTGCCTGGTTATAGCTGGTTTCTGCGTTCAGCAGATCGGTGAGGCTGGCTGCTCCTTTTTCGTACAGCAGGGTGGTCTGGTTAAATACATCCTGGGCCAGCTGCAGGTTCTCCTGGTCGTTCTGCAGCGAGGTACGGTTACGTTCCAGCTGAAAACGGGCGTTGCGGTACTGCAGTTCGAACTGTAATTTATACAGTTCCAGGTTGGCTTTTTCTTTCAGCATGGTAAACTTCTGCTGTTTTACCTTGGCATCTTTGTACAGTCCGTCAAAGATAGGTATTTGCACGCGAAGTCCTATGCTGGAGAAGTCGCTGAAGTTCTTCCAGAGTTCGCCGAATTCGTTACGCTGTGCCAGGGCTCCGTAGCGGCCGTAGGCAGAGATCACGGGGGCATAAGCGGCCTTGGTGCGTTTCAGCTGTACGTTCTGCAGAAAGATGGACTGTTCCAGCAGGCGGTAATCGAGGCGGTTGTTCAGGTCGAAGGTACTTTGTAGGTCCGAAGCGCCGGCATAGTCAAAACTTACGGAATCCGTAATGCTGATGTTCTCCGACGAGCTCATGCCCATATTCACTTTCAGGGCGTTCAGCGATACGTCGTAACCGCTTTCGGCTACGTACATCTGGGAAACAATATTGTTATAGTTCACCTTTATACGGTCCAGGTCGGTCTTTTTCATCACGCCTTTTTCGTACTGCAGCTGTCCCACGTCCAGTATCCGTTTAAAGTTATCGCGGCTTACCTTCAGCAGCTTGATCTGCTCTTTGTTCACCAGTACCTGTTCGTAGGCGCTGGCAATATTATAGGCAATGTCTTCGCGGGTCTTGTCCAGTTGCGTTTCCGACATACGTACGCTGGGCTTGTTGGCCTGGTAACCGGCGATCAGCGAATAGTCGAAGATCTTCTGATCGGCCTGCAATGCGGCATTCGACATGAATTTGGTACCGAAACGTACCTCCACGGGGTCCGGACCAAAGATACCGGCCGGAATTACGCTGGCCTGCAGTTTCAGGTTATTGTCGAGACCGAAGGAACCGCTGATCTGCGGCAGGTACTGGGCCACACCTTCTTTAACCCGGTTACGGGCAAAGGAAATGTCGTACTCGCCGACCTTGATGCTGGGGTGATTCGTGTACCCGTACTCGATACACTGCTTTAATGTAAAGTTGTTCGACTGGGCCTGCATCGGCAGGGTGCAGGTCATCGCCAGGAATAGGGGATATAGCCTTTTCATACCCGTGTTTATAAATTGTTGCATTTTATATTTTTCTGAATTTTAGAAAGTACGTTCAGGGTCACCAGCAGTTCGTCGGGCTCAATACCCTGCAGAATTTCGCTGTCGTAGTCGGCCAGGGAGGGAAGCACGCGGTCCATTACCTCTTCGGCGCGGTCGGTGGTCTGGATAATGTTCTTGCGGCGGTCGTCCTTATCGGGGATACGCAGCACATAGCCTTTGCGTTCCAGTATATCTATGGTACGGAGAATGGCCGATTTGTCCTTGTCCAGCAGATTGGCCAGGTCCTGCTGGATACTTTCCTGGAGGCGGTGAATAAAATAAAGCACCCCAAACTGTTCGATGGTAATATCGACACCCAGCTCTACAAAATGTTTGTTGAAGCTCAGCATGAACATCTTGGAAGCCTTTGCCGCATTGAATACCAGTGATTCTTCGAGTTTAAACATATTCAATAGTTGACTATTCAACGGCAAAGGTAAGAGAAAGTTGACATGTCAACTGATTAATACATCAACTTTTTTCAGAATTTCGACAAATTGAACAAAAAAGGGGAAGAAAGTTAGACTTTTGTGTATGTAAGCGAAAGATTGTACTTTTGCAACCTGAAATATTAAAAAAAACAAACGACAATACAATGGAAGTAGCAACCGCTATGCGTTACAAAGTAAAAGACATTGCCCTGGCAGAGTGGGGCCGCAAAGAAATTCAGCTGGCCGAAGCCGAAATGCCGGGCCTGATGGCTATCCGTGCCGAATACGGTCCGCAGAAACCCCTGCAGGGTGCGCGTATCGCCGGCTGCCTGCACATGACCATACAAACTGCCGTACTCATCGAAACCCTGGTTGAACTGGGTGCCGACGTACAGTGGAGCTCCTGCAATATATTCTCTACCCAGGACCATGCCGCCGCTGCCATTGCCGCTGCCGGTATCCCGGTTTTTGCCTGGAAGGGTATGACCGAAGAAGAGTACGACTGGTGTATTGAGCAGACCCTGTATTTCGGTGAGGACCGTCAGCCCCTGAACATGATCCTGGACGACGGCGGGGACCTTACCAATATCTGCCTCGATAAATACCCCGAACTGGCCAAAGGCATCCGCGGTATCTCCGAAGAGACCACCACAGGCGTACACCGCCTGTACGAGCGCGTAAAAGCAGGTACCCTGCCCATGCCCGCCATCAACGTGAACGACAGCGTTACCAAATCGAAATTCGATAACAAATACGGTTGTAAAGAAAGCCTGGTGGATGCGATCCGCCGCGCTACCGACGTAATGATGGCCGGTAAAGTGGCCGTGGTTTGCGGTTATGGCGACGTAGGTAAAGGCTCGGCAGCCTCCCTGCGCGGAAGCGGCGCCCGTGTGATCGTTACCGAGATCGACCCCATCTGTGCCCTGCAGGCCGCTATGGACGGTTACGAAGTAAAACGCCTCGACAGCGTGATCGATAAAGTGGACATTGTGGTTACGGCTACCGGAAACTTCGGTATAGTACGTGCCGAGCACTTCGAACGTATGAAAGACAAGACCATCGTGTGTAATATCGGTCACTTCGACAACGAGATCGACGTTGCCTGGTTAAAGGCAAATTACGGCAACACCCGCAATACCGTTAAACCACAGGTAGATATGTACACCATCAATGGTAACGATATCATCCTGCTGGCCGAAGGCCGCCTGGTAAACCTGGGTTGCGCCATGGGGCACCCGAGCTTTGTAATGAGCAACAGCTTCAGTAACCAGACCCTGGCCCAGATCGAACTCTGGAAGAACCACAGCAGCTACAACAACGAAGTATACGTACTGCCTAAACACCTCGATGAGAAAGTAGCCGCCCTGCACCTGTCCAAACTGGGGGTAGAGCTGGAAACGCTCAGCAGCGAGCAGGCTTCCTACATCGGTGTGGAAGTAAGCGGTCCGTTCAAACCGGAATACTACCGTTACTAAAAAACGGTCTGCCATATTGCAAAAGCGGTCTGCGGGCCGCTTTTTGCTTTTACACGGGTACCCGTTCATAAGCCGGAGTAGAGCCCCGCTGCACTAATAACATTTTTAGTACATTCGTGTTATTCTATCAAATACAGGATCTATAACTATGCACGACGATCACGACGATCTTATATACGAAGCGTTATCCCAGAAAGACTGGAAAGAAATAAAAAGCGCAGACAGCTGGACCATATTTAAGGTAATGGGCGAATTTGTAGGCGGTTTCGAAAAACTGGCCCGTATCGGTCCCTGCGTAAGTATTTTCGGCAGTGCCCGTACCAAACCCGACAATCCCTATTACAAACTGGCCGAAGAGATCGCTTTTAAGCTTACACAGGCCGGTTTCGGCATTATTACGGGCGGCGGACCGGGTATCATGGAAGCCGGCAACAAAGGCGCCCGCAAAGGCAAGGGCAAAAGTACCGGGCTCAATATCGAACTGCCTTTCGAACAGGGGGCCAATCCCTTTATCGATTCGGATAAACTGCTCACCTTCGACTTTTTCTTTGTACGCAAGGTCATGTTCGTGAAGTACTCACAGGGATTCATCGTACTTCCAGGCGGTTTTGGCACGCTCGACGAACTGTTCGAGGCCATTACCCTGATACAGACCCATAAGATCGGCAAATTCCCCATCGTACTCGTGGGCAGCGATTTCTGGGCGGGTCTCATCGACTGGGTAAAGACCGTACTGCTCGAAAAAGAGAAGAATATCCATGCCGAAGATCTGAACCTCTTTACCATTGTAGATACGGCCGATGAAGCGGTAGCTATTATCGCCGAGTTTTACACCAAGTATACGATCAAGCCCAACTTTTAATGAAGCAGGTTCTCTTCCCGGTACTGTTTATCCTATGCTGCTTAGGAACTGCACAAGGGCAGGGGACCGACGTAATGCGCACCCTGAAGGTAGAAGAAGGCTACCGCAGTCCGCAACCCAGGCTCAAACTCCGTTACCCGGTGATCCATGCCGGGGCCGGGGCTGTTTTTTATACGGGTGAAATGCGTGCACAGAAGCAGTTCGATAAGTTCATTCGGGCTTCCTGGGGCGTTCAGTTGGGTATTGAACAGCGCGTGGGCAGATACCTGGGCTTCCAGGCGCATGTGCTGTACGGGCATGTAACGTCGAATGTACAGACGGCCTGGGAATTCAAAAATTTCAAGAGCCGTATCATCAGTCCGGATATACGCATTACTTTACATTTTGAGCATATTACCTCAAAAAGAGCTTCCGTAGCGCCCTTTATTTCGGCCGGGGCCGGTATGGTCCATTTCGAAAGCCGTACCGATCTGTACGATAAGAACGGAGTGATGTACCATGCCTGGCAGGACGGTTCCCTGCGCAGCAAGCCCGAACAGCCCGGGAACGAAAATGCCCTGCTGCTGGAACGGGACTACCGTTTCGATACCGACGTAACCCCGCCGCGCCGCAACGTATTCCAGGTGGTAGGAGAAGCCGGCATAAAGTTTAAAATTCTTAATTTCTGGGATTTCCAGCTCAGCTATACCCAGTACTACAGCTTCGGCAGTTTTACCTCCTACAGCGGTAAGAACGACAGTTACGGTTTTATGAAGGCCGGGCTTACCTATTATTTCGGGCAGGTGAAGTACCTTAAAAAGACGGGAACCGCTCCGGTTCAATAGTTAAGAACGGTGGTCTGCGGTGTATTACTTGTGAATAAAATGCCGCCGGCTAAAGAATGAGGCATGCATTTTGCGTTACATTTGTATGCATAACTACTAATTGGAGATACACGAAAAGTGGCACGTTATATTTTACTTCCGCTCATAGCGGGTCTTATCGGATGGTTTACCAACTACATTGCGGTATGGATGCTTTTTCGTCCCCGCCGGCCTGTACGCGTCCTGGGCATCACGTTCCAGGGTATCTTTCCCAAACGGCAGAAGGTGCTGGCCGAACGCATCGGGCGCCTGGTGGCCGAACAACTGCTTTCCAGCAACGATCTGAAAGAAAAACTGCTGGCCGATGACAATATCGACGAGATCCTCTACATGATCGAAGACAAGATCGACGATTACCTGCTGAACACGTTCCCCGAAAAATACCCGATCACCAGTATCTTTTTCGGCACCCGCCGCAAAGCCCAGATCAAGGCCGACCTGGTGGGCGAAGTACACGTGGCGGTGCCCGAACTGCTGAATAACTATGCCGACCGCATCGACGAAAAGATCGATATCGAAGATATGGTACGCCGCAAAGTAGAAGCACTGGACCCCATTATGCTCGAAAAACTGCTCAACGGTATCCTGAAGAGCGAATTCAAGTTCATTGAATGGGTAGGGGCCATACTCGGTTTTGTGATCGGTCTTTTACAGCTGTTAATTGCCGAGTTTTTGTAACTTGGCCTGTATGGAAGAAAAGCTTTCACTGGAACAGGCTGACTATATCGGGGAATGGCACGTATTGTTCAGCGATTTCCCGATGTGGCTCAACGGCAAACGCAGCAACCCCCGTTTTATATACCAGGCTGGTACCCGCAACGGGAAAGAAGGGCTGATCGATACCGTACGTTACGAACAGGCGGGCCGTACCCGCGAGATCAAAGGGTTTGACTTTGTGCTGGATGCACAGTATACACGATTCTGCTGGCGGGGCAACGGACTCCTGTCCCTGCTCAGAAGCAACTGGCGGCTTATTCACATTTCCGGGGACCGCAACTGGGCCATTATCCGTTTCCGCAAAACCCTGTTCACTCCCGAAGGCGTAGACGTGATCTGCCGCAGCAGGGAACCGGGCGAAGCCGTACTGGCCGATATGAAACAGGCCGTAAAAGACTGCCTGGGCATACGCAAACTCCGTTTTTTAGGCTGCTCTTCCTGATATTTCCGTATCTTTCTGTCTCATCAAAAAACCTTTCTATGAAAAAGATCGGCTACGAACTCAAATGGGCCCTGCTTTTTATGGTTATACAGCTACTCTGGATGCTGTTCGAAAAAAGTATGGGCTGGCACGATGCACATATTGACCAGCATCCCATATACAGCAGCCTGGTGGCCATACCGGCCATTGCCCTGTATGTGATCGCCCTGCTGGACATCCGCAGGAACCGTTTCGGCGGACGTATGAGCTGGAAGCAGGGTTTCCGCAGCGGAGCGCTGATCAGCGTTATTGTCTGCGTGCTCAGTCCGCTCAGCCTGTGGATCACTATGGAATACATCACCCCGCATTTTTTCGAGAACGCCATACGCTATACGGTAAGCAGAGGCAAGTATACACAGGCAGAGGCCGAAGCCTATTTTAACCTGCGCAGTTATATGCTGCAGGGCCTGATCGGTTCACTCGCGATGGGCCTGGCCACTTCGGCACTGGTAGCGCTGTTCGTACGTAAAAAATAAGTTTTTTACCGGTGCTCGGGGCCCTTTCAGGGTTTGCAGACAAAGCGGGAAAACGCGTTATTTGCACACGCGCATGGAGATACAATACATATTCGAACTGCTGGGTACCGGGTTCTTTGCTATTTCGGGAGCCCTGGCCGCCAATGACAAGGCCAGGCCCGACTGGTTCGGCGTTACGTTTATCGGTTTCATTACGTCCATCGGCGGCGGTAGCCTGCGCGACATTCTGCTGGGTAGTTACCCGCTGGTGTGGGTGGGCAACGTTCATTTTATATACGCTATTTTTGCCGGAGTGGCCCTGGCCAGCCTGTTCTTCAAATACCTGATCCGCCTGCGCCGCACCTTTTTCCTGTTCGATACGCTGGGGATCGCCATGTTCACCATCCTGGGCACCGAAAAGGCCCTGAGCCTGGGCACCCATCCGCTGGTAGCCGCCATGATGGGTATGTTTACGGCGGTCATGGGCGGTGTGATCCGCGATGTACTTACCCGGGAGATCCCGGTTATTTTCCTGAAGGAAATTTACGCTACGGCCTGCCTGGCCGGGGCGGCCCTGTATATTTTACTGGATCATGCGGGTGCCGGCCGCAACCTGAACTTTTTCCTTTCGGGCGGGCTTATCCTGCTGATACGGGTTATTGCGGTGCGTTACAAGCTCAGCCTGCCACAGTTCCTGAGGGATCGAAACAACTGATTTCCTGAAAACTACTTATTTACAAACGTTTACAAACGCTTCTAAACGTTTATCCTACGACTGTTCGTTCTGAATACATCAACTTTGCTTTCAGGAACGGAGATAATTCCGGCCGTTTTCACAAGAGTTAAGTCAATATAAAGCAAAGAGAGTAATTATGAATTCGATGAGGAACAGAGTGCAGTTGATCGGTCATCTCGGCCGCGATCCGGAGTGTCTTGAGATCGGTGACCGGAAGCTGGTAAAATTTTCACTGGCTACGGACCAGAAGTTCAAAAATGCAGAGGGCGAATGGGAAACCATTACAACCTGGCATCATGTGGTAGCCTGGGGGAAAATTGCATCCCAGATGGAGAAGATCCTTACGAAAGGCAGCGAGATCATGCTGGAGGGAAAGATCGTCAATCGCAGCTACGAAGACAAAAACGGCCAGAAACGTTACGTTTCTGAGATCGAAGTTCGGGATTTCATGCTTATCGGCTACAGCAGAGCATAGATCCGTTCATCACAGAGAGCACTCCGTATTCCTCGCTTCTCACTTCAGGGGAGTACGGAGTTTTTATCACACATACGGGTTTTCATAAGGGTCCTGCATAAGGGTTAATCAGGACAAAACGTGTCTATGTATGACATAGATGGGTTATGGTTGATGCTGCTTCCCCCTGGTAACAGCGGGGAGGCAGTATTTTAAGATCTGCGGCCCGGAGTGCGGGGAGACCTGAAGAGATGTATTCTGTGCATGTACAAGTACACTGCATGATAAAACGGGGATCGATGTCCTCAGAATATTGACTGCCGGATATTCAAAATGCGCAAACGGAAATGCCGGCGGAGAGGTATTTTTGTCCGGACCAGAAATACTGCCGGTTTATTCCGTGTAGTCGAGATCCCTGTCAAAGCTTTCCCTCAGCCGGAACGTACTGTACAGGGCGATAGCAAAAATGACGGCCCCCGTAATAAGGGTAGCCTGCAGGGTATGGGTACCGTCACCGGCAATGGTCTTAAATGCCAGTGTGATAGGAATTACAGAACCGCGTACAAAATTAGGGGCCGAAGTCGTCACTGTTGCCCGCAGATTGGTCCCGAACTGTTCGGCAGCCACCATTACAAAAAGGGCCCAGTAACCGGTTGCCGCACCCAATACCAGGCAAAGGGCATTAAAGCCGGTACGGCCTATGGACGGGCCCATGAATACATAATACACGGTAAGCAGCATACAGAGCAGCAGGTACAGGAAAATAACCGTACGACGGCTTTTCAATACCTGGCTTAGGAGTCCGCTGAGCAGATCGCCGAGCGACAGACCTATATAACAGAACAGGGTAGCTTCTCCCACGGAAATATCGGGGGAGAACCCCATATACTTTTTAAAATAACTTTCACTGAGACTAATGAGCACACCTACCACATACCATACGGGGAGACCCACCCCGATACAATACAGGAAACGCCTGAAGCGTTCGCCGCTACGGAAAAGATGCAGAAATTCCCCCCGTCTTACGGAAGTATCCTGCCGGACGCCGGCAAACATATTACTTTCCATCGTACCCACACGGAGCAGCAGCAATGCCAGGCCCATAAAGCCGCCAACGTAATAGGACACTTTCCAGTCGAACTTATCTGCCACCAGGTAGCCAAATACGGCGCCCAGCGCACCAAAGGTCACAATGATCATGGTCCCGATACCCCGTTTTGTACGGTGCATCATCTCGCTTACCAGGGTAATGCCAGCCCCGAGCTCACCGGCCAGTCCCAGTCCTGCCACAAAACGGATGGCTGCATACTGGGTAATATCCTGCACATGGGCATTGAGTATATTCGCCGAGGAATAGAGCAGTATCGAACCAAAGAGTACTTTCAGGCGGCCTTTTTTATCGCCCAGTATACCCCATAAGATGCCGCCGATAAGCATACCGGCCATCTGCCAGTTAAAGAGTATGATTTCCTGTTCCCTGATCTGTTCTGCCGGCACACCGATGGCCAGCAGGCTGGGACCTTTCACAAAATTAAACAGGATCAGGTCGTAGATGTCAACAAAGTAGCCCAGGGAAGCTACTACAATAAGAATAACCTGTTTTCGGGTATCCATTTTCGGAGCGGTTTTCAGAGTGATTAAAGCGATCAGAGAGCAGCGAGCACCTGTTCAGAATACTCCCACAGCCTGCGCGCCAGTTCAGGGTTTTCAGAGTCGGGCAGGGGAGCTTTTTCGAGGGATTCATCAAAATACCGGCCGCTTACTTTATCGAGCGTATCCGAAGATGCCAGGAAAACACTGGTTTCCGCACCTTTTTCCTCGCTGATCCCTGAAAGCAATGCAAAGGTGTTCCAGGCTGCTCCGATAAAAGCATTGGTATTTTTGGTACCAATCTTTGTGCGTACCTTACCTGGATGCAGGCAATTGGCCGTAAGCTGTTCCGGGCTATAGCGCCGCGCCAGTTCTTTGGTGAACAGCACGTTCATCAGTTTCGTCTTTTCATAGGCAGAGAGTACAAAATAATCTTTCTCTCCCTGCAGGTTATCAAATTCTATTTTGCCTTTGTAATGACTGCCGGAACTGACATTCACCACGCGGGCAGGGGCTGACTGCAACAAAAGGGGCAGCAGTTCCTGCGTGAGCGTAAAATAGGCCATGTGGTTCAGGGCAAAGGTCTTTTCCAGTCCCTCCGGCGTAAGCTCTCTGCGGGCATGCACGCCCCCGGCATTATTGATGAGAACATCCAGCCGGGGCAGGGTTTCCCGGATAATACGGGCGGTTTCGCGGATGTTCTTCTGCAGGTACAGATCGCACAGGAAATACCCGTAACGGTTATCCGGAGCTATCGTTCTGAGCGCATCCAGCGTATCCCGGCAGGCCTGTTCGCTGCGCCCGATAATGTATACATCAAAGCCTTTGGCAGCCAGTTTCTCTGCCGTTTTACGACCGATACCGGAGGTGCCCCCGGTGATCAACACAGTTTTTTTCATAGGGTAAATTACAGGATGAAGGTATAATCCTTTTGGTAAAAAGCAAAAGCCCGTGTACTTTTGTGTATGCGAGTAGCGATCATCGGAGCGTCCGGCCTGGTTGGCGGAAACTGTCTGCAGGTCTTCAGCGGAAAAGGCTGGCCCTGCCTGGGTACCCATTTTGGTTTTGCCACAGAGCAGACCGTCTATTACAATACCCTGGAGCCCGATCATGCACAGAATCCCGACTGGGACCGTTTTGCCCCCGAAGTGATCGTGAACTGCGGAGCCCTTACGCACGTTGACCACTGTGAACAATACCCGGACGAAAGCTTTGAAAAAACCGTGCAGAGTAACCGTAACATTCTGCAACTGGCCCGCAAATATGGCGCCCGCGTTGTATATATTTCCACAGATTACGTTTTTGACGGAGAGAACGGCCCTTACACCGAAGATGCCCCCCAGAACCCGCTGAGCGTATACGGCCGGCACAAACAGACCGCCGAACGGGAAACCCTTGAAAGCGGACTGCAG
This sequence comes from Flavobacteriales bacterium, assembly GCA_052437175.1. Lineage (GTDB taxonomy): Bacteria > Bacteroidota > Bacteroidia > CAIKAF01 > CAIKAF01 > JACVCJ01. The sequence continues at coordinate 272,947 of JBQVOK010000006.1, forward strand.
GCCCTGGTGCTGCGCATTACCAATGTATACGGTGACGAAATCCGCGGCAAGAACTTCGTGGCCCGGCTGCTGAACCAGCTGAACGAAGGCAGGGCCCCCGAACTGGTACTGCCCGCAGATCAGTATGCCACACCGGTGAATGCTGCCGACCTGGCACAGGCCCTGTACCTGCTGCTCAAAGACGGAAAAACCGGGGTGTACCACATTGCCTCCACCGACTGGCTCAACCGCGTACAGCTGGCCCTGAAAGTACTCTCATTTTTCCCGGAAATCCCGTATACCCTTAAGGCCATGCGTACTGCCGATATGCAGCAGCCCGCAAAAAGACCCCTGTTCGGCGGACTGATCGCCCATAAATTTTTGTCAGAGTACCCGGAATTCCGGTTTTCAGGTGTGGATATGTATCTTTTGTCTAAAATCTAAAGGCGTATTTGAAAAGGAGGGGTACCTTTGTAGTCTGACCTTCTTTTAGATTCATAAGACATACATGAGACATTTTCTTGCTCCCATCATATTTATTTCGCTTCTGCTCTTTTCAGAGTATTTTGCATTCCGCGGCTTCCGGCTGCTCTTTGGAGAACGGGGTTCCCGCGTTTTTACCTGGGCCTGGTGGCTCTTTTTTGCCTTTGAAATACTGCTGTTCATCATAAGCCGTTCCTGGGAGAACAGCGCCCGAAACCTTGTGCTGAATTTTATCATGATCCTGTTCGTGGTAAAACTGATCGCCGGCCTTACCGTTTTTATCGGGGATATCGTAGTGTGGGTCCGCACCCTGGCCGATGCACAAGCCGATGCACAGGCCAAAGAAAGTGTTTCACTTTCGCGCCGCAATTTTGTGGGTAAACTCGCCCTGGGTATATCCGCAGTCCCCCTGCTGAGCATGACCTATGGCATTGTGCGTACCGCCTTCGACTTTAAACTGCATCGCGAAACCCTGCGCTTCCCCAATTTCCCGGCAGCCTTCAACGGGCTTAAGATCGTACAGATATCCGATATACATACCGGCAGCCTGGTAAATACCTATCAGCTGGAAAAAGCCGTAGAGCTGATCCTGGATGAAAAGCCTGATATTATTGTATTTACGGGCGATATTGTAAACAACCGTACCGACGAAGCCTGGCCCTATGCGCATGTGCTGAGACGGTTGAAAGCCCCGCTGGGCGTATATTCTACGCTCGGCAACCACGACTACGGCGATTATGAGACCTGGTCTGATGCCGCCAGCAAGAACAGGAATATGGAAGAAATGTACCGCCTGCACCGCGAACTGGGCTGGAACCTGATGCTGAACCAGGCACAGACCTTTGAACGCAACGGCGAAAAATGGTCGCTGCTCGGGATCGAGAACTGGGGCGCCAACCTGAATTTCCCGAAATACGGCAAACTGCCGCTCGCCCTGGAACAGGCCGGGGATGCACCGTTTAAAATATTGCTCTCTCACGATCCCTCGCACTGGAATGCCGAAGTGAACGACGGAAAAACGGATATAGACCTGGCCCTGGCCGGACATACGCACGGTTTCCAGTTCGGAGTGGACATCCCGGGTCTTAAATGGAGCCCCTCTCAGTACATATACCCACAGTGGGCCGGTCTGTACAGGAAGGGTACACAACTGCTGTACGTAAACCGCGGCCTGGGTTGCCTGGGCTATATGGGCCGCATCGGTATACGACCGGAGATAACCGTACTGGAATTTTTCAAGTCGTAAATCACGCTCTACCCCTTGCAGGACGCAGGTTTTTGCCTTACATTTACCCATCCACCAAATACTGCGTTTATGAACCCTACCTGCCTCGAATGCTCAGGTCCCCTGTTGGGCCGGGCCGATAAAAAATTCTGCGATGATCTGTGCCGCACGGCCTATCATAACAAACAAAACAAGCATACCAGCCGCCTGGTGCGCAACATAAACCGTCAGCTGATCCGCAACCGCCGCATACTGGATGAACTCTGGCAGAAACATCCGCAGCAGAAAGTTCCCCTGAGCGTGCTGTACGAGACCGGTTACGACTTCCGGTACAGTACCCATACCCGCTGCCTGGAACCGGGACAGGAATTTGTTTTCTGTTATGACCTGGGCCTGGCACCACTGGAAAACGAACAGGCCTTCCTGCTCAAAAAAGATCCCGGATAGCGCAATAAATCCCGCACAGAACGTAAAATAAAAAAGCAGAACGTAAAATAAAAAAGTACGCTTGCCGCCGCACATCTTAGCCGGTAAGTACCTTTACATTACACCATCTCCCGGCAACCGAAAGTTCCGGGCCGGCCATACCGGGCAGCAGCACTTCCGGAAAAGCCTGTATCTTGTGTCCGTGATACTGAATACCATAATCGTTGATGATGAAGAAAGCGGGGCCAATGTACTGCGCCTGCTCTGTGAATCTTACTTTCCGCAGATCCATGTACAGAAGGTATGCCTGGACATACTGTCTGCCGAAGAAGCCATTCGCAGCCTGAAGCCCGACCTGGTTTTCCTGGATATACAAATGCCCGGTGGTACCGGGTTCGACCTGCTCGAAAAGATCGAGAACATCGACTTTGCCATTATTTTCGTGACCGCTTACGACCATTATGCCCTGCGTGCCCTGAAACGCAGTGCGGCCGATTACCTGCTGAAACCCGTGAGCAAGAACGATCTGGCCCAGGCCATACAAAAGGGAGAACAGATGCTGAAACTGATCCGTTCGGCGCTGCCCGGCATGCAGAACGACCTGTTGCTGCAGCGTAAGATCAATACCGAAACCCTCATCATCAACAAATACAAAAAAGAATTCATCGACTTTAAAGATATCATCTGTGTAGAGGCCGATTCCAATTACTCGATCGTACACGGCACCCAGAACCGCAAGTTCGTGATCAGCAAGACCCTGAAAGAGATCGATGAACTGCTCTGTGACGAACAGCACGATTTTCTCCGTATCCACAAGTCCTTTATTATCAATACACACCAGATCATTTCCCAGAAAAATGTGAACGAAAGTTTCAGTATAACACTCAGTAACCAGATGACGGTGGAAGTATCCAAACGCAAAAAAACGGAGATCCGTTATATTCTGTCAGCCGCACGCTAAGCGCGTTTAAAATGATAAATTTACAGCCTGTTTCGGGCTATGAATATACGCACACTTGCCTTTTTAACCGTTTTTTTCCTTTATGGACTTTTGTCAGCGCAGACCAACCGCTTCCAGAACCCGTTGTTCGAACGCTTTGCAGGGGACCGGGAACTGCCTACCAATGAACTGTATTCGATCCTGGAAGACGACAAGGGGAATAAATGGATCGCTTCAGATGCAGGTCTTATACGCATTACCGGCAAACAGGTGCGAATCTTCACACGGGAGGACGGCCTTCCGCAGAATGTGGTCTACAAATTGTTCAGACAGGGCCGCCGGATCTGGTGTGCCGGGGCGATGGGCACTCTTTTCTATATGGAAAATGAGAGGGCGTATTCCCTCGACTCCCTCAGCCGGCATATCCAAGAAACATCCGACCGCCTGCAGGATGCCATCCTCAGTATGACGTTTGCAGAGGACGGTTCCCTTTACGTATACTATGAACATTCGAAGGGAATACTTCATATTTTCCCGGACCTGAAAGGTTTTGAGTGGCTGCAGACTTTCTCCAGGAAAAATATGTACCTGAGTAATGCACCGGATGGCGGCAGCTTACTGTACGGAATGGGAGGAAAGGAAAGGCAGTGTGAGAATTTCTTCATAGAAGAGAACGGAAAGCAGTACCGGATAGACTGTCCTCTGGAAAAAATCACCTATGGCCGTTTTATTAGTCTGTATACTCGATCTCAATTTTTTTTATCGATAGGCCCGCACCTTTTTGTATACAAAAACGGCAAAAAAGTATGCACACACACCTTGCCTGATAAAATTCTTTCGCTGCATGCCGGGGCAGCTGAGGTATTTATAGGTACACTGAACGGAGGCCTGTTCCTGCTCGACGGACAATATGACCTGCACCATGTAAGATCTTCTCCTCTGAGTGTTACCAACATACTGATGGACAAAGAAGGTACGCTCTGGTTCACCACCCTGGAGAACGGCCTGTATGTATGTAAAAATACCGCTATAAACATATTGTACAGCGGTGATCTTAAAATTACAGGTCTTATTCAGACCCAGAATTCGGTTAAATACATCCTGGGGCGTAAAAAGATCTTTAATATCGACGGAAGTCTTTATCCCACGTATGTACAGACCCACGGTGACTCACTGACGGATAAGACCGGGGTAAGTATCATTGACCTGGTATTTCCGCCGGAGCAGGAGCCCACCCGCGAGATACTGCTTACAGATTACGGACTTTACCGCAGAAAAAGCAGTACGGAACCCTTCAGGGCCATTGACCGGCTGCGGACATACTACCGGAAAGTGGCCCTTGGCAGAGACGGGGCTTTTTACGGGGCACACAGTGTGTTGTACTATTGCTCCTACGGGCAGTATGAAGGCGATTCCATCCGTTTGAACGATGTGATCAGCAACATGCGCCCGTACAGGCAGAACCTGATGCTTGCCGGAACCTCCCGAAACGGGATAATGCTTGCATGGACAAAGGCCGGTACCATCTGTTACCGCTTCTGCGGTCCCTCTGTGCGTGTGAACGAAATTATACCACTGGGTAACGATTCCTTTGCGATCGCCACCAATGAATGGGGCCTCTATATTGCCGATCTTGCCGGCAGACATATTCAAAAGATCGAAGGCACTCCCGCCCGCATACAAAAGATGGAGAAATGGAAGAACGATCTGTATTTTGCCACTAAAGAAGGCCTTTTTATATACGATCTTGCCCGCAAAGTGCTTTCGGGCTTTAACTCACAGAACAGTTATCCGTTTAATGAAATTCTCGATTTTGAGATCAGCCGTGATTCCATCTGGCTGGCCAGTCCGTCTTTTCTGCTGAAACAATCCCTTGCCAGTCTGCAAGAGCCCTACAGCTACCCGGACATTTACATACAGTCGGTATTTATCGGTAAAAATGCCGTACAGGACTTTGCTGAACTTGAGAAGCTGAGGCATGATCAGAATGATATTCGTATACAGATCGGGAACCCTTCATACCGCTATTACAGCACATCCAGGTATTGTTATACCATGCATGACAGCAGGGGACACCTGGTCCTTTCAGATACTTCACGAACTACAGATATCCGGCTGAACCTACCCCCGGGCAGATACCGGTTTTCTGTATATGCAACCGACCAGTATTACCTTACACGTTCTGCATCTATACAGCTGTCCATACATATACGTCAGGCATTTTACCAGACCTGGTGGTTCCGTACGCTTACTCTTGTATCTGTACTCGGACTTATGTATCTCATTATTCGTATATCCATTCGTATTATCCGTTCCCGGGAGGACAAAAAACGTCAGCTGCTACAGAAAGTGAACGAACTGGAGGCCATGGCCCTGCAAAGCCAGATGAACCCGCATTTTACCTTTAACGCCATCAACAGTATACAGGATTATATTCTCAGTAATAAAAACGAAGAGGCGCACTATTTCCTGGCCGAATTTGCCAGGCTGGTACGTATGGTACTCGTACATAACCGGCAGAAAAAGGTGCCGGTATCCGAAGAGGTCAAACTACTGCGCATATATATCGGACTGGAAGAACAGCGGTTAAAGGACCGCCTGGACTTTCAGGTGGAGTATGCTCCCGATCTTACGCCCGGTAATGTCTATATTCCTTCCATGCTGCTGCAGCCATTGGTGGAAAATGCCATCTGGCACGGGCTCCGCTTCAAAGAAGGTGAAAAACGGATACTCATAAAAATATCCCGGAACAAGGGTTATATGCATCTGTACATCAGTGATAACGGCGAGGGATTAAAGAAATCGGTCTCGAAACACAATTCACAGGGCCTGCAGATCATCCGCGAGCGCATCAAACTCCTGTACGGGGAAGACCCTGGCTTCGATTATTTCCGGATCGGCGAAAATCCCGGCGGGGAAGGAGTTACCGTACACATCATACTTCCGGAGACCGATGAATTTGAATAAGCGCGCTGACACATACCTGAGAAATAAAAACGATTTTGCACGCATGAAAAAGCTGCTACTCTATAGTTGCGCTCTGTTGCTCTGTTCCTGCGGAAATAACCGTACCCTCGGTAACCGCGATATAGAACGGCTCAAAGAAATAGGGCTGTGGCAGGATGGAGAGAACACGATGTTCTTTTATTCATCCCTGCACAAAAAGACCGATGGGAACCTGATCAGCGACCGCCGCATGGCCTCTTACTGGATCGATGCGGACGATTCCTCTGAAACGGAGATCCGCAGTGCTTTTTACACGGATATAGACACCATACGCCTGAACGACCGTTCCGCTTCGCTTACGTATGCTTCCTATATACAGGTAGAGACTGCTGCCGATACCTTTAACGTATATATGGAAGGCAACAGCACTGAGCTTAATGAAATATATACGAAAACACTGGAACACTGGCAGTTTGTACGCCGCCGCTGATTATAAACAATCGTCCGTGTGAAATCCTTCCCGAAAAACAATATCGGCAGCTCTTTTTACGTATTTTTGAGATGCAGAGTCCATTATTACGTATATACATGAAACACTATATATTTTCGGCCCTTTTCCTTATTTCCGGCGCATTTTGCGTTAATGCCCAGAACAGTACCTATCTGCTGTCTGATTTTTATGCCGATGACCCGGAACTGGACCGGAAGACCGAACAGGTATTCAGCGCACTCAGCGATACACAGCGGGTAGGGCAGATGATCGTACCCCCGGCCGGGGAACTGGGGCGCCCTGAAGCCGTATTGCTGCGCCTGGTGGCCGAAGGTAAAGTGGGCTCCATCAACTACCTGCGCGGTACCCGCGAAGCGCACCGCGAACTGATACGCAAGGTGAACGAAACTGCCGCGAAATATGGACAACTGCCCGTTTTACATGGTATGGACGCAGAACCCGGCCTGCTGAAGGGCCGCATCAAAGGCTCCGGACCCGTACCTGCCGCCGCTGCCATTAAAAGCCCCGAAGCCAACGAAGCCGTGGCACGGGCCATTAATAAAGAACTGCTCGAACTGGGTATCCTGCATAACTATGCCCCCGTTTCGGACCTGGGTACGGCCAATGCCGCCATTAAAAGCCGCAGTTACGGCAGCAGCATCGATTCGGTGATCCTCTTTAACCGGGGTTTCATTGCCGCCACCCAGGACGCCGGCATCGTGGCCACCGCCAAACATTTCCCGGGGCACGGACTGGTAACGGGCGACACGCACAAACAATCGGTATACATCGACGGCGAACTGAAAGAACTGGGCGTGTACCCGCCGCTTATTGAACAGGGGCTCATCTCCGTACTGGTAGGGCACATGACCATCATTAACAACGATAAATACAATACCAACGGCCTGCCGGCCAGTCTTTCGCGTAATATTGTAACCGGTCTGCTCCGCGAAGAACTGGGCTTTAAAGGCCTTATCGTTACCGACGCCCTGAATGCCATGAAAGCCGTTACCATTATCGAAAATTCAGCCCTGAAGGCATCTATGGCCGGCTGCGACCTGCTTTGCATGCCCCTGGACGAAAACCAGGCCATTGCGTCCATACTCGATGAAATGGGCCGCAACGAAGCCTATAAGAACCAGGTATACACTTCTGTAAAAAAGATCATCCGCCTCAAAATCGTACTGGGACTGATCAAAATGTAGAAGCTGCGGACAGTGAACCATACGCTCAAAAAAAACGTATCTTTGAAACCTGGCCCGGCCGCACCATTTTTAAACAAAAAAATAACAGCCGTATGAAAAACAATGCAAGCGCCGTATGGAACGGCAGTGGAAAAGAGGGTAACGGTAAGCTCAGTACAAAAAGTAAGGTGCTCGATAATGTAACGTACTCGTACAAAAGTCGTTTCGAAGGCGATAACCACACCAATCCCGAAGAACTGATCGCCGCGGCACACTCAGGCTGTTTTGCCATGAAACTGTCCTTCCTGCTGGATGCAGCCGGCTTCAGCGATAAAACCCTGAATGTGAACTGCGAAGTGGATTTTGTGGCCGGAGTGGTAAAAAGTTCCACCATCAGCGTACAGGCCCGCGTGCCGGGAATACCCAACGACACCTTCCAGGAACTGTTGCAGGACGCGGCGAAGAACTGCCCCATTTCCCAGTTGCTGAACACCGAGATCAGCGCCAGCGGCAGCCTCGTATAACCCCTTTTCCGTATTTATGAACCGCATCGACCGCCTGTTCGGGATACTTACCCTGTTACAGTCCCGTAAGTTTGTTACGGCAGAGACCATTGCCGAAAAATTCGGCATCAGCATACGCACCGTGTACCGCGATGTAAAGGCCATTGGCGAATCGGGGGTGCCCGTTTGTTTTGAACCGCACAAGGGCTACTGCATACTGCCGGGCTATTTTCTGCCCCCCGTCAGCTTCAGCTCCGACGAGGCCAATGCCCTGCTGATCGTAGAGTCCATCATACAGGGCTTCTCCGATAAATCCATCAAAAAACATTATTCCTCAGCCCTGGGCAAGGTTAAATCTGTATTGAAAAACACACAGAAAGAACAGGTGGAACAGTTGCAGAATAACATCATGTGGCAGCTGCCTTCCTGTTTTATTAACGATTACGAACATCTGTCCCTGATACAGAATGCCGTAGCCACCAAAAGCGCCCTGCTGCTGGAATATATGAACCGCGAGGAAACAGGCAGCCGCCGCGAAGTAGAACCGATCGGGCTTATTTTCTATGCCATGAACTGGCACCTGATCGCCTGGTGCCACAAGCGGCACGATTACCGCGACTTCCGGGTTTCGCGCATACGCAGTCTAAAACTTAGCGGGCACAGCTTCGAAAAGGCTGAACACATGAGCCTTTCCGAATATATGAAACAAGTGCCGGTAGATTATTAAAAAAGCACTGCCATAGGGTTGTCAGCAGCGGGTATTTCCTTTGCTGTATCAAATAAAACAACGCTATGACGATCATTGAACTGTTGACCAAAGAACTGGAGCAGGAAGCTCAGACCACCCGCAAAATGCTGGAACGTATCCCCGACGAAAAGTACGACTGGCAGCCCCATCCCAAAAGTATGACCATACGCCAGCTGGCCACGCACATTGCCGAACTTCCCGGCTGGGTGCCCATGGTGCTGAACAGCGACGAGCTCGATTTTGCCACCACGCCTTACAAACCTGTAGAAATAGCCAATACAGGCGAACTGATGGCCTATTTTGAAAGGAACCTGGATGCGGCCCGCGAGCAGCTGAAGAACACCGCTGAAGAGCAGCTCTGGAAAAGCTGGACCATGCGCAACGGGCAGGACATCTACTTTACCGATGACCGCGCGGCCATGGTACGTGTAACCTACAGCCAGATCATACACCACCGGGCCCAGATGGGCGTTAACCTGCGCCTGCTCAACATTCCCATACCGGGCAGCTATGGCCCCAGTGCCGACGATATGTCCTTTTAAGTAACACATACATTTTTGCAGGTCCCGGAATGCGTTCCGGGATTTTTTGTTTTACGCAGGCTGTTGTATCTTGCAGGAAACTTTCATTCCTATGGACACTTCTGTACAAAAAAAGAGCGGTTATTCCGCCAGGTACCGGCTCAAACGGCTTATTCCGTTCTTTTTGTTCCTTTTTTGTACGATCGTGTACAGTAGTGCCCAGGGGTATAACGCCGGAGATGTGCTCTACTGCTGGGCTAAAAAAGGATTGAACGTCCGTTCGGAACCGGATCCCCATGCAAAGATCATTGCTAAGATCGCCTATAAACAAAGTTGTGTCTTCGGCCAGGTATCCGGCCAGGCATATACCGATACCCTGCAGCAAGGAGAGCTGCCCCTGCTCATCGAAGACCAGTGGATACAGGTACACAGCGGGAACCTGAGCGGGTATGTATTTGGCGGCTACCTGTCGGCAAGACCGGTGAGCGGCCTGTACGATCTTTTCGGGAACCCGGACAACCAGTCCCGCCGGGATACACTGATAAAGGGTCAGCCGGCGCATTACCTGCGTTTATACGCGAAGGATAAAAGTACGCTCACCAGCATCAACAGCGATGGCTGTGAAGAAGATGTGTTCGAAATAAACAACATAAACCGCAATGAGGCCATACTGCTGCTGCGCGAGACCTTCCCGGAAGAAGATGCGGATTTTTGTCCCTTCGCTCTTAAAATGATCAGCCGGGACACCTGGTATTTCCAGGCCTGTGAATCTACCACGGAACGCAGCATCCATACAGAAAAAGGCCGTGTACGCATAACCCTCGTAAGCTGTGACTGATATACAAACGATACGCCTGGAATCCTTTACGCCGGCACATTTTGCCGAACTCATCGCCTGGATACCCGATGCCGGATTTTTACATCAGTTTGCCGGGCCGGACTGGCATTTTCCGCTGGATACCCTGCAATTACAGAAAGACCTGGACGATCCGCTGCGCTGCATGTACCGCATTGTTTCCCTGCCGCACGATACAGGCATTGGCCATGCCCAGCTGCTGCGTATGGCCGACGGAAAAAGCGCCCGGCTCTGCCGCCTGCTCATTGCCGATGCCGCATACCGTGGTAAGGGCCTGGGAAGCGCCATGCTGCAGGAGCTGCTGCAGGTCTGTTTCGGGGAATGGCAGCTCAGCTACGCCAGCCTGAACGTATACGAATACAATACAGGCGCCCTGCAATGCTACCGGAATGCCGGTTTTACAGAAAAAGACCGCTGGATGGTACAAAACCCGGAAGGCGTTATGTGCGTGTGCCTGCACATGCAGCTGCCCCGCGAAACCTGGGAAGCAGGCCGGGAAAAATAATAGACCTCAGGAATTGCCGGGAGACGGAGATTCCTCCCGGAAGCGGCTGAACACCAGTGCCGCCGTAAAACAGAGCACAAAACCCAGTATGCCGTTCATGCGTATGCCTGCATCGTTGCCGATGTCTTTGCCATACAGCAGGAACATGGAGAACATACCGATACCGATGGTCTGGGCGATCTTCACAAAGAAATAACGCACCGCAAAGTAAATAGCCTCTTTATTGCCACCGCTTTCCCGGCTGTCTTTCTGTATAATATCGGCCAGCACCGCATTGGGCAGGATATTGAGCGAGGCCATGGGCACGGCGGCCAGCACCACCAGGCAGAATATCTGTGTTTCGGCATCGGCGGGGAAACGGCCCAGTTCGTACACGCCCAGGAAAATAAAGGCCAGCAGCAGCAGGGAAGCCAGCATTATTTTTTTCTTGCCCAGCCGCGCGGCGCCCCAGTTCACCAGGGGATAAAAGAGCAGGGACAGCAGCACCATGGTGATCATCAGCTTATTACCGATACGTTCGGGCAGTTGCAGCAGCACGGTAATAAAGTACATAAGCCCCGAGGTAATAATGGTCAATGCAATGAAGTACGAAAAATCGGCCACCACGAACAGCAGGAAATTGCGGTTGCCGAGGGTCTGCTGCAGCGCCTCACGCAGAGATACGGCACTGGGTTTACTGACGCTGTACCTGCGTTCGTCGATGCCATAGGCCGTAATGGCCATAAATACGGCCGCCAGGGCGCTGAGCATGCAAACGGTAAGCTGCAGCGACTGTATTCGTCCGCCCAGGCCGCTGATCTGCAGGTGTTCGGCAATGTTAAAGGCATTGGAGGCAATACCGATGCCGGCCACATAACCTATGGACTGCCAGCTGGCCAGGCGCATTTTACCGGCGGCACTGTGCGCCAGTTCGGGAAGCAGGGCATTGTAGGGGATGATGTAGGTGGTACTCGACATATAGAAACCCACCAGGGTAAAAACCAGCCAGGCAATGTTCAGGTTGCTCTCGTTATAGCGCAGGGGCACAAATACCAGGAAACAGAACACAAAAGAGGGCAGTACGGCTTTCTTCATAAGCGGTATACGCCGGCCCTTCGGGTTGCGGCTGCGGTCGCTGAACTGCGCGATGAGCGGATCGTATATGG
>JBQVOK010000007.1:0-214016 GCA_052437175.1 Flavobacteriales bacterium
TATTTCTCCGGGAAGGCTACGGGGATAATATTGCCTTTTACCAGTTCAAACTGCGACTGCGGATGTTCGGTAAGCTTGTAGTAAAACCCGGGAGCTTGTTGTGTCTGTTGTTGCGGAAAACAATAACAGAACTCCCACACCTCACTGTATCCTAAAGAGATACTACCTGCATTTGCTTCCACCTGCCAGGCATAGCGTTTGCCTTCTTCCAGCGGCTGGGCTGTGTTGGGGTATATCTGCAAAGGCATGGGGATGTTCGTTTCTGTATACTTAGGCTGGTTGGCCGTAATGGCCTGCTGTTTACTCTGCCCGTTGAAGATCTCGGTTACGCGTAATTTGTACGTTACACTTCCCGAAAGATAGGTGCTGAAGGCCGGCGTCCAGGTAAGTACCGGTGTCGGGTTCTGGATACTGTCGCCATCGGCGGGAGAAAGCAGCATGGGCGGCCACATGGCGTCTACCACAACCTGACTGCTGTAATCGGCCAACTCCGTGAATTCACCATCCGAAGGTCTGCCGTAGAGCGTGAACTGCACATTGTAAATCCCCGGGGGAAAGAGTCCGCCCGAACTGATCACCTGTTGCAGTACACCGGCATAGTAATAATTAATGGTAAAGGGCTGCACCGTGTACAGGTTGCCTATATTAATTACGGTTACGGTCTGACTCAGGTCCAGGTTAGCGCTGTTCGTTTTGGATAACAGCTGGCTCTGGCCATCGTAGATACGTAACGCGATATAAAATTTGGAGTAGTTGTCCTGTGTATTGCTGCGCGTAACCGTAAGGTTCCACAGGTCGTCATGGGTGAATGGAGACGGCGGCGATACGGCCGTCAGAAGGTATTGCGCATAGGCACCCGGCAGGCACAGCAGCCCGAGTACTATACTTAAAACGCCGGCTAGTTTTTTCATAGGTTCAGTTTCAGCGGTTTATGTAAAATAAAAGCGCAGCACTGTAAACAGTAAAACAACCGCAGGGAAAGGGCAGAACAGACCCGGTAAGTAAGGTCTGTTTAGTGTAAACGGGTGTTCATCATCTACAGGGCGTGCAGAAAATTTGCATCTGCAATTTGAGAAAGAAGATTGACAACGACAAGAACTTTTATATTGACATCCCTGTCACAAAACAAATCAACGATCTGACATAAAGATTATTACACTACATTTCCCGATAACTAAAAATCTATTTTTAATTTAACGGGACAGAGAATCCGCTCCACAGAGCGGCCAATATCTGCTCCCCGGACCTTATTCTTTGCTGCGCAATGGTTGCAGTACCCCGCTCCACTTAGCCAGTTCCCGCAGCATGGCGGCAGCGGCTTTTCCGGCGGTCTCATTGGGCACAAAACCTTTTTCCGCGCTGATGAACTGGGTAAACATGGGCAGGTTCACCGCTTCGGGCAATACCACCACCCGCAGGCCCGAAAGTACGATCTTGAGTCCGTTCGCGGCCCGGGTGCCGGCTGAAACCCCGCCATAGCTCAGTATCCCGGCGGGTTTATTGCCCCATTCCTTCACCAGGTAATCGATAGCATTTTTAAGCGGCGCCGGGTAGGCGTGGTTGTATTCGGCCGTTACGAAAATAAATGCATCGGCTTCGGCGATCTTTGCACTCCAGTTCCTGGTATACCCGAACTGGTATTTCTGCAGGCTCGGGTGTTCAGGTTCATTCATCATGGGCAGGTTTATCTCGCCCAGGTCCAGCAGTTCTACGTCAAACTGCCCGGTCTTTTCGGCTTCGGCGGCGATCCATTTCGCCATCAGGGGGCCTTTGCGGCCGATACGCACGGTAGAACTGATCACTTTTAGTTTATACATATACTTTTCGTTTACGAATCCTGTTCCAAGTAACTTAATTTCGCCGATATACACAACTTCAAAAACCGTACCCGGCGGAATAGTTTTTGTACCTATTTCGGTAACCCGCTGTCAGGTTCACAATTATTCACCTTTAAAACGATCTGATCATGCAAAAGTCATCTCCCAGCAAAAAGCTGCGCCCCGCCCAGGAACAACCACGGCCGGGCAGTGAAGAAAAAATGATGCCGCAGCCGGTGTACGACAATACAGAACCGGGAAGCGGTAAACTCAACGGAAAAACAGCCCTGATCACCGGCGGCGACAGCGGCATAGGCCGGGCCGTAGCCGTACTTTTTGCCAAAGAAGGCGCCGACGTGGCCATCAGCTACCTGAGCGAACAGCAGGATGCCGAAATAACCCGCGATGCCGTAGAAGAATATGGCCGCCGCTGCCTGCTGCTGCCCGGGAATATTGCCGACCCCCGGTACTGCCGCAGTATCGTGGAAAAAACGGTAAAGGAATACGGCCGGCTCGATATCCTGGTGAACAACGCCGGCATGCACTATGAACGCGACCGGCTGGAAGACATCAGCGACGAACAGATGATCGAAACCTTTGAAGTAAATATCTACTCTATGTTCCGCGTTACCCGCGCCGCCCTGGAACATATACAGAAAGGCGGCAGCATTGTAAATACCACTTCGGTTACCGCTTACCGCGGCAGCGGCGGACTTATCGATTATTCGGCCACCAAGGGCGCCATTGTTTCCTTTACCCGCAGTCTATCCGCCAACCTGGCCCCCAGGGGCATACGCGTAAATGCCGTAGCTCCCGGGCCCATCTGGACGCCCCTGATCCCGGCCAGTTTCGACGAGAAAAAAATAACCACACACGGCAGCGATACCCCGCTGAAGCGCGCCGGGGAACCCGTGGAAGTAGCGCCCTGCTACCTGTTCCTGGCCTCGGACGATGCTTCTTACATGAGCGGCCAGGTGCTGCATCCCAACGGTGGTGAAATTGTAAACGGATAAAAAAAGAGCAGCGTTACGGCTGCTCTCTGTTACTGTTTTTGCGGGCTTCGCCCGGGGTTTTACGCTTTCCTTTTTTCTTGTCGCTGTCGTCCACCCGGTACGGCGAAACCCGGTTCGGCTGCCCGATCATTGCCGGCGATTCCGTTTCCCAGCGAACTTCCGCATCCTTCAGCGTTTCTTTGGGACTGGTTCCCGGGGCAAGAGGCGTTACCCGGCGGCTACGCTCGTTCTTCTGCCCCATGTCCGGGGTCTTTTTGCTCTTGTTGGGCAATACTTCCACAAGTTTTGCCTCTTTTCTTTTCTTCTCGTTGTCTTTGTTCCCTCTCGTTTCCATAATTCCTGAATTTTTATAGTTCGTTCTATACGTATATTGTTCAAATTAAGGGCCAGAACCTGCTTTTCTTTTTCTTTTTTCCGACCCGCCTGCGCATAATACGGGAACCATTTTTGTTCTGTAACAGGATAAAGGATCGTACTATGGAAGATCAAACACGCAAAACAGGAAAAACAGCAGAATGTATCACAAAAAGCAGGAGACGGTCATGAAAAATAACATTTTACCCAAGCAGCACAAAGGTGCACAAACGGGCGCAGAAGCCCACAGGGAAGCCGGATCCACGGAAGAGGCCCGCCATATTTTTACGGAAGCCCGGCGCCGTATGCTCGACATCAGCAACTGGCACCGCTACGGCATGCCGGGCAGCGTTTTTACACTCACCGACAACAACGGAAGGCCCGTACGGCGGCATGCACAGCTGTACGATCATATCCGCATAGACCTGCCGGGGCCGGGGCCTGTATCCGGCGACGGCTACGACTGGGTGTACATTGAAGCGGTAAAGGCCGAGAACGATCCGGAACGCGATAACGATTTCTTTGCCTTCCGCGTGCGGCCCGTACCCAATCCGGCCGGCAAAAAAGACGGGGAAGACAGCGATACTTCGCATTTTTACACGGACGACACTACCAGTACCTTTATCCTGGAACGCAGCGGACAACGCATAACCGCCGCCGAAAAGGGACGCAACGAGGTGCCCAATACCGGGGCTTCGGAAACGGCAGATAAAATACGTAATACGCTGGTTGCGGCCGGTGCAGCCATGGGTTTTGCCTCCATACAATGGAGATCGCTTATGGAAGGCTGGCTGGATATCGATACGGACGCCGAAAATCATGTTGAAACATGAAAGCGCTGAAAATACTGCTCTGGGGCCAGGGGACCTATTACCTGCTGAGCGGGTTATGGCCCCTGGCCGATATAGAGAGTTTTATGGAAATTACCGGTCCCAAAACCGATGTATGGCTGGTAAAGACGGTGGGCCTGGTACTGCTACCCGTTTCTGCCTCGTTGCTTTCGTATATTTATGATAACAGCGGCAAGGCCAGGTTCCCGGCCCTGGTACTCGGTGCTGGGTCCGCCGCGGCTTTCGCCTGTGCAGATTTTTACTATTCGGGCAGGGGCATCATATCGGAGGTATATGCAGCCGACGGACTGGTACAAATGGTATTCCTGCTGCTATGGGCCATTATTGCCCTGCGCATGCTCAGGCGCCGCCCGCGGCGGGTAAGGTCAAGGAATTCCCGCTGGTATCGTCCTTTCCATTCACATCCACACGGCGGCGGGGAAGCGCCATGGGGTAATGTTCATTAATATACGTAATTAACTGTTCGCGGGCCTGACTTTCCAGGCTACCGGCATCGTCGGAATTACGGGCGCTCATCGACGCGCGTATCTCGATCGTATAGGCATCGGCACCGGTCACCACCAGGCTCCATTTGCGTTCGTCCCAGAGTTCATTAGCCGCCAGCCACTCTTTAAATGCCTGCCGCAGCTCGGCCACCGGCAGCGAATAATCGGCATAGATCTTTACTTTACCGATGATCTCCGGGGACACCAGGGTCCAGTTCTCGAAGGTATCTTCCAGGAAATAATTGATGGGCACCACCAGGCGCCGTCCGTCCCAGACCTTTACCACCACAAAGGTGAGCGTAATATCGGCTATGGTTCCCGACTGTCCGTCTACCACCACCATGTCGCCGATACGCACCGACTGCGAAAGGGCGATCTGTACGCCGGCAAAAATGGTACCCAGGCTTTTCTGCGCGGCAAAACCCAGTATGAGGCCCAGCAGCCCGGCCGAGGCCAGCAGCTTATCGCCCACGTCGCGCACGGCCTCAAAGGTTGTAAGCACGGCAATGGTAACGCCAAACATGATCACGATGTTCATCATACGCTGCAGCAGCTGGTACTTGGTTACCACTTTGCGATAGGTAAAATCAGAAGGATTGGTGGCATGTACCTTGGAGCGGTGAATGATGTATACTTTAGCAAAATCGACCACACCCCACAAAAAGAAACCTATAGAAATAATTACCCAGATATGCAGCCCGTGCAGTATGGTCGCATACAGCTCGGGACCGATCACAGCGCGCATCAGCGGAAAGCCCGACATTACAGCCACACTTACGATCAGCAGCAGTCCGGGCAGGTAAATACTCTGGCGAAGGGCCGCCCCGAAGAAGTATTCTTTTTTCTTCATCCATCGGCGCAGTATAAAGAAAAACAGCAGGTATAGGATGAGTCCCCCGAACAGGATCCCCGCCATACCGCTGAGCCTTTCCATCAGTTTTGCCCCGGAATCGGGCGCTGCCGCTGCAAACATCACGATCTGTTCCATATTCCTTATTTTTTTTGTGCTCTTACATCATCTTCGTCTGGTATAAATTCCCGTTTACTGAATACAAAGGCATCGCCGTTCTTTAAAATGTGCACCGTCAGGTTTTCTACGCTGAGGGGCTCATTTTCGGATGCAAAGGGCATATTGGTATGCCGGATGCGCGAGGCATCGATAATGATGACCATGCCCGATCCCAGGCAGCGTGCACTATCTCCCTGGCTGATGAGCAGGGCCGCGTCCTCGCCCAGCCCTACGCCTATGTGGTGCGGGTTCATCATTACGGCCTGTACCAGGCGGCCGAAACGTCCGCGTTCCACAAAATGCGTATCGATGATGCAATGCCGTACAAAACCGAGGCCCGAGGACACTTTAACATTGCCTTTGCGCATGGGCACATTGCCGTCTCCCTGGTAGATCATCAGTGCCGAAGCCGCCATAGCCCCGGCGCTGGTCCCGGCCAGCAGGAAACCGGCATCTTCGCGGTAGCGGTGGTGTATTTCCTCCATCACGGGTGTGCCGCCCAGTATGGCCGCAAGGCGAAACTGATCGCCCCCGCTCAGGAATACCGCATGAGTTTTCCGTATGCGTTCGATCAGTTCTTTATCGGCCGCCGTTTTTTTATCCTCGATGCGCATATGACCTATTTCTGCAAAACCGAGTTTCTGGAACACCGAACGGTACTTACGCATCATTTCCACCGGTATTCCCGATGCCGAGGTGATCACTTCTACCGATGCTTTTTTACGCCTGCTCTCGGGCAGCAGCTTCAACAGTATTTCATAGTGTTCAAAATTCCGGCCGGGATTATCCGTATCATCGCCCTTGTCTTCGGCTCCGCCGATGATGAGCAGACGACCTTTCGGTGTATCGTCCCTGTGGTTCATGCACTGGGTTTTTGTGCCATCATTCCGGTTCCGGGCAGTTCCAGCCGCGTGGAAAAGAACACCTGGGGCCCGTCAAAACGGTCTTCCTTCAGCTTGTTTACCTGTTGTATGCAATCCTCTACCTTGTAGGGCAGCAGCGTTACAAAAGAATCTTTTGAGGCGATGGAGACCGCAAATTCCACCGCTTTCTGCTGCTCGGGAATAAATACCACGTCTATACCTGTGTTTACCGAGCGTATGCCTTCCTCGAGCATGGCGCGTATATGTTCCTGGGTATTCCCGCGCAGGTTCTCGTCGAAGAACACCACGATCAGGTCGAACATCTGTGCGGCATAACGACCGATATTCTGAATGTCCTGGTCGCGGCGGTCACCCGTGGCCGAAAACACCCCGATCTTTTCGGTGCAGCGGCGGGCGTCCAGGAATTCCTTCAGCCGTTCGAAACCGCCGGGATTGTGTGCATAGTCTATCATCACCCGGAAGTCGGGGAATTCGAACATATTAAAGCGGCCGGGGGTCATTTCGGGCGAGGGGACAAAGCTGCGGAGCGATTCACGCAGTACGTCCAGCGGAAAACGCTGCAGGATACCCGCCAGTGCAGCGCCCATAATATTGTAGATCATACAGCCGGCGGTACCTTCGAGGCTCAGCGGGATCTCGTTCAGGGGCAGCAGACGCAGCTGCTCGTCGCCATCGTAAATAGTAAGCCAGCCGTCTTCTTCCACGGCCACGAGGCCCCCTTTTTCGCGGTGGGTAAGTATACGTTCACAGTCGCAGTTACGGCTGAACAATGCCACATTACAGCTCATGTTCTCCATCATGCCGTACACCCGGTCGTCATCCGCATTCAGGATGGTATAGCCGTTATCGAAGGTGCTGCGGGCCACCACTTCTTTTACGCGGGCCAGGTCGGCCAGGCTGTGTATATCTTTGAGACCGAGGTGATCTTCGGTAACATTGGTAATAATGCTGATGTTGCAGTGATCGAAACCCAGACCGGAACGCAGGATGCCTCCGCGGGCACATTCCAGCACGGCAAAATCGACAGACGGATCGCTGAGTACGGTACGGGCGCTCAGGTAGCCGGTACAGTCGCCGGCCTCTATGCGTTCGCCACCGATATAGATACCGTCGGAAGTGGTAAAACCTACGTTATGCCCGGCATAGGCCGCCATGTGTGCCAGCAGCCGCGTGGTGGTGGTTTTGCCATTGGTACCCGTTACCGCCACAATGGGAATGCGGGCGCTTTTGCCTTCGGGATACAGCATGTCCATGACCGGCGCGGCCACGTTAACGGCCTGCCCGTAATACGGCTGCTGATGCATCCGGAAACCGGGCGAAGCGTTCACTTCCACCACACCACCGTTGTTCTTACCCAGGGGCTGTGTAATATCTTCGGCAATTACGTCGATTCCGCAGATATCCAGGCCTACGATGCGGGCAATGCGTTCGGCCATGTGTACCGTAAACGGATGCACGCGGGAGGTAACGTCCATAGAAACGCCACCGGTACTGAGGTTGGCCGTGTATTTGAGGTGCAGTACTTCGCCGGCGGCCAGCACACTGTCCATGCCCAGGTTGTGGGTCTCCAGTATCTGCCGGGTGATCTCATCGGCATCGATGAGCGTAAGCGGTTTTTCGTGCCCTTCGCCCCGGTCGGGATGGCGGTTGGCCTGTGCAATAAGCGTTTCCACCGACGAGGTACCGTTACCTGTAATAAAGGCCGGGATGCGTTTGGCCACGGCCACCAGTTTATAATTAATGAGCAGGAAACGGAAATCGGAACCTTCCAGGAAACGCTCCACAATGACCGTGCGCGAGGTGGCGCGGGCTGCTTCAAAGGCACGCAGGGCCTCTTCCATTGTTTTTATATTCGTGGTAACACCTTTACCGTGACGGCCGTTCAGCGGTTTTACCACCAGGGGAAAGCCGAGGCGTTCC
Source organism: Flavobacteriales bacterium (assembly GCA_052437175.1). GTDB lineage: Bacteria > Bacteroidota > Bacteroidia > CAIKAF01 > CAIKAF01 > JACVCJ01. The sequence continues at coordinate 8,334 of JBQVOK010000007.1, forward strand.
ACCAGGTTTTCCAGTCCGCTTACCGAAGTAGCCGTTCCGCCTTCGGCAACCGGTATACAGGCGGCAGAAAGCAGGTTCTTGGTCTCCTGTTTATCACAGGCCGTATCTACGCCTATGCCGCTGGTATTGCCCGTCATGGTGGCGCGGATCTTCTGCTGGTTCTTTCCCTGCCCGAAGATCACCAGGGAGTCCTCGCCTACCCGGCGGTACGGGATCCTGCGTTTTTCGGCTTCGGCCACAATGGCCCCGGTACTGGGCCCGAAAGCCAGGCGGCGTTGTATACGACGCAGTTCGTCCAGGTCGGCCTCCAGGTTATAACGGTCGTTATTCACCAGGGCTTGCGCAAAACGTACGGCGGCACGGGCGGCGTAACGGCCGGCCTCTTCATGACAATATTCAAAAATAACCTTGTACACGCCTTTTTCCCGGCAGGAACGTGTGCGGCCGAAGCCACAGTCCATGCCCGCCAGTGTCTGCATTTCGAGGGCGATGTGTTCTACGATATGACCCATCCAGGTGCCTTCGTCGAGACGTACAAAAAAACCGCCTTCAAAATCGTATGAGCAGCGGTGCGTGTACAGCGAGGGCATTTGTTTTTTTAACCGGGCATTAAAGCCATTGATCATGTGGCTGGGATATTCTTCCAGTTCTTCAATATCCAGCTTCATTACCACCAGGCGCTGCCTGTAATTGGACCAGAAATTGGGGCCCTTCATCACTTGCATGTCAAGAATTTTCATAGACTGTTTGCGTTAAATAAATACGTTGTTAAACCTGTAATGCAATCCGGTGCGGAGGGATCAATAAGGCTGGTAAACGAATGATGCCGGGAGTAGCAGTACAGCAAAAGCCAGACCAAAAATCGGAACCCCGCTCTGGACAAGGAAGAGAGCCACACACCACATTTTACACTTGTGTACAGATTGTAGAACTTTCGGAACAAACGCTGTGGAAATCTTCCACAAAAAAAGAGATAGAATGTTCCTGCCGGAAAATACTGTTCCGGAGTGCGGGGGTATTAAAAAAAACACCTGCATACAGCCCTAATAAGCTGCACGCAGGTGGCAAGTCACCAGAAAAGTATAACCTTTTTAAAATATGTCAGTCTCTGCCCCATTCCAGGTCTCTTTGTCCGGAAGCGTCATTCACTTCGCGGGAGCGTCGTACAGAAAGTTCCCGTTCCCGGGTACGTATACTCTCTTCGGTGCGTACGGTGCCCCGGGCCTCGGTTTGGGTAAGGCCGTCCGTTTCTCTTACATAGCTGCGCGGGTCTTCGATAAACTGCCAGTGTTCGCCCAGGCAGGCGCTGGCTCCCTGGTTCCAGGTGCTGCGTATAGGTTCGCCATCCCGTTCGGAAAGGTTAAAATACGTATTGCTGTAGCGCGGATCGCCCTGGAGTATTCCCGGCGGAAAGTTCGGTTCAATGGTATCCAGTGCGGCCTGGAACATTTGCGCATGGGCAATTTCGCGGGTCATCAGAAAATTGAGTGTTTCTTTTACATCCGGGTCATCGGTAAACTGCATCAGGTATTCGTATACGATCTTGGCCCGGGCTTCGGCGGCAATGTCCGAGCGCAGGTCTACGCTCAGGTCTCCGTTGGCGTTCACATAGGCTCCCGACCAGGGATTTCCGCCACTGTCGCATACGATCGGGCCGCCACCGCTCAGCACAAAGAACTGCGGGTTCATCATGGCCTCGTGGATATAGGTGTCCCTGGAATCCCGCCCGTCCAGCAGGCGCGTCAGTTCCGACTCTTCGGCCACATTCTTGAGTTCGCCGTTCACACCGCTGAGCAGCATCTGTATGGTTGCACCCACAATTTCGAGGTGACTGAACTCCTCGGTGGCAATGTCCATCAGCATATCGTACTTATCGGGATAAGGATGCCGGGCTGCGAAAGCCTGCACAAAATACTGCATAGCCGCCTTGAGTTCGCCGTTACCGCCGCCGAACTGTTCCAGCAGCAAACGGGCAAAACGCGGATCGGGACGAGAAACACGGGCTTTGAACTGTAATTCTTTCACATGATGAAACATACGAACCGTTTTTTAAGTAAATAATTCCGAAAAAAATCAGGGAGAGGATCAGGTTTAACTAAGGACAAAAGCCGGGCCATGTATGCGGGCTGTTTTAGACAAAGCGGTGCAAATACCCGCCACAGGCTGAAAAGAAAAAATGAAAAAATGAGATAGATGCCGCTCTGTGGAAATGAACGACAGCTTTGGCGTGGAATTCTTCCACAGATCAAAAAAAACAGACCGGATCAGGTAAGTTTGTCGATCCTGCGCAGTACTTTTTTAAGGTCGATGCCTTTGCCCAGCACGTCTTTCCAGAGATCGCCCGTTTTGTGCAGACGCTCTCCGATATTGAATATCGTGAACATAGCCGGGCGCAGTTTGTGGGTAAGTTCTGTCCAGCGCAGCGGCGTTGATACGGTAGCCCCGGGTTTCGGCCGGACGCTGTAGGGTGCGGCAATGGTCTGCCCTTTGCGGTTCTGCAGGAAATCGATATACACTTTCCTGCGGCGTTTGGCACGCATGCGTTCCAGGCTGGTAAAGGCAGGCACGCGTTCGTGGGTCATAGCGGCCATCAGTTCGCCAAAGGTCTTCACCTCATCGTAGGTATAGGCGGCATCCAGCGGAATGTACACGTGCAGACCGGTAGCTCCGCTGGTCTTACAGAAACACGGGATATCCAGCGCGTCGCACACTTCTTTTACCGCCAGGGCCGTATCCACTACGCGTTCAAAAGGCACCCCGTCGGGGTCCAGGTCCATGATCAGGAAATCAGGCCTGTCGGGCTCCCGGAAGGTACTGTTCCAGGGATTGATATCGATGCAGCCCAGGTTTACCATATAAATAAGTGTAGCGGTATCGTTACAGATGAGGTAATCGATGTAATCATCGTTCGATTTGGACCATATCTTTTCGGTGTGCAGCCAGGAAGGAACCTGTTCCGTGTCCATATCCTTCTGGTAGAAACCCGGTTTTTCGATCCCGTTCGGGAAACGGTTCAGCGAAAGGGGCCGGTCTTTGAGGTAGGGCAGAATATAGGGCGCTATCTGCAAATAATAATCGATAAGATCACCCTTGCTGATCTTTTCCGCGGGCCAGTAGATCTTGTCCAGGTGGGTACATTTTACTTCGTGTCCGTCGAGCATCAACACCTGTTCCCCTGTTTTCTGCACAGCGGGACGGGCTTCTTTAGGTATTTCGCGCACTACTCCGGCGGCTTCCTTATCGGTACGCAGGCCCTGGAATACCGGCACGCGCATGAGGCTTTCGCGGGTCCAGTGCTGGAACTTTACGTTGCACACCAGTTCCGGCCGTATCCAGGTGGGGTCGCTCTTTCGGCCGCGCAGCACGGGCTTTTCCGGGAAAGGGCACTTTTTCACCTGCAGTTCCTGCATCTGTTCGTACAGGTCTTTGAGCGAAGTTTCCGTAAAACCCGTACCGCAGTTTCCCACGTAGCGCAGTTTGCCGTTCTCATACATGCCCAGTACGAGCGAACCAAAGTACTTGCGGCTGTTCTGCGGCTGTGTGTACCCACAGATAACGGCTTCCTGTGTATGCGCACTTTTGATCTTGAGCCAGCCTTCGCTCCGGCGGCCCTCCCGGTAGCTGCCTTCAGCATCTTTGGCAATGATGCCCTCGTACCCTTTGGCCGTGAGTTTTTTAAAGAGCGCTTCTCCCCCGCCCTGCACAAAGGCCGATTCCTTTATATTCTCGAAATCATTCTCCTTAAAAAAGGCTGAAAGCAGCTCCTTACGCTGCACAAGCGGCATATCCATAAGCGAATGCCCGTTGAGATACAGGATATCGAACACATAATAGGTAAGCGTTCCCTCGCGGGTGGTATCAAAATTCTGCAGCATCTGGAAATTGCTCACCCCTTTCTTATCCTCGATCACCACTTCGCCGTCCAGCACCACCTCGTCTTTCACGGCGCGGAGCTCCTTTACCAGGGCGGCGTATTTACGTACAAAACTGTTGCCGTTGCGGGAATCCATCTGTACCTTACCCTCCTGTATGCGGGTAATGGCCCGGTAACCATCGTACTTGGGCTCATACAGCCAGTTCCCGTCAGCGGGAAAAACTTCGGCCAGGGTAGCCAGCATGGGCTTCAGGGGTTCCGCGGGCATTTTATCTGCCTGTGCGGTCTTTTTTTTTAGGGCGGCAGTAACGGGTTTACTTTTTTTTTCTGTCTTTTTTTTCGTTCCGGCACTTCCGGCAGGTATTTTCAGGGAGGGGACCTTCGCTATGGCATAGCTTTTCTGCGCGTATTCGTCCTTTTTCTTGATCAGCAGCCAGTTCTTCCCTGTGCCATCGTTCATGCGTACCAGGGCAAAGGCGCCGTTCAGGTGTTTCCCTTTCAGGCTGAATTTCAGGTCGCCCTGTTCCAGTCCGCGCAGCAGTTCGGCCTCCCGTTCTGCGGCGGGCAGTTCCTCCAGGGGCAGGTAGGTACCTTCATCCCAGATCTCTACGGTACCGGCGCCGTAATTCCCTTCGGGGATAATGCCGTAAAACTTACCATAATCGAGCGGATGGTCTTCTACCATCACGGCCAGTCGACGTTCCCCCGCCTTCATGGAAGGACCTTTGGGCACGGCCCAGCTTTTGAGCACCCCTTCCATCTCCAGCCTGAAATCGTAGTGCAGGTGCGACGCATCGTGGCGCTGCACCACAAAACGGAGTTTTCCTTTAGAAGGCTTCCCGGATACGGGTTCCGGCGTTTTTTCGAAATCGCGTTTTTTGCGGTACTGGTTCAGTGCCATAGCTACGAAGTTTTACGTTTGGCAAGACTGGCCTTGAGCTGTTCCATGAGATCGTCGCTTTGGGTATGTACCATTTTAAGTTTGCGGGCCTTTGGTTTTTTACCCGAGGCCTTGGCTTTGATCAGTTTCAGCAGTTGGGCCGAGTATTCATCTTTAAATTTACGGATATCGAAGGGTTGAGTATACTGTTCAATGAGCGAAAGTGCCATTTTAAGCTCCGCCGCTTTAACGGTGGAAGATGCCGGCAGGTCGAGTTCGCCCGTATCCCGCACTTCTTCGGCAAAGCGTATCTTGTTCAGCAGCAGCACATCGTCCATAGGCTTGAGCACGGTAAGGGTTTCGGCCGTACGCAGTACAAAACGGGCTATGCCCACTTTACCCGACTTTTTCAGGGCTTCGCGCAGCAGCGCGTATGCTTTTACGCCCGAAGCCTCCGGAACAGCATAATAGGCGTTTTCGTAGTACACGGTATCGATCTCGTCTTCATTCACAAAGTGGTTCACCTCGATGATCTTCGATTTCTCGGGGGCGGCCCGTTCAAAATCCTCCTCGTCCAGCAGGATGTATTCGTCGTTCAGCATATAGGCCCTGGCAATATCGTCCCACTTTACTTCCCGGCCGGTATCGGCGTTCACCCGGCGGTACTGTATGTTGCTGTGGTCGCGGCGGTCTACCATATCCAGGTCCAGGCTGCTGCTCCGGGTAGCACTGTACAGTTTAACCGGTATGTTCACCAGTCCGAAACCGATCGTTCCTTTCCAGATTGCTTTCATAAAATACCTGTATTGCTCTGTTAAAGTTAAGGTCAAAAACCATACCGCCGGCACAAAAGACTGTAAAAGGGACATTTACAAAACAAACGGGAGGACATTTTGCGCGGGTTGGGGAATTTACCCACAGGAGGTAAAGTGGAAAAATAGCATCGTTTTCCATAGCAGACAAGGCCTGCAGGCATACCGGTACAATTACGGGACGTTTTTTGTGGTATGTACCCTAAAACACAGAGATATGAAATACGTAGTTATTATCGCGGCCCTCTTCAGCATCACCGCCTGCAACAGTAACCATGCCGACAGCACAGAACAGGCCAAAGACGTGAATAAGGAACGTTTTGATACGCCCATGGAAAAAGACGCCCTGTTCTGCACCGAAGCCGCAGCCGCGGGCTTAGCGGAGGTACAGCTGGGCGAACTGGCCCTGAACAGATCGGGTTCAGAACGGGTAAAAGATTTCGGACGCAGCATGAAAGACGACCATACTACGGCCAACAACGAGCTGAAAGACCTGGCATCGAAAAAAGGCATAGCCATACCGGCCACACTGGATAAAAAAGGCCAGGACGCCTACGACGACCTGAACAAAAAAAGCGGAGAACAATTCGACAAGGCCTTTGTCGACCAGATGGTGAAAGACCATGAACTGGTGCTGAAAAAATTCCGTGAAGAGGCTGACGACGGCACAGATGCCGACATAAAGGCCTGGGCGGCAAGCAAGGTACCCGTGCTGGAACATCACCTGCAAATGGCCCGCGACCTGCGAAACGACCTGTATGAATAAACGAACGATCATGAAAACACAGGAACATACCACTACGGGCAGCGTGCTGATCGGCAGCACCGGCACCTACGGAGAACAGGAGGCGGACACGATCCGCAAGTAATACATTAAAACACGGCAATCATGGCAAAGTACAGTAAAAAAGCACAGGAAAAGGTGGAAAAGGCCGTCCACGAAATGAAAGAAGGCAAGCTGAGGTCGGGCTCCGGCGAAAAAGTAACGAGCCGCAAACAGGCCATCGCCATCGGGCTTTCCGAAGCACGGGAAGCGGGGGCACGGGTACCTAAAAAGAGCGAGAGTCCGCGCCCGCCGAAGAAAAAATCCAAAGATTAAACGACAGGCGCATACGCACAGACATATAGTTTCAGGTATAATGACAAGCAAAACCCCGGCAGTATCTTTTCTTCAGATATATGCCGGGGTTTTGGGGCTGTAAGCTATTTTCTCTTCTTTTTAGGCCGGTTACGGTTGGGCTGTCCGGGCGTGGCGGGTGATTCGGTGTCCCAGCGCTGCTCGGCATCTTTCAGGGTATCTTCGGGGTGGATATGAGGGTCGGGCGGCACGATGCGGCGCGAGCGTTCGTTCTGCTGGGGTTTGTGTTTCTGTCGCAGCCCGAACAGACTGTTAAGCACCTTGCTCAGCGTGCGTTTCGTGTTTTTGTTCCTGCTTCCCATACCTGCCTGATTTTCGTAAAACTTTATTCTTTAAAGATACAAAAAAAAGCGGAGAACGGAAAGCTGATAGCTATAAGCTTTTAGCAAAAAACAGCTCTCCGGAAGGGGCGGAAGAGCTGTGTGCATGTTAGCGTTTTAGTTCAGGTTTTTGCGGCGCCTGAGTCCCCTGCGGGCGACTCACACAAGACGAAAGTTATACTTGAGTTTCAATACTGCTTTAAGATTTCCAAAGGTCGTATTTCCTCTAATACTCTTGATAGGCTATCTGTTTCCTGTTGAGTACATACAAGATAAGTTGTACAATCCACTTTCTCATTACCTTCTCCATAAGTGCCAGTAGAGCCCCCAAAAACATAAACCGTATCATTATTAGGAAAACTTTTCTTGCAATCCCAACAGTATTTTATCTCCTGTCGGCTGCTATTTTCTTCATAATAATATTTTATGTCTTTTAATCCTTCCGTCAAAGGCGCTTTTGTTATTAGTATCCCGTTTGTGGGTATTCTATAAACTATATTCCCATTTTCCTTGCTAAATTCTGTGCCTTTTTCCTGGTCATGGATAATCATTACAACTCCTTTAAAACCTTTGGGCAATATGTGTATTTCTCCCATCGTAGTATTTTTCTTGAACAATATCCAAACAAGATTACATAATACAATAACAACTACTGTAAGTATTATTTTCATTGTTATTCTTCTTGTGACTTGTCCCATCTTTCTTGTACTCGTTTATTCCAAGCGTCAGGACTGATGTAGGTGTCCGTTTCTTGGTCATATACTCCTGTAAAATTCCCATTCTCATCAAACTTAATTTGCATATCTACATTAAATAAGAACTTTTTATTATCACCAAATAAGTCATTAAGACCGCCTTCCTCTTTTCTTGCACCAAGGAATAATTTAAAGCCTGATTGGTCTTCTATAAATGCTTCTGTACTCGGGAACTTATCACCTGTAAAGGTTGCATTTACGAAAAGTATTCCTAAATCAAGACTTTCTGTTATAGAAAAATTTGCATGAACATCTAATGCAGGAGTTGCCCATTGTGGGGTAATGGGGTCTTTGCCCCAATAGTGGAAACCAAATGAACCTATATTATTCCCGAAAGAGTTTTTCTCACTGTTCACACTTGTAAATTCAACACTGGGTTTTCCCGTAGCCACCTTTGGAGGAATGGCCGGAGGAATGCCATAAAATAATGTATAGTCACTCCTAACTTTATAATCTGTAACAGCAGGATTAGTAGCGTCATAAGTGAAGTTTAGCCAAACCCTTGAAGTCACCTCACTTGTTGTTACAGTGGAAGGGCCTCTTCCATCACCCCTAAATTTTCCGCTTCCTGTTGTGGATGTAGAAATAAACGAACGTGCCCAAATCGGCCAAGGCCATTGTCCATCCGCATCAAACATTAAAATAGGGTTATTGGCCATTGCAGTGTACGGCGATAAACCCGGAGCAAGACTTGCTAAGGGGTCAATAGACAGGAAACGTCCAGTTCTTGGATCATACATCCTCGCTCCAAAGTCATAAGCGTTACCCTCACCATATTGCTCATCTATTTTTTCTTTTCCGTTAAACCCATATCTATAACTGCCTGCTACACGTCCCACCTTTATATCGTGTTTCGTTGTAAAGGAAATGTTATCCAGATAGAACACTCTGGTGCCGGAAGGATTCTGGCGTATCTGTATAAGTACAATACTCTTGGTCGGAGTGAAGCTGACTGTATGCGTGCCATTTGAACTCATCGCCAGCAACGGTGCCCCAATGATCGTTAGCGGCCCTAAGGGATCCTGTTCCCATACAATGATGTTCACCTGGCCGGCTGTACCTACGTCCAGGTCCAGTTTTAGTGTATAGGTTTGGCCGGGCACCACATTAAAGTATTGATGCGTACCATGGGCACTGCTGGTACTGGTCACCTGCAGTTTTTGGCTACCACCGGATGCGACCACCGCCAGGGATGACGGACTCCAGTGCGTCCAGCCGTCATAGGTATAAATTCCGCCGGAAGAAGACACCACTGGGTTTTCAAAATCGGTAAAATTCAGCGTATCTGTTTCTTCTACAATGATACTGTCGATCTTTTCCTGTTTGCGCTCCTGCATCAGCATACCGAAGGGATAGTAATCGTAGGTATTCAGTATCTCCGCTTCGTAGTACTGGGCAACCGGCGTGGAATTACAGATGAGTTGTTTGCGGTCTGTGAATACTACATGCACATTGCCCAGGTGGTTGCTGAGTTCATAACGTCTTTTACCTCTGAGGAGTTCTGCAATGGGAGCCGATACAGGTGTATAATTCAGCTTTTCGTTCCGATGCAGGCTGCCCAGACGGTTACTGCCGTAAATGTTGTTTTCTTCCAGGTAAAGTTCCGGGCCATCATCTGTGTTACTAAGTTTGTAAATTGCCATCGTATTTCCTTGCGCATCCGGCACATAAAAATCAGTCCAGGTCTCACCACCCGGCATAAGTACGGTCTTGCTGGTACGCTGACCGGCACTGTTATACGTAAATTCGAGATGTGGTTTGGAAGAGCCGACATTTCGTATCACACGTGTGATCTTTCCATAAGCATTCCACAGGATACTGGTAATTTCTTCCGAAGCGTCCAGGATCAGGTTGCCCGTGGCATCGTACACATAGTTATACGTTCCCTGGTCGTCGATATCATACGAAACCAGACCGGAAAATGCAGGATCGTCCCCTACAAAAGCCAGCTGATTGGTTCCCGCTGTATAACCGTATTCCAGTTTATCGAACTGAACTTCGGCTTTGTCATAACGGTTCAGTTTCTCGATATTCCCGTTGCCATCATAACGGTATGAGGTACGGAACCTATCGCTGAGTGGAGCCGAAGCATTCCAGTCCGTGATCAGAGTGCTGTTATCGTTCTGAATATAGGTACGGCTGCCGGCAATGCGGTTTAGCTGATCGTAGGCAAATACCTGTAATAGAGGCTCTGCCTTATTTTTATCACTCAGCTGTTTCAGTGTATTGTTCATGGCCCGAATGTTGCCATTGTATAATTCGTAGCCGCTGTAATAGGCAGAAGGCACATTTAGCAGGAAACTCTGCGAACCGGATATCGCCGAATAATCGCCCTGGTAGTATTGCAGTGAAAAACCATAAGCATCCCGGCCGGCCCAGGCATGTGGCGAACCTGTTTTGCCGTCTCCGGAAGGATCTTTGTCTGCGTCGAGCTGATCACTGTTGATACCTTTGAGCCATCCATGTAGTGTATAGGTATAATCAGCCCCCTGGCTCTTGTATGGCCCATATTCCGTACGTGCGAGTGGCCCGTGATAATAGTACACGTATTCCGCATCCGTATCGAACCAATAACCGTCCTTACTTGTCTGTACTCGTAACAAACGGTTCTGCTCATCGTATTTATACCGATGTATGAACTTATCCTGGCGTGTAACGTTCAGCGAAACTTCCAGCACTTTTCCGCTGACTATGTCATAACGATACTCTATTTTATGATAGCTGAAATTGTAATCGAAATTCACAGGATCGCTGTTCGGCATATCGGTATTTTTCTCCAGTGTTTTACGCACGTTACCATGGTAATCGTAGTCGAAATACGTAGCCGAACTAAAGACTGCACTTCCTGGGGTTTCCCCGGAACCTTTGTAATAGGTGGATAAGGTAACCCGTTTACGCAGGTTGTCCTGGCTGAAGAAGCTTGCCGGGTATGCCAATGCTCCCCCAGGTTTTATGTCGTAATAGGTCTTTACAAACTCGCCCTTGGTGTACCCGGAAGACAGATACGCATTTGAATAGGTAAGATTATGCAGGTTGTTCTGGTCAGCCACGGCTGCATCCGTACGTTCCATTTCGCCCACCTCTGTTATACGACTCTGTGCATCATATTTCGTATATGCATACACATAGCCCGTCTGACGAGCATTCTGTGAAATAATAATGCGTCCGAGGTTATCGTACCAGAACCTGCTTATACCACCATCCGGGGTTTTCTGTACGATCGGCTGGTTCAATGCATTATACCGATACCGCGTGGTAAGCGCATAGGTGGCCAGGTAAGCCACACTTGACGGAAGCAACGCATCATTGTTGTGGTCGGGTTTAAATTCCGTACCGTTATCGCGGGCTGTATTTACCGCAACCATATCCGTAAGCGGCAGGCGTTTTACACCCGCTGGCGGCACCGTGCGCACCAGGTTGCCGGCGCGGTCGTAGTAATACAGCGTATAGTGATACTCGTCTTCGGTGTAGCTCAGGTCCAGCGTCTCCAGGGCCGACATACACTTGGCCGTATAGGCCGCACGATAGGCGTTGCGCACGCTGTCCAGGTAGGCCTGGTAATCGTTCCAGGCGTTTTCGGAAGCCAGCTGCATCAGGTAATTTACGCAGGGATCAATGATGGAATCGCGCGGGAACGGTACCACCGGTTCGTAGCAGTCTACATCGTAGCTGAAAGGTTCCACCACGGTGATAAATCCGTCGGGATCGGCCACCGCTTTGGGGGTAAAGCCGGAAGCCACTTTCTTCGGTGAAGAGCCATCGCGCGGGAGGGCAGGCGGTTCAGACGGTCCGCCGTATTCTGTACAGCAGGCCACTGTATCCAGCGCCACAAGCGTCTTCTTGAACATTACATGATGTACCAGTTTATCGCAGCGGCAGCCAGGCTGCAGGAAGGCCATATCTTTTTCAATGACCATAGTACCGCCATCCATAAAGGCATGTACGCCTATACTGCCGTATTGTGTATTGATATGCGCCACCCAGGCTTCCTGGAAGGCCTGGAATGTAGGGTATACCAGCGGATCATAACTAAAATTGTGCTGTGGCAGTATAAAGCAATTCACCCCGGCATAGGTCATGCTGTATGGCCCCTGCGGTATCGGTGTAGGCGGACTGGTGCTGTTGAGCATGTCGAAGAACGCATCGAAGTCCAGTTCCAGTACAGCCGTGCGACAGGTATCTTCTCCGCAGGGATCGCAGTTTTTGAACGGATGGCAGCTTTCCAGTATGAAAGAGGCCGCCACATTGCCCGTAAGGATCACGTTCACCTGTGCAAAGTTGCTGTTCTGTCCGTTGGTGGACATATTCATTACGGCATATACCGATACGATGTCGATGATATCTCCGGCGTCAAAAGCCGTGTTATTAGTAAAGGTCTCCGGCCAGCTAATGCAGTCCAGGTAGTCGAATGAACCGCTTTTCACCGCCATTTTGAGACCTTTTTCCAGCGCACGCAGGTTTTTATGTTCCTGTGTGTTGCAACGCGGGTCTGGCACCATTTCGCAATCGGAAGCGTATACCGGGCGCAGGGTGTTCAGGGAGCTAAGCGTACCTTCCACGTTCTGCTGTGTTGTGCCCGGGGGTATGTAAAACTCTGTTCCCGCATCCGTTTCTACCATACGGAAGCCGAAACCGGTCTCCGCAGAAGGCGAAGAAGTGCTGGAAGGTATCGGGTAGAACGTAGTGAACGTATAGTCATTTACCGGTGGCAGGCTAATACTGCTGCTACTGAGCGAAAGTGTGATCACAGCCGTACCCCGTGTGAGTTCGAAAGAACCCGGGGAACCCGGAATGAAACGCCAGCTGTAACTGCCGATCGGGTAATCGCCCAGGATGCTGCGCAGGTTGGGCGTAATAAAGGGTTCGTAGGCCGATGTAAGTGTAAACGCGCTGGTAGAAAAAAGCTGTCCGTTTATACTTAGTATATTCATGAGCGCCTTCAGGTCTTTGATATCCTGCGTGGGTTTGCAAAGCGCACGTCCGGTGGCACTACAGCCGGTAAGCGTGAGGCAGGTAGTGAAGGGTATTTCTACAAAGGTAGGATTATCGTTATTGATATAGCCATACAGCACAGGGCCGCCCGTACCGGTATGCACATCGGTGATCATGTACACATCTGCCCAGCCGAAGCCCGGAGGTGCGTCTACCGGCCAGCTGAGCGTAGTTACGCAGTCGCCGGCGATCACGATGTCGATACTCGACGGCGTAACCGTAATGTTGGCATTGAAACCGTTGCCTTCGGTATCCAGGTAATCGTACAGCGTAGTGCCCATATAACCGCCGGAACCCAGGTCAACCAGGCCGCTGCCGCTCAGTTTGCCGTTCATGGCCAGCAGGCCCAGCATGTTCTCAAAGTCGATCTGCATAGGACATTTGCCCGTAACCGCATAGCCTGCCTGTGAACCGTATTCCGTCATTTCTTCTACCGTAGGCGGATCGCTGAAACCGTTCTGTTCGAACAGGGAATTGAAGGTCGGGAAGCGCTGACTGGCCCCGGAATAGCGGAAGAAACTGAGAATACTGCAGGGACTTACCGGCACCCCGCCATACAGGGTAAAAGAATAGCCGGACGGGAACGTATATTCATCCGTGCCGATACAATCCGTATAGATGCCCTGGCGCTTCGTGGCCTGGAATATTTTCATGGCTATACCCATCGACTGCTGGCGGGCCGTAGCGTACAGTACGGCCAGCTGCCGCCATACCTGGTCGGGCTGGGTAAAAGGATTACTGAGGTCGATGCTGGACGGCGCCGTAAGTACACAGCTGCCCGGGCTGCCGATTCCGCAGTGTACGTTCACATAGGCCGATTTTACGATATCCAGACCGCCGGGGATCAGCGGATCTGTCATGTAATTATTCAGTTTGGCCAGGAACAGATTTTTGGCTGTAATCAGCGGCGGAATGCCCAGCAGGTTGCCCTGGGCATAGGAACCCGCTGCGGAGAAGAAGGGATCGTTGTTGACCAGCGCCGTGATCAGTGCCGAAGTGGTAATGGGCATGGTCAGCCCCAGTTCGCTGATGGCCTGTGCGGCGGTATAGCGTTCCAGCAGGTTGGCATATTGGTATGTATTTACCACACTGCTGCCGCCGGAGCCGTCGTCCATGGTCGCAGTGTAATTAAAAGCCTCACTGCAGAATTCATATTTAAAGTATTCGGGGTGGTACACCACCAGCGAGCGGGCAAAGGACGGCAGCCATACATCCTGGAAATCTTCGGTGTTCATAAGCTGTTCGGGGTATACGTAATACTGTACCCCGTCGAACATGGGCGTTGCCGTTACGGCCGGCTGGTATACACCAGGCAGCACGGGATCGGGAACCACCACCACACGTACGCGTACACCGTTTTCATCGTAATAACCTTCGATCCAGGTATTACTTACCGGATGGCGGTAGCGCGGGTTCTTCCAGTGGCCCGAAGGCTGAGCCGCAAATAGTGTATAACCCGCCTGGTTGCCGACACTGAAAGGATTGTTGAACTGGCTGTCGTCCCGTTTGGGCAGGGAATTAGCGGTATTGAACACGGAAAGGGCCCAGGAAACGGGGTCGTCCGGGCCGCGGGCACCATACTGGCCCAGTGGCGAAACGTCCTGCAGCATCATTTCGTAGCCCAGGCTGCATTCATCTTTATAGGCATCCGGACACAGGCTTTCGCAGTCTTCTTTCAGGTTGTTGTAGGCCATGGTGGCCTGGTCTTCATCGTTATTGAAATCGGCCAGGTTCTCCGCCAGGAACTCACTCAGCGTTCCCAGCCCTTCCAGGCAGCTTTCGCAGGTGATGTAGCAGTCCGAAAGGTCGGGCAGCTGGTAAAAATCGCTCAGTTCCTTCAGGCAGGTATCCCGCTGCATGATGGTATCCAGGTAGGCCTCCATTACGTCCGTAACCACCGTAAGCTTTTTCACCAGGTTGTATACGCCGGGGCTAAGGGTCAGCAGGCTGTCGAAGGCATACACACTGTCTATATCACAGCCTGAATTGATCATGCTACCCGGAACCCGTATGATCCTCGGGCCGTTGCCGGATAGGTTACCGATCACATAGTTGCCGCATTCGTCCTGCAGGCTCAGTTCCAGGTCGTAGATACAATCGGCGCAGAAATCCGGTATACAGTCGTCTGAAAAATCTTCTGCGTCCAGGCTGTAGCTGATGCCGTACTGTTTGGTACTGCTCACCATCAGGAAGCGGTTCACTGTGTAGGACATGCCGTCCAGCCCGGGCAGGTTCTGGTTACCGTGCGGATTCTGGGTGGTAATTTCCAGCAGGTCATCGGTTACGTCCTCGCCCAGGTCCTGCAGCGGATCGTCGTTCGGGCCCAGCAGCGGGTCCATACCGTCCGGCGCACGGCCGGCCAGGGCAGTGGCAATGGTTTTCCCGGCCAGGTCGGTATAGGTAATGCTCACCTGTCCGTTGGCATCGGTGATCATATTCTTCTGGTAGTATTCCGCATAACCGGCGTCTGTTCCAAAGAGGCGGTTCAGCTCGGTCTGCGAAGGATTTCCGTAAATATACTGTGTTTCATGTCCGCTGCCGATGCGATGGTCGTACCCTACCCCGCTCTGCATTTTGGGCCGGGATGCATTGTCGCCCTCGTATACGATACGCGTAAAAGGGAACTGAGCGGCATCGGCCACACGTGCCTGCTGAGCCGTTTGTACCGGGTTGGCCGGGGAATAGTACATGCTTACACCCTTAGTGGTGCCCATACCGTCCGACTCAGGAAAACAGTTGCCCGGCGAAGGCGCAGCCAGGTCGAAATTGAGATAGCTGTACTTATTGCCGCTGTTGTCCAGGTTATAATTGGCCTTGTACCAGAAACCGGGTTCGGTAACGCCGGGCAGTGTGGTAATGGCCGGTCGGCCCAGGAAATCGTATATGGTTTCGGTGACCACACCCATTTTAGTATAGGTATTGCTGGGCGAATATTCTGTAGACACCGCCATATTGCTCTGGCGTATGCGCAGGGTCCCATCGGCATAATCGCCTTTGGGCAGCAGTTTGCCATCTTCGGAGAATTGTATGCTGTATTGGGTATTCACGTTGTTGATGAGCAGTCCGTTGAGCAGATCGGTCTTGTAACGTGCTGCGGCGGGTAGATCAGATACAAAAAGAGTCCCTGTGTTGGCCGGATCGAAAGACCAGTTGCCGAACACGTCCTTGTCCAGGCTGGTACCGCCTTTGGTAAGCGGACGTACCCGCGCACAGATATATCCCTTGTTGTAAATGGCGGGTATCTGGAAAAAATTCTGTGTAGCCGGCACCCGCACGCGCGAAGAATTGTTCCTGAACTTCAGCGGCAGTGCCGTAGCCGGCAGGTTATTCGAGGCCGTTCCGCTGGGGTCGAAATCGCTCACAAAGGTCCATTCCAGCTCATATTCCGAAGCCCAGGGCACCGTATTCCACTGCACGGCAAATACATTGTGCACGTTGTAGATCGAAGTTAACAGGGCCGGCGAAATGGTATTGAACGAAGTGTTCAGCAAACTCATATTGATGGTTTTGTACCGTTCGCGCTGCAGCTGCAGTTCGGTTTTTACATCTACAGGTATATTGGCCACGGGTACGGCCGCTCCGTTTTCGTCCACGGCGCTTACACCCAGTACCCGCACCTCAGACCAGTAAGCGTTCTTATACACTTTGTAGGCCCGCTCTTTATCGGGCGCCTCCAGGTCGGGATGTTTCTCCACCTCCAGCGTAATGTTGTCGGTAAGCGTAGCCGAAGGACTCCCGAAGGTATTTACCGTACGGTACTTTACTTCGAGCGTGACCGTTATTTTACGGTAGCCTTCGTAACAGGCATGATCGTCCGGATCGATGAACAACGACACCAGCAGATCGGCACTTTTATCGCGAAAATCGGCCGTATTGGCGGCAATGGCCGTATAGTTCGGATCGGTCACATTGCCCATGAGTACCGGTAAGCCCGTGTGCAGGTTCAGCTGGTAATCGGAAACGATGTTCGGGATATTCGGTTGTGCGTATACAGATCGTGATGCATATACGCAGGCGAAGATACACAGGAATAAAAAACTGTGTTTCCGGAGCATTCTGTATGTTTTAGTATACATATTACCCTTTTTCATCTTGTTACGGAATGTGAATATGCTCATGGGATCAGCGTTTATAGTTATTGGTACGGGTTTCCTGCAGGGTCATTACGCCGCGCTCGGTCTCTTTCTTTACGCGGACCAGCTTGCCTTCCTCGTCGTATTCGTAGAAGGTGGCAAAATTGTTCTCGTCGAGTTCGGCATTAAAGCGGAAGTTCTCCCGGTCATAAGAGTAGGATTTCATATTGCCGTCGAACGGGTGGATGCGGATGTCGTCGAAGAGTACGGGCTGTCCGCCGGAATTTGGCTTCAGGGTTACATTGAACGACGTATTCGCCACTACGCTCGACGGTATTTCAAACAGGTATTCAAACTTCTGCCAGCCTTCTACCAGGTCGGTCTTTTTCAACGAGCCGGCCACGATCCAGGACGTTATGCCTGCCCGCACATCGGCACTGATGTTCGGGTAATCGAGCGTGCCGTTCGTATACGTTCCCTTTGCCCAGAAGGAGAGCACAAAACGTTTCTGACCCGGGTTCGGCGAAAACCCGGTAAGCAGGTCATCGTCATTCAGGAAATACGGTACGGTGGGTACCTGCTGCGGATGCAGGGGACTTGTCACTGCAAATTTCCGGGTATGGTCTGCCGTAAGCCGCATGGCATATTTCCCGGTATGCGCATCTGTAGACACCAGCTGGTTCAGGTCATCGGCGAACCAGCTGTGCGGACGGGCACATTCGTTGCTAAAGGCATCGGAATAATAATCCTCGAAACCGTCGTAGGCAATTTCCTTGTTCATGCCGTTGGAGCCCAGTCCCAGGGCCAGCATGTTCTTAAAGCCGTAAATGGCTGCGGAAAAAATGCCCAGCGGGTTTTTATTTTCCAGGTCGAAGCCGTATGGACTGTAAATGGTCATTTCGTTGGTCCAGTTCCAGTTTTCGTATACGGTATTGTTCACGCCCGCGCTTTTCTTCCAGTATCCCGATACGTTGTCGTAATTCCAGAACGATTTCCAGGAGGGCAGGTAACCGTCGCGACGCAGGTTCTCGGCTACGGCCACATCGGTATTATTGCGGTCGCCCTGGAACACCCAGGATTTATAAGTACGCCAGTTGCCCAGTATATTGGCTATATACGGATTGATGGGCAACTCCGTTTCCAGGCAGTCGTAAAACACGGAATAGCCCTGGTAGGTAAAGCTGCTGGTGTTATAACAGGGGTCTGCGAGGATCACCGTGCGTATGGCACCCGTGATCAGTTTCACCTGTAGCAGGTGGCAGTATACCGGTTCGGTAAAGCCCGGCAGGGCAAGCGTTTGCGAAGAAAGCACCTGCTGGAACTCCTGGATACTGCGCCAGTCGTTATTGCCGAAACCAGACGTATTCAGGGTGGATATCATGTAGAGCCGGTCGCAGCCGCTGCAGCCGTTACCGGGATCCAGTGCCAGGGAAAGCATTGAATTGTTGCCGGCGGCCGAATACCCGAAAGCCGTGAGTACCGAGGCCATGAAGGGCAGGTCGGTAGCGGGCTGAATGGCATTTATATTCAGCGCCGTGGCTGATTGTGCACAACCGGTAAGTCCCTCCAGGAAACTGCTGTTTACCGTGCCGTTCTCTGTGTAACCGGCCGGGAGCGGGTTCGGACCGGCCTGGCTCAGCTTGCCTTCTGCCGCCATCTGGTTCAGCAGATCGAGCAGGGACTGCATTTTTTCGGAGTGCCCCACCAGGGTCATTACTTCCTGCGAGGAAACGATGGGTACAGAATAATCGGTATGCCATTGCTCCTTGTATTCCTGCGCGTCCGTACTGATGGTCTTAAGCCCGCTGTTGAGCGTAAAAGAACCGCTCTGCACCGGGTTGCCCAGGCTGGTGATCGTACTCAGCGGCGTCTGCTGCATATTGCGGTGCCCCGAACGCACCACACTAAAAATAAGGCTCTGCATGCCCAGGCTGTTCAGTATGGCTTTCTGTCCCCGGTGATCGATAAGGTATTGCGTACTTCCGTCCTGCGCCACCCAGTAGCGGTAGGCATTGGAACTCAGGTTCAGGTTGGCGTTGAAATTGCCTATTCTGCGATGGAGAAAAACCTCGTCGCCGGGGACCAGGCCGGGGTGGTTCACTATGCCCGTGGTACGGTCGTATACGGCATTATCACCGGGGGCCGTGCTGCCGAACATGAACATTACATTCTGTGAAGCCTGCGCCATTCCCGGGTATACCCAGTGCGCCGGCATATCGGTCTTGTAATATTTATCGCGGTATTCGTTGGTAAGCTCCTGCACCACGGTATTGCCCGTCATCTTGTCCAGGGCCACGGTGCGGGTCTCCAGCAGGGCGCCCTTATCGTAGGACACCTGTTTTTCTTCCAGGCCGTAACGTTGTATCAGCTTGGTGACCGTAACACTGCGGAAACGGCTGTGATCGCGTTTAAAACCCGGGAATAAAGAAAAAGAGAAGGTGGGAATGGGCCCCAGCTGTGCATAGCCTATGTTAAAGGCAAGGCTGCCTGTAATGCCCTCGGTGTTCTGCTCCCGGAAATCGACCACCATATCGTACTCCACCCCTACTTCTTCCGTAGTGAGGGTACGGTTACGGTCCAGCACCGGGAAGTTATTGCTCAGCTTGCCCTGGGCGTCGGTCCTGTAGTAATGTTCTGTATACGCAAAGGGCTGTGTCGCATTTTCGGCATACATACGCTGGGCTTTGGGCTTGCCGTGCATATCGTTCACCTCGATGGTGTAGCCCTGGCTGGTAGTAAGCAGGTTCCAGCTGTTAAAGGAAAGCAGGCTTACGATCGGGTTCGATTTTTTCAGCACCGGGTTAATTTTGGTATATCGGGTAAGGCTCGGAAAATCTTTGGCCGTATAGAACTCATGCACCATCTTACCGGTACTCAGGCTGGTTACATTGGCATTGTACACAATGTCTTTTACCTCGATACGCGAATAACCGACTCCCGGTGCGGGCATAAAACTTTCGCCGAACGGTTCTTCTACGTAGAAGCGTTCTTCCATCACCAGTTTTACTTTGGGATCGTCGTTGTACACGGGCAGCTTGAACGGATTCTCGTCCGAACCCATGGCCGGCTCCCAGGCCGCCACACCCGAAGAACGACCGTCTTCCAGCGTGTAACTGTATTCCTGTCCGTAGCTGCGCGAGGTTTCGTTGGGCGACATCTGGTTCCAGCTATCATCTATTTCCAGGCGCTTTACCCGCAGACCGGCCCCGTATTTGCGGCCGTCCGGGTCAAAGAGTTTTACCCAGGAACGGTCGGTATCTACGTGACTGCCGTAGCCTTCGAGGCGCATGCGGTTGTTAACGCCCAGCAGCATTTCAAAGATGTTTTTAATGAGTGTGGCCCCCGTAAGCGCCATAATGATCTGCTCGGCAGCCTCTCCGCCAAAGGGAGGCTGGTTATAGGCATATTCGGGCGTATTGCTGCGCGAAAAAGCCCAGGCCGCATACGCAAAGGGATTGGCGGCCGTACCACCCGGATTGGGCAGTACGGTCTTTACTTTTATATAGGCCTGCGTACCGTTGCGCATACCGCACCAGTCGCCCGTGCGGTCTATTTCGGCATAGCCGGAGACGTATTCGTATTTGGGGTTGCCGGGCTTGTTCACATTCATCAGGAAGCGGAAATACAGGTAACGCAGCGGTCCGTATGTATCGCCGGGCACCGCTTCTTCCTGCAGGTAGCGCTTGCGGAATTCATCGGAGCTAAGCATACTGCCCGCATCGGGTACGTTCACGATCAGGTAATCGTAGGTTTCCGAGGGAATGAAGGTCTGGTTCTTGATGATACCGTCCTTCGTTTTGGAAAAACCGGCTATCATATACATATTGGCAGCCCGCCGGTCCTGTACATAGGCATAATCGTCGCTTTCGTAGGTAACACTGATCTTACCGCCCGATGGCAGCTCCACGCGGTTCATAGACCAGGCCGCGGCGTATTCTGCCTGTTTGGCCGCATTCTGTACGGCGTAGGGATAATCGCCGTTGCTCATGCCGTCCGGGTTGTCGGTAGATTTCTTTAAAATGCCCCAGCGGTCGTTGTTTCCATGCACATACGAAAAATCGTTCCCGCCTGCATCTTTATCCATATACGAAAATTTATAGGGACTGTACATCCCGGCATTGGAATTTTCATAGGTGAAATACAGTTTGGTAAGCGTAAGTTTTTTAGCGCCCGGTGCCGTAGAATTGGGCGTACCCGGACACAGCAGGTAGTCGTATACGAAATGTATCTTTTTCACCGGCGGTGTGGAACCTGTAGCTTCTATGGACGTATAGGTGATGCTCTCGATCCGTTTCTGCTGCTGTGTGCCGATCACGTTACCGTTCGGGTCCACGCCCAGACCATCCTGCCGGTCGTCGAACTCAAACAGCACCTTATGTGTTTTCGATTCGATGGAATGGCAGTACCAGATGTCTTTGGTACCGTATACCACACTGGCCTTGTCGTCGGTGGGGTTGGTACGCAGGCCTTCCATATAGCCGGCCTTCATAGCCCCGGCCGTCGGGGTACGCCAGCCGTAGTTTTTGATATCGGCCTGCAGGTTACCGTTGGCATCGGTGTCGCCGTATTTAAAAAGCACATAGGCGCCCAGGTCGTCCTGCGTGGGGCCGTCGCCTTTCAGGTCCGAATAATCGGGCGAGAGGATCTCCGTCAGCATCCAGCTGTGTGCAAAAGCCGGGGTGATCGTTTCCTTGAAATAATTGTCGATGCCCTTATCGTTCGATGTGGAAGCCGCCGTAGCGTTATAATTTACCAGTCCGCGTTCGTTATCGGCAGAGCCGTTGGCAAAACCGCCATTGGGGTTAGACATAGTGCCGCCCACGGCAAAGGAACGTTCCACCTGTTTGGTATTGTAGGCCGCCAGTCCGAACACGTAACGCATGCCCTCCGGCGTAACTACGATGATCTCGGCAATATGATGCGGTTTTGCATGCTGCGAAATATTTTTGCGTTTGTGCGGGTAAGCCGCTTTGAGTTCGGCAGCGGTAAGGAAATACACGGCCGTGTTCCTCGGCTGACGGCGGACCCGTTCGTTATTACTGATGCCAGACAGCGTGCCGCCGCTTTCCGTACTGAACTTATTGTCGGCCTTTACCGAAGGCAGACCGTTCTGGTGTTTCAGGTTGTAGCGTATGGCCTGCGTACCTTTTACGGTGTTACTGAGGAAGGCCGGGTCCTGCTCGGGAATTTTCTCCCCGGTCATGCGCAGGAAATAGTTCTCCCGGAGGTCGTTCACTTTTTTCTCGCGGAACGGAATGCTGCCGATGGCCAGGTTATCGTCACGCCAGGGGCCCGAGGTAGACTGTACCACGTTCACGCTGCCGTCGATACCCACGTCTACCACCTGCCCGATGCCGATCTCCACGCCCAGGGAACCTGAATTGCTCGGACTGAATTTCTTGTTGTTGTACACATAGCCCACATCGTTGCGGAAGGCCCGGAAAGTACCGCCCAGGCCCTGCGCTGCAATGGAAAAGAAATCGTTGGTGAGCGCCGTAAGCGGCAGATGCTTGTGGTGCGGGGAAAAACTGCCGTCTTTTTCACGGTTGTAGTCCAGCAGGGCATCGTCGTTGTTATTGGCCTTTTCGGAATAGATGTAACCGTAGGCCGGCGCGCTGAAGGTATTGGACGTAAGTTTTTGTACGCTTCCGTAACCCGAGATGCTACCGCCGAAATCCTGGTGCACGGTGGCTCCGCCGATCTTTACCTTGCCGGAAAATGAAAAACTTTCCATGGCATTTTCGATGGAAGGTGCAAAGGTATGCGTGCCGAAACTGATGCTGGAGCTGTTGCTGATGCCTCCGCTGCTGCCGGAACCGGTGTAATCCTGATCTGCAATTTTTCCGTTCTTTCCTTTTCGGCCTTCCTTTACCACATTGTCTTTGGCCGATACCGTAACGCCTCCGTTCAGGTTGATATCGGTAAGTCCCTTGCGTGAGTTGATACTGGCTCCGATACCCAGGCTGGCCTTACCGCTGGTGCTCTTTTCGGAACCGAACAGTTTGGCCGAATACGACACGTTGGGCGATATCTGCAGGCCGTCGTTTCCGCTGGTAAGATTCAGGTTGGCATTCATAGGCAGGGAAGCCGGCGTAAGTCCCAGTCCCATCGTAGTAGTTACATTGAGTCCCGCATAGTTGTTGTACTCCACGCCCAGACCTACCGAAAGTGTACCATTGCCTCCGGAGCCGCTGGCATTTACCAGGCTGTTGGCCTCAAAACCGAAGAGTTCCATATCAAAGGCCACGTTCACGCCTACGGTGGTATTGGGCTTCATATTTATGTGGTCGGTCATTTCCTCGCCGGCAAAATCGTCGGGGAGGCCACGCATCTGCCGGGTAATGGCACCTGTGTGCAGGTTCCAGCCCAGTCCTACCCAGCTGGCTTCCTGGTCCATCGATATGCCCGACTGGTAAGCCAGGTTCAGCGGGTAACCACCGATATCCAGCAGGGGAATACTATACGAAAAGTCTCCGCTGAACGGGTCCACCATTTCGGTGAGTCCGATCGGCTGAAAACCCTGTACCTCAGGTTGCGTGGGGCCCGAAGTGAGCGCCGACAAAGCCAGGGGCTGTAAGGTCTGTACAACAATTTCGGCACTGATGAGCAGGGCAAGCACTTTGGCGGCTTTACTCTGCCGGATGCGTCTGAAAAGGGGCGTTTTTTTACGTTTCATACGGGGTATGTATTGCAAATAGGTTATGGCTTATAGAATGATTTAACGGCAGTCCACGCGGCCGCTGAGTTGTATACGCAGGTAATAGGTAAAGCGGCTTTCCGTGGGGAATTCCAGGATGTAGTACCCTTCTTTCAGGTTCAGCTTGCTGTCCGAACACAGGTCGATCTGGTATTTGTTCATGCCGATCTTTTTCGGGGCGTCAAAATTGTCCTGGTTGGCCAATTCTTTGCCTTCGGTGTTCTTTAGTTTGAAGAACAGTTTTTCTTCTTTGGGAACGTATTTCTCCGGGAAGGCCACCGGGATGATATTGCCTTTTACCAGCTCAAACTGCGACTGCGGATGTTCGGTAAGCTTGTAGTAAAACCCGGGAGCTTGTTGTGTCTGCTGTTGCGGAAAACAATAACAGAACTCCCACACCTCACTGTATCCTAAAGAGATACTTCCGGCGTTGGCTTCCACCTGCCAGGCATAGCGTTTGCCTTCTTCCAGCGGCTGGGCCGTGTTGGGGTATATCTGCAAAGGCATGGGGATGTTCGTTTCTGTATACTTGGGCATATTGGCCGTGATGGCCTGCTGTTTACTCTGCCCGTTGAAGATCTCGGCTACACGTAATTTGTACGTTACACTTCCCGAAAGATAGGTGCTGAAGGCCGGCGTCCAGGTAAGTACGGGTGTCGGGGTTTGAATGCTGTCGCCATCGGCGGGAGACAATAACATCGGCGGCCACATGGCGTCTACCACAACCTGGCTGCTGTAATTGGCCAACTCCGTGAATTCACCATCCGAAGGTCTGCCGTAGAGCGTAAACTGCACATTGTAGATCCCCGGTGGAAAGAGTCCGCCCGAGCTGATGACCTGTTGCAGTACACCGGCATGGTAATAGTTTATGGTAAAAGGCTGCACGGTGTACAGGTTACCGATATTAATTACCGTAACGGTCTGACTCAGGTCCAGGTTAGCGCTGTTCGTTTTGGATAACAACTGGCTCTGGCCATCGTAGATACGTAAAGCGATATAAAATTTGGAGTAGTTGTCCTGTGTATTGCTGCGCGTAACCGTAAGGTTCCACAGGTCGTCATGGGTGAATTGAGGCGGCGGCGATACGGCCGTGAGCAGATATTGCGCATAGGCACCCGGCAGGCACAGCAGCCCGAGTACTATACAGAAAACGCCGGTTAGTTTTTTCATAGGTTCAGCGATTATGTATATAAAGACACGGGAACGTATTCCCGTGCAGGAAGCCGGTAAAAGCAGAGAGCGGTAAATAAACCGGGCTTCGGAGCAAAGCAGGGTCCGGGAACATGGCGGCATGTTCATTGGCACTTGAGAGATCCGGACGCGGCTCAGGGTCAGAAACCGGGTGTTTTTGTAACGGGGTGAAGAGAGAAAATTACACCGCAAGTTGAGGAACTTTTCGCTGGGCTGCAAGGCAACAGGTCCTATGCAAAATTTATACAGGAGCGTTCATTTAGCGGAGAAGATCGCGCCGTTTGCGGCATACAAAAATGCCATAGAGGCATATCTGCACGGCGGAAAATATACAAACGGTAGGGGCGGTTGTAGGAACGGCGTAAGGCAGCTAACAGCTGACAGTACATAGCTAACAAACTACAAATGAACACCTGGCGTGACATATTTGCGCTTTACAGCGTTGGAGGAGTGCTACATGCCGTTCGTACCCCTGTGACAAGGGGTACGAAGGAGTTGTTCAGCCCCCCGGGCGGAGTATCTGAACTCCGTTCGACCCGCAGGTATACCCCGCAGACGGCGTATTTTACCCCCGTTAAAGGTGTTGTACAACAGCCTCAGACCACTACCTGCAGGGGTACAACGCGTTACCGCATACCGTTAACGATCTGTAGCAGGGTATTGCATACCGTACCGCATGGGTAGAACGGCCTGTGAGGCCCTGTTGAGTGCGTCTGTCTGCTCCGCATAACCCGTAGCACAACACCGCGAACGGTGTATTTTGTACCGTAGACGGTGTTTTGCTTCGTCTGAGTTGCACGCAGGGGTTTAGAGGGGATTTGAATGGGAAGAAAGAAAAACGCCGGAGTCCCCACAGGGGACTCCGGCGCAATAAAGATTTACTTATGGGATGAATAAATAAATCTACTTTCAACATATCTCACCCCAATTACTTGTATCACAACCATACCCGCATGTGGTCCGGATAATGGAGAACCATCATTACTCCATATTGTAACTATCTTTTTACTATGGGTGGTGCTATAGTCAAAATTTCCGCCTCCTACAATAGGTACATATCCCACATCAACAGGACCTGCATCCGCATCGTAAATAGGAGAGCTTGGAGTGTCCCCATAAACAGTTACATGGTCCATACCATAGCCATCTACATTCGAAATTGCTCGTATAATAACAGTACCTGAGATAAACCTGTTCCTTGACTGTTTTTGAACAGGTTTCCGAGTAACAAAGCCGATCCCAAAGAAAGTATATGACTCTCTAACTGTTTCTGTTAATGGCGTAAAATATAAATAGTCCTGCCGCCCTTTTCCGCCATGATTATTAAGTACCTGAGATCGAATATCAGCATTTAATACATCATCTGTCACTCTGGAATCACCTTTTACTTGATGCAAAACAAGATCTCGACTACTTTTTCTTCCTCTGTACGTTGCTTTTATACTCTCCCAATCATCTCTTTGCTTAAGAGCTTTTTTCTCTTTTCTAGTACCCTTAATTCTATCACCTAAAGGATCACTAAAAACAGTTGGAAAATTCTCAAAAACTGCATAAGAACTTATTCCTATTGTAGGTTTAGGATCGAGGTTCCACCTTCTGGCCACCCTCGGATCATACTGCCAAAACTCTGCAGTATAGCTTGTTCCATCCAGTCCAACTACCTCATTGTCCTTCATCTGCCCGTTAAACCCAAACCTATACGCCGACAGAGAATCCGGGTCGCAGATGAGGGTATCGGTAATGTTCATTTCTTCCAGGATCACGTAGTCGATGTTGGGTACACAGCCTTTAGAAGAGAACGAGGAATAAAACCCGATACCGCAGCTGGCATCATTGGCCGTGAAAATAAATTCGTAGGCCTGTGATGTTGTACACATCATTGTAGAGGAGCTCTGCAGGTTACCCATGATCATGACCGGTACATCGCAGAATAAATTTACCCGAAAACGTACCCGGTACTGCTTGCCCGGAACCGCCGTAAACAAGCGGACCAGGGATACGCCATTGCGATTGACACGCATTTGTCCGCTGCTGACCGTAGGATTGCTCATATCGTCCACATAGAACCAGTCGGTAGTAGCTGCGCTGAACTGGTCGTTGAACACCTCCGTATACGTAGTATCCGAGAACTCTTCGCAATCCAGGCGGTACTGCTTGCGTTCTTCCATCAGCATACCAAAAGGATAGTAATCGTAGGTATTCAGTATCTCCGGCTCGTAATACTGCGCTTCTTCGCTTTCGCAAATGAGTTTTTTGCGGTCGCTTACCGTGGCATGTACATTGCCCAGGTGATTGCTGAGCTCGTACTGTTTTGTACCGCGGTCCAGCTTTTGTATGCCCGGGGTCTGTGCTTCAAAATGAATAAGCTCATCGCGGGTCCAGGTGCCCAGGCGACTGCTGCCGTACATGATATTCTCCGTAAGCTTCAGGTAGGGATCGCCCTCTTCGTCTTTACCGCCGCGGTATATGCCCAGTATATTACCCTGTGCGTCCAGGCTGTAGAATTCTGTCCATTTGCCGGCCCCCACCGGGATCACGGTTTTGGCAATACGGTGTCCGGCGGCATCGTAATGGAATTCCAGGTCGGGCTTCAGGGAACCGGATGCCCGGTACACCGCCGTTACCTTACCGTAGGTGTTCCAGCGGATCTCGGCAATCTGCTCGGCATCGTCGCGCAGCAGGTTCCCGATAAGATCGTATTCGTAGTTATTCGCTCCCTGGTTGTCCACATCGTAATTCACAAGTGCGGTGAACAATGGATCATCCGCTACCTGCAGCAACTGATTTTTGCCGTTATCGTATGTATATACGAATTCGTCGAATTGCTGCCCGGCTTTATTGTAGCGGTCCAGGGTCTTGATGTTACCATCGTGATCGTAGGTATAGGCCGTACGGAACATGTCCGTTTCCGGCGCAGCCGGATTCCAGGGCGTAATAGTCGCCTGGTAATTATTCTGAATATAGGTGTGGCTGCCTTTGATGCGGTTCAGCTGATCGTAGGCAAAGACCTGCAGCAGCGGCTCCGATTTCTGCAGATCGGCAACCTGCTTGAGGGTATTGTTCATGGCCACGATGTTGCCGTTATACAGGTTACGGTTGCTGTAATAAGCCGCCGGCACCGCCAGTTGAAAATCCACATGCGTACCGTTGATGGCCGTATAATCGTTCTCGTAGTAGGTAAGCGACATTCCATAGGCATCGCGGGCCACGAACCGGGTAGTTCCACCCGTATAGCCATCCTGGCCCGGTTCTCTTCTCGGGTACAGGTTATCGCTGTTGATGCTCTTAAGCCAGCCGTGTATCGTATAGGTGTAATCGGCGCCCTGGCTTTTGTAGGGACCGTATTCCGTGCGGGCCATCGGACCATGATAGAAATACTCGTACGCGGCATCCGTATCGAACCAGTAGCCGTCTTTGCTGGTCTTAGCCTCCCGTATACGGTTCTGATCGTCATAGGTATAACGGTGTATGAACTTATCCTGGCGGCTACGGTTCAGGGCTACCTCGCGTACTTTGCCGCTTACCAGGTCGTACCTGTAGTCTACCTTGCTGTACCGGAAGTTATACGTAAAGTCCAGCGGATCGCTGTCGGGCATCAGCGTATTGTCGTTCAGCATCTGCCGCACGTTCCCGTGGTAGTCGTAGTCATAGTGCGTGGCGGCTGTAAAGCTTTCGTCGCCGGCGGGGAACCCTTCTTCCGGCTGGTACGTAGTGCAGACCACGCGTTTGCGCAGGTTCTCCTGGCTAAAGAAGCCCGCAGGGTACAGTACTCCTGAGGGAACAAAAGCTATATCATCGTAATAGGTGCGGGTACACTGGCCTTTGGTATAACCACTGGCAAAGAATGCGGCCGTGCCTACCGGGTTATGCAGGTAGGCCAGCGAGGGACTCTGCAGGTCGGTACGGCTCATTTGTCCTACTTCGGTGATACGGCTTTGTCCATCGTATATCGTAAAGGAATACACCCGGCCTTCATTCCGTTGCTTCGCATTCTGGGAGAGCACAACGCGGCCCAGGTTATCGTAGTAGAACGTGCTCAGTCCGCCATCCGGGGTTTGCTGGCTGGTGGCCTGGTTGAATGCGTTGTAGCAATAACGGGTCGTAAGCGCATAGCTTTCCAGGTACTGCGAACTGACCGGCGACAGGCTGCCGTCGTTGTGGTCGGGCTTGGATTCCGTACCGGCTACCCGCGCAGCGTTCACAGCAGGCATATCTGCCAGCGGAATGCGTTTTACAGCCCGGGGAGGCACCGTACGGGCCAGGTTCCCGGCACGGTCGTAATAGTATAGCGTAAAATGATACTCGTCGCTTTCATACACGGCATTCAGTGTTTCCAGGGCCGACATACACTGCGTGAGATAGGCCTCGCGGTAGGCATTCCGTACCTGTTCCAGGTAAGCCTGGTAATCGTTATACGCCGTTTCGGCGGCCAGGTCCAGCAGGTACTGCACACATTCGTCGATCACCGTATCTTTCGGGAAGGGTACCACAGGCTCGTTGCAATTGATATCGTAACTAAAATCGACCGGGGTATCCCATTCATCTTCCCCTTCATTCAGCAACATGCTCTTTTCAGACTGCTGTCCTCCGGCAGAAGGCCAGATTTTACGGGCAAGCGTTGTACGAAGCTTACCTTTTCTGTCTACATCGGCCAGCACACCATAGCGGGCCTGCGGCTCTCCGCCCCTGTCATCACAGCAGGCAACGACCCCGAGCGAGATAAGCATAGGCAGATCGCCCTGTAAAGGAGGCATTTTGAGTCCCACATACGAAGAGTCGCAGATACAGTTCGGGTTCAGGAATGTATTGTCGATCTGTAGTGTAATGGTCATATCGTTGTAATTATAGCTGGCCTGCACACCGTTCACCGTATTGGCCTGCGCCACCAGTGCATCCAGGAAATCGCTGAACGAAGGATAGCTGCTGTTGTACTGCAGGGTTATATCCGGAAGTTCCACACAGGATGGGACACTGAAACTACCAAGCATACCGGTTATACTGTAATTACCGTAAGGCCAGCTTATTGGAATTTCAGCAAAGACAGAATCTATATACCCCATATCGAGCGTGGTAGTCATATACGTGCAGGGCTCCTCATTGCAGGGGTCGCAGTTCTTGAGCGGCATGCAGCTCTTGAAATACAGGGCCCGTTCCACATTGCCTGTAAGTATGAATACCACTTTCCCGGAGTAGGAGTACTCGCCGTTCTCTGATTGCGACATATCGGCATAGACGCCCTCTACGGAAATAACCTGGCTTATATCTACCGGATCGCCGTTCGTATACGTCTCTTCGGCCACGATACAATCTCCGAAGCCGATAAATGCCAGGTTTTGCTCGGTTGTCTGTATGGCTTTGCTCAGGGTATTATAGATATACAAAAGATTCTCATGTGCCTGGGTATTACAGCGGGGGTCCTGCACCGCATCACATTCGCTGGCATACACATTGCGCAGGGTGTTTGCCGTAGCAATGGTACCGTTCAGTTTTTCTACCGTAGTTCCGGGCGGAATGTAATAAAACGTATTGCCTGTTTCTACTACCGCACCAAAGCTGAACGCCGGGTCGGAGGTCGGCGTTGTGGTCACCGGTGTTACCTGGTAGATGGAAGGGAAAGTATAGGTAAGCGCGGGCGGGAACGAAATGGTACTTGTCCCGGTATTCAGGTTTAAAATGATCTGGGCATTATTTACTGTATTGCGCAGGGTACATGCCGGGGTGCTTCCGTCGAACAGCCAGGTGTAACTGGCCGGATTGGTTTCGTGACCCAGTATGGTACGCAGGTTGGGAGTAATAAACATCTCGTAGTTCGTGAGCGGCAGAGCCGTGCCGGTAACCCAGAGGTCGCCATTGGTGCTCAGGGCATTTATAAGCGCTTTCAGGTCTTTGATATCCTGCGTGGGTTTGCAGATACCTCTTCCGCTGGCGCTGCAGCCGGTGAGCGGCAGGCAGGTGGTGAAGGGGATCTCTATACTGGCAGGTGTTCCGTCAATTATATACCCGTACAGGGAAGGTCCTCCCGGGCCGTTATGTACATCGGCCAGCAAATAAATATCCGACCAGTCGTAATAAGAAGGCACACCGGCCGGCCAGCTGAGTGTTGTGGTGCAGCTGCCTGCGGTAACGATCGTAACGAGGGTAGAGGTTACGGTAATATTTGCGTTGAAACTGCCCAGTCCGTCCAGGTGCTGATATAACGTGGAGCCAAGGTACTGCCCGGCACTGAGGTCAACAACCGTATTCGTTCCGACTGCCAGAAAGGAATTCTGTGCGAGCACGCTGAGCATATTTTCAAAATCGATCTGCATGGGGCATTTCCCTGTAACCGTCTGCCCGGCCTGTACAGCATATTCGTCAAATTCGTCCGGGTTGGGCGGATCGCTGAAGCCTGCTTCTGCAAGCATAGAACTGAAAGAAGGGAAACGCTGGTCTTTATGTGCATAGAAGTACATATCCGGGAACCCGCAGGGATTCACCGTATTGCCGGCAAAATATTCCAGCGTGCTCTGCAGATCGGGCGGCAGGCTGTATTCATTGTTCCCGATACAATCGGTATGAATGCCGTTGCGTTTCGTGGTCTGGTATACGTCCATGGCCAGTCCCATAGCCTCCTGGCGTACCGTTGCATACAGGATGGCCGTTCGGCGCCATATCTGGTCGGCCTGGGGCACGGTAGAAAAATCGATGGACGTAATAAGCGGACAGGGCGGGATCGGCGCAATACCACAATTTACGTTGGCATAGGCGATCTGCACAATATTGGCCGGCACCCCGCTGATGGGCTGGTACGTCATGAGTTTGTAGAACATGATGTCTTTTGCCGTAACGGGCGGTCCAGCGTTCATCAGGTTCTGGTTGGCAAAAGAGCCGGGATCTGAAAAGAAGGGGTCCGCAGCCAATATGGTGTTTATAACGGCTACCGGTGTCATGGAACCCGAAAGTCCCAGTTCGGCTACGGCCACCGAAGCCGGGTAACGCTCCAGCATGCGGGCATATTCGTAGGTGTTTACTTCCACATTGGTGCCAGCTCCATTGTCTACCTGGCTTGTATACGTAAATGCATTGCTGCAGAACTGGTATTTAAAATATTCCGGGTGAAATACCACCAGGGACTTGGCAAAGGACGGGCGCCAGGCATCTAAAAAGTCGGAAAGGTTCTCCAGGAATTCGGGATAGATATAACGGGTGCCCGTGAGCGGATCGGTCTCGGGTGTTACCCAGTTTTCCGGTTCGGGTGAAAAACTACCGTCCTCGTTCTCGGTCACGGTAATACGTACCCGGTTACCCAGCTCGTCGTAATAACCGCGTTTCCAGGTATTGTCCGTCGGATCGAAGTAACGGGGTCTTTTCCAGGAACCTTTGAGTCCCCCGGCAGATATGGGCGCAAATTCCAGGCTTCCGGCCTGTGGCGTGCTGCTGAACGGATCTACAAATTGTTCCTGTGCCCGCACCGGTAATTCGTTGCTCACATTAAAGATGGATACGGGGTAGGCAGACGCGTCGCCGGCGGCAAATTCGCCATATTGGCCCATAAGCGATACGTCCTGCAGCATCATCTCGTATCCCAGGCTGCATTCGTCCTTATAGGCTTCGCCGCAGAGGCTCCGGCACTGCTCCTTCAGGTTATTGTACATGGCAATGGCCGCTTCCTGGCTGCCGAGGTCGGCTTCGTTCTCTGCCACAAAATCCTCTTCGTCTCCTAATGCATCCAGGCAGGATTCACAGTCGATAAAACAGTCCGAAACATCGGGCGGGTCATAAAAGAAAGACAACGGCTTCAGGCAGGTATCCCGGCTCATGATGATGTCCAGGTATTCTTCCAGGGCATCGGAGGCAACCGTAAGTTTTTTCACCAGGTTGTACGCCCCCATTTTCAGGGGTACGATGGTATCGTAATCATAGTCGTAAGGATCACCGTCCTGGCATTCGTCGTTTATTACGCTTCCCGGAATGCGTATGGTCATGGGGCCATTGCCCTGGGCATTGCCGATGATGTAATTTCCGCAATCGTCCGTTAGGCTTATTTCCAGGTCGTAAATACAATCGGCACAGAAATCGGGCACACAGTCGTCCTCAAAATCGCGGCCGGTTAAGGTATAGCTTATATGGTAATCCTTATCGGATGTCACCATCAGGAAATGGTTTGCCGTGTACGACGTAAGATCTGCCGAGGGCAGGTTCTGGTTACCATGCGGATTGGCCGTGGTTATTTCCAGGAGATCTTCGTTCACTTCTTCGCCCAGGTCTTCGAGCGGTGTACCGTTTCCGTCCACCTGTAAAGGGTCCAGGTTATCCGGCGACTTACCCGCCAGCGAGGTGGCAATGGTCTTGCCGGCCAGGTCGGTATAGGTAATGCTCACCTGCCCGTTGGCATCTTTGATCATACTTTTCTGGTAATAGCCCGCATAACCGGCATCGGTACCAAAGAGGCGGTTCAGGTCGGTCTGCGACGGATTGCCGTATACATACTGCGTTTCGTGCCCGTTACCGATACGGTGATCATAGCCTACCCCGCTCTGTATCTTGGGGCGGGAGGCATTGTCCGCTTCGTAAATAATACGGGTGAACGGAAAATCAAAGGCATCGGGCAGGCGGCCCTGCGGCCCGTTCATATCCGGATTGTTGTCTGAATAGTACAGGCCCGCTCCGCGGGAATCTCCCATGCCCTGCGATTCACCATAACATAAACCGTTCTCCGGAGGGATAAAATCAAAATTGAGGTAACTGTATTTAAAACCCCACCAGTCCTGGTTGTAATTTACCTTATAGGAGAAACCACGTTCGGTAACGGCGGGCAGGGTGCTTACGGCCGGG
This sequence comes from Flavobacteriales bacterium, assembly GCA_052437175.1. GTDB lineage: Bacteria > Bacteroidota > Bacteroidia > CAIKAF01 > CAIKAF01 > JACVCJ01. Next base: position 41,880 of record JBQVOK010000007.1, read on the forward strand.
CGGCCCAGGAAATCGTAGATCGTTTCCGCAACAACACCCATTTTAGTATAATCATTAATATCGGCGCTGCCAATGGCTGCCGCCACATTTTCCTGCCGTATCCGAAGCGTTCCGTCTGCATAGGTGCCTTTGGGCAGTATTTTACCATCTTCGGTAAAACTTACCGTATACTGCGCATTGATGTGGTTCAGCAGGTAACTGTTCCCGAAGCTTATTTTCTGTTTAGATCCCGGCGGGGCATCGTCCACGGTAAGTGTACCGCTGTTGGCATCGTCGAAGGACCAGGGCCCGAACAGGTCATCTTCCAGTGCGGGGCCGCCCCGGGTTACCCCGCGTACACGTGCTACCACGTAACCGGTAGTGTAAACAACGGGGATATAAAACGTATTCTGGCTGGCCGGAACACGCACCCGCGAGGCATTGTTCTTAAACTGTACCGGTAAGGAGCCTGATGGTATCTGCGTACTGAAATCGGTACCAAAATCTTCCACAAAGACCCATTCCAGCTCATATTCCGAGACCCAGGGCAGTGTATTCCAGCGTACCACAACCACATTGTCCATATTGTACCGGTCTGTCTGTTCCAGCGGGTTCCCGGACATGAACGTGGTAACCCGTGCCGGAAGGCTGGCGGGCATATTGTAATAGCGGGTGCGCTGCAATTCCACTTCAATGCGGATATCATCGGGAATATTTGCGGTGGGAATGGCGGTCCCGTTCGCATCCTGGGCATTTACGGCCAGTATGCTCACATCGCATTTATAGGCATCCTTATACACTTTAAAAGAACGTTCCAGGTCTTTTTCCGTGAGCAGCAGCGGCGATTTTTCCACCTCGAGCGTAATGTACTCCGTGATCACGGAGGATGGACTGCCGAAGGGGTTTACCGTGCGGTACTGCACTTCCAGGTCTACCGAAACTTTAACATGGCCGTCGTAACAGATATTATCATCCGGGTCTACAAAGAGCGACACCAGGATATCGGCACTTTTATCGCGAAAGTCGGCCGTACCGGCTGCAATGGCCGAAAAGGAAGGATCGGTGACCCCTGCCCCTGCCGGGCCGCCTGTAAACTGGTTCACCGTATAATCGGCCGTAATATTGGGAATATTAGGCTGTGCATAGCCATATTGCAGCAGTATGCTAACGGATAGGAACAGTATAAATCGTATGAATACATTCTTGTTTCTCATGGCGATCAGCGTTTATAAGTTGTTGATCTGTTTTCCTGTATGGTCATAATCCCGCGTTCGGTCTCTTTTTTCACGCGTACCAGTTTTCCTTCCTGGTCATAGTCGTAAAAACTGGCAAAGTTGTTTTCGTCGAGTTCCGAAGTGAAGCGGAAATTATCGCGGTTGAATACGAACGATTTCATATTGGCGTCGAAGGGATGCACGCGCACATCGTCGAAAAGAGCGGCCGTATTACCCGGATCGAAGCTAAATCCGATACTTCCGGATGACGATGCGGGTATCTCGAACAGGTATTCGAACTTCTGCCAGCCTTCTATGATCTTTGACTTACGCAAAGAACCTGCAACCAGCAGACTGCTTGTACCGTTCAGCAGAACATCGCCTGCAATGCCGGGATAATCGTAGGTAGAGGCCGGATCGTAGTTTCCTTTGGCCCAGAACGAGAATACGAACCGTTTGGCCGGGACACCCGAATTGGGTGAGAACCCGCTCCAGAGATCATCGTTGTTCAGCACATAGGGTACTTTACGCTGCTGCGGAAGACCCGGAGCCGGGCTCAATGTCCGCGTGGCAGAATACTCCGAAGTGAGACGCATGGAATACCTGCCGGTATGTGCATCTTCCGAAGTAAGAAGGTCCATATCGTCGGCCAGCCAGAACTGGGTCACCCGGCAGGGATAATCAAACGCATCCTGGTAGTAATCTTCAAAACCATCGTACCCGGTTTCCTTATTACGTGCGTTGGAGGCCAGACCGGTGGACAGCATATTTTTAAACCCGTAAACGGCGGCAGAGAAGATACCAAGCGGGTTTACATTCTCCAGGTCGAAGCCATAGGGACTGTAAATGGTCATTTCGTTGCTGCAGTTCCAGTTATCGTACTGGTCAGAGTTTACGGCCGTGCTGCGGTTCCATAAGCCTGTGGTACCGTTATAGGTCCAGAAAGGTTTGTAGTGTATCATGTACCCGTCGTGCCGCAGGTTTTCCTGCTGTTCGGGGTCTGTTTTATTGCGGTCGCCCTGGAACACCCAGGTCTTGTGTGTGCGCCAGTTGCCCAGTATGCCGTGGATGTACGGGTTCACGAAATCATCGTAGGCGAGGCACTCGTAAGTGGTCACGTACTCCTGGTCCACCGTAGGCGTCTGTCCGTATGACCGGGCCTCAAAACAACCGTCCAGAAACACGAACCTCCGGATGGAATTATCATTCATCCGGGCCGATACAAGATACAGGCGCGTTATCCCCGAACTATTATTAGGATTCATCAACAAGTTGGTAGTATGTGCCTCTTCTACAGCGATAAACTCGGCAACATTTGCCCAGTCTGCACTACCAAAACTGCCATTGTCTTCGAGAGCCATTACCCTGTACACCTCACAGAAAATGCAACCTGCCCCTGTTCCGGGAAGAGAAAAAGTCAGCGAGCTATGGTCCGTGCCATCCTGAAGTCCCCATATCCCCTGCATATTCAACTCACTCGTACCGGTACCGATGGGCTGGTCGTCCATGCTGACACCCAGGCTACCGGACGTAGAGGGGCATCCGGTAAGAGTATGAATATATCCGGAATACGTGCTGTTATTCGGATATAAATACGGGGTGCCCGGAACAACTGCAGCAAGGTGGCCATCGTCGATAAGCGAATTCATATACTGTATCATTACTTGAGGAGAACTTTCACCTTCATCATTACCATCACCGGGCGCACCTTCATGCGTAATCACCTCCGTTATCACTTTACGTATGCTCAGGTCCGTCTGCCATTGTTCCCGGAATTCTGTAGAAGCTGTACTTATTACGTTCAGGTTTTCGTCGAACACCAGCTTGTAAGTCCCCGCCACATTGCGAATCGGATTTGCCAGGCTGGTTACCGTTCCTATTTCTGTCTGCTGCTGGTTACGCCGCCCGGAGCGCAGCACCTTGAACTCGGCTGCCGCCGGGAACAGGTTCGAGAAGGTTGCTTTTTCCCCGGCATAATTGATCAGGTACAGCTTTCCGTCCGTATCGTCGCGGGCCACCCAATAGCGGTAAGCATTGGAATTATTGGTGGCTGACGGGCTCACATAGATCCAGGCTTTTTTGATCATAACTTCATCGCCGGGCTCCAGGTAGCTTTTTATGGTTGGCGAGGTGATCTCTCCCGTAGTACGGTCAAATACCGAAGCATCGTTCAGGCCATTCGTACCAAAGGTAAAGCCGATATTCTCGCCGGCCTGGCGCATGCCCGAATAGGCCCAGTGCGCCGGGAGGTCCGTTTTATAGTACTTGTCTTTGAATTCATTGGTCAGTTCCTGCACCAGGGTATTTCCGGTCATCTTGTCCAGGGCAACCGTACGGGTTTCGAGCAGGGCACCCTTATCGAACGAAATGGTTTTCTCGAGCAGTCCGTAGCGCTGTATCAGCTTGGTGACCACCACGCTGCGGAAGCGGCTGTGATCGCGTTTATAGCCGGGAAAGAACGACATGGAGAAGACCGGGGCCAGCGAAACCATGCCATAGTTTATGTTAAAGGCAAGACTACCGCTGTGTCCGATCGTTTCCTGCTCACGGAAATCGGCCACCATATCGTATTCCACGCCCACTTCCTCGGTGGTTTGTATACCGTCGCGGCCGATCACCGCAAAGTTATTATCCAGTCTGCCGCCGGCTGTCTTATACTGGTATTCGGTATAGGCAAAAGGTTCCGCGGCGCCTTCGGCATACATGCGCTCGGCTTTGGGTTTGCCGTGCATATCGTTCACTTCAACGGTATATCCCTGGCTCACGTTCATGAGGTTCCAGGAATTGAACGAAAGCAGGCTCACGATCGGGTTGGAACGTTTCTGTACCGGATCGATAGCCGTTTGTGCCGTAATGGTAGGAAAATCGCGTGCCGTATAGAATTCATGCACCATCTTTCCCGTGCTCTTGCTGGTGACCCCGGCATCGTACACAATATCCTTCACCTCTACCCTCGCGTATCCCACTCCCGGGGTCGGGAAAAAGCTTTCGCCGAAGGGTTCTTCTACGTAAAAGCGCTCTTCCATAACCAGGCTGAGCTTTTTATTTTCGGAATAGACCGGTTTCTTGAACGGGTTCTCGTCAGCACCCATACCCGGCTCCCAGGCAGCCACGCCGGATGATTTACCGTTTTCGAGGCGGTAACTGAACTCCTGCCCGTAGGTACGTCCGGGTTCCCCGGAGATGGTATTCCATTCGTCGCTGATCTCTATCTTTTTCACACGACTTCCCGCACCGTATTTAATACCGTCCGGATCGAAAAGTTTCACCCAGGAACGGGCCGTATTTACATGACTGCCATACCCCTGGAGCATCATACGGCGGTTTACTCCCGTAAGCATTTCGATCAGGTTTTTGGCCACACTGGCCGAGGAGAGGGTTTTGACAATATACTCGGCGTCGTCATCTTCAAACGTGGGCTGGTTATAGGCATATTCGGGAGTCTGAGCCCGCGAAAAGGACCAGGCCGCAAAAGCGAACGGACTGGACATAGTACCTCCCGGCGCCGGCAGTATCCTTTTGATCTTTATGTAAGCCTGTGTACTGTTCATCATGCCGCAATAATCGCCCGTCCGGTCGATCTCTGCATAGCCCGACACGTATTCATATTTGGGATCGTCCGGCCTGTTTACATTCATCAGGAAGCGGAAGTACAGGTATTTCAGCGGTCCATACAGGTCGCCGGGAACATCTTCTTCCCAGAGATAACGGCGCCGGAATTCGTCAGACGACAAGGTACCGCCCGCATCCGGCACATTAACGATGAGGTAATCTTTAGGGCCTGAAGATGAGCGGAAGGTCTGGTTGCCCAGGCCTGTACCGGTCTTATCATCGGCAAAACCCGCAATCGTGTACATATTACAGGCGCGCCGGTCCTGCACATAGGCATAATCGTCGGACTCATAGCTCACGTGTATCTTTCCGCCGGAAGGCAGTTCCAGCTCTTTCAGCGACCAGGCAGAGGCATATACGTCCTGTTTGGCCTTATCCTGCAGGGCATACGGATAATCGGTACCGGACATATTATCCGGGTTGTCTGTCGCCTTTTTCATAATGCCCCAGCGGTCGTTGTCGCCGTGCTTATACGAAGGATTATCGCCGGCGGCGCCGGTATCATACGTAAAGACATAGGGGCTGTACATCCCGTTATTGGAATCTTCGTAGGTAAAATATACTTTTTTGAGGGTCAGTTTCCCCAAAGCCGCATTGGGCGTACCGGGACATAAGGAGTAATCGTACTCGAAATGCACTTTTTTAACAGGGGCAGCTCCCGGTGCCGCTTCAGCCGATACGTAGGAAATACTTTTGATCCGTTTCAGCTTCTGGGAAGCGTTTGCCGAGCCGTGTTCGCCCACTCCATAACCGTCCGTACGGTCTTCCAGCTCAAAAAGCACTTTGTGTGTTTTAGACTCGATGCTGTGACAGTACCAGATGTCTTTTGTACCAAAGACCACATTGGCCTTATCGTCCGTGCGGTTGGTCTTAAGGCCTTCCATATAACCGGCTTTCATGGCACCGGCAGTCGGCGTACGCCATCCATAGCCCGCTACATCAGGTACCCTTTTACCGTTTACGCCTTCATTACCGTAGGTAAACAGTACATAAGCGCCCAGGTCGTCCTGTGAAGGGCCGTTGCCCGTAAGGTCCGAATAATCGGGGGATAAGATCTCCGTAAGCATCCAGCTGTGTGCATAGGCCGGTGTTTCGGTCTCCTGGAAAAAATTATCGATACCCATACCATTATTGATACTGGCTGCGGAGGCCGAATAATTTACCAGTCCCTGCTGGTTCTCGGCCGAACCATTGGCAAACCCGCCACCGGGATTTCCCATCATACCGCCTACCGCAAAAGAACGCTCTACCTGTTTTGTATTGTACGCGGCCAGACCAAACACATAACGCATACCTTCGGGAGTTACCACCGTAATTTCGGCAATATGATGTCCGCGGGCATGCGATGAAAGGTATTTCACCTTATGCGGATAGGCATTGCGGATCTCATTGGCCGTAAGAAAATAGACGGCGGTATTGCGGCGCTGACGTTCACTGCGTTCATTACTTGTTATCTGCGTCACAGGAGCTCCCTGTGCAGAAGTAAAGCTATTTACAACAGACAGTTGCGGGAGTCCTTTTTTGTGTTTGAAATTATAGCGGATGGCATCTTTACCCTTCAGCGTATTGCTAACGAAAGACGGGTCCTGTTCAGGGATCTTCTCTCCGGTCATACGCAGAAAATAATTCTCTTTAATATCATTCTTGGTCTGTCCCCGGAAAGGAATAGCCCCGATGGCATTGTTCTGGTCGCGCCAGGCACCGGAGGAAGAGGTTACCGTATTTATATTGATGTCGATACCGGCATCCACGATATTACCCAGACCGATCTCCACGCCCAGAGCCCCGGAATTACTGGGGCTGAACTTACGATTGTTATACACATATCCCACATCGTTACGGTAGGCCCGGAACGAACCACTAAGTCCCTGTGCAGCTATCGAGAACATATCATTGGTAAAGGCCGTCAGGGGAAGGTTCTTATGGTGCATGGAAAAAGCATTGTCCTTTTCCCGGTTGTAATCGAGCAGGGCATTGTCGTTATTATTGGCTCTTTCAGAATATATATACCCGTAAGCCGGAGCTGTAATTTCCTTACTTACCAGTTTCTGTACACTGCCGTGCGCCGAGATACTTCCGCCAAAATCCTGGCTCAGCGTAGCGCCGCCGATCTTGAAACGGCCGGAGAACGAATAGGTCTCCATTGCGTGTTCAATAGAGGGCATGAACGTGCTTGCCCCGAAACTGATGCTGGAGCTGTTGCTGATACCGCCTTTACCCGTATTCTCATTCTTTAGCGTTTTATCTTCGTTCAGGTTGGTTTTAGTTTTACTTACATTAACCCCGCCGCTCAGGTTCAGGTTGGTGAGCCCCTTACGCGAGTTGATGTCGGCTCCCAGACCAATATTTGCGCGACCGGCAGTATTACTGCTCTCCTTGGTAAAACGCCCCGAGTACGATATGTTGGGCGATATCTGCAGACCGTCCTTCCCGCTGGTCAGGTTCAGGCTGGCATTCATAGGCAGCTTGGCACCTCCGCCTATACTCATTCCGGTGGTGGTGGTAAGACTCACCCCGGTATAGTTATTGTATTCGATACCGATCCCTACGGACATGGAGCCGCTACCTCCACCACTGCCCGAAGGAATGATAGAATTAGCCTCAAAACCAAACGTTTCCACATCAACGGCTACATTAACCCCTACGGTCTTATTGGGTTTGAGGTTGATCCGCTCCGTAACCACATCGCTGGAAAAGTCGTCGGGTAAGCCGCGCAGCTGCCGGGTAATGGCCCCGGTATGCAGGTTCCAGCCCAGGCCTGCCCAGCTGGCTTCCTGGTCCATAGAGATGCCCGACTGGTAACTCAGGTTCAGCGGGTAGCCCCCGATCTCCATCAGTGGAATATTATACGAAAAGTCGCCCGTGAACGGGTCTACCATTTCCGTAAGCCCGATCGGCTGAAAGCCCTGTACCTCCGGCTGTGTAGGGCCGGATGTAAGTGCCTGCAATGCCAGCGGCTGTACCGTTTGTACCAGCAGCTCCGTCACCATCAGTAAAGCCAGCCCGCGGGCCGCCTTACTCTCACGGATTCGTTTGAATACAGGTTTGTGTCTCATAAGTTCAATAGTGCTTGGTTATGGCTAACGGCAGTTTGTGCGTTCGCTCAGTTGTATACGTAAATACCAGGTCTGTCCGCTCTCCGTCGGAAATTCAAAGATGTAGTACCCGTTGGCGATATCCAGCCTGGAGGCCGAACACAGATCGATCTGGTATTTGTTCAGGCCCATCTTCTTCGGCGCATCAAAATCGCGCTCATCGGCCAGCTGTTTACCGGCGGTGTTCTTCAGGCGGAAAACCAGTTTTTCTTCCTTCGGCACATATTTCTCCGGGAAGGCCAGCGGTACCATATTGCCTTTCACCAGCTCGAACTGCGACTGCGGATGTTCCGTCAGTTTATAGTAAAAGCCATTGTAGGTCGTTTGGGTTTGTTCCGGGAAGCAGTAACAGAACTCCCATACCTCGCTGTAACCCAGCGAGCTGTTGCCCATGCGGCCTTCCACCTGCCAGGCATAGCGTTTGCCTTCTTCCAGCGGCTGGGCCGTGTTCGGGTAGATCTGCAAAGGCATCGGTACATTGTTCTCCGTATACTGCGGCAGGTTGGCCGTGATGGCCTGCTGTTTACTCTGATCGTTGTAGATCGGCACCACCCGGAGTATATAGCTTACTGCACCGCTCAGGTAGGTGCTGAAGGCCGGCGTCCAGCTCAGGGCCGGGTTCGGCGTCTGTATACTGTCGCCATCGGCCGGAGATAAAAGCATCGGGGGCCACATGGCATCTACGATCAGCTGTTCCAATACGCTGCCCAGTTCGGTGAACTCCCCGTCGCTCGGGCGGCCATACAGCGTAAAATCCACGTTATAGGTGCCCGGCGGAAAGATACCCCCACTGCCGATGATCTGTTGCAGGGTGCCTCCGTTGTAATAATTAATGGTAAAAGGTTGCACCCGCGAGATCGTACCCAGGTTGATGACCGTAAGCACATCGGGCAGCGCCAGGGTAGCCGAATTGGTCTTTACTTCCAGCTGGTTATGTGTGTTGTAAATACGCAGGGCAATATAGAACTGCGCGTAATTGTCCGCGGTATTCGTGCGCGTGATGCTCAGGTTCCACAGGTCGTCGTGGCTGAACTGGGGCGGCGGGGCTATGCAGGTAAGCACGTACTGCGCATGCACCACAGGCATGAACAGCAACGTTAAACATACATACAAGCCGGTTGCGAGTTTTTTCATAGGTATTGAAACCGGTTTTATATTTACGATGCGAAAGACATGGGGTCAGAACACTTTCACACTCAAAAGTCCGTTTATTCCGGCAGAAAATTCGTTTGCTCTTATAAACGGTATTATTTTACCAACGAACGGTTATTCTGATTCATTGAATGGTAAAAGGCCCGTTTTCACTACAGTTCTGTACATTTTCATCCAATAAAAAAGGAGAAACCTTTAAGGCTCTCCTTTAGAAATTCTGTAACTAATGTGTTTATATACGGTATGTCTTCCCGGTGCCGGCTATGCATGAAGATATACCTATGCCCGCAACAGGCCATGGAAATCCATAGCAGGAGGAATTACCAAACAGGACTTGGGGAAGCTTACAGATCGTCCGGATCGGGCAGCGGGGCCTTTTCGTAGTCTTTCTTTTTAGGTCTCAGCAGACTGGGAAAGAAAATGTCCACGAGTTTATCATCATTGGTAACCCGTGTTTTAGACTTGCCGGCAACCACCAGCCAGTCGTCCTTATATTTATAATTCGGCTCGTACAGGTCGTAACTGCCGTCTGAATAACGGATATATACCGAACGGATGGCCTTGTTCTCTACTTTTACCTTGCCCCGGTAACAATCGCACTGGGTGCCGATGCGGATGGAAATGATCACATCGTCGTACACGCCGTCTACAACTTCGTTACCGCCTCTTTTTTCAAACAGTTTCATGTATTGTACAAAGCAGTTGTCGTCGTTGGATTCGGGTGTCTGGGCAAAAAGCAGGACAGGCAGAGAGAGAAGAAAAAGGAATACGATTTTTTTCATCCGGAATGTAGGTTTTCTTTATGCTATCTGGTTTTGATCTGTTTGCTCCGTTGCGGAAACCCGGAACGGAAGCCTTACAAAAATATGGGATAATTGTGGTCTGCAAAATTTTTTATTCATTATTTTGCTGTTATGGAAGAAGAAATCCTGCAACAGTTCACGGAGGCCCGTAATACGGTCGATCTCTTTATCCGCGACCCGGAAAACATCCGGCTCACCGGGGCCGCCGCCCAGCTTCTTTCGGAAGCATTCCGGAACGGCAATAAAGTACTTTCCTGCGGTAACGGAGGCAGTATGTGCGACGCCATGCACTTTGCCGAAGAACTCAGCGGACGTTTCCGGAACGACCGTCCTGCCCTGCCTGCCCAGAGTATTTCCGATCCCTCGCATATTTCCTGTGTGGCCAACGATTACGGGTACGATTTTGTGTTCAGCCGCGCCGTGGAAGCTTTTGGCAGGCCCGGCGACGTGCTCCTGGCCATCAGTACCAGCGGCAACAGTAAAAACGTATGCCTGGCCGCGCACAAAGCCAGGGAAAAGGGAATGCGGGTCATTGCCCTTACCGGCAAAAACGGCGGAGAACTGGCAAGCATTGCCGATGTGGAGATACGGGCGCCCTTCAGTGAATATGCCGACCGGGCCCAGGAGATACATATTAAGGTGATCCACACGCTTATTTTCTGCGTGGAACGTTCACTCGGTTACCATTAAATTACAGCATCCTGCGCAGCATGTTATAGGCATGCAGACAGGTAAGACGTATGTTGCGCTCGCGGTTGTTCGTAAAAAGAAATCGCCGGGCTTTTGTTCCCTGCGGACCACTTACGGCGATCCATACCGTTCCTACAGGTTTATCGGGCGTCCCTCCGTCCGGACCGGCTATACCGCTGGTTGCCACACCGTATTCCGCATCAAATTTGGTTTTTACAGCCTCGGCCATCTGCATCACCACCTGTTCGCTCACGGCGCCGTGCTGCATCAGTATTTCTGAAGGCACCTGCAATTCCTGCGTTTTGGCCTCGTAGCTGTAGGTGACCACCGAGCCGTTGAATACCATGCTGGAACCGGCCATGGACGTAAGACGATGCGCCAGGAAACCGCCCGTGCAGCTTTCTGCAAAACTCACGCGCAACTTTTTCTCCTTCAGCAGGGCAAACACGATCTCTTCCATGGTACGGTCTCCGGTACCATAAATGGCATCCCCCAGCAGATCGTACAGCGGACGGGCGATCTCGGCCAGTTCCACTTCCGAAAAGGTACCCGGCACCCAGGCGGTAAGGCGCAGTTTTACGGCCCCGTACGAGGGCAGGTAGGCCAGTTTTACCCCGGCCGGCAGGGCATCTTCCCAGTCTTTGATCTGCATCATGAGCGTACTTTCGGGTATACCTACGGTAAGCACGGTATGATGCGCCAGGGGCGGCAGCGCGTATTTCTGTTTCAGGAAAGGCAGCACACCGCTCTGCATAAGGCCTTCCATTTCGTAAGGTACCCCGGGCATACAAAAGATGTGGGTGCCGTCTTTTTCAAAGATCATTCCAGGCGCTGTGCCCAGTTTATTAAGCATTACGGTACATACCTCCGGCACATCGGCCTGGCCCTGGTTCACCGGTTCGAATGTACGGTTACGTGCAGCAAACCAGGCGGCCAGCATATCAAAGGTTTCCTGGTTGCGCACCAGGCGGCTGCCGAAATAGGCATTGAGCGTATGCTTGGTAATATCGTCGTTGGTGGGGCCCAGTCCGCCGGTGAACAGTATGGCGTCCACCTGGCCTATGCTTTCGTCCAGGGCCCCGGTAATAGCTTCTTTCTGGTCGCCGATGCTGTATTTGCGGCGGATGCGTATACCGGCCGCATTCAGCTCACGGGCAATATAGGCACTGTTCGTATCGGTGATCTGCCCGATGAGAATTTCGTCGCCGATGGTAATGATATCTGCACTGATCATAAATTCTACAAATTATAGCGGTCTAAAAAATCCTGTTCCGAAATGATCTCTATGCCAAACTGCTGTGCTTTGGCCACTTTGTCCGGCCCCGGTTTATCGCCGGCCAGCAGGAAGCTTGTTTTTTTGGTAACGCCGCTGCTGTTCTTGCCGCCGTTCTGCTCTACAAGTTTCTTCAGTTCATCTCTCGAGCGGCTGAACACCCCGGAGATCACCACCGAAAGCCCGGCCAGCTTATCGCTGTTCTTTACCAGCAGCGCATCATCGAGTACAAACTGCAGTCCATGGGCTTTTAAGCGCTCCACCATATTGCGGTTCTCTTCGCGGGAGAACCAGTCCAGTATACTGCGGGCGATCTTCTCCCCGATCTCGTCCACGTTGCATAATTGTTCAAAACCGGCTGTGGCCAGGGCCTCCATATTTTTAAAACCGAGGGCCAGTTTTTTAGCTACGGTTTCGCCCACGTAGCGTATACCCAGGGCAAAAAGTACCCGTTCGAAGGGAATGGCTTTAGAGGCCTCGATCCCCTGCAGGATATTTTTGGCGCTGAGTTCCTTGTACCCGTCCAGCTGTAATATCTGGGTGTATCGTATTTCGTACAGGTCGGGCAAGGTACGTACCATGCCCTTATCGTAAAATTCTTCCAGGGTACGTTCGCCCAGGGTATTGATGTCCAGCGCTTTTTTACTTACGGCATGGATCAGCTTGCCCAGTACGATGGGCTTGCAGGATTTTTCGTTAACGCAATAAAAGGCCGCTTCGCCTTCGCTGCGTACCAGCGGACTACCACATTCCGGGCAATTCGGTATAAAACCGGCGGGCACTGCACCCTCCGGGCGCTTACTGAGATCTACCCCGGTAATTTTCGGGATGATCTCGCCGCCTTTTTCTACAAAGACCGTATCGCCGATACGTACATCCAGCTGCGCCATCACATCGGCATTGTGCAGCGAGGCCCGTTTTACCGTGGTACCTGCCAGCTGCACCGGACGCAGGTTGGCCACAGGCGTTACCGCCCCGGTACGGCCCACCTGGTACGAGATAGACTCCAGTATCGTAGCCGCACTCTGGGCCTTGTATTTATAGGCCACGGCCCAGCGCGGACTTTTGGCCGTATTGCCCAGGCTGCGCTGTTGTGCGTAGCTGTTCACCTTTACCACAATGCCGTCGGTTTCGTAACCCAGGGTATGCCGGGCCGAATCCCAGCTATTGATAAAGGTCTGTACCGCATCGATGCCCTGCATTTTATGGGTCTCCGGGTTCACATGGAAACCCCATTCCCGGGCCTGTTCCAGGTTTTCGAAATGCGAGGCAAAAGGCAGGTTATCGGCCAGCAGAAAGTAGATAAAAGCGTCCAGTTTACGGGCGGCCACCATTTTACTGTCCTGCTGCTTCAGGGTGCCTGCCGTGGCATTCCGCGGATTTTTCAGCAGCTGCGCCGCTATTTCTTCTTCGTGGAAGCCTTTATCTTCGAGTTCGGCACGTTTATCTTCGTTCAGTTTCAGGAAAACGGCAGAGGACATATAGATCTCTCCCCGGGCTTCCAGCAGGGCCGGCCAGCCTTCACCCCGCAGTTTCAACGGAATGGAACGGATGGTCTTTACATTGGCCGTTACGTCATCGCCCTGGGTACCGTCGCCGCGGGTAACCGCCTGGGTGAGCAGGCCATTTTCGTATATTAATGAGATAGCTACTCCGTCGATCTTCAGTTCACAGGTATACTCTACGGAATCTTCCATCAGGGTTTCGCGTACCCGGCGGTCAAAATCCGACAGATCTTCCATATTATAGGTATTGTCCAGGCTCAGCATGGGCACGCGGTGCTTCACCGTTCTGAACTTTTTGGTCACCTCGCCGCCTACTCTTTTCGTAGGGGAATCGGGTGCGGCCAGCTCCGGGTGTTTTTTCTCCAGGGCTTCCAGCTCTTTCAGCAGCATATCGAATTCATAGTCCGAAATACTGGGCTCGGCCTGTATATAGTACCGGTAATTATGCTCGTTGAGCTCCTGAGCCAGCTCCTGCATGCGCTGCAGGTCCGCGCTTTGTTCCGGGCTTAACGGTTGTGAAAAAAGATCGCTCATATTTTGTTTATATCTGTTCCAGTCCGGACTTGTAACGCCCGAACCAGAGTGCGTTGATAAAATATACGAATGCGGCGGCAAAAAAAGGCAGCAGCCACCACAGGCTATAGAAAAGGCTACCGATCACCGGCCCCAGGATACGCGCCAGTGCGCCGAAACTCTGGTACAGACCCAGTACCAGTCCCTGGCTTTTCATATCTACATTCTTCGATACCAGGGTGGTGAGGTTGGGATTTACGATACCGTTGCCCGTAGCCACGAGTATGATGCAGAACACCGTATATACCCAGAAATACTCCCGGGGTGCAAAAGGTACCAGCAGGATACCGATGCCCAGCAGGATAAAGCCGGTGAGTATCTGTTGCTTTTCTGTAAAGTAGCGCGACGTAAAACGTAACAAAATGCCCTGCACCACGAACGAGGAAATACCAATGGCCGTGAATACCAGTGCCAGATCGCTCTCGCTGAGTTTGTAACGCTGCTCCCATACCAGGGGCGAGTTGATCTGGAAAAAGAAAAAGGCAGCCGTGAACGCAAAACCGGCCCAGAACGTAATGTTCAGGTTGGGTATGCGCAGGGTCTGTAAAAAACTCTTCAGGGGAAAAATATTGATCCTGCGTACTTCACGTTCTGCCTGCATATCCAGGGATTCGGGCAGCATAAAGAAGGCCAGCAGCAGGTTCAGCAGGCAGAGTGCCGAGCAGAAAATGCCCACCGACATAAAGCCGAACTGCGACATCAGCAGGCCTCCGACCAGCGGCCCGATCACAAAACCCAGTCCGAACGCGGCCCCGATCATACCCATGGTCTTGGCCCGGTCTTTGGGTGTGGTAATATCACTGATATAGGCCTGCGCGGCCGAAATATTACCGGCGCCCACACCCGAGAGAAAACGCGATATCCAGAGTATGGGCAGATTGGTGGCAAAGGTGAACAGCGCATACCCGAGTATGGAAACGGAAAGACTGCCGATGATGATGGGCCTGCGGCCAAAACGGTCGCTCATAGCACCCCAGATGGGATTAAAGAAGAACTGGGCGACGGAGAACACGGCCACGGTAAGACCGGGCATGATCGGCGAACCGGTCATTTTCTCCACATACGTCGGCAAAAAGGGAATAACCACGCCAAAACTGATGAGGTCGATAAATACCGTAAGAAAGAGTACTATTTTCTGTTTCGACATACGTTTGCGAAGGTATAAAATACCCGCGCATCCGCCGTATTTCCGGCAAGGATTTATTTACGGGACAAAGATTTTCAGCCCGCTACGTTTTCACACGCTGTATTCCGGCCTCCGGGGTGTATTGCTTTAAACTACATGCCGTTTTTTTGTATAGAAAATAAAGAAGTTAACAGCGGAAATGTATAAAATACAGGCGCTTTTTTACTACAAGGCCGATTGCATTTGAAATAAACTTTACTTTTGTAAGCCGACCATAAAAACGTGCGGGATGAGAATTCACAATAATGGCAGCAGGGCGGTTATACGCTGGCTTTATACGGGACTTTTCATGGTGTTTGCCATGGTTATCATCGGAGCGGTGACACGCCTTACCGAAAGCGGTTTGTCCATCACCGAATGGAAAGTAGCCTCGGGCACCATTCCGCCGCTGACACAGGAAGACTGGCTGGGCGAATTCATGAAATACCAGCAGACGCCCGAATACACAGATAAAAATGTGGGCATGACGCTCGACGAGTTCAAGCAGATCTTCTTCTGGGAATGGTTTCACCGTTTCTGGGGCCGGCTTATCGGGGTGGTTTTCCTGGTACCGTTTTTTATTTTCTGGCGTAAAGGATACTTAAAAGGCAACTTTGCCATTCGTCTTGTATTCATTTTCATACTGGGTGGCTTCCAGGCCTTCCTGGGCTGGTGGATGGTAAAAAGCGGCCTTGCCTATGAACCCCGCGTAAGCCATTACCGCCTGGCCATACACCTGAGCACGGCCCTGCTGCTGTTCGGACTGATCTGGTGGACCATACTCGATATCAAATACAAACGGCTCACCCATCTCAAAAACAAATTCCCGGGCGGGAAACGCCTGTTCAAGATCGGTTTTGTGATCCTGTGCCTGCAGATCGTATACGGCGCCTTTGTGGCCGGCCGGGATGCCGGGCAGGAGATCAATACCTGGCCCCTGATGGACGGTGAGTTCGTGAAAAGCGGCGCATTTTCAGAGGAAGGCCGCCCGTTCTACTATAACATTATCGGGGAGCCGATCCCCGACGCCGCCGACCCGCATCAGGGTTTCCCCAATAACGGCGGCATACAGTTCATTCACCGCTGGCTGGCCTTTGCCGTCTACTTCTGGGTATGGGCCCTGTGGATCTATGGCCGCAGCCGGCATGTGCGCAGCGACCAGATGGGCGCACTGAACCTGCTGCTGTTGCTGGTACATGCACAGCTGGCCCTGGGTATCTTTACCCTGCTCTACAACGTTCCCATTGTGCTGGGTGTACTGCACCAGGCCGGGGCCGTGTTCCTGCTTATGTGTGCTCTTTACTTTTACCATCAGTTACGTGGCACGGAATAAAAAAATAAAAACGCCGAAAAGGCCGCAGACCCCCGGTGAGGAAAAGGCCAATGCGCTTACGCATGCACTGGGTATTGTATTTATCCTGGCCACACTGCCCATGCTCTGGAAAAAAGCCATGGCGCACCCCGCACCCTATACGCTCTGGGCCGTGGGCATATACGTGGCCGGTATGCTGGCCGTGTACATCAGCAGTACGGTATATCATTTCCTGGTACATCCCCCGCTGAAACAAAAAGCACACATTGCCGATCATATTTCCATTTTCCTGCTTATCGGAGGTACGTATACCCCTACCGTGTATCTTTTTACACCACTGCGTACAGCCCTTATATTCCTGGGTATTATGTGGGGCATTATTGCCCTGGGCGTTATCCTTAAGTTATTCTTTACCGGTAAATACAACTGGATCAGCACCCTGCTGTACCTGGCTCTGGGCTGGATGCTGGTATTCCTGGTACAACCGCTTACGCAGACCATGACCTCGTATGTATTTATTCCCATACTTACGGGCGGACTTTGCTATACCATCGGTGTATTGTTTTACGTACAACGTAAAATTCCTTACGGACACGCCGTATGGCACGCCTTTGTACTGGCCGGTACCATAGCGCACTGGGTGGCCGTGTACCGTGCACTCGGTTAATATCCTTTATTCTTCCGGTTTGGCGCGGAAGGCCCGGGCCCTAAGTATGTATACGATAACCTGCAGTAAACCTGCTCCCAGGCTGGCAAAACCGATGTACATACCCTTATCCGAATCGATATACCGCTCGTTGGCAACCAGCACCATCAGCAATAATATCCATACCGAATTCCAGAGCGCTGCATTCAGGAAGGCGCCGTACAGCATCTTGTTCATCTTAACGAAGCTGCCCACAAAGGCGGTGACCGCAATACCCAGCATCACCAGCAGGTACATACCCGCAAAACCTTCGTCGCGTATACCGGCAACGATATTGAACACAGTGATGAGTATACCCAGTACGCCCAGTCCCACTGCGGAGATCAGCCAGCTGCGTATATCCGTAAGACGGAACGAGAAAATAAACACGGAGAACAGCATGGCTATATACAGGTGTATCATCCACAGAATGCGGAAATCACGGCCGTCGTCCAGGAAATTCTCCTGGTTCGATATCAGTTGCTCTATCGGTTCGTAGCCCATGGCTTCCATCTCTATCCGTTCATCATCAAATTCAAAACCGGGCCGCGCAAATACCCGTGCCAGCACTTTCTGTGCATCCATTTTCGGAGTTACCTTGTATTTTTCCTGCAGTGAAGCGAAGCGGTTTACGATACCAGCAATGCCTTCTCGGTCTTTACGCAGCAGCATGGACTGGTGGCGGGTTATGCTTTCCCGCAGTTCTGCACTATTCCCGGTATAGGGAAAGTTGCAGAAATAATAGTACGAATAACGTACATCGCCGCAACAGAGGCTGTCTTTCAGGTTATGCATTCCAGCGGTCTCCATGGAATCCGGGGCGGCCTCTTCCTCTACAGACAGGGCCGGTTCCTTCATACTGTTGTACCCGTATGTTTCATAGCAGTACTGATCTTCGTCGAACTGCCCCCTGTACGTTGAGGTATAAGGCGCAACATCGCGCATAGCGGTCTTCAGTTCCTCCAGGTCCTCTTTCGAAAGCAGGGAACCGGCTTTGCTGCGCTGCCCGGCCGAATAGGAGATGGCAAAAGAAACGTTCAGCAGGCAGATGAGCAGTACCATACCGTATTCCAGCAACAGTTTCCAGCTGCTGTGCGGGTAAAATTTCTTCAGCGGGTTATTGCGCAGGTAGAACAGGAGCCACATTACAAACACCAGTACGGTGATTAGTATACCAAAAAGAATGGCGCCGGATTCAAAATAAGCCTCATCGATGCGGTAATATTCCTTCATGCCTTCCAGGTCTACCGAAGTACGGCCCATCAGGAAAAACAACAGGTGCGCCAGCAGCAGCGCCGGCACCACGTATACAAAACGAACGTTCCAGAGCGTGGGAAAACGTTCGATGATAAATTTATTCAGCTTTTTCATTGTGTTGTGCAGGGTTTATTGTACAAAAAAACGACGGCTCGAATCACTGATGTTTCGTATATAGCTCAGGGGCATGCCGCTTTCGCCCAGCTGTTTCAGTACCTGGCTGAAAGACACGTTCTGTGCAAAATGAAGCACATAAGCCCCGCCATTGAACTGTACCTTTTCGGGCAGGTTCTGCGCCAGTGCCTTTTCCAGTACCTCTCGGGCCGCTGTGGTCTCCAGCTCTATGATCAGCCTTGCCTCTTCGGCTACCTGTGCCGATCTCTGGAAGAAAGGGCGCCCTTTGTTGAGGAACAGCACATCGGTAGATACTTTTTCCACCTCGTACAGCTGCTGTGAACTGAGTATGATGCTGAGCGGATGCGTTTCGGAACCGGCCAGGAATTTCAGGTCTTCGAGGATCAGCTGCTGTGATACAATGTCCAGGTTGGCCAGAGGTTCGTCCAGCAGCAGTACTTTGGGTTTACGCAGCAGGGTGCGGGCCAGTTCAAAACGCATTTTATAGCCTCCGGACAGGCGTTTCCAGGCAAAATCCCGGTAAGGCCACAGACCCAGGCGGGCCATATACATTTTTACGTACCACTCGTTCTCTTCAGGTTTATAGCCGTAATGTGCCGCGGTAAACTGCAGGTTGTCCATGAGAGAACCGTACCAGGTCTCCGTACGCTGGGGCACATAGGCAATGGCCGTACGCAGGTTATACCTGCCGGCACCCGGTGCATGAAAGTAGTAGTTCACCTTTCCGGCATCGGCTTCCAGATCGCCATACAACAGGCGTATCAGGGTGGTTTTTCCGTTACCGTTCTCGCCTACCAGGCCGAGTATCTCGCCTTTTTTCAGGCTGAAGTCCACCGGGCCCAGCTGAAAATTGCCTTTGGCGTATTTTTTGTGAAGTCCCTGTGCCTCGATCACCCGGTCCGACCCGGCCGGTTTCTGCGGCAGCGGAAAAGCTTCGGTTTCCTGCAACAGGCCCCGGGCCTTGTTATAGGCTTCGTCGGGATGATAGGCCGGCGAATAGCGCCAGTCGATAAAGGCGATACATTTGACAAAAAGCGGGATATGCTCGGTGTCCAGCACTACGTCGATAAGGCGACGGATGGCCAGATCGGTATCTTTATTCTGGAAATAGCCGTGTATGGCCTGGAATCGGTTTTGTACGTCCATGGGCAAGAATTCGGGTTAAAATCAGGAACAAGATAAGAAACGCAGCGCAATTCTATTTCGTATATTCGACCTGTGCTATCCTTTCTTCGCTATATATGGAGTTTTGTGCTGGGAGTGAAACTGGAGGAATACGAAAGTTCCGTCAGCGGACCGCTGGAACTCTGGCTGGTAAACGGCCGTAAAGTGCTGAATTCGGCACACGCGAACTATTCCTACGATTCGCTGCACCGTGTATTCCGTAAAACCTTCCGGGCGCTGGACCTGGCCTCTGCTCCTCCCCGGAAAGTGCTGGTACTGGGCTTCGGAGCGGGTTCCGTAGCGTCTATTTTGCACAAAGAGTATGCTTTCGACTGCCATATTACGGGCGTAGACCTCGATCCGCTGCTGTTTCGCATTGCCGCGGAACATTTTGGCATGCAGCCCTCCGCCAGTCTACAGCTGCACACAGCCGATGCCCTGCTTTTTATGCAGCAGGAAAAGCAGCTGTACGATCTGCTGGTGCTGGATATTTTTGTGGATGCCGCTGTGCCCGTTTCCGTCACTACGGCCCCCTTTCTGCAGAACTGCCTGGATGCCCTGCTGCCCGGCGGACGTTTTATTATGAACTTTATCGTTTCGGATACAGACAGCAAACAAAAGTTCGAAAATGTATACAGCTTTCTGAAGGCACAAAACGTACAGCTCCGGGTACTGCATCCCCTGCCCGGAAATGCCGTGCTCTGCTTCAGGAAAACTACTTAGCGAAGCAGGTTTACATGTCCGAACAGCTGTTCGCTTTTGTTATTGCTGAACTGTACATTGATCTTATATACGTACACGTCCTGCTTGGCGGGCGCACCGCGGAAGAAGCCGTCCCAGCCCGTATCGATATCGGTAGAATGGAATACCACTTCACCCCAGCGGTCAAAAATATACATCTCAAAATTCTTCACTTTGGTGGACGAGGCCGCAAAGACCTCGTTGAGGCCATCTCCGTCGGGTGTAAAGGTATTCGGGATAAAGAAGGTATTGATGATCTCGATCAGGGCATCCGCTTCGGCCGTACAGCCATTGGCATCAGTTACAAGTATTTCGTAACGGGTATTGCGTTCGGGCCAGGCATAGGTGGCAAGACAGGTGCTGCAGCTCACCGTTTCACCCGGGGTCCATTCATACAGGTAAAAGCCGTTCCCCCCGCTTACCTGTGGCGACAGGAACACACTGTCACCGGCGTACACTTCCATATACAGGTCCAGCAGCACGTTCAGCGGCGGCGGCTCGGCTACACTTGCCGTTGCGGTGATCACGCAGCCATTGGCATCGGTCACCGTAAGCGTATAGGACCCGGCCGTTCCGCTGTAGCCCGGCGCGGCACTTCCGTCCGACCAGCTGTATACGTATACCGGGGTGCCGCCCGTAACGGTACTGGTGATCTGTCCGTCGGCATAGCCGTAACAGCTTACATCTTCCGGCTGAAGGGTAAGCTGAAGCGGAGCTGGCTCATTGACCGTAACGGCATCGCTCACCTGGCAACCGTTCGAATCACTGACCAGGACCGTATAGCTGCCCGGTGGCAGATTGCTCACCGTTGCCGTGTTGGCGCCGTTCGACCAGCTGTAGGTATAAGATGGCGTTCCGCCCTGGGCCGATACCGTTATCACAGCATCAGAAGCGCCGAAACAGCTGATATCATTGGTAAGTCCCGCAGATGCATTCAGGGGCCCGGGCTCTTCGATCGTAGCCGAGGCAAAGGCCGCACAACCGTTCATGTCCAGCACAGAGACCGTATAAGTACCTCCGGACAGGTTCCCGATGGAGGTTGTGGAAGCTCCGCTCGACCAACTGAAGGTATAGGGCGAGGTGCCCCCGCTTGCCGAAGCATTGGCATAGCCGTTGGAATACCCATAGCAGGTAACATCGCGCGTGGAATCCACCTCTGCGTTCAGCAGACCGGGCTCCAGCACCTGTGCCTGCGCGCTCAGCGTACAGGCATTGGCGTCGGTAACCGTAACGGTATACATGCCTGCGGTAAGGCCGTTCGCTGTACTGCCGGATGCACCATTGCTCCAGGAATACGTATACGTACCTGTTCCGCCCGAAGCGGCAGCGGTAGCACTTCCGTTATTGCCACCCATACAGTGTACATGACTTATATTTGTTATCTGCAGGGCAAGCGCTGCGGGTTCCAGCACCGATACGTTCGCAGAGGCTGTACAGCCGTTCGCGTCCGTTACCTGCACCGTGTACATGCCTACGGACAAATTGCTTAACGTATCCCCGGCAAAACCGTTATTCCAAAGGAAGGTATAAGGCCCTACTCCACCCTGTGGAGCTGCAAAAACAACACCGTCGCTTCCGCCATTACAGGATACATTGTTCAGGGTATTCGGAATGGCCAGCAGTGGCGTCGGTTGTGTAAGCGTTACCGTAGCGGATATTGTACAACCATTGGCATCGGTCACCTGTACGGTATACGTACCGGCGGCGAGACCCGTGGCCACAGCCTGGGTCGAACCCGACGACCATGCATATACGTAAGGTGCGGTACCACCTGTGACAAGCGCCCCGGCAGAACCGTCGGACCCACCGTTACAGCTTACATCCTGCCCGTTATAATCGGATGTGACCAATGCCAATACCGCAAGCGGCGGAGGTTCCGTGAGTGTTACCGTGGTAGTGGCAATACAGCCGTTGGCATCGGTCACCTGTACGGTATAGGTACCGGCAGTCAGACCCGTGGCCGAAGCCTGCGCAGCACCCGACGACCATGCATATACGTACGAAGCCGTGCCACCTGTGGCAAGTGCCAGGGCAGAACCGTCGGACGCGCCGTTACAGCTTATATCCTGCCCGTTGTAATCTGAGCTGACCGAAGCGGATGCCGTAAGCAGGGGCGGTTCAGTAACAATAAAGCTGAACGTGGAATCACAACCGTAGCGGTCTGTTACCGTAAGGTTATAGGTACCGGCGGCCAGACCGGAAACCCCGGGTGCTGCCGAACCGTTGAACCAGGAAAACGTATAGGGAGCATTGGCCCCGCTGATATTCACCGTAATGCTTCCGTCACTCAGCCCGAAACACGAAACCGGCTGAATCACCGGGCTAAGCAGGGCCTGGAACGAACCGTAGTAGATGACGACCGTATCCAGGTCCGGCGGACAGGTGCCGTTACCCGTCGTCTGGGCGATCAGCACGGCCGAGCCTGCGCTCAGTTCCGATGCCGAAGGTGTATAAATAGCATTAAGGGCCGTATCCGAAGGTGAAAACGTTCCGCCTCCGCTGCTGGACCACTGAAGGCCGGTGGCAGCCTGCACATTGCCGGCCAGGGAGGCCTGCGGTGCCTGCCGGCAAAGGTATTGGTCCGGACCTGCATCTGCCAGTATCGGCACCAGGAACTCCGTTACCTGTACCGTATTGCTTACCGGCGGACAGTTGGAATTATCCTGCATGGTAACCGTGTAGGTGCCCGGCCCCACAAAAACGGAGGGAGTAGTGGCCCCATTGCTCCAGGTATATGTATACGGAGCCTGTCCTCCGGAACCTACGGCTGTAATGCTTACGCCGGCATCCCCGAAACACACCGTGGGATTTTGCGGCACGATGCTCACCGCCAGGGTAGGATTAAAATAGGCTCGTATCGTATCACAGTAGTTAGCCTGTCCGCAGGAGCCGATCACGGTACCGCATACCTGGTAATCCACGTAGGCGGGCGGATTGGTCTGCCCGGTAATGGTAGTGCTGAGACAGCCCGAAAGACAACTTGCATAGGAATTATACGCTCCCGGAGGACCCGGGTATACCGAGGTCCAGGATACGGTGGCCGGCTCCAGCCCGCTTACGCTCAGTACACCTGTACAGCCGTCGTTTACAATGATAGGTGGCGAGACCTGTGGCCCGGGGATCGAGGTGATCTGGTACGTATTAATGTTATTCCCGGGTTTGCAGAAAGTGATGATATGCGGACCTGGCCCGTTGAGACAAATGGGAGTACCTGTATAGTACACCGGGCCACAGTTGATCTGGTAAGCCAGAGCGCCGCCCGGGTCCGCCCCCGAAGCCACACTGAAATTAATGCCTACCGCCGCAGAATCCAGCACAATGGAAAATTCCACACAATTGTTTGAAACGCCGCAACAGGTACCGGCACGCTGGGCAGAAGGACTCACCCAGGTACCACCGGGCTGCCCGGAAAGATTCACCGAAAAGCTTGGCGTTCCTCCGGTACAGTTCTGTCCATAAACAGTACAGTGCCACAGAAGCAGGCAAATTATAAGGGATATCGCTGGTGGAGAGGGGATTTTGCCGAGAGACGTCACCTTTGTATCCATAGTAATTTAGCACATAAGGGCTTGGTAAAAATTAATTTTTTTTAACAAACCACGCTCGTATACGTAATTCCCAACGAATAGTTTCAATATTAGGTTTCACAAAAAACAAAATACTCATTTTTAGTATATTAAAATGACCGGCGGAAGTAGTTCATACTTTCATTGGCTGAGATTTTTCAGACAGAACTATACATAAAAGCAGAAGAATATATACATGCCCTGCAAAATAATACCGGGATAACCTACCCTTCATTTTCAGTGCTGAAATGGCCTGTACCTATTGCGAATTTTCTCTTACTTTTAGACATGCATAAGTCAAACTGGATACTGATTCTGTTTTTTGGCACCCTGAGTCTGTGCAGCGCTCAGAAAACTACGGCCGACGATTCGCTGATGCGGGCCTTTTTCAACGATTCTCTGGCAGACGGCTACAGCCGCAACGATTACGCCGAGAGCCTGGAAAATGCCTTTAATGTACTCAACGCCGCAGAGACCGGTTCCTCCCTGAACTGGCAGGTACTGGACGCGAAGGAACGCATGATGGCCAACCGCAAAATACTGCGTACGCTCCGGAAAGCCTTGCGCAGTCGCACCAACAGCGGATTCCGGGACCTGCAGCTGTACGGCAACCTGCTGGAAGATATCCGCGGGAGTAACCAGGACATCAGCCAGGTATTTGAAGACGCCGAAGAACAGATCGCGATCTCCCGGGCACGTATCCGGGCCATTATACGCGACAGCGTCCTTGTGCAGATGGTAAAGGAAAGTATTTCAGATACCGCACGGCGCCGCAGCCGGGCGGCCAAACTGAAGTCAGAATACGTATATACGTCCGGGAAACTGAGGTCAAGTCTCGATTCACTTCATCGCTGGAGAGCCATAGCCGCCATGCAGGCGATCTCCATTGCCGAAATGATCCAGAAAACCGACAGCATACGCCAGCAGACCGGCATACGCGCTTTCAGCGGCGATTGCGCCTACCTGTGGCAGGCCGGCTCCGAAACAGCCGCAGCGGATACGGCGGGCAGCTTTATGGTCAATAAAGACAACAACGAGATCGCCCGTTACTATGTACAGAAAAACAGTACCCGCATCCTGTGGATGCCCGTTGTGATCTTTGCCCTGTTCTTCCGCTGGATAAGACGCAACTACAAACGCATCCGCAACCAGGGGTATGATATATCCGGCGATGTACAGCTGCGTTACACCCGGCGCAGCCGTGTACTGCTGGCCATCGTAGCCAGTGTGAGCCTTTTCCCGCTGATGGACGTATACGCGCCCTGGTTCTACCTGATGCTGAGCCAGTGCATCATGATGGGCGCCCTGGCCTGGTTCTTCCGCGAAGGCGATACACGGCGCCTGCTGCCCGTATGGCTGCTGTTGCTGGCACTGCTGCCGGCCATTTCCATCACCAATTCGTTCGAAGCCGGGCTCTGGCAGCGCTGCGTACTGATCGGTCTCAATATCCTGTCTGTTATCGCGGGTATACTGCTGCTGCCGCGCATCCGTTATATACCTCAGTTCCAGCGGATGGTGCGTTTTGTCACCTTTGCCTATATCGCACTCAATCTACTGGCCATCCTGTGCAACCTGTTCGGCCGTATGATCGTAGCCGAAGCCCTTACCAATGCCGGTATTTTCGGGCTGGGACAGGTGATTACCCTCTGCGTTTTCGTGGAAGCGGTGATCGAAGCTTTTTACCTGCAGCTGCTTGCAAGCCGCATTAAACGTGGGATACAGCCGGTATTCGATTATGAGCCCATTGCCACATCGAGCCGTAAACTGTTCTTTATGTTCAGCCTGCTGCTCTGGGGCACCATGTTCATGGCCAACCTGTATATGTACGGCATGACGCGGGATGCCCTTGCCATGCTGATGAAACGGTCGGTTTCTCTGGGCAGCCTGTCCTTTACGGTAGGCAATATGGTACTGTTTTTTGTGATCATCTGGATTGCACACCTGCTGCAGCGCTACATCGGCTCTTTCTTCGGCGAGGCGGACGACGATGACCTGGAAAGTAAAAAACAGCGCTCCCGTATGATGATCACCAAGCTGATCGTGATCTGCCTGGGTTACCTGCTGGCCGTGGCCGCTTCGGGCCTTCCGCTGGACAAGATCACCATTGTGCTCGGCGCACTGGGCGTGGGCGTAGGTATGGGTCTGCAGAACATCGTGGATAATTTTGTATCGGGCGTGGTGCTTATTTTTGACCGGCCGCTGCAGATCGGCGATTCCATCGAAGTAGGCGAAAACAGCGGCAAGGTAAAATCCATCGGGTTGCGCTCCAGCACCCTGCTCACTGCCGACGGGGCCGAAGTGATCATTCCCAACGGCGATATACTTTCGAACCCCATTACCAACTGGACGCTCAGCAACAACCAGCGCCGTCTGGAACTGGAATTTACCCTGCAGACCTCCGAAAGTAAGGAAGAACTGCTGAACATTATAAAAGCGGCGCTCGTCGACGCCCCCGGACTGGTCCCTGACCGGGAACCATCCTTTTACGCCGAGGAAGTAAAAGAGAACGAAGTAAAACTGAAAATTCACTTCTGGTGCAGCAACACCGGCAAATCCGAATGGATAAAAAGTGAAGTACGGTACCTGCTGTACGGCGCCTTCCGCGACAAAGGCATAGTGGTGATATAAACCCGGCCGATATGTATACGTTATTCCCGGCGCCGCTGCTGCAATCTCAGCGTGTGCCTGTATATGCGCATCCCTGACGGATAAAACGTAAAAGGGTATAAATGAAGAAAGGGTTTCAAGTATTGAACTTAAAACCCTTTTATTTTTTAGAGGTGGGAGCAACAGGATTCGAACCTGTGACCCCCTGCTTGTAAGGCAGGTGCTCTGAACCGGCTGAGCTATGCTCCCTCTTTTTGTAAGAACGTCCCCGTTGATTGGGAGTGCAAATGTAGATGTTTTTTCATTAGGTCAAAATAATTTTGAAACTTTTTTTGGCCCCAATTTATCAATCAGCAGATTTTCAGCCTTAAAAAATCATGAACCAGCGTTTCTTCAGGGCCAGCTTTACGGCCTGTACCTTGCTGCTTACATGCAGTTTTTCGTAAATATTGGCAATGTGTTTACGCACCGTATGCGGACTGATAAAGAGTTTATCGGCCACTTCGCGGTAATCGTACCCTTCTACCAGCAGGCGCAGAATTTCCATTTCCCGTTCCGAAAGATTGGTATCCTCCTTCCCGGCCTGTTCCGCTGCCGGGGGCTGCATCAGCAGGGTAAGCGCCTTGCGTGCGATACGCGGCGACATGGGTGAACCCCCCAGTTCCAGGGCCTCGTGGATCCCGCGGGCAATATTATCCGGCTTTTCATCCTTCAGGAAATAGCCCAGGGCCCCGGCCTTAATGGCCTCGAATATCTTATCGTCGTCATCAAAAACGGTGAGCATCAGGAATTTTATGTCCGGGTATATCACCGAAGCTTCCTGCACGGTCTGTATCCCGTTCTTTACCGGCATGTCAATGTCCATCAGTACGGCCTGCGGATGACGTTCCCGGGGCAGTTCTTTCAGGTTATCAATAAAGTCGGCGCCGTTCTCACAGGTAAACAGCACGCTAAAGCCGCGCGCTTCCATGTATTCCTTCATGGCGGCCCGGATATTCGATTTATCGTCAACGATGGCTATGGCAATCATGTTCTTCTTTTACGTTTCACAAATTTGCGTAAAATACTTTCTGCCTGTATAGTGCAAATGAAGTATTTACCGTATACACCCCATGTACAGCCGAAATATGTATGTTTGCAACGTGAACCCAAGCATCCCGCATATACTGACCGCCGTACTGGCGTCTGCCGTTTTTAGCTTTTTCATCCTGCGGAAAAAGACACTGCAGATCCCCGGACTTTCCGCAGGGGCCTCGGCAGCGGTATTTATGCTGAAAGTAGTGCTGTTGTTCGTTTTCTGGGCCATTTACACCTATGTATATGCCGACCCGCAGTATGCCGATATCTACAAGTATTTTTACGACGGTGAGGCGCTTTTTCGTTACCTGCAGCAGGATACGGCCGGTTTCTTCCGCGTATTCCTGGGAATCGAAAACGAAAGCGACCGCCTGTATATGAATGCCTACACCCTGCACTGGTACAAGCCTTTCGAGGAATTTCCCATTAACGAGAACCGGCTTATTATCCGTTTTCATGCCCTGTTGTACCCGCTGAGCGCAGGCTCCTATTTTGCACACGCCGTACTTAGCACCTTTTTTGCCTACCTGGGCGGACTGCTCCTCTACAAAACCTGGCTGCCCCTGTTCCGGGAAAAAGCGCCGCTGTGGTTCCTGACCGTTTTTGCCCTGCCATCGGTATTGTTCTGGTCGGCCGGGGCGCTGAAAGAACCCTTTGTGCTGCTGGGCGCCGGACTGCTGGTGTATGCCCTGTTCCGGCCGGGAAAACTGGGGTACCTGCTGCCGGCATTGCTGCTGATCCTTTTTTCGAAAGAATATGTATTTGCCGCCTTTTTACCGGGCGTATTAGCCGTTTTACTGGGAAAAACAGCGGCCTTCCGCGAAAAACCCGCTACCGCACAAATACTGGCACTGGCGCTGGTGTTTGCGCTGATCGTGGTCGTTTCTGCCTGCGTGCCGGGGTATAATTTCTGGCAGATCCTCTACAAAAAACAGGAAGCCTTTGTAAACGTATCCCAGCTGATGCATGCCCGCAGCCGTTTTCCCATGCCGGCTTTCAGTCCCGACTTACCCGGTATACTTACCGCACTGCCTCATGCACTGGCTAACGCTTTGTTCCGGCCTTTTCCGCAGGATATACACAGCCTGATGATCGCTGCCGCTTATATAGAAATGCTGGCTTTATACGCGCTGGGCATCTGGAGTCTGTCTGTCGTACGCTTTCAGCGACCCGACGCAGCAACGGCCCGTGTATTCTGGTTCTGCCTGTCTTTTGTACTGCTGCTCAGCGCTATTATCGGGCTTACGGTCGATAATTCCGGCGCCCTGGTGCGTTACCGCATGCCGGCCTTACCGTTTTTAATGGCTATCTTCGTACTCGCTCTGCGAAAGAACATAACGCTTAAGTGGTTTAAAATATGATCTGGAAAAAAGCTTTCACCCTGCCCGAAATCAATTCCATGAATGTGGGAAATATGGGCGAATTCCTTGAAATTGAGTTCACTGAGATCGGGGACGATCACCTGACTGCCCGTATGCCCGTTACCTCTAAAGTGAAACAGCCGGCCGGACTCCTGCACGGCGGAGCATCGGTGGTACTTGCAGAAACCGTAGGCAGTGTGGCCGCCAACCTGTGTGTGGATATGGACGCTTTTCTGTGTGTGGGTCTCGAGATCAATGCCAATCACCTGCGGGCCGTAAAAGACGGGTATGTGTACGGCACTGCCCGGCCTTTGCATGTAGGTGTTACCACACAGGTATGGAACATCGAGATCCGTGACGGTAACGGACGCCTCACCTGTGCCAGCCGCATTACCATGGCCTGTGTACCAAAAAAGGGAAAAACACTGGACCCGCTGATCAAGAAATAGATGCCCCTTTCAGAAAGTTTCCCATCGTACCCGGAATGTTTCTGTATAAAAATAATCAGCGATGGAAACGAGTATTTTATCCCGGCCATCATCACGCATCTTAATTACCGGAATATTTTCCAGTTCTGTTTCCTTACCCATGGCATCTACTTTATAAACCCCGGCATTTTTTAATACGGCTCCTGCCGGAAGAGTTACCTGGAGGTTATAGTCTTTACAGTAATGCAAGGGGATCAGGTCCCAGAACTCCGTTTTCTGTACGAATGCATTTTTCAGAACGGCTGAAAAAATTAAAAACTTCCCTGTTCTTTTTACCATGCCGGACCTGTTTTTCCCGGCCTGGTCCCTGTAGAATAATGTGACCTTGTTCCGCAAAGTATTCAACACGTAGGAGCAGTTAAAATGGCTGAGAGGTTCTATGGTCCCGTCCACCGTAATATGGTTCCGGAAGCATATCGTTCCCGTCCGGCTTAAACGCCAGAATATAACCTTCTCATAGAATGCAGCACTGCCGTCTCCGTTCACATCAATAAGCACTTCCTGTTTTTCTATAAGAATATTACTGAAGCGCTTTTTTCTCAGTATGTACAGATTCATCCTGCGTATGAGCGGCGCCCCTGCCAGGAAAGCGACAGGCCCGGTAAAGATCACAGCGGAAATTATATACGCAAACACCGGATGCTCCTGGAAAAATACTTGTATATACGATCCGTTGCCACGGGCATAGCCAATAATGAGTATACCAATAGCTGCAATAGATACATACGCTGAAACTGCCTGTAGCAGGTCAAATACCTGTTTAATGTTCTGCAAAAAAGGAGTCGGCTTCATACAATAAGAGTTCGTATGAGCAATTTACTCAGAATCTTCCGCTGCTTCTGCAGACTTTTTCTATAAAATATTTACTTTACCTCGATGCAGGTGTAATGACCGTTCCGCCGCCGTTTGCAGGTTTTGCCGGGGTCCTGGGTTTTACCACGGCTTTCTTTTTAGGCAGGTAGTCGAATTTAGGTACCCGGCGCGGCGAATAAATATCCAGCAGGGTCAGCGGACGTAAATGTTCCCACCAGGCAAAGCCGGGCAGTTTGTATTCCTTCAGGTCCACGCTTTCGAAAGGAGAAAGATTTCCTGCCGGTTTTACCTTGAAAACGATGCGGTCTACCTTACCGGAATCCAGGTGTATGGTTATATCTTCACTGGTCACTTTATTGGCGCCGATATACTGTACCGGCTTCGGGGGCCTGGGTTTCAGCGGCAGTGAATCTGCACCGGCTCTCAGGGAATCGCTTCCCGGCCGCATGATCTTCGGCACTACGCCCGCCAGGGAATCCCGGCTTTCCGGTAACGGTACGGCCAGGCTATCCACGGGTACCAGGCTGTCCCCCGGCACCTGCCCGGTTTTTATATTCAGGGTTTTCGGCGGGGGGGCGTCTTCTTCCTCCTTAGGGTAATAAATGGTCTCTCCCCTGCCCTTTACGTCTACCTTACGCAGACTGCTGGCGCCGAAATAGGCCCGCATATTCTTACCGGCGATCTGGTTAAACTTAATGGTATCTTCCTTACTGACGATCAGGGCCGCATCGATCATATCCAGCATGTGCACCCGTTTGCTCCGCATGAATATCTGCATGAAACGGGCCGTAAGCTGGTTCTCTTCATTCCATAGTATCGGTTTACGATACATCTGCAGCAGGCTGTCCGATTCAAAATACACCAGCGAATCGCACACGCCCTGCATATCGGTCTTATAGAATTTTACACGGTGATAGGCCCGCAGAATACGTCCGCACAGCGAGTCGCCCACTGAAAAAAGACTGTCGGCGCTCAGGAACAGGCTGTCCGTATCCATACCCATGATCAGCGTAACACTGTCGGTAACCATATAGCTGTCGATATTCTTGCGGGTAACCGAATAGTTTCCCCGCACCTCGATGTTCTGTGTGGAATCGCGCAGGCGTACGTTGTTAAAACCCAGTCCGAAGCCGGAATTGCGTTCGTAATACAGGCTGTCTGCCTCGATCTCCTGCTCCGGCGTTTTTATTTTTCCGCCTTTGCTGAAGGAACATATATCCTTTTTCGTATCATACCAGCCCTGTTTGCAGGTAATTACGTTCTCGTCGGAAACGATGCGCGTAGGCCCATGAAAATAAGACACTTCCGTTTCCGTATTATAGGTCATCGTATCGCTGAAAACGGTATAATCCTTCGATTCTACGGTTACGTTGCGGGTAAACACAAATTCCTTACGGTCGGCATAATACGTTCCTTTGCGGCTTTTGAGAATATTCCCGTCTTTGGAACGCGTGGTGGCACTGTCGTCGTAAAAACCGGTATTGTTCTTTACATCGTAGGTGAGTGATTTGCTTTCCATGTTCACCTGTGCGTCGATCATACGCACACGGCCCTTGAGCACGGCCAGGCCGGTAGTTCCGTCGTAGGTGAGTGAATCGCCATAGAGGTCTACGCTGTCGCCCTGTTCAATGTGTATCTGCCCGAAAGCCACAAAAGCGTCCCGGTCCATATACCGATAGGCGCTGTCGGCATACATGGTGGCATCACCGTGGCGCATCATTACCCGGCCGATGAGACGCATGGCATCCACGCCCAGGCTCTGGTCGTATTCCATGACATCGGCATTGATGAATTCGATCTTTTTGGAGCCTTTGCTGCTGCCCTGCCCGGGTTGGGCCACTGCCTGCGCCGCTGCAAAAAACGGCAGCATGGCGAACAGTATGTATAGAATGCAGTTTCTGGCCATAGCAGTATGCAAACGGCGTCTACGCAAAAATATTTTTGCGGATCAGCGTTTGTTCACGGTCCGGACCTACAGAGATCACCGATACCGGCACCCCGGTCTTTTCTTCGATGAACTGGGTATAGGTTTCGAGCTCGGCCGGCAGTTCGCTGATGTCTTTCATTCCCGTAAGGTCGGAATGCCAGCCTTTCAGCTGTTCGAATACCGGTAACAGGCGGCCCGAAAGCACGTCATACGGCAGGTGGTCCAGGTTCTGCCCGTTATAATTATACGAAGTGGCCACTTCCAGGGTTTCAAAGCCGGAGAGTACGTCGGCCTTCATCATCAGCAGTTTGGTAACGCCGTTGATGCGGCAGGCATAATTCAGCGCCGGGATATCCAGCCAGCCCGTACGGCGCGGACGACCGGTGGTTGCACCGTATTCGCGGCCGATATCACGCAGGGCCTGCCCGGTTTCGTTCTCCAGTTCGGTGGGGAAAGGGCCACTGCCCACGCGGGTGCAGTAGGCCTTAAAAATACCGAATACCTCGCCGATCTTGTTCGGGGCAATGCCCAGGCCTGTGCAGGCGCCGGCGGTAATGGTATTGGAAGAGGTAACGAAGGGATACGAACCGAAATCGATATCGAGCATAGTACCCTGGGCACCTTCAGCCAGGATCTTTTTGTTTTCGGCCAGGGCCTTGTGCAGGTAATCCTCGCTGTCGATGAACGTAAAGCGGCGCAGGGTCTCCAGGCTTTCGAACCAGAGCTGTTCGGCTTCGGTCACATCGTATTCGTAATGATACAGTTCGATCAGCTGTTCGTGTTTATTTTTCAGCTGATTGTATTTTTCCGTAAAGGTATCCAGTTCCACATCGCCTACACGCAGCCCGTTACGGCCGGTCTTATCCATATAGGTGGGACCGATGCCTTTAAGCGTACTGCCGATCTTGGATGTGCCCTTGGAAGCTTCTGAAGCGGCGTCCAGCACTTTATGCGTGGGCAGGATCAGGTGTGCCTTACGGGATATAAGCAGGCGCGAAACCACGTCCACACCGGCTTTTTCAAGATTTTCGATTTCTTTTTTGAACGTAACGGGATCGATCACCACCCCGTTGCCGATGAGATTCACGGTACCTTCGCGGAATATGCCGGAGGGGATCGTGTGCAGTACAAATTTCTGACCGTTGAATTCCAGGGAGTGGCCGGCATTGGGTCCGCCCTGGAAACGGGCTATGATCTGGTAATGCGGCGCCAGAACGTCCACGATCTTACCTTTGCCTTCGTCGCCCCATTGCAGGCCCAGCAATACGTCTACTTTACTCATTGTATGCTTTCTTTAAACAAAAGCGCAAAGGTAAGCGAAGCATCGGGAATGCCAACAAAAAAACGGCCGGGATTTCAACAGTTTTTCAGGCTCAGGCGTCTTCAGCGCATTCCATGTTCTTTTCCAGCAGTTCTTCGGCTTCCTTAATGGTATCGGTGAGCGTAAAAATGCTGCTGAGCTTGGTAATGATGAAAAGTTCCTTCAGGTGCCTGTTGATATGGCAAAGGATGGTCTCCCCACCGGCGTTTCGGCTCTGCGTCAGAATTTTAATGAGCACGTTCAGTCCTTCCGAATTCACGTATTCGGTGTCCTTCAGGTCCACGATGAAATGATGTTTTCCTTCCGCGATCAGTTCGGAGAATTCCTGCATCAGGTCCCGGGAATCTGCCATGGACAATATACGTCCGCTGATCCGTATCAGGGTTCCGTATTTTCTTGTAGAGATAGAGTATTCCATGGTTGCCTCCTTTTTTATATGATAGATAGGTTCAACTTCTGTGCCAACAAATTTGGTAAAAATTTGCAGCAGGGAAAAAAACAAAAAATTAACGTTGTCGGATTTGTTTGTGAATAAGATGTGGCCCGCTGTTAACAATCCACCTCCACGATCTCTTTTACCTGGGGTAATGCCTTGCGTATGGTCTCCAGCACGCCGGCCTTCATGGTCATGGGTTTCATGGAGCAGGTGCTGCAGGTACCGTGTAGTTTCACCTTAACGACATGATCTTCGGTGATCTCCACGATGGTGATATCCCCCCCGTCGTTCTGCAGGAAGGGCCGGATCTCGTCCAGGGCCTGTTCCACCGTTTCGCGTATATCGGTACCTGTAATCATATCACAACAAAAGTAACAATTCCGCTTAAAACTTGGTTACATCGCTCACCTGGGTGGGCGGGGCCTGTTCGTTGCGGCGCACTACCTGTTCCAGCAGGCTGTCTGCCAGGTCTGCAAAGGCTTTGCTAACAGGATGCGTGCTGTCCAGCGCCAGGGGTTTACCGCTGTCGCCGCCTTCGCGGATACCCTGTACCAGTGGAATTTCACCTAAAAAGGGTACGTCCATTTTTTCACAGAGGCGTTTTACTCCGTCTTTGCCGAAGATGTAGTATTTATTATCCGGCAGCTCGTCCGGGGTAAAATAGGCCATGTTTTCCACCATACCCAGTACCGGCACGTTCACCGCAGGCAGGCGGAACATATTGGCGCCTTTTTCGGCATCGGCCAGGGCAACTTTCTGCGGGGTGGATACTACCAGAGCCCCGGTAACGGGGACCGTTTGTACCAAAGTGAGGTGTATATCCCCAGTGCCGGGGGGCAGATCGATGAGCAGGAAGTCCAGTTCGCCCCAGTGTGCGTCGGCAAACATCTGGCGCAGGGCTTTGGAGGCCATCGGGCCACGCCATACCACGGCCTGGGCCACATCGGCAAAAAAGCCGATACTCAGCAGTTTAACACCCATACTTTCCACGGGCTCAATGAGTTTTTGTCCGTCTACGGTCACCAGGTTCGGGCGGCGGTTCTCCACGTCGAACATCATCGGCACGCTGGGGCCGTAGATATCGGCGTCGATCAGTCCCACCTTAAAACCCTGGCGGGCCAGCGTTACTGCCAGGTTGGCAGACACGGTGCTTTTGCCCACGCCGCCTTTGCCGGAAGAAATGGCCAGTATGTTCTTTACGCCCGGCAGCAGCCCGGCATTTTCTTTACGTTTATCCGGAACGCTTACCTGCAGGTTGATGTGGATATCCAGGTCGTCGCCGAAGGCCGCGTGCAGGGCCTCACGTACATTGTTCTCGGCCTTGCGTTTTATGTGCAGGGCCGGACTCAGCACTTCCAGGTCCATGCGGATACTGCGGCCGTTTATTTCGAAATACCGGACCTTTCCCGTACTGATGATGTCTTCTTTCGCAACAGGATCGATAACGGCCCTCAGTACTTCGGTAAATGTATCCGGGTTTAATTCTTTGTACATAGTTTATGCTTCTTGTAACAACAGGTCTTCGATGGAGGTATTGTATCGTTTTTCGAACGTACTCACGTCCTCCGTCCAGGATTCCGTATCCACCGTAACGCCTTTGGCCACGGTACCAATCTGGCGGAGCGGAATGCCGGCATCTGCGAAAACCTTTTCAAATGCGGCTTTGTTTGCGGGGTCTACACCGAATACCACGCGTCCCTGTCCTTCGCCGAAGAGGAAAGCGTCTTTACGGATGCCTTCGGCCGAATCGATATTGAAGCCGAGGTTCTTCGGGAACGAACTTTCGAGCAGGGCACAGATCAGACCACCATCGGCCACGTCATGGGCATTGCGCACCAGTCCGGACTGTATCGCTTTTTTAACGGCTCCGTGCAGTTCGTATTCCTTATCCAGGTCGAAATACGGAGCGGGTGTATTCTTTTCCCCTACAAAGGAATAGAGGTATTCGGATGAATTGATGTCGTTTGTGATCTCCCCGGCCAGGTAAATAAGATCGCCTTCCTGTTCGAAGGCCAGGCCCGTCTGGAATTTTTTATCCTCCACAATGCCCAGCATACCGATGGTGGGCGTGGGGAATACCGGCACGGTACGGTCGCCGATCTTGCTCTGGTTATAGAAGCTTACATTACCACCCGTAACCGGCGTCTGGAACTTAACACAGGCGGCGCTCATCCCTTTGATGGCTCCCACGAACTGCCAGTAAGCCTCGGGGTTGTAGGGGTTACCGAAATTAAGGCAGTTGGTGATGGCACTGGGCTCTCCGCCGCTGCATACGATGTTGCGGGCGGCTTCGCTCACGGCGATCATGGTACCCTTTTCCGGATCGGCCTGTACATAACGGCTGTTGCAGTCTACGGTAACGGCCAGGGCCTTGTTGCTGTCCTTCAGGTTTACAATGGCCGCATCGCCCGGGCGGTTGGTGCTCATGTTCACGGTGCCCACCATGCTGTCGTACTGCTGGTATACCCAGCGTTTGCTCGCGATATTCGGGTGTGAGATCAGGAATTCGGCCACGGCCTTATAGTCGATGGGCTGAGCAATTTTCGAAGGATCGAATTTCAGCGATTCGGCATAGTAGGCCGGTTCTTTGTATTCGCGTTCGTATTGCGGGGCTCCGCCGCCCAATACCAGGTTTTCAGCCGGCAGGTCGGCTACGAGCTCTCCGTGGAAATAGAATTTCAGTTGTCCGTCGGTGGTTACGGTACCGATATCGGCACAGGGCAGGTCCCATTTCTCGAAGATCTTTTCAATAATGGCTTCCTGGCCTTTTTTTACCACCACCAGCATGCGTTCCTGGGACTCGGACAGCAGCAATTCGTAGGGCTGCATGCCGGCCTGGCGCGTAGGCACCTTGTCCAGGTGAATGATCATACCGTGTTCGCCTTTGGCGCTCATTTCGGCGGTGGAACAGATGATACCGGCGGCACCCATGTCCTGCATACCCACTACGGCCCCACTGGCAATTACTTCCAGGGTGGCTTCCAGCAGCAGTTTTTCCTGGAAGGGATCGCCTACCTGCACGGCCGGCAGATCTTTGGCGGAATCTTCGGTAAGGTCACCGCTGGCAAAAGCCGCTCCGCCCACGCCGTCTTTACCGGTGGCTGAACCTACGATGTATACCGGGTTGCCTTCGCCGTACGAAGTAGCGCTGATGGTCTCGCCTTCGCGTACGATGCCCACGCTCATGGCATTTACGAGGGGATTCTGTTCAAACGCTTCATCAAAGAACACTTCACCGGCTACAGTCGGTATCCCGAAGGCGTTACCGTAGTTACCGATGCCCTTTACCACGCCGGCCATGATCCATTTGGTACGTTTGGAGCGGATATCGCCGAAACGCAGGGAATTGAGCTGGGCTATGGGACGGGCGCCCATGGTAAAAATATCGCGGTTGATGCCGCCTACCCCGGTAGCCGCACCCTGGTAGGGCTCTATGGCGCTGGGGTGATTGTGGGATTCAATTTTAAAGGCACAGGCCAGTCCGTCGCCGATGGCCACCAGCCCGGCATTTTCTTCACCGGCCTTGGCCAGCATGTGCGGACCGTCTTTGGGCAGGGTCTTTAACCACTTAATGGAGTTCTTATAGGAGCAGTGCTCACTCCACATGCCACTGTAGGCGCAGAGTTCGGTAAAATTCGGCACACGGCCCAGGGCTTCTTTTATCATTTCGAATTCCTGGGGCTGAATGCCCAGTTTCTGCGCGGTTTCAACGGTTGTAAGCTGATTATTTTCCATGAATTGCTTGTGCTTTTCGGGTGCAAAGATATAAACATCCGGCGGCAAAGCGAAGGAAGTTATGCACCGGTGTTAAAGCAGACCTTCTGCACCGCTTTCACTTTGTAGTATCACAATGTATTTGCACTTTTGCACGTTGAATATGGTTATGAAGAACAAGGTCCTATACTGCGCGGGTTTTATCCTGCTTCTGCTGGCCGCCTGTACCGAAAAACGATACAAAGTGGATACGGACTCCGTACAGGTACCCGTACATTTTGCGTACCTGTATACAGAAATCCTTCCGGAAGACGGCAAAACCAGTCCGGACGAAGTGCTGAACGGTCTGAAAACCGGCTACCCCGCCCTGAGCCGCGGCTACCTGGAAGAGATACTGCAGCTCGGTCACCCCGACACGCCCTTTACCAAAGTGAACCTGGCGGGCTTCCTGGCCGATCCCTACATTAAAGAGACCCGCACGGCCATCTACCAAACGTTCCCCGATACAAAATCTATCGAAAAAGAATACACGGACGCATTAAAACGATACAGTGTATTCACGCCACAGGCGGTAGTACCTTCGGTGGTCTTTTCGTACAACGGCTTTAACTATGCCGTAGTAGCCCTTGATACCTGTATGCTGGTAGGTATGGAAATGTACCTGGGCGAGAAATTCAGCGGCTATACCGGCCTCAACTGGCCCGATTATATCCGGCAGCGCCGCAACCCCGAACTGATGGTGCCCGAAACCCTGACCGGCTGGCTTATGACCGAATTTCCGAAAGACAATAAAAGCGCCACCTTTATCGATGAAGTGGTATACCGCGGCAAGATCATCTTTTACCTGCAGCACCTGCTGCCCGAACGCGCTGAAAAAGACCTCTTCGGCTACACGGAACAGGCCTATAACTATGCCCTGGAGAACGAAGGCAATATTTACGGCTTCTTTATCGAAAAACAACTCTTTTACTCCGAAGATAAGCGCGAGATCATTAAATATACCGAAGAAGCACCCTTTGCGGCCGGTATGCCCCGCGAAACCCCGGGACGTATCGCCTGGTTCACGGGCTGGCGTATCGTTTCGAGCTACATGAAAAATCACGAAGACGTAACGATCGACCAGCTGATGCGCAACCACGACTACAAGACCCTGTTCACTCAAAGCAAATACAAACCGAAAAAATAAATACACGTATGCCAAATACATCCGATATACAGCTTAAAGTACTGCTCGACGACCAGAAAGTGCCCGAAAAGATCTCCTGGGTAGCCAAAGACAGCGGTGTGGACGAAGACCGCGCCTGCAATGCCTTCCTGCTTTCGATCTGGGACCCCAAGGAAAACAACACCCTGCGCATTGACCTCTGGACCAAAGACATGCTGGTAGACGACATGAAACAGTTCTATCACCAGACCCTCATTACCATGGCCGAGACCTTTGAACGTGCCACCGGCGAAACCCGCATGAAAGAACAAATGCTCGATTTTGCGGACTATTTTGCCGAGAAGATGGGGTTGAAAGAGTGAGCAGGCCAAAGGCCTGAATAGTCCGGGGTCCGAAAGTCTGGAGTCCGCCGTAAACAATCCGGAGTTTGGATTGGGGTAAAGCGAGCATGTATCCGAGGCAAACAGGAAAATTTCCATTGTGAGTTTTTTGCATCAGAAAAATCTGCTATATTCCTTATCTTTCTGTTTTACCAACTGATTATGAATAAATTTGGTTTCGAAAAGCTCGAAGTATGGATACTTGCTGTGGATTTTGCAGATATCATTATTTCGATAACGGAAAGGATATGTAACTCCCGGCACTTTCGCATTGCAGAACAACTGGAATCAGCTTCCACTTCGGTATCCATGAATATAGCCGAAGGGTGTGGTCGTAATTCTGACAGGGAAATACTTCAGTTTCTCTATTACGCGAGGGGTTCCCTGAACGAAACAATTACACTTATGACCATTTTGAAAAAAAGAGGCTGGGTTAATCCTGAAGAATATGCGCTGATATACAATAAAGCAAGTACTATTTCACGTATGCTGTATGCCTTCATCAACAGCCAAAAACGAAAACTACAACCATAAGCCCCGACACTCTATAACACTCAATTACAGACTCTAAAATTCCGGACTACGGACTTTCGGACTACGGACGTACCTGGTAAACTCCATCGTTTACAAACGCTCCGAAGATCCAGCCTTCGCGTTCTTCTTCCTTATAAGAATACCGGATCTTGTACCAGGGATGTGTGCCGTAGGGTTCAATGGTTTCGGAACCGCGGACTTCCAGGCACCAGATGGCATCGAACCAGGATATTTTGCCCAGTATGGCCGATGTGCTGCCGGGACCGGAACGGACACGGATATCCGTTCCTTTCACGTCCATGAATTCCTCCGGGTAACGGGGTTTTCGCCATTCGTAACCTGGTTTATAAGCCGCCTGTGCCAGGTTCGTCTGTAAGGTCTGTATCGTTTTTCGTGCTTCAGACTGTTTGGCTGTATCGCTGAGCGTGGGCAACAGTTCCTGCAGGGATTGTACGCGCTCCCGCATGCGTATACGGTAAGTCTCCGGGTTCAGCAGCACAGAATCCTCGCTGCGCAGACCGGTTTCATTAAGCTGCCGTATAATGCGGCTGAAATTCGGCTCCCACGCGGGCGGATATTCCACTTCCACTACGTTGGTCCCGGTATACAGACGGACGTACGTATTTGTATACAGGTTCCCTCCGATGACGGAATACCTGGGTTTTCCCTGCGCATCAAAATGATAGGAAGAACTGAACTCCGAATCGCCCTGGCAGTACGCACCGAATTCATGTACCCACACAATGTGCTTTGAGTCTTTCATACGATAAATTTCATAGAGCATGTGTCCGTCCGAGCCTTCGTAATCGTCACATAGCAGGTCGTCCGCGGGCCATTCCAGCCTGTATACCTCCACGGCAGGTGCAGCGGACGGTTGTGCATAG
Source organism: Flavobacteriales bacterium (assembly GCA_052437175.1). Classification (GTDB taxonomy): domain Bacteria; phylum Bacteroidota; class Bacteroidia; order CAIKAF01; family CAIKAF01; genus JACVCJ01. Next base: position 82,508 of record JBQVOK010000007.1, read on the forward strand.
ATCAGGGCAGATAAGGGAAGCAGTAAAAGAAACAAAAGTGTTCGCATGGTTAATAGCAGGGTGTTTATCGTTTATTTTTCAGCATATTCGGTCACTTTATCGGGTACCAGCATTTTAGAGGCTTCGCCGTTTTTGAGACGGTAGGGTATCTGCCGCATCATGCCGGTCCTTTCTGCCGGGTTCGTTTCTGTATACAATGGATAACGCCGTATCAGCAGGGGCCCTTCTATGGTATATTCATCAAAGCCCTGGTAGCCGCCTTTCATTTTCATTTGCGGGATAGCGATCTGGCTCAGCGACCTGCCTTTGTTCACCGAAAAGCCCAGCACATCGCGGGTATTGGCCTCTCCGTTCACATATACGAACAGTTCGGGATAACCGTCCTGGTCAAGGTCCCCGGTTTCGGCTCCACTCACTTTGCCGTCCACTTCCACGCTGATCTCGCGGTTATCCGACTGCAATCCAAAGGGTTTTATGCTGAGTTTCTGCCCCAGGCCGTCTTCTACAGAGCTTACTTCAAAGGAAATATCGTTCCTACGCAGCACTTTCTGAAATTCGCGCGGGTCGATCTGTTTCCGGTCCGGCGCTTCGCTGATGCGGCGGTAGGCTCCGGCCAGTCCGGCTCCCCCGGAACAATAGTACAGCAATGCAGAGGGATCGGTACCCGGGGCCGGTTCAATATGCAGCTTTTCGGCACTGAAAAAGAAGCGGATGTTACGTCCTTCGTCTTCTACGGACAAGGTACTGTCGTTCAGTATACGGGCATCGGCGTCGAAGGTGCAGGTCGGTTTTTTGATGTCGGCCCGGGAACGTATCGAAATATGATACAATGAATCTTCTACAGCATATACGTTCACCGACACCCAGTCGCTTCCGCTGTTACGTTCTGCATAGCCTTCCGACACATAATTACCGGCAAACCAGGGAATTTTCACCTTGAGTCCGGTAGAAGTATCCAGGGGTTCGGCATCGGCTTTCTGTCTGCCGCAGCTCCCTGTCAGTATGGCTGCAGAACTGATCAGGGTACCGTATATCCAGGTTTGTAGGCGCATCGTTCTATACATTTAAGATGGTACAGGCGGCAGAAGGGAACATCCTTCAAAAATACGCAAAAACGGGCTAAAAACCCGCCTTCCCGGACGAATTTCCGCCGCAACGTATTCAGGCCAGGATACCCTTATCCATAGCCTGTTGCAGGTGAAGCAGGGTAAGCCGCTTTTTTTCTTTTCGTTTTTTCCAGAAAAGGAGTTCGCTCAGGTCGAGGCCTTCCCGTTCAAAATGATCGCTGAATACAAAACCGCCTACTTCCAGGTTGAATTCGGCTATAAAGTTCTCCAGGAATTCATAGGCGTCTTCGCCCCAGAGCCCCAGGTCTTCACGCAGGTCGGTATCGGGACCCAGGTTCGTATTGTACCCCAGTTCCGCATGTACGAACCCGAGCAGACGCTCCCAGTTCTCGCTCTGTGTGCCGGTTTTTTGTGCAGGGTTCATGGCAGTGCAGGTGTGTATACAAATACGCACAATTCTCATGCCATATTTGCAAAGCGGACAGCCGGCCTTAGGGTTGTTTCTGCTTCAGGTGTTCGTTTATGGCGCGGATCACCTGCATAATATCGTGGTCGTAAAAACCGGTGCCGTTAAAGCAGTTGCATTCGATAATGGCATAATTCCCGTTGCAGAGTGCGGTATCCATTGCAAAAATATCGTGCGGCGTATACACTTCACAGCTTTCTTCCACGAAGCGCAGCAGGTCTTCGGGCACGTCCCAGCCCGATACGTTAAGCTCTCCGTTGCGTGCATAACGGCTGCTGCTGATCACTTTCCCGTTTACGATAAAATGCCGCCATTCGCGGGCAATGCTTTTGGGCGAGCTCACCACGATCTGTGTGTCCAGGCCCAGGTGCGGGTTGTTGGAAATGCCCAGTTCGGCCGCCAGTTTCTGTATATCGCTAAAGCGCATCACTGTGCCGCTGAAGGCTTTGTTGTCTTCGTTCGGACGCAGGAACCACTCCGAATCTTCGTCGTGCAGGCGGGTGGCAAAGGCCGGAAAGGTAGTGATCTGGCTGTCGTGGTTCAGCATACGCGTACCCCAGTGCCGCAGGTAATTGGCAATATTAAAGGCCCCGGGATCGTAAAAGACACCTGCCGACAGGCGTTTGTCGCGGGCTGCATTCATAATAAGCGTGGTGGAACCGTAAAATATATTGAAACGGTCCGGGTAGCGCACGGGCGGCAGTGCATCGGCAAAGGGAATGATCTTTACTTCGTCGTAACCGATGCCGTCGAGGTCCAGAGACATTCGGATACGCTGCAGCACGTCCGGCTTGATCAGGTTGGTCTGCAGAATCCAGTGGATGATAGAGGTCATTATGTACGTGTATAGTTTCCTTGGTTTAATTTAACATATATTGTTCGTTTATGTTCTGTCTGTCAGCTATGCACAGGTATATTCACTTCTTTTTATATAGCCCCTGCGTATTTCCGGGATACGGGGCTCCGGAACGGATTCAGTCTACTTCTCTGAGCTGTACGGAAGTGCCTGCAAGGAAGGTTTTGAAGCCTTGCAGCGTTTCCCGGTATTCCCGGTAGTTTGCTTCAATATCCTGCGGGTACAGGTCCGTCCAGCGGCCAAATCCGTCCAGTTCGCGGTATGCCCTGGCTTCCTGGCGGTTCACGCGTTCTGCGGAGGGTATGTAGAGCGTATGTACATGCAGGTTTTCCCGGTGCAGCAGGGTAAAAAGTATTTCGGCCTCTGCGGCATTATACAGTGCTGAGCCCAGCAGCATACTGCCATTGCGGCGGCTGATACCGGCAGCAATAAATTCCAGGCGTTGTGTGCTGTTGTGTTTCAGCAGGTCGTAACCATACTCCTGCAGCAGTATGCCGGCCTCCATGCGGTAGTCCGTTTCCAGGCTGCTGAATACGGGCTCGGTAATGTGTAGTCCTGTGGTAAGATAAATTGTATGCATAAATGGCGACAGAAGAAATGAAAGTCTCTACCCGAAATGAGAACCCGGCACCGGGCTTTCGATCACGAAACTGTGCCGGAAAGGATCTCCCAGGCTACCGATCCCTTTAAGCTGATCGCGGTGCTGTGCATAAAAATCATAGTTCGCAGCAGCATGCTCTTCGCCGGGTACTTCGTTGCAGATATCGTCGGCTATTTCCTGCGGACTGCGCATATCGGGCGGGATGCGTTCCATCTTCTGCGTTTCCTGGTTCATGCGGTAACAGCCGTCGTTCCAGGGGAAATAGTAGTATTGCGACATATAGCCGCAGATGTCCGGGCATATATAAGCCGTATCCAGCCAGTCGAGGTTCAGGGCAAAGAGTATCTGTCCGTCCCTGGCGGTATTGAGCACTTCGTAACGGCCCAGTTCCGATGCATCCCCGGCAACGATGAGGGCATTTTTGTGGGCGCCTTCCGGATGGTAGGTCGTGAATTCGAGTCCAAGCTCCCGGGCCAGTACACGGCCGGTTATTTCAGAATCGCGGTCGTCGAGGGCCGCCACATGATCGATATGTACCGCAAGTTCTTCGGCAAATTTACGCAGCCGCAGCGCCACCCCTTTTACGGCGTTGAACGAGCCCCAGAGCGCCACATAGCGCCCGCCGGCCACGTATTCGTCCGACTCAAAATAGTCGAGTATCACACTGCCGTAGTGTATAAAATGCCAGTCGCGGATATGCATGGCAGGTTCCCGAACACTGCGCAGGCGTTGCAGCATGTCGTGCAGTTCGCGTGTTTTCACTTTGGGCCAGTACACCTCATCCTGGTCTGGATAATTCTCCAGCAGGTTGCTCATAGCTTCTATATCTTCCGGCACCTCAGCCGTTTCACCGGAAAGGATGCGGCATTTATTGCGGAAGTAGATATCCCAGAAATCGTTGCTCTCCAGGCTTTCCATGGTCTCCAGGGCATCTTTCATACGAAAGCGCCGGGCATAACAGATGGCCAGGTCGTGCAGTATTTCCTGGTCTGCGGGGGCCAGCAGGCTGTAGCCTTCATAAAACGCCAGGGCCAGGGCATAGTGCTTTTCTTCCATGAAGTGATTGCCCAGGTTCTTATACACCTGCGGATCGTCGGGCGTGTTCCGTACGGCCTGGAACAGGGCGGCCTCTTCGGGTGCGTCCAGTTTTTGCAGGCAGGCAACCGCTATTTCATACAGGGGCAGGCAGTGCATATCGGCGGTAAACCCATAGCCGAGGGCACGCAGCGCTTCCTGGTATTCAGCCGCGGCATATTTTTCCCTGGCGCGTTCCAGGTGCTCCTGCAACGGCGATCCGCTTTCTTTTTCATCAGATTGCATAGTGATAGTTGTGTGTTTGGTTCAGCCTACAAGATCGCAAAAAAGAGAAAAAAACAAAATCTCCGCTCTCTCTTTTTCCAGGCTTCGATCCATGAAAAGCGTGTAAAGCGTCGCCGGGCACGCAGGGTTTACCGGCATTCGCATTTTATTTTTTCGTATTTGTGATATTTTGAGCCTTTGTTCGAATAATGAGTAAAACAAAAACCGATCCGCCAAGCGGATGGAAAACAAAAAGCACAAACGTTGAACACAGTGATCCCCGGAAAAAATGAACAAGGCAGATAGATCGGAGCTATTCGTATCCCTGGTACAGACCCACAAAGGGATCCTGTACAAAGTGGCCGGGCTGTACTGTATGAACGAACAGGACCGGAAAGACCTGGTGCAGGAGATCATTGTACAGCTGTGGAGATCGTTTGACAGGTACGACGAGCAGTACCGGCATTCCACCTGGATCTACCGTATTGCGCTGAATGTGGCCATATCTTTTTACCGGAAAGAGAGCAGCCGCAAAAAAATAGCCGGCCCCTTAACAGAGGGAATTATCCATTTTCCCGGTAACGACGCTGCCGAAGAGAAAGACAGCGACCTGGGAATGTTACGGGAAGTGATCGCCGGGCTGAAAGAGCTGGACAAAGCACTGATGCTGCTTTACCTGGAAGAGAAAAGTCATAAAGAGATCGCCCGCATCATGGGCATATCCGAAACGAATGTAGCTACGAAAATAAACCGCATCAAGCAGGTTTTAAAACAAAAAATCACCCAACTTAAAAATGAATAACTATGGAAAGCACAGAATTGATAAGCATCTGGAAAGAACAGAATGCCAAAATAGAAAAAACGCTGGCTATTAATGAACTGCTGTTAAAAGAGCTCATTAACAACCGGGTAAGATCGGCCTTAAAATCCCTGATCCGTTTAAAAACCGCCGGGATGGTAGCCTTTGCCTGTTACCTGTTGTTTTTAAGCTATGTACTGGTGTATGCTTTTTCGCACTATTCCTCTGCCTGGAATTATTTTATTGTTTCTGTTTCCGCTATTGCGCTCATCAACCTGAAAGGCTTTGCCGATTACACCCGACACCTGGTCTGGACCAACCGGCTCGATTACAACGGCAGCGTAACGGATATCCAGCAGCAATTATCGCGGCTGCAGCTCTCCATCATTAAGCACGCCCGCAGCATGTGCCTGCAATTCCCTTTTTACACCACGTTTTATTTAAGCAATGCCTGGTTTCCCGGCGAAGTGGGGATCGGGTACCTTATTTTTCAGCTGCTGCTTACCGGTTCTTTTGTGTTCCTGAGCTACTGGCTGTACAAAAAGCACACTCCCGAAAACCTGGATAAAAAATGGTTCCGGCAGCTGATCGCCGGTTCGGGAGGCGAATCGGTGCGGAAAGCCATGGAATTTTACAGGGAGATCGACGCTTTTAAAACGAGCGGATAAAACAGGCAGTTTACTTTTGTTGGGCCAGCATGATCTTACGGGGGGCATAGTGCAGCTTCCAGCCTTTGGCGAGAGCCTCCTGCAACAGGTCGTTGTACGCATCCCAGGCCGATTGTTCATCGGGAAAAACGGTTTCTTCGAAATCGTGTTTCAGGGTGGTTTTGTTCTGGATCTCCCACATATCATATTCGCCGTGGTTCTCCGGGTTAATGACACAGCATACGGTTTGCATACGCAGGTTTTCCACAAAGTGTTCCAGGCTGCCCATACTGTCTTTGGTGAGTTTATATTCCAGGAAGGGCTTATCGAAAACATCGGTTATATGAAAGGAGTGTACGGTATTTTTCAGCGTATTGAGTACCACCATGTCGTTAGCACCGTACAACTGCCCGAAGGGAATAAATTCGGCCGGAATATCTTCGCGGTATTCCGATTCAAACACCTCGAACTGCTCGGGCAGGTCCAGAAAGCTGAACGGATCTTCGTATTCCTCGTCATCCCCTTCAATGATGAGGTTATGCGGGATGGCCAGCAGGTCGCCGGCAAAAAGGCGGTAGCGGTGTATGTGCTGTATGGCTTCGGGCAGGGTTTCCAGTATTTCTGCGGGCAGTTCCGAAGGCTCGCCCCATGCCTGTACTTCCTGTTCCAGCCGGGATAGTGTGGTGTGCATAATAGTATCTTCAGGATGTATTTTGCACAAAAAAAAGCAGGATTATTTCAAAAAGCCACCCTCAATTCACGAACGCCTGCATTTAATGCATAAGCGATGCTTTTCCCCGCCCTTCTCTCCGCAGTACCAGCTTGTACTGGCCTGCACAGCCGGCAAAAGAGAGCGTTCCGGGACCGGCAACCCATTCCGAGAACCAGAAATCGGGCGGAGAATACTGAATGAAGATATCTGTATCCAGGATCAGGGTAAAACAATTGTTCTTCGTATTCTGTACAAGGTATTCGTCTGCGCCGAAAGAAATTTTTCGCAGTTCCTGTGCCGGCAGGCTTATCATTCCACTGCTGTCTGCAAGCACGCCGTCCATACACTGGTCGTTTATCCAGAGGGCGAAGCCGGGCATCGGCACAATGCCGTTTTCCGACGTTCCCAGTACCCATATACGTACTTCAGCGGACAGGCTGTCCACCCGGCTTTCATAAAATTCGGAGATACAGGCCTGTTCCCGGAAACCGTAGAGCTTTACCCGGCCGTTCTGTTCGGTCCAGAAACCTTCTGCCCGGGTTGTGCCGGGCGGACTATGCATTTCATAGGTAAAAGAATCGTCGGCATAGAGGCTGAGCCGGTACGAAAAATCGCCGTCGGAATAGACGTAGTTGCCGGGAAGGGTGCGGGAAGCTTTCTGACTGAAGGCGGTAAAAATACTGCTTAACAGCAGCATAGCTACAAACACAATACGTAAATGGTGATGCATTATAGAGTTCTTATATAGGTAGATAAATATAGCGTTTTATATGTTGGCATCAATGAAATTTTTCCATGAGAATTACCTCTGCGCCAAAACCTGTTTTCCAAACACTGACCACGTATGCATAGTGTCCCTGGAATTCATCTAACGAAAAACCATCTTCTCCGGTGGGAGCAATATGGGTCTTCCATTCGGTTTCCCAGTATTTCTTTTTCATTTCAACAGGAATCCATTCCAGCCGGAGTCCTATATCCGCTATAACAAACTCCGTGTGTCCTTCTATATAAGTCTCTACTTCCTGTGGGTCAAGATATCTCCCGCGCTTTGCAGCTATTACACCGGCATCATTCCACAGCATCTGCAGTGGCATGGCTCCTACCCTCTTTTCCCGTAATTTTTTCATACCGGTGTTATAATTTTTCACAAGATACACAGGATCATACTTTGTACCAAAAGCTTCGCCCCCGCGTTTGCACAAACCACCCGGAACCTGTAGCTTTGAGGTAGATGAACCCCGAGAAAAAACTGAAACGCACGGCCGAACTTATTTCCGTACTGGTGAAATACGGCTTCGGCGATATTGCGGCCCGCATGAACCTGGACAAGCTGCAGCTTCGCCGGCACGACGAGAAAAAGGCGGAAAACAGTCCGCATAATGTGTACGAACGTATACGCATGGCCCTGGAAGAGCTGGGGCCCGCCTACGTAAAGTTCGGACAGATGTTCAGTACCCGCGACGATCTGCTGCCCGCCCCGCTCATCAGTGAACTGCGGCGTTTACAGGACCAGGTACATGCCGATGCCTGGGACCTGCCCGCCCTGTTACGTAAAGAGCTCGGCATAGAAGCAGAGGACGTTTTTTCGGAACTGAACCCGGAGCCCATGGCGGCCGCCTCTATGTCGCAGGTGTACAAAGCCCGGCTGAAAGAGAACGGACAGGAAGTGGTACTGAAGATCAAACGTCCGGGTATTGAAGAGGTGATCGAAGCCGACCTGCTGATCATGAAAGACCTGGTGAGCGTACTGGAAAAATACAGCGAATCGGCCCGCAGCATGAGCGTGCGGCAGATGCTGGAAGTATTCGAGACCTCGATCCATAACGAACTGAGCCTGCTGTACGAATTTTCCTGCATCGAACGTTTTGCCCGCAACTTCAAAAATAACCGCGAAGTGTATGTCCCCGCGGTGTATCGGGCCTATTCCAGTAATAACGTGTTGTGCATGGAGTACATCAGCGGTATTAAGATCAACGACCTGGACACCCTGCGGCAACAGGGCATAAACCCGGACGTACTGGCCCGCCGCGGCCTTACCGTGTATATGGAACAGGTGCTGGAACACGGCTTCTTTCACGGAGACCCGCATCCGGGAAACATCTTTGTATTGCCGGACACACGTATCGTTTTCATCGATTTTGGCAATATGGGCAGTATGATGCCGCCGGAAAAAGAACAGCTGGAGGACTTCGTTGCGTTTTTCGCACTGGGCGATATTCCCCGGATGATCCGTACATTGAAAAAAATGGCGCTGCGCTTTCATATACGCGACGAAAAACAGTTTGAACGTAAAATATACGAGATACGTGAAGCGGTAAGTAATTCCGACCTGCAGAACATGAGCTGGAGTACGATATTCCTGAAAATGAAGACCGTGTTCCGGGAGAACGACATCGAGCTGCCGGCCTTTGCCTACAGCCTGATGCGCGGCCTGGCCCTTATCGAAGGCATCGGGCAGCAGCTTTCGCCCGGACTGAACATACAGGAAAGCATACATCCCTACGCGCTGCGCATCATCCGCAAGCGTTCCAGTCCCTCGTACCTGCTGGCCAAGAGCGGCGAAAAAATGCGTACCATTTACGAAACCCTGTCCGACCTGCCGGATAACCTGCGGCGCATCGTAGATAAGATCAGCAGCGACGAAATGAAGATCAACCACGAGATCAACGGCCTTGCCGAAACCCGTGAAATGCTGAGCAAAAGCCTCGACCGCCTGGGCCTGGCCATCATCATCGCTTCGCTGTCCATCGGTTCGGCCCTCATCGTACGTTCGGACCTGCCGCCCAAGCTCTTTAACGTTCCCGTGCTGAGCCTGCTGGGTTTTGTTATTTCGGCGGTACTGGGCCTGGTGATCGTTATTTCGGCGGCACGTAAAAAGAAATAGTGTTACGTTTTACAAACCGAGGAATTTAAAAGCCGGTGTATCTTTAAACAATACCGATGTTTCGCCGGAATAGGTCTGGTTATTGGCCAGGTCCAGCTTACGCACCGCCGCACCAGCTTTAAAGTCCAGCTTTTTAAGATCGACCCAGAATACATTGGGTGTAAGTACCGTTTCAAAATAATAGGTCCGGTTCTTCTGGTCGGACACGGAACGCCAGCGGGTGGACGAAATATTGGGTTCCTGCGGCGAAGATATCCCGAACGGCACCGAGCAATTGCGTATCACACTAAACACCGACGCCACGGCCACGCGGGTATCATCTGTTTTCGGAATGGCATTGATGTAGTACGACGCCCGCACAAAACGGTCGGCAGCACGATTGGTACCCGGCAGTACCGTAGTGCCGGGGATCGACTGCCAGTAGCGGTTCAGGGCTAACTGATCGGCAAAGATGGGCGAATTGGTCATGACATTGTACGCTGTATCGTGATGGATAACCAGCTTACCGCCGATGTATTCAAAAATGGCATTATCGCCTGTGGAATCGGAAACGGAAAGGTGCAGGGTGGTAAAACGGTCGGTACCGGGAATAAAATCGGATACTACCGTGAATTTATCTTTGCGGAATTCGTCTACGGCCTCTTTTACCGTGGCGAAATTATCGAGTACGTACTGTGCCCAGAGCGAAATGGCCAGGCCTTTCTTTTTGCCTTTGGGGTCGAACTTCGGGTATTGCGATTCAGCCAGCCAGAGCACATTGGCCACCAGGCCTTTTTCGTTCATACCGTCGGCCGTGGCAATGTCCCAGGCGCTGGCGATGACGCTGCCGTAGCGCGAGGTCCACTTGAGGGAATTGGCACCGGTTTCGCCGCTGCGCTGCACACCGCGGGGAAAGACCCAAATATTGGCCGGAATTTCATCTTTCCAGTCCATGGAACGGGCCGTGATGTACAGGCCGTTGGTACCGTCGTACACCACGCGGGTGCAGGCGTAGGACGCCTCTGCGAACAGCAGGAACAGTAAAAAAAATGTGGTGAGGAGGAACGATTTTCGGGTAGTAGTTTTTTTCATAAGAACAGGTTTTAAGAAGCCAATAGCTATATGCTGATCGCTAACAAAGAGCTTCGGCGTAAAAAGTTTAAAGCTATGCGCTAACAGCTATTTGTAAAGATACAGATAATTGGCAATACGTCACAAGCTCTCCGCTATAAAAGCGTACAGCCCTGAGCCAATAGCCGGGGAAAAGCGATGAGCTATAGGCTGACAGTTAACAAAAAGCTAATAGCTATGAGCTGATAGCTTACATATAGCTTCGTGTGAGTCACCAGTCAAGAAGCTTACACGTCCGACTCCAGTCAGCGGAACTACCTATTCATAACCTTTTCTACAATACTCCCTGCCCCCGGCATGGTCGGAGAAGAATCATCCTTTAGCAGTCCGGTATCTGCCCGGCTAAATAGGGACTGCATTATTAAATGCCGATCTGCAGGATCAATAGAATTGTCATTAACCATAGCCAGATAAACAAAGGTGAGCTGCTCACGTTCTTCGGCATCACGGGCAAGGTGAAAAGAGCTGAACGTAATTTTGATCAAAGCCCGGATACCAATATATAGGAATGATATCAGCGTAATAAAGATGATTGACCAGCGAATTGCCAGACTTTTATCTCCATCAAAAAAGCTGGTAAGCATCCCTTCGGGCGTAATCCACAGCAGAGAAAATAAGACTCCTGCGGATAAAACGACAAGACCAATTAACCAGTATAGCGAACTCCAAGCCTGTTTTTTCAGACCATCGGCTCTAAGCCTCCAGTAATCTGCGGGTTTTTTTAATCGCAACTGCTCTTCGTAGGTTCTCTCCAAGATTTGCATTTTTTCACCTGCATTCTGATAAAAGGTCTCAAAATCAATTTTAGATGTATTAAACCAATTGGAATGCTTCTCCTCCTCATCTTTGTTACTCTTTTGAAGCCTGTTTAAATGATTATCAAACTTTTGCCTTGCATCTTTTATATGGGTCAGAATATTTTTTGAGGATGTTTCAACATGCACATTATACTGACTCTCTATGTCTGAAATATAATTCGTCCAATCTGCCTTTAATTCTTTGATTGACTCTTCCTGAGCCGTTTTCATACTAATCAGGCTAATTCCCTCTTCCTTTGTAAGATCATATCCAAGCATCATTCCTGCATAATAGTCACGATCTTTGTTAGACAAATTAATATTATCCACTAAATAATCTCTCACTCCCTCTGTAAGATCAGGATAATGTTTAAATACGTCTAAGAGAATGTTTACTTCTTTTGAATTATAGAAAAGAGGGTATGTTGCTGGAGTACTATCGAAACAACTCCGAATATAATTCCATCCTCTATTGAAATACATAGATTCTCTACCCTTTTCAACTGTAAATAAAATACTGTCCTTAACTTCTTTGAAGAACGACAATGACTTCTTCAATACATCAGGGATTCCTTCACCAAGCTTTTCCCAGCCTTTCACCTGGGCATTTACAAACTCATATAGAGACAGAAGACCTTTAAATGTCCCACTGTAGCCAATATAATCCAGAGAAACGGTTATTTCCAGCGACTCTAACCAGTCTTTGTCATCTGATTCTTTAATTTTCTTTCGTAATTCTTCTTTTGTCATACTTTACCGGTTTAAACAGCCCTTCGCTGAATAACACACGGCATACGGAACATACAGTTCCGTGGATAACAGGGTGAGTGGTATCATAACGAGTGGCTTAACGTATAGCGAAATTAAAAAATAACGGCACATTTCAAAAATTCCTAAATGCCCTCGTTTATAACTAAAACAATGCGATTATATTTTCACACGCTTTGCTCCTCCTGGCCCTTCACTCCTGGCTCATTACTCCCATCTCTTCGAAAAGAAAGAAAGAAAGAAAGAAAGAAGCTTACAGCTCCGAGTCGACCTTAAGCTATAGGCTATAAGCTCATAGCTATTAGTTACCAAATCCCGTTCCCGCTGGTGAGGATCATGGGCTTGCCGTCGGTAACCACGAGGGTATGTTCGTGCTGCGCCATATAGCCGCCGCGGTTGCCCAGCATGGTCCAGCCGTCGCTTTGGGTTACGGCCATGTTGGAATCGGTGGTGATGAAGGTCTCTACGGCGATCACCGAATTTTTACGAAAACGTTCCTTGTTGAAGGGATCGCGGTAATTCGGAATTTCGTCCGGGGCTTCGTGCAGTTTACGTCCGGTACCGTGACCAGTCAGGTTTTTAATGACCCGGAAGCCACGCTTTTTCGCTTCGGTTTCAATCATCTGTCCGATATCGGCAATGCGCACCCCGCCTTTTATGTTGTGAATGGCCTTGTAGAGTATGTCTTTCGATGCATCCACCAGTTTCTGGTGACCATGCAGATCGGGGCCGAGTACGAAAGACGAACCGTTATCGGCCCAGAAGCCGTTCAGTTCGGCCGATACGTCCACATTAATGAGGTCGCCTTCCTGCAGGATGGTGGTATCTGACGGAATGCCGTGACAGAATTCCTTGTTCACACTGATGCAGGTAAAGCCCGGAAAACCGTACGTAGCATAGGGCGCTGATTTAGCACCGTAGTCCATGAGTATACGCGCCCCGTAATCGTCGAGCTGTTTGGTGCTCATTCCCGGGCGGGCATAAGCGCACATTTCGCGCAGGGTAAGGGCTACGGCTTCACTCACTTTCTGCATGCCCTGCAGTTCGGCTTCGGATGTAATTGACATGGTACGAAGGTAGTAAAATAGCTTATAGCTGATAGTCCATAGCTCACAGAAAGTGAGCTGATCAAACGTAGCTAATAGCTTTTAGCTCTGGGCTACTACTTACTTCTTGCGATAGATGCCGCGTATACTCTCGTCCATGGTTTCAGCCCACTGCGCGGCGGTCAGGGTACGTTTGTAGATGGCGCTGGGGCCGTTCTTCTCGCTGATCTCGTAACGGTCTGCACCGGTCTTTTTGGCGCGCCAGAAATGGTTGGCCTTTGCTACAATGTAGTTCACATCAATTACCATGTCGGCATGGCTCTCCAGTTTGTCGTAATCGGCGGCCGTGTTCAGCTGTTCGTGCATGACTTCCGGTTCTATCCACACGGTATCGTCGCCCTGGGCGTAGGCGGCACAGTTAAAACGATCGTCGGGTTCTGTTCCGTCTATGCGTTCATAGCCTTCGGCTTCGCCATAGGAACCCTGGGGCGGCATTTCGCCGGCCTCTTCATTGCGCGGGGTTTCCCAGAAGGCATGCACATCGTCCTGGGTCACCTCTTTGATCCAGCCAGGCGCCGTAACCTCGCCGTTCTCACAGCAGAATATAGTTTCCGTGCTGAACAGGGCCTCCGTTTTGCCGGTTCCCAGCGGCTGAATGATGAACACATCCGGATAGGACACACCCTCCTGCCGGAACTGGAACCCGGCATTCTCGTCGCGGATCTCATGCTCGTACTCATTGGCAGTGCCGGCCCTCAGTTTTGCACGGGCTATTTCATCCTGGGCGGCTTTTACCTCCTCCGTTACGCTGGCGGCTTCTGCGGCGGCCCGGTCGGCTTCTGCGGCCCATACGTGGTTCCCGTCTGCCGAGGCATAGCGCTGCAGGCCTCTTTCTTCGCTCTGTGCCGGACTTTCATCCACGGCTTCGATGGCTGTATGTTCGGCTGAATACACGAATACGCCCTGTACCACGCCCTCTCCTGGGTCCTTTTTTTTGAGGTTGGGCACATACTGGTTCGCCTGCGTATAGGCATCAGCCATTTGCTGAAATGCCTGCAACTGCGCTACCTGCGGACTACCTGCCGCCACACCGGAAAGGCCGGCCAGCCACTGTGCTTCAGGACGCCTGTCGGTAATGCCCTGCAAGGACGAAGCTTTGTGCTCCTGCGCTGCGGGGGATCCTGTTTTGCTTTTGGGGGCCGAAGTGTGCATGCCGGTTCGAGTAAATATCGGTACACTCTAAAAGTAATACATTCCCGGCGGGGGCAGGCACATTCGGGAGAAAAACAGGTCTTTTTACGGGTAAAATACGTACGGATCCCAGGTCTGTTCCAGGCGCTGCAACAAGCGTTCCCCAAGCTGCCGGCTACTTCCCTACTCCCTCAGCCCGCAACGTTCAGCCTACTTACCGGCGATCTCCCGCAGCAAAGCGATCTGTTCGTCTTTTACACGTACGACTTCTTCGTGCAGATGCTCAATTTTCTCCAGGGCTTCTATCCATTTTTCCAATGGGTTGAAGTAAACCGGGTAGTTATTAACGGTTGCACCAGAAATCGGACTGGCATTATCGTAATTCGTGTTGTTCGTAATAACATTTATCACTTGTTCTTCATCAAAGGTTTTCAGAGCCTCTACCGGTATCTTTAATACCTCTGCGATGCGCCTCAATATAGGTTCATCTACCCGTTCGCGCTGTTCCAGCAGGCTGATCTTTTGCTGGTTCCAGTCCTCCCCGAGTTCCCATGCCAGGGCATCCTGCTTTATGCCCATCATTTCACGGAAGCGTTTGATATTCCGTCCTTCATGTACCTTTTTCTCTGCCATATTGTGTGTGATTATCCGTTTCTGCAAACTTAGGCCAATGCCCTTTTCGGTACAAGACAGTAAAACTAAAAACGGGATGAGGCAACTGCTGTACATCAAGAGAGACAAGGCGTATATACGCTTATAAAGTTTTTTGGCGCGTTGGTTTACGGAAGCAATACAGCTGCGGGTTCCGGGCCGTTTCGCTTCCTGAACAACATAAAAAAACGCCTTCCCCCGTGGAGGAAAGCGTTGTGTGTTTTATGCTTCCGGCCTGTTGGTGTATCAGGTAGTGATATCGGTTGCCGGATCGTCGGCTTTGCGTCCGCCGCCGCCTGTGTTCGGGAAGAACTGGCGGATGTCGGCATGCTTGCTGTCGTAACCCAGGGCCTGGGTACCGGCTTTGTACTTGGTGTAGTCGTAATCAGTGAGAGCGGCCTGGTACACGTCGAAATCGTGCAGCATTTTGGTATCGCTGGCAATTTCGTTAATGGTTTCCAGGCGGGCTAAGAGCAGCTCCAGGAAATTACGGTCCTGGAAATCGGCCTCAAACTCCTGCCAGTCTACGTCCGGACTGCTCATCCCCGGCTGCGACTGCTGGTAGTCGCGCACCTTGTTCACCAGCAGCTTGTTTTGCTCCTTGATGCTTCCGTACTGCTGCCGCTCATCGGGGGTAAGATTCCGGCCTTTGGCCGAGAGGGTGCTCAGGAGGGTGTTGAGTGCATTTTCTACAGTAGAGATATCTGCCGCTGAAAAATGCAGGTTTATCAGGTCGATAGGCATTGAAATTAAAACAGAGAGTGTTTAGGTTAATAATCAGTAAAAATGCCGTATGGTTTACAGAACAGGCCGGAAGCCCTGTACGGCAATGGCTAATATATGGAAAATGTTTTGTTTACCAACCACCCCTTCATTTTGCCTCTGCAGCCCGTTCGTAAAAGGATACAGCGCCATCCACACCGGCGGTAAAACGGACTTTTTATGGTAATTAAGTGGTCTGTTTAGGTTGTATACGTTAAACGTTTATGTTCCCTACCTGGTCCGTTTAGGTTGGGTAACTTAAAATTTTACGTTGTACAGGTGGTCGTTTTATGTTGGGTAACCTAAACGTTTATGTTCCCTACCTTAAAATTTTAGGTTGGGTAACTTAAAATTTTATGTTCACCACCTGGTCGTTTTGGGGTATACAAGTGGTCTGAACCAGGTACCCAACATAAACGTTTGACCTCTGCAGGTGATCCGGACCACTTCCCCCACCTAAACGTTTGGCTTAGATACCTGGTCAGTTTGACCTAATGAACATAAACGTTTGGGGTGTACAGGTGGTCGGTTTAACGTAGGGAACATAAACATTTGGCCTGTACAGCTGTGCCTGTTGCTGATGCAGGGTATACACCGGATATGCCCGGGTGGTCTTTGCCGGTATCGGCAATAAATGATGCTATTTTATGAAGTTATCGGGTGTTTTTTGCCGGTATCGGCAAGGAATGCACTTTTTGCTTCCGTTTTTTATGAGATTCTTGCCGGTAACGGCTACACATGCTGTTCCGATTTGATTTACTTTTCGTCACGTCGTACTTTTATATGTAATAACATTCTCTCTGAACAAGTACGCTTCTGATGATCCCAGATCTACCATTCGATTTAAAATCCAAATATAGTCGTCAATAAGTCTCTTGTCATTTTTAATCTTTGAAATGTGATTATAGAAAAGTTGCCTTATCATTCTTTTTGCCGAATATTCTGTCAAAGAATATGACTCAACGATATTTGACCTTAATATCTCCGCAAGCCAGCTGATACCATCCGGTAAGAATTCCTTGCCTCCAATTGTTGTAAATACGTTAATTGCTGATAAAGAATTATTCCCCCCTTTTTCAAGAAGTATTCTCTTGTAAAACTCCTTTTTCCCATTCAATGCATCCCAATCATGATCATTAGGATTACCATTAATGTCCCGAAATACCAAAAATTGAATATCGAGTAAAAGCTTAGGGATTAGCGGATGTTTGTTGCCCGACGGGATTAAATTAAAAAGAACCTCCCAAAGATTCCAGAAATTTATTAGTTGTAAATTGTATTGCGTTTGATCTATTTTTAAATTTCCATTGTCATATAACTTTAATGCAAGATAATCTAATGTACTTCCTACAAAATTAGTCAACCCATTGTGATCAAAACGTAGAATGCGTCTAGGATTTGATAATGAATTTACCAATGTGGTTAGGATTGACTTTGAAAAGTCAAAATTCGAATTCAGCAATGAATCTGCAAGACTCAGTTGAATAAGCGAAGTCAACTTATAATGAATCTTTTTTGATTCTGTTCTCTCATTTGAGTAATTTTCTTTTTGGGCTACGTCCTCAAGAATAATAGGTAGGAAGTGATGTGTAAAATTTGAAAAGTCTTTGTCCATTGTGTTGCAAGGAGGAGTCATTATAAACACTTTTACAAGTATGTTTACATCACAGTTCTCCAAGTTAATCTCAGAAAGATCTAACTTTAAGTTTTTATCAGATGAAATTTGTGCAATAAATTTTCTTTCTTTTTTCTGTGTTTTTCTTAATGCTTTTTTTTCTTGGTATATGTGAGGGTTATGATTAGCTTTTTTGTAATTAGAATATTTAATAAGTCCAAGCCAAACTCGTTTTGCTTCGTTAGGAAATCGTCTAAAAAAGACTTCTCTCAGGTATTCCGTAACTTTACCAATTTCATGGGTACTAAGTACAGAGAGCATCTGAATCATTATTGCTATAAGTTCGTCCTTATCTTCATCATTAGTTAGGTGCCCCATAATTAAATGGAAAGAAGAAAAAACAACAACTTCTTCTTCCATTATATTGACACGATTATTAAGATTATAATTCCCATTAAATGAATCGTTAAGAACCAAATGCACCGCACCTATAATCGTTTCTACACACCAATTCTTTTGCATCGGCGAAATCTCACTTAAAAAATCATTTAAACCCAGAGCAGCTAGTGTTATTGGGTTACTATATGTATGGTCTAAATTTTCGGGATCAGAGTAATACTTCTGACACTCTGACCATTTTTCAAAACTAATTACTTCTTTTTTTTCGTAAGCGTTCAAGATCAGCATAGAATATGCAGCCGCAGTATTTTGTGCGATAAAATCCTTTTCATTTAAGGCCATAAAATCAGAAACCGACTGATCGTATTCAGGTTGGATTCGATAACCACCAAGCTTTTCATCATAATCTCCTATTCTGTGATTCCTAATATCTATATCTGTCAAGGTCTTTTTCCAAATAATATCATTATCATTTTGTAGTATTTTTAGCTTATCAAATATTTCATGAATCTCCTTATTTAATTTTCCCATATTAAACTGATAGGTCAGAATAAAATCCCGAAGGCCTCTTTGATACTTTCTTCTATGTTGAAGTTGATTTGATGCCCAACGCTCTCTTTGCGCAAATGGAATATCATAATCCATCGGGGCAAGTGCTGAGTTTTCTTGAAGCGCCCGGTTTAAATCCCAGTCATAAAATTCCCGGACAGATAAAAGAGGTAACATTGCTTCTTCAACCTCTTCGGGATAAGCGATAGTAACACTTGTTAAAACTGCTAACGGAGCAACATTATTACTCTTATTAAGAACATAATCAAATATGTCCTTTAGAGTTTCCTTACTTTTACTCGTTTTTAGCTTTGCAAACTCTAAAAGGAACTTTTCAAGAACCATTAATAAAGACTCCAATACATCATTCGTACGGCTTGCGCCTCTATATGCAGTCCACAATTCTAACGAAGCATATTTTTTTGCTAATGTTCCGTCCTTTTGTTCCATTTCTATTTGAGAAATTTCATACTTATATTCACAAGTAGCGTTTACATAAAATTCAACCGAATAATTTATGAAATCAATGATGAATTTTAATCCAATTGCGGGATGAGCCCAGAGTAAATTATAAAAAGGCGTTCTGTAAATCCCTGAGGGTGAAACAGAATTATTATTTTCAACTCCCCAACAATTTTCATCACGTAATGGTTGCTTTCCCAAGAATGTTATTTCCTTTAGATAATCTTCCTGGGGCGGAATGTATTTCCAACTGTTCCAAGCGATTTCAATGACTAATTCTGGCAGCTCTTTTACCAAACGTCGATTTCCTAGACCTGACAGACTTTTTTTAATTACATTTTTATAGAAAGAATTCAATCTCCATGAAGCTCTGTTTTTTTTGTTCGCAAATGCTTTGTTGATAAGCTGTTCAATTTCCACTTTTGAAATTGAAGCCAACTCAAACAAAATTCCAACTAAATCATCTAACTTGGCCTTAATGCTCTCCTCCTCCCAAAACTCGTCTTCGCTCTCTATCTCTTTCAGATAAGTAAGAACAATAGATTTTGCAGCCTCCAGTTCTGGATTTTCAATTTTGCTATATTGAGCCAGTAATCTATAATACCAATCTGAAAGAAAATCAAGTATTAGAATTTTGTTTGTATTTAATTCGGCAATGTGTTTTTGAACAAAAAACAATATTTCTTTCCAACCTGAACCAATAGGCAATAGCAAACTGTTATTATTGGCTTTCTGATCCGTTTCCTTGCAACAGGTTTTTATAAGATGCAAACATCTACTGAAGAAAACAGGATTATCTGCGAGCAGTTCTTTTTCAAAAACAGCAAAAAACGAACTACTATTTCCGGATTTAAAAACAGCAACTAATAATTCATCAGCCCAATACTTTTCAATAGTTTTATCCGCAACTGTTGCCTTAATAAGTTCATTTATTTTACCGCTATTTTCTATTAAATAGTCTTCAACCCAAAGACGAAATGCTCGTCTAATAGCCGGCTCATTTCCTAAATTACTAAATAAATCTTTGGGATTGGGAAAATCTTCAAACTTTGAAGAAACATATTTTACTAAAGCCCAGTCTTCCAAAATGTCGTGAGTTGGGGAGTATTTTCTGTTATCATTTTGCTGAAATACTATTTCATCATTCTCCAAATAAACTATGGCCTCGGCATCAGACATTTCTGGCTTTGTAAAAAGCTTCATTTCTTTAGCTCTCTTTACGGCAATTTCCATAAATGCAGCCTCTCTTTTAATAGGAAGCCCATTTTTTGTGTTGGTTGAATCTACAACCAGTGAATTCCATAACTTATTTTTAAATTCAGGGAGCGAAATATTAACATAATCATCGTTTGTCTTGCTAATTGCTATGATTGAATAATCGAGATATTTGGGACTTTGAAGTAGCTTTTTAATTTTATCGTTTTTCAAAACACTGTGTAACTGAGGAAAATTCCCAATTACGAGTTGCAGTTCTGCATCATCAAGCTCTGGAATTTCAATCACTTTTGTAGTATTTTTATCAATTCCAAATTTTAATAGAATCAAATCAATTGCATATCTACGTGATGAAGCAATAATTCTTATTTCCGGGTATTCATCAAGCAATGCCAATAATTGTTTGAAAGCGCATTCAGGGTCTGCTTCTAAAAGTTTTTCTAAGCTATCAATGAAAATGATTTTTTCAGGAATGAGGGAAATACAAGAGAACATATCTTGTATTGTTTCATTTACACCTTGACTCGAAAAAACACTCGCAATCGTAGATTCGCTGAATTGGTCTGCTCTGAAAACAAACACGCTTGCATGAGGAAAATCTCTTTGAAGAATTTCTTTAATCTGGGCCGATTTACCAACACCAGGTTTTCCCGTTACAATAGTAAATTTAGCATGACTTAATACCTCTAGAATATTTTCTCTTATTTCTGTTCTTGGAAGTTTAAATTCACTTTCGCCTCTACCAATTGAAGTTCTTATTGGCCGCAAAATTTCTTCACTATCTGATTTGAGCTTTTTAACAGCTTTTATATATGGGCTTAATTGTGCATTATCAAAGTGCTTATAAAACTCCTCATTTCTTATGCTTTCAAGTGTCACACTTCCACCGTTTGGATTAAGTGTTGTTATATAAGATAAAACGGCATCCCAAATTTCTTGTTCAGTTGCAGTTGAACTTTTATTTTTACTTAGCTTGATCAGATTTAGAAGATAAGTTTTATCAACACTTCCTTCATGTAGAAAATCATATTCCAAAACATCAATACATTTCAAAAACTCCCAAAGTTCTCTATCACTTAATGCCGTATTATTATTCGCTTCTTTTAATACTTCGCGAAACACGTCTAATCGCTTCTTCTTACCATCAATCCTGTTCACTTCGGAGACAAAGTCCGTTTCAGCAGCCTTATTACAAGCCCAGTTAAAAAGGGATTTAAGGTGATTCCTTTCATCTTTGGTCAAGCCATTTTTAGCTATTATCAATTTATCCTTTGTTCTGTCAAAGATTGAAGTGTTGTTATAATCTTTCCAAAAAGCGTTTATTACTTCTTTGAAGATTTGATTTTCAGCAGTAAACGAAATATCATGTTTTACCTGAATTAATAATCGATGTTTCCCGCTTCCTGATTTTGCAATTACTAATAAATCATCTGTTTCATAACCTCGATTGGTTACTTGTAAGGCAACTTCTGACAATTCATTTGAAGCAATACAGGGAGCATTACCCCGAATGATGAGCGTTATGAGAAATGCAGTTTGAACGAGTTGTTCAAAATTAGTTCCTCCTCCTCCTTTTTGAAATACACTTCCTTTCTCTGACATAATAATAAATGGTAAAAGCTGTGGTAGTCCTCTACAAAGGGAACTACTTAAATATAGGGTTAACCGATTTGATCACACGAATATACAAGTCATTCACAAAGGAATCAAACACCACTGCCCAAATTTCCATCAAAAGCCCGGCCACAAACTACCCCCGGACTGCGGAGTCCTCGCTCCTGGCTCTTCACTCCTGGCTCTTTACCACTCTACAGCCGGACTACGGACTTCCGGACTATAAACTACAAGCTGTAAGCCGGTATCCCCTCCAGCAGCTTCAGCTGCCCTTTCTCGACGGCGTATAGATAATGCTGCAAGCCGTTACTTAAAAAGATATGCTGCGGTTGCAGTACCCTTGCGTATACAGATGCCTGCAATAAGGTATCACGGGTGAGCGGTACTTCGGGGGCTTTACATTCCAGGAGGAAAAAGATGCTGAGGTCGCGGTTGCGCATCACTACGTCAAAGCGTTTATCGAGGCCGTTGAAGGGCACCTTGCATTCTACCTGCATCAGGGAGGCGGGGTAGGCAGCATGGTCGCACAGGGCGTGGATCCAGTGCTGGCGTACCCACTCTTCCGGGGTGAGGCGTACCCAGCGTTTGCGGATGATGTCCCATACCATTTCGCGGCCTTCTTTTACCGTGAGGCGCAGTTTGGCGTGCGGCAGGTTCAGGGCGGGAAAATCGTTCAGGACAGCCATTTGTATACGATAATGCCGAGATACGTACCTAAAACGTTGCCTACGATGCCCGCCGTAAGCCCGGTGAGCAGTACGGAATGGTTGCCCAGGGCCTTTACCACACCGGGTATAAAGGGCGGACTCATAATGCCCGCCGTGGAGGTAATGATATGTGTATCCTTATCGATACGGAAGAGGAATGACAACAGGAGGTGCATGGCCATACTGCCGAACATAACAAAGGCCATAAAGCCCAGTACGTACAGGGAATCCGGGCGGAAAAGGCTGAAGTCGCTGCTGAGACCCATGACCGAAGCGAAGACCAGCAGAAAGTATTCTCCGGCCGGGTATGTACTCTTTAAGGAACGTACCTTAGGACTGAGTGAAAAACCGGCGCAGATGGCCGTGAGCGCCATAATGGTAATACCGGCGTCCATCTTACCCGTGATGATGAGGGCCAGTCCGGCGCCTGTGCCCGTGGCCAGGGCCACCAGCAGGAAGCCCAGACCGAATTCCTTCCAGGAAAACGGACGTTTGGCCGTGGTTTCTCCGGCGGTATGCTGCTTGTCCGCATCGGGGTGCGGTTTCAGTATCTTTTTGTAGAAATGCGGGGCAAAACCCATGGTAAATACGAGGAAAAGTCCGCCTAACACCACATCGTACATCATGGCCAGGGCGTAGGTATTGGCCGGGGCTTCAATGGCTGTGCTTACCGCGGCCATATTGGCGGAACCGCCCGTGTATACCGCGCTGAACATGCCCGCGTAATAAGGGCCGTCCTGTATGTAGTTGCGAAAAAGGTAGAAGCCGAGCACGGCAAAGGTTAGGGTAGACAGTACTTCGAACGAAAAAGATAACACCCCTTTGCCCGAAGTACGGAACCAGCTGAGCAGATCGCCCGTGAGCAGCATGAGGCCGATGGCCAAGGGCACGGAGGCCGAAGTAAGTATCTCGCGCATTTCGTCTTCGGGGCGCAGCAGTCTGGTATTCAGCAGGATCATGCCCAGGATGTAACACAATACCACCGGACCCAGGTAGCCAAACAGGCGGAATTTACGGCAGAGGTAATCCGAAAGGGGCGGAAGGGCAAAGGCAAAGAGAATGAAGAGAAGTGTGTTGAGTGTAAAAGTCATATCAGCCTAATCTGCGGTGCACAATATCCGAAATCTTTTTGAACAATGCTTCGGGTTTGAGCGGCCGCCAGGCCAGTTCGTCCAGTTCGCCGCCCCAGTGTACGTAATTGCCTATACCGTACTGGCGGAACTCACGGATCACGTGCTCGCGGAAGTTCACAAAGGCAATAAAGCCGTCTTCGGTATCCTCGTACCATTCGGCATAATAATCGTCTTCGTTGGGAAAGGCGTTCATTACGTTCTCGCCCAGGATAATGAAGTTGCGGATGCCTTCGTCCAGCAGTACGTCCAGCACTTCGCGCTTCAGGTGCATAATGTCGTTATGCAGTATGTCGTTCCACTCGCCGATGAGCTCGATGATGGCAAACTCGTTGTGGTAATCGGCATACAGAATTTTGCCGTACAGCGTGGAGGAACCAAACTCGTCCCACTGGGGATGGATGTAATGGTCGTACACGGCATGGGTAAAGTGAAACTCGCTGTATTCACGTCCGTAAAAGGGCGAACGTTCATCGTCTTCGGCCCGGTACAGGCCGCGCCAGGCAAAATGGGGCTCCAGGTCGTGCATACATGTTGCGTTTTACGTTATACAAACATTATTTGCTGCCGGCACAGGCCGGATCGTTGCAGAGGCCGTACAGGATGAGGGAACGTTCGGTGACACGGAACTTGAATATCTCTTCCACCATGTTCTGTATCTGTTGCAGGCGCGGGTCGCAGAACTCCATTACCTTGCCGCATTTGTTGCATACCAGGTGGTCGTGCTGGGTGTACCCGTGACTTTTTTCGTAACGGCTGCGGTTCTCGCCGAATTCGTGTTTGCGTACCAGTTTGCATTCCAGCAGGATGTCGAGTGTATTGTAAACCGTAGCACGGCTCACGCGGTACTTTTTGTCCTTCATCTTCTGGTAAAGCGATTCTACGTCGAAATGATCGCTAAGGCTGTAGATTTCTTCCAGAATAGCGTAGCGTTCCGGCGTTTTGCGGTGCCCCTGATCTGCCAGGTAATTGGTGAAGATCGTCCGAACGGTTTCTAAATTGGAATGCACGCTGCAAAAGTACCAAAAATTGAACAGATCGCCTAAAAAAGTATAGGTTTGGAAAAAGCGCTTCCCGGCCCGGAAATACTGAAAATTTCTGTTATTTTAGAGCCGAAACAAGACACCATGAACCGCAGAGATTTTGCAAAGAACACCTTTTCGGCCGGTATTGCCGCCGGCCTCAGCCCCTCCCTCGTGCTGAACACCATGCAGCAGGCAGGTTTCCGGAAGGAAGACTTCGGCCCGGACTTTAAATGGGGCGTAGCCACCGCCGCCTACCAGATCGAGGGCGCCTGGAACAAAGACGGCAAAGGCCCCAGCATCTGGGACACTTTTACGCACAAAAAAGGCAAGATCAAAAACAACGATAACGGCGATGTAGCCTGTAATTTCTATGAAAAATACCCCGAAGACATCGCCCGCATCCGGGAAATGAATTTTGGCGTGAACCGCTTCAGCGTTTCCTGGCCCCGCGTAATGCCCCAGGGCACCGGCGCAGTGAACCCGGCGGGCGTAAAGTTCTACCACAACGTGATCGACGAAACCCTGAAGAACGGCCTGGAACCCTGGCTCACCTGCTACCACTGGGACCTGCCCCAGGCCCTGCAGGACCGCGGCGGCTGGCCCAACCGGGAGATCATCGGCTGGTTCAGCGACTATGTTACGTTTCTCGCTAAAGAATACGGTGATAAGGTAAAGAACTGGATGGTATTTAACGAGCCTGCCGCCTTTACCGGACTGGGTTACATGGCCGGTATGCATGCCCCGGGCAAGATCGGCTTCGGGCTGTTCAAAAAAGCCGTGCACAATACCGTGCTTTGCCAGGCCGAAGGCGGACGTATACTGAAAGCCCTGGTGCCCAACGGCCACATCGGCAGTACCTTCAGCATGAGTGCCATCCATCCCAAGAGCGATGCTGAACGCCACGTAAAAGCCGCCGCACGCATGGATGCCGTGCTCAACCGCCTGTTCATAGACCCGGTGTGCGGCAAAGGCTACCCGGTGGACGGCTGGGAACACCTGAAGACCATGGAAAAATACATGCTGCCGGGCGATGAAGAAAAGATGAAGTTCGATTTTGATTTCATCGGTCTGCAGAACTACTTCCGCATAGTATCGAAACACAATATATTTCCGCCTATACTCTGGGCCGCACAGGTAAAACCCAAAAAACTGGTGGCCGACGAAAGTGAACTGACCGATATGGGCTGGGAAATTTACCCCGAAGGCATTTACGAACTGCTGAAAAAAACAGCGGCCTACCCCGGTGTAAAAGAAATTTATGTAACGGAAAACGGTTGTGCCTATCCCGATGTAGTACAAAACGACGCGGTGCATGATGAAAAACGCATCGCCTTCTTCCAGAAGTACCTGGAACAGGTATTACGTGCACAAAAAGAGGGCGTTCCGGTAAAGGGTTACTTTGTGTGGAGCCTGATGGACAACTTTGAATGGGCCGAGGGCTACCACCCGCGTTTTGGGCTGGTACACGTAGATTTCAACACACAAAAACGCATCATCAAAGACAGCGGGCTCTGGTTCAGGGATTTTTTGAAGTAATTCTCTTACCTTTGGGGCCAGTATGGAAGCCTTACGCATCGATATTATAACGGTTCTGCCGGAGTTACTGCGCAGTCCGCTGGAACACAGCATTATTCAGCGCGCCCGCGACAAAGGCCTGGTACAGATCGAACTGCAGAACCTGCGCGACTTTGCCCTGGGCAGGTACAAAAGTGTGGACGATTATCCCTATGGCGGCGGCGGCGGCATGATCCTGCGCTGTGAACCCCTCTCGGCCTGTATCGAACACCTGATGGAACAACGCAGCTATGATGCAGTGATCTACACAACACCCGACGGCAAGACCTTCGATCAGCGTACGGCCAATACCCTGTCCACCTACCGCAACATTATGATCATCTGCGGCCACTACAAAGGCATCGACCAGCGTATCCGCGATAAATACGTGACCCACGAGATCAGCATTGGCGATTATGTGCTCAGCGGCGGCGAACTGGCGGCCTGCATCCTTACCGATGCCATTGTACGCCTGGTGCCCGGTGCCATCGGCGACGAAATGAGCGCCCTTACCGACAGCTTCCAGGACGATCTGCTGGCCCCGCCCATCTACACCCGGCCCGAAGAGTGGAACGGCATGCGCGTACCCGAAGTACTGCTCAGCGGCAACGATAAACTCATTAAAGACTGGCAGCTGGAACAGTCGCTCGAAAAAACAAAAACCCGCAGACCCGACCTGCTTGCATAGATGAAAAATATTCCCAGGCAAAAAATACATGCCGGCATACTGTACCTGTTGCTGTTTACCCTGAGCACAGGCTCGGACATACTGGCCGTGGACCTCGGCCCCTTCAGCCTGTACCCGCTGCGTTTGTTACTGATCACAGCCAGCCTCTGGTATGTATTCCTGAACGTACGTGAAAAGAAAATACCCTTTACCGGCACCGATACCCGGTTCCTGGCCGTTCCCCTGCTGATGCTGCTCTATGGCGGTATATCACTGTTCCTGGTAAGCAAACCCTTTGAGGCGGTGAAGGAACTGACCAATGTGGCCCTGGGCGGCGCTTTTCTCTGGGTGCTGAAAGAAGCGGCCATCCGCAGCGAAAAACCTTTCGAAAAAATATGGACCGGCCTGGCCTGGGGCACCGCTTTTACCCTGATGGTGGCCTTCCTGGAAGTGATCACCCGCACGCACCTGCCCTCGCCCTACAGCCAGAAACTGCAGCTGTATTACGATATCCACTTCGTACAGTTATCACCGGCCTCTACGTTCGGCAATCCCAATCATTTTGGTATGTTCCTGTCGCTGGGCGCTTTTGTGTGGGTATATTCCATGCTCAAAGGCTACCGCCGCAATGTTTCGGGCATACTTTTCCTGCTGTCGTTCCTGGTCCTGTGGCTTACGCTGTCTAAGTTCAACATACTCATCTTTATTGCCCTGCAATTGCTGCTGCTGTTCTTCTTCCGGGAGACCATCTACCAGTTCTTCCGGCCCAACAAGCTGAAGCTGGCCGCCGTACTGATCAGCATACTGGGTATGGCTTTTGTGTATTATTCCAAAAAGAACCAGGTGGTGCAGGTACGCATGGAAAACGTGGAGAACCTGGAACTGAAAGCCGGTTCGGGCAGTGGTTCTGTACGCTATACCCTGATGATCGAAGGCCTGGAATTTGCCCGCAAAAGCAATTACCTGGGCATTGGTCCGGGGCAGTTCGCACATTACATGAAAAAATACCGCAAGGTAAAGTACACCAATGGTATTGTAAGTCCGCACTTCGGGGGTATTGAAATATTTACCCAATACGGCATTATTCTGCTGCTGGCCTGGCTGGGCTGGGGCGTATGGCTGCTGGTACGTATACTTAAAAACATCCGCCGCGAGCCTTCTTTATGGGTAATGCTGCTGATGCTGGGTTCTTTACCGATCATTATGATGGTAAACAGTTCTTTCTTAAATTCGCCCGTAGCCTGGGCCTACCTGGCCATACTAAACTGGCTGAGCGGATTTATACTGAATGGTCATGAGCCTGAAACGACGCATATCTAAAGGCACGTTCCTGTACCAGGTACTGCAGGTGGCATCCGGCAATATGCTGGCGCAGGCCATCCCTTTCCTGGTGCTGCCCCTGCTGCAGAGTTCCTTTTACACACCGGCGCAGTTCGGCATACTTTCGCTCTACACCGCCACCAGCGAGCTTTTTATCGGCGCGGCCTCCGGCAAGTACGAAATGGCCATCGTGACCAGTCAGCGCAAAAAAGACCAGGCCAACCTCATGTTCCTTTGTCTTACACTGAGTTTTGTAACGGCGGGGGTTTTTCTCGCCGGACTTATCCTCTACTTCCTCGGCGCACGTCTGTTGAATTTCTGGGACGAACCCGCGCTCTGGCTCTGGCCCCTGCCGCTGAGCATTGCCGCAGGCGGAATTTTCAATGCCATCTCGTACCGTTTTAACCGCGAACAATGGTTCGGGCGCATGAGTATGGGCAAAGTGTACAATACCCTGGCCGCCGAAAGTACCAAGATCGGGCTGGGACTGGCACAGGTAAGTACCGGGCTGGTCTGGGGACGAATAACCGGACAGCTGTTCTCGGCCCTGCAGCAGTGGCGCATTTACGCCAAACGCCTGCAGAGTGACCGGCGGCTGTACTCCCGCAGTTACCTGAAAACGCTGGCCCGTTCGCAACGCAGGTACCCCCTGTATATTATGCCTGCCGCCATCATCGGCTCGCTGATCACCGTACTGTATTTTAACCTCTTCGAGTATTACTACGGCGAAGACAAACTGGGCATTATCGGCGTAAGCGTGAGTTACATCGGCGTAGCCAGCGGCATTATTTCCGCGGCCATCGGACAGGTTTTCTTCCGCCGCCTGGCCGAGATCGACGACCTGCGTTCCCTGCGCAGCAAATACCTGGCCTTTGCCGGTGTACTGGCCATACCGGCCGCCCTGATGCCACTTACGCTCTACGCATTGCCCAACAGCTGGGTGGTGTATGTACTGGGCACAAAATGGGAACTGATGCTGCCCGTGGCCCGCATTATGTCGCTGTGGATGGCCCTGGCCTTTGTTTCTTCGTCGCTTTCGTTCATTTACCTGAAGCTGAATATGCAGCGCACCATGTTCGTGATCGACTCGCTGCACCTGCTGCTGGTCATCGGCTCCATTTCGCTGGCACACACCCTGTACGGCGATTTTATGACCAGCCTGTACTTCTTTACCGGGGCACAGCTTATTCATTATATAATCGCTATTTTTGCCGCTTTGGTTAGATTGCAAAAAATAAGCAGGTCCTGAATACAATGCATATACTGATGCTGTCCTCCTCGCTGCCGAACCCGTTTACGCCGTACGGCGGCATTTTCTTTGCCGACCAGGCCGCTGCGCTGGCAAAGGCAGGGATAAAGACCGGCTTTATCTGCGTGCAGCCCGTTTCGGTCAGGAGCTTTTTACGTAACAAAGGCGGCCTGGCCGCTATGTACGAAACACAATACACAGACCGCAATGTAAACAATTACGTATACCGCTTTTTGCAGGTACCGTTTACCCGCAGGCGTCCCCTGCGCATCATACGCAATAAGGGACTGGAACTGTACCAGAAGTATATACAGCAGCAGGGCCGGCCCGACCTGGTACACGTGCATAATTTCCATGCCGGGGTGCTGGCACTGCAACTGAAAAAAGAGTACGGTATTCCCTATGTGATCACAGAACATTCCTCTAATTTCCTAAACGATTCCGTACCACAGGTGCAGCGGAAAGCCGCCCTGGACGTATATACCCATGCTTCGGCCCGGATCGCCGTAAGTCCGGGCTCGGCCGCCGCCATGGAAACCTTCAGCGGACTTCCTTTTGAAGTAGTGCCCAACCTGGTGGATACACAGTTTTTTACCCCGGGAGCCGAAAAACCGGATATCTTCACTTTTTTCTCCGCCGCCAACCTGATACCGCTCAAGAACCAGGCTTTGCAGATACAGGCCTTTGCAGCGTTCCGGAAGCATTTCCCGGACAGCCGCCTGATCATTGCCGGGGACGGCCCCCTGCGCAACAGCCTGGAACAACTGGCCGCAGCGCAGAAAGAACACATCCAGTTTACCGGGCTGCTGAGCCGCGAAGAAGTACGCCGGCAGATGCAGCAGGCTTCGGCCTATCTTATTTCCAGCCAGCGGGAAACCTTTGGCGTGGTGGCCATCGAGGCGCTGAGCTGCGGCATACCTGTGATCAGCACGCCCTGCCCGGGCCCGGAATCCATACTGCGTGACCCGAAAACCGGTATCATCAGCAGCGGTTTTGATGTGCAGAGTTACACAGATGCGATGCTGGAACTGCGCCGGAACCTGGAACGTTACCCCCCCGAATACATACGCCGCTATGCCATAGAACATTTCTCTGCCGAAGCCTTTGTAAAAAAAATTACGGATATTTATAAACCGATCATCGATCCAGTAGTCTCATGAGCATGCATATCTGCCATATTACGTCCGCCCATCCCGCCGAAGATATACGTATATTCATCAAAGAATGCAGCTCCCTGGCGGCGGCCGGGCACCGTGTAACACTGGTGGCTGCCGGCACACACGATGATTATACCAAGAACGGCGTACAGATCGTATTCGTTCCCAAAAGCACCGGCGGACGGATAAAACGCATGTATGAAACCGTGAACCGTGTATACGAAAAAGCGCTTTCCCTAAATGCCGACGTATACCATTTTCACGATCCGGAACTGCTGCGGATAGCCCTTAAGCTAAAACGAAAAGGCAAAAAGGTCATTTACGATTCGCACGAAGACGTACCCCGGCAGATCATGGGCAAGTACTGGATACCGGCCCTGTTGCGCAGAACCGTATCTTTTGTGTTTGAAACATACGAGAACTACGTGGCCCGCAGGCTCAGCGGCATTATTACCGCTACACCCGTTATTGCGGCCCGCTTCCGGAAAATTCACCCCAATACGGTTGACATCAACAACTATCCGCTCATGAGCGAGTTTCCCGAGCCCGATCTTTCGGCCGTTAAGGAGAACGCCGTGTGTTATGTAGGCGGACTGACCGAAATACGTGGTATTACCCAGGCCGTGGATGCCATGGAATATTGCCGGGATGTGCGCCTGATCCTGGCCGGGCCTTTTTCACCGGCCGATTACGAAAGTCGCCTGCGCAGCCGCAAAGGCTTTGTCCATACCGAATACCTGGGCATACTGAACCGCAACGAAGTGGTAAGCTGCCTGCATCGTTGCAAAGCGGGTATTCTTACCCTGCTGCCCTCCCCGAATATAATTGATTCGCAGCCCAATAAAATGTTCGAATACATGGCCGCCGGACTGCCGGTGATCGGTTCTGATTTTCCGCTGTGGCGCCGGATACTGATCGACAACCACTGCGGCCTGTGCGTAGATCCCGAAAAGCCGGAAGAAATAGCCGCCGCCATTATGAAACTGCTGAACGATCCTGCCCTGGCCCTGGAAATGGGAAAGAACGGCCGTAAAGCCATCCTGGAAACCTATAACTGGAGTCCCGAAGAACAGAAACTGCTTACTTTTTATCAAAAACTGGCCTGATGCCGAATACTGCACAACACATGAAAGTAAGCATTGTGATCCCCTGCCGTAATGAAGCCGCCTACATCGGGCCCTGCCTCGATTCGCTCGTTGCGCTGGATTACGATAAAAGCCTGCTGAACGTATACGTATGCGACGGCCTCAGCGATGACGGCACCGTGGAGATCATCCGCAGCTACGCGCAGCAGTACCCCTTTATCCATTACCTGGAAAATACACAACGCACCACGCCCTTTGCCCTGAACCTGGGCCTGCGTGTGCCCGGTTACGATTTTGCCATTATCCTCGGCGCACACGCCACCCTGCACCCGGATTACCTCAACGCCTGTATACGCGCGTTTGCGCAGGATCCGCAGATCGGCTGTGTGGGCGGCGTTATTGAAAACGTGCACGAGAACGCCGTTTCCGAGGCCATCGGTAAGGCCATGTCTTCCGTTTTTGGCGTGGGAAATGCGCATTTCCGCACCCATACGGCCAGTGGTTATGTAGATACCGTTGCCTTCGGGGCCTATAAAAAAGAAGTGTTTGAAAAATGTGGCTATTTCGATGAAAGCCTGATCCGCAACCAGGACGACGAGTTCAACTACCGCATCCTCAAGGCCGGCTTTAAGATCTGGCTCTCGCCCGAGATAAAATGCCGCTATTTTGTACGTGCCTCTTTTGCCAAACTACAGCGCCAGTACTACCAGTACGGCTACTGGAAGGTATTTGTGAACAAAAAACACAAGGCCGTTACCACCGTACGTCAGCTGATACCGGCCTTATGGCTGCTTTTCCTGTGCCTGGGCTGGCTGCCTGCCCTGCTCTGGTGTCCGCTGATATTCCCCTACCTGGCCGTGATAGCCTTGTACATCGGCGTTTCTGTAGCGGCGGCCTTGCGGCTTTCTGCACAAGCGGCCACCGCGGCACGTATCCTGCGCGCCTTCTGGACCCTGCATTTTGCCTATGGAAGCGGTTATATTTTTGGTATCTTTGAGTTCCTGATCCTCAACCGTCAGCCCTCTTCCGCCAGCGCTAAACTATCGAGATAAGACACATGCGGCCCATAGCCCGGAAAATATTCATCGCCTCCCTGCTGGCAATCTGCTTTCTGCTGCCTTTTGAACCGGCCTTCCTGGTACCGGTGGAAGCGGTAATGATCCTCAGTTTCTGCCTGGCTTTCCCGCTGCGCGATGTGCTGAAACGCATCTTCTCCTCGCCCGCCTTCCTGCTGTTCGGAGCCTTTTTCCTGCTGAGCTTTTTCTCGGGACTGGCTTCTGAAAACGCAGACGAGGCCCACAGGCAGATCATGGTAAAACTGCCATTCCTGCTGGTGCCCCTGCTGCTTACCGGCAGCGATCTGCAACGCGGCGAAAACCGGCGCCTGCTCTATGCCTTTACCTTCGGCTGCCTGCTTTCGGGCTTTGTTCAACTGGGCTGGAGCGCCTGGGAATACACACAGACCCGGGATCCCAATGTGTTTTTCCATACGCATTATGCACGTTTTATGCACATTACCTACCTGGGCATGTACCAGCTGTTTGCCGCCGGGTTTCTTACCTGTGAAGCCTTTGAGGACAGCGGACGCAAACGCCTGCTGAAACTGGCCGGGGCCCTCTGCTGCCTGGTATTTATGCTGCTGGCCTCTGCCAAGATCATGTTCCTGGCGCTGCTGCTCTCGTCCCTGCTCTTTGCCTGGTACATCTTCCGTTACAAGAAAAATCCGCGTTTTGCCCTGGCTTTCCTGGCCGCCGGGCTTATTCTGCCCACCCTGCTGCTGGTGCTTTCACCGGGGATCCGGGCCCGTTTTATGTACGGGTATAACGAACTCATCCATTCCGGCCGCGGCAGCGAAGGACAGATGGCCCAATCTACCGGTCAGCGTGTTTTGCTCTGGAAAAATATATTACCGGTGATCGAAGCGCATCCCTTTACCGGTTGCGGCATCGGCGACGTACAGGACGAACTGGACCGGCAGCTGCAACGCTCGGGCGACAGCCGTTATATGCCCAAAAAACTCAATGCCCACAACGAATACCTGCAAACCTGGGCCGGACTGGGCATTGGCGGACTGCTGCTCTGGCTGGCCATACTGGCGCTGCCCCTGGTACAGACACGCTTCCCGGAGAGATTCAGCGCCCTGTTGTTCTCTTTCTCCGCCGCCATTGCCTCTTTTACCGAAAGCATACTGGAACGCCAGGCCGGCACGCTTTTTATCTGCCTTATGGCCTGTATCCTGATCGGCATCTATAAAACATCCAAACCCCGGTACACCTGATATGTCTACCTCACAGAGCACGTATATTCCCCTGCATAAAGTACGTATATCCGAAAGCGGGTTTCACCTGCAGATACAGGCTTACATAAGCGGCATTCCCTGTTTTCTTACGCTGGACACCGGCGCTTCGGATACGGTTTTCGACACCCTGGTCATTGAACGGATGCTGGCCCGCAAAAGCCGCATTGTCCGCGACCGGCTCTCGGCCGGACTGGGCACCAGTGAAATGGAAAGCCGGCACATTCGCATACCCGAACTACGTATCGGCAGGCTCTGTATTCCCGCGCAACGCTTTACCTGCCTCGATCTGCAGAACCTGAACGTATCGTACCAGAGCCTGGACATACAGGAAGTGGCGGGCGTGCTGGGCAGCGATATCCTGGAACATTTCGGGGGCCGGATCGACTACCGCAGCGGGCGTCTTATGCTGCGTATGCCCCCGGAAAGGCATACTTCATTTGCAAAAAAAGCGTATTTTGTTGTCTGATTGAATACAGACAATATGGGTATCTGGGATAAATTTTTCAAGAAAGATGATAAACCGGTGACGCCGGAACAGGAACCGAAACAAACGGAGCAGAAACCGGAAATACCGGTATCACAGGGCCGCAGAACATCGGCAGAACCGGTGAACGTAAGCCCCCCGCAGGAAAGTATCCGACGGCTTTTCGGGCGCTATACCGACGCCAATAAATTACCGCAGCAGCTCGACGCCTGGACCGCCGCCGTAGAAGCCCACAAACAAAAAGACTATCCGCAGGCCCTGGAAAAATTCTTTGTATACCTCAACGATCCGCTTATTAATAATGTACAGTGGCAGCGCAACGGCAACAACTTTAATTTTCACATAGAACAGGGCAGTAAACGCATCGAAGGTTCGGTGAACGAGACCCGCCTGGAAGCCCATGCCTACCTGGCCTCTTTTACCACGCCGCCCGTGCCCGTGATGCGCATGCTGCTGGGCAGTAATTACCAGCTTAAATATTCCCGTTTTGCCATTAAAGACGATAAGATCGGTATTTTTCTCAATGCCGATGTAAGCAACTCCTCGCCTACCCGCCTCTACCACGCCCTGAAGGAACTGGCCACCAAGGCCGACCGCCAGGACGATCTGCTTACCGACGAATTCGATACGCTTACCCGCATCAATACCGAACACCTGATCCCCATACCGGAGCAGGAATCCGACACGCGCTACCGCTATTTTCAGCAATGGATCAACGATACGCTGGAAAAATGCCGCAGCTACGATTCAGATACCTTTTCGGGCGGTATTTCCTTCCTGCTGCTGAACCTGATCTACAAGATCGATTACCTGCTGCTGCCCGAAGGCTCGCTGCTGGACCAGCTGGAACGCCTCAACCTGATGTACTGGGACAAGAACGACGGCCGCAGCTTCCAGGAAAAGAACAACCAGATGCTTTCGGCCTTCCGTAAAATAGCCGAAAAGCCGGAGGAACAGATCCGCAAGTCCTTTTACCGCACCCAGGCCACCTTCGGCATCGTGAACCCGAGCAGCCAGAAGAACATTGCCGATTTTATCGACGAGTGCCTCAAAAACACGTCCTGGTACATCCAGAACAAGTATTTCGATATCGAACTGGCCATTTACGAGTACTGTATCGGCTATTGTTTTTACAATTTCGGCATGTACAACATTCACTACAAGCTGATGGACCTGCAGTTCCAGATACTGAATGCCGGTTTTTACGAAGAAATGGGCGTTCCCAACCCGTACATCAAAGACGGAGTACTGAATGCCACGGAGATCGAGAACCGCATCCGGCACATCCTGGCCGAAGAACAGAAAGAGTTCCCGAATCTGCAGATCGCCATGGTGAACATCCGCTATTTATCGGTATACGAATTTCACTACAGCCTGCTGAACGAAATAAAATTCCTGAATTTCAACAAATAAGCTTATGCGCGATATCATACGTCAGTTCAGAGATTCCGTTATCCAGATCGCCACGCCTTACGGCACCGGCACGGGATTCCTGTACCCGGAGCAAAGGCTCATTATAACCAACCATCACGTGGTTTCGGGCAGCCGCGACGTAACCATTGCCGGCAACAATATGCCCAAGACCGTATCGCAGGTGGTATACAACGATCCCATGTACGACCTGGCCTTTATACGCGTACCCGAACATTACGACCTGCCCTCGCTGAAACTGGGCTCCATGGAGAATCTTTCCGAAGGCGATGAGATCGTAGCCATCGGGCATCCCTTCGGCCTAAAATATACGGCCACACAGGGCATTATTTCGAAGCTGCGCCGCCAGTGGAACGGCATGGAATACATACAGATCGACGCAGCCATTAACCCGGGTAACAGCGGCGGACCACTCATTAACCAGGACGGCGAGGTGATCGGCGTGAACACCTTCATTATACGCGACGGGAATTCCCTGGGCTTTGCACTGCCGGTAGACAAGCTGCGCGAATCGCTCGACGATTTCAACGCCCGGCACGGACACCAGGCCATACGCTGTAATTCCTGCTCCAACATCATCACCATCGATTCCATACAGAACGGCTACTGTCCCGAATGCGGCAATAAGCTGAATGCCGAAGATTACGAAGGCAAGGAATACCTGCCCGGCAGCATGGCCCTGAAGATCGAAGCGGCCCTGGAAAAAGCCGGTTACAACGTACAACTGGCACGTTCGGGCCCCAACCTCTGGAACATCGAAAAAGGCAGTGCCCGCATACGGGTGCAGTACCTGCCCAATACCAAATTCATTTATGCCGATGCCGTACTGGGCTACCTGCCCAAGCAGAACCTGGCCCGCCTGTACGAGTTCATGCTGCGGAAGGACGCCGAACTGGAAACCGCCGTGCTGAGCATCAACGGACGCGAAGTAGTAGTGAGCAATGTAGCCTACGAAGACGATTTTAATGCCGAGCAGGCGGCCGAAGCCTACGGGCACCTGTTTGAGACGGCCGATCAGCTGGATTCCCTGCTTTCGCGCGAATACGGACTGGTACTGGCCGAGGACGAAGATTAAACACAAAAGCATATAAGAGGCACACAAAGGGCGGCAGACCCGAAAAAGTCTGCTACATTTGTAACCCACAGGAAAAAAAGTAAAACCATGTTAGAGTTATTAAAAAAGTTTGAAAATAAGCAACCTGAGATTGTTTTCGAATGGAAAGATGCAGAAACCGAAGCCGAAGGCTGGGTGGTGATCAATTCCCTGCGCGGTGGTGCTGCAGGCGGTGGAACACGTATGCGTAAAGGTCTGGACCGCCGCGAGGTGGAGTCCCTGGCCAAAACCATGGAGGTGAAATTCACGGTATCGGGTCCGGCCATCGGCGGGGCCAAATCGGGCATTAATTTCGACCCCAACGATCCCCGTAAAAAAGACGTACTGAAACGCTGGTATGCCGCCGTTATTCCCCTGCTGAAGAACTATTACGGTACGGGCGGAGACCTGAACGTGGACGAGATCCACGAAGTAATTCCCATTACCGAAAGCTACGGCCTGTGGCATCCGCAGGAAGGCGTGGTAAAAGGCCATTTTAACCCGCGCGAGAACGAACTGATCCATACCATCGGTCAGCTGCGTCACGGGGTTTCCAAAGTGCTCGAAGATCCTGAATATTCACCGGCTCCGGCCCGTAAACTGGTGGTGGCCGATATGATCACCGGCTGGGGCGTTTCCGAATCGGTACGTCACTATTACGATCTGTTCGGCGGCGAGATCCGCGGAAAAAAAGTAATTGTACAGGGCTGGGGCAACGTAGCTGCGGCTGCAGCCTATTACCTGTCCAAGAACGGTGCGCTCATCACCGGTATCATCGACCGCGACGGCGGCCTTATCAATGAGAACGGCTACAGCTTCGATGAGATCAAGACCCTTTTCCTGAACAAGGAAGGCAACAAACTGGTGGCCGGCGACCTGATCCCCTTCGAAGAACTCAATAACCGCATCTGGGACGTACCCGCACACATCTTTATTCCCTGCGCCGCTTCACGCCTGGTAAAACAGGACCAGATCGAGCGCCTCATGAAGAACGGCCTGGAAGTAATTTCCTGCGGTGCCAACGTACCTTTTGCCGATCCGGAGATCTTCTTTGGCCCCATTGCCGATTTCGTGGACAAAAACGTAAGTCTTATCCCCGATTTCATTGCCAACTGCGGTATGGCACGCGTATTTGCGTACCTGATGCAGCCCCGCGTAGAAATGAGCGATAAGGCCATCTTTGCCGATACGTCGAATGTGATCCGTCACGCCCTGGTAAAAGTGCGCGATATGGATGCCGGCAAAAATAATATTGCCAAAAGAGCGTTTGAAATAGCATTAAAACAACTTGTTTAACTAATATGAAAGCATTCCCGGGCCCTACCATTTCGTCACGCGAGTGTCCGGCCCGGGCAACGCTTCACAATACGTCTCCGCCATACAGCCTTCCTGCATAACTGTGTTATCCTGAACTCCTAATTTAGTAATAACCCAAAATTCTATGCAATATGGAATGGCTTTTGATCATCGTTTTTGTGCTGGGTTACCTGGCCATCGCTTTCGAGCATTCTCTTAAAATTGACAAAGCATCCGCTTCGCTCATCCTGGGCGTAAGTATATGGACACTCATCATACTGGGCGGATATCACCTTATTTCGGCCGAACAGACCGGCTTCCGGATCTTTACAGAAGGCCTGTCGATCCAGCACAAGCTGGACCCCGCAGCAGATACAGAACATCTGAAACACCTGTACGTAGAACACGGCCTGCTGGAACTGGTGGGCGAAGTAGCCCAGATCCTCTTCTTCCTTATCGGGGCCATGGCCATTGTTGAGGTGGTAGACCTGCACAACGGTTTCCGGGTCATTACCGACCGTATTACCACCACCAATGCCGTAAAACTGCTCTGGCTGCTGTCTTTCATTACCTTTTTTCTTTCGGCCGCGCTCGATAATCTTACCACCACCATTGTAATGGTATCGCTGCTGCGCAAACTGATCGAAGACCAGCACAAACGCTGGTTCTTTGCCGGTATGATCGTTGTTGCCGCCAATGCTGGCGGGGCCTGGAGTCCTATCGGCGACGTAACCACCACCATGCTCTGGATCGACGGACAGATCAGCGAAGTACACATTATGAAGCAGCTTATCCTGCCCAGCCTGGTATCCATGGTCATTCCGCTTACAATACTGTCCTTTATCCTGAAGGGAGAATTGAAACGGCCTGTCTTTGCCGATATTCCCGGGTTTCAGCATCAGAGACCCGATCTTACTCCCCGGCAGAGTATGGCC
Source organism: Flavobacteriales bacterium (assembly GCA_052437175.1). Classification (GTDB taxonomy): domain Bacteria; phylum Bacteroidota; class Bacteroidia; order CAIKAF01; family CAIKAF01; genus JACVCJ01. The sequence continues at coordinate 121,450 of JBQVOK010000007.1, forward strand.
ATTTTTGTGGTAGGCGTAGGCTGCCTGCTTTTCGTCCCCCTGTTCAAGATACTTACACACCTGCCTCCGTTTATGGGCATGCTGCTGAGCCTGGGTGTACTGTGGATCGTTACTGAACTGATGCACAAACGCAACGAACACGGACACATGTTGTCGGTGATCTCGGGCCTGCGCCGGGTAGATATGGCCTCGGTACTGTTTTTCCTGGGCATACTGCTGGCCATAGGCGGACTGCAGCTGGTGGGTATACTCAGCGATCTGGCCCTGTACCTGGACAGTTATGTAAGTAATATATACGTGCTGAACCTTATTATCGGAGCCCTTTCGGCTATTGTCGACAACGTACCGCTGGTGGCAGCGGCACAGGGCATGTACGAAATTACCGCTTCGGGGCCCTACGCCACCGATGGCACCTTCTGGACCATGCTGGCCTTCTGTGCCGGCACGGGCGGCAGTATGCTCATTATCGGCTCTGCGGCCGGTGTAGCCGCCATGGGCCTGGAAAAGATCCATTTCGGCTGGTACCTGAAACATATTTCCTGGCTGGCCCTGCTGGGCTACCTGGGCGGCGCAGGGGTATTTGTACTGATGCAGTAATCCCTAAAGAATATACTAAAAACAAAAGGCGGGATATACCCGCCTTTTTTATGTAATATCTGTTCCTCTGGTTCTAACGTATCCAGTCGAAACCGGTGTACGGCACCAGGCATTCCGGGATGCGGATACCCTCAGGGGTCTGGTTGTTCTCCAGCAGGGTGGCCACAATACGTGGCAGTGCCAGGGCGCTGCCGTTGAGCGTGTGTGCCAGGCGGGTCTTACCGTCGCTGTCTTTAAAACGCAGTTTCAGGCGGTTGGCCTGGAAGCTTTCGAAACAACTGGTAGAGCTTACTTCCAGCCAGCGCTTCTGGGCCGCGCTGTAGGTCTCAAAATCGTAGGTGAGTGCCGATGCAAAGCCCATGTCGCCGCCGCAGAGTTTAAGCAGGCGGTACGGCAGGCCCAGCTGTTGCAGCAGGCCACCTACGTGGTTCACCATTTCTTCGAGTATGGCATAGCTTTTATCGGGGTGTGCCACCTGTACGATCTCTACTTTATCGAACTGGTGCAGGCGGTTGAGCCCGCGCACGTCCTTGCCGTAAGAACCGGCCTCGCGGCGGAAGCAGGGTGTATACCCGGTCATTTTCACAGGCAGATCGCTCTCCTGCAGGATCACGTCGCGGTAAATATTGGTCAGGGGCACTTCGGCCGTTGGTATCAGGTACAGTTCATCCTCGGTCACGTAATACATCTGTCCGTCTTTATCGGGCAGCTGTCCGGTACCAAAACCGCTGTCGGCATTTACCATCAGGGGTGCCTGGTATTCGGTATAGCCGGCTTTTGTGGCAGAATCCAGGAAAAAATTGATGAGCGCACGCTGCAGGCGGGCTCCTTTATTTATGTAGAACGGGAAACCGGCTCCGGTCACTTTCACACCCAGTTCAAAGTCGATGAGTTTATATTTGGCGGCCAGGTCCCAGTGTGGCAGGGCATCTTCGCTCATGGCGGGGAATTCGCCTACGGTACGTACCACTTCGTTCTCTTCCGGTGTTTTACCGGCGGGCACGGACGCGTGCGGTGCATTGGGCACGGTAGCCAGCAGGTCGAACAGGGCGGTTTCCGCAGAACGCATATTTTCTTCCAGGCCTTTGATCTGTTCTTTCATGGCCGTGGTTTTCTCGCGCTGTGCCGTTGCTTCATCCTTGCGGCCCTGTTTCATCAGTTCGCCGATCTCGCGGGAGAGGCGGTTCAGTTCACTCTGGGCATTGTCAAAATTCATCTGGGCCTCTTTACGGGCATCGTCCAGGCGCAGGATGTTCTCTGCGATCGCGGCAGCATCCAGGTTGCGTTTGGCCAGGCGGGCGATGATCTCTTCTTTGTTTTCGCGGATGTATTGCGGTTGTAACATCGGTTTATGGATTGAGTGGTTTCAGTTTCGATTATGTACAAAAAAAAATCCGATCCATCCGGGCACATGCCTGAACAAATCGGAATAAATATTTGTTGCCGGACTTAGCCTGTAATTAAGCAGGAAGTACCGAAACGAATGACTTATTGTCTTTCTTGCGACTGAAGGTAACTACACCGTCAGCCAGTGCGAATAATGTATGATCTTTACCGATACCAACATTTTCACCTGCATGGTAGCGGGTTCCACGCTGACGCACGATAATGTTACCGGCGATAGCCTGCTGACCACCAAACAATTTCACACCTAAACGTTTGCTGTGTGATTCACGTCCGTTCTTGGAACTACCTACACCTTTCTTGTGAGCCATGGCTTATAAAATTTTTAAAGGTTATTATCCAGCGATGCTGTCGATTTTAATTTTGCTGAACTGCTGACGGTGACCGTTCATTTTCTGGTAGCTCTTACGGCGTTTCTTTTTAAACACCAGAACTTTTTCACCTTTTACATGCTCGAGCACGGTTGCGTTTACAGAAGCGCCCGATACCACGGGGGCTCCTACGTTCACCTTACCGCCGTTGTCGATAAGTAATACTTTCTCAAAGCTAACGGTTTTACCGGCTTCGGTATCCAAACGATGAACAAAGATCTCCTGATCTTTACTCACTTTAAACTGCTGACCTGCTATTTCTACAATTGCGTACATGTGCAATATTTTTTTCAAATGGGCTGCAAAGATAGGCATTAAAAACAAATAAACAAGCGCTTATTAAAAAAATATCAACGTATTGTTTTATTTGAATTTATCCTTCCCGGGAGCCCGGTTAATAAGGGTGCAAAGGTATTGTTTTTTTCCTGAAAAAACAATACCACCTTACAGCTTATAGCTATTAGCTATAAGCTTTTTTTAAAAGCCGGTGGCTTTAAAAAAAAGAGTGGGATGTGAAAAAAGATCCACACCCCACAACACACCAAATAACAGGTTTAGCGCTATCTGATGATAACCCGCAGCGGCGAAAGCGCCTGGTTGGAGTTATGCATCAAGCGAATGATATAGGAACCGGCAGCCAGGCCGTCACGGTTCATCTGAATATAGTTTTCTCCTTCGGAGATGTTCACATTGTTTTCTTTTACTGTTTTACCGCTCATATCCAGCATCTGAATACGGGCCCCGGCCATATCGCTCAGGCTGGCGATCTTTACCGTGAACACATCGCTGATCGGGTTCGGGTATACCGACCAGGTGCTTTCGGCACCCGCCGTGCAGGAAACGCTTTTCGGGGCAAAGATCTCGTTATCGCCGTTGTAGTCGGTCTGTTTCAGGCGGTAGTAAGCCACTCCTGCCAGCGGACGTGTATCGGTATAGCTGTAGGAAAGGTCCTCGTTGCTGTTACCGGCACCGGCCACCCGGGCTATTTCTTCCCAGGCGTTCATATCGGCGCTGCGCTCGATGCTAAAGTATTCGTTATTGCTTTCGGAAGCCGTGGTCCACAGTACCTCTACCCCATTGTTGCCGCATACGGCGTCGAAGCTTTTCAGTTCGATGGGCAGCGGTGAGGGCGCCGAAGGACTGAAACCGTGCAGCCACATTTCGGAGCAGGAAGGGATCACATATTCTACGTAACGGCCGGCACTGTTAAAGCCATTGATAAAGGACGACACCGTGCCGTTCTGGGCCTGGCCGAAAAGCAGTGTGCTGCCGTTGCCGCAGTTGTTGGAAAAATCTCCGTCTTCATTGGCGCCGCTGTATTTGCTCAGTCCCAGGGAAGCGATGCCGCTCAGGTTATCATTGGGGTTTACGTTGGCGTCGGCAGCGGCCTGCAGTGCAGTAAAATCGGTGTTATTGATGTAAAAGCGGATGTTTATGTTGGACGTAGGCTGTGCCTGCGGATCAACCACCCAGCGACGGCCCATGGCAGCCGTAATGAACTGCGGCTGTGTGTTCGGATCCGTTCCGCAGGCAGGTACATTGATCGGTGAACCGTTCACGAATTCTCTTACGTCCACCCAACCCAGGTCCTGACCGTTGGGATTGATAGAAGCGATAATGCGGTTGGTGCCCGGCTGGGTAAAGTGTACCCAGTTGGAACCGGAAGTGAAACAGCCGCGTTCGTCATTATTGTTGGCCACCTGTGAAGGCGTTCCCGGTACGGTAACCGTAACCGTGTTGCTGAGCTGGCGAGCGCAGCCCGTAGCCGTGTTGGTGGCATATACGTTAAAAGTCTGTGCGGCAAAAATATTGCCGGTCATCATGCCTACGATACCGCCGTTTCCGTTTACAGCCGTACCTACATTGGTATTGGAAGGCGAAGTACGCAGCTGGTAAGACACTCCGTTCGCTGAACCCGGCACGCGTATCTGCGTGGTACCGCCCAGGCAGGCCTCGGCCGGGTAAGCGTTCGGAACCAGGTCGGCAGGTGCCGGATTTACAGTGATATAGGCACTTTTTGCTTCGGTACAGCTGCCCAGTTTAGCCGTTACCGTAATGTTTTTAGATACCGATGGATTTGCCGTTATCGTAGCTCCGGTCGTAGAACTTACATCGGCTGCCGGGCCCCAGGTATAGGTGGCGGCATTGCCTGCCGTAAGCTGAATACCCGTTGCACCCTGGCAGATGGTTCCGCCGGCAGGGGTCAGTGTAGGGAAAATGGAATCGCGTACGTTAACAGATACCTGTGAACCCGGACCGGAAGGACACGATGTATTGAAAAGCGATACATTGATATTTTCAGTAGGCTCCGGGATACCATCGGCGTAGGCATTGATGGTAAGCGTAGCTGAGGCCTGGTTGGCCGGGATGGTAATGGTACGCGGTACTATCGGCAGAACAGAACCTACCAGCGGGTAGTCCACACCGTTCAGCGCCGTACCCGATAACCAGTAGTTCACCGTGAGCGATTTATTGGTAACGGTACCGCGTGTAAAGGTAAAGACACCGGCATTACAGCCTTCGATCGCGTCGTAACCGATCCCCGCAATGGAAGCACCGGTAACCGTAACGGCATTACTGCGGATCTTTTCAATGAACACGCCGGAGTCGTATTTACGGTCGCCGCAGTCGGCAACGATCAGCTCCAGGTGATAGGTAGAACAGGGCTGTACGACACTTTTAGCCTGCAGGTTGCGGGTAAAACCGTCATACTGTACCGAGGTTCCGTTGGAATTGTTCTGGAAATAGCCGCAGTTGGTGCAGGGACCGTTGTTATTGGTACCATTGTTCACCGTGTTGATGGATACGGGCGTGTTGGTATTCGGTATCTTGGCCAGGTTTTTGCGGCCGCCGGCATTGGCGTCACCGGTGATACCCGGACCGGAAATAAAGAAACCGAACATGTCGTTGTAGTTGGAACCTACCCACTCGTTGTACTCTTCGCTGGCAAATACGTAATCGAAAATGATACTGTCGCCCTGGGGAACGATATCAAACTCGAACTTGCAGAATTCGTACACGGTCTTGCCGGAATAGTTCTCCAGCAGGGTCTTGGTGGTGGAAGAAGGCAGCGTGGCATTCTCGTTATTACCGGACCAGGAACCTGCGCTCCCGGAGTTATTGGGACCGATCGCCGTATTGGCGCGCCCCGTTGTTAAAAGAAGGCCTTCTGTGATGTTCAGATTGGTAGAAGTTGCATTGTAGCTACCATAACCGCGACCGTTGTTGGTAGTAGTACAGGTTACACTTACGTTGCTGATGGCCACACCGGTACCGGTGATCAGGGAGGCGAGCTGAGACGCGCTTTGCGACTCATTTACAGTGAGTTGTGCCTGAACTGTTAAATTTTGTGAAAAAACGAATCCTGTGAGCAGGACATACGTATAACATACAGGACGGGTGATAAAGGTACTGAGGGAGAACATAATTTGGTGATTTCATTTGGGTGTTGCAAAGGTAATGCCAAATTATACGTTCAGTTCATCTTTTTTTAAAGTTTAGTTTTCAACGAAGTCTATTTTTTGACACAACAGACTAATAATCTGCGTGTTACAAAATTCACATTATCTTCATCTTCATGTAAACTTTTTATTTTCGTATATCAATTCAGGTAATTCTACCCGAAAACTCCTTCACACTTTGTTTAACATTTAGTGATTAAAAATGCAAAAAGTTAAACAATACACCCTACTCTGCCAGGTTCTTTTGGGGCAGGTATCCCCTCCAGGTACTTTTCTGCATAAAAAAACCCCCGTATGGTATACGGAGGTTCTTCTGATAAATATACGTAGGATCGCTTAAGCGCTTACTCCGGCGCCGTGGCAGTTTTTGTATTTCTTTCCGCTTCCGCAGGGGCATGCATCGTTACGGCCTACTTTAATGGCTGCCCGAACCGGGGTTTGTACCGGCTTCGGAAGTGGCTCTTCGGCTATTTCCTGAGCCTGCGCGCCGGCACCGTTCTCTTCGGGGCGTGAGGTCTGTAGTTTTTCCTGCTTCGGGGCCACGGGAGCTTCGCGTACTTCCTGCTGGTTGCCCGATGCCAGGAAGGCTTTCATCAGGAAGGAAACCACGTCTTCATTGAGGCGGTTCACCATTTCCTTGAATACGTTGAAACTTTCCAGTTTGTAGATGAGCAGGGGATCTTTCTGTTCGAATACGGCATTCTGTACGCTCTGCTTCAGATCGTCGATATCGCGCAGGTGTTCTTTCCATACGTTATCGATCAGGGCCAGCATAATACCCTTTTCAATGCTCAGGGTAAGCTCCTTGCCTTCGGTCTGGAAAGCTTTCTCCAGGTTCACCACGGTCTGGAAACCGCGGATGCCGTCCGTTACCGGGATCACAATATTCGTATACTGATGTCCCTGGTTCTTGAACACATCGCTGATCACCGGCATGGCTGTCTGGCGGATATGTTCCATACGGGCACGATAGGTCTCGTGTACTTTATCGAGCAGCAGTTCGCTCAGTTCGTCGGTATTTTTCTTGAAGAACTCGGCTTCGTCCACCGGGCTTTCCATACCCAGGATACGCAGTACGTCCATTTCGAAACCGGAGAAATCGCGGGCTTCGGAGTGGCGGTTCACCAGGTTCTCGCATACGTCGTGCAGCATGGTATAGATATCGGTACTCACCTTATCGCCGAACAGGGCGTTGCGGCGTTTGGTGTAGATCACCTCGCGCTGCTGGTTCATTACGTCGTCGTATTCCAGCAGTCGTTTACGTATACCAAAGTTGTTCTCTTCTACTTTTTTCTGGGCACGTTCGATCGATTTGGTGATCATGCTGTGGGTAAGCACTTCGCCTTCTTTATACCCCATGCTGTCCATCAGGCGGGCAATACGCTCCGAACCGAACAGACGCATCAGGTCGTCTTCGAGGGAAACGAAGAACTGCGAGGTTCCCGGGTCACCCTGGCGACCGGCACGACCACGCAGCTGGCGGTCTACACGGCGGCTGTCGTGACGTTCGGTACCGATAATGGCCAGACCGCCCGCCTCTTTTACACCTTCGCCCAGTTTAATGTCGGTACCGCGACCCGCCATATTGGTGGCAATGGTGACTGTGCCCGGCTTACCGGCTTCGGCTACGATCTCAGCCTCTTTCTGGTGCAGTTTGGCGTTCAGTACCTGGTGCTTTACCCCTTTCATGGTGAGCATACGGCTCAGCAATTCCGAGATCTCTACCGATGTGGTACCTACCAGCACCGGGCGTTTTTCGCTCACATATTTTTCGATCTGTTCGATCACCGCGTTGTACTTCTCCCGCTTGGTCTTGTAGACCAGGTCTTCCATATCTTTACGCTGTATCGGGCGGTTGGTCGGGATCACCGACACATCCAGCTTATAAATGTCCCAGAACTCTTTGGCTTCCGTTTCGGCCGTACCGGTCATACCGGCCAGCTTGTTGTACATCCGGAAGTAGTTCTGCAGGGTAATGGTGGCATAGGTTTGTGTGGCCGCTTCCACTTTTACGTTCTCCTTGGCTTCGATGGCCTGGTGCAGTCCGTCTGAATAACGGCGTCCGTCCAGGATACGGCCGGTCTGCTCGTCCACGATCTTCACCTTACCGTCCATAATTACGTAGTCTACGTCTTTTTCGAACAGTGCATAGGCTTTCAGCAGCTGGTTCACGGAGTGGATACGTTCCGACTTGATGGTATAATCGCGCAGCAGGGTCTCTTTACGCTCCAGCAGTTCGTCCTTGTCCAGGCCCATGGATTCCAGCTTGTGCATTTCCATGTTCAGGTCCGGGATAATAAAGAAATTCGGGTCCGACGAGTTTTCGCTGATGAGCGAGATCCCCTTATCGGTGAGGTCAACGGAGTTGTTCTTTTCGTCGATCACGAAGAAAAGCTCATCGTCGATCTTGTGCATTTCTTTCTGCTGGTCCTGCAGGAAATGGTTCTCCGTTTTCTGCATCAGGGTACGTACGCCCGGTTCGCTCAGGAACTTGATGAGGGCGCCGTTCTTGGGCAGACCGCGGTGTGCACGGAATACCTTTTCACCACCGGCTTTTTCGTCTTCTTTATTATTGCTTTCGAGGAGTTTTTTTGCCTCGGCCAGTTCTTTGTTTACAAGTTTACGCTGGAATTCCACCAGTTTTTCCACACGGGGGCGCAGTACATCAAACTCGTGGGTATCGCCTTTGGGCGTAGGTCCCGAAATGATCAGGGGCGTACGGGCATCGTCCACCAGAACGGAGTCTACCTCATCCACGATGGCGTAGTTATGTTTACGCTGCACCAGTTCTTCGGGGCTGCGCACCATGTTATCGCGCAGGTAATCGAAACCGAATTCGTTATTGGTTCCGTAGGTGATATCGGCTTCGTAGGCGGCTTTGCGGCTGTCGCTGTTGGGCTGGTGTTTATCGATACAGTCTACCGTGAGGCCGTGGAACTGGAACAGGGGACCGTTCCATTCACTGTCGCGTCGTGCCAGGTAGTCGTTCACGGTTACCACGTGTACGCCGCGGCCCGGAAGGGCGTTGAGGTATACCGGCAGGGTGGCCACCAGGGTTTTACCTTCACCGGTGGTCATCTCGGCAATACGTCCTTTATGCAGTACCGAACCGCCGATCAGCTGCACATCGTAGTGCACCATATCCCATTTTACATGGTTACCGGCGGCCATCCAGTTATTTTTCCAGTAGGCTTTATCGCCTTCTATACGCACAAAATCCGCGCCTTTTGCAGCCAGGTCGCGGTCCATTTGTGTGGGGGTAATTTCCAGTTCTTCGTTCTCTTTAAGGCGGCGGGCGGTCTCTTTTACCACGGCAAAAGCCTCCGGCAGGATACGCTCCAGTATTTCCTCAATTTTTTTGGTAACGGTTTTTTCGAGGGCCGCTACTTCTTCGAACAGTTTTTCGTTCTCTTCCGGGTGGTCGTATGCATTTTCGGCGATCTGTGCTTTTAAGGCCGCAATTTTGCTTTCCTCCTCGGCAATGTGCTCGCGTATACGCGCTCTGAATTCCAGCGTTTTTCCGCGGAGTTCGTCATTGCTCAGGGCAGCCAGACCCGGATAAAATGCGTTTACCTTATCTACGATCGGTTTCAGTTCCTTGATGTCGGCTTCCGATTTTGAACCGCCGAACAGACTCATTATTCCGGATAAAATTCCCATTATTCGTTCTTGAAATTAGTTGTATGGTTCAGAGTATATAGCAAAAGTTACTCCAAACCGGCAAAACGCGACAAAGATAACCCTATTCGTCAGAAAAACGCCACGAACCAGGTTATCTTTGTCAGAAAATTAACAGCCTAATACTGCTATTTTGTCAGTATTCGTCTTCGTTAAAAAGAAAATCTTCTTTAGTGGGATAATCAGGCCATATATCTTCAATACTTTCATACACTTCGCCTTCATCTTCCATTTCCTGCAGATTCTCAATAACTTCGAGCGGTGCGCCGGAACGCATGGCAAAATCGATAAGTTCATCTTTGGTGGCCGGCCAGGGAGCATCTTCCAGGTAGGAGGCCAATTCTAATGTCCAGTACATATTCTCTCGGGTTTTGTGTTTGACAATTATGAATGCTTCTATTGATTACGTAAAACGATACGATTTCGTTTATGTTTCAAAAAAATATTCGGGGCGCAAAAGTAATTTTTTTAAAATACAAGAGCCCGTTTTTTAATAAATTCATTGAAAATTAACCTTTTTCATCTTTTTTCCGGGGCTGCCAGGCTATTTCTTCCACCCCCAGGTCATGCGCCAGTTTGCGGGCCAGGGTAAAGAAATAATCGGACAGGCGGTTCAGGTAGGGGATCACTTTTTCGGGCACATTGCCTTCTTCGGCCTGCAGGGCAATACAGAGCCGTTCGGCCCGGCGGCATACGGTACGGCATACGTGCGCGTGCGAAACCTGTATATGTCCGCCCGGCAGTATAAAATTCTTCAGCGGGGGCAGTTCCAGGTCCCAGGCATCGATGCGTTTTTCCAGCAGCTCAATTTCCTCTTCGTGCAGTTCGGGCACCCAGAGGTTCTTTTTACCCGGTTCGGCAGCCAGGTGTGAGCCCAGGGTAAACAACGTACTCTGTATATGCCGCAGTTCGGCGCGCATTTCGCCTTCGTTCATGGAATCGGCCAGCAGCCCGGTGAACGCGTTCAGTTCATCTACCGTACCGTAGGATTCGATACGGGGATGGTATTTCGGTATGCGGGCCCCGCCAAACAATGCCGTTTGGCCGCCGTCGCCCGTTTTGGTATAAATTTTCATCGGTTTTTAATTTTTCACGAAAGTACAAAGCTTCCCCTTACTGCATAAACGCAGAAGCCTGCCCCTTTGTTACGGAAAAGGTCCAAATTCCGCGTACAGCCGTACAAACAGCACGGCACAAGAAATTAACAACGGGTTGTACATAGAATTCGGCATACACGGGGCAAAATGCCCGCATTAATTAAGTGCTTTGTACTCTGTGCGGTTTGTTCACATAGTTTAACAGGAAAGGCATACCTGCACCGATATATAAAACGTTACACACAAAAACGAAAACGATTATGGCATTTTCAATGCAAGTAAACCTGGGTTCTGCTGCCGATACAACGGCACAGGTGGCGTCACAATTACTGAATCAGGCGGCGGAAGAACCAAAGCCGATCAATGTATGGGAAATGACCCTGCTCGGCGGCTGGATCATGATCCCCATTGCCCTTATGTCGGTAATTGCCGTGTACATTTTTGTGGAACGTATGATGGCCATCAGCCGTGCCGGACGGGTGGACCGCAATTTCATGAACAATATCCGCGACCACATCACGCACGGTAAGATCGACGCGGCCCGTTCGCTCTGCATGAGTGCCAATACACCGCTGGCCCGTATGATCGAAAAAGGGATCTCGCGTATCGGCCGTCCGCTCGACGATATCAGTGCCGCCATCGAGAACGTGGCCAAACTCGAAGTATCGAAACTCGAAAGCAAAATGGCCCTGCTGGCTACCATTTCGGGTGCCGCGCCCATGCTCGGTTTCCTCGGAACCGTAATCGGTATGATCAAAAGTTTGTACAACATGGCCGAAAGTGCACGCCTCAGCAGCGGTACCATTACCGTGGAAGCCCTCTCCGGCGGTATTTACGAAGCCATGGTAACTACCGTAGGCGGACTCATCGTGGGTATCCTTGCCTATGTATGCTATAACCTGCTGGTAGCCCAGGTAGAACGTGTGATCTACAAAATGGAAGCCGGTGCCATCGAATTCATGGACGTGCTGAATGAACCATCTTAACAAGAGAACCTATGAACCTGAGATCCAGAAATAAGGTAGCGGTCGAGTTCAATATGAGCTCCATGACCGACATGATCTTCCTGCTGCTGATCTTCTTCATGATCCTTTCTACCAAGGTGGCGGAGAACAACGTGATGCGGGTAGACCTGCCCAAAGGCACCTCGCGCGAGAAATCGGGCGCTACCAAAAGCGTTCGGGTGAGCGTGGACAAAGACCTGAATTACTACGTAAACCAGAAACAGGTGCCCTACGAAGCGGTACAGGGCGAACTGCAGCTGCTGGTGGCCGATATGGCCGAACCCCGGGTAGAGATCGCCGTGGACAAATCGGTAGATTATGATGTTTTTGTGCAACTTGTGGATATGATTTACGTACAAAACGGATGGAAGCCCGTGATCATCACCGGCGACCGCAAACAACCCGAATAAAGTTCCGAATTGAACCTGTACGCCTTTGGGGTGTACATACAGGAAAGAGATATATGGAAAGTACAACAAAAACCGTCGATACATCAACCGGGATCGCCATTACGGTAATTCTGCATATTATATTGCTGTTGTTATTGCTGTTCCTGACCATGCCGGAGATCAAGATCGATCCGCCCCTGCCCCTGCCTATCGAGCTGGAAGCGGTCGGTTCTGCCGGTGGCGGCGGTGGCGGCGGAACACCCGTACAGGCAAGCAGCAGGCCCAAACCTGCCCAGCCGGCCGAAAATATGATGACGGCCAGCGAAGGTGTGGACTCCAAACCGACCAGCACCGCCACCAAACCTACCCAGAATACCAGCACACAGCCGGCCAAACCCGTGATCAACTCCAATGCACTGATGGGCCGCCCCAGTAACGGCGGAACAGGCGGTGGCAGCGGTGGCGGAACAGGTACCGGTATGGGCACGGGTAGCGGCAGCGGTACCGGCACAGGCTCCGGAAGCGGCACAGGTGGTGGCATCGGCCGCAGCAGTGGTAACGGCATCAACCTGCACGGCCTGGACGGACGCGGCTTCCGCGAAAAACCCGGCGCCATAAGCAAAGACGCCCTGGCCGAAGAAGGTAAACTGGTGGTGCGCGTACGCGTAGACAAAGACGGCAACGTGCGCGAAGCCGTTACCGAAGGTTTTAAGATTCCCGACGGCATTCCCAAGACCACCATTACCGATCCCGACCAGAAGAACCTGGCCCGGCGCGAAGCCCTGAAATATAAGTTCACCGCCAAACAGGGCGCCCTCGACGAGTTCGGATACCTGGTATTCGACTTTAAATTCCGTAACTAAGTGACCTACCAGCAAGTTCTTGATTTTCTCTTTAATGCCCTGCCTATGTTTCAGCGCATCGGCGGAGCTGCGTATAAAAAGGACCTGCACAATACCATTGCCCTTTGCCGTGCCCTGGGCGATCCTCAGAACAAATTCCGCTCCCTGCACGTGGCCGGTACCAATGGCAAAGGCTCCAGCTCCCACATGCTGGCCTCCGTACTGATGGAAGCCGGGTATAAGACGGGTTTGTATACCTCGCCGCACCTGCGCGATTTCCGGGAACGGATACGCATCAACGGGCAGATGGTACCCGAAGAAAAAGTAATTGCGTTTACCATGGCCCGCCGCGAACTCTTCCGGGAGATCGAACCCTCGTTCTTCGAAATGACGGTAGGCCTCGCCTTTGAATACTTCGCCGAAGAACAGGTGGACATAGCCATTATCGAAACCGGTATGGGCGGCCGGCTCGACAGCACGAACATCATTACGCCCGAACTAAGCCTGATCACCAATATCGGCTGGGACCATACGGCCTTCCTGGGCAATACGCTGCCGGAGATCGCCGGGGAAAAAGCGGGCATCATCAAGGCAGGTGTACCCGTAGTTATTTCGGAGACACAGCCCGAAACAGAAGAGGTCTTCCGCCGGAAAGCCGCCGAAATGCAGGCGGATATTTATTTTGCCGATCAGCTGTACGATATATCCGTACGCTCGTTCACAGCCGATGCCCCCCGCGCCGATTACCTGCTGCAGGACCCCGAAGCCGGGTTACAGGTATGGGAGAGTCCGCTTACCGGGCAGTACCAGCTACAGAATATCCGCGGCGTATATGCAGCCGTGGTACAGTTACGTAAAAAGGGCTGGCAGATCAGCGATGAAGCCCTGGCCCGCGGCATCCGTAAGGTAAAAAGCAATACCGGGTTGCGCGGACGCTGGGAAATTCTGCAACAGCATCCCCTGGTAATTGCCGACACCGGGCATAACAAGAACGGAATTTCGTATATTCTTCAGCAACTGGGCACCATTCCGCGCCGGCAACTGTATATGGTTATTGGTATGGTGAACGATAAGGACGTAAGCGGTATACTGCAGATGCTGCCGCAGGATGCCTTTTATTATTTTACGCAGGCCGCCATTCCCCGTGCCCTGGACGCCGGATTGCTTGCAGAACAGGCCGCAGCCTTCGGATTAAAAGGCAGGGTGATACCTTCGGTGCCCGAAGCGCTGGCCGATGCCCTGCGCCAGGCCGATGCCTCCGACCTTATTTTTGTAGGCGGCAGTACATTTGTAGCGGCCGAAGTGCTCTGAAACGGGCTTTTCCGTACGAAAAAACAGCAGTTTTCCGTCACAATTTAATGAATAGCCGCCTTTTTGCTACTTTAGAGGCCAAATTAGTAAGAAACTATGAAAATTCAGCTCCATAACAGTAAGTCTGTGGATCCCGGTTCCGATATCATCTATTTAATTAAAAATAAAAAGACCGATAAAAAAGCGGGCCTGTCCAAAGAACAGACAGCCTATGTACAGAAGGCGCTCGAAGGCGACAGCGCCCATGCCGAACTGAACCTGTATACGCACTTTGTATACCTGGCCGATCAGAAAGATGAAAAAGACGCTTCACTGAGTCTCGAAGCTGCCCGCAGTGAGGGAAACAAAGCGTTTAACTTCTTTAAAAGTAAAAAAGTACAAACCTTACAGATCGCCGATGCCGGTGCCGATGCCGTATGGGTGAACGCCTTCCTGGAAGGTTTCCTGCTTTCGGCCTACAGTTTTGACCGTTACCTGGGCAAAAAGGACAAAGACGCTAAAGAAAAGGCCCTGAAGCTGCAATACCATGGCAGTGCCGATATACAAAGCCTGAAAAAACTGGCCGAAGCCGTGCATTTTACCCGCGACCTGGTAAACGAGCCGTACAATCACCTGGGTGTAAAAGAACTGGTGAAAGAGGCCAAAGCCATGTGTGCGGAATACCATATTAAGTTCGAAGCTTTCAACAAAAAGAAGATCGAATCCCTGAAAATGGGCGGTATCCTGGGTGTGAACCAGGCCAGCATACACGAACCGGCCTTCCTGATCATGGAATACAAGCCCGCCAAAGCCAAAAACAAGAAACCGATGGTACTGGTAGGTAAAGGGGTGGTTTACGACACGGGCGGGGCCAGCCTGAAACCCTCGAGCGGTATGGAGACCATGAAGTGCGATATGGCCGGGGCCGCTGCCGTTATCGGCACCCTGCGCGCCGTTGCCGCCGCCGGACTGCCTGTACACCTGATCGGCATTACTCCTCTTACCGACAACTGCATCAGCGCCAGCAGTATGGTGCCCGGCGACGTAATTACCATGTACAGCGGCAAAACCGTGGAAGTACTGAATACCGACGCCGAAGGCCGCCTCATCCTGGCGGACGCGCTGCATTATGCCAAAAAATTCAACCCGGAACTGGTGATCGACCTGGCCACCCTTACCGGCGCCGCCGTACGCGCCATCGGCGATATAGCCATTGCCGCCATGGAAGTGAATGCCGGTAAATACAAAACACAGCTCGAAGACGCGGGCAGCCGCACCTTTGAACGCCTGGTATGGTTCCCGATGTGGAAAGAATACGGCGATATGATCAAATCGGACATTGCCGACATTAAAAACCTGGGCGGTCCCGAAGCCGGACAGATCACCGCCGCCAAATTCCTGGAGCATTTTACGGATTATCCCTGGATACACCTGGATATAGCCGGGCCGGCCTTCCTGGGCCGCAACAGCGGTTACCGCGGCAAAGGCGCTACCGGTAACGGCGTACGTTTATTGTTTGACTTTATTAAAAGCCTGTAAGCCATGAGTATGATACGTGTAGGAATAACGGTAGGAGACATCAACGGCATCGGGCCCGAGATCGTGATCAAGGCCCTGGGCGATAAACGCATCACCGAACTGTGCACCCCGGTCATCTACGGCAATACCAAGCTGCTGTCCTTTTACAAGAAGGGCATCAAGGAGCTGGAATTTCATTTTAACGCCATAAAGGACGCTTCGCAGATCCCCGACGGCAAGATCAATGTGATCAATTGCTGGCAGGAAGATGTGAAATTTGACCCGGGAAATGCCCGCGGCGCCATGGGCGGTAAATACGCCTTTGCTTCGCTCGAAGCCGCTGTGAACGATGTGATGGCCGGCCGGATAGACGTGCTGGTTACCGCCCCGGTAGATAAAAGCAATATACAGAAAGAAGCCCTGGACACCTTTACCGGGCATACCGAATACCTGGGGCAGCGCGCCGGCGCCGAACCCATTATGCTGATGGTGCACAACAACCTGCGGGTGGCCCTGGTAACCGGGCATATTTCGCTGCAGGACGTAAGCCGCCAGCTGACCCGTGAAAAAGTAAGCGCCAAGCTGGAACAGGTAAGCCGGCACCTGTTCAGTGATTTCGGCATTAAAAAACCGAAGATCGCCGTACTGGGCCTGAACCCGCACAACGGCGACGAAGGACTTTTCGGCAAAGAAGAACAGGAGATCATTATCCCGGCTATTGAGCAGATGAAAAGCAAAGGTCTGCCGGTAATGGGCCCCTTCCCTGCCGACGGTTTTTTTGCATCCGGCGCCTACAACCGCTTTGATGCGGTAGTGGCTATGTACCACGACCAGGGCCTGGTACCCTTTAAACTCATTGCAGGTATGGACGGCATCAATTATACCATGGGACTGCCTTTTGTACGTACCTCACCCGACCACGGTACCGCCTTTGATATTGCCGGACAGGGCAAAGCCGATGAAAGCGGGCTGCGCAATGCCATTTACGCTGCCATCGATATTCAGCGCAAACGGAAACAGCACGGAGAGGTCTCAGGCAATCCGCTGCCGCTGCTATCTCCCGAAGAACTGAACAAACTGAAATAATTGCTTTTTTGAACAGACAAACCCCGCTTTCTGCGGGGTTTTTTATGTCCTGTAAAAACACAGAGGCCGGAACCTCGTGTGTTCCGGCCTCTGATCCTCTATCACAAAATAATGGTTGCTGCTTAATTGGCATTTACTACGTTACCCGAGCCGCCTACAGTTACGTTCACCGTAGGTGTTCCCTTGTAACGGATATCGCCGCTGCCGCTGATAACGGCATTGAGCGTTTGCGTGGTGGTGGTTTCGATGTTGCCTGAGCCCGAAATGGTGGCGTCGGTCACATCGCTGTTCACACCAAAAGTTTTGAGGTTTCCGCTGCCCGCAATGGTCAGTTTGGCATTCTGCACATTGCCCGCCAGGGTCATATTGCCCGAGCCGGCAATAATTGCTTCCATCGTATTTACGCCGATATCGCTTATGTTGATATCGCCGCTGCCTGCGATACGGGCCGCAAAAGTATTACCGTTGATCATACCGCCGCTGCCGCCTTTGATGTTGCCGGAGCCGTCGAGGCCCACCTGCACGATGGAAGGAGCATGTACATAATACACCAGTGTGCTTACCGTACCGAGCGCATACCCGTTTTTAATGCCCAGGATCACGTGGTTGTCTTTTACGTCCACTTTAATGGCGTCGAATACATTCTCGTTTGTTTCTACCTCTACAAAGGTTTCCGTATCCTTTACCAGAATTACGTCGCCGCTGCCTTCCAGGTCTACCATGGTAAAGGCGCCGGGCGTATAGGTTTTCTTTACCACACTGCCTTTGCCGTTGATCTTTTTACAGGAAGTAAAAGCGCTTGCCGTAACTACGGCCAGTAATAGCACATACATATTCTTCATGGTCACTTTGAATTTAGGACAAAGGTAGAGCATAATAACGCTCATTTCCCAAACGGGCGTCTAAAAAATGGTCCGGGAAAAAATTCGGCAGGATCGCAGGCAGCCCGCTCCCGGAAAGGCATTCAAATAGTGTGTCGGTTTGCCGGCCGGTTTCATTCGTCTAAACGGCCGGGCATCTGCTGCCGCTAAGCAGACAAAAAAATCCCGCCCGTTTGCACAGGCAGGATCTGGTCATACGTTATAAAAGGGCTTACTGACCGCTGTAACGCGTCCAGGTGTCTTCGCGGCCCAGGGCCTTAAAGCCGCAGATAAACCCGCGCATATCCAGTGTGGTCTGGCTGGTGATGGTAATTTTACCGCAATAGGTCTTTCCTTTTTCCGGATCGTAAATGGTACCGCCGCTGAACACACCGTTACCGTCGTACACGAAATCTTTCATGATACGCAGGCCCAGGCGCGGGGTATTGCGCAGTGCCGGATCCGGATTGTTCTTATCTACTTTGGCCTTACCCGTTTCCGGATCGTTCGGTTCTTTGAGCCATACGGTCTTACCGAAATATTTGTTGCCGATCTTTTCAATCTTCACACGGGCTTTTCCGTGGCCGGGCGTCCATACACCCACGATCCAGTCTTCCTGTACCTGTGCCGAAACGGCCAGTTGTCCTGCCAGTACCAGTATACATGCTAACAATACTTTTCTCATCGTAATTCAGTTTTTTGGTTATACAATTATTCCGCCTTGGCAGCGGCTGTTATTTTGAACGTAAGATTGCCCTTTACCGTATACGACAGTGTATCTTCGGGCTTCATGTTCGAGGTAAGCATCACAAAGAATTTACCTTCGTTGAAGAATGCGTCTGCATCGGCTTCTTTCGATCCCTGGAAGGTCACTTCTTTAGCGCCTTTTTCCACTTCGGCCATACTGCCTACGGTGAGGGTCGGGTTTTTATCGCTCATGAATTCCACGGTAAGGCCGGTAAAATTATCGAAGTTGCGGCCGTTCTGCATTTCAAATTTTACACTTTCCAGGTTCACTTCCTTGATCTGTTTAATATCGGCTTTATTGGCCCGGAAAACGGAGTCGAGGTTCAGTATGGCTTCGGCAGATTTGGTTTCGGCACCGGCATAAGGCGCTTCAAAAACAAAATCCAGGTTGTTGAGCTGATACGTGAACTCTGCTTTTTTCGTGCAGGAAGCCAGCAGGATAAGTGCGCCGCTGCACAGGTAAAATACGTGTTTTTTCATGATGTTTTTTACGATTTCTGATTTCGGTTTCTGCTAAAATAAGAAAAAAGTCCGAAGGGATGAGGTGCAAGGAATGAGAGATGAAAAATGAGGGATGAGGCGCGAGGAATAAGGAGGGCTATAAGCCATGCGCCATAAGCTACTTCCCGGGAAGCTGGCTTTCGTTGCGGATGAGCGTACGCAGGAACTCCACTTCTTCGCGCAGGTGGCTGATCATTTCGCGGTAGTCGGCGCAATAGCTGCAGGCCTGTGCCTGGCGGCGGTCCTTTTCCGGCTGCGGCATACCGCCCAGGTAACGGGCCACCTGGTCTTCCGTCATGTGAATGAGGCTGTCTACATCCGTGTTAAAGATGCCGGCCAGTTCGTACAGACGTTTCAGGGTTACTTCGGTCTGTCCGCGTTCAATATTGCTGTATGCGGCCGTGGTAAGGCCAAGCTGACGGGCCACAGCCCCCTGGGTCAGGTTACGCAGTTCGCGCACCCTGCGGATATTACTGCCTATGGTTAATGCATCAAACACAACGAAATAATTTAATTTACAAATCAAATATAAAAATTTTATACTGAAAGTGTAAATTATTGCGCTTTTTGCAACAAAACCCAGAGTCAAACCAAAAAAAAGGCCGTTTCGCTGTTTGCGAGACGGCCCTGTTTAATTATCTGGCTTAAAAAAGTCTATTTGATATAACGGAAATCGTGCCCGGCGGGTAACTGTACTACAAATTCGTACATCAGTTTTATCACGTTCTCCACATCGTCGAGATGTACGGTCTCTACCGTGGTATGCATATACTTCAGCGGCAGGGAGATCAGTGCCGAAGCCACCCCTTCGCCGCTGTAGGCGAACGAATCGGTATCGGTTCCCGTGCTGCGGCTTACAGCAGCCCGCTGGAAAGGAATGCCCTTATCTCCGGCCACCCCGATGATCATATTCAGCAGGTTGTTCTGTACAGCCGGGCCATAGGTAAGTACCGGTCCGGAACCGCAGCGCTGGTAGCCCTGTTCGCGGGGTTCGTACAGCGGTGTGGTGGTATCGTGGCATACGTCGGTAATAATGGCCACATCCGGTTTCAGGCGGCGGCTGATCATTTCGGCGCCACGCAGTCCGATCTCTTCCTGTACGGCATTTACGGCATACAGGGTAAAAGGCAGCTTAACACCGTTCTGGTGCAGGCGTTTTACCACTTCGGCGATCATAAAACCGCCGATACGGTTATCGAGCGCACGTCCGCACAGGAAACGGTCGTTAAGGTAGATCACCTCGTCGCGGTAGGTCATTACACAACCCACATGGATGCCCATTTCTTCCACTTCCTTGCGGGAACAGGCGCCCACGTCCACAATAATGTTCTTTACCGCCGGCGATTCTTCCTTGTCGGCTTTGCGTACGTGAATGGCCGGCCATCCGAAAACGCCCTGTACCATGCCCTTCTGCGTATGTATGTTCACACGCATGCTGGGTGCGATCTGGTGGTCGCTGCCGCCGTTGCGGATCACGTATATCAGTCCGTCCTCGTTGATGTAGTTCACGAACCAGCTGATCTCATCCGCATGGGCCTCGATCACTACTTTGTAGGCCGCGCCGGGATTTACCACCGCTACGGTATTGCCGTACACATCGGTTATGTAATCGTCGGAATACGGCTTCAGGTAGTCGAGCCACAGCTGTTGTCCCGGTGTTTCAAAACCCGTGGGCGAGGCATTGTTCAGGTAGGCTTCGAGGAATGCTTTACTTTCGGGATGCATGGTACGCGGTATTAAGCCTGTTCAACGAGCGTAAAACGATAGGCTTCCATTACCGGGTTGGCCAGCAGTTTACGGCAGGCTTCGTCGGCAATGGCCTCGGCAGCCGTTTTGTCGGCGGCATCGATAAGCAGTGTTACGTGTTTGCCTACACGTACGTTCTCTACGGCAGACAGACCGATATTTTTTAACCCGTTGGCCACGGCTTTACCCTGCGGATCGAGCAGAGCATCCTGCGGCATTACATCAATTTCGGCTTTGAATTTCATACATTCTATGATTGAAAAAGGAAATAACGATATATAAGATCAGGCTTGGCAGTGCGGCCCCAAAGTTAAGTAAAATGGCCATGACCGGTATAAGAATTACCAACAGGATCTTCAACCAGTCTTTTTTAATATTGAAGCCTTTGAATTTAAGCGCAATAAGCGGAATTTCGGACACCAGCAGGAAGCACATCAGCAGGATAAAGCCGGTGATGGCCCATACATCCTGAAAAGTGGCCGGCATAGGCCAGCGGCTTTCGCCTGCGGGCAGAGCCCAGAGTACAAAAGACGCAATGATAAGGGCATTGGCGGGAGTGGGCAGTCCCAGGAAACCCGTGCGCTGCCGCGTATCGTTGTTGAATTTGGCCAGGCGCAGGGCCGAAAAGACCGGTACCAGCAGGGCTATGTATTCCGGGCCGAAAGGCAGTCCCCATTCGAAACCTGAGGCTCGTATGTACTGCATCAGGAAAAAGCCGGGCAATACCCCGAAGGTAACTACGTCTGCCAGGCTGTCCAGGTCCTTGCCAATACCATCGTCCGCTTTAAAGAGGCGGGCGGCAAACCCGTCCAGGAAATCGGCCAGGGCCGAACCCATCATGGCGTAAAAGGCAGGCAGGTATTCGTCTTTCAGTACCAGTGCAATACCGATACAGCCCAGGAACAGGTTGGTACAGGTGAGAAAATTGGCAATATTTTTTGTAATGAACCTCATGCGTTGCCCGCAAAGGTAACAGGAATTGCCGATTTTACACCCGCGATTCTCTGAATTGGCCCTTTGGCAGCACCGGTGGCCTTTTACGGGCGACGAAAGACCTTTGTTTACTCCCGCACGAAAGGCATGGAAACATTACCCTGCGGCGTAAACAGCTGCATAAAGTACATACCCGGGGCCAGGTGCCCGAGCGGGAATATAGTCTCCTGTGCGCTGATGTTACCTTCTCCGATCGGGTTGCCATACAGGTCACTGATGCGGAACGAAGTATTTTCCGGCAGCAGGGGCAGTTGCAGGCGTATCTCGCTGCCGGCAGGGTTCGGGAACAGGCTTACGTTCACACCCGGCAACAGTTCCAGGCCTGTGGTACCATGCGTATAGGCAAATGCGTCCGAAATACGTGCACAGTTATTGCTGCTGATCTTTACCGAATAGGACCCGCTCACCACCGGCGCATAATACTGGCCTGTGGCGCCGGCAATGGGATTCCCGCTGATGTACCACTGGTAGCTGTACCCGCTGAGCGAGGCTGCCAGGATATTGCCGTTGATCACACTGATGGAAGGCTGTGGCATGGGATCTACGTTTACCTGTACAGAAGTACTTTCCGCCTGCCCCGTAAGCAGATCGGTAACCGTAAGCGTATACGTTGTACTGGCCGTGGGATGCAGTACCGCCGTAGCACCGGTCTCTGCCGAAGGGCTCCAGCTGTAGGCCAGGCTGTCGGAACCGCCGCTGAAAGAAGCCGTAAGCAGGGCAGAATCGCCCTCGCAGATACTTACCGTGTTCAGCGCGTTCAGTTGCAGGTTCTTTTTCAGTATGGTAAAGGCATCTCCCACTTCCCCGGTCGATTTAAGGTAGCGGGCGTCGAGCCGGTTTTTGTTTATGTCGAGCACCAGGGAACCCATAGCCGAAGAACCGCCGTGCGTATAGAACATGGCCGGGTGATTGAGTGAAGGTGCGTTCTCGGAACTGCCCGAGTTACCGCACACTACGTACACCGTGCCTTCGGAAGTACCGTAAGACCCGTCTTTTATATACGGATTTCCCTGCGAAAGGTTACCATTGGTACCGTTCATGATCATGCTCTGGTCAAAGGACGAAGAGCCGCCATAATGCCCCCTGATGAGGTAACTGCGTTCAAAAACGTGACTGTGCCCGCATACCACCAGGTCGATATCGTAACTTTCGAGTACCGGGATCACTTTTTCGCGCATGGCCTTCATCACCAGTTCGTAGGCATCATCGGAGTCGTGCGAGCCTTTACTGTAGGGCGGCTGGTGAAAATAGGCAATGGTAAAGGCCCGGGTATTCTGTTGCAGGTCCTGGTGTATCCAGGCCAGCATCTGGTTAATGCCGTCGTAGCTGAAGGTATAATCCCATACTTCGGAGTTCAGCGACAGGAAATGCACATTGCCGTAATCGAACGAGTAAAACACTTCCAGTTGTGAGGGATAGCCGCCGGCTTCGGCATAGCGGGGCACTTCTACAATATCAAAATAAGGGCCCTGATGGTCCGAAAGGGGAATATTGGTATAGGGAATGCCCAGCAGGGTACTTTCGCTCCATACTTCACCATAATCATGGTTCCCCGGTGAGGGCCAGAAAGGCAGCCAGGAAAACACATCGCTGAAGCCGTTCACCTGGAACACTTTGCTCTGGTACTCGCTGTCTTTGCCGTCGTTATAGGCATTATCGCCCAGCCAGAGCCATACGTTCGTTTTCAGGGAATCTCCGTAATGCATATACGCATTTTTCACTTCGGCCTGACCGGTATTTCCCCGGCCAAAATCGCCGATAGCCCATACCCGCACGGGAACTTCCTTGCCCGGCTGCGGATGTGTGGTAAAAAAATGCCCGGCGGTCTGCCCGGCCAGGATCATGGAGGCATCGCCCACGGCATAGTAATAGCGCGTTTCCGGCTGCAGTCCGTCTATCTTTATAACATGGTCTTTTACATTGTTATTGATGATTTTAGTCTGGCTTAGGTTCCCCGGGCTGGTACCATACCATACTCTGGTAGAACTGTTGACATCGGTACGCCACATCAGTATTACACTTTCATGCGTGGGACTCTGCATATAGGGGCCGCGGATCACTACCTGTGCATACAGCATACAGGTACTGAAAAGAGCCATCAGGGAAACAATATATTTCATACGGTCCGGGGATTTTGGGCGAAAGTAAAAAGGCCGTTTTACTCCTGTATAAAGCGCGTTTTATGCTACTATTAAGCTACAGAGGTTGTACCCGGCAGAAAACACAACAGAAAAATAATACCGGAGCAACACACGCTGCCGTATTTTGTAAGCACAATTTCTGAATGATGATCTCCCGGAAAACGGCCGTTTGGGCCATCCTGATCTCCGGCCTGTTTTTTACGGGCCTTACCCGGCGCAAAGACGAAACACTTGTGCAGGAACAGGTAACCGCCCTGTACCACCAGAATTTACAGGATTTCAGCCGGCGCCTGCTGCTGCTGAAAAATACGGATGCTGCCGACAGCCTGCAACTCAGGCAAAACTTTCTGCAATGCCGCCTTGCCTATAAAAAAACGGAATGTCTTGTGGCCTATACCGAATCGAACCGGGTACGCGCCATAAACGGGCCTAACCTGGTAAACGATGAGTTCGACGGCGGCGCCTCACAGGAAATTCAGCCCCACGGCCTGCAGGTGATCGAATACCTGGTCTATAACAAAGTGGCAGAGCGGGCAGAACGGAATGCTGAGGTCGACCTGCTGCTGGCGGAAGTGGACGCTTTGCTGACACGCAACAGTACAAATGTTCCGGCACATGACTTTCACGTGATCGTATGGGACGCCCTGCGCCTGGAAATATACCGCATCGAGGCCCTGGGCATAAGCGGTTTTGATGTACCCGATTCAGAACATGCCATTCCCGAAACGGCGGCCGCACTGGAAGGTATGTGGCAGTTCATTGCCCTGTACAAACCCTTGTTTCCGGGCGCGGAGGGCAATGCCCATTTCCGGCAGGGACGCCGGCAGTTCCGGGAAGCCGTGTATTATGCACGCAGCAACAGTGATTTTGCCGGTTTCGACCGCCTTACCTTTATCCGCGAACACCTGCATCCTCTTTCCGGCTGGCTGCTGCATTCGGCACGTATGCTGAATTATATGCCCAGCGCACGTGTACAGCCGCTGCGCGATGAGGCCCCGCATCTTTTTGCCACCGACATCTGGAACCCGGAATATTTCGGTACGGAAGCCGCTCCTGCACGGGTGAAGCTGGGAGAAAAGCTATTTCATGACACGCGTCTTTCCGCAGGAAACAGCCGCAGCTGTGCCTCCTGCCACGACGCCGGGAAAGCCTTTACGGACGGACTCCGGAAGCCGCTCAGCATCGACGGAAGCCGTACCCTGTTACGCAATACGCCCTCGCTGTGGAACGCGGCTCTACAGACAAAGCAATTCTATGATTCGCGGGTGTCCCGGCTCGAAAAACAAGCCCTGGACGTAATTCACAATAAGGATGAAATGGGTGGAGATGCAGCAGAGATCATTCATATACTAAAAAACGACAGCCTCTACCCCACCCTGTTCAGGGAAGCCGGCATTCCCGTCATCAGCAGCCTGGGCATGCTGGAAGCGCTGCGGGCCTATATCGGTTCTCTGCAGAGTTTCAACTCCCGTTTCGACCGGTATATGCGCGGGCAGACCGAAGCGCTCAGCCCTGCGGAAAAGAATGGCTTTAACCTGTTTGCCGGTAAGGCCAAATGCGCCACCTGTCATTTTATGCCCCTGTTCAACGGACTGGTGCCACCACGTTACCAGCAGACCGAATCGGAAATACTGGGCATCCCGGCCGATGCCGCTTTCCCGGCAGTACCAGATGCCGACGAGGGCCGTTTTCTCTTCAGCGGACGTCCCGTGCACCGCTATGCTTTTAAAACACCGGGCTTACGCCATGTGGAGCAAACCGCGCCCTATATGCACAACGGCGTTTTCGGCACACTGGAAGAAGTACTGGAATTCTATAACCAGGGCGGCGGAGCAGGTCGCGGAATGGACATACCGGGCCAGACCCTCCCCGCAAAACCCCTGCAGCTCAGCCGGCAGGAGATGAGCGATATTATCCTGTTCATAAAAGCACTTTCTGACACCGCAGGGCAATAAAAAACCCCGCCATAAGCGGGGTCGGGAACGTATAGGAAATAAAACCTTATTTATTCAGTATAATGCGGCGGGTATACTGTCCGCTGCCGGTGCTGATCTCCAGCAGGTAAATACCCGCGGGGAGCGCAGAAAGATCAAGCTGCTGGCTATTGCCCGAGGCTGTGCGCAGCATAAGCTGTTTGCCGGTGATATCGAGTACGCGCAGTTTTTGCAGGGGCTGTTCGGCAGAAACATATACCAGTCCGTCAGAAGGGTTCGGGTATACGTTCAGCTTTTCTGTTTTTCCCTGTTCTTCTACACTGGTGTTACTTACTACGTAACAATCTGAAGTTACCACACAGCCGTTCTCGCTCACCTGCACGGCATACAGTCCGTTTTGCGGGGCCGTGAACACCGCCGCTGTAGCGCCGTTCACCGGTGCATTGTTCTGCACACAGTCCAGCCACTGGTACGTTGCCGGAGCTCCGCCGGAATAAACGGCTGTGAGCTGGCTGCCGTTCTGGGTCACGCTTACAGAATTCGTTACAATGTTCAACGTATTGGCATGGGTGGTTTTACCGTTGGGCGTATTTACCACGATGGTACCCGAAGCCACATTGGAGGGCAGGCTAAGTACCAGCTGCGTATCGCCGTGAATGGTGAAGGGAATGTTGAGGCCATTGATGGTTACAGAATCCGTACCGGTAAGATTGGTACCGCTCAGGGTAACGGTTGCATTACCTGTATTGCAGATCTGCTGGGGTGTAAAGCCGCTGATCTGCGCCCAGCTGATGACTACGATGCCCGAGGCTCCGGGGCCTCCGTCGCGGTCATTACTGCCATTGGCGCTGGAACCGCCACCGCCGCCGCCGTACGAAGAGCCGGCCGCACCGTGTGCACCGTTATCTCCGCCGGTTCCGCCGGCACCACCGTAACTGGCGCGTATACCGCCACCCATGAGTCCGCTTCCGGCATAGCCGTTGCCTGTGCTTCCTGCAGCTCCACCGCCGCCGCCGCCATCGGCATCACCTTCGTCACCGTCGCCGCCATTTCCGCCGTTATATTTTACGCTGCCCGCAGAGGCCGAAGCCTGGCCACCGGCAACACCGCTTACATTGTCATTTCCACTGCGGGTGCTACCGCCTTTGGCCAGTACATGGGCTCCTGTATCGAAAAAAGAATCCCCTCCATCTACACTTGTACCGTTATTGATCCCCCCGGCACCTACGGTGAGAGCATACGTATTACCGGCCGTTACCGGCACAATGCCTGAGGCATAGGCCCCGCCGCCGCCACCGCCCGCAGCATCGGAGTCGAACACGTTCGACGGTGTTACCCGTCCGCCGGCTCCACCGCCACCTACACATTCCACCTTAACGGAAAGTACGCCCTGGGGCACGGTAAATGAGGCCTGGCCGGCCGTAGTAAATGTTTGTGTCTGTGCAGAAATATCTGCCTGTGCTGTCAGAAACGCCGCTCCGAGGAACAGGAGTCCGGGCAGCTGCCTGAGTACTTTTTTCATGGCTGATCGTAGTTTGTTGTGCATGGATTTGCAACCAAAGATAGAGCCAGCGTCACCCGTTCACAAGCCGGGCAGAGGATGCAGAAAGTATGTAAAATCTATATTAAGCAGTAATGCCGCAGATATACTGCGATCCCCATCGGGCAAGGTGTGTAACGCGAATATTTTTTAATATGAAGGCACTGTAAATTAACCTGCAGTTAACGGGGCTCAGAGCCCGAAGAGCGACAGCCAGCGCCCGCGTATGGCATTGACACTGTAATGTTCTTCTATTTTCTGCCGTGTGGCGCTGCCCATGCGTATACGCAAGGCACGGTCGTGCAACAGCTTCCCGATGTTCTCTTCCCATTCGGCATCCGTACTGCAGATAAAGCCATTGATGCCGTCGTCTACGATCTTTGTGTTCACGCCCACCGGGGAAACCAGGGCGGGTATGCCCAGGGCCATGTATTGCAGCGCTTTGAAGCCGCACTTCCCTTTGGCCCAGGCATCTTCGGCCAGGGGCATAAGGCCTATGTGAAACTGCAGCAGGTCTTCGATCTCCCGGCTTTTGTTCCAGGGGATCCAGCGCATGCCTTCTTCCAGGAAAAGCGGTTCGGTATCGCAGATCACGGCCAGCTCCGTTCCTTTATTTTCCTGCAGTACCCGGCGCCATACGGGCAGGTACTGCTCCAGGTAAAAAAGCGTGCTGTGGGTGCCTGTCCAGCCTATGGTAACACGCTCCGTATCCTGGTCCCGGGTGCGGTTATGCAGGTTTTCGGTGTCGATGCTGGTTGGAATTACGGTCGTTTCTCCGCCATAGGCTGAGGCCCATTCGCACAGGTAATCATTGCCCCCGGAAATACGGCCCGCCAGGGAAGCAAGGGCCGGAGCCTGATCCCAGTTACGGAAGCGTTCCATAAAACGGTTGTTTTTCGAGGAATTGGGTATCCAGATGGCATCGTCCAGGTCGAAGATGATCCGTGCGCGTTCCTTTCGTTTCTTCAGCATGTGGCGAAAAACGGCCAGACCCAGGGGATCGATCTCGCGGTGAATGAACACAAAATCGTAAGTGTCCAGGCGGCGGAAAAGCCGGTAACGATGGTACAGTCCGCGGAACAGGGCCCACATTTTATGCAGTACATTACCTTTGCTGTAGAGCACGGCCCAGCCTGCGTCGTCCCAGAAAGGAGCGCAGGTATACGACACATTTTTTTCGTCCAGGAAGCGGAAATACTGTTCAAAGCGGAACCGCTGACTGGGAGCTTCGCCCCCGGGATAAGGATGTACAAAGAGTATCTTCACCGTTATTCGTGCTGTGTGCCTTCCTTACTGCGGGCTCTGCCGATGATGGGAGCTCTTTCGAAGGGACGTTCCCGGTCAAAATAATACCGGTAGGTGGCATAACGGCGCCATAGTTTGGCCCCCAGGTTCTCACATACGTGCAGCATTTTCGGGTTAAAGTCGCCGATCCAGTTCAGGATGGTGTCGGAATAACGTCCGAGCGGAGCCAGGTCCGTTTCGGCATATTTGATCATGGCGCCTTCTACCCCGCGGCCCTGGTAATCTTTTACCACACCGAAGATAATGCCGTACATGGTTTTGGGGTGACGGAACTTACGGTTGAGTACGTATTTGATCTTGCCCAGCAGGTTCATGTTACCTCCCACGTACTTAAACACCTGGTTCAGTTCGGGCAGGTTTACGTAAAACCCGATCGGACGATCTTTTTTGAATACAAATATTACGATATCCGGATCATAGACCTGTTTGAGGCCTTTGTAGGTTTTCATGGCCGCCTCATAGGTCAGGGGTTTAAAACCGTCGTGACCGCCCCAGGCGTCGTTGTATACTTCCATGAAGTTTTTGGCAAATTTATGGTCGTCCCAGCCGCGGATGTTCGAAACATACACTTCCGGGTCCAGCTTCAGCATTTCGGCTTTGCGCACGAAAACTTCCTGTGCGGGATCGAGCAGCGAACGGTGAAAAACGTGCTGTTCGTAATACACATCAAAGCCGTAAGACTTAAATAATTCGGGATAATAAGACGGGTTGTAGTTCATACCGAAGGTGGCCGGGGCACTGAAATTTTCGATGATACAACCCCAGTAATTCAGTTTTTCGCCCAGGTTAATGGGACCGTCCATGGCCTGCATCCCTTTTTCACTGAGCCAGTTGCGGGCCGTATCGAAAAGCAGGTGTGCAGCTTCTTTATTGTTGATGCATTCGAAAAATCCCACGCCGCCTACGCCGTCCACGTTTTTGAATTCCTTGCTGTACTGCGGGTTTACAAAAGCGGCTATACGTCCTATGGCAGAACCTTTTGCGTCGCGCAGTATCCAGCGCATGGCCTCACCCGAACGCAGCAGTTTATTCTTTTTGGGATCAAATATTTTCTGAACCTCCTGTTTGATGAAAGGCACCCAGTTCGGATCGCCCTTGTAGATCACCCTGTCCACATGAAGCCATTCGTTTTCAAGGGCCGGAGTATTTACAGGTACTATTTGCATACAACTTATTTTGAGGCGAAATTACGAAATACAATCAAAACTGTATCAAAAGCGGTACAAACACCAGCAGGGATAATTACAGGGGAATCCAATACGATACAGTACGCGGACTCCCGACCGTACGTAAAACGCATAACTGGTCCATACACGGCCCTGTTAATCCTCGATATCTTCTTCGATCTGCTGGAAGTACAGCTTCTGGAAAGCCGCTCCGGCCGTGTCGGTCTCCAGGCGCGGGATGTTCCAGGAAGGAGAAAGGATCTTGCTGTAGGTGCCGGCATCGTTCAGTACCTCGATGGCCTTTTTCACATCAGCATCGTGCTGTAATTCCCATTCCAGGCGACCGTTGGCAAAATAGTAGCGGGATACGATCTCTGCTTCCAGCAGGGGTTTCAGTTCGGCCTTGTATTGTTGCAGGCCCTGGATCTTGGCCGCCGCGAATTTTTGTCCGGCCGATTTCAGCTCGGCATTCAGCGCCGCGAACAGGGGTTCTTTTTCCGATTCCTTCAGTACCGACTGCAGGGCTTTCTCTGCCGGGGTGAGATACGTGAATCCTTCTTTCTTTACAAATTCGGCAAATGCGTTGTAGTCGGCATCCGGTAATGTAAAGGACGCAGCATTGCCGATGGAAGGATGCTGCTGATGATACAGTGTAGCGTATTTGAATACCAGGTTCTCGGCCAGTACGGCCAGGGTCACAGAATGAAAAATAGCGTCCTTTATTTCAATATCGGGCATAACACCGCCTCCATCGTACACTTTACGTCCCAGGGCCGTTTTAAACTCCTGCTGGGCGCTTTCCAGTATACGGCGGGCCTCACCGTTCTCTTTACTGCCGTAGTCGATGGCCTGTATGCAACGGCCGCTGGGTGTATAGTATTTCGATACGGTCACTTTCAGCTGGGTATTGTATTTCAGGAAACGGGTGGTCTGCACCAGTCCCTTACCGAAACTTTTGTTCCCGATGATCACGGCGCGGTCGTAATCCTGCATTACCCCGGCCACGATCTCTGAAGCGGAGGCAGAACGGCGGTCGACCAGCACCACCAGCGGCAGCGTGGGATCCATGGCATTGCCTGCGGTAGTGTATTGTTTGTTCCATTCGGCCACCTTACCCTTGGTAGAGACCACCAGTTTTCCTTTGGGAATGAACAGGTTGCAGATATTGATCGCTTCGCGAAGCAATCCGCCGGGATTCCCGCGCAGGTCCAGTACCAGGCCTTTCAGCTGACCTTTGCTCTTGAGGTCGGTAAGCGCGTCACGCACACCCTGGGAGGCGTCTTCCTTGAATTTGGACAGTTTTATGTACCCGATCTCCGGGGCCAGCATGCCGTAATAAGGCACGGTCTTCACCGAAATTTCGGCGCGTACCACTTTTAGCAGTTTTTCTTCGGTATCCCTCAGTATACGGATATCCACTTTGGAACCCGGTGCACCGCGCAGCAGCTGCAGCACTTCTTCGGGCGGCAGTTCCCTTACGTCGCGGGTATTGATCCCGATAATGATATCGCCGGGCATAAGACCTGCGGTCTGGGCCGGCCCTTTTTCATAGGGCGCCGCGATCATTACGCGGTTATTGATGACACGGAAAGTGGCCCCTATACCGCCATAACTGCCTGTAGCTGCAAAACGGGCGTCTTCCACCGAGTTTTCCGGGAAATAGTTCGTATAGGGATCCAGCGATTTCAGCATGGCGTCGATGCCGGTCTGCATCAGTTCGCCGGGATTTGTCTGATCTACGTAATACGTATTCAGTTCCTTGAAAAGTTCGGCATGGATCTCGAGGTTCTTGGATATCTCGAAGTAGTCGTTGACCGCCACATAGCTGCTGAAGCCGATCAGCGAAACCGCCAGACCGCCGAATATATATTTTTTGTTCAGTTTCATTCTCGGGAAAAATATTCCGAAATGTAACGATTTTAGAGGCAAAAAGATTGCCCGGATATCATAAAATTCTCTTAAGGAACGGGATCGTAACCGCTGCCGCCCCAGGGATGGCAACGCGAAATACGCTTTGACGTGAGCACAAACCCTTTAAAAAAGCCGTATTTCCGGAAGGCTTCGAGCCCGTATTGCGAACAGGTGGGCGTATACCGGCAGGCATTGGGCATAAAGGGCGAAATGGCCAGCTGGTAGAACTTTATGAGTCCGATACCGAGATATGCGAGGGTTTTGCTGAAAAAGTTCATATTGCGTTGCTGCGTATGTGCTGCAGGGTTTTGCTCAGGCCTTTTTCCATCTGCAGTTTAAGCTGCTGAAAATCAGGACGTTCGGAATGAATATAAGAGATAACCATGTGCAGCCGGTGGGCCTGGAAAAAATCATCTTCGGGATTCATTTTCTGCAGGCGGTAGCATTCGCGCATGATGCGTTTGATGTAATTACGGTCTACCGAACGTTTGAAACGTCTTTTAGATACGGCAAAAGCCACTTTAACAGGTTCGTATTCGCCTTCAGCCCGCGGAAGTACCTTCACATGCACAAGAAGCCCCCCGGAACGGATAGCCGTACCGTCTGTAAATACGGCGCCTACGGCCATACTACTTTTGAGTTTTTCCTGTAGTGAAAGTGTAAACTTCATTCCGCTACAAAAGTATACAAAAACACAATGCCGGTCAAGGTTGTTCACAATTATTCACGATCGTGCAGGAGTCCTTCGCTGCGCGCCACCACGCTGGCCACGGTAGTATCACCGGTAACGTTCACCACGGTGCGGCACATGTCCAGGATGCGGTCGGGCCCCATGATAAGTGCAATACCGGCGGCGGGGACATTAATGGAGTTGAGTACGATCACCAGCATCACCATGCCGGCACCGGGCACGCCGGCCGAACCTATGGAAGCCAGGGTGGCGGTAACCACGATCATGATCTGGTCGGTAAGACTGAGGTCGATATTCAGGGCCTGTGCAATGAAAATAGCGGCAATGGCCTGGTACATACTGGTGCCGTCCATATTCACGGTGGCGCCCAGGGGCAGTACAAAACCACTTACTTCTTCATCTACGCCCATATTCTTTTCCGCATTGTCGATATTGAGCGCCAGTGTCGCGTTTGACGAACTGGTGGAAAAGGCCAGCAGCTGCACCGGGCGCATTTTCTTCAGGAACCACAAGGGACTCTTCTTAGCCAGGAACTTCACCATGGGCATATACACCAGCATCACGTGCAGGCAAAGGCCGGCCAGCACTACAATTACGTATTTGCCCAGGGCCGTGAGCAGCCCCACCGCTTCGGAAGGATTATCGCCGGCCACCTCGGTAATTACCGAACTGATGAGGGCAAATACCCCGATGGGCGCCAGGTACATAATGATATCCACAATTTTTAGTACGGCGTCGTTGAGGCCGTCGAGCACGCGTATCACCGGTTCTGATTTCTGGCCAGGGATCAGGATCAGGGCTACGCCCAGCAATATAGCCACCAGTACGATCTGCAGCATATTGGCATTATCGGTGGCGGCATTGAGCAGGTTCTCGGGAAAAAGATCAATGAGTGGCTGCAGGGGCCCTTGTTGCGAAAAGGATTCGGCCGACTCCGAATTGGCCGCCGCCTTATCGGCATAGGCCGACATCAGTTTGGTCTTGGTTTCCTCGGGAATTCCGGAGCCCGGTTGGGCTACATTGGCTATAACAACCCCTATGGTAATGGCAAACACCGTGGTCATAATAAAGATACCCAGGGTCTTACCGCCCATACGGCTCAGTTTATTGATGTCTTTCAGGCTGGTAACCCCTATGATCAGTGAGGTAACGATCATGGGAATGGCCACCATTTTAAGCAGGTTCACGAAGATGGTTCCGAAAGGTTTTACAAAGTCCCGTGTAAAATCGGCCATACCGATGTTTACGGCCAGCAAACCCCAGCCCAGGCCCAGTATAATACCTGCCAGTATCTGTAAATGCAGTGGAAATCTTTTCTTTTTCGTACTCATAGGCTCCGTTTTAATAGGTGTTTTTCACAGTTCTGTTCAACAAAAGATGATCGGCGATGACCAGTGCGGCCATCGCTTCTATAATGGGTACGGCCCGCGGCAGCACACAGGGATCGTGCCGGCCGGCCGCCTCTATTTCCGTATCCTTGCCCGCCGTATCTACGGTAGCCTGTTTGCGGGCAATGGTGGCTGTAGGTTTAAAAGCGATACGTACCACAATATCTTCGCCATTGCTGATGCCCCCCTGTATACCACCGGAATGATTGGTCCGGGTCTTTACGGCACCTTCGTCTGTTGCGTAAAACGAATCATTCAGCTCACTGCCTTTGTACTGCACAGAACGGAAACCAGAGCCGAATTCCACACCTTTTACCGCGTTCACGGAGAGCAGTGCGGCACCCAGTTCGGCATGCAGCTTGGCATACACGGGGCTGCCCAGTCCGGCTGGTACATTACGGACCACCAGTTCGATGATCCCGCCCAGGGAATCGCCTTCGGCTTTGGCCTGCAGGATAGCTTCTTCCATGCGGGCGGCCGTTTCGGGGTGTGGACAGCGCACCGGCGATGCATATACGTTTTCAAGCTCCAGCTCACCATAAGGTACGGGAACGGCAATGGTATATACCTGTTTTACGTAGGCATAAAAATAAATGCCCTGGCGTCTGAGCCAGTGTATCAGAAGAGCCCCGGCAGCCACACGTACGGCTGTTTCGCGGGCACTGCTGCGTCCGCCGCCACGATGGTCGCGCAGACCGTATTTCTGTTCATAGGTATAATCTGCATGTGAAGGGCGGTATACGTTCTTCAGGGCATCGTAATCGCCGCTGCGCTGGTCGGCATTGGAGATCAGGAAGGCGATGGGACTGCCGGTAGATGTATTTTCGAAAATGCCGGACAGGAACTGCACCGTATCTTCTTCCCTGCGGGCCGTGGTAAGCTCACTCTGTCCCGGTTTTCGACGGTCCAGGTATTGCTGTACAAATTCTGCGTCGATCACGATGCCTGCCGGGAATCCGTCGAGCACGCCACCGATGGCTTTGCCGTGCGATTCGCCGAAACTGGTAAGCCGTATAATATGTCCGAAACTGTTCACAGGCTGTAGCGGTTGGGTTTCATGTCCAGGTGATACATTATAAATGCCCAGCGGTCGGTCCACTCGTAGGTTTCCTGTAGTTTATTGTTGCCCGTGGCCTCCTGGTTTATACGGATGAGCACCGGTGTTTTTTTACCGATCTTGTCCTGGAGGGTAGCGGCAAATTTGCAGGAATGTACGGCAGACACAAAACGGTAGGTCAGATCGCATTCCAGGTACAGGGCCGGGTACGTGCGGTCTTCGCGTATGTTGTGCAGGGGCGAAAGTTTCAGCAGGTTCTCAAATTCTTCAAAATCCGTTACGGAACCGAACTCCTTGCGCCAGACAGTGGCATTGTTGTAACGTTCAAAATTCAGCAGGTCGTAAATACCGTTCTTGCCCACCACCACTTTAAACAGTTCGGGACGTTCGTTCACGGCCGTCATCAGCACGGTCATTCCGCCTTCGTCGGTACCGGCCGCAATATGCCCTTCGCGGGTATATTTGTTCAGCACCAGGTAATCGATACAGGCAAGCAGGTCCTGGCTGGATACTTTTTTCTGCAGCCCGGTGGCCGCGCTGTGCCAGGGATCCCCATATTCAGAACCGCCACGGATATGCGCCACGGCAAAGATACCGCCTGCATCCACAAAAGGCAGCCGGTGTGCGGCAAAGGTAGAGCGCAGGGCTTTACCCAGGCAACCGTTGGAGTAGATCATCAGCGGGTTTTCGCCGTTCTTTTTAAGTCCTTTTTTATAATACAGGGAAATGGGAATGCGCACTCCGTCGCGGGCCGGCGCAAATACCCGTTCTACCACGTAATTGTTGGAATCGGGGCCCGCAGGTGCCTGCAGGAAAGGCTCGAACCGGTTCTGGTCGGGAAACAGCTTATATACGGTAGATGGTTGGATGAACGAGCGGTAGGTGAACAGCACATCCTTGTAGGTGGGACGGCCGCTGGGCCCGTCGAGCGTACCGAAACCGGGCATGCGGAACTCATAGTTCTTGCGGCCCAGGCTGTCGTAGGCAAAGACCACCAGATCTCCGTCGGATTTACATTTAGAATAAAATTTACCGGCAATGGAATACACGCGGTCTTTGATCTCTTTTCCTTCAGGAATAAAGGTGATCCAGTTACCGGGCTCCGGTTCTGCGGGGTTTACGATCACTACGCGGCCGTTCGGGGCATCAAAATTGGTGAGTACCAGGAAACGGTCGGCGTAATTATCCACGATCGAGGCCGAAAAACCGATCAGCTCCAGCAGGCGGGTCATGGGTTTGCCATCCTCTTCGGTGAGGGGTTTGTAGAACATGCGTGTAAAATCGCCGTTGGTCTCCGTTACCACCAAAAAGCGGTTATCTGCCGTACGGAAAGCGGAAGGCTGCATGTCGGGCGTATATTCATCGGCATGTACTACAATATCGCCGGCCGGACTGGTACCCGCTTTATGGTAAAAGAGTGCAAAAGGCACACTGATGCCTTTGGCCGTGACCATGGCCTTATTGTAATAAAATCCGCCGAAAGGCCCCCAGCTCAGGCTGGTATTGGGCGCGCAGGCAAAGGGCCGGTCCACGTAACGGCCGGTCTCCAGGTTTCGTATATATATGCGTTCCTGTCCGCTGGTGATGTTACGTACCGTAAAAGCCAGCATTTTGCCGTCGGGCGAGATGCAGGACACCCCAAAGGCTACGTTCTGTGAGTTCTCGAGGGCCTGGGGTTCAATGATCACCGAAGGCTTGCTGGCCCCGTCGGCATACAGGTAGATGAACTGCCGGCCGGACTGTCCCTCAGACCGTTCGATCAGGTACCATTTACCATCGCGCGAGGCCTTGAGCACGGTCTCACTGGCCAGGTAGCGCTTCATTCCCTCAGAAATACGTCCCCGGTCCTTGAGCAGGGAAAGATAACGGAACGAGAGTTCGTTCTGCGCCTTGGCCCAGTCGAGCACCTCGTCCTGCGTCAGGTTTTCCAGCCAGCGGTAGGGATCGGGAATTTCCCGTTCGTAAATGAATACTTTATCGGTGCGGCTTTTCTTGTTATTGGGATAATTAAGCGAAGAGGCGTCCAGTGGGTATTCGTTGCTCCCCTGGCATCCGAAGCACAGCAGCACTGCTGCCGTCAGAAGGTATGTAAGCCGCTGCCGCATGGGTGTAAACCTACATATTTTTTTTGAAGCTGCCGAAAAGCGGGGGCTAAACTTTACTTCTGCAGGATCACGAATTCCGTACGGCGGTTTCGGGCGCGTCCCGTTTCCGTGGCGTTGTCGGCCACGGGTTTGGTCTCACCGAAGCCTTTGTGTTCGAGCCTGTCGGCGGCAATGCCTTTCGACACCAGGAAATCGTACACGGCACGGGCACGCTGGGCAGAAAGCTGCTGGTTGGCCGCATCGTCGCCCACGTTATCGGTATGCCCGTGGATGGCTATACGCAGCTGCGGGTTCGTCTTCAGGAAAGAGGCAAACTCCTCGATGATACGCGCCGCTTTGGTCGTGAGTGCCGAACTGTTTGTTGCGAAATTGATATCATTGATCCGGTAGGCCTGCCCCACTTCGATCGTTTTTACGTCCAGGTCCTTACCCATTACCAGGGGCTCCTGCACCTCCTTCTCGATCAGTTGCGATACAAAGGCCACACCCGGTTGTTTTACCGTGATCAGGTGATCGTCTTCGGTATTCACCACGGCCACATATTTACCCGTTTCCTTGTCCACACTTACGGTCTTTATTTCATTGGTGCGCAGGTTCTTTACCTCCACGGTGGCCGGCACTTCGGGCACGGACTCATCGTTACGGATCTCTCCTTTTACCATTTTGATCTTCTCGGGACGCACGGCCTCGTACAGCGGGAACTGGTACTGGTCCAGTCCGCCTACACCGCCCTGCACGCCTTTGCCGAAGAAAAAGGCCATAGCGCCGTCAAGGCTTACGAACAGTCCGCGTTCATCTTCTTTGGTATTAATGGGCGAACCCAGGTTTTTGGCCTTGCTCCAGCTGCCGTCGGGATTCTGCCTGCTCATGTAAAAATCGTACCCGCCGATGCTGTTGTGCCCGCGGGACGAAAAATACAGCGTGCGGCTGTCCGAATGCAGGAAGGGATGCCCTTCGTTGTTGGACGTATTGATCTCCGGTCCCATAGCTACCGGCGTAGACCAGGTCCCGTCGCTCTTCTTTTCCGAATAGAACAGGTCCATGCTCTCGCGGCCCGTATTGGGGTCTTTGGCGCTGCCCGGGCGGTTGGAGGCAAATACCATCTGGCTGCCGTCGTACGATACGGTGGGGTGCGAATCCCAGAAGCCCGGCGCGTTCAAAGGCGTGGGGCAGCGCTGCGGTTGCGACCAGCCGTCGATCTCGCGGCGCGAATGAAAAATATCACAGTTTTCCGGGCGGTTCTCGTCGCAGATCACCAGGTACATTTCATCGTTGGTGGCCGTGAGTGCAGCTGCACCTACGTTAAAGCCCGAATTGAACGGCAGAGGCAGTGCCTTACCGGCATCGAACATAAAATTGCCCTTGTTCTCCGATACCATAAATACCTCCTTAAAACCGATATCGCTCCTGGAATCGGGGTATTTGCGGGTAAAATACATGAGCTGGTTATCCGGGGAAATGATGCCCAGGTATTCGTCCATAGCGGTACATACGCCACTTACGGCTTTGGGATCGTAAGGCACGGCATTGCCCAGGATCTGTACCGATTTTTTAGCCTGTTCCAGGCCGGCCTTGGCCGCTTTGTAATCTTCATCGCCCAGGTTCACGGTCTCGCTCTGGTAGGCCATGCACTTTTCGTACATCCTGGCGGCCTTGTCGTATTCTTCGGAGGCCATGTAGATATTACCGAGATGGAACCAGGTATAGGGCGAGTAGTTCTCACACAGCTTCATCAGTTCTTCGAAACAGTAGCGGGCCTTTTCCGGACTTTTGGTCTGGATATAGGCCATAGCCAGGTCAAAAAGCGCTTCGTGGCAGTTGTTATCGGCCGCCATCACTTTGTTGAGCGCCGCTATTTTTTCTTTACCGCTGAGTTTTTCAGCTTTTTTATATTCTTTCAGAATTTCCTTATCGGTGGTGGGCTCACAGGCCGAGGGATCGAATTTCTGCTGTGCAAAGGCTGGGGCGGAGTATAGTCCGGATAGTAAAAAGATCAGGTATATCTGGTTTCTCATGCGTAGTTTCAATGCGTAACAAATAACGCAAAAAGGGAAACAAACGTTTCCAAAAACACGTTAAAATTTTAAAATCACTGATCACGAAGCGCTTGGGATTTTTTTTGAAAAAAAAGTTTGGTAGTGATATTTAGCTCCGTATATTTGCACCCCGAAATCATCGAAACGGGCTGATCAAAAAGCCCTCCTGATTCCGTAGCTCAGTTGGTAGAGCACAACACTTTTAATGTTGGGGTCCTGGGTTCGAGCCCCAGCGGGATCACTCCAGAGGCAGTTTTCTGAATAGAGAGCTGCCTCTCTTTATTGTTCACAATAACCTAATTTACAGCTTCTTACAAAAAGAAGCTGTTTTTTTTGTCTTGACCCAGCCGGCACTAGGTCATAGCCGAATAAACGGCCTCAAACCATCAAAATAAAGCAAAACGCTTGTTTTCAATATTTTATATGCCAAAAGGTATGATTTTTCCCTACTTTTTTTTGTTGTACCGTTGGGGTGACCTCACGGTACTTGAACCAAGTTCTAAGGGCTAATAAGCTGTTTTTTACGGTTAAGACATATTAATCTTTGCGTGGGCTTGGGTAGACCACCCAAATGATTGCGGAGGCTTATGCACACACTCCCTAAAAGAAAAATCGGAGAAATCAGCAGCTTCCATACTGCACGTTTTGTATTAAATGAACAAGCAGAGCCAAAAAATTTATGCAAAATACGCAATGGATAAACCCTACCAACAATAACTCTAACTCAATTAAAAACAGTCATCTAAAATGAACACTAAGTATCCTTAAGTGCTGGAGATTATTGCGTATATTTGAGAGTTGGGCGTCATTTTATGGCGAAAGTACAAACAACGAGCAGATTAACAAACAAAGGCAAAAAATCGTAAATTTGAAGTATGGAAAAGAAACCACTTTATACAATAGGACACGGAAACAGAAAACCCGATGAGTTTCTTGCTTTGCTGAAAAATTTCGGCATTGAATATCTTGTTGACGTTCGTTCACAACCTTACTCAAAATTTAATCCACAGTTCAACCAAAACGACTTAAAGTTTTTTTTGGAGCGTAACGGAATTAAATATGTGTTTATGGGCGATAGTATTGGTGGCAGACCCAATGACAAATCTTGCTATGACGATGACGGGAAGGTGGATTACGAAGTCGTAAAAACAAAAGATTTTTTTGTACAAGGCATTGACAGACTAAAAACAGCTTACAATAAAGACATCAACGTTGTAATAATGTGTAGCGAAAGTAAACCTTGCGAATGTCACAGAAGCAAATTAATAGGAAGAGTTTTAAACCTTGAAGGCATTGTGCTAAAACACATTGACGAAAAAGGAATACTTAAAGACCAAGCATCAGTAATTAACGAATTAAATAAAGGATTAGGCGAGTTTGATTTATTTGGCAATCCTATTAACGCAACATCAAGAAAAGCATATTTGTAGCCTATGGAATTTTACACGATTGGGGTTTACAACTCAACAGAAAAAGAGTTTTTTGATAAACTAACAGAAAATAATATCGACACTTTTTGTGACATCAGACAACGCAGGGGCGTTCGTGGTGCGAAATATGCTTTTGTGAACAGTAATCGACTTCAACAAAAACTCAATGAGTTAGAGATAAAATATGGTTACATTCCCGAATTAGCACCAACAACAGAAATAAGAGAACTACAAAAAGAAATAGACCTTGAAAAAGGCGAATTAAAAAGAGAACGACAAGTATTAGGGCAAGTGTTCATAATAGAATACAAAAACAGGGTTTTGAAAAATTTTGATTTTGATACTTTTCTTGAAAAACTTGACGAAGTTGGAGCAAATAAAGTTGTTCTCTTTTGCGTTGAAGAACATCACGAAGCCTGTCACCGTGCAATCGTTGCTGACAAACTTCAAAGCAACTTTAATTACAAAATCACCCACCTGTAAAAATGGAAGTTTTAATTGTTTCAAAAACGTATATGTCAAATGCTGCTTGTGTTGGCGGTTTAGTTTTGGAAAACAATCGTTACGTCAGATTGCTAAATCGCGGCAATCACAATCAACCAACGGACACAGATCTTTCGGTAGGTGGAATTTGGGAAATTAATTTTATAGACAGAAACCCGACTAATCCACCTCATATTGAAGATGTCATTATTTTGAACAAGAAATTCATACGCAATATTGATGGTATTACCGCTCTTTTAACTGAAAGAAATGTCATTGATTGGAATGGACATATCAACAACTTGTTTGACGGGTCACTTAATTGGACAAACAGTGGAACAGGCTACATTCCAGCAGACGGACAAATTCCTGAAAAAAGTGTTGGATTTTGGGTTGCAGATAAAGATCTTACAAAAAATGAGTTCAACGGTATTCGGTATAATTACCCAGATTCAGACGGGCGGAGAAGTTTAAAGTTTGTTGGTTTTGACACGCCAATAAATGTAATACCAGCAGGGACAATACTTCGGGTTTCATTAGCAAGATGGTGGAAACAAGATGAAAACACAGAAAAAAGATGTTATTTACAACTTTCAGGTTGGTATCTAAACGGACAACAACAAGACGGACCAACACCACAAATAAATGACGACTTACCATTCTGACAAAAAAACGAACGCCTAACAGCGGTTTTGCGTAGGCAGAGCTAAAATGGCGCCACTACGCAAAACCAAACAATTGGCCACCAACCTTATCCCCCAACCATCTCCGAAATCAGCTTTAAATCATGCACCAAATGGTTCGAGTTTTGTACCATAGGGATCACTGAAAAAGCCACTTTAACGAGTGGCTTTTTTGTTTTAGTACAATTCCGATATATGTTACTTTAAGCGAATACAGGCAGGCAACTTTCTTTAGTATCTCCTATCTGAATGCCACCCACATAATGGAGGATTCCGTATGCTGACCCTCCTGGAAAGCAAAACCGGGAAAATCAATAATTCCCATCATTGTGTATATTTGGATGGTTATAGCTAACATAAAAAACAACCATGCTTTGGAATAAAGAAGAGAAGTACATTGAGGTTCCCTTTGACAAAGAATCAGACTTAGAGGATGCTGTAAATGAGGTTAAAGATGCTTTGTTTGGTTCGACAAGAATTTATCTTGACGACAAGAAAAGAATTGGTCAAAAAGGAGGAACGAACAATTTACCCGATGGGTATTTAATTGACTTAACCAATAAGTACGACCCGAAAATATTTGTGGTTGAAAACGACTTAGCAAGTCATCAACATTTAAAGCACATTGCTGTTCAAATACTTGAATTTTCATTATCATTTGAAACATCCAAAGTAAAAGTTAAGAACATCATTAAAGAAATGCTTCAAAAAAGACCTGGAGAATGGGAAAAGTGTGAGGCTTTTGCAAAAAAGAATGGCTATGAGAATGTGGACTATTTACTTGAATCAATAATTCATAAAAAGGACTCCTTCAACGCCTTATTGATAATTGATGAACTTGGAGAGGAATTAGAAACTGTTTTAATAAGTCGTTTTAAATTCCCGGTAGAAGTTACTACACTTAAAAGATATAAAACGGAAAGTGGAAAAATTCTTTATGAATTTGAACCGTTTTTAAGCGAAGTAACCGAAGATACAGAAAAGGTTGATATTTCAGATATTGATACTATTGTAATACCGGCAAGAGAAGACGGGTTTAAAGAGGCATTTATTGATGAAAATTGTTGGTATGCAATTCGGCTTCATTCATCTATGATTCCCAAAATAAAATACATTGCTGCTTATCAAGTTGCACCCATTTCAGCAATAACTCATCTGGCAGAAGTTAAGTCCATTGAACAATGGAAAGACACAAATAAATATATTCTTTATTTTACAGGACCAGCGGAGAAAATAAAAACAGTACCCTTAGGGAAAACTAAAGGAAAAGCGCCTCAAAGTCCAAGATATTCATCAAGAAACAGAATTTTAAATGCAAAATCGCTAGACAGTGTATTTTAAGGAAAAAAATTCCTACCCCTAGCTGGTGCTTGGCTCAATTACGGTGCGGGCGTTTGCTGACACACCTACGCATACCTCACAGTACAGATACGTTTCAGGGTACCGTTTTAACAAAAAGCCGCGCAAAAGCACGGCTTCGTTCGTTTCAAAGCGAATGACTACGGGTTTACACTATATGTTCTACATAATACTTACCTGCATTCCCCTTCAGGTGTGCAGCTTTCGCCCTGTATCGTTTCCAGTTTCTTTTGAGGGTTTTCTTTCTGCCATTCGGCAAAAGACTTTTCAAGTGTCTGCAAAATTTCAGCAGGCTGCTGCGCTCCTGCTATGGCATATTTACGGTTCACTACGAAAAACGGTACACCTCTTGCGCCTAATGCCTGTGCTTCCCGGCCGTCGTCCTCTACCTTCTGCATATATAAAGAGTCTGTTAATGCGTTATTCACTTCGGTCTCGGTTAAGCCAATTTTCTTTCCCAGCTCAACCAGTGTGGCATTGTCACTTAGATTTTTACCCTGTGTGAAATAGGCATAAAACAACGTTTCTTCTGCCTTTTCACCCAATCCCTTTGTTTTGGCAAATTGTATGATGCGGTGCCCTTTCATCGAATTGGTAACACGGGCTTTGTCCAGGTTATATTCAAGTCCTGCACTTTTTGCGTATTGTATCAGGTCCTGGTGCATCTTTTTCGACTGCTCGTAGCTCATGCCTTTCCGGTCGGCTACAAACATATACATATCGTCCTGGTACTTTGGCACTTCAGGCATAGCAGGGTCAAGCTGAAAACTTTTCCATTCCACTTCTATGCGTTCTTTATCGGGGAACTGCGATAAAGCTGTTTCAAAATTCCGTTTCCCGATATAACAGAACGGGCACATGATGTCCGACCATATTTCTATTTTCATTTTGTTTTCCATTGCTATACTTTTTGTTTCTGTAAATTGTTTTTGCTGCGTTTCCTGACCACAAGCCCTGAAAACAAGCAACGAGAAAATGGCGATCAATACATTACTTTTCATAGTTCAGTTTCCGGAAGTAATAATACGACACCGCCAGCATTGCAAAAGGAATAAGCGGAGCCACACCCTTTACAAATCCATCCACCATTCCGTGAGCCAGACTTGCAGACAATAAGAGTATGCCGAAGCCGACGTATGCCCATTCTTTAAACATGGTTGGAATAGCAGGAACAAGGATCAGGATAGCCCCCACTATTTTTAGAATATCCAGTTCAAGAGGGAAATAATCGGGAAATTGTAAACTTTTGACGGACTGGATTAAATACGCTCTCGGAGCGAAGTACGAAGGTAGTATAATCACAACCATTGCCAGAATAGTTAGTATCCAATAGATCCGTTTTGCCTTGCCCGGATTTTGTCTGAAGTCAGTCTGTTTTGTCATTATGTAAAAGATTAATTATTAAAAAGACGGTTTGATTTTTTTGCCTTTAGCTATCACCCCTTCGAATGTGCCTTGAATAAGCTGTCGGCGTGTTTCCAT
Source organism: Flavobacteriales bacterium (assembly GCA_052437175.1). Taxonomy (GTDB): domain Bacteria; phylum Bacteroidota; class Bacteroidia; order CAIKAF01; family CAIKAF01; genus JACVCJ01. The sequence continues at coordinate 165,745 of JBQVOK010000007.1, forward strand.
TTCTTTTTATGTACTTCCCCTTATTTGAATACAAAAATACGTACATTCGCTTACCAAATGTAAGCAGTTACCCAAACGTAAGCAGTTACCTTAAAGTAAGCATTATGGCAAATAAATTTCCAGAGAGTACCCAAACCGAATGTCTGGCAAGAATGCTGACCGTCCGTGATGCCCTTGACGTGATAAGCGGCAAATGGAAAGTCCTTATTATTATTTCCATTATGAGCGGGAATAAACGCTTTAGAGAAATAGAAAGGAGCATTCCAAAAATTTCTTCAAAGGTTCTTGCCAAAGAACTTAAAGATCTGGAGGAACATCAGCTTATTAAACGTACGGTTTATGACGCATTGCCTGTATTAGTAGAATACACGGCAACAGACTATGTTTTTACGCTCGAAAAAGTAATTGAGGAGCTTCATAACTGGGGGTTAAACCATAGAAAAAAAATAATAGGACAATAACTTGTTGTATGTAAAACAAAAACCGGGTTTTTACATGCCCTTTTCTTACCTACAGGCATCCGGGGCCGCTGAAAAAGAGATCATAACATGCAGACGGTTTAGAGTACCAGCGGACGGAATTTAACCAGGTAAGGCCCAAACAGCGCAAATACGGTATCCCCTTTGATATAGATATCGGTCATTTTTTCCCGTTTGTATGCCGGGAGATAAAAACTGTACCGATAGCTGCCGTCTTCTGCATTGTATACATCGATATTCTGGCGTGTCAGGAAAGACAGCAGCGATTCATTATCTGCCCGGCGCATCGAAAACACGTATAGTCCGTTCCCGTTTACCCGGTATCCCCGGTTCAGCAGTTGCGGCTCCCGGCCATCCCTGGTATTTACGGCCGCATCTATGGTAGACCGGGTATAAACCTTGCGGAAGACTGTGTCCCAGCAAACGATCTGTCCTGCCCGGAAGTACAGGTAATAAAGCCTGCCGCGGGTTTTATCGTAAGACAGTGTCCCGTCCTTTGCAAACACCTCCTGCCGGTCTGTGGCCAGTACCAATGTATCCCGCACCGCCGATGTTCTGTAAGCGAACTTCAGCAGGCGCATTTTAAGCTGTTCCCCGCTCAGGGATATTTCACGGCAGAACACTTCACTCGCCGAAAATAAGGCGGGCTGATCGAGCCAGGTACCGGCTTTCTTATACGTATACGTTTTATGCGCCGCCGGAGATACGGCAGTAAAAGTACCCGATCCCTGCCCGTTAACCAGCGCCAGGGTATCGTATGTACAGATATGGAGAAAACGGTTCTGGCTGCGGATGCTGTCCCCGATCCCGAGTTTTACTTCATGTATATACGTTAATCCGGTGTCCACATGGTAAATATGGTCCCGGGTACCGCTCTCCCTCAGAAAGAAGGCGTCATTCACGGCTTCGGCAAAGTAGTATCTTCCGGGAGACAGTTTAAGCACGGCAGCCGTTTGGTAGCGAATCGTACTGAAATTACGCACAAAGCCATTCATACGGCTCTCGAAAGACAACACATACGATGCAAAAGCAAGCAATATAAAAAAAGCGGTAGTGCTCAGCAGGATAAGTTTCTTTTTCATGCAGGCAGATTAAAAAAGGGCCGCCGTTCCTGCGGCAGCCCGGTAAAAATCAGGGTTCTGTATAAATCACGGTCAGGTTACGCAGGGTAGACGGCCCCTGTAAGCCGGAAGAGTATGGCACGGTATAGCCAAACTCAGAGCCTACCTTATCTGAGCACAACATACTCGCACCGGTGCAGTCGAAATGTTTATCTTTCCCCGGTTTGTAGTACATCGCCAGCATTTTTTCCTGGCCTGCAACGGCTGCACCCACGGCAAAGCATATAAGAGCCGCCGCAATTACAATTTTCTTTTTCATATTACGTAGAATTTAGTTTTGCCTACTCTGTTACAGGTTTTGGGCATCCCCTGATTCTGTTGGCCAACGAATATTTTATGTGGTCCCCGCCCTCTTTTTAGCGGGTGATTCATGCAGCAGAACAGCCAGGCCTCCCAGCCATGCGGCGCTGATATTAAAGACCAGGTGTTGCTCCCAGTTCATTTTTTCGAAAACACCTCCGCAGGAACAGGGTATATGCTCTCCGATATGTAAAACAGTGAATATATAAGCGCTGAACAGTACCATAAGCGCAAAAGACATATACAGCGCAAACAGGCGCGTACTGTTTGTAAAAAGGAGTACGCATACCGTTATTTCCGTTGCGGGAACCAGCAGGCCTACCAGCCAGGCATGATCTGCCACTAAGGGCGAACGGGCAAGCTGTTCGTTGAACTCCTCAAAACCGAGTAGTTTGTCCGTAGCCGCATACAGGAAAAGTAAAATAAATGCATAGGCGGTCAGGGTGGTCAGATATCTCCTGCCACGCTGGATCTGCAGTGGATTCATAGGCTATTGGTTTGATGCTAAGGTACGGCCATACAGAGCCTGTATACATTTGCGATCGGCTCGAAGTTTTGTCCGTTACGATCAGTCCTGTGCGCATTTGTATCAGGATTTGTCCGTTCGTATCAATTCCGGAAATTCACACCCGGTTTTCAGCTGCTGATGGTGGAATATTTAGCTGAAGAAGGTAATGGAGCGGAGAGAGCAGGTACTTCTTCTTGAAAGCAGCCGAAAAGGCAGATAAACTGGTATACCCCACTTCGAGACCGATCTCTTCTACAGTCATTCCTCCACGACGCAGCAGTTCTTCTGCTTTTTCCATGCGCTTTTCATAAATATACGCATATACCGGCATCTGGAAATATATGCGGAAATTACGCTGCAGAGTAGGCCGGCTGAACCCGAATTTTGCGGCAAGCAGCGTCACGGATAATTCAGCGGAGAGGTTCTCTCCTATATATGCAGCCACCTGCATAAGCCGGCTCCTGTGAATATGCAGGATACTCATACCCCTGCGACCCTAAAAAGGTTAAACATAAAAGTTCCGGCTACCAGGTACGTGGGCGATAGAGCGGGGTCCGAAAATGGATACTGTGTTCTCATAAGGTGTAACGACTAAATTTTACATCAATAATTGCGTACCGGACGGCATGAAAAACTTTATGACGTTTCTCGTGAGATCCGGGATGTACTTCGGGAACTGCGCTACCCATATGTAATCCTTCCCTGGAAAATCCGGGGAAATATATGCTTATTCAACTATAACTAATATAATAGTTCTCAGGGAGAAAACCTGCCCTCCCACTTTAAATTAACGAATATTAACAACCAAGACCGTCCCATTTAGGTCACATTACACGAAACAGCCTTCCTAAACCCGTATATTTGATACAGGCATGACTATTGCCGCCACCGAACCAGATAATTCAGAAATATGCAAGCGGATACTACCGATACGTCTACCGGGCAGCCGGCCTGGGAAACCCATGAAGTACACAACCAATATGCCGAAATTTCGGACTATAACCTGTTCAGCACCGATGTGGTACTGAACGAATACCTGCAGCGCATCGGTGCAGACTGGACACTACCGGAGCTGACCCGCATCGGTGCAGAGATCGGTAAGACAGACGTAATGCAGAAGGCCCATACGGCCAACCAGTATACACCGGTGCTGCGTAGCTTCGACAGCCGGGGAAACCGGATCGATACGGTAGATTTTCACCCGGCCTGGCACTGGTTTATGGAGTTTACCAAGAAAGCCGGACTGATCTCGCGCCCTTTTGAAGACGACAGGAACGGACGCTGGGCTTTTTCGGCCGTAAATTTTATGCTGCAGGCCCAGGTGGAAGATGGCTCCCTTTGTCCGGCCACCATGACCCAGGCGGCCATTCCCGTGCTGAAAAAAGAACCAGCGCTCTGGGAACAGCTCGAACCAAAAATACTAAGCCGCGAATACGACGCACGCGACCTGCCCATTGAACAGAAAAAGTCGATCTGGATCGGCATGGGCATGACCGAAAAACAGGGCGGTTCCGACGTACGTTCCAATACGACCTCGGCAACGCCTGTGAATAAGCCCGGACGTGGAGAGCCTTACCTGCTGCGCGGACACAAATGGTTCTTTTCGGCCCCCATGTGCGATGCCCACCTGGTGGTAGCCCGCACTACAGACAGCGATGCGCTGGCCTGCTTTTTTGTTCCCCGCTGGAAACCCGACGGAACAAAAAATCCCGTGCGCATTCAGCGCCTCAAGGACAAAGTGGGCAATAAGAGCAACTCCAGCAGCGAAGTAGAGTTCCAGGACGCCTGGGGTATACTCATCGGCGAAGAAGGCCGGGGCATACCCACTATTATTGAAATGGCCACCTATACCCGCCTCTGCTGTGTGCTGGGCAGTGCCGGCATCATACGCCAGGCGGCCGTACAGTGCATTGCGTATACCCGTAAACGCAGGGCCTTTGGCAAACACCTGTACGAACAACCCCTGATGCGCAGCGTACTCACCGATTTTGCCCTGGAAAGCGAAGCGGCTGCCGTAACGGCCATGCGCCTGGCAGAAGCGTTTGAAAAAGGCGATGCAGATCCGCTGTCCAAAGCATTTAAGCGTTTTATTACACCCGCGGCCAAATACTGGGTATGCAAACGTGCCGTTTCCCTTACCGGAGAAGCCATGGAAGTGTTCGGCGGAAACGGCTACGTAGAGGAAGGCATCCTGGGCCGGCTGTTCCGCGAAGCGCCTGTAAATTCCATCTGGGAAGGCTCCGGCAATGTAATGTGCCTGGACGTACTACGTGCCATGGCCAAAGAGCCGGAACTGGTAAAAGAAGTGCTTACCGAACTGAAGCGCCTGGCCGGCGATAACAAAGACCTGCATACAGCCATTGAACAGCTGGTGTTCCTGTTCCGGCAGGAGCCGCAGGAACTGGAAGGAACGGCCCGCCTGCTCACCGAGCGCCTCATGCTTTGTGTACAGGCCTGTTTACTGCATAGCTGCGCTCCGGCTTTTGTAAGTGAGGCATTTATCCGCACACGGATCCAACAGGGCCCTGCATCGAATTTCGGGGCCTTCAGTACGGCTGCTATCAATACGGAGGCTATCCTGGAACGGGCCTTTCCCCACTCTTTTTAAAGGCATAAAGGGCGCTCAGACGGTTTTCTCCGCTTTGTATATGGTTTTCTGCGCCTGCGGCAGATCATTCAGGTGTGGCATTTTGCCCTCGCGGTAATCGCGGTACAGGCGACTGATGTCTTCAGGACCATCGCCGATAAAAGGTCCGTGCCCGATTATGGCTGCGTGCTGGGGTTCCCCGGCATACAGGACAAAGTGCGTGCCCTGCGCACCGGCCCGGAAGCGAACGAAAGTCACCTCCGTTGTGGCAGGTGTGTCCAGCCAGGCCGTCTGCCCCTGTTTTACCTCCCGGTCACCGATGTATAAAGTTCCTTCGGTTATATACACAAAACCATTGTAAGACGCAGGAAGTTCCTGTTCTGCTTCGACGTGGGCATTCAGGCTAAACTCCGCCAGTGTGAACGGGGTATGGTTCTGCAGCGGCGAAACCAGGCCATGGCTGCGTCCGCTGTAAAGCCGGAGTTTCATATCTTTATTTTCCAGTACCGGCACCGCTTCAGAGGGCAGCAACTGCCAGGAAGGCCGGACCCAGCGTTTTTCCGGGGGCAGTACCAGCCAGAGCTGCAGTATACGCAGGCGTGTGCGGGCACTGATCTCTTCGGTGTGTATAATACCGCTGCCTGCCGTCATCAGTTCCAGGCTGCCGATCTTCCATTCCTTATCATCGCCCTGCAATACCAGGGTCACCGTTTCAAAACCTGCGTGGGGGTGCGGCCCGCCTACAGGTTCACCGCCGGGCAGGTCCAGCTGGTCATCCATCAGCAGGATAAAGGGATCGCTTTGTTTAAAATTACGGCCGTCGATCAGTGCCGAGGCCAGGTGTCCTTCACCCAGGAATCCGGGGTGTGCGGGACTTTCGTTTACATGGTCTATCTTACGTTGTATCATCGTATTGCTTTTTTACGATACAAAGATACGGCACATTACTATACTTTAGTAAGCAATTACATTTTGAATACCGGTTACAAAAAGAATACCAGCATAAAAACCGATGACGGCTGCGGGACATTGTTTATATACCCGGCGATTACAGGTTCCCTCTTTTTTCATGCCCGGGATTTTCCGAAGATGTAGAAAATTTCCAGTCCGCGTTGCATTTTATCCGGGCCGGGCAGAATTTTTCATACATAGGTTTTAAAAGTTACTACTCCTGCTAAAACCCGGGGCTGTATGGATTGCACCGCACATTTCTGCTGTTTATTTTAGCACCTGTTCACCTCCCATGCAAAAACAGGACCCTTTTACCTCCGATATCCGTGCGCTTATTCTGCAGAGCCGCACCGAAGCCATACGGGCCGTGGACCATACCCGTGTAAAAATGTACTGGCATATTGGCCGGCGTATTTTTGAAGAAGAGCAGTCCGGCAAAGACCGGGCCGATTATGGCAGCTACCTGATACGCCATCTTGCAGAAGCCTTACACCCTGAATTCGGCAGGGGTCTTTCCGTACGCCAGCTGGAACTGATGCGCCAGTTTTATAAGACCTTTCCAATTACGAACGCAATGCGTTCGCAATTCAGCTGGACGCATTATCGTTTGTTTATGCGTCTTGAAGATTCACAAAAACGGGAATTTTACATGCTCGAAGCCGCTAAGAACAACTGGACGGCCCGCCAGCTGGAAAGACAGATCGGCAGTCAGCTCTACGAACGACTTCTGCTCAGCAGCGATGCTCAAAAACTACTAACCCTGGCCCGGGGAGAAACAACTCCGGAACAGGCCGCGGATATTATTAAGGACCCGATGGTGCTGGAATTTCTCGGCCTGCGCCCCCAGGAACTGTATATGGAGAAAGACCTGGAACAGGCCATTATTTATCATCTGCAGGATTTTCTGCTGGAACTGGGCAACGGGTTTTCTTTTGTGTCCAGGCAGAAACGGCTGCACATCGGCGGGGATGATTTCTTTGTGGACCTGGTATTGTATCACCGCCTGCTCCGGTGTTTCGTTCTGTTCGAAATAAAAACACATAAACTCACCCACCAGGACCTCGGGCAGTTACAGATGTACGTGAACTATTTCGACCGTTTCGAGATACAGGGTTCCGAAAATCCGACCATAGGGGTATTGCTGTGCTCGGATAAGAACGATGCCATGGTAAAGATATCCCTGCCGGAGCACAACCGGTCCATCATCGCCAGCAAATACCAGCTCTATCTCCCCAGCGAACAGCAATTGCTGGAGGAATTAAAAAAGGTAAGTAAGCGCTGATGAAAGAGAATGTTGCTGTTTATTTCTTGTATTTTCTACTTTATATATCTTTAAGCCATTACAATGAACACACTTAAAAACATCTATCTCCGGAACAGGTATATTTTTGGGTATGGCATACTGATGGCCGCATTGCTGCTGTTGCTGAAATGGCTGCAATGGAAATTCCTGGTCATGGCCCGGTCAGAGGAAATATATACCGGTTTCATTGCCCTTTTCTTTACTGCTCTGGGTATATGGCTGGCTTTCCGCCTACGTGGTCCGGAAGTACGCACGGTCATTATAGAAAAGGAAATTCCCGTTCCCCTGCCCGCAGACGCCGGAATTAACGAAGCGGAGCTGCAGAAGCTGAACCTGAGCAGCCGGGAGTACGAAGTGCTGCAGTGCATGAGCCGGGGCCTGAGCAATGCCGAAATTGCCGCCGAACTTTTCCTCTCGGTCAGCACCATAAAAACCCATGCTTCCAATCTTTTTGTAAAAATGGACGTCAAGAGTCGCACGCAGGCTATTGAAAAATCTAAAAGACTCAGGATCACACCTTAACCAAAAATCATACTTTTGTTTAATACCGTTTTGGTACTAAAGTATGAGGCTTTTCTATTACCCGGCCTGTATTTTCGCAGCGTTTTAAATTCATTTCAAACAGAAAATTTATGAGGAAAACCGCACTTATTTTCGGCCTGGTCATAGGCGTACTTTTTACCGCAAACCTGGTCTGGATGATCCACCTGATGTATAACCGGCCCGATTTTAAAGCCAATGATATTGTAGGCTACGCCTCCATGATCGTGGTCTTTTCCCTAGTCTTTGCCGGGGTACGCGATTACCGGAACCGTCGCCTGGGCGGGGTTATTTCTTTTTGGAAAGCGTTTAAGACCGGGGCGCTTATTGCCCTTATAGCCTCTACCATCTACGTAGTGGCCTGGCTTTTTATGTATTACCTGTGGGTGCCCGATTTTATCGAAAAATATGGCGAACATATCATGAACAATTGCATGCGCGACGGAGCTACGGCACAGGAACTGACTGAAAAGGCCGAAGAAATAGACGGCTACCGCCAGATGTATAAAAACCCCCTGTGGGTGGTATTGCTTACCTATATGGAAGTGCTGCCCATCGGACTGCTCGTTGCCCTGATCAGTGCCCTGGTCCTGAAGCGTAAGGCCAGAAAAGTACCGGAAACGACCGGGACTGTTTAACCGAACAGCGGGACTATCCCGCTTTTTTTGTAACTTGGGTTTGCTATGAAGCTGTATCGTATTATACTGCCCGTAAAGAATATTGAAGAAGCGGCCCGTTTCTATTCCGGCATCTTTAAACAGGCAGGGCAGCGGGTGTCTCCGGGCCGGCACTATTTCGACCTGGAAGGCAACATACTGGCCTGCTACGATCCCCTGGCCGACGGTGACGGCATCGACAGGCCCTGGTCGTTCCATGAGAATCAGTTCATTTACATTGCCACCGACGAACTGGAGTCTGTGCACCGCAAATTCCTGGAATCGGCCAGCGAGTATACCGATCCGGAGATCAGCACCATGCCCTGGGGCGAGCGCCTCTTCTACGCCTGGGATCCCTTCGGCAACCCGGTTTGTTTCGTGGACAGAACTACGGTCTTTACAGGATAAGAACCCGATATTTTCACTCCCGTTTCCAGTTTTTTTGCTTGTAAACGTTTTTTTCTCTAATTTGTAGATGCGTTTATATACCCGTTTAGGAATACCGCTTGTATACAATTGCCTGTAATACGCTCCGTTATTCCTGTTCCTGAAGCCGGGTGTTAACCGCCCCCTCTCTCTGCTACTGATCATTGTTGCATTAACCCGGCGCATACCCATGAATACAAAAACGACCAGGAACCATCCGGATAAAACACAGGCTGCTGCCCAGGAAAACAGCAAAACGTTCGCTGGCAGCGAAACCCATTCCGTGATCCGGGAAAAGCAGGCTACTGCTCCCCAGGCCCCCAATAACACAGGACTTCCTGACAATCTGAAAAGCGGCATAGAAAACCTTTCCGGTTTTTCCATGGACGACGTACAGGTACATTACAACTCCGCCAAACCGGCGCAGCTGCAGGCACATGCGTATGCACAGGGCACCGATATACACGTGGCTTCCGGGCAGGAGAAGCATATACCCCATGAAGCCTGGCATGTAGTACAGCAAAAACAGGGCCGGGTAAAGCCTACGGCACAGCTCAAAGGTAAAGTGGCGCTGAATGACGATGCCGGGCTGGAAAAAGAGGCCGATATAATGGGTGCCAGGGCAGTACAAACACCGGGAGCGGAAGTTCCTGCGGCAGAGCGCGGAAATACGGCTGCAACAGGCATTACGGCACAACGAAAGATCAACGGTAAAAGTACGGTAAATGAAATCGAAACGATCCTGAAGAAAGACATCATGGCCTGGAGCCTGTACACCTCCTCCCAACAGCTAAAAGATTTTATCAATACGCATGTAACGGATCTTGCTAATGACTATCAAAGCTATCCGAACGCTCATAAACCTCAGGAGCTGAAAATCAATTCACCCGCCAAAACCCAGAAACTGGATTCAGAGAATGCTATTATAAAGTGGGTACAGGCACTCTACTACAGCTTTTTTGAAAGTGACAGCGGTTTTACAGACCAGCCCCTGAAGAGTAAGCATTCTTCTGTGATTGCCCATAAAGATAAGCACGACGGCAACTGGAGAAAGTTCGTGGATGAACGTCTGGCCAGGATACCCCTTACCATAAATACGAGCCTCGATGTCCCGTTTCAATCGGCCCACGCAGCTGCACAGAACGCGGCAGATGAACTGGACCGCAAAGAACTGGTAGGAAGTACCATAAAAAAAGATATTACTGCCGATCAAAAAGCCATCCAGGATTTTGCAGATTATGTGGAGTCGAAGCGCGATAGTTCGCAATCGGACGTAAAAAGCCAGTTGCCTCAATGGAAAACAGAATCTAAATATGGTACAGGGGTGAGCCTGCATGCCGAGTTCTTTCCCAATATAACCGTGCCCAAGGGAAGCGGTGACGATATCAAAACACCGATCGACTGGTTCTACGAATCGCGTAAAGAAGGTCCTTCTGCCCGTTATGTAAAGGGACACCTGCTGAACGACCACGTAGGAGGGCCTGCCAAAAACTATAACCTTTCGCCCCTGCGCGAACAGGATAACCATGTGCATGACAACGGGATCGAGGTAGAACTGAAATTCGCGGTCGGCGATATGCAGCGTGAGGTCATCAACAATCTGCCACGCACCTACAATCGCATTGTATACGATGTAACCCTGGATGCACAATCCAAACGGAACGGAACGGCCCAGTGGGCAGATGCGGCACAATACCTCGCGACCTGTAAGGCGTTGAAAGCAACCGTTCAGAACGTCCTGGACGGAGATACGGTGCCGACCGATGACGGAACTGCCACGCACAATTTTTCGGCAGCCCCGGCAGGGCTCATGAACCTGCTCGATGCGTTACACATACCAGCGACCACCGTGCTCCAGGACCTTGTGCCACCCTTCCGGTATAACCGTTTATTATGGGAAGCGGAAGACTACCTGGTGCGGCCCTGGTATGTACGCCTGCTGCTCGACCGCACTTCCGGAAAGCATGTTCAGAAAATTTCACTCGCCAACAAAAAACCCGAAGAACTTAACGCACACTTCATTACGCCCGAAAAAGGAAGTACCGCACATATATGGGATGAAGATACGTCAAGGCCCGGCGCTCACTACGACACTGAATCTTTACACAAAGATCATGCCTTACGCCTGGAAAAAGAACTGAGCAGTATGTCGGAGAACGATTATTCCTTTTACCGCTATTACCTGCAGAAAACCGCCAAAAACACCCTGCTGGGGCAATTGCCGCTTAAACCCGATCCTGTAAAATTCTATGATATCGTGGCGGCAAACGCCACCGAACTGGCAGATACTTTAAAAGTATACCGGGCCAATTCCGATGCCATTATTGCCCAGTTCATTAAAGAGCGGCAGGAAGATACACAAATGCTTACCACATCTCTGCTTACCATGGGGCAGTACAAGCCCCAGGATTCCGCCCGTATCCTGAGCAATGTATCCGGTACCAGCATCGACCCGGAAAAAATGTCACTGGAATTCGGGCAGCACATGGGCCGCCTGGGTTCTCCGGAACGTCATACACACATTAAATCGCTGGGAGAAGAAGTAGAAAAAAAAGAGCAGCATAAGCAGGGACAGGCAGATGGCAAACGGGACGGCCGGAAAAAACTGGTAGTGGACGTAAGCGCTAAAAAACCGGAATACATAACCGGGTACCAGCTGGGGCTGACAGAAGGGCTGAAAATAGCCGGAGATCAGGACGGAGGTTATTATGGCTTCGAAGATGGACATAAGTACTCCAGCCATCGTCCCAATACCGGCTTCAGCAAGTATTCGGATAACAACCTGAACCAGATCTACCGGGATGCATTCAGCAATGCCTACAAAGCTGCCTATAAAGAGGGCGTTACCCGTTTAGGAGAAGACCATGGAAAAGAAGACCGTGACAAAAATAAACCTTATAACCCCTGGAAACCAAAGGATAATGATTATCTGAGAGGCTACGATTGGAATTATCACCATGGCAGAAAAAAATAACACCAGACTTAAGCAATACAGATACTCCGTAATTTACATCGACCTGCCAGCCGGGAAGAGCCGGCCCGTACTACAGACATACCACGGTATAGCACTACGAAAATGTACCCAACGATTTTGAAGCGGATATCCGTGTGGATGCGGAAGGGCTCGTTGTGGATTATCCGGGGTTGTTTGTAAGAAAGGCACCCTAACGATATTTTTCGTCTCTGACCTATTCAACATTCATCAATACTTATTTTTGCCTACTAACATTTTTTAAACATATTCAGCGATTTAACTTCAATAAAACACTCGAAAAAACGTTCAAATATCAAAACAATTACACTCTGTTTTCCTCTATGAAAAAGCGCATCCTGAAAAGAGTACTGGTTACGGTCTTTTGCTCTGTCTTCTCTCCTCTTCTGTTTGGCCAAGCTGTGGACTCCCTGTTCCAAAAAGGGATAGAAGCTATCCAGTCAGAAAAACTGGATGAAGCGGTAAACTGCTTTGATCAGGCAATAGCTCTGAAAAATGATGAATTTATACTCTGGTATAACAGAGCTACTGTAAAAAGCTGGCAGAGAAGATACGAAGAAGCAATTCTTGATTTTAACGAAGCCATTAGATTAAACCCGGAACATAAAAAATCCTATAACGGACGGGGCTGTGCAAAACAGGATATAACAGATTATAAAGGCGCCCTGGCCGATTTTAATAAGGCGATAAAAGTTGACAATACATATATTGATGCTCTGTATAACAGAGGCACTTTATATAATTTACTGGGAAAGAGAGATAAGGCATGTAAGGACTACAATCTTGCGTACAAACTGGGAGATAAGCAGTCAGAAAACAAGGTAAATAAATGTAAGGAAGAAGCAGAAGACGTATATCCGATCCTCTATCTTACCCAAACTGCCAATAATGACACATACGGGTTTACATCTGAAAACCCGGTTAAAGTCGGGCCAGGCCCTGATGGCGGACCAGCCAATGAGAGAGCGTACCTGAATCTGTTGCGCGACGTAAATGGTAAACCCGTGAGTTATGAGCGCACCGGTAGTTGTTGTGGATATAAATCGGACAAAGGTTTTTTAGGTATTGCCATGCTTGACCAATACGAAATACATTATACCAATGAAAAAAATGAAGCGGTTAAAAAGCTTGTTTATATTTCCATGTATGATCACGAAGACCCTAAAATACTATACGGATTTAAGACTGTCGGCGGGAAAAAATAGACTCTAACGAATATTGTTTATCTTTAATGCTGCCCGACCAACAGTCTGACAATGAAAAACCACTTCCTGTCCTGCCTCTTTCTTCTCTGTACACTTTGCCTGCATGCCCAGCGAGTCAATATCTATAAACTGTATTCGGAGAACCAGCAGTATTACCTGCAGAGCATTCCGTATACGGATTCGTATTCGTCTGTACTGGGCAAAGCCTATGTATACCGCAGCGGACAGCAGGAGCCCCTGTATTCTGTGAACCGGCATTTTCCCATTACCAGGACCAGCAACCTGCTGCAGCTCAGTAGCGACGGGCAAACCATTATGTATATCAACTCTACGGCTAAGGGCAAGACCGGCGATACACATCCGCTGACCGTATACCGGCAGGGACTGCTGGTAAAAGCATACACACTGACAGATTTTATAGAGTGCGACCCGGACACGGCCGATTGCGAACTCCTGTACCACAATACCCAAGCCCTGTGCCGCGATTCGGGCAAATGGGAGAACGGCCTGTTTACACCCGGCTTTTACCCGCAGATCACCACAGCGGAACGCTTTGCCAACACCTATAACGTATTTTCGAAAAACGATACATTGTATCTTACCGATTATGGCCGGCAGCTGAACATATTCTCCCTGCAGACGGGGGAACGGCTGCGCAGGGTACCGTTTGATGCTTATTACTCTGTGCTGATACCCAGGGCCCGTTACACCAAATACCAGTCGGAACAGGTAAAAACGCCCTCGAAGTACGACCTGCCACCGCTCAGGAACGGACAGGAATTTGCACAAGCCATCAGTGAGCTGATCGGTATGCCCTATCTCGGGGATTACGACCAGAAGGATGAACAATACAAAAAGCATTTCCTGGAACTGGAAATACTGGTAGACCGCAGCGGGCAGCTGCAGATACTGAAACTGGAAGCGGATTCGGCCCTGCCGGCGGAAAAAGTGAAAGCCTTTCTGCTGGCCCGGGAATACGATATGAGCAGCCTGGCCCCGCAGCTGGAAAGCTGGCGTTTTGAAAGCCGGATGCCCTTTCGCAACCCATCGAAAACCATTGCCCGCAGAGAAAAGAAAATACAGCAGCTTGCACAACATGAAGCTTATATAAAACGCCTGACCATGGATACGATTGACGGATTCTACATTCCCCGCGACCTGGGCGAATGCATGCAGGAACTGGACCGCCTGCTGGCCACCAAAGACCGCGAAATAATGAAAGCCAAAATCACACGTAACGATATGATTGCGTACCACCACGGTCTGGGTACCTTTTTACGTAACAACTGGGGGCTCTGGGGCGGATCGCGCCTGCAACAGTACTTTTTTGCCCGCGGGCTGAACCATCCCGACAATATGTCGGCCCTGGTGCTGGAATATTACCACGACTGGCTCAATGGCAAAACCGGGACCTGGAAGGACTGGGAAGCGGCCAATCTGCCGAAGAACAGATAGTTGTATCTTGACACGTACGCCCGCGTGAGGGATGGCAGCGGAAAGCCCGTCTCGCCTTAAGCGAGAGGGACTTGAAGCGTACAGCCCGGCCCGACGCAGGAGGGACACGCCCTGAACAAACTACGCACTCCCGATTTCATAAGTTTTACCGTCTTTTTCATAACAACGCTCCCGCAGCTTAGGGATACCTTTGGATTATTCATTAATCTGTAAAACATATCCATTATGAAAAAGCTTTTTATGATCTGTATCTCGGCGCTGAGCCTGAATGTACAGGCGCAATTGCAGAACCTCGGTTTTGAGCAGTGGCAGCAGCCCATGGAGTCGTTCAATAACCTGCCGGAGAACTGGACCATTTTTTCGGACCACGTATACCGCATACCTTCGGGAAATACCTATTTCCCGCCGATAACCGATGCCCAGAGCGGTAACCTGGCGCTGCGCCTGTCGGTCTGGTATACGTATACAGAAGATATCGCCTATCAGAAAGCGGCCATAACCGGACGCCCCACCGCTCTCAGCGGGTATTACACCTATACCCGTAATTTTTACCTGGACGGCAATACCAATAAGGTGGAGATCGATTCTGCCCGCGTATGGGTTACTCTTACCCGCTGGAATGCCGCCGCGGGCAAAAGTGATACCGTAGGCCGCGGGTACCTGGCGCTGGATTCTGTGCCGGACTATAAACAGTTTGTGTGTCCTATTGTATACAGTTCCTCGGAAATGCCCGACTCTATTGCCGTTACACTGGACCCTTCGCTGCTTGACCGGGTGCTCACCAACCACAACAGCGGGCTGCCCGAAGGCATCAGTTCCCTTTTTACGGTAGATAACCTGGCCCTGTCGCAGGACGCCCAGGTAGGCCTGCCGGAACAAAAAACCACAACGCTGCAGGTATATCCCAACCCGGTAAAGGAAACCCTGTACATTACGGGCACGGAAGATATGCTGGCTTACGAGATACTGGACCTTTCCGGCAAGGTGCAGAGCCGTGGTTCATCGGCCCATAAAAGCATTGCCACCGGCGACCTGAAACCCGGCGTATACCTGGTGCAGCTCCGCCAGGGCCAAACCGTACAGCGGCTGAAGTTCGTAAAACAATAAACCGTTCGTTTTACAATACACTTTCTCATATACACAGATCTATACAACGAGATAAGGCAGGCTGGTACCGGTATCAGTCTGCCTTATTCTTTTGGCAGAAGTGCTTCAGTTCTTTCTGAATTTCGGCGATGAGTTGCTGCTCTGTGGGCAGGTACAGGCGGTACCGGCTGGCAAAGATCTGCTTTTGTCCCTCGGGCAGGCTGAATTTTACCACGGCATCGTTCCGGGCGGCACACAGCAGGATACCGATCGTGGGATTTTCGTGCGCTGTTTTTTCCACCCGGTCGTAATAATTTACATACATCTGCAGCTGGCCCAGGTCCTGGTGCGTCAGTTTACCCGTTTTGATCTCCACAATAACAAAACATTGCAGCAGGCGGTTGTACAAAACCAGGTCGATAAAAAAATCATCACCATCGATATGTATACGTTTTTGCCGGGCAATGAAGGCAAAACCATTACCGAGTTCCAGCAGAAACTCCTGCAGATGTGTAATAATGGCCTGCTCCAGGTCTTTTTCGTAGAGGGCCTTATTGCCTTTAAGCCCGAGAAACTCCAGGAACAAAGGATCTTTAATAACAGCTGCAGCCTCATCCGGGATTTGTTCCCTGCGCGCCACAGCCAGTACTTTCTCCCGGTCACTGCCTGCCAGCAGACGCTCGTACAGGTTGCTGTGGACCTGCCGTTCCAGTTGCCGTACAGACCAGTTGTTACGGAGCGTTTCTGCCATATAAAATGCCCGCTGATCTTCTGTATCCATTGCCAGTAAAAGCTTGTAATGACTCCAGCTCAATTGTGTCCACAGTGTAGACACAATTGGAAATGCACGGTAAAATTGTCGATACCAGCTCAGCTGCCGGACCGAAAATCCACTCCCGAATTCCGGTTGTAACTGCGCAGAAAGGTAACGGATCAGGTACTTACCATATTCCGCTCTTTTGCGCCCCTGCTGTTCTTCTTCAAAAATACGGCGACCGATATGCCAGTACATGAGTGTACGCTGATGGTCCACCGCACGTACGGCATGTTCCCGGCTCTGCAGGATAATGCCCCGTATATCGGCCATGAAGGAAGGGTTGATAAGCATAGTGTGTAAATTTACGGGCATAATATACAGAGATCGGCCGGACAGAAACACTCAAAACCAACCCATTGCGATCCTGCCTGAAAATTTTGTATCTTTGCCTGTACAAATCAAAAGTTACGCATAGTGTAGGATATCATTTCTTTCCGGGGATAAGGGTCAGGCCAGATGGCTTCCCGTTTTTTATTCTGTTGAAAAAGAAATACAAACACTATGCTTATTTTACAAAACATCGGGTATACACACCCGGACAAGGACGTATTGTTCCGCGATATAAACCTGAGTCTTTCTAAAAACGATAAAGCCGCACTGATCGGGAATAACGGTTCGGGCAAAT
This sequence comes from Flavobacteriales bacterium, assembly GCA_052437175.1. Taxonomy (GTDB): domain Bacteria; phylum Bacteroidota; class Bacteroidia; order CAIKAF01; family CAIKAF01; genus JACVCJ01. The sequence goes on from JBQVOK010000007.1 coordinate 182,796, forward strand.
CTACCCTGCTGCAACTTATAACCGGCCGCCTGCAGGCCACGGAAGGGCAGATCAGCTGCAGTACGCAGCCCTGTTACATTCCGCAGGTATACGGCCGTTTCAGCGATCTTAGCATTGCACAGGCCCTGAACGTGGCAGAAAAAGTACAGGCCCTGCAGGAAATCCTGGCGGGCAACGTAACCGAAGCACACCTGAATACGCTTAACGAGGACTGGACACTTGAAGAACGTTGCCGGGAAGCGCTGGCTTACTGGCAGCTGGATATACAGGACCTGCAGCAGTCGATGGGCACACTCAGCGGCGGACAAAAAACAAAGGTTTTCCTGGCAGGCATTACGATACACAAACCCGAAATTGTATTGCTGGACGAACCCAGTAATCACCTGGATACCGAGGGGCGCGAAAAGCTATACGAATTTATACGGTCGGCCGCCTGCACCATGCTTATTGTAAGTCACGACCGCAGCCTGCTGGACCTGCTGAACCCGGTATACGAACTGAGTAAACGCGGTATTACCCTGTACGGCGGGAATTACTCCTTTTATGCCGGACAGAAACAGATCGAAGTTCAGGCGCTGGACCAGGACCTGAAAAGCAAAGAAAAAGCCCTGCGCAAAGCAAAGGAAACAGAGCGCGAAAGCCTGGAACGGCAGCAGAAACTGGATGCCCGCGGACGTAAAAAGCAGGATAAGGCCGGACTGCCCACCATTATGCTGAATACGCTTAAAAACAGTGCGGAAAAAAGTACGGCACATATCAAAAACGTACATGCCGAAAAAACAGGAAATCTTGCACAGGAACTGCGCGAACTGCGGGATGAACTGCCCGGCCGTGATAAAATGAAGTTCGACTTTGATAACTCCGCACTGCACAAAGGCAAATTATTGTTCCAGGCCGAAAATGTGCAGATCTCGTATAATGATCAGAACCTGTGGGAGCAGCCACTGAATTTTAGTATATACAGTGGCGAACGCATTGCACTGAAGGGACCGAACGGTTCCGGGAAAAGCAGTCTTATCCGTATGCTGTTGGGCCGCACAGAGCCGTCCGCTGGAAAAATACAGCGGAACGGTGGCAGGGCTGTGTACATCGACCAGGACTATTCTCTGCTCCACGACGGGCTCAGTATATACGAACAGGCGCAGCAGTTTAATACATCCGGGTTACAGGAACACGATATCAGGATCCGGCTGAACCGGTTCCTGTTTACAAAAACGTACTGGGATAAACCCTGTGCCGTGCTGAGCGGCGGGGAACGCATGCGGCTGATGCTCTGCTGCCTGAACATCGGCAGTAAAGCGCCTGACCTGATCGTACTGGATGAACCGACGAATAACCTGGACATGCAGAATATCGGGATCCTGACCGAAGCCCTGCAGGAGTATGAAGGCACCCTGATCGTAGTGTCTCACGATACACATTTCCTGGAGCAACTGCACACAGAGCGGACGATCACACTGTATTGAAAAAAGAACGGCCGCTGTGCTTTAACCCGGCCGTTTTATTTTAGTATATACAACAATTCCTGTTCACGGATACTGTTTTAGCTTCGATCGGCTACCATCTGTTGTGTTTTACAAACGAAAGAAAAACACAAAGGCATGAGCCCGAGTACATACGTATCGTAAAGCGCTACAAAAAACGGGAAAGGGAACGCCTGCGCATCCCCTCTCCTGAAACATGGTATATCTATGGAATTCTCTGCTTAACTGCGGTCTGCGGTCTGGCGCTCTACCATCCAGCCGGGATATTCGGCAGGCAGTGCGCTTATTTCTGCAATACGCTGCAGGTTATCGGCCGTAAGTTCCAGTTCCGTGGAACGGATGTTATGCACTAACTGCTCCGGACGTTTGGCACCGATAATGGTACTGGTAATTCCGGGCTGCTGACGTACCCAGGCCAGGGCCACTTCGGCCACCGTTTTACCGTGCTCCGCAGCGATCTCTGCCATTACACCGATAATGTCGTAAGCCTTTTCTTTGTTTACCGGCGGAAAATCGAACACCAGGCGGCGGGAATCTTCCCCGGCGGCATTATCGCGGGTGTATTTACCGCTGAGGAAACCTCCGGCCAGCGGGCTCCAGGGCATTACGGCCAGGTTCTGGTCCTTAGCCAGGGGCAGTATTTCGCGCTCGATATCGCGGCCGGCCACCGAATAATAATACTGTAAACCCACAAAATTGTTCCAGCCGTTGGCCTGTGCAATACCGCGGGCCTTCATCACCATCCAGGCAGGCCAGTTGCAGACGGCAATGTAGCGCACTTTACCGCTGAGCACGATCTCGTTCAGGGAACGCATGATCTCTTCCACGGGCGTCAGCAGGTCTACGCCGTGCACGTACAGCAGATCGATATGGTCTGTCTGCAGGCGTTGCAGGCTCTGTTCCACCGAATTAAAAATATGGTAACGGGAAAGACCTGCACTGTTGGGTTTTTCGTTCATACGTCCGCGTACCTTGGTAGCCACAACGATCTCGTCGCGTTTGATGCCGAGTTGCTGTAAAGAACGTCCCAGCAGCTCTTCTGACTGTCCGTAGGAATATACATTGGCCGTATCCACAAAATTGATCCCCGCATCCAGGGCGGTTCTCATAAGTCCGTTCACTTCATCCTGCTGCAATTTCCCGATCGAACCCCAGATACCGGCATCCTGTCCGCCGAAGGTCATGGTGCCCAGGCAGAGCTCGGAAACCAGCAGACCCGTATTTCCCAATAGATTGTATTTCATCATTTTTGTTGTTTATGGTTGTTGTTTATAACGAAACAAAGGTGAGAAACTCCGGGCATACGGTCCTTGTTAAAACGAAACAGGTACTTGTACAATTCAAACAGAGCATTTTCCTTTCATCCTCGTTGTTCACCTGTTCATACCTACATCTTCTTCCCGACGTCATACGATCACACTAAAACGTTTTGTATTGCCCGGAATCGGCTCACCTCAATTTATTTATGCTAAAATTTATGTTTTTCAAACATCAGCGCAGGCCTGTCCACCATTCTGCAAAAAGCTGCGTACTATCGCCCAGGCTTACCTTTTCGCCGATACGCGGCGTAATGAGTTTTTGCCCTTTTTGTTTTGCGGCTGCCGTAACCCGTTTCAGCGGATCGTCCCAGGCGTGGTTTCCCAGTGCAAACTTGGACGAGTGCACGGGGAACAGGGTGGCGGCATGCAGATCGGCCGCAGCCTGTACCACCTGCTCGGGCATCATGTGTATGTATTTCCAGTTCTCGTCGTACTGTCCGTTTTCCAGGATGGCCAGGTCGAAAGGCCCGTATTTCTTACCGATCTCGGCAAAATGGGTGTCGTAACCGCTGTCGCCGCCTATGAACAGGCGCATGCCAGGTGTATGCAGGACAAAAGAGGTCCAGAGGGCAAGGTTACGGCGGAACCCGCGCCCGGAAAAGTGCCGGGCCGGCGTGGTATACACGGTAAATCCGCTGTCGAGTTTCACCTCGGTATTCCAATCCTCCTCGCGGACCATGGCCGGATCAAAGCCCCAGTGCTCCAGGTGTTCGCCTGTACCCAGGCCGGTCACAATAGTGCCGATCTTTGGCTTCAGGGCCATTACGGTCTCGTAATCCAGGTGGTCCCAGTGATCGTGTGAGATAAAGAGATAATCGATGTGCGGAAAATCTTCGGGCGTATATACATCACTACCCTTAAAACTGCGGGTGGTAAAAGATACCGGAGAGGCCGCCCCGCTCAGTACCGGGTCTACCAGGAAGGTTTTGCCGTCGATCTTCATAAAGTAGGAAGAGTGCCCGAACCACACCAGTACGTTCTCCCCTGCCGGCAGGTTCCGCAGATCGGTCTTCAGGGATGGAATGGAGTCCAGCGGTTTAACGCGCTCGCGGGACGAAAAGAGGAATTCCCACAGTACGCCGGCAAAGGTCTGGCCTTCGGTCAGGGCCGGGGTCGGACTCAGGTTCTGGAAAGCGCCGCCCGCATAATGCGGCGACTGTTTGATGCGCTCCAGGCGTGCACCGGAGGGTACGCGGCCAAATTGTGCCTGCTGCATAAAAAGCACAACCGACAGTACCAGTATGGCAATAACAGAACTTGTTATGATCATCGTTCGTTTAAGTATTCGTTTAAATTGTTTCATTTTTATTTTACAGATTGACTGATCAATCTAATCTAAGCGTGTTTTTTTTAGCGGAGCATATCCCACAACAGTTCAAAGGTTTCGTTGATGAGCTCGTGCTGTCTCGATTTTGAAAGATCCTTGCTGCCCAGGTAAGCGTGCAGACCCGTGATCATACTGTTGATCAGCATAAAAATGTAGTCGACAGGCAGGGATTTGATCTTGCCGTCCTCGATGGCCTTCTGCAGCAGCTGCGTATGTTTGCGCGTATGCATCTCGATCTGCTCGTGCGGCACCAGGGCCGGGTATGGCGAAGACACGAACTGTTGTATAAAGCGGAACTCGTCGGAATGATCGAGGGCCCAGTACAGCGCGTTGAGGAACTGTTCTTTAAGGCGCCCTTTTAGGGAACCGTCGTCGGCCGCATGTTCTTCTATATGACAGGCCAGCCGCTCTTTTATATCGATGTAGAGGGCCACGATGAGCTCGTCTTTGGTAGCAAAATAATGGAACAGGGTACCGTTGGCCACCCCGGCCTCCCGTGCGATCTTACTCGTGGGTGTACCGTGAAAGCCCGACTCTACAAAAAGCCGCAGGGCTGCAGACAGTATTTCTTTTCGTTTATCCAGCATGAAAACCGACTAATCAGTCGACAAATGTACATCTATTTTTAATACGGCCTCTGTTTTAACAACAGTTTCACAATTGCCCTGGCCTGTATTCTTTTACATACGTCTTTTTACCATATTGCCCAGCTGCATCAGCGAATCATCCAGCTTTTCGGTCCAGGGCAGCCCGTAACTGAGGCGCATACAGTTGCTGAACTGTTTTTTCAGCGTAAAAATAGCCCCGGGAGCAATGCTTATCTTATAGCGGATGGCCTCTTCGTACAATTCGGCCGTATCAATCTTTTCCGGCAGTTCCACCCAGAGCACAAAACCGCCCTGGGGACGGCTTACCCGCGTACCTTCCGGGAAATAATCGGCAATGGCGCGGGTAAACTGCAGGCTGTTGGCGTACAGGGTATGACGCAGGCGGCGCAGGTGACTTTCGTAACGGCCATTCTCCAGGAAACGCGCAATTACTTCCTGCGTAATGGTGGTGGAAGAAACCGAATGCAACAGTTTAAGACGTACGATCTGTTCCGTGAAGCGGCCCGGCGCCACCCAGCCCACCCGGTAGCCGGGCGCCAGGGTCTTGGAGACCGAACCACACCAGAGCACGATACCGCTTTCGTCATAGGTCTTGCAACATTTCGGACGATTATCGCCGAAGTATACATCGCCATAAATATCGTCTTCGATCAGGGGTACATTGTACTGCTCCATCAGCCGCACCACGGCCTGCTTGTTCTCCTCGGGCATACAGCTGCCCAGGGGATTATTGAAATTACTGACCAGCAGGCAGACTTTACTTTTAGGCAGTACTTTTTTCAGATCGTCGGGGTCTACGCCCGTGCGTGCATGTGTGGGCAGTTCCAGCACCTTCAGCCCCAGGTTGTGCGCCAGCTGCAGGATACCCGTATATACCGGGCTTTCCAGGGCAATGGTATCGCCGCGTTTGGTGAGGGCCATAATACAATATGCCAGGGCATTCATACAACCTGCGCTGGTCACGATGTCCTCTTCGGACAGGCGGCCTTCCCAGGAAAAGGCCCAGCGGGCGATCTGGCGCCGCAGACGCGGGTTCCCCTGCACATCTTCGTACGCGGTGCCGCTGCCGGGCAGTTCGCGCATGGCCTGCACCAGGCCCTTGTTCAGGCGGGCAATGGGCAGCAGTTCATCAGCCGGTACACCCAGTGAAAGCCGCGTAATATCCCGGTTGCCCAGGCTGTGGAACACTTTCCCGATCAGGTCTTCCTGTTCGCCGCAACGTTCGGCATCCGAAGGTTTGCTGGTCTGCGGCACGGGCAGACGTTTGCGCGGCGAGCGGGCCACATAATAGCCCGACTGTGGCCGGGATTCGATCAGGGCCTTGCGTTCCAGCTCATAATAGGCCTGCATGGCCGTACTCATGCTTACGCCGTGCTCACGGCAGATCATCCGTATAGAAGGCAGCTTATCGCCCACTTTCCACACCTCTCTGGCGATCTGTTTTTCCATGATACCCGCGATCCGCAGGTACAGGTGTTCTTTTTCCGGCGCGTTTTTTGTTTTCATAAGCAGGAACAAACTGTATTGGTCAAAAATAACAAAATTGTATCTGTATTGATACAAAAAATACACGGAGCTTTGTAGTGAAAACAAGACAATCTATACATGTACGAGGATCTGATCATAACCACGGCCGAAACGGAAGAACAGCTGCAGGGCATACTGGACCTGCAGAAACAGAACCTGGTCACGGAGCTTGCCGAAGAGGAAAAGCAGGCAGAAGGCTTTGTGACCCTGAAACACGACCTGGACCTGCTGCGCCGGATGGCGGCACACTCGCCCCAGGTGATCGCACTGCACAACGGAAAGGTGGTCGCGTATGCGCTTACCCTTTCCCCGGTGTTACGTAACGAGATACCCCTGCTGGCTCCCATGTACGAAGAACTGCGCGGCCTGAAGTATAAGGACCGTCCCGTTCCGCCCGAACGTTTCATGGGCGCCGGACAGACCTGTATCGGTAAAGAATACAGGGGCCTGGGACTTTTACCGGCATTGTACAATACGATGCGTACGTATCTGTATACAGACTTTGAAGGCTGCATCAGTGAGATCGCCGAAAAGAACACCCGCTCCATGCATGCGCATGAAAAAGCCGGGTTCCGCAGCATTCATTCCTATCACGACGGAGAACAGATCTGGCATATTGTGGTATTAGACTGGCAGGAGGCGCACTAAGATGAGGAACGGAGAAAACACCAAAGCCTACCTGGCCCTGGCGGTTGTATGTACCGTGTGGGGTACCACTTACCTGGGCATGCGCATCGGCGTGCAGACCTTCCCGCCCCTGCTTTTTTCGGGCATACGCCATACTTCGGCCGCCCTGGTGCTCTTTCTTTTCCTGAAGGGCACGGGACGTTTTTCAACCTTCAGCGGCCGTGAGGTACTGCGCCAGGTAATTCCCGGCATACTGATGGTAGGGCTGGGTAACGGGCTCATCGGCTGGAGCGGACGCTATATTCCCAGCGGACTGGCTGCGCTCATCACTTCGGTAATGCCGCTGTACGTGGTGGGCATTAATTTTGTATCGGGTATCGACCGTAAAATGCCGCATCCGCTGGTTTTACTGGGTCTGTCGCTGGGCTGCGGGGGTGTACTGCTCATCTTTAAGGACAACCTGCAGGACCTGGGCAATCCCGATTATGTGGCGGGTATCCTGGTGGTATTCCTGGGCGGACTCAGCTGGGCCCTGGGCAGCGTATTTGCCAAGCAACGTCCCACACCCAGCAATGCCCTGTCGAACGCTACCCTGCAACTCGGCAGCGGAGGCCTTACCCTGCTGCTGGCCTCTCCCTTCTTCGACAATATGAACGAGCTGCGTACCATATCTGCCGAAAGCATCTATGCCCTGCTCTATCTCATTGCCTTCGGCTCCCTGCTGGCTTTTGCCTGCTACCTCTACGCCCTGGAAAAACTCCCGGTCGGACTCGTTTCCGTATATGCGTATATCAATCCTTTTATTGCACTGGCCCTGGGCGCCGTGGTACTGGACGAAAAAATAACCATGCTGACCGCACTGGCCCTGCTGGGTACCCTGGGTGGTGTGTACTTTATCAACCGGGGTTATACCGTTTCCAAAAACAAAAGCACCTGATCATGTCAGCAGAAACGATACAAATACTGGATTACCGGCCGCAGTTTGCGCCGTATTTCGAACGCTTTAACCGGGCCTGGCTCGAGCAGTACTTCCGGGTGGAAGACATCGATGCCCGTGTACTCGGAAATCCCGAAGAATACATCCTGGCTCCCGGAGGATGTATCCTTTTTGCCGCGGCGGATATCCGTATCATCGGTACCGTAGCGCTGAAAAAAGTGGACGAAGGCATTTACGAAATGACCAAAATGGCCGTAGATGAAAAATACCGTGGCATGGGAGCCGGCAAGATACTCTGTGCGGCGGCCCTGCAACGTGCAGCAGAAATGAAGGCACATAAGGTGATCCTGTATTCCAATACACTGCTTGCCAATGCCATCGGCATCTACCGCAAAATGGGCTTCCGGGAAATTCCGCTGGAAAAAGGTTTGTACGAAAGGGCCGACATTATGATGGAATACCTTATTCCGCACTGATCTTTATATCTTGAAACGATAAATACAGATTATGGAAATTACGAATATCGATACATTCCTGGACTATTACGAACGGATACGCGAACGTACGAAAAAGCTCATCGCCGTGGTACCGCCCGAACAGCTGGAATGGGCCTACCTGCCCGGCAAATTCACGATCGGGGATGTGATACGGCATATTGCGAATATCGAACGCTACATGTATGCCGAAACGGTACAGGGACGACCCAGCGCCTACCAGGGTTGCGACATTTCCTATGCCGAAGGCTATGCAAACACGCTGGCCTACTTCGATACGATGCATGCCGAATCTGTGGCCATCTTCCGTAAGACCGGCAACGAGGGATTGCAGCGTAAATGTATGACACCCGCGGGCATAGAGATCCGTACAGCCAAATGGCTGCGCGCCATGACAGAGCACGAGATCCATCACCGGGGCGAGCTGTATATTTACCTGAACCTGCTGGGTGTGAAGACCCCGCCCATTTTTACCCTGACCGCCGAAGAAGTGGCAGCCCGCGGTATTTCGCCGGGGAATTCCTGAAAAATTGACGTATATTAGCCGGAGAACCAAAGCTCCGCCTATGAAAGCAGCCGTACTCGTACGCACCGGCGATCCCCGGAAAGCCTTCGAAATACAGGAACGTCCCCTGCCCGAACTGCATGATCATTTTGTGATGATCGAAGTGGAGGCCTTCGGACTGAATTACGCCGATGTAATGGCCCGTAAGGGACAGTATCGTGATGCCCCGCCCATGCCTTCGGTGATCGGTTACGATGTATGCGGACACGTAACGGCTGTTGGGGCTAACGTAACAAACGTAAAAACGGGCGACCGCGTAACGGCACTCACGCGCTTCGGAGGCTATGCCCAGTTTGCGGTGACCGATGCCCGCGCCGTGGTAAAAATTCCGGACGATACCGATGCCTGTACCGCGCTGGCCCTGGCTACACAGGGCGCTACGGCCTGGTATTGTGCCGAAGAGGTATGCCGCATTTACCCGCACGAACGGGTGATCATTACCGCTGCGGCCGGTGGCGTAGGTTCCCTGCTGGTGCAACTGGCCAAACGCCGGCACGCCCGTGTGTATGGCATTGTGAGCACCACACGCAAAGAAGAGATTGTTATGCAGCTGGGCGCCCACGCTACCCTGAACCGTTCGAAAGGCGATATTTTTGAGCAGTACCGCACATCCGAAGGTCCCAAAGCCATCGACATCATGTTCGATTCTGCAGGCGGTTCCTATACCAAAAATGCCATGAAGAACCTGGCTCCCGGCGGACGTTACGTAGGCTACGGCGGCTCGCAGGGTTCCAATGTGCGCAATATTTTCCAGCTGTTACGTTTCGGACTTTCCTTCGGCTTTTATCACCCGGCGCCCTTCCTGATGAAGTCGCAGGCCCTGATCGGGGTAAATATGCTGCGCCTGGCCGACCATAAGGCCGATGTGCTGAAAATATGCATGGAAAATCCCGTAGCGCTTTTCCGTAACGGTGAACTGAAACCGCTGCAGGGCGAAACCTTTGACATTGCACAGCTGGCGGATGCACACGAGGCCCTGGAGCATGGTAAAATACCGGGGAAAATTGCAGTGAAATGGTAGGATAATATACAAAACCTTCTGAATACATGATTGTATATATGGATTCTAATGTATTTGATGGACTTCATAAGCTATCTAATGACAATCAAAGAGATGCATATATTTCAATTATATCACTCATTAATGAAGGCAACATAATTGTTCCCTATTCTAACGCACACATCAATGATTTATATCGCGGGTATATAAAGAATCCAGAGTATACTACTGGAGATTTAGAATTTATAAAAGCCATTACAAATGAGTTGTGTATTACACAATATTGGGGCAAAGAAGATGCAATATGGCATTTACGTGATCCTTTTGAGTTTTTTGCCTCTGCTGAAAATGAGAAAAAGATATCAGTCAAACCTTTTTCTCAGCTCCTGAATACTAATGGAGAATTCCCACTAATTGACGTTATTGGGAATAGAGAAATACAAAAGCTGGAAACTATTCCACTCCTAAAGGAGTTTAAATCGATTTATAAGGAGTCTTCTATTTTCACCATCATGTTTCCAAATTCTAAGGAACGAAATAGTATGCTATCTCTTTGTGAAGACATTCATAATTTTTCTTTTAAAATTCAGGAAGATAATGAGCTATATAAGACGTTCAGAAAGTATTTGAGCCAGGTACAGGCTAAGTTTCCTCAATATCGTAAATTGATACAATCTACCAAGTCTTCTTATATTGATTTTCAACCCAAACACCTAACCTGGGATGGCTTTTTTGATATGGCAACTCCTAAATTTGATACGAGCAGTAATGCCAATTACAATAAGATTGTAGGTCATTTCACTTCAACCGACTTAAAAGGGTACCAAAAGGACGAACGTTTTACAAACATGTTAGACGATGCCTTACACACATTTTATGCAGCACATTGTACCTGCTTTATTACAAATGATAAAAGATGTATTGCAAAGGCTATATTGGTATACAAAAAACTGGGTATTGGAACTATGGTTTTTACGCCTAACGAATTTATGGTGCACTATACTGCCATAACGCAATAGTAAATGAATACTCCCAGACCTATGCTAAATCACATTCCATATTCTACTTTTTCAGATATCATGCAAAATAAAAAACGGGAACCCGAAGATCCCCGTTTTAGTATACAAATCAATAACTATACTATTTTACTATGATCTTTTTCAGCAGTTCGCGCTGACCTTCGAAACGGATACCGATAAAGTACATACCGGAAGCCAGTCCGTTCAGGTCTACCTGCACACCGGAAGCCGATGCGGAAGGTATGCGGCGTACTTCTTTACCCATGGCGTCGATCACGCGGATATCCGCCTGTACAAAACCATTCTCTTTCCAGCTTACGGTGGTGGTTCCCGAAGCCGGGTTCGGATATACGTTCCACTCGAACTGTGCAGAAACATCTTCGAGCGAAAGGCTCTGGATCACGATCGCGTTCGACTCTTTGGAACAGTTGGCCGGGTTAGTGACGATCACCGTATAGGAACCATTGACAGAAGGCGTGAACGTTTGCTGTGTGGCACCTGAAATGGCAGCGCCGTTCTGGTACCACTGGTATACCATGCCGGCAGGCGTAGCGGTAAGCGTTCCGTTGGAATTGCTGATCACCGCGTTCGGCAGTGCATTTACCGTTACCGCCGAATTGAAGGTCTGGGTAACCGTGCCGCCCGGACCGGTAGCCGTAAGTGTTACGTTAAAGACACCTATGTTGTTGTAGGTAACCGTAGGACTGTTCACTGTAGATGTTGCCGGCGTACCACCCTGGAAGGTCCACTGGTACGAAGTGGCATTGCTGGTTGTATTGGCAAAGTTCACCGTTTGGCCCTGACAAACATTGTTCGAACTCAGGTTGAACGAAGGTTGCGGTGCGGCAGGTAATGTAGTGTTACAGATACCCGAAACCTTGATATCGTCAATATACAGGTTGTTGCCGTAGTTGTTGAAACCTTCGAACATGATGCGTACGTTCGGCTGTCCGTCAAACTGGGTGAGCGGCACGGTAAAGCAGCTGGCACCTACGTTTCCGCCCAGGCACCAGTCCGCCGCAACAGCCGGTGTAAATGCATTGGTAGAAGTGGTCTGCGTGGCAAAACTGCCCGTTCCGTTCTCACCGGCCTGCCAGATGCGCTGCCAGGTAGTACCGTTATTGGTAGATACTTTAATGATGAGCGAATCGGAGGAGTTGGTATTGTAACGGCGGTATGCGTGTGTAAAGTCGAGCTGCGCCCCCACGTGCTGCGAAAAGTCGATCGACGGTGTAATGAGTCCGTCGCGCTGACCGGGTGCATTGTAGTTGAAATAATTCATAAATGCCGAACGCGTGCCGGTAAGATTACCGGCGGTGGTGGTAACCGTCCAGGTGGTACCGTTATCGGGGTTCAGCACGCTCAGGTTCGGGTTGGCCGACTCGAAATCCTCGAAGTAGAATACCTGTGTGGCGGCATTCGAGATGGTAATGTAATTCGTTTGTGTATTGGTGTTATTACCGTACTGGTTGCTGGTGGTAAGCGTTACGGAATACGAACCGTTTGCGCTGTAGGTCACCACCGGGTTCTGTAAGGTACTGGTTGAAGGCGTACCTCCCGGGAAGCTCCACTGGTACGAAGTAGCTGCACCACCGCTGGAATTTCCCATGAACTGGATACTGGCACCGGCACAGCCCGATTGTATATCCGAAGATATCTGGCTGATGGGAGGAGCCGCAGCCGACTGGGCCACACACTGCAGGGCCTTGAAGGCATTAATGCGTCCGGCACCCATTTCACCGATGTTCGACGTAACGGGATCGGCGCTGGAATACAGGCAGGTTTCGAGCTGGGCACGCGTCATGTTCGGGTTGTGCGAAAGCATCAGTCCGCAGAGGCCCGCCACCAGCGGTGAAGCCATAGACGTACCCTGCAGGTTGGCGTAGGTATTTTGACCGCTGCTGCTGATATAGGTACTGCGTATGGCTGAGCCCGGGGCCGATACATCGATCCAGGAACCGTAGTTCGAAAAGGAAGACTTGGCGTCTGTAGTAGTGGTACTGGCCACACTGATCACATTGGTGTAATTGGCGGGATAAAAAGGCGTGTTCACATCGTCGTTACCGGCAGCCGCCACCAGTATACAACCGGCGTTCACAGCATAGTTGATCACGTTCTGGCCGGTCTGGCCTCCGCCGCTTCCGCCCCATGACATATTGATAACGCGGGCACCTACATCGGCAGCGTATATAATTCCGGTATAACCGTCTGTAATTACTTCTTCCTGGTTGCTCGATTTTACGGGAATGATCTTAATACCAAAACCGATAGAAGCCACACCGGTACCGTTATTGGTAGCCGCGCCGGAAATTCCGCTCACGTGTGTGCCATGACTCATACCGTTGGTATTGGGCAGCACGTCCGGGTCATCGTCGGCCACATCATACCCGTTGCGGTCGTCCACATAGCCGTTGCCGTCATCATCGATACCGTTACCGGCGATCTCACCGGTATTGGTCCAGATAGAAGGTGACAGATCAGGGTGATCTCTCTTGATGGCATCGTCTACGATCGCCACGGTAATATTGGTATTTCCCACGGAGATGTCCCAGGCCTGCTGGGCCTGTATCTTCCACAGGTGCCACTGACCGCCGTTGGTATTATTGGCCCCGAGATCGTTCGGGGTAAGCGTGGTCTTATAAAGGGGGACCTGCTCTGCATACTCGATATAAGGCTGTTGTTCCAGCGCTTTGATGAGTTCGTACACTTCGGTCTGTGCCGAAAAATGCAGGCGGTAAATGGTTTGAATATCTACCGATTTTGCTCTCCAGAACGGTTTTTCCAGCTTATGGATACCAAAGCGGGAGATCATTTCCGCGGAAAGGAACGGGGCCTTTTCCATGTCGGCAATGCCTTTTTCACCGGCGAGCAGGGGCAGGCGCTGGGTACGCAGGTAGATCTGCCCGTCCACATAATGCGGATGTACCTGTTGTGCCCATGCGGTAAAGCCGGTTGCCAGCAGGGCGCAGAATGAGGTAATGAGAATCGTAAGTGTTTTTTTCATAAATCAGTATAATAGAAAACAGTTCAAGATATCACATAATTTCCTGAGCAGCACCGGCAGCGTTTTAAAATAGCCAATATGTTGCGGCAGAAGAAAAGCTCCGATCGGCGTCACAGCCTGTACAGCAACACCTTACAGCTGATTTAACGCTATAAAGTGATTAACATTTTTTAAGCCGTTTGCATAAAAAAAGCCCCCGGTTTGCGGAGGCTCTTTCACTGTAAAGTATGTTTAATTTATTTCTTCTTAGCAGTGGATTTAGCGGCCGGTTTAGCAGCGGCTTTCTTAGCTGCAGGTTTTGCTGCAGTTGCTTTTTTAGCAGCCGGTTTAGCGGCAGCTTTCTTGGCAGGAGCAGCAGCTTTTTTGGCAGCCGGTTTAGCGGCGGCTTTCTTAGCTGCGGGTTTTGCTGCAGTTGCTTTTTTAGCGGCCGGTTTAGCGGCAGCTTTCTTGGCAGGAGCAGCGGCTTTTTTGGCAGCCGGTTTAGCGGCAGCTTTCTTAGCTGCAGGTTTTGCAGCAGTTGCTTTTTTAGCGGCCGGTTTAGCAGCAGCTTTCTTGGCAGGAGCAGCAGCTTTTTTGGCAGCCGGTTTAGCGGCAGCTTTCTTAGCAGGCGCGGCTTTAGCAGCAGTTGCTTTTTTAGCAGCCGGTTTAGCAGCAGCTTTCTTTGCTGCAGGTTTTGCCGCAGGCTTCGCTGCCGGCTTTTTGGCTTCAGGTTTAGCAGCAGCTTTCTTTGCTGCAGGCTTAGCAGCCGCCTTTTTGGTTGTTTCTTTTTTTGCCACGTTATTTTTGGTTTTGGTTGACATTTTTGATTCCGGTTTGGGTTCCGGCGCTACCAGCACTTTTGCTACCGCCGTTGCACCTTTACCGTTCCCGTTGCGTTCCGCCAAAAACTGATCGATGGCCATAGCCATAGAAGGCGCTTTTGGTGAAGGAGCAAAACACTGTACGATCAGGCCGGCATCCTCTGCGGTTTTCTTTACGCTCAGCCCGAAAGTTCCGATCACTTTTTCTCCCTGTATAAATTTAGGAAAATTTTCGTATAGTGACTCGATACCCTGGTGACTAAAGAACACCACCATGTCGTACCATACGTCTGTAAGATCAGACAGATCGCTGCTTACCGTGCGGTACATAATGGCTTTGGAATACTGGTATTTATTTTTGGTAAGAACTTCGGTGATATTATCCTGATGTTTATCCGAACAAACAAATAAAAACTTTTTGTCTTTATGTTTCTTCATTACGTCCAGCAGATCTTCGAACTTCGACTGACCGTGAAAGATCTTGCGCTTGCGGTACTGTATGTATTTCTGCAGGTACAGTGCCACCGCTTCGGTAACGCAGAAGTACAGCATGTCTTCCGATATCGTTACCCGTAACTCTTTACACAATGCAAAAAAATGATCTACCGCATTCCGGCTGTTCAGTATCACGGCACGGTGGTCCTGGATATTGATCCGCTGCAGACGGAACTCTTTTGCCGTCAATCCCTCTACCTTCACAAAGGACCGGAAATCAATGGTGACATTGTACTTCCTGGCCACCTCAGAGTATGGATTCTTGTCACTCTCGGGCTTGGGTTGCGAAATGAGTATGTTTCTAATCTTCATTCAGGAACGCTGGATTTAAATGTACGTTCTGGTAATTAAATATCCGCCTAACGTAGCCAACGGCAATATTTCTAACGTGCAAAGATATAGGAGAATGTAAAAATAGTGTGAGGTGTTCTTGTACGAAAAATTAACAAAGCATTGTGTAATAGTATAAACACTTGACAACAAGACCACTACAACAGGTATCATGTGGAAAACAATTACAGAATGATTTCCGCTCATGAACATGATACACAGTCCGGTAAACAGTAAAGCGCCTTCCAGTGTAGTGCGTGCATATAAAAAATGATTGTGTACAATGGCATTCTGACGTATCTCAAATACATTTCCACCGAGTGTGACCAGGGTAATTTTCAGGGTAAAAAAGCATAGTGATAAACCCAGCGCAACACCGCCTGTGATAAGGGTTTCCGCCCAGGTATCCACATAGCCTGTCCAGTGTGCTCCGGCCGCTGCAAAAATGGCCAGAAGTATATGACCAAGCAATGCATATTTCAGCGGAAAGGGAGGTGTATATACTTTATCGTCGCGCAGTTTTTCGCGCAGTACATTACCGCCGGCAACCGAAGCTACAACATCTCTCCAGCCTTCCCTGTCCAGGAAACGGCTCAGTGCCCAGATAAAAAAACCGAGCGTGATCAGTATGCCTTCCAGTCCGTGTGAATCGCTTTTTCTTTCGTACAGGCGTATGTGCGGCTCTACCCGTTCTGCCTGTAAAATAGAGGGGACCATGGCCGACAGCGTAGTGTCTTTTTTTTCTTTCAGAACACTCTGCACCGCCGCCTTAATTTTTTCCGGCACCCATTCGTTCAGCTCGTCATGCGCCGAAATAAACTCCGGCACAGGAGCTGCAGGCGGAGTTTCGTATATATATGGAACTCCCTTTAACGAATCGGTCTGCTGCGGAATTGTGTCTTGCATTCGGATGCGTTCGCTCAGGTTTGAAGTACTCCCATTTTGAAGTCTTTTTCGATCGGCGCATGATTGGCCGCTTCAATAGCCATGCTGATGTGACTGCGTGTCGTATTCGGATCGATGATCTCGTCCACCCATAAACGTGAGGCTGCGTAGTATGGTGTAGTGGTTTGTTCGTACTTATCTGTGATCTCTTTCAGCAGTGCATTTTCTTCTTCGGTGCTCAGCGGACGACCGTGTTTTTTTTCGGCATTGGCCTTCTGTATCTGCAGCAGGGTCTTGGCTGCCTGCGCTCCGCCCATCACCGCCATTTTAGCCGTAGGCCAGGCAAAGATGAAACGCGGATCGAATGCTTTCCCGCACATGGCGTAATTGCCCGCACCGTAACTGTTGCCCATCACAATGGTGATTTTAGGCACGATGCTGTTGCTTACCGCATTCACCATTTTGGCGCCGTCCTTGATGATACCGCCCTGTTCGCTGCGGCTGCCCACCATAAAGCCGGTGACGTCCTGCAGGAAGACCAGGGGTATACGTTTCTGATTGCAGTTCATGATAAAACGGGAAGCTTTGTCGGCCGAATCGCTGTAGATCACACCGCCGAACTGCATCTCTCCTTTTTTACTTTTTACCACGCTGCGCTGGTTGGCCACAATACCCACCGCCCAGCCGTCGATACGTGCGTAGGCGCATACGATCGACTGTCCGTATTTTTCTTTGTACTCTTCCATTTCGGAATTGTCTACGATGCGTTTGATGATCTCGCGCACATCAAAAGGTTTATCCGTGGAATAAATACCGTTGATCTCTTCGGCATCGGCCGCCGGGAGTACCGGTTTTGTGCGGCTGAAACCGGCATTCGGTCTTTCGCCGAGTTTATCTACGATAAAACGTATTTTGTTGAGACAGTCTTTATCGTCTGTGCATTTGTAATCGGTTACGCCGCTGATCTCGCAGTGGGTAGTGGCTCCACCCAGGGTTTCATTGTCCACCGTTTCGCCGATGGCCGATTTCACCAGGTAGGAACCGGCCAGGAAAACACTGCCTGTACCTTCCACGATCAGCGCTTCGTCTGACAGGATGGGCAGATAGGCGCCACCTGCCACGCAGGAACCCATTATGGCCGCAATCTGCTGAATGCCCATGGCGCTCATGATGCTGTTGTTCCTGAAAATACGGCCGAAGTGTTCTTTATCCGGGAATATCTCATCCTGCATGGGCAGGTATACCCCGGCGCTGTCAACCAGGTAAATGATGGGCAAACGGTTTTCTATGGAAATTTCCTGGGCACGCAGGTTTTTTTTGCCGGTGATCGGGAACCAGGCTCCGGCCTTTACGGTAGCGTCGTTGGCTACGATCACACACTGCCGTCCGCTCACATAACCGATGCCCGTAACCACGCCGCCGGCAGGACATCCGCCGTGTTCGGCATACATTTCGTAACCGGCGAAAATGCCGAATTCGTAAAATGTGGTATCGGGATCGATGAGATATTGTACCCGTTCGCGTGCCGACATTTTGCCCTGTTCGTGCAGTTTGGCGATACGGGCTTTGCCGCCGCCCTCTTTTATTTTATCTTTTTTCTGACGCACTGCCGAAGCCAGCAGCCGCATATGATCTTCATTCTTATTAAAGTCCTGATTCATATCGTTTGGATGTACAC
Organism: Flavobacteriales bacterium; assembly: GCA_052437175.1. Taxonomy (GTDB): domain Bacteria; phylum Bacteroidota; class Bacteroidia; order CAIKAF01; family CAIKAF01; genus JACVCJ01. The sequence goes on from JBQVOK010000007.1 coordinate 200,895, forward strand.
GCAAAAGTACACGCAAATTCGGTGAATAGCAATAGCTGGCAGCTGATAGCCCATAGCCGAAAGCTGACTATCGTGCAAAACCCCGGAGGCCTGATTTCAAAACAGAAAGAACTGTCGGCTATGTGCTGGTAGCTACAGGCTAATAATGTATATTTGTAACACCTCTATCATTATTATACTCACCCATTATGAAAAAATGGCTATACACTCTTTGTATGCTGCTGGGTACGGTGGCGCTGTATGCACAACCTGCGGATAATTTCAACCGGGCCTCTTACCGGATTCCCGAAGGGCTGAAAGAAGGCGAAGACTACCTGCCGGGCCGCATTATCTGCAAAACGGCAGATGCAAGCGTATTCAGCAGTCCGCTCATCGCCGCGTACCTGCAGTCGCTGGGCGCCACTGCCCCGGAAAAAATGTTCCGCGGAGCCGAAAGACCCGGCAAACCGTTCGATGCCTTCGGGCGCCGCATGGCAGACCTTTCGGGCATTTACCGCATCGATTTCAGCACTTCGTTCCCTGTCGGGGAGGTTTGCGAAAAACTACGCATCAGCGGAGCTTTTGAATATGTACAACCCCATTTTATCGTACACCCCTTCAGTGATCTGCAGGTGCAGCTTACCCCCAACGATCCGCAGCTTTCGGCACAGTGGTACCTGAACAAGATCGGGGCCTTTAACGCCTGGAACACCACCACCGGCGATACCAGCATAACCATTGCCATTACCGATGGCGGACAGAACTGGAGTAACCCGGACCTGGGCAATTACTATGTAAATTACAACGACCCGGTAGACGGACTGGATAACGACGGTGACGGCTGGATCGACAATGCCTCCGGATGGAATACCGGCGACGATAATTACGACCCCACGGCCTATTGCGGGTCCTGCATACACGGCACGGTAGTGAGCGGTATTGCAGCGGCGCGGCCCAATAACAATACCGGGGTTGCCGGGGTGGGTTACAACTGCCGTTTTATGCCTGTAAAAATTGCCAATAATTCCGGGCAGTGGATCGGCGGAGAAGCCGGTATCTTTTACGCGGCACAGCAAAACGTAAAGATCATCAACTGCTCCTGGGGTTCTACGTTTTACAGTCCCGTGCTGGACGACGTGGTACAATACGCCGCCGTGAACAAAGGCTGCCTGGTGGTAGCCTCGGCAGGTAACGGTGTACCCACGGCCACCGCTCCGTATTACCCGGCCACACTGGAGAACGTACTGGCCGTAACCGGCACCGATACCGCCGATATTAAGGTGGGCGATGCCTTTTCCGGAGCTTCCTATTATAAAACTGTAGACATCAGCGCACCCGGACAGAATATTTACACTACCTACGGCAGCGGTTTTGCCAATGCGGGCAATGGTACTTCCTACGCCGCACCTATGGTTTCCGCAGCCGCCGCGCTTACCATGCATGCCCTGCCGGGAATTACCGCCCTGCAGACCGAAGCCCTGCTGAAATATACGTCCTTTGCTCACGATAACCTGCCGCAGAACCTGGCCTACAAGGGACGCATCGGCAAAGGACGCCTGGATATGAATAATGCCGTATTAGGCAATTACCTGGGGCCGGCATTCCTGTTTCAGCAGCGCAGCTATACCGATAACGGCGACGATCTTTTTGCCATCGGCGATACCGTACGACTTACGGGTACGTTCTTCAATATACTGAATACCTCCGGCGCGACCACACAGGGTGTGCTGCGCAGCAGTTCCCCCTGGATACAGATCATTGACAGTGTTTTTGTATTAGGCAGCGTACCTGTATTTTCCAATACGAACAACAATGCCTCTCCCTACAGCTTCCGTGTGCTGCCCGGCTGTCCAGAAAATACGCCGATCGAACTGGAATGGGCATGGAAAGACGGCGCGTACGGCGACCGGCAGTTCTTCAGCTGTATCGTAAGCCAGAACTACATTAATATTACCGAGAACAAGGTACACACGTCCATAGGCAGCCGCGGCCGCTGGGGCTTTATGGACGAAGATGCCCTGGTGGGACTGGGCCTGAAGGAAGAGAACGGATTCCAGTATGCACTTACCGGCAGCTTTTTTGCAGGCGACGGGCCTACCCGCGTTTCCGACGCCTGGTTCTCGCAGGCCGTGGTACCTTTCGATAACGATTTCCAGGCTGTAGTACCCGCACACGTCGTACCTTCAGCCCCGGGTACCTTTATCGCCGAAGGCATTATGAACGATGCCGCAGCCGGTGCGAACGCCTTAGGTCTGAACGTGCACTACCGGGCCGAAGCCGTTAACCAGCTGGGACTGGACAAATTCGTGATCCTGCATTATACCCTCGAAAATACCGGTACCGATACCCTGAGCAATGTTTTTGCCGGCATCGGCTCCTACTGGAATATCCTGAACAATCATTATTACGACTATACCAATATTGCGTTTTACGATACATTGCGTAAGATGGGTTATGCCCGCAATACCATGAGCAATTCCAAATTTGCGGGGCTGAAGCTGCTTTCTTACGACGGCGCTACCCATTACGCCTTTAACCCCAACGGAATTTCAGGTTCGGTGAATATACTCGACGGTTTTACCACGGCCGAAAAATGGAATACCCTTTCCGGCAGCCTGGTCCGCAACCAGAGCACGGCAGGTACTGCAGCCACACTGATGGGCACGGGCCCCTTCCTGATACAGCCGGGCGGCAGGGTAAAACTGGCCTTTGCCGTACTCATTGCCGACAGCCTGAGCGAACTGCGCCAGTATGCCGATTCGGCCCAGGCCCTGTACGACAGCCGCTGGAATCACTGGACAGGCTCCGTAAGCAGCGACTGGCATAATGCCCAGAACTGGAGTACGGCAAGCATTCCTGATTCAGCACACAGCGTGAACATACCCAACGGCACGCCACACAGTCCGCAGGTAAACGGACTGGCCGAAGCGCTGGACCTGCGTATACAGAACGCCAATACGCTTCGTATCCTGGACGGAGGAGCGCTGCGCGTAAAGGAGCAGACGCACGTGAACGGTTCGCTCTACAGCACACACGGCGGACAATTTATACAGGGCGATCATTCCAATCTTTCCGGCAGCGGCACCTATCGTTTCCGTTACAGTACCACACAGCCGGCAGAGGAATTCCTGGCCGTACCGATACAACATACGGCACTCACAAATTTCACATCCGGCATCAGCGGGCAGATCAATGCCAATGCCTTTGCTACCAGCGACGGTATGAACATGCTGGTGGACAATTGTGCCCTGCCCCTGTTCAACGCCTCTTCTCCCGACGGGAATGTGGCCCGTTACAACAACACGGACGGCAGCAACTGTATTTTTGAAGGCTACGAGATACGCACTTCCGGCAGCCTGCTTTCGGGCGAAGGGTACAAAACACGGGTACAGAACGGCGACTCGGTGGTACTTACGGCCCTGCCCTTTAATAAGGGACTGAGTAGAACGCTGGGGACATCTTCCGGTCCGAACAAAGGCTGGCAGCTGCTCGGCAATCCCTACCCTTCGCGCATTTCATGGAATGATTTTGCAGTGGCCAATACCCATGTATACGGTGCCGCTTTTTATACGAATGGCCGTAATACCGAAATTGCTGATACATATACGCAAAGTTACATTCCGCCATTCAAAGGCTTTTGGATACATGGCGACACCAGCCAGGTTACGTACACGGCCGCATTTTCGAATGTACTGCGTAAAAGCGGACTGGCTTACGATACCGGCAGCTACACGGCACCTTTCGTTTTTGGTATAGACATCCGCTTTAAAGCTCCTTCGGGCTATGCAGACCAGGCACGTATATACCACGACCCTGCATCTACTACAGGTTTTGATACCCACAGGGAGCTACGCAACGTATACACGCGTGCCGGCACACCGGATGTATATACGCAATACAGCACCGCGCCGGAAAGATATACGCTGCTGGCCGTTCCGCAGGTAAATACGCTTACGACGTTTCCGCTGGGTGTACGCTCGTCCGAATCGGGCAGTTTCAGCTTCAGTTTCCATTCCAAAGGCACGCTTCCCGATAGTTTGCTTACCCTCTTCCACGATGCGCAGGACAACAGCTATACCGGGCTCAACGGGAACGACAGTGTTTCCGTACTGCTGAACACCCCGGACAATAACAGCCGTTTTTCCCTCATTTTCTGCCGCAAACCGGTGTTTACAGCAGCGCCCAGTGATTGCCAGAACAGCAATGGCAGTATACAGATGCAGGCCACCTGCGGCTACCCGGTACAGTATGTACTGCTGAATGCCCAGGGTGATACGCTTGCCCAGAACAGTCTGCCCGGCGCCGGAGGCACCATCGGCGGACTGGCCCAGGGTAGCTACCAGTTGCATTACGGAGCGGGTAATTACGCCCAGACACAGGCCATCAGCATCGGCGGGAACAACCCGGTGACGGCTGACTTCAACGCTCCTTCCACAGCCTATATAAACAGCACGGTATTCTTTACCAATAACAGCACAGGCGGTACTTCACAGCTCTGGGACTTTGGCGACGGCATGCTTTCGGTACAGGCCTCGCCTACCCATACCTACCTGAACAACGGTAACTATGCCGTGACCCTGATCGTACAGAACGCCAGCTGTGCGGATACCATCGTGAAAAATATACTGGTATACGGTTTCGGACTGGAAGAAGAACAGGCGGACGACAAGCTGCAGATCGCGTATATGAACGGGCGCATTGTACTGAACAGCGGAACCGGGATCACAAACGGCGCCCTGTTGCTGTACGATGCTTCCGGCCGTACCCTGCAGCGTGTGCAGAACCTGTACATTCCCCAGGGCGGCAGTTATACCCTGCCTGCGGCCGTGGCTCCCGGATGGTATTTTGTAAGCCTGCACGCAGACGGCAAGACCCGGACGGCGAAAGTGTGCGTGACGAATTCAAAATAATTGAGGTTTTGCATTACGTTTTTATTACTTTTGAGGCTGTAAAAGGATAGAACACAAAAATTATGGCGTTAGAAAAAATAATTTCTGTTTCCGGAAAGCCGGGTTTGTACAAAATTATCTCACAGACCTCGTATGGTCTGATCGCAGAATCACTGGAAGACGGCAAACGTTTGCCCGTTTATTCACATTACCGCATTTCGTCCCTGGGCGACATCAGTATGTATACCTATGGTGACGATGCGCCGCTCGCCGATATTTTGTGGAGCATTCATGAGAAGAACGGCAAAAAGGAACTCGATCTTAAACTGAACGATACACAGGTGCGTGAATGGTTTGAGACCGTTCTGCCCGATTTTGACAAAGAGCGCGTGTATACCAGCGACATCAAGAAACTGATGAAATGGTACAACCTGATGCTGAAGAACGACCTGATCGAAAAACCGCAGAGCGAAGAAGAAGCTGCGGCTGCCGAAGAGGCTCCGTCTGAAGAAGAAGGTAAACCCGCTGCCAAAGCAAAGAAAAGCACCAAAAAAGCGGAAGCTGCCGAAGGCGAAGAAAAAGAAAAGCCGAAAGCCGCTAAAAAAACAACCACGAAAAAAGCCGCTGACGACAAAAGCAAAAGCAGCGCCGCTTCAAAAAGTAAATCATCCGCAGCCAGCAGCAAAGCCAAAGGCGGCGGCAAGATCAATACTCCGCGCAAAGCCAGCTAAACGCTGTACGCATAGATTTTTAAAGGTCCCGCTTAGTGCGGGATTTTTTTTTGCCCCGGACTGCCCTAAAAAAGCTGCCCCATCCCGCTTGCAACGGGACGGGGCAGATACGTATCTTAGTACTCTGTACTTTTAGAAGTCAGCTACATCTTTTACGATCTGGCGCCATTCTTCCAGTTCAGGGATGCCCGGTTTGCGTTTACCGAAGAACTGTACGATCATTTCGCCTTTGTCGTCGAATACTTCCACCGAGGTAATGGTGCCGTCTTCGCTTGGTTTTTTCACCACGAAGGAGTGAGCGATGGCCGTTTCGCGCAGGTGCAGGTTAAAGTCCGGATCGATCACGTTGAACCAGGGTCCGGCATCCATCAGGTTGTTCACTTCACCGGTATGGATCTGTATACAGCCGCGGTTGCCCACGAAAACCATCACGGGCACTTTTCTTTCAGAGGCCAGGGTAATTATTTTACGGGTAAGATCGTTGGGCATGCTTTTTACAAAACCTTCCGGGGCCAGGCGCAGGCCCTGCATACGGCTTACCTGGAACTGCTTCAGCATACCGTAGAAATGGTGTGTATCGGTCATATTTTTCCAGGCTTCCCGGAAACCGGCCACATCAATTTCACTGTCGGGTCTTTCAGCAGGTGCCGCCGGGTAGGGCGTGGTCTCTACTTCGGCATTCTGTTCGGCCGCGGTATATTTACGGGTGATCTCGTGAAAGGCTTCGGTATTGCTCTCTTCGGTACAGTAAATTTTATGCACCGCCTCCCCGCTCTTATCAAAGAACTGGAAACTGAGACGGCCGTTCTCATTCACCGAAAAAGCACTGTCCCATACCATCATAAAGAAACGGATATCGATATCCGGGTTAACGGCTGTACCAACGGGGCCCTGGAAACTTACGTTCTCGTAAATGCCTTTGCGTTCGTGCACCGCGTCGTCGTTGCGTGTAAGCGCCATTACCTTACCCAGTGGTTTCAGTTCTTTGAGGAATTCCTGCCAGTTGCCTTCGAGACGTGTGGCGGTGCTTCCCAGACCGGTAGCTACCAGTTGGGCTTCAGAGGTACCCAGTTGCTGGGCCGCATCGCGGATACGCAGTTTGGGATTTTCAGCTTTCAGCTGCTCATATTGTGCTTTGAGAGATACAGATGTTACAGACATATCGGATCTATTTAAATGAATAATTATTGTGTTCCTGTATAAAATGGGTGGCTGTGGCAAAACTGCGGCTGTCTACCGTTACATAGCGGTGTGCATAGCCCATAGGCTGGTGCAGGGTTACGGCCACGCCGAAGGTTTCGAGGATGGTCTCTTCGGAAAACACCTCGTTCTGCGCACCGAAGGCCACTTTGTGCCCGTCTTTCAGCAGCAGTACGTCCTGCGCATACTGGAAAGCCAGGTTTATATCGTGCAGGATGGCCAGCACGGTGTAGCCTTTGTTGTGTGCAAGGTCCTGTACAAGGCCCAGCAGCTGGTGCTGGTAATGAATATCGAGGGCGCTTACGGGTTCATCCAGCATGACCAGGCGTTGTCCTTCGGGAGCATCCCATACCTGGGCCAGTACACGGGCCAGCTGCACGCGCTGCTGTTCTCCGCCCGAAAGCGTAAGGTAATTGCGTTTGAGCAGGTGTTGTATGCCCACGTAGCGGCTTGTTTCTTCGATCACCTGGCGGCAGCGTGCCGTAGGCCGGGACTGAAAATAGGGATAACGGCCCATTTCCACGATCTCGTAAGCCGTAAACGGTAATTGCAGATTGTAGTTCTGACGCAGGAAAGAGCGTTTTCTCGACAGTTCTTTTGCATCGTAGCTCTCCATAGGACGTTTGTTCCAGAGTATCTGTCCGCCGCTGATCTTTATTTCGCCGCTCACAGCTTTCAGCAGGGTCGATTTGCCGGCCCCGTTCGCGCCCATAACCGCGGTAAGCACACCGGGGCGCACTTTGCAGGACACGTCGCTGAGCAGCTGACGGCCGGGTACATCAAAACGTATATTCTGCAATTCGAGCATCCTGCCTTATATAAGCGTTTGTTTTTTCTTCTCTTTCATGAGCAGGTAGAGGAAAAACGGTCCACCTACTACCGACGTAATGATACCGATGGGAATTTCCACCGGAGCGGCAATGGTACGGCTTACCAGGTCGGCCAGGGTAAGCAGTGCAGCCCCGCCCAGGGCCGAGGCGCCGATGAGTTTTTTATGATCGGGACCCGCGGTCATACGCAGGATATGCGGTACCACCAGTCCCACAAAAACGATAATGCCTGACACGGCTACGCAGGCTCCCACCCCGATGGCGCACAGGTACATGACGCTGTTCTTGAGGCGTTCGGTACGTATACCCAGGTGCCCCGCGTCACTCTCGCCCAGGCTGAGGGCATTGAGCGATTTGGCAAAGAAAGGCATGCCGATGAGGCTGAGTGCACAAAAAGGCAGTATACCCAGTACATTGCTCCAACTGGCTCCGCCCAGGCTGCCCATACTCCAGAAGGTAATGCTGCGCAGCTGCTGTTCATTAGCCGAAATGGTAACCAGCCCCGTAAGTGCACCGGCCATCGCATTTACCGCAATACCGGCCAGCAACATAATGGCCACATTGGTCTTACCTTCCTGGCGGCTGATCCGGTACACGGCGATCATAGAGCCCAGGGCCCCCAGAAAAGCCATTACGTTCAGGGTGTATTGTCCGCTTAAACCGGCTAACAGCGAACTGCCGAGTACCAGTGTGATCACGGCGGCCAGGGAAGCGCCGCTGCCGATACCGATAAGTCCCGGATCGGCCAGGGGATTCCGGAAAAGCCCCTGCATGCCCACACCGCAAACGGCCAGGGTAGCGCCAATGAGCACTGCCAGCAGTACACGGGGCAGACGTATCACCCAGAAAACGGTCTCCTGCATTTCGTCATAGGGAATACCCAGGTCGAAACCTATTTTATGGAAGATCATCCCCAGGATCTGCAGCGGGCTTATCTGCACCGCACCGATGCCTGCGGCCAGTATGGCGGCCAGCAGTACACATGCGATCAATATGGGGTATAATCCTTTCAAAAAAAAATGCTTATTTATGAATAGCCTCACCCAGTTGTTTCAGGGCAGCGCCCAGGCGCGGACCAAATCCCGAAAGAAGCTGTCCGTCCATAGACACGAATTTATTGTTCTTACCGGCCGCGGTCTGTGCCACACCGGGGACCTTCATCAGTCCTTCGGGGCCTTCGAGGCTCTGCAGACCGGTATCGAAGAGCAGGATATAATCGGGATCCATACTTACCACGGATTCGGCCGTAAGCGGTCGAAAGCCCTGTACCGTACCGTCCGTAGCGGGAATACCACCAGCCAGCCTGATCATTTCGCACATGGCCGTGCCATCGCCGGCAACCTGCAGGGAACCCATACCACGTGCATATACGAACAATACTTTAGGTTTTGTTTCGTAGACCGGCAATGCTTTTACCTCGGCATCGATGGTAGCAATGAGCTTTTCGGCTTCGGCATCTTTTTTAAATTCCTTTGCCAGCATGCGGATCAGGTCTTTGGTACCTTCTACGGAAAAATGCTGTTTGATGACCCACACACGTATCCCGGCCTGTTCCAGCAGACGGGCCTGTTCGGGTTTGATACCGCGTTCTTCCAGCGAAATGACATAAGCCGGTTTCAGCGCGATAATGGCTTCGGTGTTCAGGTTGTGCGAGTGCCCCACCTGGGCCAGTGCCTTTAGTGATTCGGGATAGGTACTGGTTACGTCCACACCTACAATATTTTTTTCCATGCCCAGCCCTACCAGGATCTCGGAAACGGTGCCGTTGAGCGACACGATACGAAGCGAATCGGCACCTGCGGCCGTTCCGTTTTCCGTTTTGCCGGCACCACAGGATGTGATGAGGGCCGTAACGAAAATTATACAAAAGGAATACACGAATTTGCGCATCTCGGACAGATTATTTTTTTGATCCTGCAAAAGTACTGCGCGTGGCGGAAGAAGCCGAAAAATAATAAGTTTTAGGTACAAATTACCCTAATTAAGGGATATGCACCAAAGGGGCGGAAAACGCTGCTGAACAGCCCGTATCCGCACTTTTAAAAGGAAGGATTTATATGCACCCCGCCGCGGAATTCCTTATCGCGCAGCAGTACTTTGGCATTGGCTGCGCTGATGTACAGCACACGGGCATTGAAGTAGTTCATACCGCTGTGTGCATTCCGGTAGCATTTACGGAGGTTGATCTTTTCGCTCACTTTCCAGCAGGGGGTACCATCGGCCAGGTATGTATATTCGGCGCGTTCTATATTGCGGAGCGGGGTTGCATCATCCCTGCGGGCCACAGCCATGGCCTTCGCTTTGGATATCCTCTGCGCAGCAGTATCCCGGATACCTGAAAACAAAAAAGAGAAGGTCAGAAATGCAAAAAACAGGAATTTCACGGTTTGGGAGTTTGCTATAAAGATACATTATTTCTACCGGATATACAAAAAGGTCTCGGCACTTCTCATGACTAGCGAGCTACCTAAAACGGACTTTGCTATTTCGTCTTTACAAATAAGGTTTAGAGAAGTAACTTCTAATCATGTTTAAATTACTTATGGCAATAATAATCACTTGAAATTTTTAAATGTTTTAAATTTCTCCGAACATAGATAGCCTAAATATTAAAAAATAATAACTAAAAATCAGACAATTAAAATAAAAACATAAATATTTCATTGACTTTTTCTAAACAATAAACTACTATTTGCATATAAACATCTATAAAAAAATCACATTTCAGGAAAGTTGAAAAGTAAGAACATTAAAAATAACGTAATGAACAATGTAAATAATAAAAATCAAATAAATATGAATGATTATTACGATTTAGAATGGAACATGATCTGGATTATTGACGTTTTGGCCAGTTTATTAAAGCTCTTACGTGAGCTTGGTAAATGGACAAAAAAAGAACCCGTAATAAAACGAGTTCCAAGATAGTCCTAGAAAGCGCGGATATTATATCCGTAAGCAAGTACTTCCCGAGTCCTTATCGCTAGTCGGATAAGCGATTACAGAAGCCTGTTGCAGGAACAACAGGCTTCTCCCTTTTGTAAAAATATGAAACTTTTAATACCAGCCCAAGTTTTATCTAAGTAACCGTAGTTTTATATGATCGGGCTTCGTACAAAACTATTTATTGATCTTTGTCATCGGCAGTTTTTCCGAATGAAATTTGCTCTGCATCGTGCCGGATACTTCCGTCATCAGAGAATCTTCCGCTGTTTTCCTGTAGACAATTTTCTGCGGGAAATCGTGCTCCGGGTTTTCAAAGGCCAGTTCTGCACCGGCCGGCGAAGTAAGGCGGAACGGTACCGGCTTGCCCTCGTTCTGATCCTTTACCACGGGAATATAATAGAGCTCCTTCCCTTTTTGTTCCAGCGTAATGGTTTCGCCGAAGGAAGTATCCTTAGCGTTTACAAAAAAACTACGGGCCGAAAATACAGAGTCGTTCAGCGTTTTCCATTCCTCCACAATAGTACCTTCGGGCATTACACTCTGCCAGGAACCGAGCAGCCAGGAAGCCTGCTGCAGGAGTTCGTAGCGGGGTTTTACCGGAACTTCGGGTGCCGTTGCAGCTGTTTCTGAATGATTTTTACTTGTGCAGGCCGCCATACAAAGCATCAGAACGCTTGCAGGAATTATATTACGTATATTCATCATAGTATTTATTTCATGGAATGTAATGCCATTTTATTGCCTTCGGTATCCAGAAATATAGCGAAAAAACCAACTTCGGGACTGATCTGTGTTTTCGGTGCCAGTATTTTTCCGCCGTTCGCTTCCACGCGGTCCAGTGCGGCTTGCAGATCTTCGCCGCCATTCAGGTAAAGCAGTGCTCCGTCTGCCGAAGGCGTATAGCCTTCTCCCTGCACAATAGCGCCGGAAACCGCAGTACCGTCGGATGGCAGGAAGCCCATACGGGTACCGAACATTTCCGTTTTTTGCACAGCTACGTTCAGCACATTTTTGTAAAAGCCGGCCGCCCTGTTAAAATCAGCCGCGGGAATTTCGAACCAGTTGATCATGTTTTTCATTGTTGTATGTTATTTGATGCAAACATACAGCCGTTCGCAGGCGGTAAATTGTAAAAATGCGACCTATTCTGAACTCAGGAAACGGGCCATGGCCAGGTTCTCTGAAAAATACGCCCGCGGGTTAAGCCCTGTGAATTCCCTGAAATCTTTAATGAAATGCGCCTGGTCGTAATAGCCGCCTTCGTAAGCGAGTGCGGTGAGACTGTTGAGGCGGTTCTCGCCGATGAGGCGCAGCATGTTCTGAAAACGGATGATGCGGGAGAGCAGCTTGGGGCTCATTCCCACGCCCGATACAAAACGGCGTTCCAGGTGCCTGCGGCCCATATTGGCTTTTTCGGCCAGGGTTTCCATAGATACCTGTCCTCCGCTCTGATGCAGTTGCTGTATACAATAGGCAATAGCATCGGTGCTGTAACTGTTGCGACGCAGGCGTTGCCGCAAGAAGGCCTCAATGATCTGTATACGTTGTGTGTGCGAGGATGCATTCAGCATACGGTCCTGCAATACATCGCCGTCGGGCCCCCATATAGAATCCGGTTCTACGGTAAGTCCGCTGAGGTCGCCTGCCTGCATGGGCACAAAGGCCTGCAGACCGGCCGGCTGAAAACGCACGCTAAAGAGACCTATAGTACCGGTCGGTTCCAGGTCGATATAAGAGCGGATCTGCCCATGGATAAAGCTGCGGGGGTGCAGAACGGTCTGTGCATCATCCAGGTATTTACGAAAACGGTCTCCGTAATGAAAAAGGAGTTCGATACAACCATCGGGAAAAACGCGTTCCACCCCGGGCATAAAGGGGGTATCACCCGAATCGAGCGACCAGTAGCACTTAACATAAGGAAGCAGTGCAGCCTGGGGTGTATATACGCGGTAATCCATACGATGCGGGGATAAAGATAGGGGGTCTTAAGGAAAACGACAAGATCGGGTACGAATGGGCGTATATAAAACGAAAAAAACCTCACTCCTGTTGAGGAATGAGGTTTAAAAATCGGCGGCGACATACTCTCCCGGACTTTAGATCCAGTACCATCTGCGCTAAGGGGCTTAACTTCTCTGTTCGGAATGGGAAGAGGTGGACACCCTTGCTATAACCACCATAAATCGTTCGTCTCACTTTAGTAAGCGACGACAATGCTGTGACATTGAGTGAAGGGAAAGAATAATTTTTTGCGTATTGAATACTTTAGAACTGCTATTGCAAGAAGTCTTCGGACAATTAGTACCGGTCAACTTTGACATCTCTGTCTTTACATTTCCGGCCTATCAACCTGGTAGTCTGCCAGGATCCTGATATGGAAAACTCATCTTGAAGTTGGCTTCGCGCTTAGATGCTTTCAGCGCTTATCCATTCCGCACATAGCTACCCAGCGATACAGCTGGCGCCATAACTGGTACACTAGAGGTGCGTCCGACTCGGTCCTCTCGTACTAGAGTCAGATCTTCTCAATTTTCCTACGCCCACTAC
>JBQVOK010000008.1:0-197242 GCA_052437175.1 Flavobacteriales bacterium
TGCATGGGCGCCCTGGAAACCCTGGAAGCCACCTATACCAGCGACGAATATCATTTTACGCTGTTTTACTACGACCGGGTTGGCCGTCTTGTACGCACAGTACCTCCGAAGGCGGTAGATCGTCTGCCGTTAAGTGACATGGTAGCCGTGAACAGCGCCCGGAACGCCGGAACCGAGTTCAAGCCCAAACATAATAACATCAGCTATGCTACCGCAGAGGCCTATATGCTAACAAGCCGATACCGGTATGATGCATTGGGCAACCAGATCAAAAGCCAGACACCGGATGCCGGCGTATCCAGTTTTTATTATGACAACCTGGGACGTAATGTTATATCTAAAAATGCCCGTCAGGCCGCCAAAACATACTCCTATACCAAATACGATGCCCAGGGGCGTGTAACAGAGACCGGCGTCATGACCCGTTCGGATGCCCTTACAGCCACACTGGCTTACCTGCATAATCCCACCAATGCCAATACCTTTTTAACCACCGGCTTTACCAAGGCAGAGTATATTCAGAATTTTTACGATGCCCCGGCAAGTGCTTATTACCCGGCCGGGTTCTTTACACAGACGAATCTGCGTAAACGAATAGCCTATACCACGTATTACGGTTATACCATCGGGCAGACCATTGCCAGTACCAATTATGTAACGGCCATCTATTACGATTACGACATGCACGGAAATACCCGTGCCCTGTTGCAGGAGAACAAAAACATCGCCAGTACCGATCCTGTGAACTTCGATTACAACTTCCGCTACCATAAGGTGGAATATGTGTACGATCTGCTCAGTGGCAATGTACAGTCGGTGTCTCTAAACGCCAGCCGCCAGGACAAACTCATACACCGCTATGCGTACGATGATCAGAACCGACTGCTGAAGGTCATGACCAGCACCGACGGCTACTGGTTCGATACGGATGCGGAATACCATTATTTTTATCATGGGCCGCTGGCCCGCATAGAATATGGGCCCTATAAAAGTCAGGGTACCGACTATACCTATACCATGCAGGGCTGGATAAAAGCACTGAACAGTGAACAGCTGGACGATGCCGCCGATCCGGGCGAAGACGGTAAAATAGGCAGCGCTACCCAGTTCGTGGCCCGCGATGCCTATGGCTATGCGCTTACCTATTATCCGCAGGATTATACAGCCATCAACGGTGTGCAAAACTTCCTGCTGGATGTGCCCACGGCGTATTACGGAGGTTATGGACTCTACGATGGAAATATCCGTACCATGAACAACACCCTGAAACAGGTAGACGATAATTCGAAGTCTGAAGCCCTGCTGCAGGTATTCGGTTATGATCAGCTGCAACGTGTTCATAGCAGCCGGACCTATTTACAATACAATGATGCCTGGGCCATCAGTGCCTGGAACGCTTCGGCACCACAGACCGATGTGTTCCGTACCGCATACAGCTACGATGCCAATGGCAATATCCGGAGCCTCGACCGTTATAATAAAGCCGCTGTACAGTTCGATCAGCTGCAGTACAACTACATTGCAAATACGAACCGTCTGAAATACGTAACGGATGGAATGGCGGCAGCTGTGGTAGACTATGATGTAAATAACCAGGGCCTGACAAACTACAGCTATGACCTCACCGGCAACCTCCTGAGCGACGCGGCCGAAGATATTTCCTCCATTGTCTGGAACAGTATGAATAAGGTGCGGGAAATAAACCGCAGTTCTTCGTCCAAAGCATATCTCTCTTTTGGGTATGATCCGGCAGGACATCGTGTTGAGAAGTACACAGAGCAATACTCAGCAGAATACGGCACCGGACTGATGGAAACCGAGTACTACGTGCTGGATGCTCAGGGAAATCCACTGGCCGTTTATAAACAGGTAAGCCTGGAAGAATACGACGACTCCGATGTGGAAGGATTTTTCCTGGAAGAACAGATGTTGTACGGAAGCGCTCGCCTGGGTACCATAAAACGGCATAAAAAACTCTCTTATACCCCGGTATCACTTAGCGCAGGAACACAGGAACGTGGTGCCAAACAATACGAACTCTGCAACCACATTAATAATGTTCAGGTGGTGGTTACCGACCGTAAACAGCTGAAATGCTTCGGCAGTCCCTCCTATAACTATTATGAACCCGAGATCCGGAATACCTACGACTATTATGCCTTTGGTATGCCGATGAAAGAGCGTTGTGCCGAGAAAAAAGACAGTATATGGGTGGATGTTACCGATACGCTCGACTTTGTCAATTTCGAAAACCCCGTAATTGTTAGCTCCGGTGGGGTTGTACAAACGGTCGACGGTTGGGGACGCTACAGTGCCGCCACGCTTTCCGTGGTAACATCCGGCGGCAGCCAGATGCTGGAAGTAACCAGTTCGAACCCCACACACGGTACAAATAAGGACTTTGCCGTCACGCCTGGACAGACCTACACACTCAGCATGAATGTAGACGTAGGTACAGCCGGCGCGGTAAACATCATTGTATGGCAGTTCGTAACTACCAGCAGCCTCAGTCTCATGACCCCGGTGCCTTACCTGGCTATGTCTACCAATGGTACCTATACCGTAACCATTACACCGACCATGCCCAATCTGCGTATACAAATGCGTCAGAATTTATCCGGGACCCGCACATTCCGCCTGGATAACATCTTCCTGCGTGCAGCCGGCCGCGACCTGGTGGCCGACAACAGCAGTTACCGCTACGGATACCAGGGCCAGGAAAAAGACGATGAAATGAAAGGTGCCGGAAATTCGCTTAACTACGAATATCGCATGCACGACCCGCGTATAGGCCGGTTCTTTGCCGTAGACCCACTGGCTCCCAAGTATCCGCATAACTCGCCCTATGCGTTCAGCGAAAATAAAGTAATGCATATGGTGGAACTGGAAGGGCTGGAAGCTTCGGAACCCAACCCGGATAAAAAAAGCAAGGAAAATGTTGTACCCCTTGGTGGCGGCCTGGCCCAAAGAAGAATACCCAAGAACTGGACCCTCACGGTTGAACCCGGGGTTACAGGCGTTGACTTTAGTCCGAGAAACGGCTCCTGGAGCCAGTCGAGCCCTTATACATTCAATGGGGAACAGGTTCAGGGTATCGAAAGTAACTTCAACGCGTATGACTCCAGGGAGAATTATATCTCGAAAGTGGGCCCCTTAACAGACCAGGCCAATCATTACCTGGTAAAAATGGCCTATAACCCGCTGGGACTTTCGCTTACACTGGGTGGTATTCACGATAAACGGCAGCAGGCTGATGATCCGGGCCAGATATTCCGGTACAAAAGCGGCGGATTTGAATTTACCGCCATGGCCGGTAAAGATTTCAGATTCTATAAAGGCAGCCGGATCGGTCTGGGCGGAGAAGTAAGGGCCGGCGGTTACATGTCCTATAATAACCTGGATGTTAATATGACAGACGGCGCGGGTAATAATTACTTTAAAGACCCTTCCGGAAGAGCGAACTCCGGTGCTGGTTTTGTGCTTATGTCAGCTGTTTCCTGTGATTATAACTTTAACAGGGCAGTAGCTTTATCGTTCCAGTTAAATGGTATGTATATGAGTGGTTCCGCAGATGCTCCAGTTACCAAAACGACACCATCGGGTCAGACTTCACAGGGGACAATGACCACGGCCTACAGTAATTTTTCATTAGGAATATCCCTTAATTTTAAGTGGAATTTCTGACAGGGCCTGGAGTGAAAAGTCCGGAGTGGCGCGTCCGGAGTCCGGGATGGATCGCTTACAGCTCGCAGCGAATAGCCCTACGTATCGGGTCCGTAAGTCCGATAGTGCGGGCATAGCGGGGATTTACTACTTCATCCATCTGTTATACAGCATTGGAGGAGTTCAGGCCCCCGTCAGACCCGTTACCAGACTCCGCTGGAGGAGTTGCAAAACTCCGTCAATGCAGTAAAAGACTCCGTCAGACCCGTTGCTATACTTCGCTGAAGGGGTTCAGGACGTCGTTAGCGTAGTATAAGATACCATTATACCCTTTGCCAGACAATGTTCACGGTGTTCGGAATATCGTTAACGCTCCTAATGAATGCGTTGTACCTCTTGTTCTACTCCGTTAGAGGAGTTGATGTACTGCGTTAATGCCTTGTAAGACTCCGTTATCCCGTAGCCACATACTGTTGAATGGGTTGTGGAACTTCGTTAACGCATTGCCACACGGTGTCTCATTCCTTTCGATACATCCTTAACGGCGCATACAACTCCGTTAACGCATTACACTATGGTTTTCTGTCCCGTACAGGCGGCCTCTGCAACTCAGCGGGATGTTGTCAATGCCGGATCCTATGCTCCGGGCTTCCCCTCGCTCTTCACTCCTGGCTATGAGCTGTCTGCTACAGGTCCGTGAGCGATTTGTGCTTTCTCTTGCGGCGGTAATAGGTCTGCTTTAGTTTTTCATCGCCTGTGATGATGCTGATGTTACCGTCGATCTCGAACATGGCCAGCTTTACATCCTTAAAGGCCTCCACCCCATGTTCACGCATGGCTTCTTCCAACTCGTCGCGCGTAATGCCCAGGCGGTTCATGGCGGCGGCATCGGGTTTGCCTTCATGCACCAGGATCACGGGTTTTTCCAGCACCAGCTCGCGCAGTTTGCGGTTGCGAAAGACCACCCGTTTCAGGAAGAGGTTCAGCAGGAATAAAGAAGCGGCGGCAATAAGTCCGCCCAGCAGGCTGGTATCGGGCCCCACCATGGCATTCTGTACCGCGTTGCTGATGAGCAGGATAAGCACCACGTCGGAGGTGTTGAGCTGTGAAAGTTCTTTGCGGCCGCTGATACGTATGGCAATGACCATGAACAGGTACACGGCCGTGCTGCGCAGAATGATGTCCAGGATCTCGTACATAGGTGCTGAATGATGAGGCAAAGTACAAAATTATACTTCATCCTCATCCGGTATGGCCGAGCGCAGCATTTTAAGCACACTCTTCAATACCTGCCGGCAGTAGTCGGCCTGCACCACTTCGGGCTCTTTGTGCCGGCTGCTGATGCGGCCGGTGGCCAGCAATACGCAGTCGAGGGCCAGGCCATACCAGGCAAAGATCTTCCGCACACCTTTTTCGGGCAGGGGCTGTGCATAACCGGTAATGCTTATGCCCACCATACTGCTGAACATACGGGTAACGCCCAGGGCCATCTGCCCGGCTACCTGCTCGGATACACAGTTGTGCAGTTCGGCGTGGATAGGCTCTATGCCCAGGTGCCGCACTTTCTGCCCCAGGTTATAACAGGTAATGCCACCCTGGAAAAAACGGCTGGCATCCGTCGTATTGGCAAATGTCCGCTGCATGCAGCCACAGGTAACACTTTCGGCTATAGACAGTGTGTAACCGGCCTTCAGCAGCAGGTCGCGGATTTCGTCCACGTAATTCTGTATCTCGTCATTCGGTCTCATCATACGGCATATCTACGGGTTTGGATTGCGGTGAACCTTTCTGGCGGAGATAGATGGACAGGAAAATGAGGCAGGCCACGGACAAAAATTCGCTCTGCCAGTTCTGCAGCGACTCAAACCAGAAACGCGAAGAGCCCAGGTACTGCCACAGCGTACCCGGATCGGTCTTTTCGGCTGCACGCTGCTGCACATGGTCTTTCCAGCTGCCCCAGAAATGGGCCGCCCAGGAAAACGCAAACAACAGGAACAGCGCTATGGAAAGCGAATGTTTGTACAGGGCAAGTACAATGCCGCCTTTGCGCACGGGCCAGGGGGCATCGGATGATGGCTGCGGTTCGCGGTCCACCTCGGTTTTTTCACCGGGAGGCTTCGATTCCGAAGAACCCTGCTGGTACAGGAAAATGGTGAATACCACAAAAATGCCCATCTGCAGGAACTCACTTTCCCAATTCTCGAACGTAGCCTGGATAAAATGCCCCGTATGCAGGTATTGCCAGAGACCGACCGCAGGTTCACCAGCCTCGCGCATATCGCGGTTGTGCTCCTGCATGCCTGTAAAAGCCTGGCCCAGCAGGAAAACAAAGGCCAGGAACAGGAATACGAGGGTGAGGCCGTTACGGTACAGGAAACCGTACTTTCTTTTTTGTTCGTCCGGGTTTTTCATAGCCTAACCAATACAAAATTCATGCGATAGCGTCCGAAGTGCGGTACTATAATTGTGCTATATAACGAAACAAATTTTAGGTATATGAAAACACAAAGTCAGAACAATCCGAAGAAAGGGGCCGCATCTATGAACGGCCATGCAGAAGAACTGCAAAAATTACTCAAAGATCAGCTCCGCGATGTGCTGAGTGCAGAGAAACAACTGGTGAAAGCCTTGCCCAAAATGGTGAAAGCTTCCACATCCGAAGAGCTTCGCGATGCCTTTAACGAACACCTGGAGGTTACAAAAAAACAGGTGGAACGCCTCGAAGAAGTTTTTGAGATACTGGGTGCCAAAGCCACTGCCAAACACTGCGAAGCCATGGAAGGACTGGTAAAAGAGGCCCAGGAGGTGATCGACGACACCGATGACGGCTCTTTACTGCGTGATGTAGGGCTTATTATTGCCGCCCAGAAAGTAGAGCATTACGAAATTGCCGCCTACGGTTCGCTGCGTTCGGTGGCCAGTGTACTCGGCCAGGACAAAATTGCAGATATCCTGCAGGAAACCCTCGACGAAGAAGGCGAAGCCGACAAACTGCTTAGCAGCATTTCGGATAACATTAACGTAGAAGCCTACGAGGAAGCAAGCCGCTGATCTGTCACGTATTCCCTATCACCGGTATCACCATGAAAACATCTATTTATCCGCAATTGGATACAGGGAGCCGGTAACTTTTTACTACTTTTTCAAAAGCCGGCCCCCTATTTTTTTGCTTCATAATTTCCGCGTACATACTTATTTATATAGGTAGCCAGTCCCTGCCCGGCCTGTGCCAGCTGCTTCATTTTTTCCACATGAAGGCGCCCCGGCTTACGGTAACTGTATACGTAGGGCCCCGCATCGTGAAACCATATTTTTATGTACTCCTCCCCGATCTCATAACGCCGTATACCCGAATAATTACGGTTCCGATACTGTTCCATACCCCATATACCTGCAAAGGCTGTGCCTGTTGTGTAAGATCAAGCTGTGGCCCGCAGAATGAACGTTGCACGCGACACAACATATTTTCCCGGTGCACCGGTACATATACAGAAAGCCCGGCTACCAGGAGCGGCCGGGCTTTACTTTCTTTTTACAATATTCAGAGAGGCTATTCCGCCCCCAGTGCCGCATAGCGGTTCAGGGCCCATATCGGGAACACGTTGCGGTAGGCCGTGTATGTGATCATACAGTTGTGATTGAAAAGGCCCGAAATGGCTTCCTGCTCCCAGTCGCCGGAGACCAGCTGTCGTTTTTTAATGAGTTCGATGCCCCGGTCGATCACCGTGCGGTCGGGGTAATTGGCGGCCATGAGCGCCAGCAGGGCCCATGCGGTATTGATCACCTGGCTTTCGTCGGTGCTCATGTATTCTTTGGTCACGCAGCTTTCGAAGCGCTCGCCCCAGCCCCCGTCGGGCAGCTGTTTGGATACCAGGAACAGGCAGGCTTTGGTAATGGCCGGAGAAGGACCACCCGGCTCACCATAACGCTTATGTCCGGCCGTGAGCAGACCTTCTACCCCGAACCAGCCGCCATAGCAGAAACATACGGCCCAGGAGCCATAGAACGAACCGTCGGCACGCTGCTTGCGGGCAATGAACTCGCCCCCGCGGCGGATCGCCTTCTTAATTTCTTCGCTGCGGTATTCCGGGTAATAGTTACTGAAGGTCTTCAGGCCCTGCATACAGGCCGAGCTGCATTCCACGTACGAATAATCGATCATGATGTTCTCGAACACCTCCGAGGGGTTCATCTGTTCCAGCCATTTGGGGCCGCGCGTGAGCTCGTAGGAAGCCCAGCCGCCGTCTTTGTTCTGGAACGAAAGTACCAGGTCGGCCGCTCCTTTCAGGCGCCAGTCCTCCAGCGGGGTGATCTCGTTGCGGAGCAGGCTGCTGTTCTGGAGCAGCAGGGCGGTCTTCATACCTTCGCTGCTGCAGTCGGTAATAGGCCAGCCGTGTTCCACGGTAGAAAAAGGCCAGCCACACACAGAGGGATGGCGGTAGAACTCCGCACGGTCGCGCACTTCTTCGCGTACCTGCATAGCGTCTACGAAAGAGAACATTTTCTTCAGGGCCGGTTTGGCCGCCTGCCGGGTAGCCTCGGTGCCTTCCATCATGGATTGTGCGGCAAACACTACATCCCAGAGCTGTGAGCCGTTATAGCCCTGCATTTTCATGCCGTCTTCGGCTACCCAGAGATAGTCGCTGCGACGGTCCAGGTGCCTCTGGAAACGCTCAGAATCTGCACCGTAGGCATGCCATACACAAATGCCGTTAATGGCTTTGTTCACCGGCCCGATATTGATAAAATCCGTATGATCGTCCTCGGCATCGATATAGGCCAGGACCGCATCCATGGCCTTGCGCCGGAAACGTTTCGGCGGACGTATCTCATACAGGTTCAGGAATTTATTTGCCAGCTTTAGTACCGGTGGATGCGGGAAGTACAGATCTTCACCGTTGATGGTATTGCGGGCTTTCTTCCAGTCGATCTTCCCGTAGGGCTCTGCATAGATCTCTTCGCGCAGGCTGGCCACCAGGTCGGTGATCTTACCCACTACCTTATGCCCGTAGCAATAGGCCATACCCAGGTATACCATGCGGGCATGGCACCAGTAATTGCCGGGGTGTATGGGCAGCCAGCGCGGCAGCAGCCAGAATTCGGGGAACAGGCTGTTCATTCCTTTCCATTCATAAGCACCCAGTACCGACAGGTAAAATTTACCCCAGGTAGGTATGCTCACGGCGCCGCCATGACCCTGTATCCAGGCGCGGGCACGCTGCATTTCCGGTTCTTCGGGCTGCATACCCAGTATGCGCAGGGCTACGTACTGCATTACCGTGCCAAACATGGTGGACTTGTCTTCGATGTGCAGTCCCCAGCCGCCGTCGGCATTCTGCATGTTCAGCATATAGCGTTTCATGAGGATCTGCTCTTCTTCGGCAAAAGGCGTATGGGTAACGTAGGCATTGATCACGATGCCGGGCAGCAGGAACAGGGGGCCGCCGTAGTCCGAAGGCCAGTGCCCGTCGTCTTCCTGCAGGCGGGTATAAAAATCAATGGCCTTACGGGAGGCCTCTTCGGCACTCAGCTGACCATTTTCGTACTGTGTGGCAGGCACTCCCACTTTCGAACTACGATACACAATATCCGCGCTGTTGGGATTTTGAGCCTTGTTGTATACAAAAGCGTCCGAAAGCGCCTGTTTCAGTTCGCGGCCTTTGGCACTGCGCCAGAAGGCTTCGGCATCGGTATAATATTCGGGGTACAGGGCCGCATCGGGTTCAAAATGCCAGGTGTGACGTCCGTTACGGTTTTCCAGTTTCCAGTATTGCTGTAGTATTTCTTTTTCAGTATTCACGGCTCTCCCAAAGTTGTATCAAAAAAAAAGCGCCTTGCAGCGCTCTTGTGTTTTACTAAATATCCGTCTTTTCGTTCTTTAAATAACGTATTTCGGGTGCGTTCCGGCCAGGAAAAGTTCATCCTCGTGCAGGTCGCAGAAGTTCAGCAGGCGTGTCTCCGCTTCGGTTACGGGCGCCGACTTTCTTTTTTTGAAATACGTCTTAGCAAGGTAGGTTTCACTATCCGCCTTGGCGGCCAGTTCTTCTCTGTTGAAGGCTCTTAAATTGGGCTTTTTCATTCCTTTTGCTATTGTGATTTATTTAATGCGTAAATAAGCTTCGGCCATGCGGTAGGCTTCCAGGCTTTTCTGAATGTAGTTGCGAACGTCCTCGTAACTTAGCGAGGCACGTTTCAGCAATTCGTAGGCCTGTCCGTACACCGCGGGCATCTGTAATTTCTGAATGCAGTAAAATCCGTCGGAGAAATTTTTAATGCCGCCGGATACGATAATATGTTTACACTGAACCTTATCGCCCAGCTTTTCGATGGCCGCATTTACAAAATCGGTCATTTCGAAAGCCGTGTGGCCGGTGTACACCAGCGGTTCGTAAATTTCGTTGTAGGAATTGCTGTCGCGCAGGCGCTCGAGCAGCGAAAAATTGGTACCTCCGTAGGCTCCGAAATCCAGCGCGGCGATGGGCAGCTGCAGCAGTGCCTCGATGCTCTGCGGACCGAAACCCTGTCCCACTTCCTTCACGATCACGGGAAACTTCACGTAATCGAGCACGGCCAGGATGGTTTCCATGGGGGCACGTTTAAAGACATCGCCTTCGGGCTGAAAGAACTCCTGGAAGGGATTTACGTGTACAATAAGTCCATCGGCCTGCAGGGCGCCTACCAGGTCCACCACTTTCTGCAGTTCGTTGTTATCAATCAGTTCTTCGAGCTGGGCAATACCCAGGTTGGCGAAGAACGGTGCGTCATTGCCCATTACAGGACGCAGGTCAAAATCGGGAAAGCGCTCACTGCCTTCAAGCAGTACGCGGCAGGAACCCAGTCCCATACCCAGTCCGAATTCGGCACAGGCGCGGGCCAGGTTATGGTTGATCTTGTACGCGGCTTCGGTACCCCCGGTCATGGAGCTTACCCAGATGGGCGCCTGCATGGTTTTACCGAGAAAAGCGAAGGGGCGTGCAACCGTGGAAGGATGCGCGGCAAACAGCGGCTCGTAGTTAAAACGACGGTCCAGCCCGTTACCGGCGGTCTGCGAATTGGCAGCCAGCTCTATGTGTGCCGACTTACGCTCTTCGCCCTGTTCAATTATATTTACTCCTTTTACGGATGACATATCTGCTTTTAAACTTGACAACAGCTAAGACGCTTCGTATGTACAAATGTTACAGGCACAAACGAAAAATCCACTGCAAAAGTATAACAAATTGAGCCTCAAACCGGTTTAGGGCTTGTTAATTTTTTCCGCGGGAAGCAGATCACAACGTATTTAATGTGTAAAGTGTGCCGGACTTACAGAAAAATCCCTTCTTATTGCCATACAGCCTCTTTTAACGCCCCTTAAACACTTTTTGCCGAAAAAGCAGGCCTATATCCCGGGCATTTGTGGTATCTTGTCCCCCGGAATTTGAATGAGCATGGAACAGAAAGTATCACGTATGGCCGAGACCCTTATCGGCTCCGAAATCATAAAGCTGGGCGGAGAGATCAACAAACGTATCGCCGAAGGCGCCAAAATACATAACCTCACCATCGGGGATTTTAATCCCGCCATTTTCCCTATCCCCGAGCTGCTTACCGACGAAATTGTGAACGCCTACCGCGAGGGCCAGACCAATTACCCGCCGGCAGACGGTATTATGCCCCTGCGCCAGTCCGTGGCCGACCTGCTGTGGGAAAAACAGAACCTGCGCTACTCCCCCAACGAGATCCTGGTGGCCGGTGGTGCCCGTCCGCTCATCTACGCCATTTACCGTACCCTCATCGACCCGCAAGATAAAGTCATTTTTCCCGTTCCCTCCTGGAACAATAACCACTATACACACCTCTCGGCCGGGCAGCAGATCCTGGTAGAGACCCAACCGGAAAATCATTTCATGCCCGTTCGTGCGGACATTGAACCGTATATACAGGATGCCGCCATGCTGGCCCTGTGCTCCCCGCTGAACCCCACGGGTACTATGTTCAGCAAAGAACAGCTGCAGGGCATCTGCGAACTGGTGATCAGTGAGAACAAACGCCGTACAGCAAGCGGCGCCAAACCGCTGTACCTGATGTACGACCAGATATACAGCCTGCTCAGCTTCGGCGAAAAAGAACACGTAGACCCCGTGAGCCTGTTCCCCGAACTGAAGGAATATACCATTTTCGTGGACGGCATCTCCAAATCCTTTGCCGCCACCGGCGTACGCGTAGGCTGGGCCTTTGGTCCGGAATACGTGATCGGTAAAATGCGTTCCATACTGGGCCACGTAGGCGCCTGGGCCCCCAAGGCCGAACAGGTGGCTTCGGCCCGCCTGCTCGATAACAAAGAGGCCGTGAACACCTTTCTCATACACATGAAAGAAGAGGTAAGTGCCCGTCTTAATGCCCTGTACAAAGGTTTTAAGGCCATGAAGGAACAGGGCCTGCCGGTGGATGCCATTGCACCCGAAGGCGCCATTTACCTTTCCGTAAAGTTTTCGTTGCTGGGCCGCAGCTACAAAGGCAAAAAAATAGAGAGCACCTTTGAGATCGCTTCCCTGCTTATTTCCGAAGCCTCCTTTGCCGTGGTACCTTTTACCGCCTTCGGCAATGCCCCCGGTACCGAATGGTTCCGCATTTCCGTAGGAACATGCACCGAGGAACAGATACCCGAAATGCTTGCACAGTTAGAGAATTTTCTGAAGAATGTTGAATAAATAAAGGGACATGAGTACTGAACACCGTTATTGTGTAATTATGGCCGGCGGCGTAGGAAGCCGTTTCTGGCCGATGAGCCGTACAGAAAAACCGAAACAATTCATTGATATACTCGGCACCGGCGAAACCCTGTTACAGTCTACCTACCGCCGGGTAAGCGCCTTCTGCCCCCCGGAGAATATTATCATCGTGGCCAATGCCCGCTATGCACGGCTTATCCGTGAACAGCTGCCCGCGCTGCCCGAAAAGAACATCCTGGGCGAGCCTTCGCGCCGCGATACCGCCCCCTGCGTAGCCTACGCCTCGTACAAGATCTGGCTGCGCGATAAAGAGGCCGTGATCGCCGTAGTGCCCAGCGACCATCTTATTACCAAGGAAGACGCCTTCCGCCAGACCATGGAAAGCGCCTATGCCTGTGCCGCCGAGAACGGTAAACTGCTTACCCTGGGCATAAAACCCACCCGCCCCGATACCGGCTACGGGTACATCCAGTTCGATTCGGCCGAAAAGCCCAACCCCTACGGTTTTGTAAAAGTGAAGACCTTTACCGAAAAACCGAACCTCGAAATGGCGAACGTATTCGTAAATTCCGGCGAGTTTGCCTGGAATTCCGGCATGTTCATCTGGCGCGCCGAAAGCATACTCGAAGCCTTTGATACATACCAGCCCGAGATCATTTCGCTGTTCAAGGAAGATCCCGAAGCCTACGATACCGACAGGGAACAGGCCTTTATCGAAGGGGTGTATGCCACCTGTACGGCCATTTCGATCGACTACGGCATTATGGAACATGCCCAGAACGTATACATGACCTCGGCCGACCTGGGCTGGAGCGACCTCGGCACCTGGGTTTCCCTGTACGAGAACAGCGTTAAGGACAAAAAGAAGAACGTGGTCATCGGTAAGAATACCATGTTGTTCGATACCCGGAACTGCGTCATCAACTGCCCCAACGAAAAACTGGTGGTGCTCGGCTCGGTAAAAGACCTCATCATTTCGGAATACGACGATATGCTGCTGATCTGCAAAATGGACGAGGAACAGAAGATCAAGCACTTTGTAAACGAGATCAGTATTGAAAAAGGAGATAAATTTTTATAATTTAGTATAGTTATGAAAACGTTCAGGTACATATTGCTGCTGATCCTGTCTTTACCGGCAGCCACGCTTATACAGGCCCAGCTTACGCCCATGCCCGATTCCCTGATAGAGAAAGAGGCGATAAAGGCCCTGTACTTTGAGAATACGAAACTCTCGGAATCCAACACTTTCGGATTTTCGTATATTAATCATGCGAAGAATGAAGGCTCGGTATCTTTCTTCATTGAATACCGCCATTCGCACAACAAAGCCATTATGGACGATGAATTTATTGAACAGTGGTATTTTATGATGCCGGCAGGCACGAAAAAGAACTTTGAAATACACTGCGGCATCCCGAATTCGCTAAAAACCAATGTGGTAACATATTGCAAACTCTGCTACTGCGTAGATGCAGGCTGCCATCCCGCAGACGGTGACTGGATGATAAAGGGCCGCAAAAAGGGCAAAAAATGGCGTATAGAGATCAGTCACGGCTCAAAAAACTATACTTTCACCGCCATCCGCGAAAAATTTGAGAATTTTCCAAAGTAAACCATAAATCACACAAGGTCATGATACACAACCTGGGGGAACAGAACAGCATTTTTAACACCTACATTTCCGAATTACGCGATATCCATATCCAGAAGGACTCCATGCGCTTCCGTCGTAACCTGGAACGTATCGGTGAGATCATGGCTTACGAAATTTCCAAAAAACTGAATTTCGCGTCCGTTCCGGTAGAAACCCCGCTCGGACAGGCTGAAATGCAGCTGCCGCAGAACGAAGTGGTGATCGGCACCATACTCCGTGCCGGACTGCCCTACCACCAGGGTTTCCTGAATTATTTCGACCGTGCGCAGAACCTCTTTGTCTCCGCCTATCGTAAACACCACAAAGACAACAGCTTTACCATAGAGATCGAATACCTGAGCGGTCCCGGTCTGCAGAACAAGACCCTGATCCTGGTAGACCCCATGCTGGCCACCGGCAGATCGATGGTACTGGCGCTGAAAGCCATTACCGAACACCTGGGCAAACCCGAACATATCCACGTAGCTTCGGTGATCGCCTCCGAAGAAGGCGTAGATTATACCCGCGCCCGCATCCCGGAGAACTGCACCCTCTGGATCGGCGCCATTGATCCCGAGCTTAATGCCAAAGCCTACATCGTACCCGGACTGGGCGATGCCGGCGACCTTGCCTATGGTAGTAAAATATAACCTGCATTTCACGTGACTCAAACCATACTGGCACTGCTCAGCGCCGCGCTTTTCTGCACGGTAAAATTTGCCATCGGCTTTCCCATTGCCATCCATTCCTTTGATATGAACTTCTGGGAAAGCATGATCTTTGGCGTTGCTTCCGGTACGGCAGGCAATATTGCATTCATTTATGCCGGCGATTTCATCAATCACCAGATCGACCGGCTCATCCGTAAACTGCGGGGCAAACGGCCCGCAAAACCCAAAAAGATCTTCAGTAAGAAGATACGCCGCTTTGTACGTATAAAGAACCGCTTCGGTCTGCCCGGGCTGGCCCTGCTTACCCCGGTACTGATCAGTATACCCATTGGTAATTTCCTGGCCACACGCTTTTTTCACAACAAAAAAGTAGTATTGCTTTACATGGAGGCTGCCATACTGGTATGGACACTCATTATTTCCGCACTAAATACACTGTTTTGACACGCATTGCCATAAAACATATCTTTTTCGACCTGGACCGTACGCTCTGGGACTTTGAGCAAAACTCCCGCAATACCCTGGCCGAGCTGTACGCCGAATACAAACTGCAGGAACTCGGGTACACGGATTTTGACCAGTTCTTTGATATTTACCGCGCCAAAAACGAGATATGCTGGGCCCTGTACCGCGAAAACCGCCTGAGTAAAGAAAGCATGCGTTCCAAACGTTTTAAAATGAGCCTGCAGGAAGTAGGCCACACCGGCAATACGCTGGCGGCTACCCTGGGCGAGGAATACGTACTGCGCAGTCCGCGCCGGACCCTGCTCATGGACGGCAGCACCGAAGTGCTCGAATACCTGGCACCGCGCTACAACCTGCACATCATCACCAATGGCTTTGAAGAGGTACAGCACATTAAGATGAAAGCCTGTAAGATCGACCATTATTTCCGGGAGGTGATCACCAGCGAACGGGCCGGCAGTAAAAAACCGCAGCCCGGTATTTTTGATTTTGCCTTCCGGCTTACCAAAGCACACCCGGTAGAATCGGTAATGATCGGCGATGACCACGATATTGACGTGGCCGGGGCTCAGCGCGCCGGGATGACGGGCATACACTATGCGCCGGGTATCGATGTGCCGCTGGCCACCAATACCATACGCCACCTGCGCGAACTGATGGATATGTTCTGATCAGCGTTTGGGCTTCGCCTTATCTTTTTTTGCTTTTTTTTCGCCGTGTTCGGCCACATAGGCCAGGGCCGGCAGGAGTTCCGCCACATCCAGCGGGGGCAGGTACACGTGATGCAGAAAAGTTCCTGCGGTTTTCAGGGCCAGCATTCCCCGCGTTGCTGAAATGGCAATGCCCGCCATTATACGCCGGGTATGCAAACCTGTGTTTTCCGGATCTTCCGGTACAAAACAGAAACGCCCGCTGAATTTCAGCAACTCCTTACGGTCTTTTTGAGGAACATCTTCCCGTACGTATGTCACCCGCACCCGCACTGTGATCGTACGGCCCCCGTCTTCTTCGCTGAGTTCCAGCTGCACATCAGCTCCCAGCTGTTCCCGGGAGGGTAATGCCTGTCTCCGTTCCGGCTCCCTGTAAAAGAACTCTGTAACGTCCATCGCCGTTATGGCAAATTCCGTCTCTTCGTCGTCGAAGCCGTAGTTTTTAGTAGATGTACTCATGGTTCTTTTTTTTGCGGGACTCACCTGCACGGGCAGTATATAAGGCCATATCAAATTTGTGAACGGGCCTTACATCTTCCGGAGCAGCGGGAAAAGGCAGGCGAATGTGTATACCGGAATGGGGTTTATGCTGCAGGGCATCTTCGGCAATACAGGTGTCCAGGTCTTCGAAACGGATAACGGGTACTTTACCGCAGGCCAGGGCCAGATCGGCCAGTTTGCTGATCTTGTGATCAAAATCCCCGTTCATTACCTGGCTAACGTATCCTTTGGTAACGCCCAGTTTTTCAGCCAGCTGCGTACGGTTCAGGTTGTTTTCGCGGCAGTAGGCGTCCAACAGGCTGAACAGACCGAGCTGCACCTGGGTAACCCAATATTCACGGCTTTTTAAGAGTTCTTCGCGTTTCATAATGTTACTTTGTTGTAGTGGTTTGTAAATATTGTTTCTTCAGGGACCTGAAGCGTGTAATGTCTTTTTTCTGGTCGTTCTTTTTGCCACCCAGTATGATCAGCTTTCCGCCGGGGTAACGGCAGGCGTATATACGCAGATGCTTACTCTTGAACTCGTATTCCTTTACCGGATCTTTAGCCGGCGTAATATCCCGGAACTTGGTCTGAGGAAGACTTCTGTTATTGGCCACATATTCCATGTATGTGAGCATCACCGCAAACTCGCGTTCGTAGGTACTGCCGCGCAGGCTTTCCTCAAAGGCATCGAGCTGACCTCTGCCGTTAATTTCCAGCTGAAGGAACTGCTGCACGCCTTCCACTGCCTCTATCTTTCTGACCGTAAATATATACATACTTTTGTTTAGTTCAAACTAAACCGCTCATTTTTCCCAAAAAAATCCCGTTTCTGAGATGGGGTCAGAAAAAAGCGGTTCAACCCGAATAATTATGAGTTAAACAATAAAGTAAGATGGGTTATGGTCAGACCCTTATATGCTATTCGTCGATCTCCAGCTTGAACCCTACCCCGTGAATGTTCACGATGCGGATAGCCGGATCGATGCTCAGGTACTTGCGCAGTTTGGTAATGAACACGTCCATGCTGCGGCCCGTAAAATAGTCATCTTTGCCCCATACGGCATTCAGCACCACTTCACGTTCCAGTACACGGTTGGGGCTCATACCCAGCAAACGCAGTATTTTAGCCTCTTTGGCGGTGAGTTTTTGCTGTTCGCCATCTTTATGGCTCAGCATCAGGTTCTTATGATCGAGCGTAAAGGTGCCGATGTGTATAAAATCGGGCACGGGTTCTTCGCGCTTCTGTTTACCGGTGCGCTTCAGTACATTTTCGATGCGCAGGATAAATTCTTCGTTCTCGAAAGGTTTGGTGATATAATCGTCTGCGCCGAGCTTAAGCCCGCGCACCTTGTCTTCGGTAACACCGCGTGCCGTAAGGAAAATGATGGGCATATCGGCTTTGAGGCTGCGGATATTTTCGGCCAGCGTAAAACCGTCTTTCAGCGGCATCATTACGTCCAGCAGGCAAAGGTCAAAGGCTTCTTCGTTAAACTTCTGCAGGGCCATTACGCCGTCGGTGCATAATTTTACGGTATATCCTTCGTCCTCCAGCAGATCCTTTATTACAAAACCGAGGTTCGTATCGTCTTCAGCCAGCAGAATGCTTATATCTTTCTTCATCCGGAATTTTAATTTTTATCAGGGTCCGGTTACAAATATGTAAAAGGGAATTTACTTCTGCAAGGGAATATACACATTAAATGTACTTCCCTGGCCCTGGACGCTCTTCACATTTATTTTACCTCCGTGAGCCCGGACCATTTTGTATACATAGTGCAGACCCAGGCCAAATCCTTTTACATTATGCACATTTCCTGTACTTACGCGGTAAAATTTCTCAAAAATGTGTCGTATGGCCTTTTTGGGAATACCGATACCGCTGTCTTTTATAGACACCAGGGCATATTTACCGTCTTTCTTCGAGGAGATCTGAATGCGCGGCTGTCCCTCGCTGTACTTGATCCCGTTCTCGATCAGGTTGAACAGGATGTTCTGTATATGGTGCCGGTCGCCTTCTATGGGCAGATCTACGGCCTGCAGGTTCAGTGTGATGCTGCCTTTCAGTTCTTCTACCTTTACCTGCAGCATTTCGGCGGCCGTACGTACGCTTTCGTTCATGTCGAAACATTCGAACTTCAGCTTGGGCTTTTCGGCATCCAGCAGGGCAATTTCCAGTATTTTATCCACATGGGTACGCAGCCTGCGCGATTCGTCGGCAATAATGCCTGCATAGCGCTGTATACGTTCGGGCCTCTCCAGTATATTGGGCTTCAGCAGGGCCTCGCTGCTGATGGAAATTGTACTGAGCGGCGTCTTGAACTCATGCGTCATATTGTTGATGAAGTCGTTCTTTACCTCGCTGAGCCTTTTCTGCTTCAGGATCACGTACAGGATATAGATAAAATAACTGATGATCAGCAGGAGTCCGCAGGAGGTAATGATCATCAGCTGCATTTCGGAGAGCAGGTATTCTTTTTTCCCGGGGAAATACACGCCGAATTTGTGACTGTCGCCCGGCAGCATGTCCCGGGGCAGGTCGTCCCGTTTGAACAGGTAGTTCTCGTCGGCCTGGGCCGCTTCGGCCGTGGCTCCCACGTACCCGCGCCAGATCAGGCTGTCCATAAAGCAGTCGTAGATCACGTATTCGTAGTCGATATCGATATCGTACTTCGTGAATTCCAGGTTCAGCAGGTTCTCCAGGTAACCGAAGTTTACGGTATCATTGATGTTCACCGCAAAATATTCGGGCGTTATCTGCTGTACGGCCTCTATGGACGAGGTACTGTCGCGGTTCTTCTTATAAATTTCCTCGGCCACGGAGATCAGTGCCAGGTTCACTTTATCGTTGAATCGCGCCTCGGTAAGCACATAGGAACGCCGCAGGAAGAACAGCTGCATAAACAGCAGTCCCACGATGCAGAAAGCCGCTATAATGAGAATGGAACGTACGTTCTTGGTTTTAAGCATGGTGCAAAAATATCCTAAAATTCGTCAGCCGGGGCTTATGCTAACAAAATCTAAACAATTCGGGTGTGGCCGCTTTTATTTTCCCTTCATTTTTGACTTCCAGAAGTCCAGGAATTCGCGCCGGGTCTCCGGCTTGCCGATGATATCGCGCATTACGCGCCACAGGCTCTGCGCCTCTCCGGTATCTCCTTCATAAGCAGGACTTTGCTCTGTGCCGGATGCGGCCTCTTCGGCTTCCATATCCTGTATCACGGCATTTTTCAGTCCTTCCAGGGCATCGGCCTGGCGGTAGTTCATCTGCGCCTTATCGTTCCAGCCGGCCTGTTCCTGCAGCAGTCCCAGGTTATTATAGGCCACGCTGTCTTCCGGGTCCAGGGCTACGGCTTTTTCATAATCGGCAATGGCTTCCTGCACCATGCCAAAGGAAGAGCGTATATAGGCGCGGCTGCTGTAACGGTAGGGATTCTTCGGTTCCAGTTCCAGGGCCTTGTCCATGTGGTACAGGCTCAGGTCCCGGTTTTTCAGGTGAAAATGCACCACACCCATTTCGCTGATGTAATTGGCGTTACCCGGTTCAAAGAACAGGGCCTGCTCCATGTGTCCAAGGGCTTTCTGCGGATCTCCGTTCTGCAGGCAGGCCATGGCCAGGTACCAGTGCAGTTCTCCCTTATGCGGATAGGTTTTCAGCAGGGCCGAAAAAGCAGCGTAGGCCTCGGCCGGTTTACCGTTCCTGAATATTTCGTAAGCAGCCTGGAAGGCTTTATCTGTCTGGTTCATAAAAATTTACTGCAGAATTCCTGCGGCTGGGTCCGGCCCTTTTCTGCCCTGCAAAAGTACGCTAAAAATCCTGTATGCCATGCAGAAATCCCTGCCGTTCCTGATGTCATTTTCTACAAAAAACAGGGTATTTTTTACGGCAGAACGCATCCGATTAGCTACCTTTGCCCGCATGAAGCGCTATAGTTTTCTCATAATCATCCTGTTGTTTGCCGCCTGCGGACAGCAGCCCTTCCGTAAAATGAACGTATACGGCGGCTATGCCCAGGGTACTACCTTCAACATTGTTTACGACAGCAATGCCGGTGACCTGCAGGCCGATATCGACGCCATCTTTAAGACCATGGACGCCTCTATGTCGCTCTGGGATTCGGCCTCGGTCATCACCCGCATCAACAACAGCGTACCGGGCACACCCGTTACGGCCGACGATCATTTTGCAAAGGTATATGCGCTCAGCGACCGCATTCACAAAGAGACCGACGGGGCCTTCAACCCCTGTGTATACCCCCTTATTAAATTCTGGGGCTTTTCGAAAGAACGTTTTTCCGAAGACAGTCTTAAAAGCAAGCAGTTCTCGGTAGACTCCCTGCGCCGGCACAGCGCCTGGGGCATGGTAAAACCGGCGGGCGGACTCAGTTATGTACGCATGAGTTCCAGGGCCGGCATCGACTTTAACGCCATTGCCCAGGGCTATACCGTGGATGTGATCTGCGACCTGTTCCAGGCAAAGAACGTACAGAACTACATGGTGGAAGTAGGCGGTGAAGTACGCGCCAAAGGCACCAACCAGAAAGAAAAGACCTGGAAGATCGGTATCGACAAACCCATCAGCGATTCCGGCACACGTGAGCTGCAGGCCATTGTAGACCTGGACGGGCTGGCCCTGGCCACTTCGGGGAGCTACCGTAAATTTTATGAAAAGAACGGCCGTCGCTACAGTCATACCATAGACCCGCGCACGGGCATGCCGGTAGAACACAAACTGTTAAGCGCCAGTGTATTTGCCCCCACCTGCGCCGAAGCCGACGCTTATGCCACCGCCTTTATGGTAATGGGGGCCGGCAAGGCCGTACACTTTGTAGAACGCCATCCTTCGCTGATGGTATACCTGATCTCTGACGCATTTAACGGCGAATACGAAATTTACATGTCGCCCGCCCTTAAAAACAAAATATCCGATCCCTCCAAATGACAAAGAGCATACTGACCATCGTAGGCGCACGTCCGCAGATCATTAAGGCTGCCGCTTTTTCACGGGCCATCCGCAAAAGCTCCGGTACAAAGATCAAGGAATACCTGCTGCATACCGGTCAGCATTACGACGCCAATATGAGCCGCATATTTTTCGAGGAAATGGGCATTCCGCAGCCCGATTTCCAGCTCAGCACAGGTTCAGGCGGACACGGACGCCAGACCGGCTCCATGCTCGAGGCCATCGAGAACGTACTGAACGACCTGCGGCCCGACGGGTTGCTGGTTTACGGCGACACCAACAGCACCCTGGCCGGTGCACTGGCAGCCGCTAAAATGCATATCCCGGTGATCCATATCGAAGCCGGCCTGCGCAGTTTCAACAAGACCATGCCGGAAGAGATCAACCGTATCTGCACCGACCATACCTCTACGTTCCTTTTTGCCCCTACCGCAACCGCCGTAAAGAACCTGGAGAACGAAGGTTTGGCCTTCGACAGCAAAAAGCCCGTCAGCATCGATAATCCCCTGGTAAAACACACCGGCGATATCATGTACGATAACTCGCTGTACTTCGCTTCCATGGCCGAAGAAAAGAGTAATATACTGGAAAAGAACGAACTGAAAAAGGACAGTTTTATACTCTGCACCATCCACCGTGACTTTAATACCGACAACGAAGAACGCCTGCAGAACATCTTCAGCGGACTGAATGAGGTATGCAGCGTTTCGGGCATTCCGCTGGTACTGCCCCTGCACCCGCGTACACGCAACCGCATCGAACAGTCGGGCCGCATCAACGTACACAAAAACATACGGATCACAGAACCGGTTTCCTTTTTCGACATGATCATGCTGGAGAAATACTGCCGTATGATCATTACCGACAGCGGCGGTGTACAGAAAGAAGCTTACTTTTTCCGCAAAGGTTGCGTGGTGCTGCGCCCCGAAACGGAGTGGGTAGAAATTATGGAAACCGGCAACGGCATACTGGCCGATGCCGATCCGCAGAAGATACTGGAAGGATACCGGCACTTTACAGCCGGCCGCGAAATGAACTACCCTTCGATATACGGGAACGGCAAAGCGGCCGAAGACATCAGCAAAACCATACGGAAACACCTGTGACAAGCATTCATATATATACGAAAAAAATTACGGCACGACAGCTGTACGTTTTTCGTATATTATTCGATGAATATTTCAGTATTTACGATAATTACAATGAATATACGCAGAAATCAGGGTATAAAATTGCGTATACAGATGAAGCATTTACGGATACCCATCTGCACATAATTCCCGACGGACTTTTACACGGAACGGCCATACTGCCCGACGCCGATTACCTGCCGGGAGCCCCCTGGACCACAGAACGCCTGCCCGAACGTACGGATATTTTCTCCCTGGCCTTTTTTATGCTCAGCCGCATGGAAGAGTACAACTCGCCGCATACCGATGTACACGGCCGTTTTCAGCCGCAGAAAAGTATACTGGCCATACACGGAATTGCTTTGCCCTGGGTGGACGTGTGGCGCAAACTTCTTTGGGACGATATATTGTACCGGGTGCCGGATGCCATCTTCAACAAGCCGGAATTCCGCGTGCTGCCCACCTTTGATATCGATCACGCCTACGCTTACCGCGGTAAGGGATGGCTGCAGAACAGCGCCGGATGGCTGCGGGACCTGCTCAGCGGCAACAGCCGGGCCGCCGCCGCGCGCATGCATTACTTCCGCACAAAGGAAGACCCCTACGACACTTATGCGTACATCACCCAACAGTTACGTATACATAACCGGAAAGCCGTTTTCTTCCTGCTCTGCGGCGAACGCAATCCGCCTTACGATACGCCCGTGCCCCTGCATTCGGCCGCGTATAAGAACCTGCTGAATGAACTGCGCTCGGCCGGTACTATCGGCCTGCATCCGTCCTATGCCAGTCACAGCGATTTTAGCATATTGCAGGGTGAATTCCGCAGGTTACAGGATGCCGTTCCAACAGTGGTTTCCCAAACCCGGCAGCATTTTCTGCGTCTTTCCTGGCCCGGGACCTACCGCCGTATGCTGCAGCTGGGCATAAAAGCCGATTATACCATGGGATATGCCCACGCAACCGGATTCCGGGCCGGTACCTGCCGCCCCTTCCCCTGGTTCGACCTGGAACAAAACCGGGAAACGGAACTGATGCTGTATCCCTTCAGCTGTATGGACGGTACCCTGAACGAATACCTGGGGCTGAGTCCGGCGGAGGCCCTAGAAGAAGTACGCCGGCTGCGCAACGTTACCCGTACTTACGGAGGCGTGTTCGTACCGCACTGGCACAACCACAGCCTCAGCGATAAGGACCACTGGCAGGGATGGCGCCCGGTATTTGAAGAAACGCTTCGCTCCTGAGTCTTTTACAGCGATTTCTGTATGGCGCAGTGTCGGCCTGATCAAATTGTTATCTTTGCGCAAAAAAGCGGGATGGAAATTATTACCATAAACGAGTTTATCCACCTTCAGGAAAAGAATTTCCCTTATTCCAAGGGCGATCTGTCCAGTTTGCTGTACGATATGGCCATTGCCGCCAAGATCGTACACCGCGAAGTGAACCGGGCCGGCCTGGCAGATATTCTCGGTGAAATGGGCAGTACCAATATCCAGGGCGAAGACCAGAAAAAGCTGGACGTAATTGCCAATGACCTTTTTATACGCGCCCTGCGGGCCGGCGAAAAATG
The DNA here is from genome assembly GCA_052437175.1 of Flavobacteriales bacterium. Classification (GTDB taxonomy): domain Bacteria; phylum Bacteroidota; class Bacteroidia; order CAIKAF01; family CAIKAF01; genus JACVCJ01. The sequence continues at coordinate 24,006 of JBQVOK010000008.1, forward strand.
CTGCGGCGTAGCCAGTGAAGAACTCGACGATTTTGTGGCTTTCGGCCGCAAAGGCATGTCGCACGGGCACTACGTGGTTTGTATCGATCCGCTGGACGGTTCCAGCAACATCGACGTAAACGTTTCCATCGGCACCATATTTTCCATTTACCGCACCCTGGAAGCCGAGCGCCCCGCCGTGGAGGCCGATTTTTTACAGCCCGGCCGTAAGCTGGTCGCTGCCGGTTACGTACTGTACGGTTCCTCTACCATGCTGGTGTATACCACGGGCAATGGCGTGAACGGCTTTACGCTGGACCCGTCCATCGGCGAGTTCCTGCTTTCACACCCCAATATGCGCATCCCGGAAAAAGGCGCTATCTATTCCACCAACGAAGGCAATGTTTCGGGCATGAGCAAAGGCATGCTCGCCTATCTTGAGCATTGCAAGAGCAAAAACAACGACAGCGGAAAACCTTATGCCGCACGCTACATAGGCTCACTGGTAGCCGATTTTCACCGCAACCTGCTCAAGGGCGGTATTTACATTTACCCCGGCACCACCAAAGACCCCAACGGTAAGCTGCGCCTGCTGTACGAGTGCGCTCCCCTGGGCTTCATCTGCGAACAGGCCGGCGGTAAAGCCACAGACGGCATACATAATATTCTGGATATACAACCCGTTGAACTGCACCAGCGCTGCCCCCTGTTCATAGGCAATGCAGCCATGGTTGAGAAAGCAATGGAATTCATAAAAACGCATGGATAATTTTCCCTATATAGCGGTTACCACTCTCCAGGGACTGGAAGGAGTACTCCAAAACGAACTTACGGCCCTGGGTGCCGAAAATGCCGAAATTCAGTCACGGGCCGTTACGGTTTCGTATACGCCTGAGATGGTATACAAAATAAACATGTTCTGCCGCACCGGGCTGCGTGTGCTGCTGCCTTTCCATTCCTTTAAGGCAGAGAACAACGATCAGCTGTACGAAGAGGCCAAAAAGATCGACTGGGAAAAATACCTGAAACCCCAGGGCACGTTCGTGTTCGATTTTTCGGGCCGTTCGTCGCATTTTACCCACCTGCAGTTCGCTTCCCTGAAAATTAAGGACGCCCTTTGCGACCTGATGCGCGACAAACATGGCAAACGTCCGTCGGTAGACAAGATGCGCCCGGATGCCCGTTTTGTGATCCATTTTCACGAAGACGAAGTTCGTATATCCATCGATACTTCGGGACAGTCGCTGCACATACGCAATACACGTTCGCAACGCAACGAAGCGCCTATGAGCGAAGTACTGGCTGCGGGCATGATACGCCTGAGCGGCTGGGATCCCGCCACGCCTTTTGCCGACTATATGTGCGGTACCGGCACCCTGCTGATGGAAGCCTACGCGTTTGCCACCGATATGGCGCCCTGCCTGCACCGTACCGAATATGCCTTTATGCGTTTCGACGATTTTAACCAGGAACTGTACTACCAGTTCAAGACCGAGGCCCGCAAACGCCGTAAACGCCTGGAAACACGCATCTTTGGCGGAGATATAGACGCCAAGAGCGTACAGGTAACGCAAACCAACCTGGAAACCATGGGTGCCCTGCGCGATGTGGAAATGGTACGCGGCGACTTTACTAAAATAAAAGCCCCCATGAAAAAGGGCCTGCTGATGATGAACCCGCCCTACGGCCTGCGCATCGGCGATAACGTAGAAGAACTGTACCAGAATATCGGTTCTACACTCAAAAACCAGTTCAGCGGCTGGACGGCCTGGATCCTGAGCGGAAACCCCGAGGCCATGAAACAGATCGGCCTGAAACCTTCGGCAAAAATCCCCCTGCTGAACGGGAATATCGAGTGTAAATTTGCTAAATTTGAACTCTTTGAAGGATCGTTGAAAGAGTTTAAAAGCATAGAAAATGAATAAGAAAACACTGGTAATCGGAGCAAGTCCCAACCCGGAGCGCTATGCCAACAAAGCTGCACGCCTGCTGGCACAATACGGGCACAGTACCGAACTTTTCGGCCAGAAAAAAGGCGATATCGACGGAAAGGTAATTCAAAACAGTTTCCCGGAGCAGATCGAGGACCTGGATTCCGTGACCCTGTACCTGAACCCGGACAATCAGAAAACACTGGAAGACAAGATCATAGCGCTGAAACCAAAGCGCATTATCTTTAACCCGGGAACCGAAAACCCGGCCTTTGCCGAAAAAGCCCGAAAAGCCGGCATACACACCGAAGAGGCCTGTACCCTGGTGCTGCTGCGCACGGACCAGTATTAGGCAAATACTGCATTTGCGGCATCTGTTTTCTGTAGGGAATGCCGTACCTTTATACCATGGAAGATGTAGTTCTGTTTGACGGCGTGTGCAATCTCTGCAATGCTTCGGTGCAGTTCATTATACGGCATGATCCCCAGGGGCATTTTAAATTCAGCGCCTTACAGAGTGAAGCCGGACAGGCCTTACTGGACAGGTTCGGTATGGACCTCCGGAAATTCGATTCCGTTGTACTGTATTCCAACGGCAGATATTACACTAATTCGGGAGCTGCCCTGCGCATTGCACGCCGGCTTTCGGGTTTATGGCCGCTGCTGTTCTATGTATTTTACCCGGTCCCTTATTTTATCCGCGATGCCGTGTACCTTTTTGTCAGCCGGAACCGTTACCGCTGGTTCGGTAAGCAGGAAAGCTGCATGATACCCACACCGGAACTGCGGGCCCGTTTTTTAGGATAACCAGCCGGTTACGATCTTTTCCAGGGCAATACCCCGGCTGCCTTTCAGCAATACCTGCCAGCCGCTGAGTTCTTCTTTCCGTATATGCTCAGCTGCCTCTCCGGCAGTACTGTATTTTTCAAAAGGGAATTCCTTACCGGCGTTCTGAAATTCCGGCCCCACCAGCACCACACGGTCAAACCCAAGCTCTTCGGCCAGGTTCAGCATCTGGTAATGTTCATCGGGGCTGTAGCTTCCCAGTTCCAGCATATCGCCCAGTATTACCATGCGGGGAGCCGAACCCGAAACGGCAAAACTGCGCAGGGCAGCTTCCATACTGGCCGGGTTGGCATTGTAACAGTCCATCACCAGGGTCATTTCCCCGGCCTGAATGATCCGCGAACGGTTCGATGAAGGCACATACGCCTCAATAGCAGCGGCGATCTCCTCTGCAGGCACTTCAAAATTCCGGCCCAGCGCCACGGCTGCCAGCACATTGCCGAGGTTATAACTGCCGAACAGCTGTGTTTTTATCTCTATAGCCGGACGCGAGCAGGCCACAGTGAGCGTATTTCCGCCCGGGACCTCACGGCCGCTTACATTATTCTCCGTTCCTTCTCCGTAGGTATACACGCGCAGGCCTTCGGCCATTTCCACCAGGTCGAACTCGTCGGTGTTCAGGAAGGCCATACCGCCGTTCTCCCGCAGCCAGGTATACAGTTCTCCGTTGGCCAGGCGCACATTTTCGATGGACCCGTAGCCTTCCAGGTGATCTTTCCCGTTATTGGTGATGAGGCCGGAATCGGGTGCGGCAATGCGGCAGAGGGCCGCCGTTTCGCCCAGGTGATTGGCCCCGATCTCGATCACGGCAATATCGGTGTCCGGCTCTACCGAAAGCAGGCTCAGGGGGGTACCGATGTGGTTGTTCAGGTTGCCGCGGGTGGCAAAGACCTTGTAGCGCGTAGAAAGTACGGCATGAATCAGTTCTTTGGTCGTGGTTTTTCCGTTGCTGCCGCATACCGCGATCACCGGGCATTTCAGCTGGCGGCGGTGGTAGGCGGCCAGGTCCTGCAGGGCGGTCAGGGTATCTTCCACCAGGATATAGCGGTGTCCGTTCACTACCGAAGGATCGTCCACTACGGCGTAGGCCGCGCCGGCTTCGAGTGCCTGTGCGGCAAAACGGTTACCGTCGAAACGTTCGCCGCGCAGGGCAAAGAACAACATGCCCTGTTCCACCGTGCGCGTATCTGTGGATATCTTTCCACAGTGCCTGAAAACATTATATAAAGCAACTACATCCATGCGTTTTCAAAAATGCATAAAAACGGGAACGCTTTGCCGGCCGGCCGCATTTTTTTTTCATGCAGTCATGTTGAAAAAGAGCGTACTTTTGCGCATGATCTCCATGGATATATACGACTATCCCCTGCCGGAGGAACGCATTGCGCGATTCCCGGTACACCCGCGGGATACGTCCAGATTGCTGGTATACAAAAAAGGTGCCACAGAACACCATATCTTTTCTGAACTGCCCGCCCTGCTTCCTGCCGGTTCACTGCTGGTACTGAACGAGACCCGGGTGGTGCCGGCACGCCTTTTCCTGCAGCATCCCAAAGGAAAGAACATCGAGGTTTTTGTACTGAGTCCGGCCGATCCGGAACTGAATGCACACCTGGCCCTGCAGCTGAAGGGCGCATGTACCTTCCACTGCCTCATCGGCGGACGAAAGACCTGGAAAGACGGCGAAGTACTGCAGGCCTCCTTCGGAAATATCAGCCTGCAATGCCGCTATGCCAACCGGGAACAGAATCATGTACACTTTAGCTGGGAACCGGCCGCACTGAGTTTTGCCGAAGTGCTCGAAAGCGCGGGCAACATTCCCCTGCCGCCCTATATAAATCGCGAATGGGAAGAAAGCGACCGCGAAACGTACCAGACCGTATATTCGCGCCTGGAAGGCTCCGTTGCCGCCCCGACGGCCGGGCTCCATTTTACGCCTGCCGTTTTCGAAGCTCTGCGTGCACAAGGTATACACAGTGAATACACCACACTGCACGTAGGCGCCGGTACCTTTATGCCGGTAAAGACCAATAATGCGCTGGAACATACCATGCACAGCGAGCAGATCGTGATCAGCGATACCCTGCTGCAACGCATTCTTGCGCAGGATGGTCCGGTGATCGCTGTGGGCACTACTTCCTGCCGCCTGCTGGAAAGCATGTACTGGTTCGGGGTAAAACTGGAGAGCGATCCGCAGGCCGTGTTCCGTATCTCGCAGGATGATGCCTATACGTTACAGCCCCTGCCCCGCGAAAAAGCGTTGCAGAACATACTGCGGGCCATGCAGGAACGCAACATTACGGAATGGACCGGGCACTCGGCCCTGTATATACTGCCGGGCTACACCTTCAGGGTGCTGAACGGGCTCATCACCAATTTTCATCAGCCCAAATCCACATTGCTGCTGCTGGTAAGCGCCCTGATCGGGGACGACTGGAAAAACGTATATACATCAGCACTGGAGAACGATTACCGTTTCCTGAGCTACGGCGACAGTTCCCTGTTGCTGCCTTAAATAAGGCGGTAGCGTTTGCCGGGCAGGCTGCGTACCAGGCCCTGCATTTCCATCGACAGCAGCAGGCCGGATAATTTAGCGGGAGAAAAGGCCGTATTGGCCATCAGTTCATCGATATGCCACTGTTCCTTGCGTAGCAGCAGGTCGGCCACCTGCGATTCCTCGGCCGAGAGTTCCGGCAGCAGTTTACGCTGTATGGCGGCCGGGGTCTGTGCCTGTTCCCAGCCCATAAAGCGGGCCACGTCTGCAGCGTTCTCCACCAGGCTGGCCTTATTTTCGCGGATAAGCCGGTTGCAGCCTCTTGAATATTCATCTGCCGGGCGGCCCGGTACGGCAAATACCTCCCGGTGATAGTCCGAAGCCAGTTCGGCTGTAATATGTGCGCCGCCTTTTTCCGCCGCTTCGATCACGATAACGGCATCGCAAAGTCCGGCAATAATACGGTTGCGTTCCGGGAAGTTTCCCTTGTCGGGCCGCGTTTGCGAGCGGTATTCCGAAAGCAGTCCGCCCTGCTTTTCCAGCATATTTTGCGCAATGGTCTTATGCTGCGCGGGGTACAGGGTATCGAGCCCGTGCCCGAGCACGCCTACGGTAGGCAGCCGGGCATACAGCGCGCTTTTATGCGCCGTAATGTCGATACCGGCGGCCATTCCACTTACGATCAGGGGCCCGTAAGCGGCCAGTTCGCCGATCATCTGCTCACATACCGCGCGGCCCTGTTCGGTGGCCCTGCGGGTACCCACTATGGCCAGTGCATGGCGCGGATTAAGATCGGGGTTGCCTTTACAGAAGAGAAAAAGCGGGGCATCTTCACAACGTTTGAGCCTATACGGATAATCTGCGTCGAAAAAAGTTATCATTCGTATACCATTTTGTTCCATAAATGCTATCTCCCGGGCGGCGGCGGCTAAATTGGCGGGGGCGGAACGAAGTTTTTCGACGAGTTTTTTACGCACACCCTCAATGGCGTACAATTCGCTGTCTTCCGCCTCCATCAAGGCAAGCGGAAGGGCGTTGAAGTAAGGCAGCAGGCTTTTCAGTATCTCGCGGCCTATACCATGGCAATAATACAGGGAAATAAGGGCCTGTAAATTTTTTGTATCCAAGTTGATAAAAATGTAATAATTGCTAATTTGGCGGAGCTAAAAGTAACAATTCAAACGCAAAGAACCTCATGAAGAAATGGAAAATCCTCCTTCCAGCCCTGCTTATCTCTACTTTTACGTATGCCCAGCAGGCTACGCTAAAAGGTAAAGTTACTTCAGAAAACGAACCCGTTCCCTTTGCAAACGTATTGCTGAATCCCGTGAAAAAAGGGGCCACTACGGATGCAAACGGAAATTTCACCCTCAACGTTGACCCGGGCACCTACTCCATCACCGTATCTTATGTAGGTTGCAAGCCGCACAACGAACAGATCACCCTCAATGCCGGAGAAACACTCACAAAAGACATTGCCCTGGTTAAACAGACCCTGGGAACTGTTGTAAAAACAGAAGGGAAGTACGAAAAGAAGGTGGAGGAACTTACCGTTTCCCTGGATGTAATAAGACCCAACATTATTGAGAACAAGAACGTAACATCGGCCGATCAGGCCCTGCAGCAGACACCGGGCCTGGTGATCGTGGACAGCGAGCCCCAGCTCCGCGGAGGAAGTGGTTACAGCTTTGGTGCAGGTTCCCGCGTGATGGTACTGGTAGACGACCTGCCCCTGCTTTCGGGCGATGCCGGCCGGCCCAGCTGGGGATTTATCCCGGTGGAGAACGTAGAGCAGATCGAGGTGGTAAAAGGCGCCTCTTCGGTACTGTACGGTTCGGCGGCCCTCAACGGGGTTATCAACGTACGTTCGGCCTATCCTACCAGCAAACCCAAAACCAAGGTCACCTTTTTTGCCGGTATGTACGATATTAAGAAAAGCGAGCGCTGGTACGACTCCCGTACCATGCCCTACAATACAGGTATCAGCTTCCTGCACGCACGCCGCCTCGGTAAGAAGCAGGAGTTCGACCTGGTGATCGGCGGTAACCTCTATTCCGAGAATGGTTACGTGGGTTATGGTAAAGTAGCGGGCGACAGCACCGGTACCATGGCCGACCTGAAAAACCGCGAATTTGAGCGCCGCGGCCGTATCAACTTCAATTTCCGCCATCGTGTGCCTAAAAAAGAAGGCCTTACCTGGGGCGTTAACGGTAACCTGATGTACAGTGCCAGCGGTTCTACCTTTATCTGGCAGGGATTCGGCGCCGATTCCATTTACCGCGGTATGCCGGGTACCACCACACGTACATTACAGACCATCTTTCACATTGATCCGTTTGTAACGCATACCAATAAGAACGGAAGTACCCAGTCGCTGCGCCTGCGCTATTTTTACCTGGACAATAACAACGACAATAACCAGGGCAACAGCAGCCAGTACATTTACGGTGAGTACCAGTACCGCATGGTTTTCCCCAAGATCAAGGATTTCTCCATCACACCGGGCGTAATGGCATCCTATACCATCGGTAAGGCCCAGCTTTTTGCCGGCAGTCAGCCCCCAATACCCAGCGGTTTCGACAGTATCCGTACCGACAATATAGGCACCTATGCGCTGAACTCGGCCATTTACCTGCAGGTAGAGAAAAAGTTCATCGACCGCATTACGATCTCCGGAGGTTTCCGCCTGGAGTACTTCCAGATCGGCAAAAGAGACCAGTATACCTTCGTAAACTCCAATACACAGGCTACCCAGCCTTTCGATACCCTGCTTAAAAAGCAGAACCTGCAGCCGGTTTTCCGTCTCGGTACCAATTTCCGGGTGGCCAAGGCCACGTATATCCGCGCTTCTTTCGGACAGGGGTACCGTTTCCCGACCATCGCCGAGCGTTTTATCAAAACCACGGTGGGCCCGGCCCAGGTATATCCGAACCCGGACCTGTCGCCTGAAAGATCATGGAGCACCGAACTGGGTCTGAAGCAAGGCTTTAAAGTAGGTGAATTCATGGGGTATTTCGACGTGGCAGGTTTCTATCAGCGCTACCAGAACACCATCGAGTTCGTGGCGGCCCAGTGGGGTACGTTCAGTGACCCGCTGTTCGGATTTGGTTTCCGTTCGGTAAACATTGGTCCTTCACAGGTATGGGGTATCGATGCCTCCATTATGGGTACCGGCCAGTTCACCAAAGATTTCGGCATGAATGTGCTGGTAGGTTACACGTATAGCAACCCTACCGTACTGAACCCCGATTTCGTATATGCTACCAGCAATACCGGTGTAGAACTCACCAACCGCAATACCAGCGACACGGCCAACGCAAAGCCCAACGAAATGAAGTACCGCTTCCGTCACCTGATCCGTGCCGACGTAGAGTTCAACTACAAAAAACTCTCCCTGGGTGTAAGTGCCCGTTACAACAGCTTTATGCGTAACGTAGACAATATTTTCCTGATCTTCGACGATCTGAACGTACTGAACGGCGTACACCAGTCGCGCCAGTGGCACCGCAAAGGCGATTACGTGATCGACCTGCGCGCCGCCTACCAGGTACACCAGGGACACCGTGTAAGCCTCATCGTGAACAATATCCTGAACCGGACCTATTCTTTACGTCCGCTCAGCGTAGAGGCCCCGCGCCAGTTCATCCTGCAATACCAGGTGCAGTTTTAATACGCGCATCTTAACATACGAAAACACCTTCCGCTGCGGGAGGTGTTTTTTTTTTGCGAAAAGTACGGATACAAAAAAAGGGTAACTGCATAAAAGCAGATACCCTGTATACGTTTTACACCTGCGCACAGGCAGATGCGGTATATTTCCAGGAGAACCGGTTTAGTGTTCTTTGGGGTGACGGGCCATCTGAGCCATCCACCAGATGGTCATAGCCGCTCCGATCACGATCAGGACCACGTTGAAATAATGCTCACCGAGCCATGTAAGACCTTTGAAAGACCAGAGGAAAAAATCTCCAAGGGGTTCAAAAAACCAGTTCATATCTATTAGTTTGTTTTGTTTCTTTGTGACAAAATTATAAATAATATCAAAACGCCCAATTTTAGGTGCTCAGTATGTTTCAAAATAGAATTTCGGGGTATATAACGGGGATCGTTCTGCTGTTCCTGCTGTTCATTCCCGATTTTCTGCAACCTGCACCCGATACGGAATACAGTAACCAGTTGTTCTGGCAGCTGTTGCATACCGGGTCCTGGCCGGCCGCCTGGCGCAGCATTGCCGCCATCTGCCTGATCCTGGCACAGGCCTTTATGCTCGACTCCCTGCTGGGCATACGAAACATCTACGAAAAAAACACGGGGCTTCCCTTTGTACTTTTTATCCTGTTCTATGCCGCTCATCCGGCATTGCATACCTTTTCACCTGCCCTGGCCGCGCAAACCCTGCTGCTGGGCGGATTGTGGAACCTGCTGGAGATGTACCAGCGCAAAAAGGTCATGTTCGCCGCTTTTAATTCGGGCATCATCACTACCATTGCCGCCCTCTTCTGGCTGCCGGCCCTGGTATTTCACATCTTTAATATTGTGGCCTGCGCCATTATCCGGCCGCTGAACTACAAAGACGTGATCGCCTTCCTGATCGGCGGCTCGCTGCCCCTACTCTACATTGTGTGTGCCTACACGGCCCTGCCCTTCGAATTTCACTATTTCCCCGAACTCATTGTACGCCATCCCAACGAAAGTTTTGCCTCCCTGCGCTTTTCTCCGGCCATCTGGGGATATGCCTCCTGGATCTTTCTGCTGCTGAACATTTCACTGCTGCACACATTCCGCGCCTACAGCCGCATCAAGATCATCAGCCGCCGCTTTTTTACCATCGTTATCCTTATACCGCTGTTCCTGCTGGCCGGTATTGCCCTGGCCGAAAGCCCGGCAGGTTCGCACTTTGTTCTCCTGGGCATTCCCTTTACCCTGCTTATGACGCAGCTTATGCTCGATACCAGGGACCAGCGCCCCCTGAAAATAGGCCTCGTGCTCTTTTTACTGATGCTCATCTGGCTGCAGACGGACTGGTATTTCGATATTTCTTTTTCGCTCATTCCGTAAGCCTTATTTCCTTATCATTTTATTACCTTTGCAGCATAAATTCTGTAACGATCATGAAATTTGGGGTAATCACCTTTCCGGGAAGTAACTGTGACCAGGACCTGATTTATGCACTGGAAAAGACCGGCGGACGCCCGGTGGCACAGCTCTGGCATAAAGACCACGACCTGCAGGGCTGCGATATGGTTTTTTGTCCGGGCGGCTTTTCGTACGGCGATTACCTGCGTTCCGGCGCTATCGCCCGTTTTTCACCGATCATGCAGGAAGTGATCGCTTTTGCCCGCAAAGGCGGTTATGTAATGGGTATCTGCAACGGCTTCCAGATCATTACCGAGGCCGGACTGCTGGAAGGCGCCCTGCTGCACAACAATACGCAAAAGTTCATCTGTAAGAACGTATACCTGCGTACCGAGACCAGCAACTCCCTCATTACACAGAACATCAGCAAAGGTGAAGTACTGCAGATCCCGATCGCCCACGGCGAAGGCAACTATTTCTGCAGCGACGATACCCTGAAGCAACTGCAAGACGAGGACCGTATCCTCTTCCGTTACTGCGATAAGGACGGACAGCTCGACAATGGCGGTAATCCCAACGGTTCGCTGGACAATATTGCCGGTATCACCAACAAAGGCCGCAATGTATTTGGTATGATGCCACACCCCGAAAGAGCCTGGCATAAAGAACTGAACAACGAAGACGGTAAAAAACTGTTCGAAAGTATCCTGAATACCGTGCTGGCTTAAGCCTAAGCCTTACGGTCCCAGATCTCAAATGTGAACGCGTAAGCGTGTTTTTCGTCGGCGGCATGCATCTCTGAGAATGTGCAGGTCCACCCGGCCGCGTCCCACTCCGGGAAAAAAGCGTCGCCATCTATATGCGCGTGCACGCGGGTAATATACAGGCGGTCGGCAATGGAAAGCGACTGCCGGTAGATATCGGCCCCGCCTACGATCATGATCTCCGGAACTTCTTTTACCCTATCGATGGCCTGCGGAATGGAAGAGGCCAGTTCAAAACCTTCGGGAGCCTGCTGCATACTGCGTGAAATAACAATATTGCGGCGATTGGGCAACGGACGGCGGTTGATGCTCTCCATGGTATTGCGGCCCATGATCACGGGCTTGCCCAGGGTCTGCTGCTTGAACCATTTCAGGTCTGCAGGTAATTTCCAGGGCAGGTCGTTGTGCAGACCGATCGCGCGGTTTTCGGCCATGGCGGCAATAAGTGAGATCATAGGCTATACGGCTACCACAGCCTTGATGTGCGGATGCGGATCATAGTTCAACAATTCGAAATCTTCGTAGCGGAAGCCGAAAATATCTTTCACTTCCGGGTTTATTTTCATCTGCGGCAGCGGGCGCAGGTCACGGCTCAGTTGCAGGCGGGCCTGGTCCAGGTGATTGGCATACAGGTGCGCATCGCCGAGGGTATGTACAAATTCGCCGGGCTGCAGGTCACATACCTGGGCCACCATCTGCGTAAGCAGCGCGTAGGAGGCAATATTAAAGGGCACACCCAGGAAAATATCGGCGCTGCGCTGGTACAGCTGGCAGCTGAGTTTGCCGTTGGCCACGTAAAACTGGAAAAAGGCGTGGCAGGGCGGCAGGGCCATCTGCTCCACTTCGGCCGGGTTCCAGGCAGTTACGATAAGGCGGCGGCTGTCGGGCGTTTTTTTGATCTGCCGTATCACGTTGGCGATCTGGTCGATACTTTCGCCGGAGAGCGTCTGCCAGGAGCGCCACTGCGAGCCGTATACCGGCCCCAGGTCGCCGTTCTCATCGGCCCATTCGTCCCAGATGCTTACCCCGTTCTCTTTCAGGTAGGCAATATTGGTCTCGCCTTTCAGGAACCACAGCAGCTCATGAATAATGGAACGCAGGTGCACTTTTTTGGTCGTTACCAGCGGAAACCCGTCCTGCAGGTTAAAACGCATCTGGTAACCAAAAATGCTGTATGTGCCGGTGCCGGTACGGTCTTCTTTAAAAACCCCGGTATCCAGCACGGTCTTCATTAAATCATGATACTGTTGCATAGAGCAAAGGTACGGCTAATGCCCGTATAAAACACAAAAGCCGCTGAACGCGGCTTCTCAATTTTTAAACAGATTATCTACAGTCTTAATTCACAAGTATATTCTTGAACGAGCCTGAAATGGTCTGGCCGGCGCCCTGCGAATTGGTAGCCGTTACGCTGAACGTACCCGTAAGGCGGTTGCCGGCCACCGTCTGAATAATAATAGAACCGCCTGAACCCACATAGGTATTCTGCGGACTGCTAAGGCTGGGCGTATATACAAAAGGCTGTACATTACCCGAAAATACGTCGGTAGTGTAAGTACCCACGGCATTACCGTTCGGACTGAGCACGATGCTCGATGAGGTGGTACTGCCCGTGATCACGAAGCGGTTCTGTACCGACACGGCTCCCTGCGCCGTAGCCGTCCATTTGGTGCCGCCGATATCAGCGGTCATGGTTCCGAGGATCTCTTCTTTGGTGCAGGATGAAAAGCCCGCAGCAACGGCGACTAATCCCGCCAGTAACAAGTGTTTGTGTTTCATACGTGTTTATTTGAGTTGAATAAGGCTCTCGGCCGTTTTATTCTTGTCGATATACACCTGCATCAGGTATTTACCGGGTTTGAGGTCTTTTTCGGTATCGAAGGGAATGCACAGGTTCTGGTTGCCCCCGTTAAAGTCAAAGCTGGCCGAAGCCGAATAATTCTGCAGGCCCGAGGCCGATTCGAAGGTTTCGCGCGTGGCGCCGCTCAGCACATCGCCGGCCGGGTTCTTGATCACCAGGTAGGCCTCTTTGCTGCCTTTACCTGCCAGCTGGTTCTTAAATACGGTAAAACAGCATTCCAGGCGGTTCACTTTTACGGCTTTGGCCTGGTCCTTCTCTTTTCCTTTCTTGTTCACCGACACCGCTTTGCACTGTATGCTGGATATCTGCAGTACCGCAGCCGTTTTCACCTGCTCGCAGAGCTTGGCCGTATCGGCCGCCAGCTGCCGGTTCTCGGTCTCCTTGTCCAGCAGCTGCTGCTTCAGTTTTTCCATGGCCTGGTTCCAGTCCTGTTCTTTTTTGAGCCATGCGGCCAGCTGGTTATTCTTTGTTTCCAGCTCTTCTTTCAGCAGTTTGATCTCCCTCTTCAAAGAAGAAGAATTTCCGCCGCCGCCGGGGTTCGAATTCAGGCGTACTTTCAGGCTTTCGATCTGGCCCATATAATCGTCCACTTCCACGTTATGGAAGTCTTTCTGACGGCGCAGTTCGTCCTCAATATTCTTTATTTCCAGCGCCAGGCTGTCTCTTTCGGCTTTGGCAGCCACCACGGCCTTTTCTTTTATGCCTACTTCCTTGTTAAGGGCCAGGTACTGCCAGCCCAGGAAAACCGCGGCAAACAGCAGCAGTATACTCAGCGCTCCCAGCAGAATGGTAAGTACGGGAACTATGGATGAGGAGGACGTTGACCGTCCCTGGTCGGGGGCAGGTGCAGAAACTTTGGTTTGGGCCATACTGGTTTTTGATTACAATATAGGGTACTTTTTTGAATTCAGTATCAGTTTTCAGGCAACAGGCAGTTCCACGAAGAATGTAGTCCCTTCGGTATCAGCCGTTTCAAAATAAATACGGCCTCCGAACTGTTCAATGATATTTTTACACATGGCCAGTCCCAGACCGCTTCCGGTGGTCTTGGTGGTAAAATTCGGCTTAAAGATATTCTCCCGCACGTCGGCCGGTATACCCGCACCGTTGTCCTGGAAGCGTATCTCCCAGTATTTGCCCAGCTGGGCGGCGGATATCTCGATCACCCCATCGGGCTGTTCCCCGATGGCCTGGCAGGCATTCTTCACCAGGTTGTTAAAGGCCCGCAGCAGGTGGTCCTTATCGCCGTACACCCACAGGGCCGTTTTCGGCAGGGACACCTTTACCCGTATATTAGGCATGTAACCGTCAAAGATCGAAGCCACGGATTTAAGTACCACGCCGGCATCGAATTTTTCATTGCTTTCGTTCGACCATTTGGCAAAGTGACTGAAATCGGAAGCGATGCGCGCCATTACGTCGATCTGCTCCAGCATACTGATGGTGAACTGCCGGAGACGTTCCGGGAAATCGGGCTTGCCGTCCAGGTACGATCTTTCGAGCAGCTGCACGTTCAGCTTCATGGGCGTAAGCGGATTTTTGATCTCGTGCGCCACCTGTTTGGCCATCTCGCGCCAGGCTTTTTCCCGTTCGGATTTCGCCAGCAGATCGGCACTGTTCTCCAGGTCGGCTACGGCAATATTATAGGCTTTTACCAGGGAGGCGATCTCGTCGGTTCCGCTGTACTCAATGGGATCTAAACGTTCGCCCAGGCGCAGGCTGCTTATTTTCTCGCGCAGTTCCTGCAGGGGCTGGGTAAAACGGTTGGTGGCAATGAGGGCTACAATGAATACGATGGAAATGATAACGGCATAATAACGGAGCACGATCCCGAGCGATTCGGATACGTCGGCTTCGCGCTGGGCGTTCTGTGCAAAATAAGGCACCTGGAAATAGCCCACGGTGCGGCCCGCCGAGTTCACCACGGGCGAAAAGGACGAAATAAAACGTACGCTACCGATCGACTCGTCCATATTGTACATGTTGCGGTAGCCGTAACGCAGTGCCTGGAAGGCCCGGGGGTCCATCAGCATATTGCGCAGCTGGTTCGAATACAGCTCCGGCCGCGTGGAAGCCATCAATACGCCCGAACTGTCGAAATAATTCACATCCACCAGGTAGGATTCGGATACGCGGCGCAGTTTACGTTCGATCGACAGCACAGAATCCGGTGAAACCTGGTAGGACGGATTATTGAAATAGTAATCGAGTTCTTTCTTTACGTTTTCGCTGGTCATAAGCAAACCCTTGTTATCAAAGGTATTGAGCATGTTTCGCGTAAAGTAGAGCGAATTGGCCAGGATAGCGATAAAAGCCATGGAAATGGCGGTAAGAATAAAAAAACGGAACTTGCCGCCCAGTGAAAGTACGCGCATCGAAGGCCGGAAAGCCAGTATACTCACCTGGAATATGCCGGTAAAGCCTACACTGATGAGGAACAGCATGGACACATAGTTGAGCAGGGATACAAAAAAGCGGTTGCTGTCCAGGATCACCACTTTGTTGGAGCCGTTCTGCAGGTAATAATACCGCAGTTTACTGTTCTCAAATTCGTTGCGTATGATCTCCGGCTTCAGCACCGGCGGAAAAAGGAATTGCTCCGTACGTTCTTCCAGGCGGTTGTTCACGTAACGGGCCGACTGAAAGCCTTTCTGAAGGATCTCGAGCTGGTAAGGCCTTTTGATAAGGAATTCGGGCAGCCCCACGGTACGCAGGAAACTGCGGCCTTCAAAAATGAGAAAAAGTGTGCCTACCGGGGCGTCGCGCATGTCGTAGAGGTCGATACGCCCCATATAGGTGGCCAGCGCCGAATCGGACGAAAGCGACACAAAACCGCTGATGTTGGACATGGCCCCCTGCGAAAATATATGTTCGTAATAATCTCTGCCGGGGCCCTGTACCTGCTGGTTCTTGCGGCTGTCTTCATAAAAAAGATGGGGCGAGATGCTGTAATTGAGCCAGTAGCCCCTGAAATGTTCCGTAATGATACTTTCGAGCAGTTCCGGATCTTCCTGCGTGGCCAGGGAAATGGAATTCAGCAGGATGGTATCTTTTTCGAACGACTGCACCGACTGCTGGAAAAAATATTCCGCCGCCGGGTCATACTGGTACAGAATTTTAGAAGCATAGTACTTCATTTCCTCGTTGCGCTTGGTCTCTACCGCATCCAGCAGCAAAAGGCCCAGCAGTACCGAAGAAGCAAAGGAATACAGGAAAGGATGGTACGATACGGGCAGGTTTATTTTACGCTCCCAGGCATTGTAGGTGTACAGGATCACCAGGGCTGCAAACAGCAGCACCACCACGTTCTCATACATCGGGAAGCGCCCCACCGCCCATACCGTTATTACCGTAGCCAGGGCACCCGTAATAAAGTAGGTGAACTTGCCATTGGTCTGCACCAGGAAATAGATAGACGATATGGAAATGAGAAAAAAGCTGAAAAGGGCAAAGAAGATCACGCCCAGTCCGGCCACACTGTAGCGGTCGAAAGACGTGAGGTAGTTGATATCGAGCAGGATGATCGAGTTCTGGATCAGGTCGTGGATGATATAGCTCAGCGGGAACACCGAGAGGGCACTGAGCGTACCGAGGAGCACCCAGAACCAGGGATGCCTGGAAAAGTAGCTGCGGTATTTTTTGCGTCCGAAACGCCACAGGAACAACGCATACATGCCGGCCCAGCCCATGTACACCAGGGCCCAGTTGAACAGGTCGCCCAGGGAGGGAAAAACAATACCGCTGGCATAAAGCGATGAATCGAAAAGCCCTACACCATAGTTCTTTCCTGAGATATTGTAAACGGAGTCCAGGTAACGGAAACTGGCCGATATCACCAGGAAGAACAGGGTGTACAATCCCTGGCGCAGCGGCGTTTTAAAAACAGGCTGAAAAGCAAAGCCTACAAAGAACACACAGTAGCCCATGAACCCGAGCAGGAAATTCTCCAGGCCCAGGTCACCCGAGGTATAAGAAAGCGGGATGTACAGGGTGGCCACTTCGCTCCCTTCTTCGTTCAGCAGGGGAAACACCTGTCCGTAGGCATTCTTGTACCCTACGGGCTGCATTTCTACTTCGGGAGGTATTTTCTGTGAATCGCTGAAACGGAAGGCCGGTCCCTCCGAAGGCAGGGCCTTGTCTGTCTGCAGGGCGGTGAGCAGTACGATCTTGTACTCGTCCTTGTCGAAAACACTGCTCGTGTACCAGCCTCTTTTTTTCTGGATGACCGGGTTCGTATATACATTGTAAATGTAGCGCGTTTCGATGGAAATATCGGAGTTGTTCCAGAATACCAGCCGGTTGTTGCGGTAGATGAACACCCCGGTCTTACTGGAATTGTACAGGTCGCTCCAGGAACTGTAACGGTTCAGGTCTACATTGGCAATGTCCAGCTGGGGCAGCAGGTCCTGTTGTATACGGTCTTTCAGCACCTCCTGGAAATCTACCTGGCGCGAAAAAAGCTCCTGTACCCTGCCGGCAATCTTTTCAGGAGAATAGTAATTTTTGTTGAGCGTGCGGAACGAGAGGTAGGAAATGGTTACGAACACTAACAGGATAAAGGAGATATGTCGGATATTGATTTTCACCCGGTACAAATTAAGCGAAAATCAGCGCTGTATCGTAATCCGATACAAATTCCTTCATAAATAGCGCGTTCTGTGTAGCGTCAAAACCCGAGGCCTGTTCGTACACATTCCCGAAACCTTCGCGGTGTGCCGGTATGGCATGCCTGCGGAAATACAGCATACCGGTGCGGCGTATGTAAAAATCGGCCGGTTTACATACCCATTCTTCCGCCATACAGAAGCGCAGTTCGGCCTCACCCAGCGGATCGGGATGCTGCCGGTCGGCATTGTACAGTTCGTAGGCACCGGCAATGATGCGTTCGGTCTCGGAGCCATAACGGTGCACCAGGTCTTTTACCTGTTGCAGGGTATGGGGTATCTGGGCGCACTCTTCGGCGCGGGCATAGGCATATTTGTCCAGCGATACCGGGATTCCGGCACCTGTCAGCTTCAGGTTAGCGGTGATGCAGGGGCCGGCTTTCAGTCCGCCCTTCTGCACGGCCATGTCTACCGCGCGTTCGGCCATTTTACGGTAACCCGTAAGCTTACCGCCGGCAATGGTGATCAGGCCCGAGGGCGACAGCATCAGTTCGTCTTTCCTGGAAAGTTCGGTAGAGGGCTTGCCTTCTTCGTAGATCAGCGGCCTTACCCCGCTCCAGGCACCCGTAATATCTTCCTGCTTCAGCGGGTAGGCCGGGAAATGGGCATTCACGGCATTCAGCAGGTATTCTACATCTTTTAGCGTAATATCCGGGTGTTCAGGATCTTCGTAAAAGGTGTCGGTTGTTCCGATATACGTACATCCGTCGCGGGGGATCACAAAGATCATGCGGCCTTTCTGGCTGAATACGTCCAGGTAGCAGGACTGTTTCACGGGCAGTTTCTCGTAGGGTACCACCAGGTGTACACCTTTGGAAAGCACCAGGCGTTTGCCGCTGAGCGAGCCGTCCATTTTGCGGATATCGTCTACCCAGGGCCCTGCAGCGTTGATCACCACGCGGGCCTGTATCTCAAAACGGGCATCGTTTATTTCGTCGTGCACCCGGAAACCCCGCAGTTTACCGCCCTCTGTAAGCGGCTCTATGGCTTTGCAGTAGTTCAGGCATACGGCACCGCGGGCGGCGGCGGTTTTCATAATTTCTACGGTAAGTCGGGCATCGTCCGTGCGGTATTCGTGGTACAGGGCCCCTCCCAGCAGGTGGTCCCTGCGGAAGGCCGGTTCCAGTGCTGCGGTTTTTTCGGCGGAGAGCATTTTACGCCGCTGTCCGGCAGGTACACCGGCCAGGCGGTCATAGATATAAATGCCCAGCGACGCGGCCAGGTAAGAAAGAGAACCGCCTTTTACCACCGGTAACAACATATACTCGGGGTACACCAGGTGTGGCGCATTGGCGCAGGCGATACGCCGTTCGTGCCCGGTTTCGCGTACCAGTTTCCATTCCAGGTTCTTAAGATAACGAAGTCCTCCATGGATCAGTTTGGTGCTTTTGCTACTGGTACCTGAAGCGAAGTCCTGCTTTTCTACCAGGGCCACCTTCAGTCCTCTTGCTGCCGCGTCCAGGGCTATTCCCGCCCCGGTTATCCCGCCTCCTATCACTAAAATATCAAATACGCCCGTTTTCAGCATACCGATATGCTGCTCCCGGCATGCCCTTACTGTTTGTTGCACCTATGTTAAAAATTAGGTTTATCCCACAAATATGTGGTAAATTTGTATCAAATTTAGTAGAATTAAAAGAGTTTAAAGGATGGACGCTACAATTTTAGCCACATTGGGTTTAACCCTCGGCTTACTGTTACTTGCTTTTGCCGGTATTGCCATCAAGCTGATCGTAAAGAAAAACGGTAAATTTGCCGGTACCTGTGCCAGCCAGAATCCTTTTCTGAATAAAGACGGAGAGGCCTGCAGCCTTTGTGGAGCCAAGCCTTCGGAGCAGTGCAACGCTCCGTCAAAGTAAACCTTCGTCGGTAAAACTGAAATACACATTTGTCTTCGGCGTCACGATAATGTGATCGAGCAGGCGCACTTCCATAAGCGCCCCCGCATCTTTTATTTTTTTGGTAAGTACAATATCGCTGCGGCTGGGACTTTTATTGCCGCTGGGATGGTTATGACCCAGTACCAGGGCTGAGGCTTCCAGCATAAGGGCTTCCTTGAACAGCAGACGCAGGTCTACAATAGTACCTGCAATACCGCCTGTAGAATGTATTTTCTGGCCGATCACCCTGTTGGCACGGTTCAGGTACAGGGCCATGAACACCTCGTGGCGCAGGTCACACAGGGCGGGTTCTATAATGTTATAGGCACTCTGGCTGCCGTCGATCACGGGGTTCTCCATGGCCTCGGCATGCCTGCGCCGGGAACCCAGTTCCAGGGCCGCAACCAGTGCAGCTGCTTTCCGGGGGCCGATGCCGTGGATACGCTTCATATCGCGGGGGTCTGTGCGTGCCAGTACCGCCAGGTTGTTACCGGCCATTTCCAGCAAACGCCGGGCAATGTCCAGGGCCGATATGCCTTGGGGACCATTATTGATAAGTATAGCCAGCAGTTCTGCATTGCTGAGCGCGCTGCTGCCACGCTCGATCAGTTTTTCTCTCGGGCGCTCGGATTCGGCCCAGTCTCTGATGGGAATATAAGGGATTTCGGTATTTTTTTTCATAAAAAAAGCCCACCGTTACCGGCAGGCTTAAATATAGTAAAAAAGCGTTTTCGATTAATTGAGTCCGGCAACGAATTTAGCCAGTTTCCCTTTAATATTGGAAGCTTTATTCTTATGAATAATGCTGCGTTTCGCCAGTTTGTCAACCATAGAAACCACATTCGACAGCTGCGCTTCGGCTTCCGATTTCTTACCGGCGGATTTCAGACGCTTGATAAACGTACGAGCAGTTTTATGCTGGTAACGGTTACGTGCTCTCTTGGCAGCGTTTGAACGGGTTCTTTTTATTGCAGACTTGTGATTTGCCATAATAATTTTGTTGGGTTTTTAACCCTTAATTTTTGTAGCCCATAGGGGAATCGAACCCCTGTTTCAAGAATGAAAATCTTGCGTCCTAACCCCTAGACGAATGGGCCGTCATTTGTTTTTCGGGCTGCAAATATAAGGGCACTTTTCGAAAAGACAAACAGTATTTTCAAAAAAAACTTCATTTTTCTGCAAAAGCCTGATTCACAAACGGAAAAAAATTTTGCTTTGCATCGTTTTTACCCGTTCTTTTGTACCGATGCAAGAGAGCAAAGATACACTATACGGAATATACCCGGTACTGGAAGCACTGAAAGCAGGTGAAAAACCTGAAAAAATACTCATTAAGAAAGGTTTATCGGGCTTTAATGTGGCCGAGATACTCCGGATCTGCAAGGAAACGGAAACCGTGGTGCAGGAAGTTCCGGTAGAAAAACTGGACCGTACCGTACGCGGTAATCACCAGGGGATCGTGGCTTTTATGAGCCCGGTAGAACTGCTGAAGGCCGAAGAGACCATCGATGCCCTGCTGCGCGAAAAAACCGACCCCATGGTGCTGGTACTGGACCGGGTGACCGATGTACGCAACTTCGGGGCGCTTTGCCGTACAGCCGAATGTGCCGGTTTTGATGCGGTGATCGTACCTGCCAAGGGCGCCGCCCGTATCGGGGCCGATGCCGTGAAATCGAGCGCTGGCGCTATGCATCTCATCCGTATTGCCCGCAGCAGTCACCTGCGAAATACACTTAAATACCTGTCTGACAAAGGTTTTGACGTGATCGGATGCACCGAAAAGACCGAGGACGACCTGTTCGACCTGCAGGTAGAGTCCAAAGTGGCACTGGTACTCGGTTCCGAAGAGACCGGTATCGCTCCCGAAAATCTTAAATTCTGTAATAAACGGGCACGTATCCCCATGTTCGGGAAGATCGGCTCGCTGAACGTATCCGCCGCCGGAGCGGTGGCCATGTACGAGATCGTACGGATCAGACGCCCGCGATCTTAGGCGAACGTTTAAAAGACAGTACAGCTACCTTGTTGTTGAACAACATCTGCTTGGTATAACTGGCATTGATCAGTTTTTCGAACCAGTTGCGGCGTGTATAGAACATCACCAGCAGGTCGGGGTTGTGCTTTTCTACGTATTGCTGCAGTCCGCCCGTAATATCGTTCTCCACTTCCGTTACCACATTCACCCAGTTGAAGGCCAGACCGGTCTGTTCGTGCAGCGCAGACAGCAGTTTCTGCGGAGAGAACTCTGCCATTTCTACCTTTTCCGGGAAAACCGGCGATACGTATACCAGGTCGAATTTATCGTCGAGACGGCCGATGAAGGGCGCGGCAATGGCAATGTCCTGCTCCACGGTAACCAGGTCGGTACCAATGGCCACATTATGCCAGTCCGCCCGGATACTGCCCGCAGGTATGGTACAAACGGGGATTTCGGCCTTGTCGAGCACAGCCGTAGTGGTGCGGCCCAGCAGCATGGTAGAAATATTGGATTCGCCGCGGTTACCCATTACGATAATATCGGCGCCCCAGCTTTGGGCATATTCCACGATCCCGGTGGAGTTCACGGCATTATTTACCGCTTTACAGGTGTAGCGCTCCGGATCTGCCTGCACGCCGACTTCGGCAAATACTTTATCCATTTCGGCCTTCAGTTCGGCACTGCGTGAAGCCAGGTGTTCGGCCTCCGTTTCAACGGATACGCCGTACATAACGCTACCCGTAGGCGAAAGCACCTGGGATACGTACAGGAACGTCACTTCGGCTTTTCTCTTCTCTGCCCACAGGATAGCCTGCCCGGCGGCGTGTGTACTATTGCCGGAAAAATCGACCGGTACCAGAATTTTCATAAAGTCTCTTTTTACAAAGTTACAAATCGCAGTATTAGCTGATTGTTATTTCACAATTTTATCCAGGGTCTGCCAGGTAACCGCATGGTATCCCCCGCGGGCCTTTGCATACACTTCTCTGGCCATTTCCGTAGTGGCCGGGTTCTTCATCATGGCCTCATACAGCGGTTTCACAAACTTGCGGCGGCCTACGTGCAGCAAAAATTTCTCCAGCTCGGGGTAGGCGTCGGCGTAGTTGTTCTCCACGGCCATCATCAGCCATACGAATAACACCTCGTTATTGCCACTCTGTGTAAATGTATACTGTGCGTCCAGCGAGGCCATCAGGGCCGGAGAGCTTTTGGCCGGCAGCGAACGCAGGAAGTACACCCACTCGTGCGAGGTCCAGGCGGCCGTTTGTTCAGCCGGTACTTTTCCGCCGCCCGCAGCCAGGTCTGCCGCCTGTTTCACTTTTTCGAAACGTTCCGAAACGGGCGCTTTTACCCCGGCCGGAAGGTCTTCTTCGTAGATCCAGCGTTTGGGGTTCACTTTTTTATCTTCTTCCGAACCTTCGGCAAACAGGTTGGCGTACAGGAACTCGAGGAACTCTTCGGTATCGGCACCCTTAAAGGCTTTTTCGGCGAACCATTTCTTTACAAAGGGATCGAATTTATCGCGGCCCACGGCATCTTCAATGGTACGCAGCAGCAGGTAGCCCTTTTCGTAGGCGATATCGCTCACACCGTCATCCGGGTCGCGGTCTTCGAGGTCGAGTTTCAGGCGGCTGTCCTTCATATTTCCGTCGGCCTTCATATCGGCCAGGGTCTGGCTGAGGTCGCCGTAACCCAGTACCGCCAGCATATCGGCATAGGATCTGCCATACAGTTCTTCCATGATACGGCGCTCCAGGTATACGGTAAAGCCTTCGTTGAGCCAGAAATCGTTCCAGGTGCGGTTCGTAACCAGGTTGCCGCTCCAGCTGTGGGCCAGTTCGTGCGCCACCAGGGAGGTAAGCGAACGGTCGCCGGCAATAATGGTAGGTGTGGCAAAGGTAAGGCAGGGGTTTTCCATTCCGCCGAAGGGGAAGGAGGGCGGCAGCACCAGCAGATCGTAACGACCCCAGTCGTAAGGACCATACAGTTTTTCGGCAGCCAGCAGCATTTTGTAGGTGTCCACAAACTCGTACGAAGCCGCTTTCATGGTCTCGGGCTCGGCATATACCCCGGTTTTATCGTCGTATTTATGAAAGGCCAGGTTACCTGCGGAAAGAGCCATCAGGTAAGCCGGGATCGGGCGTTTCTGTTCAAAGGTGTACACACCGTCGGCAGAAAGCTGCTGCGGATTGGTGGCGCTCATCAGGGCCATCAGGCCTTTGGGTACACGTATGGTGGCATTGTAGGTGAAACGGATACCCGGACTGTCCTGCACGGGGATCCAGGTGCGGCACAGGATGGCCTGCGACTGGGTGTACAGGAAGGGATGCTTCCCGCCTGCCGTCTGTTTGGCGTCCATCCACTGCAAAGCCGCCGCATCGGAAGAGGTCTCATAATAGATACGTACTTTACGGGTGCCGGGTTTCAGTTTTACGGTGAGGGCCGCGCCCAGCACATCGTCGGGGATCCCGGTACTGAAGACCGCCGGCGTGGTATCCTGGTCCAGCGTGATCTTTGAAATGACCAGGTCGCGCACGTCAAAGATCACCTCTTTGGCATCGGGAGCGGTTTGCAGGGTATATTCGGCATATCCTTTCAGGATGTGTTTATCAAAATCAACGGCCAGGTCCAGGTCCAGGTGCTGGATCACCGCTTCCTGCGGTCTGGCATAGGAATGCGGGTCGCGCGTTACTTTCGTTTCCATTTTCTTTTCTTGTTCTTGCGGTTTTTTTCCGGAACAGGCCAGCAGAGTACAAATCAACACAACGGGTGTGATTGCGGGTATGACTTTCCTCATTCTTTTTATCTAAAATGCTATTTTTTTCGGAGAATACCCGGAGCCGCCTGTGCAGCCGGGAAAACGGTAAGATCGGCAATGTTCACGTGTGCCGGCATGTGGATCATAAAGCTGATGATCTCGGCCACATCTTCGGGTTTCAGGGGTTTATAGCCTTTATACACCGTTTTGGCGCGGTCTTCATCGCCCTTGAAGCGTACCAGTGAAAATTCCGTTTCCACCAGTCCGGGGTTCACGGCACCCACACGTATGCTGTATTCGTTAAGATCGATGCGCAGTGCGCGGTTGATGGCATCTACGGCAAATTTGCTGGCACAGTATACATTGCCCATAGGATACACTTCCTTACCGGCCACGGAGCCCAGGTTAATGATGTGTCCTTCGTTCCGTTCGATCATACCCGGCAGGATCTCTTTGGTAATGTATAAAAGTCCTTTGATATTGATGTCGATCATGCTTTCCCAGTCGTCCAGGTCGCCGTCCTGTATGGTAGAAAGTCCGTGGGCATTACCGGCGTTGTTGATCAGGATGTCTATATCGCGGTAATTCTCCGGCAGGGATAAAAATGCGTTCTGCACTTCCTGGCGTTTGCTGATGTCGAAGCAAAGCGTAAAAACTTCGGTTTTTCGGTTCAGTTTTTTGGCTATTTCCTGTAATCTGTCGGCGCGGCGCCCACAGATAATGAGGCGGTATTCCTTATCGGCCAGGATCTCGGCCGTTGCTTTTCCTATTCCACTCGTCGCCCCGGTAATCAATACAGTTTTCATATTTCAGAATCCTTAAATTTTGGTCTAATGTACCCAAAATCCCCGAAGGCCCCAAATTACCTTTGTGTTACAAATGCTTTAATGCTTCTCTTCTGCTGAGCGGCTTTAAGGGGTATTCATCGCAGAAATCCGCCACCCACAGGGCATCTGTGCGTGCGTACTGGCGCAGGGCCCAGCCTATGGCCTTTTGTATAAAAAACTCCTTCGATCCCAGTTGCGGAATAATGGTCTCGCGCAGCCATTCCGTATTTGTCCTTTTCTTGTAACCCAGCTGGTGCAGGATGGCCGCCCGGTTAAACCAGAGATCGGCCGAAGCGATCCATTTGTGCAGGGTCTTTTCCCTTTTTCCGGGGAATTTCAGGAAGTACTCCCCCGCACATTTCCCGGCCAGGGTATCTACGGTGTCCCACCAGGCGTCGGTGGCAATGGCATATTCGATCAGGGCCAGCGTAGCCTCTGTCCATTTTTTGCGGCTTGCGTACAGCAGTTCCAGCGCAGTATAGCGGAATTCCCGTTCGGGCTGCTGCCAGAGTTCCCGGAAAACAGGGCCGATCTCTCCCATCTCCTGCTGTTTCCAGAGACTGATGAAGTCCTTTTCCAGGGCCTTACGGATGGGGTTAGGCAGGCCCACGTAAGGATAGCGGTTCTTCATATAGTTCTCCATCCATTCCCTTTTGCTAAGGTCCGGGTAGGCAAAGAACTGTTCGCGGAGCTGGTTTACCTGCATAGGATCAGAGTTTCATGCTGAGTGAAATACGCTTCCGGGCTACATCCACTTCGGTCACTTTTACGCGTACCTGCTGCTGCAGATGCACTACTTCGTTGGGATCTTTAATAAAGCGGTCGGCCATCTGGGACAGGTGTACCAGTCCGTCCTGCTTTACGCCAATGTCCACAAAAGCGCCGAAATTGGTGATATTGCTCACGATGCCGTTGAGTTCCATGCCTATCTGCAGGTCTTCGATCGTGCGTACGTTGCGGTCGAATTCCATCACCTTTATGCGTGCCCGCGGGTCGCGGCCGGGTTTCGAAAGTTCGGCCATAATATCTTTTAGGGTGGCCTCACCGGCTTTTTCAGAAATGTAATTCTTTACAGGAATGGCCTTGCGCAGGTCTTCACGGGCCAGCAGATCGCTCACCTGTACCTTCTGGTCGGCGGCCATCTTCTCTACCAGCTTGTACTGCTCGGGATGCACAGCGCTGTTGTCCAGCGGGTTCTTTGCACCGGGGATACGTAAAAAGCCCGCACATTGTTCAAAGGCCTTCGGGCCCAGGCGGGGTACTTTATGCAGTTCGTCCCGGGAGGCAAAGGTGCCGTTCTTTTCGCGGTATTCCACGATATTGGATGCGATGGAGGGCCCCAGTCCGGATACATAAGACAGCAGCCATTTGCTGGCCGTGTTCAGGTTTACACCTACGGAATTCACGCAGGAGATCACCACTGCGTCGAGTTCGTCTTTCAGCAGGGTCTGGTTTACGTCGTGCTGGTACTGCCCCACCCCGATCGACTTGGGATCGATCTTCACCAGTTCGGCCAGAGGGTCCATGAGACGGCGGCCGATGGAAACGCTGCCCCGCACGGTTACGTCGAACTGCGGAAACTCCTCGCGGGCAATGGCCGAGGCCGAGTAGATACTGGCGCCAGCTTCATTCACCATGTACACCTGCAGACTGGTGTCCTGCGGGAACACAATGCGCTGTATAAAGTCTTCGGTTTCGCGGCCTGCCGTGCCGTTACCGATGGCAATGGCCTCAATTTTATAGGCTTCGGTAAGGGATTTTATCTTTTTGGCGGCCTGGGCCGTTTCTTTCTGCGGCGGGTGCGGGTAAATGGTCTCGTTGTGCAGCAGGCGGCCCTGTTCGTCGAGGCACACCACTTTACAGCCCGTACGGAAACCCGGGTCTATGGCCAGGATACGTTTGGGGCCCAGGGGCGCGGCCAGCAGCAGCTGACGCAGGTTGGAACCAAATACTTTTATGGCCTCTTCATCGGCTTTTTCGCGGGCCATTTCCAGGCATTCCTTTTCAAAGTGTGGCTGCAGATGCTTGTCGAAAGCCAGTCCGCAGGCTTCTTCCACCCAGCCGGCACAGCCTCCGCGGCCCCGCACAAATTTACGGGTCACAAACTGCATGCTGCGTTCGGTATCCACCTGTACGCGTATGTTCAGGTGTCCTTCGGCAGCGCCGCGCATACAGGCCATAAAACGGTGCGAAGGTATCTTCTGCCAGCGTTCGGTATATTCAAAATAATCGCGGTATACGTCCTCTCCTTCGCGGGTGCCGCGTTTTTTTACGGCAGAAAGTACACCGTGGCGTACGAACACATCGCGCAGGTATTCGCGTACCGGTTTATCTTCCGATACCCATTCGGCCATAATTTCCAGTACACCGTCCTTTACATCGGCACCGCTTTTGTATACCTCGTTGGTGTATTGTTCTGCCAGGGTCTCGGGGGTGTCATTGCCCTGTTTCCAGATGCGCTGGGCCAGGGGCAGCAGTCCGTTCTCGATGGCCTGCTGGGCTTTGGTCTTCTTTTTGGGTTTATAGGGCAGGTACAGGTCTTCCAGTTCCGACAGGGTGGCGGCTTCCTGTATGGCTTTTTCGAGCTGGGGCGTCAGTTTTTCCTGTTCGCGCACCGACTTCAGGATGGCCTCTTTACGTTTGGTCAGTTCTTCGAAGCGGGTGGCTTCTTTTTTTACCTGGGCGATCTGTACCTCATCCATGCCACCCGTAGCTTCCTTGCGGTAACGGGAAATGAACGGAATGGTGGCGCCTTCGGCAAGCAGGTCCAGGGTATTCTGTATGTATTTAGGGGCAAGACCGGTAAGGGCCGCCACCTGGCTAATAAGCATATTCATTCGGCAAACCTACATTTTTTATGCAAATTTGCAGGAAAATACCTGTTTGATGATGACCTACGGCACAACGGTACCGGCGTTCTACCAGAATTATGTAGACCTGCTGAACGGGCGGAATTTTTACGATGTACTGCAAAACACGGATATCTGGGATTTCCTGGCTTCCCTGCCGGAAGAAAAAGCGGCTTACCGCTATGCAGAAGGCAAATGGAGCGTAGCGCAGGTAATTGCACACCTGTGCGATGCCGAACGGGTTTTCCAGTACCGGGCCCTGCACATAGCGCGTGCACCGGGCATTGAACTCCCCGGCTTTGATGAAAATGCATGGGCAGAGCGGAACACTGCCGCCGGACAAAGCCTGGCAGAGGTAAGGGCTGAGTTCAGAACGGTGCGCAACAGCAGCCTGGCCCTGTTCAGCCGTTTCAGCGAGGCAGAACTGCTGTCGAAAGGCAAAGCGAACGGTTACGAAATGTCCGCTGGCTTCATTGGTATCTGTGCGGCCGGCCACCAGCTGCATCATACACGCATTTTACGCGAACGCTATTTATGAGCCTGGAAACGGAGAACATACACGAGCGGTATATGCGCGAGGCCCTGCGCGAAGCGCATAAAGCGTACGAACGCGACGAAGTACCCATCGGCTGTGTCATCGTTTCGCACAACCGCATCATTGCCCGGGGCCACAATCTTACCGAAACCCTGAACGATGTAACCGCCCATGCCGAAATGCAGGCCATTACTTCCGCGGCCGAATACCTGGGCGGCAAATACCTTACAGACTGCACGCTGTACGTAACCCTGGAGCCCTGTGTCATGTGCGCCGGAGCCCTGAAGTGGGCACAGATCAGCCGTATCGTTTTCGGAGCGGCCGATGCCAAAGGCGGCTATGCACGACTGAACGCACCCGTACTGCACCCCAAAACCGAAGTGATACAGGGCGTGCTGGAAGAGGAATGCCGCAGCCTGTTGCAGGAATTCTTCCGGGGCAAAAGGGCTTAGGACGGATTTATTCCGTTGTTGTTATTCTGCGAACGCGTGATCATCAGCTGCCGTTCGAACTCCTCTGCTTTTTCGCGGCGTTCGATATCGGCGATCTGGTTGGCGAGCACAAGATTGTGTTTATTTACTTTGGAGGGGATCAGGAACAGGTCCACGATGGTCCATATACCGCAGCCGCCGGCCGTGAGCCAGTACAGTACCTGCCAGCCCCACTGGCCCAGGTAGGCATAATGTACGCCGAAAAAGAACCAGCACAGGTAGGCGGTTCCTGAAGATTTCATCTGTGATTGTAGATAATGTTTGTTCATGAGCGATAAAACGATGTAAAACCGGAAGGAAAGCCCCATCTTTTACGATGGGGCTGCCAGGTACAGAGGGCTTTCAACACTAATTTTCCGTAGTGGATGAGGATGAGCCGTAAACCATGGGGATGATAAGGGTATAGAGGGGTAATAAAAGAGATACCAGGAACTGTACCGTAAATTCGTGCTGAAACACTTTCTGTTCCCCTGCGGGTCCTCCGAACGAAAAGGCCCAGAACACAAAGGCAATGGTGCTGCATAGGAGCTGCCCCCATTTGGTTACACCGGCCATTTTCCAGAGATACAAAGGGGTAAGAGCCAGCAGCAATCCAAAAACGATCCATTGCAGCAACTGTTTATCGCCCGCTGCGTAGGAGGTGCTCTTTATCGTGGTGTATACGCCGAGATATACACTCACGATCTCTGCCGGGACAAGTTTAATAAGCTTATCGGTGTATTTGTCTTCTTTCCGGGGCGCTCCGGCGGCAGGATCGGGCGTACCGTCTGCCAGCGTCTTAAAGGCCGGTGAAGCCGCCACATCGGCCTGGGTTACGATATTTCTTGACATAGTTAAGGATTTAAACACAGGCAAGGCGGCGGGTCGGCCGCGTTTACCCGGGAGTCCAAAACTGGCAGGAATATCGGAATTAAAAAAGAGGAAAAAGCCTGAAATTGAACGGGATTTACCCTGTGCACATCTGCACAGCCCTGTACAAAAAAGGCAGAACCCCTTTTCAGAAGTTCTGCCGCCTATTAAAACGATGGGTTATTCTCTGTTAAGAACCGCCTACCAGGAAGTCGCAGCCGTTATCTTCGCAGGCTTTTTTAGCATCCTGGAAGTCCTGCTTGTTATCGTACTCCTGCTCGGGGGTAACAATTTCGAAACCGCTTATGATACACTTACAGCGTGCTTTTCGGGTACATGACGCGAACGTAAGCAGCAGTGTGCTTACCAACATTACAAAGATCAAGGATTGTCTTCTCATATCTGTTACTATTACTGTTTGGTATACTACAAATATGCGATTTTTTCCTGAATCCGGCCTGTTTTTACAGTACTTCTATAAAACCGGCGGCCACTGTGTTGTTGCTGAACTCGTCCACCAGTATAAAGGCTCCGTTGTGCGGATTTTCAGCAAAAACGTCGGCAAAAAGCGGACGGGCCGTTTTAATGTGTACACGACCGATATCGTTCAGGCCGAAGCTGTTCACGCCTTCTTCGTTCTCCAGGGTATCGATATTTACCCGGCTCCCGATGGCACTGATCTTTGCTTTTACTGTATGAATGCCATGTTGCAGCAGGTACGAACTGCCTGCCGTAAGCTTTTTGTCGTCCATCCAGGCCAGGGTGGCCTGTAAAGAGGCTGAAGCTCCACAGGCGGCATCGGCGGCCACGATCATATTACCGCGGCTGATGTCCAGGTCGGCATCCAACTCCAGGGTGATGCTCTGCCCGGCCGAAACTTCGTCCACTTCCTGTGCGGCGGCGTACAGCGCGCGTATCACAGCCGTACGTCCCGAGGGCAGGGCCATTACTTCCTGGCCTTTGCGCAGGCGGCCGCTCTCCAGTTTACCGGCATAACCACGGAAATCGTGGTGCTCGTCGGAATGCGGACGGATCACGTACTGCACCGGGAAACGGGCCGGCAGCAGGTCCTGGTTCTTCTGCACAGGCAGTTCTTCCAGGTGTTGCAGCAGGGTTTTTCCGCTGTACCAGGGCATGCGTTCCGATGCCAGGGCGATATTATCGCCGTCTTTGGCCACAGCCGGCACAAACTCCAGGGTACTCTGCAGCCCGATGGTCTCTGCCAGGCGCTTTACATCGGCCCGGATGTCTTCAAAGACCGTTTCGCTGAAACCGGCCAGGTCCATTTTATTGATGCACACAAACACCGTGCGTATGCGCAGCAGGCGGGCTATGAACAGGTGACGGCGGGTCTGCTCGATGACGCCTTTACGCGCATCGATGAGTACGATAAACGCCTCGGAATGCGAAGCGCCCGTGATCATATTGCGGGTGTATTCCACGTGGCCGGGCGAATCGGCAATGATGTACTTGCGGCTGGGCGTGGCAAAATAGATATGCGCCACATCGATGGTGATGCCCTGCTCCCGCTCGGCAATAAGTCCGTCGGTAAGCAGCGACAGGTCCGTAAAGTCAAGCCCTTTGCGGCGGCTGCCGGCTTCCACGGCCTCAAGGCGGTCTTTGGTAATCGATTTGGTATCGAACAGCAGGCGGCCGATCAGGGTACTTTTACCATCGTCTACACTGCCTGCAGTGGCTATTTTCAAAACATCCATAGTATTTATATGCTTTTAAAGATCATGCGTATGCACCAGATTATGATCATGATGCCTACGGCGATCATCATTGTTTTTCGGGGTAATTTACCGGCCAGGCGCGCAGCCAGCGGTGAGGCCAGTACGCCGCCCAGCAGCAGACCGGCGATCACGTTCCAGTTGCCCAGGCCCACACTTATAAAAAAGGTAAAGGCACTGGAAAGTGTGATGAAAAATTCGGTAAGGCTCACGGTGCCTACGGTGTATTTGGGCGAACGGCCTTTGGCAATGAGGGTGCTGGTAACAATGGGGCCCCAGCCTCCGCCGCCGAAAGAATCCATAAATCCGCCAAACCAGGCCAGTATGCCCACTCGTTTTACTTTTTGGGGTGACTGTTCCTGTTTAAAGGCCTTGATGAGTATACGCACACCCAGGATCAGGGCGTACAGGGCCACGGCCGGCATAAGCCACTGACCATACTTTTCGTCGAGGAACACCAGCAACAGGGCTCCGCACACAGCGCCGATCACACCCGGGATCACCAGGTGCCGGAACAGTTTTTTATTTACGTTACCAAATTTATAGTGACTGTAACCCGAAGCCGCCGAAGTAAAAATTTCGGAGCTGTGGATGGCCGAACTGATGGAAACCGGGTTTACGCCGAACGACATGAGGCAGGTGGCCGACGTAACGCCGTAACCCATGCCCAGCATGCCGTCCACCATCTGGGCCAGGAAACCGGCAAGTATGTATAACAGCAGTTCGCGGTTGAGGTGCGGACGTATCTCTGACCAGAGATCGGCACCCGGGGCCAGCGGGAACACCTGCCCGGCCAGGTAACCGATGACCACAGCCACAAAGGCCACTACGCCGATCTGCACCAGGCGCCGGGACCCGCGTTCCGGGATCTCGGGCGATGCCTCACGGGCGGACGGCGGAACGGTCTTTGTTTCCGCTTTGGTCTTGAGCTCCATCCGCCGGCTTAAAAATATCCTACCTGTTTGCGTTTTTCCATGGCTGCTTCCGAACGTTTATCGTCGATGCGGGCACCGCGTTCCGAAATTACCGCCGATTCGATCTCGCCGATCACCCCGTCCAGGGTATCCGCTTCGGACAGTACGGCGGCCGTACAGGTCATATCGCCTACCGTGCGGAAACGTACCGTGGCCTCAAAAGGCACTTCCGCTTCGGTGGTGTTCAGGTAAGGCGATGCAGGCCAGTACAGTCCGTCGCGTTCGATCACAAAGCGTTTGTGTGCAAAATAGATGGAGGGCAGGGCCAGTTTTTCCTCACGGATGTAGTTCCAGACGTCCAGTTCGGTCCAGTTCGAAATAGGGAACACGCGTACGTTCTCCCCGATATTGATCTTGCCGTTGAGCATATCGAACAGTTCGGGGCGTTGTTTTTTGGCGTCCCACTGCCCGAAATCGTCCCGTACCGAAAAAATGCGCTCTTTGGCGCGGGCCTTTTCCTCATCGCGGCGAGCCCCGCCCATACAGGCATCCAGCTTCAGTTCGCTGATGGCGTCGAGCAGTGTGGTGGTCTGCAGCATATTACGGCTGGCATACTTGCCGGTCTCTTCCTGTACCTTACCGGCATCGATGGAATCCTGCACGTAGCGCACCAGCAGCTGTATACCGGTCTCTGCGGCCAGGCGGTCGCGGAAGGCAATCGTCTCCGGGAAATTATGTCCCGTATCGATATGCAGCATGGGGAAAGGCACGGGAGCCGGGTAAAAGGCCTTACGGGCCAGGTGCACCAGCACAATGGAATCTTTTCCGCCGGAAAAAAGCAGGGCCGGGTTCTCGAACTGGGCCGCCACCTCGCGGATGATATAAATGGCTTCGTGCTCCAGGGCACGCGGAAATACAGATGAAGTCGGAATACTCATACTTATTTAACTAAATGAAGACCACACTCTTTATGCGAAAGTTCCCACCACCAGCGGCCGGCGCGCGGATCTTCGCCCGGGCTTACGGCACGCGTGCAGGGAGCACAGCCTATACTTATAAAACCTTTGTCGTGCAGGGGGTTATAGGGCACCGAATATGTGTCGAGATGGGCGGTAATATCGGCGTAGCTCCAGTTCAGGAGCGGGTTGATCTTGTACATTTTTTTCTCCGGCAGCCACTCTACCACCGGCAGGTTTTTGCGGTGTTCCGTCTGTTCGTTGCGCAGGCCGGTGATCCATACTTCGGCGCCTTCCAGCGCGCGGTTCAGCGGCTCTACCTTGCGTATGTGACAGCAGCTTTTACGGTTTTCCACCGATTCGTAAAAAAGGTTGATCCCTTTTTCAGCCACCATGCGCTGTACGGGTTCTGCCTGCGGAAAATATACATCGATGGGAATGCGGTATTTCGACTGTGTAAGGTCGAGCGTACTGTAGGCCTCGTTGAAAAGACGGCCCGTATCGATGGTAAAAATGCGTATCGCAATGCCGTGACGCCCGATGATATCGGTGAGGACCTGGTCTTCCTGGCCCAGTGATGACGAAAATTTTACCTTGCCGGGAAACATTCCCGCTACTTTTTGCAGAGCTTGTTCAACAGGGTATTTTGTGAAAATATGCTCCAGTTCTTCCAGTTGTTCCATCCTAAAATTCCTGTTCGGGAGTGATACCCCCGGTTTGTAATTACGGCACAAAGATACAGGAATTTATTAGCCCACCAAACAAGTAGGATAACAGGCAGTTAAAGGCCCTGACAGAAATTTTAACACGAAAGGAACCCCGGATACCCCGGTCTTTTGTACCTTGATCTCTTAAAAAACAATACAATTATGGCAAAGAAAATACTGATGCTTGCGGGCGACTTTGTAGAAGATTACGAAGTAATGGTGCCTTTCCAGGCGCTGCTTTCGGTGGGACTGGAAGTACACGCCGTGTGTCCCGATAAAAAAGCGGGCGAATCTATAGCTACCGCCGTGCACGACTTTATCGGCTTCCAGACCTATGCCGAGCTGCGCGGACATAATTTTACGCTGAACCACAGCTTTGCAGACGTAAACCCGGCCGATTACGACGGTCTGTACGTATGCGGCGGACGCGCCCCCGAATACATACGCCTGAACGAAAAAGTACTGGAATTTACCCGGCATTTCTTTGAGCACAACAAGCCCGTGGCGGCTATATGCCATGGCATACAGATACTTACCGCAGCCGGTGTGGTACAGGGACGCACGCTTACCGCCTACCCGGCCGTAGGCCCCGAAATTACCCTGGCGGGCGGTACCTACCGCGAAATAAGCGCCAGTGATGCCCTGACCGACGGTAACCTGACCACATCCCCGGCCTGGCCCGGGCATCCGGCCATACTCAGAGAATTCTACAAACTGCTGGGCATACACATCTCCCACTAACGAAAAGGGCATACGGAATATGCCCTTTTTTTATTCTTTTTCGTTTTCTTCTTCTGCCTCCCGCTTTTTCGAACGCCGCATCCAGCGCAGCAGAACGTTGTGTTTGCGCCGGAAATCAGGGTCCTCCTCACCCAGCAGGAAACCGTACACTTCGGTGGCCGGTGAAAGTTCGAGCAGTTTTTTGAGGATGGCCGCAGCCGGGATGAACAGGATCATACCCACCACACCCCACATAAAACCACCGATAAGCAGCGCCAGCAGCGAGGCAATGGGGTTCAGGCTTACGTTGGAACCCACGATCTTGGGCGTAAGAAAATTACCTTCGATGGTCTGTATCACGTTCATAGCGATGAACACACCCACCGGGTACCAGAGGCTGTCTTTGGTAAGCAATGCATAGGCAATGGGAATAATGGAACCGACCAGCGGCCCCACATAGGGAACAATATTCAGTATAGCGGCAAACACGGCAAAGAAAAGCGCGTGTTTTATGCCCAGGGCGTAAAAGGCAATGGCATTCATAATGGCCAGGATCACCATTACTTTGAGCACACCGCTTATATATTGCTGAATGACACGGCGCAGATCGCTCACCACTTCTACCACACGTACCGGGGTTTCGTTTTTAAAAAGACGGATGCAAAACTGCGTAAAATGATCGCGGTACAGCAGGAACATGAACAGGTACACGGGGATCAGCACCAGCAGGCTCAGGCTGCCCAGCGTATTAAAGGCCATGCCCGATATGGTACTGGCGTTGCGCTGCAGGTATTCAAAGGCTTTTTTATCTAGATCATTGAATTCGAGCGCGTCTTTTACGCCCAGGTTCTCGCTTATCCACACGGTAAGTTCGTCCGAAAGCTGCTCAAAACGCGTCTGTATGTCCGACAGATCATTGGCAAAACCCCGTATCTGCTCGGTAAAGAACCAGCCCACGCCCCCGATAACGGCCACAGATAGCAGAATGGCCAGTATAATGGCAATGATGCGCGGTATTCTCTTTTTTTCCAGGAAAGACACCAGCGGAAACAGCAGCATGGCCAGGTACGCACTTACCACAATTGGCATCAGCAGCGATTTTGCATAGATCAGGAACAACACGATCCCCGCAGCGCCTATGGTAAAGGCCGCCAGCCTGTACAAGCCCGAAATACGATTATTCTCCGTTTCATTCATAGCCGAAAAGATACTAAAAACCACGGAATACACAAGATTGTTCCTGGGCGGGACAAAAAAAACCGGGCGTACACTGTACTCGACAGCATACGCCCGGCAAAACGACTTTATTTTAAGAAAAGGCGGCTTATTTACCGGCTTTTACCAGACGGAGCGTTTCCTGTCCGTTCACCGTGCTGATGCGTACTACATAGGTACCGGCAGCCAGGTCGGCGATCGGCAGGTTGATGTTGTATACACCGGCTTCCATTTGCTGGTTACGGATCACAGAGATCACGTTTCCATACATGTTCACCAGTTCGATGTTTACGTTACCGGCTTTCTGTGTAGTGAAGGCCAGGGTTACGTTATCAACGGCAGGATTCGGGTAAACCTGTGACTGGTACTGACGTACAGAACCCTGTGCAGCCGCAGAACGGGCAGCAGCTTCTGTTCCGCAGGTATCAAAGATAACAAAGGCATCGGTTTCAGTAGGACAGTTGTTGAAGGTGCAGAACACCGCGCTGACACCTACTACCGTTTCGCCGTCACCAATCACGATCTGAGCGCATTTTCCAGACTCAGAAGCGATAACCGATGTACCTGAAACAATGGTAAAGTCCGTTGAAGTACCGATAGAGTGTGTACCCAGACCGCTTACATCATCGGTAGTGAGTGTATCCCACTCGGTGGTCAGTGTAGGGAAACCACCGATACCGGCCAGGTTCGGGTTCACGGTGATACCGGAATAAACGCAGGCTTTACGTACCAGGGTCATATCTTCTGTAGACCATCCGAAGGTAGGGCTCAGCGGGTTGTTGTCTCTCCATGAGGAACCCGGATCGTTACCCAGGGAACCGAAGATGTCTACAAAAGCGTTGGTCGCTTTTCTTACCAGCACAAAGGCATCGTCACCGTTCACCTGGAAGTTGGTTGTAGACAGGTCCGGGGTGCCGGTCCATGCCGTAGCAGACGGGTGTGCAATTACGAAGGCCGTACCGGCGTTCAGCATACCTGTGAGCGGAATGGTAAAGGACGGCGCACCGCTCAGCAGGGCACCGTTGTGGTACAGGCGGATCTCATACAGGGACAGGTCAACCGGCAGACATGTACCGTTGAAAAGTTCCAGGTATTTGTTGAAGCCTGAACCTTCTACATACTGGGAGAAGATCAGGTCGTTGGCCTGCAGGTTGATACATACGTTCACGGTATCGCCTTCGCAGCCTTCCACATCGCTTACGCAGTAAGTCGGCTGGGGATAAACCAGGATGTATACAGAAGCCGAAGTAACGTCACAACCGCTTTCGTTACTCACGTGTACATAATAAGAACCGGATTCGGTAGGCAGGTAGGTAGCGTTGGTTGCGTCAACAACCTCACCGTTCTGATCGTACCACTGGTAGATCGGGCCTGAGATGTTGGTAGAAACGGTAAGGCTGGTAGTACCGGCACCGGCGCAATACGTGGTAGGACCGCTCACAGTGATCTCAGCCGTAGCGCTGTCGCACAGAACATCAGAACCGCAGGCCAGGTTCAGGTCGTCGATGCGGAACTGGGGGTTGGAAGAAGAGTTACCCACCAGGGTGCTGCGGAAACGGATCCACAGGTTGGCCGTCTGGGCAGCCGTCGGGATAGCCACACCTCTGCGGTACCAGCGTGAAGTACCTGAGCCTGTAGGCGCAGCAGCAAACGGCATATTGGTCCATGAAAGACCGTTGTCGATACTGAATTCTACTACCAGGAAGTCGATGATGGTAGACGCATTGGTCGATTTAAAAACACCGAAGATCAGTGAGTCGGCAGATTCACACAGAGCGGCATTGATCACCTGGGCCTGGAACGTTTCCTGGGCCTGTATCAGTACGTTGTACCCGCCCGAAGCGCCCGGGTAACCGGTAGAAGGAACGGTGTTACGTACGTCGGCTGTTCCGGAATAGGTAAGCGCAACCATATCAAAACGGTTATTGGCTTCGCGGGTGGCAATGGTCTCGGTGCTGGCACCCGTAGTTCCCATTGTCTCAATAAGCTGGGCATTGGCGGTCATACCCATTGTAGCCAGGGCAAATAATGAGCCCAGTACATACTTTAATTTCAGGTTTTGCTTTTTCATTTTTGAGTAAACTTTTTAAAAATTTGAAGTATAAGGAGTTTCATGAAACAGTTCAAAATTAGGCTATTGCCGGCTCCCCAGCTTAAACAGAAACTTACCGATTTGTAAACTTTAGCGGCCCGTAACGTGCCAATATTTCCCCCGGGTTTTGTTTTAGTTAAACATCCTACATCCTTGTAATAAAACAAATTAAAAGCCAGCAAATTAACTTTTAAGACCTGCTTACACAGGCATAGTTTAGCATATTACGGCCCGGTTTTTGCATTAAATACAATAAGCCGGAACGTGTGCTTGCAGAACACCTGCATGTTCCCGGTAAAAAGCCCGGAGAACTTTGTTATTAAGTACCGGTTTCTTAGCAGAAACTTGATGCCTGCTTTACCTTTTTTACCGTTTTTTTAGTATAACAGTATATTGTGCCTGCGGCAGATACATTTTTTTATCGCCGGAAAATGAACGTAACGGCTTTACGTTTGTATATCACTTAAAACAACATATACCTATGCGATTTTTCTTATCCATACTATGCTGCATGCTGTTTTCAGGCGTTTTTGCAGCCGAACCCCAGAAGGTTCCGTCCGAAATAAAACAGGCCACCGTGTTCCTGCAGGGGGCCGTACTCCGCAACACAGCTACAGCCACCGTTTCCGAAGGGCGTTCCGTACTGCTGTTCACCGGGCTTTCTTACAATATACTGCGCGAAAGCATCCGCATTAAACCCGAGAACTGCCGCATCCAATCGGTAACCATGCGCAAGAACTTCCTGGACCTGGAGCTGCAGGACAAAAAAATAAAGGCCATGCAGGAAGAAATGCAGAAGCTGAACGATAAAAAGACCGCCCTGAACCAGGAACTGGACGTATACGCCCAGGAAAAGGACATGGTACTGAGCAATAAATCCATCGGCGGACAGGACAACGGCGTAGACCCGGAGAAACTGAAGGCCGCCGCCGAATTTTTCCGCCAGCGCCTGAGCGACATCCTTACGCGCGTACAGGCTATACAGGCCGAGATCGGCAAAGCCGACAAACGTATTGCCGAACTCAGCGTACAGATCAACGAAAGCGCGGCCAAAAATATTTACCCTACTTCCGAGATCGAGGTAAGCATCCTGGCCGACAGAGCCGGTACCGCCCGTTTCGATATTGAATACTTTATTTCCGAGGCCGGCTGGTTCCCTGCATACGATTTCCGTGTGAACGATCTCAGCGCACCCATGGAACTGGGCTACATCGCCCACATTTACCAGAATTCGGGGCTGGACTGGAAGAACGTGGACATTACCGTTTCTTCCGCCGATCCGGGCAATAACGGCGGCGCACCCATACCCAAGACCTGGTTCATTTCACAATCGGGCTACCGCCTGCAGTACGATGTACAGAAACCCCAGTCGGAAATGAACCGTGTGAGCGGCCGCGTGGTAGACGAGAACGGGTATCCCGTGGCTTTTGCCAACGTACTTATCGAAAACAGCAGCGCCGGCACCAGTACCGATTTCGAAGGCCGCTTCAGCATGGCCCTGCCCCAGGGTGCCACAGCCCTCAACATAAACTATGTGGGCTACGAAAAACAGAGCCTGCCCATACAACAGGGCGAAATGTACATTGTGCTGCAACCCAGCGTAAAAGTGCTGGAGAGCATTGTGATCACGCAGAACAAAAGCGTGGCAGCCACTTCGGAGACCATGGCGGGCTATGTATCGGTACGCGGCGGCCGCAGCCGCTCCTACGCTTACGATATGGATACAAAACAAAAGAAAGAAAGCGGCAAAGTGACCTCCTCCAACGTGAGCATCGGTACTACCGCCGTAAGTGTGGAATATACGCTGAAAGACAAAATGAACGTACCCAGCGACGGCCGCCCCTACACGGCCGATATCCTGAAACGCGAGATCCTGGCCGAGCACAAATACTCTGCCACACCCAAAATTTCCAAGGACGCCTACCTGAGCATCTTTATCCCCGAGTGGGAAAAACTGAACCTGCTGGAGGGCGAAGTAAGCCTGTACTTCGGCAATTCGTACACGGGCAAAACGGCCATCAGCCTGGCCAACCTGAAAGACAGCCTCGAATTCTCCATGGGCAAGGACCCCAATATCAAGATACAGCGTACACTCGTCTCCCAGAAAACCACCGGCGGCGGCATCCTGCCCAACAAGACCGGCAATTACGAGTGGAGTTCCGAAATACGCAATACCGGTAAAATGCCTGTACGTCTTACAGTAACCGAGCCCTTCCCGGTATCTACGGAAAAAGAGATCAAGGTAGACCTGGCCCGGGAACTGAGCGGTGCTACGGTAGATAAGGAAAAAGGCCTGCTTACCTGGGAACTGACCCTGCAGCCCGGCGAACAGAAAAAACTACAGTTCGGCTTCAGCGTTACCTATCCCAAAAACCTGAACATGCGCTTCGAGTAATCGCTTTTCTCAATATATGTTATCAGTGCTTCAGCGCCTGTCGTTCGTAAAAGAACGGCAGGCTTTTTTTGTGCGGTAATACCTGCTTATTACTTTTGCAGTCCTTACACCAATAGCCTATGACAAAAAAAGAAATACGCAGCCGGGCCTTTCAGCTGATGCAGGAAGGAAAAAGCAAACAGGAAGCCTTTGATGAGCTGTTGCCCACAGCCGGCCAAACGGCCGACGAACTTGCCGGTATCATGCGGTTTATACCTTCGCCCAGAGCACGGGAAAGATATCTTACTGTGCATATTTTCCTCATCATTGCCATGGGCATTGTTATTCTTCTCAAAATGCTGGCAGGCGTAAGTATGTTCCTGGACAAGCCCGGCGCTTCTTTCATTCTCATATTCCTTCTGCCGGCGCTCAATGTTTGGTTTACGTACAGTCTTATCCGGTATCAGGGCAGCGCATACCGGCTCGTGGCTATCCTGGCAGTGCTCTCTTTTATACGTATAGGCCCCGGAATCATCAGGGATTTTAACTTGTTAGCCCTGCCCGAACTGGCTCTTGTACTTAGCATAGCCATACTGGGATTCTTTCTCAATAAACGCATGGTACCGGCAGTTACCGAAACCCGTGAAAACTATACGGATGATTATGGCCGGGTGCGTCTTCGCAAAAAATTCATTCTGCCGGATTGAAAATTTACACACTGACAATCAGCCAAATAAAGCATTTAACATTTCCACAACATTAAATTGTTTGATATTTAATTGTACACAATTTAAATTTGTGCTGTCAAAAAGGAGATGTTATGAATCCACTCGCACTTTCGAACCAGTTATGTTTCAGGGCCTATGCCCTCTCCCGCCATATTACGGCCATGTACCAGCCCCTGCTCAAAAAACTGGGGCTTACCTATCCGCAATACCTCGTAATGCTGGTGCTCTGGGAAAACGATGCTATTTCGGTAAAACAGATGGGCGAACAGCTGATGCTGGACAGCGGTACCCTTACCCCCCTGCTGAAACGCATGGAAGAAGCCGGTCTGCTGCAGCGTAAACGCTCCGCAGAAGACGAACGCGTGGTACACATACGCCTTACGGACAAAGGGCAGGAACTAAAGAACAAAGCGAAGGCCATTCCCGGCGAACTGCAGAAATGCATGGGCTTTACAAAGGAAGATTACCTGGAATTTATGCAGGTAAGCGCCCGCCTGCTGAAACACAAAAACGTATAATCAATTTAAAACATATACTAATGAAACCATTGTACACAGCCGAAGCAACGGCTACCGGAGGCCGCGAAGGCCATGTAAGATCATCGGACGGGATCCTGGACCTGGACGTACGCATCCCGCGTGAAATGGGTGGGCCCGGCGGACAGACCAATCCCGAGCAGCTTTTTGCAGCCGGCTATTCCGCCTGTTTCGACAGCGCCCTGAACCACGTGGCCCGCATGAAAAAAATTAAAACAGGCACCACTACCGTTACCGCCGAAGTTACCATCGGCAGCCTGGACAACGGCGGATTCGGCCTTTCGGCTAAACTGCATGCCCATATCCCCGGTGTAACGCAGGAAGTAGCCGAGGAACTGATACAGGCCGCTCACCAGGTTTGTCCCTATTCCAACGCTACCCGCAACAATATACAGGTAGACCTGAGCGTAAGCATTTAAAACCAGCCGTAAACATATTCACCCAGGAAAAGACCCGGGTCCGCACAGGATCCGGGTCTTTATTTCAGGGCAGGTCATGAAAAAGGGGAGCTGCACCGAAATGCACTCTCCCCGCACCTGTGTCCAAATAAGGTTTTATGGCGTACACATAAACGTTACGCTTTTTGTAGCGGTATGTCCGTCATGATCGAGCGTTGCTACCAGGGTCAGCTCCAGGCCGGTTCCTGCATTTACGTCGCAGGGCCAGTTTATTTCCAGGTTTTTATGCATCCCGTGATAATGGTCTTCAAAGCTGAATACCTCGGCTCCCGTGTCCGTCCTTTTAACATGTGCGCTGTACCCGTGCAGGTCCATTACACTCACAATGCTGCCGCGTATGGCCAGCGTGTCGCCGTGCCGCAGGGTATCCGAAGCCAGGGGAGATGTAAAGGTAATCTCCGCGGAGTTCAGGTGCGGCTCTTCTTCTTTTTTGCAGGCCGGAAAAAGAGCCGTAAACGCAAATGCTGCAATAAAATAGTGTATTTTTTTCATACAATGTCAGGGTATTAAAAAGGGCATTTCCGAAAACAAAATGCCCTTTGCTTATCCGGTACAAAAAGAAAGCTTAGTTCGGGAAAGCACCTACCACCAGGTAGGTCTGCAGGTTGGTCGTACTCAGTGCCTGTGTGGGGTCGTGCACTACAAAGAATCCACCGCCATACGTTGTGGTCAGGTCGGTAAAACTCATGGTGGAAGTAAAGTCTTTCGATGCGGTACCACCTGTGCCTGCAATGGTCATAGCCAGTATGGCCGAATTGGGCGTTTCGTTATAGGGCGTGCCGTTCGGTGTTGTAGCCGGATCGGCGGCATCGTGCACATGGATGTTGTAATCCTTGCCGGCCAGGGTATTGGTAAGCGTAACGGTGAGAATGGTCTGGTCCTTATCTTCCGTAAGCAGTACTTTTGCACTGAGTGTAGACGGATGTGATCCCGAATACTCGGTGCCTGCCCCCACCTGACCGGTGTTGAACGAATAATCGATCGTTTTGGTCATCACCTCTTTTTTGCAGGATGTGAATGTTAAGCCTGCACAAACGAAAAGCGTTAAAACTGTCAGAGATTTGTTGAATTTTTTCATACGTCAATTTTTTTTTGAAGGTTGTTTTTATTACTTCCCTTACATCTACGCTGTCTGCTGAGAACCGGATTTCGGAAGGGGTGTTTTTTTTTCAATAAAAATTTAAATTACTCAATACCAATCCATTAAAATTCACCCGGCAGAATATCCGCTTCCGGAAAACCGAAAATGGCCCCACGTCGTTTGTATACATAAACAATACTCGATGAAAATACATTTGTGGATTACCCTACTCGGCGCCGGACTCTTCCTGGTTTCCGCCGCAGGATGCAGCAAAAACAAACAGGATTGTGAAGCGGATACACCGGCATCGCTTACCTATACAGCCTATATACAGCCCCTGGTACAGACCAAATGCCTGGGTTGTCATTCCGCCTCGTCTATACAACCGACGCTCGAAACCTACCCACAGCTTATGGTGATTGTAAATGACGGACGTCTTGTAAACGTGATCAGCGGAGCACCGGGATATGTGCGTATGCCTTACCAGTCTGACCCGCTTGCGGACTGTGATATCGCATACATTAAAAAATGGGTGGATATGGGCGCTCCGGAATAGGGGCACAAAAAAAAACCGGGCCTTAGGGGGACCCGGTTGTATCGTTTTACGTTCGCACGTTTAATAATCGCGGTTATTGATGCGCCCGGCCAGTTCGCGCAGCGGTTCTTTCTGCTCCTCCGGAACGGATATCTCATCCAGGTTGCGCAGGGCTTCGAGGTACAGCACTTCGATCTTTTCTTCCGTATTCTTTTTAGCTCCGCTGCTTTCCATAATGCTTTTTACGGTAGCTATTTTCTTCTCTTCGTCCTTCTCGCCCAGCATGGCCGTGAGCACTTCCTTATCGCCCGGAGCCGCCATTTCGAAGGTTTTTATGTACAGGTAGGTCTTTTTATTGTTCAGGATATCGCCACCGATGCGTTTGCCCACTTTGGCCGCTTCGCCGAAGGTATCCAGGAAATCGTCCTTGATCTGGAAAGACAGGCCCAGGTTAATACCGAAACGGTAGGCCGCTTCACGGTCTGCTTCGGATGCCCCGCCGATAATGGCGCCCATTTTCAGTGCGCAACCCAGCAGCACCGAGGTCTTGAACTCGATCATTTTCAGGTATTCGCTTTCCTGCACATCGTTGCGGGTCTCAAAGTCCATATCGCTCTGCTGTCCCTCAAATATTTCGATGGCCGTTTTG
Organism: Flavobacteriales bacterium; assembly: GCA_052437175.1. Lineage (GTDB taxonomy): Bacteria > Bacteroidota > Bacteroidia > CAIKAF01 > CAIKAF01 > JACVCJ01. Next base: position 68,486 of record JBQVOK010000008.1, read on the forward strand.
TTGAACACCCCGAACACATCGGCCAGGATAGCCGGAGGCACCATAGATATATGCTTATAGGCGTAGGCAAACATGACATCGCCGCTCAGGATCCCTTTATTGAGACCATACAGGGCATGCACGGCCGGCTGACCGCGGCGGATATCGGCATTGTCCATGATATCGTCGTGTACCAGCGTAAAATTGTGAAAAACCTCCACCCCGAAAGCCGGATGCAGGGCATCGAGCGGGTTTTTACCGAACATATCGGCCGACATCAGGCACAGCAGCGGACGGATACGCTTGCCACCCATGCTCATGATGTGTTTAACGGGATCGTAAAGTCCCTGAGGCTCACCCGTAAAGATCTCTGCCGGGAAATTCTGTTCGTATAGTTCGGTTAACTTTTCTACTGAATACATGCTGCTTAATTTATGCTTTCCGGATTTTAAATCCGGCGGCAATGTTATCATTTTTTTTTTACCTGCGCTCGATAAACTGAATAATAATTGGGCTACCATATTGGCTGTGTGCACATTTAATTCGTGATAAAAACAAAACAGGGAGCGGAAAAAAAAGTTTAGTTCCCCGGTAAAAAACCCGTGTCCCTTTAGGGTCACTCCCAGGCAAAGCCCTTTCAAAGCCCGAAAAAAATCGTAGTTTTGTGCCCTTAAAATTTGTACATGATGAAAGGTCCCGTAACCCAGTTCATGCTGGAACACTACAAGCACTTTAATGCCGCAGCCATGATCGACGCTGCCAAAGGGTATGAAACACACCTGCTGGAGAACGGCAAAATGATGATCACCCTGGCCGGTGCCATGAGTACCGCCGAACTGGGTAAATCGCTGGCCGAAATGATCCGCCAGGACAAAGTGCATATTATTTCGTGTACGGGCGCCAACCTCGAAGAAGACATCATGAACCTGGTGGCGCACAGTCACTACAAACGCGTTCCCAACTACCGCGACCTGAGTCCGCAGGATGAATGGGAACTGCTCGAGAACCACTACAACCGCGTTACCGATACCTGCATCCCGGAAGAAGAAGCTTTCCGCCGCCTGCAGAAACACCTGTGGGACGTGTGGAGTACCGCCGAAAAGAACGGCGAACGCTATTTCCCACACGAATACATGTATAAAATGCTGCTGAGCGGCGACCTGGAACAATATTACGAGATCGACCCCAAAAACAGCTGGATGCTGGCCGCGGCCGAAAAGAACCTGCCCATTGTGGTTCCCGGCTGGGAAGACAGCACCATGGGCAACATTTTTGCCAGCTACTGCATTAAAGGACAACTGAAGGCCAGCAGTATGAAAAGCGGCATCGAATACATGATGTGGCTGGCCGACTGGTATGTAAAGAACAGCGAAGGTAAAGGCGTGGGCTTTTTCCAGATCGGCGGCGGTATTGCCGGCGACTTCCCCATTTGCGTAGTGCCAATGCTGTACCAGGACATGGAAATGGAAAATATTCCGTTCTGGAGCTATTTCTGCCAGATCTCCGACAGTACCACCAGCTACGGGTCCTATTCCGGCGCCGTGCCCAACGAAAAGATCACCTGGGGCAAACTCGACATCGATACGCCTAAGTACATTGTAGAAAGCGACGCTACCATCGTGGCCCCGCTTATCTTCTCTTACCTGCTGGGCTGGTAAGACCGTATACTCATAGATTTACCGAAGCCGCGGGAACTACCTGCGGCTTTATTTTTTGCCCGTAGCTTCCATACGGCTCAGCAACCAGCTCACAGGCAGCGTAGCCAGCAAATCGGGATATTCCGCACGGAAAGCCTGCACCGGGTCTTCGGTTCCGGGAATACGGTACACGTAACGGTCAATATAGTGCAGGAAAAGTTTTACCACGGGTTCGTACACGGTAAGCCGCAGTCCTTTCAGCTGCTGCATGTTCAGCAGTTCGCGCTCGGCCGCTTCGCCATCGCCCTTCAGCAGGAACGCAATGGTAAACAGCAAACGGTAGTATATTTTCAGCGAGAGATCGTACGCACTGATGTCCGCAGGCAGGGCAGATTTCAGTGCGGCGGCGTCCCCGGTAAATACCAGGGCATAACATTTCATGGCAAAAAGCCGTTCGGCCACCACGGGCTCCGGTTTTTCTGCTTCGAGGCGGGCTACGATCTGCAACGCATCTGCATAACGGGCCGCTTTAATGAGGGTAGACACATAATTGAACAACACCAGGTTTTTACCGTTGTAGGCGGCAAAATGCGGACTTTCCAGTATCCGGGCGAATGCAGACAAGGATTCGGCCAGTTCCCCGGCAAACACATACTCCATGGCCAGTGCAGCCTGCAGGGCAATACGTTCCGAGCTGCGGTCGGGAATATCAGAAGGGCACTCGAGCAGCGTACCCGCAGCCTGCAAATGCCCTACGGCCGGCAGACCCTCGTTCAGATAGGCCAGGGCTTTTTCACGGTAATAGAGCGCCGCCAGGGAATCCGGGGAGGGCTCTGCCGCGTGGAACACGAATGTTTCCGGGGTTTTACGCAGGTTCAGCTGTAATTTACAGGCAGCGGCCCCTACAAAATCGGCATAGCTCCGTTCATCTTCCAGCAGGCGCTGCAGGTATTCCTCATGCTGCTGCCGCAGTTGCAGCAGGCGGCCCGATTTTTTGGCATAGCCGCTTTTCCCGAACTGCGTGATACGAAAAAGCAGGCGGTTGATCTTCAACAGGCCTGTCCAGGACTGCATTTCCAGCGCAGTAGCCTCGGCACGGGCAGCATATTTGCCGGCCGCTTCGGTAAGCTGATGTCCCAGGCACCAGCCGGCCATCACATAATCGGTATGGTAAGGATACAGCGGCGCTATATCGCTTTGTGCAGATCCCTGTATGACGGCGATAAGCCGCTGTTTCAGCAGGCGGGCCTCATTCCGCAGCAGATGATCGGAGGCGGGCGTATAGCTGCGGCCGAAAACCTTGCGATACAGCGCTTCTTTATCTGTATCCGCATGTTTGCGCAGGTAACGAAAGAGGCGCCCCGCATTGCTCTGCGGGTTCAGGCGGCAGCGGATATCCGTTGCTTCTTCCGGGCTCAGGGCTTGTATCATTTGATGCAGGAACATATACTTTTAAATATACATATATTTTTGTAAATTAATACATTAAATATGTAAAATATTATATTAATCTTATTCAATATATGTACAAATAAGCAGCGATCATGTAGATTTTACCATCCGCAGGACGGAACTTTGTCCCGAATAAAACACAGTTCTGATTATGAAACGTATTCGCATTTTTACGCTGCTGCTCCTGTTATCTGCCGCCTTTTACGCCTGCTCCAAAGAGAACGGTCCCGACCCGGACAACGATCCGGATGACGACAGCCCCGGTGTGGACGAATTTTTCCGCATGGAGGTAGACGGACAGCTCTGGGAAGTAACCCAGGACGGCGATGTGGGCGCTGCCGTGGCCAATTTCGGAAGCGGACCCAAACTTTCGCTCGCAGCTACCCGGATGTCTGACTCTTCGCACTGCTTTATGGGCATGCGCTATTTCCAGCCTTCGGATACGGTACTTACGTCAACCGGCAGTAATGCCCTGGGGTTCCAGCTGCACTATTCGGGCAGCGTATATGTCGACTGCGCAGGTAGTCTTTCCATACAACGTACCCAACTGAGCGGAATGCAGGTATACGACGGTACCTTCAGCATGCTGTTCGCAGAAGGCTTCGGCGGCAATGACACCCTTACCCTGAGCAATGGGTCCTTTAAGATCGTCCGTCTTATCTAACGCTTCATAGTTGACGCTTCCGGCGTTTTTACATCTACCCTTTTCATCTAAGGCCGCTGACCAAAAAGCGGCTTTTTTTGCCTTTTATCGAATTTATTAAAATTTGTTAACGCTCATTCGGATGTTTTATTAACTTTGGGGAAACACTCACTTTAAGATGCCCCGCCTGACTAACGCCCCTGCATTGTCATTTTATGTGTTCCTGTTCTGCCTGCTTACATTCCCGAGTTATGCACAGAACCAGGAAAAAGGGATGAATTTCGTTCCCTACAACTACCGTACGTTCAGTGCAGCCGCAGAAAATCTGCCTTTTTCGGTACACCCCGAAGAGAACCGGCTGCCCTACAACGCGCCCTGCACTAACTGTAAGGAAGATCTTTCCCGGCGTACGGAAACCTCACGCTTTTTCAACGGCACCGGCCCCGATGCCGGCAAAACCTATTCACAGGCCGGCTATACGCCCCTGCACATGCAGCGCAACGGGCAGTGGGTTACCATCGACGCCCGCCTGAAACCCGAAGGAACCGGTGTTTTTTCAGCCGGCGACCAGCACTTCCCCACCCGGCTGAACCTCGCCGAAGGGTTCAGTTCGATACAGAATCCCGGCGGAAGTTTCCGTTTTAACCGCAACCTGGAACTTTTCTGGGAGAAGGACGGTATACTGCAAAGCCTTGGCACAGCCGATTATTCGGACTATACAGCCGGCGAAGAGGGCGCCCGGGTGCGTAATGTATGGCCGGGTATCGATATGGAGATCCACACGGGTCTGGGAAACATCAAAACGAATTTTATACTCCGCGAACGTCCGCAGCAGGACGGCGGGTCCTTCATTATACGCGACCATACTGAGATGCCTTCCGGCTGGCAGATGCAGCAAAACGGCGCAGAAATACGTGTGGCCAACGCACAGGACCAGGACGAGTTCTCCATTTCGGAATGTATCGGTTACGATGCCTCCGACCGGCAAAACGGCTACCAGTCGTTCCGGTACCGCATCCAGGGCAGTGTGCTGGACATTATTGTTCCCCTGGAAGATATCCAGGCACCGCAGCTGCAATATCCCTATACCATCGACCCCCTTGTGAACTCTTCCAATACGCTGGCCCAGGCTTCTATTGTGGGCTCCCGCTATTCGGGCACCTGTTTTTCCGCTTACTGTTCCTACTATCTGAATGTTCCTTCGCCGGCCAATGCTACCATTACGGATATTATCTGGAGTTTTAACTACCAGGCCAGTGGCTTTCTCTGTTACATGAGCGACGGTGCCGTTACGATACATTCCGGCGGCTGTAACAGTCCCAATGCGGCGGGTTTCTACTGGTTCTGCAATGCGGCGGGAAGCGGCACCTGTACGGGAAGTAATATTTCCGTTTTCAATCACCTGGGCGGCTGTATGCCGGCACCCAGCTGTACGCCGCAGAATATTCCCTTCGAAATGCGTTTTTACCGTTGCTGGAACTCGGCCTCAGGTTGCGGCAACAACTGTATCTCGGCGGCTTCTCCCTGGACCATGACCCTGGTAGGCCGCACAGTGGAAGTAGCTTCCGCTACGGTGAACGGGGCCGCAAGCACCACGATATGCCAGGGACAGAGCGCCACCCTGAACGGGGCGGGTAACTACGGCATCGGACCCTATACCTATACCTGGAACCCGGGTGCACTGAACGGAGCTTCGGTTTCGGTAAGTCCGGCAAGCACCACTACCTATACGCTTTCGGTAACGGATGCCTGCCTGCAGACGGTAACCCAGAATGTAACGGTAAACGTAACACCGGCGCCGGCAGGTCCCGTGCTGGGCAGCAACAGCCCCATCTGTGCGGGCCAGACCCTGAATTTAACGTCCAATACGGGCACTAACCTTTACTGGACCGGCCCCAACAGCTTCGGAAGCACCTTGCAGAACCCCGTTATCGCACCGGCGGGCACGGTAAACTCGGGTACCTATTCGGCCTATACCGTTTCCGGGGCCTGTACCTCTGTGGTGAGCACCCTCAACGTTGTTGTAAACCCGATACCGGCCACACCGGTTGCCGGCAGTAACAGCCCTGTATGTAGCGGGCAAACCCTGAACCTGAGCTCGTCCAACGCTTCGGGCAATGTATGGAGCGGGCCGGGCGCCTTCAGTTCCACGCTGCAGAACCCGTCCATACCTTCCGTTACGGCAGCCGCCGGAGGCACTTATTCGGTATACACCGTGGCTTCGGGTTGTACATCGGCCACAGCTACGGTTAATGTGGTGGTGAACACCACACCGGCTACGCCCGTGCTGGGCAGCAACAGTTCCATCTGTGCGGGACAGACCCTGAACCTTACGTCGAGCATCGGGGCGGGCATTAACTGGAGCGGGCCCAACAGCTTTACCTCCACTACGCAGAACCCGAGCATCGCTTCGGCAACCACCGCGGCTTCGGGCAGCTATTCGGCCTATACGGCAGCCAGCGGCTGTACATCAGCCACGGCTACCCTAAACGTAACGGTAAACCCGGTCCCGGCCACTCCGGTGCTGGGCAGTAACAGTCCTGTATGTGCAGGGCAAACCCTGAACCTGACTTCCAATACCGCTACCGGCATGAACTGGAGCGGGCCCAACAGCTTTACCTCCACTACGCAGAACCCGAGCATCGCTTCGGCAACCACCGCAGCTTCGGGCAGCTATTCGGCCTATACGGTCGCCAGCGGCTGTACTTCGGCTACAGCTACCATTGCCGTAACGGTGAATCCCGTACCGGCTACCCCGGTACCTACGGCCAGCAACCCGGTATGCGTGGGGCAGCCGATCAATTTTACGTCCACAGCTACCAGCGGCAATAACTGGAGCGGGCCCAACGGGTTCAGTTCCACCTTGCAGAACCCAAGTATACCTTCGGCTACCCTGGCTGCAGCAGGCGCCTATTCCCTATACGTAGTAGCCGCCGGATGCACTTCGGGAACGGCCGTTGCCAATGTGAACGTTTTTGCCGTACCGCCAACACCGGTGGCAGGCAGCAACAGTCCGCTGTGTACGGGGCAGGCACTGAATTTAACTTCTTCGCAGCCCGCCGGGAATGTCTGGAGCGGGCCCAATGCCTTTACATCTACCGTTCAGAATCCGTCCATACCTTCGGTAACGCCTGCCGCTGCCGGTACCTACCAGGTATATGTGGTGGCTTCGGGCTGCACTTCGGGCACCGCCACCGTAAACGTGGTGGTAAATACCACGCCGGCCACACCGGTACTGGGCGCAACGCCTGTCTGTGCGGGACAGAACCTCAACCTTACGTCCAATGTGCCATCCGGGATCAACTGGAGCGGGCCCAATAGTTTTAGTTCTACGGTACAGAACCCGGTGATCACCGCTGCGGGTGTTGTTAACAGCGGCACTTACAGCGCCTATACCGTAAGCAACGGCTGCACCTCAGCCACCGCTACCGTAAATGCCGTAGTGAACCCGGTTCCCGCAACACCGGTCATCGGCAGTAACAGTCCCATCTGTGCCGGACAAAACCTGCTGCTCAACTCCAATATGGCCAGTGGCATGAACTGGAGCGGGCCCAACAGCTTTACGTCCACAGTACAGAACCCGACCATCAGCGCAGCGGGCACCAATGCCTCAGGCACCTATACCGCCTACAATGCCGCCAACGGCTGCACCTCGGCCACCGTTACCCTGCTTGTTACGGTAAACGCAACACCCGCAGCACCGGTACTCGGCAACAACGGCCCTCTTTGTGCGGGTTCAGCACTGAATCTTACGTCCAACGCGGCTGCCGGCATTTACTGGAGCGGGCCTAACAGTTTTATTTCCACTACGCCCAACCCGGTAATTAACCCGGCCGGTGTAGCAGAAAGCGGCGTGTACAGCGCCATTGTGGTCACAGGCAACTGTACCTCGGCCATCAGCAATACCACGGTGGTCATTAACCCCGTGCCACCTACCCCCGCCATCGGCAGCAACAGTCCGCTGTGCCAGAATAACACACTTACGTTCAACGGCCCGGCCGGAGCAGGATACCAGTATTTCTGGAGCGGGCCCAATGCTTTCAGTTCCGGGCTGCAATCGCCTTCGGTTACCAATGCCCAGCCTGCGGCACAGGGCAGTTATTCGTTATACATTGTGAGCAATGGCTGTACTTCCGGAACCGCTACGGCCAATGTGGTTATTTTGCCGGTAAGTTCGGGCAGCGTAAGCGGTTCTTTCTGTCCGGGCGGATCGTTTACCTTCAATGGCGTTTCCTATTCCACACCGGGTGTGTATCCGGTTACGTTCAGCAACCAGTTTGGCTGCGATTCTGTGGTTTCGGTACAGGTAAGTTACCTGCCTTCGCCGCAGGCCGGTTTCAGCGCACCGTCCACTGTTTCCCTGGCCGATCCGGCGGTGAACATTACCGATAATTCCACCAATGCCACGCAGATCACGTATTACATGAACGGCACGGTCTATAATACACCCAGTTTCACGTACACGTTCACTTCCGAAGGTACGTACAGCATTACGCAGTATGTAAGCAACGGCGGCTGTACCGATTCGCTTACACAGACCATTACGGTTAATCCCTTCTACAATGCCTTTGTACCCAATGCCTATACGCCCAACAAAGACGGCCTGAACGACGAATTCAAACCGATCATTACGCTGATCGAAAACTACCGTATGCTGATCTTTAACCGCTGGGGCGAAGTTATTTTTGAGTCCGACGACGTATACAAAGGCTGGAACGGCGGCGTGTTCAACAACCTGTCGCACCCGGCCACGCCCGACGTATATGTGTATCGTATTACATACAAGGAAATGCAGGGCAGGCAGCGCGAGCTGACCGGCCATGTAACCCTGCTCAGGTAAAAAAAAGTCCGCCTGTTGCGCAACACAACAGGCGGACATGTTTACTCTATCTATACCTCAGATTTATGAAAAGACGCTTTATTTTCCGGTAAAAACCGGCAATACGGGTGTATCATCCTGTTAACCTATTCCAGAACTACCCTGCAGCGATCCTCCTTCTTACATTTGCTTTGTCCTGAATCCTGCGTCATTGCTGCGGGGCAGAAAAATTGCCGGGTTCCCGGTATTGCCGGTCATTAACCGAATTTGTATTAACCAATGGTTACGGCATGCACCGTTTTTGTATTCTCTTTACGGGTAAGTTCCAGGCGGAGCACACCATCCGTGAAGGAAGCCTTTACATCGTCCTCTTTAATATCGGCGGGCAGGGTAAAGCTGCGCTCGAACGATTTTTTACTGAATTCCTTACGGGTGTATTTCTCCGTATTTTCCTGTTTTTCGGCATTGTGTTCCCCTTTGATGCGCAGCACCTTGTTCTCTACATGTACGGAAATTTCCTCTTTTGTAAAGCCGGGAGCAGCCAGCTCAATTCCGAAACCGTTCTCGGTCTGTTTGATGTTCACCGGCGGTTGGGCCGCAAAGGAAAAGTCGTTCTCAAAAAGATCCTCCATTAAACGGTTGAACGGAGTAAAAGCCTGTGATTTAATTCTAACTGGATACATAATTCGTTGTGTTTAATTTTTTACGTTTTATGCTATGCGTATTTCAAACTCCGTACCAAAGCTAAATTAATGACTTTTAGTCAGTTATATGCAAAAATAACTGTCAATTCTGCCGCAAAAATTCACGCAGACTGCCAAAAAGTCAGCATCGGGCGGAAAATCTGCGTCGTAAAAAAACGGCCCGGGGAGTCCGGGCCCATACAGCATCCGCCAAAATTGTGTAAAATTGCACATGCGCGTCCTATTCCTGATATTTGTCTGTACTGCACTTGCCGCCTGTGGCAAGGCCCAGAGGCCAAACGGCGTCTTTTACATCGAGAAGCAGGCACACGGTCCTGTAAACACCGGTGCCGAACAAACGGACAAATACCTGCCCCTGCTGCAGGGTAAACGCGTGGCTGTGATCGCCAACCAGACCAGTATCATCGGGCATCAGCACCTGGTAGATTCCCTGCTGAAACTGGGTGTGAACATCGTAAAGGTATTCGGCCCCGAACACGGTTTCCGCGGTAACCACTCCGACGGGGCCCATGTTTCCAGCGAAAAAGATGCACGTACCGGTCTGCCGGTGGTCTCGCTCTATGGCAAAAACCAGAAACCTACGGCGGAACAGCTCAGTAATGTAGATGTGGTCCTTTTTGATATACAGGACGTAGGCTGCCGTTTCTACACCTATATAAGTACCATGAGCCTGGCTATGGAAGCCGCCGCGGAGAACGGCAAGGATTTCCTGGTGCTGGACCGGCCCAATCCCAATGGTTTTTATGTTGACGGCCCCGTGCTGCAGAAAGGGTTCGAAAGTTTTGTAGGCATGCACCCGATACCCATTGTACATGGTATGACCGTAGGCGAATACGCCAAAATGGTAAACGGGGAAGGCTGGCTGAAAAACGGCGTAAAATGCCGGCTGAACGTGATCCCCTGTAAAAACTACAACCATAAAATGCAGTATACGCTACCCGTGGCCCCTTCGCCCAACCTGCCCAGCCGCGAAAGTATACTGCTGTACCCCACACTTTGCCTTTTTGAAGGTACCGACGTAAGCATAGGCCGCGGAACGGCTACACCCTTCGAAATCGTAGGCGCCCCCTGGTGGAAGGAAGCTCCCTATGTGTTTACACCGAGGTCCATACCCGGAGCCAGCGAAAATCCCAAATTCAAAGGCCTGGAATGCCGCGGCTATAACCTGCACGAATTCTCGGACATGATACGCGGTATACGCAGCCTGTACCTCTTCTGGCTTCTGGATGCCTATAAAAACTGCCCCGATAAAAGTAAATTTTTCACTTCCTACTTTGAGAAACTGGCCGGCAGCAACGCCCTGAAAGAGGCTATTGTGGCCGGGAAGAGTGAAGAAGAGATACGGGCTTCCTGGCAGAACGACCTCACGGCATTTAAGCAGATACGGGCAAAGTACCTGCTGTATCCCGATTTTGAGTAAACGATTGCCGAAGCTTTTTTGATACCTTTGTGATTCTTAAAACAGCGATACCGTGCAGATTCAAAACTATATAAACGGCCGCTTCTCCGATCCGCTGAACGGCCGCTTCCTCGACAACACAGATCCCGCCCGGGGCAAGGTATACGGACGTATCCCCGCTTCCGGCGCCGAAGACTGCGACCTGGCCTACGAGGCCGCCAAAGCTGCATTCCCGGCCTGGAGTATGATGCCCGCCGCCGAACGCAGCGCCATACTGATGCGTATTGTAGAAGGTATTGAAGCCCGCCACGAAGAACTGGCGCAGGCCGAAAGTACCGACAGCGGCAAACCCCTCTGGCTTACCCGCAGCGTGGACATTATGCGGGCCGCTGCCAATATCCGATTCTTTGCGGAGGCCATCCTGCATTTTTCGGCCGAAAGTCACGCCATTCCCGGTCAGGCCATCAATTATACCCTGCGCCAGCCCATTGGCGTGGTGGGTTGCATTTCGCCCTGGAACCTGCCCCTGTACCTGTTTACCTGGAAAATTGCCCCGGCCCTGGCCGCCGGCAATACCGTAGTGGCCAAACCCAGCGAAATTACACCGGCAACTGCCTGGCTTTTTGCTAAAATATGCAGCGAGGCAGGCCTGCCCCCGGGCGTTCTGAACGTAGTACACGGACTGGGCGGCGACATCGGTAAGGCCATTGTAAGCCATCCCGGTATAAAAGCTATTTCCTTTACCGGCGGTACCTCCACCGGCGCCGATATCGCCCGTATAGCCGCGCCCATGTTCAAAAAACTGAGCCTGGAACTGGGCGGTAAAAATCCCAACCTGGTATTTGCCGACTGTGATTTTGAAAAAGCGGTGGAAACCTCGGTACGCGGCGCTTTTACCAACCAGGGACAGATATGCCTCTGCGGTTCGCGCATTTTTATTGAAGAGAGCCTGTACCCCCGCTTCCGCGATGCCTTTGTAGAAAAGGTGAAGCAGCTGAAGACCGGCGATCCGTCTGACCCGGATAACTTTATGGGTGCCGTGGTCTCTAAAGCGCACCTCGAAAAAGTAGAAAGCTATATCCAGCTGGCCCGCGAAGAAGGCGGTACCATACTCTGCGGCGGAGAACGTGCTGTGGTGGGAGGCGAATTTTCGGAAGGTTATTTCCTGCAGCCCACCGTTATCGAAGGCCTTTCGGCATACTGCCGCACCAATACCGAAGAGATCTTCGGCCCCGTGGTAACACTTACACCGTTTAAAACCGAGGATGAAGCCCTGGAATTTGCCAACGCCACGCCCTACGGACTGGCCGCCATGCTCTGGACACAGGATGTAAGCCGCGCGCAGCGCGTTGCCGAAAAGATACAGGCCGGCATCGTATGGGTGAACTGCTGGATGCTGCGCGATCTGCGTACGCCCTTCGGCGGTGTGAAACAAAGCGGTGTGGGCCGTGAAGGCGGATGGGAAGCCCTGCGCTTCTTTACCGAGGCCAAGAACGTATGCATAAAGTATGCATAGGCTTATAAAGGTAACTTAACGGAATATTCCTTTTTACTTTGGCTGCCGGTTGATCCGGTTCCATTTGATGCCGTTGTTCAGCTCGAAGCCTACGATCACGGAAATACAGTTCACGTAAATGAACACCATCAGTATCGGAAAGGTGCCGATGGCCCCGTACAGGGAATTGTAATTATCGAAATTAGAAAAGAAGAACGACACGCCCCAGGAAGCCGCCAGTGCAATATTGGTGGAAAGAAAGGCTCCCGGCGAAAAATAGCGCGGCCGGTACTGCTTTACCGGCACCACCAGGTAAAACAGCGACATGGTGGTATAGATCACGATGTACAGCAATACAAAACGCCCGGCCTTGATCATAAATTCCATACCTGCCGAAAAATCGGCACTGAGCTGCAGACGCCCGATAAGTACCGTAGAATAGGCCAATATAACGATGGAAAGCGCCGACATTACAAAAATACCCAACAGCAGGGCAAAAGAAAGTGCCCTGAGCGTACCGTTGCTGCGGGTTTCGGTTACGTGTACGCTTTTGTTCATGGCCCGCACCAGGCCCATCATCCCATTGGTGCTGAAATACCCGGCCAGCAGCACCGATACCGAAAGCAGTCCCCCGTTGGTATGCGTTACCACCTGCGCAATGGTGTCGTTAAGCAGTCCGGAGACCTGTGGCGGTATAATATTGGCATAGGCCTGCAGCAGTTTTTGCTGAAAACCTTCGATCGGCACAAAGGGGATCAGTGTGCAGATAAACAGCAGCGTGGGGAACAGGGCCATAAAGAACTTGAACGTGGCCGCCGCGGCCCGGTCGCCCACCGAGCTTTCGGTAAGTCCGCGCACAAAGCTCAGGACCACGTCATAGATCGGGATCCCTTCGAAACCGGGTAGCGAATTGCGTTTAAGCCGCATGATCGTAAAGCGGCTGATGGGCAGGGCAAGTATATATGTCAGCAGCTTTTGCAGCATCTTACATGGCTTTCAGGCTCAGATCAAGGCTTTTCACACTGTGCGTGAGGGCGCCTACCGAAATAAAGTCTACGCCCGTAAGTGCGTATTCCAGGATATTATCTTCGGTGATACCGCCGCTGGCCTCGGTCTCGAAACGGCCTTTTATCTTGTCGAGCGCCTTTTCAAGGAGCGCCGGCGAAAAGTTATCGAGCATAATACGGTCTACACCGCCGTGACTCAGCACTTCCTGCAGTTCTTTCAGGTCGCGCACTTCGATCTCGATCTTCAGGTCCAGCTTCTTTTTTTTCAGGTAAGCCTGCGTTTTATCGATGGCCTGGGTAATACCGCCCGCAAAGTCTACGTGATTGTCCTTGATCATGATCATATCGTACAGCCCGAAACGGTGGTTGTAGCCCCCGCCGATGCGTACCGCTTCTTTTTCCAGGAAACGCATCAGGGGCGTGGTCTTACGGGTATCCAGCAGGCGGGCCCTGGTGGGTCTTATGATCTCGGCCAGGCAGTGCGTTTTGGTGGCAATACCGCTCATACGCTGCATAATATTGAGTACCGTACGTTCAATGGTAAGTATATTGCGCGAACTGCCTTCCACGTAAAAGACCTTATCGCCTTTTTTTACGGGTTCGCCGTCGTTGATGAGCACTTCGAGCTCTAAATTTTTATCGAATTGTTTAAAAATGGCCCGGGCCACTTCCACCCCGGCTATAATGCCGTTCTCTTTTACCAGCAGGCGTGCTTTGCCCCTGGCTGTAGCCGGTATAGTGGCCAGTGAAGTATGGTCTCCGTCCTGAATATCCTCTTCGAGTACACGTTTTAAAAAATCATGCAACATGTCCATTACGATCGTAGTTTACTACGAAAATAGCAAAATACGGGCATAACAGCCCCGAAAAGGCGCAGAAAACCTATTCTTTCTCGAACTTGAGGGTTTGTATGAGGTCGGAAGACCCCTCGCGGCGGAAATAGGCGGTTACACGCCAGCGCTGACCTTTGCTGGTGAGATCGCCGATGATGTATTTGGAGGAACCGCTGTCGCTCTTGTGCTTCAGGGTGAACGTAGCGGGACGTATTTTTGTAAAAAAGTCATGAACCATAACCTTAGCCTGGGCTTTGGCATACATACCTTCGATACTTTCGATCTCGAGCTCCACCGTATTCATGAAATAGGTGCCCAGGGCATCTGCATCATTGTTCTCCAGTGCGGTGGTTACCTCTCCGATCTGTGCCTGCAGCGAAAAAGGTAAGAGAACGAGGGTCAGCATCCACAGTAGTTTTTTCATGATGGATTTGTTCTTATTGTTTCGTTACTTTGTTGCGAATGTTAATAGAACTCTTTTGCATCGGGAAAACCACGGATCCGGAAATGCGCAAGCTCACGGATACATATCACAAAAAGCTTGCCAAATATTGTAATTTTATTCCGGTAGAAAAAGAAGCTCCCGGACTAAAAAAGCATTTTTCATCCGCAGAACGCAAAAATATAGAGGGAAAAATGCTGCTCGACTACCTGAAACCCGATGATTACCTGGTTTTGCTCGATGAGAACGGAAATATCTATTCTTCAGAAAAATTTGCCCTGCGCCTGCAGAAGATACTGAACCATTCGCGCAAACGGGTACTTTTTGTGATCGGCGGACCCTACGGTTTTTCGGAAGAAGTGTACAACCGGGCCGATGAAAAGATATCGCTTTCGGCCATGACCTTTACCCACCAGATGGTACGCCTCTTTTTTACCGAACAGCTGTACCGCGCCTTTAGTATCCTGAACAACGAACCATACCATCACTCATGAATTGCGAAGCCATCATTTTCGACTTCGGAGGTATACTCCTTCCCATCGACTACCAGGCCGTGGCCCGTTCCTTTGACGCGCTGATGCCCGGCGGGAATACCCGGATCTATTCACAGCAGAAGCAGTTACCCGTTTTTGATGCCCTGGAACGCGGAGAGACCAGTGCAGCGGAATTCCTGGCCGCCCTGAAGGAAATTTTTCCCGATGCCGCCGAACAGCAGCTGCAGGAGGCCTGGAACTCGATACTGGGCCCCATGCCCGCAGAACGACTTGCCCTGCTGGAAAAAGTACGTAAAAATTACCGCATTTTCCTGCTGAGCAATACCAATGTGATCCATGCCGCCCATTTTGAACAGGATTTTAAAGAGCGCTTCGGCCAGCTTCCCGAAGCCTGGTTCGATGGTATTTACTACAGTTATGAATGTGGCTTCCGTAAACCCGAAAAGGCCATCTTCGACCTGGTGATGCTCGAAAATAACCTGGACGCCCGCCGTACCGTGTTCTTCGAAGATACCATCGCCAACGTGGAAGGCGCTCTGCAGGCGGGTATACCTACCGTGTTCGTGAACATACCGGAAGGACAGCGGACCGAAGATTATTTTGACACCGGGACCGGGCTGCTGCATAACGAAAAGCTGTTAACCGACCTGCGTATGCCCTCATTTTCTTAACAATACAAAAAACTATGGAACCCAAAAGCCTGGAACAGATGCAGCAGGAAGTAGACCAGTGGATAAAGACCACCGGCGTACGCTACTTTTCCGAACTTACCAATATGGCCATACTTACCGAAGAAGTGGGCGAACTGGCACGTATCATGGCACGCACCTACGGCGATCAGTCCTTTAAAAAGACCGACCTGGGCAAGGACCTGGGCGATGAAATGGCCGACGTGCTCTGGGTACTGATCTGCCTGGCCAACCAGACGGGCACCGACCTTACGGAAGCCTTTGAAAAGAACATGCAGAAAAAGACGCAGCGCGACAGCGAGCGTCATAAGAACAACCCCAAACTGCGCTAAGGCTTACAGGTTCTCGAACAGCAGGTCGATCTGGCGTCTGTCCATATCCACCTTGTTCACCAGCACATGTACGCGGTCGCCCAGGCGGTACGACTTTTTGCGGCTCTTTCCGAATACGGCCATGCGTTTTTCATCGAAGAAGTAGAAATCATCGCGCATTTCGCGCAGGCGTACCATGCCCTCGCAACGGGTCTCTTCGATCTCTACGTAAACACCCCATTCGGTAACACCGGTAATTACCCCGGCATATACGCGGCCTACGCGCTCCAGCATAAATTCTACCTGTTTGTACTTAACGGAGGCGCGTTCAGCTTCGGCAGCCAGCCGTTCCCGTTCGCTGCTGTGGTTACAGAGCTGTTCCAGGTCCGATTCTTTGGGCTGGGCGTTCTCGTCGTCGAGGTAAGTTTGCAGCAGGCGGTGCACCAGTACGTCGGGGTAACGGCGTATGGGCGAGGTAAAGTGCGTATAGTAATCGAACGAAAGCCCGTAGTGCCCGATATTCTTTGTGGAATAAATGGCTTTGGCCATACTGCGGATCGCCAGCTGACGGATCATATCGCCTTCGGGCTTATCCTGCACTTCGGCCAGCAGGGCATTGATGTTCTTGGATATTTTCTTCGGATTGTCCAGTTCCAGGTGGTAGCCCAGCGTTTTTACAAAGGAGGCAAAATCCTGCAGCTTGCTTTCGTCGGGCAGGTCGTGTATACGATACACAAAAGGCCGGCTGCGCTTTTTACCTTTGGGCAGGGCTACAAATTCGGTCACTTTTTTATTGGCCAGCAGCATAAACTCTTCGATCAGCTGGTTGGCCTCACGTTGTATCTTAAAGTATACGTCTACGGGTTTTCCGTTCTCGTCGAGCAGGAATTTCACCTCGGCCTGGTCTACACGCAGGGCCCCGTCCTTAAAGCGGTGTCCGCGCATGATCTGCGCCAGTTTATGCAGCAGCAGTATGGGTGCCGAGAAATCGTCTTCTTTTCCTTCGATGATCTCCTGGGCCTCTTCGTAGCTGAAACGGCGGTCGCTGTGGATAACGGTACGGCCGAACCACTGCTCCAGCACTTCGGCGTTCTCGTTCATGACAAATACGGCCGAAAACGTGAACTTATCTTCGTTGGGCCGCAGGGAACATACGCCGTTGCTGAGTTTTTCGGGCAGCATGGGTACCACACGGTCTACCAGGTATACCGAAGTGGCCCGTTTTACAGCTTCTTTATCGAGGCGGGAGCCAGGTGTTACGTAATGCGATACATCGGCAATGTGTACGCCGATCTCCCATTTGCCGTCGCCGAGTTCTTTCAGGGAAAGAGCATCGTCAAAGTCCTTGGCGTCTGCCGGGTCAATGGTAAAGGTAAGCGTATCGCGGAAGTCACGGCGCTTTTTAATTTCGGCCTGGGGCAGGTCAAAGGATATACGTTCGGCATCCTCTTCCACTTCGGGCGGAAACTCGTACGGCAGGCCATATTCTTCCAGGATGGCATGCATTTCGGCGTTATTTTCGCCGCTTTTACCCAGCACCCGTATCACTTCGCCGCGGGCATCCATTCCCTGCTGTACCGGCCAGTCGGTGATCTTCGCCACCACCTTCATGCCCGGCGAAGCGCCTTTGGAAACATCCAGCGGTATATATATGGCAAAGGGAATACGGTTGCTGTCGGGATTTACGTACATATTGGCCGGGGTACCCGCCAGGGTACCTACCCATTCGGATTTGCCGCGCTCCACCACTTCGAGCACCTCCCCTTCGGGCGAGCCGCCTTTTTTGGGGAAGAGCACTACTTTTACCACATCGCCGTGGTAGGCATTGGCCAGGTAACGGGCATGGATAAAGATGTCCTTTTCACTTTCCGGGGAAATTACATAGGCATTGCCGCTGCTGAGGTAATCCACACGGCCGCTCAGTACCTGGAACGGCTTTCTGGCCATGAACTTACCGGGCTGTACTTCTTCGATCTCTCCCAGTAGCAATAAGGTTTGCAGCGCCTTGTATATGTTGTCCTGTTCTTCTCTGGTCTCAAATCCGAGTTTACTGCTGATCTGCTTTGCATTGAGCGGAGCCGACGGATTCGACTTTAAAAAGGTAAGAAGCGTATCGCTTAAAATTCTCGCTTCCTTATTCGTGTTCTGTTTGTTTTTTTTGTTGGATTGTTTTCGTGATGAACTCATACTGTTAAACTAAGAGAATCATTAGCAATATACGAAGTTTAATGAATCGTACAATGATTCGGTTTATTATCATTTCGTTTCAGCGCTGCTGCATACCGGCTATCCGCAACATCGGCCAAACGAAGAAAAGGCCTATACCCATTACAGGTACAGGCCCTCTCTAACCCTCTATCACCTCGTTTAATGCTTTTGCGTCTATAAAGGGTTACTTTACTTTCCCGAGGTGATTATAGAACAAAAGTAAATAAGGTTTATGAATTACACAAATATTTGAATCTTTTTTTTGAAAAAAAGTTTAGAGAATTTTACATAAGTATCCCGCTAAAGACGCCCTTTAAGCGACTTTTCATTTCTCAATAAGCTGAATATCTTTCACATAAGTTTGCACATGTGCCCACCATTCCGGGTACGATTTTTTTACGACCCCCGGATCATTTATGGTAATTTTCCCCAGGGAAGGCACCAGGGCCGAAAAAGCCATCGCGATGCGGTGATCGCTGAAGGTGTCGATCGCTTCGTCCGTAGGGCGTAATTTTCCCGCGCGGATGAAAAATTCAGACTCTTCGGGGTCATATCCGGCATCCACGCCCAGTTTGGCCAGTCCCTCCGCTACACTTTGCAGGCGGTTACTCTCCTTATATACCAGGGAATGCAGGCCGGCAAAGCTGGCATTCAGTCCCAGGGCAGCTACCGAACAGGCCAGCGCCGGGAACAGGTCGGGATTGTATTCCAGGTCAAAGTGAAATTCATTTCCATCCGGGCGGGCGGCCTTTTTTACCATAATACCGTTGTCCGTTTCGCGGAACGAAAGGCCCAGCATCTCAAAATAATGCATAGCATAGGCATCGGGCTGTATACTGTCGGGCAGCAGTTTATCCAGGTACAGTTCCATACCCATTGGGGCCTGCAGCATCCATTCCATCCAGAAAGCGGCAGAAGACCAGTCGTTCTCCACCACGTATTCTGCCGGCAGTACCGGCGTGGAGCGGTGTATCTCGATCACCGAACGCTCCGTTTCCGGGTCGTGCCAGGCTTCGGCCTGTACATAACATTCGGCCAGCAGGGCCAGGGTAAGCTGTATATACGATTCGGTAACGGCGCCCGAATAGCTGATGGTCATTCCCACTGATGGCGCCACCAGGCACAGGGCCGAGATGAACTGCCCGCTTTCCGGGTTCTCGAAATGTACCGTACTGCCCGGCTCGGGTTTACAACCTTTGATGGATACGGGTAAAAAGCCTTCTTTTTCCAGGTAGCTGATCTCTGCACCCAACTGCCGCAGGGCATCAAACAGTTTGGCCATAGGCCGTTCGTTCATGCGTGCGCTGCCCCGCAGTATGTGTTCGCCCGAACGTGTGGCCAGGTACACCGCCAGGAAGCGGGCCGTGGTTCCGCCGTCACCGGCATAGATCTCCCTTTCTTCGGAATACAGGCCTTTCTGCAGCCACTGTGTGTCTTCAGACTCCGAAAGATTATGCAGCTCCGTGTCCGGACTGTACAGTCTGCGCATCAGCAACATGCGGTTACTGATGCTTTTGCTGGCCCCGGTATGTATTGCACCGGCAGGCCGCACATTATGCTCTGCGATCAATTGTATCGTCTTCATTTCTGACAGGTATCTGTATATATAGGTAGCCATTCTTCCAGGGCAGCGGCCGGTACGGCAATATCAAAGAGGCAGTGCCCGATACGGTCGGGCAGGCTCATGCGTATCTCTCCCTCCCGGTTTTTCTTGTCCCCGGCCATCAGGCTGCGGAGCTCAGTCACGGCAAGCTGATCCACCGGGAGCGCAGGGAACAGCGCAGACAGGCCCCTCCGTATCGCTTCACCTTCTGCCGAAGACAGGCCGGCAAAAGCTTCTGCCGCCAGGCTTTCCATCCACATGCCGGCGGCTACGCAGGCCCCGTGCGTTACATGCGTACCGGCGCGTGCAAAAGCGGCCTCGAGTGCATGTCCTACGGTGTGCCCAAAGTTCAGTATCTTCCGCGGGCCTTTCTCCAGCGGGTCGGCAGCCACTACGGCCGATTTTATATCGATGGAACGGCGGATCATTTCCGGCGTGTCCAGCTTAGCGGCCAGGCAATCTTCCCAGTAGGCCGCATCGGCAATGAGTCCGTGCTTCAGTACTTCGGCCATGCCGCTGAGCCATTCTTCGCGGGGCAGGCTTTGCAGGTAGCGCGTATCCATAAAAATGGCTTCCGGCGCCCGGAAACTGCCGATCATATTTTTCTCGGAAAGCAGGTTCACCCCGGTTTTGGCCCCGGCAGTAGCATCTACGCAGGCCAGCAGGGTGGTGGGCACGTTCACAAAAGCCACGCCTCTTTTATAACAGGCTGCGGCAAATCCGCCCAGGTCGCTTACCATACCGCCGCCCAGGTTTATCCAGACAGAATCGCGGTCGAACCCCTGCTGCAGGGCAAAGGTCCAGAGCTTTTCGCAGCTGGCAAGGGATTTAAAATCCTCACCCGCTTCCATCTCAAACAGGGCCGGCCCTTCGCTAAGATCGCCGGCAAACAGGGGCAGGCACAAACGCCGCGTATTACTGTCGCACACAACCAGATAACGCCGTTCTTTGCCGAACTGTTCCCGTACCCGTTCAAAGGTACATACGCCGTAAAAAATGGGGGCTATCGCCTGCATGCATTAAGTTTGCCGCAAGGTAGCAAAATGCTTTCGATCGCCCTATACCGAATAGTTATCCCCAACGCTTGCAAATGGTTAAAAACTCCTACTTTTGCGCTGCAATTACACTGTATGGTTTCTTTCGATAATACCGAGATCGCTTTCCGGCACAAGACAGACGCTGATCTGCGCAGAGCCCGTTTCCTGTTTACCACCCTGGGCAACAAATGGATGGTAGACACCGGTAAGACCCTTACAGGCCTGGCCTTCTCGCTGCACCTGCCTGTAAAACCCATTATCAAAGCTACCCTGTTCCGGCAGTTCGTAGGCGGCGAGAACATCGGGGAATGCTCGCGTACCTCAGAGGTACTGGCCCGTTACGGCGTGGGCACCATTCTCGATTATTCGGTGGAAGGCAAGGAAGACGAAGAAAGTTTCGACGCCACCACGCGCGAACTGATCTGTACCGTGGAAAAAGCGGCGGCCGTTAATCATATTCCCTTTGCTGTGTTTAAGGTGACCGGCATCTGCAGTACCGCCCTGCTCAGCAAACTGAACCGGGGCGAAACCCTGAGCGCAGCAGAACAGGCCGCCTGGGAACGTGCCCATGCCCGCGTGCTGAGCATCTGTAGGCTGGCCGCTGAAAAAAAGGTGAAAGTGCTGATCGATGCGGAAGAGACCTGGATACAGGAACCCATCGACCGCCTGGCCGAGGAAATGATGGAACGCTTCAACAAGGCGGAGGCGCTCATCTACAATACCACGCAGATGTACCGCCACGACCGCCTGCAATACATCCGCAACCTGCATACCGAAGCCCGGGAACGCGGTTATAAGATCGGGCTCAAGATCGTGCGCGGTGCCTATATGGAAAAAGAACGTGCCTACGCCGCTGAAAACGGCCTACCCGACCCTATACAGCCCGATAAGGCCGCTTCCGATGCGGATTATAATGCCGCGCTGGAATACTGCACGGAGCATATCGACGATTTTGCCCTCTGTGCCGGCACACACAACGAACGCAGCAGCCTGTTGCTGGTGCAGCTGATGGAAAAATACGGCATCCGGCCCCAGGACGACCGTGTATACTTTGCCCAGCTGCTGGGAATGAGCGATAATCTGAGCTTTAACCTGTCGCACGCAGGCTATCACGTGGCCAAATATGTACCCTACGGACCGGTAAAGGAACTGATGCCCTACCTGTTTCGCCGTGCCGAAGAAAATACCAGCGTAAAAGGCCAGACCGGGCGCGAACTTTCCCTGATCGAAAAAGAGATCGGGCGCCGTAAAAACAAAAAGTAAGTATCTATTTTTTTGCCAGTTCTTCGATCTGCTTCATGAGATCGCGGGTGCTGAACGGTTTGCATACGTACAGCGAAGCGCCGGCATCGTAGCCTTTCTGGATATCGGTTTCCGAGGTTTTGGCGCTGATGAACACAATGCGGCAGTCTTTCTGTAACTCAGCACTTTTTATGCGGCGGGCAATTTCATAGCCGTCCACATCGGGCATCATAATATCGAGCAGTACAAGGGCAATAGGCTCCTTCTGAAGGAAATCGAGCGCTTCGGTACCGTTGCGCGCCACCAGTACATCGTAGCCTTTTTTCCGGAACAGGAAATCGAGCGACATCAGGATGTACGGATCATCGTCCACCACCAGGATCTTACCGTCGAAGGGTTTTTTCATATTCAGGGCAAAGGTATGCTAAATTTAAATGTGGCACCACTCCCCGGTTTGCTTTCCACCCATATTTTGCCCTGGTGCATTTCGATGATCTTACGGGTAATGGCCAGACCCAGTCCGCTGCCTTCTGGCTTTCGCAAGGAGGCGTTACGTACCTGGAAAAATTTGTCGAAAACGGCCTGCTGAATATCGTAGGGAACACCGGGCCCGTCGTCCTGCACCCATACATGGGCCTCGTTATCGCTCACAAAGGTGTGGATCACTATTTCGCTGCGCGCAAATTTAATGGCATTGGCCACCAGGTTGTAGATCACCTGGGTAAGCAGGTCTTTATCGGCATGTACCAGTATCTGTGAACGGAAGTTCTGTATGGAAATCTGGATGTTCTTCTCCCCTGCCAGCGGACCGGCCGTGCGCATTACCTCGCTGATGCAGTCGTGCAGATCGAAGGAATACAGGTTGAGCTTGTAGCGCCCGCTTTCATAGCGTTCCAGGTTCAGTACCCGGGTTATAAGGTGTCCCAGGCGCTCGGTCTCGTCAGAAATGGCCTGCAGGAAAGTCTGTTTCTGTGCTTCTTCCAGGTCCGGATTATCGTACAGGATCTCGCTCAGCGCCCGGATGGACGTAAGCGGAGTACGCAATTCATGCGTAACGGTGTACAGGAACTCGTCCTTCAGGTCGTGCATTTCGGTAAGCTGCCGGTTGGTCTTTTCCAGGGCTTCGCGGGCCCTGCTGATCTCCACCGACTGTTTGCGCAGCTGTTTGTTCAGCTCGATGAACTGCCGGCTTTCCTTTACCATGTTCAGTATTTCGTCTACGTTCACCTGTTCTTCACGGGCCAGGTAAGCGATCATGATGCGGGCCGAGGCACTGCCGATAACGCCGCTCAGGATACGTTCGCCGAATTTTACCATGCGCGGGTCGGCCGTTTCGTTGGGGTACAGCCCTATCCCGTGCCGGTTGGCATAGCCCTGCAGCAGCGCGTCTGCACGTTGCACGCCCAGGAAGTTGCGCAGCAGCTGTTGCAGTTCTTTGAGTGGAATTTTACCCTGCCAGAGCGTTTCACTGCCGTGGAAATCGCTGAATTTCTCCACGTGTACGAACAGAGCCGACTGCAGTATTTCCGGCGCGGTCTTCTGTGTAAACAGCGACACCGCAATAAATATCAGTACGTTCAGCAGCAGGCTCCAGAAAGCGCCGTGGGCCACCGGACCCAGGTCCGACATTCCGAAAAGGGCCACCGGACGCAGCAGTTCCCAGCCGAACGGCCCCTGCTGCACCAGCTGCCGCACCGGCTCGCTGACCCCTGAAAATGAAGGCAATATCAGCGTATAGAACCATACAAAAGCCCCGGTAATAAAAGAGGCATAGGCCGCTTTTTTGGTAGCTACGCTCCAGTACATACCACCGATAAGCGCCGGGGCCAGCTGCGCCACGCCTGCAAAGGAAATAAAGCCGATGCTCACCAGCGAAAAACGGCTGGCCACGAAGGTGTCGTAAAAATAACCGCCGGCAATAATGCTCAGGATACCCAGGCGGCGGCCCCAGATCACCGAACGGGCGGCTTTGCTGCTCAGGTTCTCTTTGATCTTTTTGTTGCGCAGGGCCAGGGGCAGTACAATATTATTGGTGAGCATGGTGGTAAGGGCCACCGTTTCTACCATTACCATGGCGGTAGCCGCAGAAAGTCCGCCCAGGAAGGCGATCATAGCCAGCAGCGGCTGGTCACGGACCAGCGGAATAGATAAAATATAGGTGTCGGGATCTACCCCCGTATCTTTAAAAAGCAGGCTGCCGCCCAGGGCAATGGGAAACACGAACAGATTTATGAGAAAGAGGTACAGCGGAAATACCCAGAGCGCCGTACGCAGATGCTGCGGGTTCTCGTTCTCCACCACGCCTACCTGGAACTGCCGGGGCAGCAGAATGATCGACAGCCCCGAAATGATATTGAGCACAAACCAGTCAAAAGGGGTCTCCCGGGAGAAATAGGGCGTGGAAAGCAAGCCGGGAAAAGCCGTGTTCACCTGTTTAAAAAGATCGGTAGGCCCTGAAAACACAAAGAACAGCACAAATACCCCTATAGTAATGAAAGCCAGCAGCTTTACAATGGTCTCGATGGCAATTACCTGTATCAGGGCTTTGTTCTGCCCGGAATCTGACACCCGGCCCGTACTGAAAATAATGATGAACAGGGCCAGGAAAATACCGGCAAAAAGTTCGCTGTTCTGCTTAAAGAATAGGGAACGCCCCTCACCGGGCAGCATCAGTTCCACACAAAACCCGATGGCTTTGATCTGTATGGCAATATAGGGAATGATGCCGATGATGAAGAACAGCGTTACCCAGATGCCCAGGCCCACGCTTTTGCCGTAACGGCTGGAGATAAAGTCGGCCAGGTTCGAGATATTCTCCAGGCGTGCAATACGAATGGCTTTACTGAGCACCAGTATAATGAGCGGCATAAAGATCATGGGGCCGATGTACACCGGCAGGAACGACAGGCTATTGGTGCCGGCTACGCCGATACTGCCGAAATAGGTCCAGGCCGAACAGAAAACAGCCAGGGAAAGTGCATATTTGTATTTGGCCCAGCCCCGCCAGCTGCGGCGTTTTTCACCTTCGGCCTTCAGGGCCCAGAACCCGATGCCGATCAGCATCAGGGCATATACGATCACGGCAACGATCACCAGGGCGTTATTCATAGCGGTTGCGTTTACCGGAGTTCTTCGATAGGAAATAATACAGCACAATGGCCAGTGCCCATACCGTAAAAATGAAGATCAGCAGCACAGGTACTCCGCCCGCTGTACCTCCCTTATCGGCCAGGTTCAGCAGCGGATAGTGCATCAGCAGGATCAGGGCCCCGCAGATCATTAATATACGAAAACGTTGTTTTTCCATGCTGTATGTTCGAAAGTTAATCATTTTCCGTTCAAATGCCCCCTTAACCCGGAAAAGGCCGCACCTCATGGTACGGCCGCGCCCGGTTGTTGTTGTTTTGTCTTATGGATATTTACGGAACTCCCTTTTTTAGTCTTTACGGTTGTACTCGCCCGTAAGCGCATAATACCCGAAGGTGATGAGGCTGCCCACGATCAGCGGCGTAAGAATGAACAGCATAATAATGCCGAACACCATATCGGACTGGTTGCCGGCCAGGCCGCTGGTAAATTTGGGCAGACCGATGGACGTTATGCTGAAGTAACCGGCGTACCCGCCCAGTGCCAGCCAGATAATACCTGCAAATTTTCGTATCGTATTCATAATGCTCAGTCGTTTACTTGTTTGTCTTTTCCGTTAATGTATAAAAGGCCTATGATAAAGCTCACCGCCACAATGATCACCGGGTACCAGATCCCCTGCAGGTACCAGTCGGAACTGGCCGGCGTTGCACCCGTGCCTTTTGAGGTTGTGGTAAGATAGGTGGCCACGGCCGGCATCAGTCCGCCGAATACCCCGTTACCGATGTGGTAGGGCAGCGACATGGACGTGTAGCGGATCTTGGTCGGGAACATCTCTACCAGGAAGGCGGCGATGGGTCCGTATACCATGGTTACAAAGATCACCTGTATAAAAATAAAGAAGATCAGGGTCCAGAACGCTGATGACGGAAGTACGGTTGCCGCTTTTATTTTGGGTTTGGGCGCTTCTTTGGATGCATCGGCAAGTTTCACCGTGGTCTGGGTCTCGTTGTATATGGCACCGTCGGTAAATTCTTTGTGAACGGTAGTGGTAATTACCGTATCGGCCGCATTGGCCTTGTCGGCGCTGCGTTTTACATCTACGGTAGCCTTCTCTGCGATCTCCGTACGTTTGGTATTTGTAGCGGTATCGTACATGGCCCGGTAGATGGGAAAATAGCTGAACATCGCGATCAGCATACCCGCCAGCATTACCTTTTTACGGCCTATTTTGTCGGAGAGCCATCCGAAGAACACAAAGAAGGGTGTGCCGAACACAAAGGCCCAGGTCATCATTTCTTCTACCTGCAGGGCGTCTACCTTACAGTCCGTTTTCAAAAAGCTCATGGCATAATAGTGTCCTGTATACCAGATCACGCCCTGGCCCATGGTGGCGCCCAGCAGGGCCAGCAGTACAAATTTAAAATTGTATTTGTTGCCGAAACTTTCTTTCAGTGGGTTGCTGGCTATTTTGCCTTCGGCCTTGGCTTTGGCAAACAGGGGCGATTCGTGCATGTTTCGGCGAATAAGGTAAGACACGCCGATCATCAGGATCGAGATCCAGAACGGGATACGCCAGCCCCAGTCATTAAAGGCCGTTTCGGCCATGGTGGCTTTGGTGGTCATGATCACAATGAGGGAGATGAAAAGTCCGGCCGTAGCCGTGGTCTGTATCCAGGAGGTCCAGTACCCGCGTCGGTCTGCCGGGGCATGTTCGGCCACATAGGTCGCCGCACCGCCGTATTCGCCGCCCAGCGCCAGGCCCTGCAGCAGGCGCAGTACCAGTACCAGCAGCGGCGCCAGGAAGCCAATGGTGTCATAGCCCGGGATACAGCCGATGAGGAAGGTGGCTCCGCCCATCAGTACCAGGGTCATCATAAAGGTATATTTACGGCCTACCAGGTCGCCCAGGCGGCCAAAGAACAGGGCTCCGAAGGGCCGCACCACAAAACCCGCGGCAAAGGTGGCCAGGGTAGAAAGAAAGGCAGCCGTAGGATTATCCTGCGGAAAGAATTTGGTGGAGATCAGGGGCGCCAGGCTCCCGAACAGATAAAAGTCGTACCATTCGATCATGGTGCCTACTGAAGAGGCCCCGATCACTTTACGTATACCCGTGTTAGCGCTCATATTGCTTGAAATTAAATGTACGTTTTTTTAAAGGAAAATATGTGTCTGTAAGATCAGTTCGTAACGCCAGCCGTTGTACACCGGCGAACCGCCCACGCTTTTGTAGGTAGGCCGTGTGCTGTATTGCAGCGTTATTTTGGCGTTGTGATCGTTGATGTGGTAATTGAGACCGGCATCGAGCTGTGCAGTGGTCCTGCCGCCCAGGCGTTCAAAATTCTTCAGGGTCAGCACGGCATAGGGCATAAAAGCATTGCCATTCTTGAGGCGGGGCAGCTGAAAACCGAACTGTGTATACCAGATATACCCCGTACCCAGGGTAGGCTGACTGTTTCCTCCGCCCGCCCAGCTGGTATTGGGATTTACCGCCACGCTCTGTACCGCCGGGTGTATGTTCAGGATACCCAGGTTACGCAGGAAGTCCGGACCGTAGTTATGATATGTGAAGCTGGAATACAGGTTTACCGACATGTTCTTCTTCTTGCCCACGGGCATGTCCAGGAACAGGTCTATCCCATAGTTCTGCTGTGCATAGGTGCGTATGGAATCCGTTGGAGCCGGGCGGTTGGCCGTGGCCCCGGGATGTGCATAAAAACCGGCACCTACGTTCAGCACTTTTTTCTTACCCAGGTAACTGCCCACAAAATACGGCAGGGTATTGTTCTCCTTATCCCAGAACATCCAGTTCAGGTAGCCCTGGAAGGCCACTTTTTCATTCACAATATAAGTAGCGATGGGCGAATTGACCGTATTCTTTGAAATACCGAAGGCAAAAGGCTTGTTCACGGCCAGGCGGTAATCCAGGCGGCCGATCTGTCCTTTGGCGTAGATCCCCAGCTGTCGGGCAAACTGATCCGTAGCCTCGATGTTGTACCAGTTGTGAATGGGCGCATCCAGCGTCATAAAATTGAGCGTACTCTGGCTGGCCAGGCGCGAAACCCCGTTCCAGTAATGCAGGCCCGTTCCCAAATGCAGGTAACCAGGCACCACGGCAAATTCCGTCCAGGCATCGTGAATATAGAGCTGCGGACGTTTACCGCCATTGCTCAGTGTCGTGTTCACCCCTGAGTAATTGCTCACTGCGCCCACGCCCCCGTTGATAAAACTCTGGTTATTGATGCCGAAATGCGAAACGATGAGAAAACGCGGCGATATCTGGGCATGGATCAGGAAACGCGAACGGCGTATACCCACGTCGAACGCATAGCGCTGGGGCTGACCGTCCGAATCCAGCGTGCCCTGGTTATTCTGCGTCACCGATATCCATTGCTGATGCCAGGTAATGAAACGGATAAACTTGGTCCCTTCGGGGTTCAGGTTGATCTTCATGGGCTGGTACGAATGATCGAAAGGAGACTTTATTTTACGCTCCTTCTTCGGCTTCGGCGCTTCGGTCTGTGCGCACAAAGCACTGCTGAATGCCAGGAGGCAGGCCAGCGGTAGAATTGATTTTTTCATAAGTCATGCGTTTTTTCGATTTAAGGCATGACCAAGTTGGGCAGGAAGAGGCGTTAAAAAAAAAAGCCGCCTATACTTTGCTAAAACCTATACTTTTCAGAGCGGTTTTTTGAAACGCTCCCATTTGATGAGCATGAATTTATCGCCCAGTTCCGTAATGACACAGCCCGACAGATACAGGTTGTTCTTGTCCTTAAGGTACTCTACCAGCTCGGTGTGGTTCAGCACCTTATACGTAGGATGATACTCGGCATGCGCCGGCCGTTCGATCTTATACTGCTTTACCCAGTTGATCACCGATACGTGGCTTACGCCCAGGATGCGCTCGATCTCCCGGTAACTGATGCCTTCGATATACAGCTGTAAGGCCTTTACCACGTAGTACTGATCGATCTCCTTTCCCTTTTTCAGCACCGTAAAATTATACCCGCAGCTTTTACACTTAAAACGCTGCCGGCCGCTGATCACACCGCTTTTGATATACTCCTCGGACTGGCATTTGGGACACTGTATACTTTTCATGAGAGAAATTAACTATAGGTATTTTGCAAATGTATATGTATTTAGCAAATAAAAAAAAATCGTATTATATTGAGTACTAATTTAGCGTTGTAAATCATTTGAACACATGAGTTATCCATATCAGATCCTGAGCGAGGAACAATATAAGGAAGTATATCAATTTAGTATTGAGAAACCGGAAGAATTCTGGGCCTCCGTCGCAAAGCATTTTACCTGGAAGAAAAAATGGGAAAAAGTGCTGGAATGGAATTTTAAAGACCCGGATGTACAATGGTTCAAAGGGGCCAAACTGAACATCACCGAAAACTGCCTGGACCGCTGGGCCCTTACGCAGCCCAATACCCCGGCCATTATCTGGGAAAGCAACGATCCCGATGAGCACCACCGCGTGCTTACCTACCAGGAACTCCTGTTCAAAGTATCGCAGTTTGCCAATGTGCTAAAGAACAACGGCGTTAAAAAAGGCGATCGCGTATGTATTTATATGCCTATGGTACCCGAGCTGGCTATTGCCGTGCTGGCCTGTGCCCGTATCGGGGCGGTGCATTCGGTGATCTTTGGCGGCTTTTCGGCCCAGAGCATTGCCGACCGCCTGCGCGATGCCCGCTGCGAAGTGGTGATCACCGCTGACGGCGCCTTCCGCGGGAACAAGGAAGTACCGCTCAAGAACGTGATCGACGATGCCCTTTTGCAGTCGCCCGACGTACGCCGCGTGATCGTACTCACCCGCAACCGTACGCCCGTTTCCATGATCAAGGGCCGCGATGTATGGTGGGAAGACGAGATCCGCAAGGTGGAGACCATGGGCAACCCGTTCTGTCCCGCCGAGGAAATGGACGCCGAAGATATGCTCTTTATCCTGTATACCTCCGGTTCCACAGGCAAGCCCAAAGGCGTGGTACATACCTGCGCAGGGTATATGGTGTTTGCCAACTATTCTTTTGTGAATGTATTCCAGTATAAACCCGGCGACGTATATTTCTGTACCGCCGATATCGGCTGGATCACCGGCCACAGTTATATTGTGTACGGGCCACTCTCGGCCGGGGCCACCACGCTTATGTTCGAAGGTATCCCCACCTGGCCCGATGCCGGCCGTTTCTGGGATATTGTAGACAAATTTAAGGTGAATATCCTGTACACAGCGCCTACCGCCATCCGCAGCCTTATGGGCTTTGGCGATTCGTACCTGGCAGACAAGGACCTGAGCAGCCTCAAAGTGCTGGGCAGCGTGGGCGAACCCATCAATGAAGAGGCCTGGCACTGGTTCCATAAAAACATCGGGAAAGAAAAATGTCCCATTGTAGATACCTGGTGGCAAACCGAAACCGGGGGCATTATGATCTCGAACCTGGCCGGCATTACGCCTGCCAAACCGGCGCACGCTACCCTGCCCCTGCCCGGCATACAACCTGTACTGGTAGACGAGAACGGGAAGCTCATCGAAGGCAGCGACGCCGCTTCGGGCATACTCCCGGCAGACAGTATCAGTGGCAACCTCTGTATACAGTTCCCCTGGCCCGGCATTATACGCACCACCTACGGCGATCACGAACGCTGCCGCCAGACCTATTTTTCGGCCTACGAAGACAACTATTTCACCGGCGACGGCTGTTTCCGCGATACCGACGGTAATTACCGCATCACCGGCCGTGTAGACGATGTGCTGAACGTAAGCGGGCACCGTATCGGTACCGCCGAAGTGGAAAATGCCATCAATATGCATACCGATGTGGTGGAAAGCGCCGTGGTAGGCTACCCGCACGATATAAAAGGACAGGGCATCTACGGCTTTGTGGTATACAGCGGCAGCAACAACGACCTGAACCTGGTGCGCCAGGACATCAACCAGACCGTTTCGCGGCTCATCGGGCCCATAGCGAAACTGGATAAAATACAGTTTGTAAGCGGTTTGCCCAAGACCCGCAGCGGCAAGATCATGCGCCGTATCCTGCGGAAAATAGCGGAGGGCGAACTTGAAAATTTTGGCGATATCTCCACACTTCTCGATCCGGATGTGGTGAAACAGATCGCTGAAGCCAGGGTATAAAAACGGATCGTCTTTTTCATGGGTTGTCCGGCTATCGAACAGTAGCCGGACATTTTATTTTCTCCCCTCCCTTCAGGATATTTTGTATACATTTGGAAGGCACAGCAGAGAATTTAAACACCTATGTTCAGAAAAATTAGTATAATAATTGTAATCCTTGTATCCTGCGGGCTCCTGTACGCACAGAAGCCTTCAGACTTTGCAGAGCGGACCGATATCAATATGGCCATGGCCCCCTTTCTGCATGGCGTTGCCAGCGGAGATCCCCTGCAGGACCGTGTTATACTCTGGACAAGGCTCACCCTGCCCGCAGCACTGCCAGTGGCCGAAGTACAATGGGAGATCGCTTCCGACACCGCGTTCCGCAACGTCATAAACCAGGGCAGTGTACGTACGGGCCCCGAAAAGGACTATACCGTAAAAGCCGATGCCGGTGGCCTGCAGCCCGATCAATGGTACTACTACCGTTTCCGCTACAATAATGCCTATTCCTGCACCGGCCGCACCCGTACCTTCCCCGAAGAAGGCCTTAAAAGAGTACGTGCCGCCGTGCTTTCCTGTCAGGATTACCAGAACGGCTTTTACAATGCCCTGCAACACCTTGCACAGCGTAATGATTTTGACGTGGTATTTCACCTGGGCGACTATATATACGAATATGCCGCCAACAGCGCCGTGGGCCGTGAACACGAGCCCATGACCGAAATGATACAGCTTAGCGATTACCGCATACGGCATTCGCAGTACCGCCTGGACAGGGACCTGCGCAACCTGCACCAGCAATATCCCTTCATTTGTGTGTGGGACGATCACGAGACCGCCAACGATTCCTGGCGCGAAGGGGCACATAACCACGACCCTAAAACCGAAGGTGATTTTGCAGACCGGAAACGCAATTCCACACAGGCTTATGCCGAATGGATGCCTATACGTCTTCCCGAATCGGACAATAACTTACATATTTACCGTTCGTTCCGCTGGGGGCAACTGGCCGAATTCTACTTTCTCGACACCCGTCTTATCGACCGTGACGAGCAGGCCGGCGGCCTTTTCCTGTCCGTAAGCGACTCTACCCTGAACGACAGCAGCCGCGTCATGCTCGGGCGTACCCAGATGCAGTGGCTGCAGCAGCAGATGAGCCAGTCAAAGGCTCAATGGCAGGTGCTGGCCCAGCAGGTAATGATGGCCCCGCTGCTGTTCCGGCTTTTCAATACATGGAGAGTCATCAACCCCGATCAGTGGGACGGTTACCCGGCCGAGCGGGAACGCCTGTTAAAATTTATACACGATCGTAAAATTCAGAACCTGGTGGTGCTCACGGGCGATATACATACCTCCTGGGCCAATAACATCCCGTATAAAGATCATCGTTTGGCGGATGGCAGTGAAGCCCCGATCGGTGTGGAATTCGTAGGGACATCGGTTACCTCGGCCAGCGGACTGAACCTGCCCGGCGTTATTTCGGAAGTACGTTTTATGAATCCCCACATTCAGTTTGCCGACCTGGAACACCACGGCTACTTTATCCTGGATATAGAGGCTGCACGTACCCAGGCCGACTGGTATTTTGTAAACCATATCGACCGGCGTAAATACAAAGTGTATCATGCCCGCGGTTTTGAGACCTACAGCGGCGAAAACCGGCTGCGGGAAGCTCCCGAAGCAAAAGCTGCGGAACAAAACCCGGCCCTGCCACCCTCCGAACCTGCGGAAAAAGGCCCCGAAAACGGGCTCTGGCTGCTGAGCACGGCAAAAGAAAAGGAAAGCGGAATACCGGTGATACAGTACTATACGTCCAGATCCGGTATTTTTGATTTTTATGCCTACAATGCACAGGGCGATCTGTTGTACCAGACCGCTGTGGCGGCACACAAAGGTTTAAATTACTGCCATTTTAAAGACATAAAATCTTCAGGGACCCTCGATAAGGTACGTTGTGTGAACCGCAAGAGCAAACAGGAAGCCAGCATCCTGGTACGCTAACCCAGCTTACTGCCGTACAAATTTCTGCTTCTGCAGGCCCTGGCGGCTGCGCATTTCGAGTACATACGTGCCTTTGCGCAGGGAAAGGATGTCTATACGAAGCTGGTTCAGGCCGGCGTTGGCCGCCACGGAACCCGTAAGCACTACCCGCCCCGAAATATCCAGCACACGCCAGTTCATGGCGTCGTCTTCACTTAAGATATAATCGGCAAAGATCTGCTGCTCGGCCGGGTTCGGGTACACCATACCTACCCAGAAATCATCATTCAGGTTCCGGCAGCGTGTTTCCGGATCGATGAGTATACTATCATTTATCGTATATAGATCTACACAACAGAAATGAAGGGCATTCGTGCCAACGGGGATCAATCCGCTGAATGAATAATTCAGCAAAGCACCCGGGCCCAGGGAACCATTCCACAATTCCCGGAAACCGGCGCCATAATCTGCGCGGGCACCCAGTTCCAGGTCTGTGATCAGCTGGTTGCCCGTATTCAGCAGGGTACCTGAAAAACTGATCTTGCCGTTGCTTTCTGCGCATTGTACGTTCATCCATTCGGCCGAAAGTTCGCGCTCGTTCACTACGATCTCTACCGAGGCCGAATCGGAACAGTTCTGGTTGTTCCCGGCGATCAGCACCAGCGTATACACACCGGTATCGGCATACACCACCGCCCCCGGTTCCTGCAGGTTGCTCTGTACCCCGTTCCCGAAGTTCCAGAGATAGCTGCCGGCATTGGTCCCGGTAAATACCGGCGTTACACTCAGCGGCGGTGCGCCGAACGTGGTATTTACGGTAAAGCTGGCCGTTGGAGCCTGTTTTACATAAATGGTACCTTGCAGTGAATCTTTACAGCCCGCCTGTGTGGTCACGATCAGGCGCACGATACGGCTTCCGCTGCCCGTATACGCAAATACCGGCTGGGCCGCCTGCGAGGTACCGGCCGTACTGAAACGCCAGAGATAGGAACTGATATTGTCGTTAATACCCGTAGAATTGTTCAGGAAAGGGATCGGCGTACCGGCACAGATGCTGTCGGGCATGCTGAAATCGGCCAAAGCCGCCTTCGTTACCGGTACGATTTTTGTTTTGTATGCCCGGCACTGGTTATTGGTAGACACCCGCAGGGTTACCTGAAAGCTATCTTCCGCACCGAAAATAAACTGCGGACTGAACAGGTTGGATGTGCTGCCGTTCCCGAAGAACCAGGTATACGACTGGGGCGAAACGCCATTCCCGAAGGTAGTGGTATTCTGAAAGACCGTAGGTCCTTCATAGCATACCCCGCTGAAAGTAAAGTCCGGGTAAGCCCCTTCCTTGATCAGCACGGGGCGGGTGAGCGTACGTACACAACCCGAGTCATTCTGTACCGTAAAGCTTACAAAATACTGACCCGGCAACACATAGGTATGTTTGGGCGCAGATACCGACGAGCTGTTTGCTGCCCCGGAAGCCGGATCGTTGAAATTCCAGGCATAACTGCTTATTCCTCCCGCATTCGGCAGTGCATGGCCTGTAAAAACCGTACTGTCGTTATTGCAGGTATCGGCATAACTGAAGCTGAGCGCAGGCTGTGCATTTATCGTGATGTTCCGGCGCAGGGTATTGCCGCAACCGTTATCGGCCAGTATAAAAAGTTCTACCGGGTAAGTGCCCGCTGCAAGGTAAGTATTCTGGGGCTGTGCCAGCGACGAGGTATTCCCGTCCCCGAAATCCCAGTGGTAGGTAAGTACGTTCTGGTTGCTGCTGGCCGTAAAGGACGTGCCGGCATTCTCGCAGCGCTGTACCGCATCGAAACTGATCACCGGCGCCGTACCGTTCAGCAGCACGTTCACCGTATCGTCTGCATAACAGCCGTTCTCATTGGTGGCATGTACCCAGTAAGTGCCTGGGTTACTGAGTATGATCGACGCGCTTTGCTCGCCCGTATTCCACAGGTAATTCGATCCCGGTCCGCCCGGAACGTTCAGCTGCAGACTGTTGTTGAGACAGAGCGTGGTATCATTGCCCAGGCCGGCCAGGGGAAAAGGATCGTTAAGTACCTGCACCGTGTCCGAAGTAAAAACACAGCCCGTAGTGGTCTGGGTAACCGTTACATAATAGAGACCCGGGCTGCTGATCGTCAGTGCGGTATCTGTGCTGTTGTCCGACCACACAAAGTTGTACGAGGCCCCGGGCAGGTTGGTCTGCCACACACGGCTTCCGCCCTGGCACAGGTAGTTTACGGGAGGCAGCTGGTTAAATGCCGACAGGCTGGCTACCCGCACCGTATCGGAATACGTATTGCCGAAACCGTCGCTCACCTGTACCCAGTAAATACCGGGCGAGGTTACCGGCAGGGCGGCTGTGGAAGCGCCCGTACTCCAGAGGTACGATGCATAACCTGTACCCGCGTTCAGGGTTATAAGCCCGCAGAGCGGATTTACGCTGGTATCCCGGCCCAGGTTTACGGGCGGCAGGTAGCGCTGGGTAAGAAAATCTTCGGTCAGGTTGCGGAGCGAATCGTTATGCTGCTGGTTAAAGAATATCATTTCTGCCACTTCCATCTGCGAAGTAGCCAGCACCGAAGAATTGGAATAACTGGCATTGCTGCCGAGTATAAGCGGTGCATTGGGATTGATGCTGTATGTCTGAGCCGTACCGGAGCCCACCAGGGTACCGTTGCGGTAGAGGCGGGCCGTTGTGGTATTGTCGAGCGCGGTGAACATACGGTAGGTATTGCCCGGGCTGGAAATAAAATACTCCGCGGCCACCCCGCCCCCATTGCTGGCCCACAGGAAATTAGCGCCCCCGTTGTAGTTATAAGCCGCCCGGTTGTGCTGGTTCGGGGTAAAGGTCGTAAAATTGGCCATGGTAAATATAAAACCATAGGCCTGGGGCTGGGTATTGAGCTTGCCCAGGAAATACACCTCCATGGGGTCTGTATTGGCAATGGCGCTGCCTTTGATATTGGTGGTGAGCTGCCTTACACTCCCGTTAAAATGCACAAAAGGCTTGTTGCCCAATCCGCCCGATGAGCGGTAGGTAGGGCTGGTGGCTGCATTGGCATTGGAGGCAAGTGCCGTATATTCGAGCGAGTTCCAGTTCTGCAGGGCCGTATTATTGGCCTGGGTTATGTTCAGCGCACTGAACCAGCCCCGGAGTCCGCCCGCCAGCGTAGGTGAAAAGTGCGTAAAGGTGTACACCGGCGAGTTATTACTCTGCCCGCTGCTGCGCACTCTCCAGAAATAGGTGGCAGGCTGGGGTATCGTGTATACCAGGCTGTCCTGGCTGAGCCCGGCAAACAGCTGGGAACCTGCAAATGCGGCATTATCCGCCACTTCCAGGTCGAACGAATAAGGCAGCCCCGAGGTATTCCAGCGGAGTACAACGGAATTACCCGGCAGAATGCTGCCCCGTGCAGGAGAATAAGGGTCCGGCGTTTGTGCTCTGGTGATGGCCGCAAGGCCGAGGAGAAAGACACAAACTGGAATAAGTTTTTTCATATCTGAATCTTACACTTCAAAGTAACGCAAAAAAAGGCAGTTAACTTAACACGGCCTTACTTTTTTTGCTTGGGGCAGTATCTGTTTTTTTCCTAATTTCGCCCCATGCATAATGCAGATATACCCGTTACGGTAATTAAAACGCAAAAAACGCTGTTCCGTTTCAACCTCCGTGAACTCTGGACCTACCGCGACCTGCTTTTTCTTATGGTAAAACGCGACATTGCCGTGGTATATAAACAAACGGTACTGGGGCCGCTCTGGTTTTTCCTGCAGCCCGTTCTTACCACGCTCATGTTTACCCTTATTTTTGGTCGTATAGCCCGCATCGATACGGCAGGCATACCCGCTCCCCTTTTTTATCTTTCGGCCCTCATTGGCTGGAACTATTTTGCCGCCTGCCTCAACGAAACCTCCCAGATCTTCCGCAACAACGCACATATTTTCGGCAAGGTATATTTTCCCCGGCTGGTGGCTCCGTTAAGTACCATTCTTTCGAACCTGCTGAAGTTCCTGATCCAGTACGCCCTTTTTATCGCGGTATGGATATACTATTATGTACAGCAGCCTTTCCAGGTACACTGGCTCTGGCTGCTGCCCGGCACGCTTTTTATGATCCTCGTACTGGGTATCACAGGCCTGGGCGCCGGGCTCTTTATTTCCTCGCTTACCACCAAGTACCGTGACCTGTCCTTCCTGGTACAGTTCGGCGTACAACTGCTTATGTATGCCACCCCGGTGATCTATTCCGTGAACAATGCCTCCTTTTCTGAAGAATTCCGCCTGCTCCTGTGGCTTAACCCGCTCACGTCCCTGATCGAGGCCTTCCGCTTCTGGTATATGGGTGCGGGCACTTTTGAGCCCCTGTGGATACTTTACTCCCTGAGCGCTGCCCTTGTGCTGCTGCTGGGCGGTATACTGGTGTTTAACTATGTGGAACGCGACTTTATGGATACCGTATAATCATGGGAAAAGCACTGCAGGTAAACGGTCTCGGAAAAATGTACCGCCTCGGTACCATAAGTACCGGCACGCTCAGTCATGACCTGAACCGGTTCTGGCATAAGATGCGGGGCAAGGAAGACCCCTATGCCACCGTGGGGCAGTTGAACGACCGCAGCGGCAAAGCCGGCGAAAACCCTTATGTATGGGCGCTTAAGGACGTTTCTTTCGATGTAAACGAAGGCGATGTACTCGGTATTATCGGGCGCAACGGAGCCGGTAAGAGTACACTGCTCAAGATACTTTCCCGGATAACCGCCCCCAGCAGCGGTGAAATTAAAGTACGCGGACGTATTGCCAGCCTGCTGGAAGTAGGTACCGGCTTTCATCCCGAACTTACGGGCCGTGAGAATATTTATCTCAACGGTGCTATACTGGGCATGCGCAGACGCGAGATCCAGAAAAAATTTGATGAGATCGTCGACTTCAGCGGTTGTGAAAAATATATTGACACTCCTGTAAAAAGATATTCCAGCGGTATGTACGTACGCCTGGCCTTTGCCGTGGCCGCGCACCTCGAAAGCGAGATACTGATCGTAGACGAGGTACTGGCGGTAGGCGATGCCGAATTCCAGAAAAAATGCATCGGTAAAATGCAGGATGTAAGCTCTTCCATGGGGCGCACCGTACTTTTCGTATCGCATGATCTCAATGCCATGGCCAGGCTCTGTCCCAATGCCCTGCTTATGAACAGCGGCCAT
Source organism: Flavobacteriales bacterium (assembly GCA_052437175.1). GTDB lineage: Bacteria > Bacteroidota > Bacteroidia > CAIKAF01 > CAIKAF01 > JACVCJ01. The sequence continues at coordinate 106,893 of JBQVOK010000008.1, forward strand.
ATCTACGCACAGGGCACTACCTTCGATATGATCGGGAAGTACTTCGGCGAACTGGGCAAAAAACCGCCGGGCGAACTACAGCGCACGGGGTCGCGGCAGATACGCCTAACCGATATACAACTGCTGGACCATAACGGGAACGAGGTAAAAAGCCTGGGATCGGGCATGCCCTTTACCATACGTATACGCATAAACGTGCTCGAAGACGTGGCGGGCGCTCATTTTGCCGTTACCCTTAAAAATGCGTTCGGGACCAAGGTAACTTCATCCTGGACCAATTTCAGCGGGCAACAGATCGATATACGCAAAGGAGAGACCCACCGCATCGATTTTCATTTCAGCGACCTCAGTATGGTACCGGGCGAATATTCCGTTATTTCGTATATTAATGCAGGCAATGAGGTGATCGAGATGATCGACGACGTACTGCTGTTTTCCGTACTGGAGTCAGGCACGTCTGCATTCCTGCGTTATCCCACCATCAGCGAAGGTCTGGTCATTTCCAGGTCGGATATCCAATCCCAGAAAGAGTGATCCAGCCATGAAGTTTTTCTCGCCACCATATACCTTCCTTCCCCTCAAAGAACGGTTCCTGTACTTTTTACGGGCCCGTTTCAGTGCTGATTCGCCGCAGTTCCGGGAAACCGACCGCTTCCTGCTGAAAACAGGACAGGTATTCGCTTGTTTCAGCGCCTGCAACCTTAGCCGCCGGTACCTCGAGGGCCTTTTCAGCTACGGGGGCCATCAGCTGCACGTACGCCTGCGCCGGAATTCCTCAGACCCCGAGGTCTTTTACCAGATCTTTATCGAAGAAGAATACCTCCGCAGCATCCGCCTTATCCGGGAAAAGGTACAACTGCCCGAAAACCCGCTGATCATAGATGCCGGGGCCAATATAGGCCTGGCTGCCCTGTATTTTTCACTTCATTTTACGGGTTGCCGCCTGCAACTGCTCGAGCCTTTTGAAGAGAACGCGGCATCGGCCCGCGAAAATATTCAGCGAAACCACCTGAACGCCGAGGTACTGCAGGCAGCGTTCTGGCAGCGCGAAACAGAACTGCAGGCCGACTTCAGCTTCCGCGACGGTAAAGAATGGTCCGTGACCGTGCTCGAATCGCCGCAAGGGCCCATACAGGGCATTACACCGGCCATGTTACTCCCCGCAGACGGCAGCACGATCGACATTCTGAAGGTAGATATCGAGGGCAGTGAATTTCCGGTTTTCCTGGACCCTGGCGCCCCCGACGCCATGCTGCGTAACACACGGGCGCTGATCATGGAGATACATGACGACAAAGGCGACCGCGAACAGCTAAAAGCCGTTTTCGCAAAGAACAATTTTGAATGCATCGAGCTGGGAGAACTCAGCCTGTTCCTGAACCGCTCATTTATGCATGTATGAGGGCAGGAACGGTTAAACGAAAGGCCGGACTCGATATCATGCGTGCCTGTGCCATATTACTGGTACTCCTGGCTCACACGCTCGAATACAGCGGCCTGCAGGATACCGGTACCCTAAGCTACCACCTGGGTGTGGCCGGGGTAGAACTGTTCTTTGTGCTCAGTGGCTTCCTGATCGGCCGTATCATACTGCAACTGCCTTCCGGCGAAGGCCGCATTTCTTTCCCCGCGCTCAGGAACTTCTGGGTACGCCGCTGGTTCCGGACCATTCCCGTGTATATCCTGGCGCTGTTCGTACATGCCACCGTCCTTTTCCTGGTAAAAAATTACTATATCGTTTTCCTGAATCCGCAATACTATCTCTATTTCGTGTTCCTGCAGAACGCATTTACGCCCGAACCCGAACTTTACGGCATAGCCTGGAGCCTTTCTGTGGAAGAATGGTTCTATATCAGCTTCCCGCTTTTCCTGCTGCTGTTGTCCCGGCTAAGACCGCTCCCGCCGCGGCAGATCATCCTGTATATATTTGCGTATATAGGTCTTGTGATCGCAGCCCGGATGTTATATGTATACGAGCCTATGGCCGGTTATGACCTGCTGGTGCGTAAACGAATGCCTTTCCGCCTCGATTCCATCATCTGGGGCGTGGTCATGGCCTGGCTCTCCCTGCTGCGCCCCGCAGCCTTTTACAGATATCGCATACCTATGGCCCTGGCAGGAGCCCTGCTGGCCGGCACCGGTATATACGTACTAAACCTGCACGTAAACAGCGGGTTCAACGGAATGAGCTTTTTTAACCGGGTCTTTCTTTTTAATTATTACGACCTGGGCCTGGCACTCTGCCTGCCCCTGGCTGCAGGTCTGCAAACGCCCCACAGGTCTCTCCTGGTGCGCGCCGTTACCACCATAAGCCTTGTCTCGTACAGTGTATACCTGTTCCATATACCCGTTATCCATCTCTGCCGGTACCTGCTGAAAGATGGCCCCGGGCTCTTTATTACGATCTGGATATGTACATTTGCAGCTTCGTACCTCAGCTATACGTATATAGAAGTACCGGTGCTGAAACTACGCGATAAAAAGACCAGGAAAGAAACACACTGACATGCAGGAAGGCGTATCCATAATCATCTGCTGTTACAACAGCGAAAGACGCATCCGGGAAACGCTGCGGCACCTGGCGGCCCAGCAGCAGCTTTCTTTCCCGGCAGAGCTACTGCTTATAGACAATGCCTGCACCGACCGCACCGTAGCCGTAGCACAGGACTGCTGGCAGGAACTGGGCTCCCCTGTACCCCTGCACGTGCACCGGGAAGAGCGCCCCGGGCTTACGCATGCCCGCATGTGCGGTATAGACGCGGCGCGTTACAGCATTACGCTTTTCTGTGACGACGACAACCATCTCGCTCCCCTGTATCTCTGCACCGCGTATCATTTTATGCAAAGTCACCCGGAAGTGGGAGCCTGCTTCGGGCATTCGGAAGCCATATACGAAGAAACGCCTCCTTCCTGGATACACGGCCTGGAAGAAGCCTTTGCCGTTGGTCCTGCCGGTCTCGCCGAAGGAGAAATAGAACCTCCGCGTACACCCTGGGGTGCCGGACTGCTTATGCCTACCGCCTTTCTGAAAAAGATGCAGGCCGGGGAACAGGGCAGTTACCTGTCAGACCGGACGGGAAAGAGCCTCAGCAGTGGTGGCGATACAGAATTCTGCTACCGCGCCAGGGCCGAAGGATACAAATGGTACTATAACCCGGCGCTCCGGTTCGGGCATGTGATCCCCGCAGGCAGGACCGGCAAAACATACCTGCGCAGCCTGTTCGCCAAGTTCGGGGAGGCCGAAGCCCGTATAGACCGTTATTACCGCGAAAGACCGGGGCGTCCCGTTAACTTTAATATATCAAGGTATATACTAAAAGAACGTTTCCTGCTTAAAGCAGCCGCCCTCCTCCCACAAAGCGACGCATCCTTTCACAAAGAACTTGCTCGTATACGAAAACTGGGATACTATTCTGAATGGCTGAAAATTAGCGGCAATGAACGTACTGCACATTAACTACTCCGATCACCGCAGCGGGGCCTATCTCGCTATGTGGGGGCTGCATGAAAGTATGATGCAGCAAGGCATACAAAGCAAAGTACTGCTGCTCAACCAGGCCAATGGCAGCCGCCCCGGACAGTATGTATACTGGGACTTTATTGCCGGACAAAGCTTCGAAAAGCTACAGCAGTGGCTGCGTAACCGCAGAACACACCGGCAGCAGCAGGCCATACGGCACGATGCCCATTCCCGCGGACTGCTCTTTTCTTTTCCCTCTACCCCTTACCGTATCCATAAACACCCGCTTTTTGCCTGGGCAGATATTATACACCTGCATAATGTTTCCGGCTTCCTGGACTGGCAAAGTTTTTTCGGAGTGTGCACAAAAAAAGTGGTGTGGACGGCACACGACTGCGGACCTTTCGACGACGGATTCCATACCCGTTACGCTGTGCCGGAAGAATTGTACGCAGAGATCCGCCGCGAAAACATGCGTGTAAAAAAAGACGCATTACTGTCTAAAAAAACAACTATCGAGTGGGTCTTCCCTTCCCGCTACCACATGAAGCGGGCCGCGGGCAGCCAACTACCCGTCACACCGGCTTCCGTGATCTTTCATTCTATAGACCCCTCCGTTTTTTACCCCGAACATAAAGAAAAGGCCCTGCAGGCACTCGGACTGGACAGCGGGCAGCGTTACCTGCTGTTTGCCGCTTCAGGGCTTAACCGCACGGAAAAAGGCTTCCGGCTCCTGCTCGAACAACTTCCCTTACTCCGCGAAAGGGGCTACCACCTGCTGGCACTGGGCGAATCGCCACCTCCTGATATACCGGCAGACGTAATACTGTGCGGCGGGGTGAACGATGCCGCCACTATGCGCCTCTATTACAACGCGGCCGACTTCCTGCTCAGTCCCTCCTATGAAGAAAGCTTCGGGCTGAGCCTTGCCGAAAGTGTGCTCTGTGGTACGCCTGTTATTTCAAGGCCGGTAGGTATAGCCGCCGAACTGGGTACGGATTATGTACATATAGCCGCTGACGAGAGCGATGCCGCCTATGTAAAAAAACTGGCCGAGGTACTGAAAACCGCGCCTTTACGGCCTGCAGCTCCGTTCCCGGCAGAGACTTTCTGCAGTACGGCTCTTGCAAACCGATATTTGGAACTATATTTGAGACCATAATACGCTAATGAAGATCCCGGGGAAAATACGACGATTACTGGGCCTGCACCTGAGCCGGAAAATACAGGGCAGCGGGAATACCCTTTCCCTGGACGGTTATTACGACGATATCCGCATCGATATCTGCGGCAATGACAATACCCTTATTTTTGAAAAGAACGTAAAGGTCACCCATGCCCTGTTTCGCATTCACGGCAACAATTGCCGCATCGTCATCGGCAGGAACGTACGTATCGGCAGCGGCGAATTCTGGGTCGAGGACAATGCCTGTATCCTCAGTATCGGAGAGAACAGCACCATTGAAAGCGGTCATTTTGCCGTAACGGAAGACGGATCGGAGCTGCGGATAGGCAGTGACTGTATGCTGGCCAAAGAGATAGAGATACGTACCGGCGACTCCCATTCCCTGCTCAACAGCGAAGGAGAGCGCATCAACCCGGGCGGCCATGTGATCGTAGACGAACACGTATGGATCGCCAGCCGGGCCATGGTCCTCAAAAACGTACATATACAAAAAGGGGCCGTTATTGCCGCCGGGGCCATAGTGACCGCCGACGTGGCCGCACACAGCATTGTGGCCGGTAATCCCGCCCGCCAGGTAAAACAGGATATACGCTGGACCCGCCAGAGAATTAAAGCCGGCCACTCATGAAAATAACCGTCATCACTCCCTCCTTTAACCAGGGCCGATACCTCGAAGAGACTATCCAAAGCGTACTCTCCCAGCAGTACGAACAGCTCGAGTACATCATTATTGACGGGGGCAGCAGCGATGACTCTGCGGCTATTATCCGCAAATATGCGTCTTCGCTGCATTACTGGATAAGTGAGCCCGACCGGGGCCAGACCCATGCCATTAACAAAGGACTGCAGCAGGCCGGGGGCGATGTGATCCATTGGGTGAACAGCGATGACCTGATGGCCGAAGGTTCCTTACAGGCCATTGCCGACGCTTTTGCCGACCCTTCTGTAATGGCTTTCTGCGGACGTTCCTATATCTTCGGGGGGCAACACGAACAATTCAGTTCCAGTCCCCGCGGAAGCCTGCCCTATATGTTCTCCAAAGCCCAGGTAGATCAGCCTTCCACGGTTTTCCGCAGGGAAGTGTATCAGCATATCCCGCTCGATGAGAGCCTGCATTATGCCATGGACCTGGACCTCTGGTTTGCCTTCCTGTGCAGGTACGGCAATACGCACATCGCATACAGCGACAGCCTGCTGCTGAAGTTCCGCGAGCACGAAAGCTCCAAGACCATAAGCCGGCAGGACGAAATGCTGGCCGAACGGATACTGCTGGCCGAAAAATGGAAACAGAAAATTCTTCATAAAGAACTGCCGGCACCCGACCCTTCGGTAGAATCACAAAAAAAAGAGATCTGTGCCGGTCTGAGCGATTTCCAGGCATACCAGCTGCTGCATTCGCCCTATCTTTCGGCAGGGCAGCGAAAAAGCCTGCTGGCCGCGATCAGCACCCGGCACCTGGCCTGGCGCTCCCGGCTCGAACTGCTTAAACTTCGTCTTTCCCTATAAAATGAACAACCATGCCGGAAACGCCTTTCTTTTCCATAGTTATCCCCACGTATAACCGCGCCGGGCAACTGCTGAGCACCGTACAAAGCGTACTGGCCCAGAGTTTCAGCAACCTGGAGCTGCTCATCATCGACGATGGTTCTACCGATGATACCCCACAGGTAATGGAGTCAATAAGCGATCCGCGGGTACGCTACCTGCGGCAGGAAAACAGCGAACGCAGCGCCGCACGCAACAGGGGCATGGAGCTGAGCCGCGGACTGTATCTCTGTTTCCTGGACAGCGACGATACCCTGCACCCCGACTACCTGCAACACCTGTACCATACCGCAGGCAGGGAAGCCTTCCCCGTGTGTGTGCTGGGCCCGCAGCTGCATTTTATACAGGACGGGAAACTGCTGAAACAAAAGGCACCTTTTCACAGGGATATACGTACGGCAGAAATACTTGCCGCCAAAGAGGTGATCTCTGTAATACAGTGTATACACCGCGATATATATACCTCCTTTCGTTTCGACGAACGTTTTTCCATCTGGGAGGATACGCATCTTTTTTTACGTATACTCATAAAACACCCCTACATTCCTGTTCCGGAAGCCATCGCTTTTGTAAATATGCACAGCGGTTCTGCAGTGGCGGCTTTTTTTCAGCGTATACGTGTGAGCGACTGTTTCCGGTATACCAATGCGATACTCGACCTGCTGCACTACCCACCCTTCGGCGGACCGGAACTAAAGCCGCTGTTACAGGCCTATGCATATACCAAAATACAGATGTTCATATACCAGGCACTCTGTAACCGGCAGTATGCGGAAGCGGCAGAACTGCTTAACTATTCCGCACAGTTCGGCAAAGATCGTATCTATACCCTGAAAACACGTATAAAAATACTGCTCGGTTCGTATTTTCGCATTCATATTAACGCATGAAAAATAGGAAAAAGATCCTGGTCATAAGTAGCTGGTTCCCCACGGATGACGACCCGGTGAATGGTTCATTCGTATACGAACAGTCAGCGGCATTGCAGAAAGCCGGACATACCGTATCGGTACTGATGCCTAACCTGAGCGGATCGGCCAGGCAAACACTGAGCGCAGGCGGTCTGAAACCGGGACAACGTACACGAGTGTATAAAAAAATACCTGTGCATGAGATCGTACAGCCCGTGTATTTCCCTATGCTCAAACAATACTATACGGAACGTCTGTATAAAAAATGTTTTCATTTTCTAAAAACGTATATTGATGAAAACGGACGTCCCGACATTCTGCATTCACACGCAGCCTTTATGGGCGGAGTTATCGCCTCACGGCTGAGTACCGATTTTCATATACCGCTTGTACATACCGAACACACGTCCGGCCTTATTTTTAACCCGGGGCAGTATACAAAGACCGACCGCAAAGCTTTTGCACACCTGGCGGAACAGGCCGCGTCATTTCTTTTTGTAAGCCGCTTTGCACAGGAAAAGATCATGCAGATGAGCGCCGCACGCTGGCAGGCCACCGCCGTATTGCCCAATATGGTGAACGATAGCTTCTTTGCGCCCTTACCCACACCGAAAGGCCCCTTTACCGTGCTCTGCATAGGCAGGTATATGCCTGTAAAAAATCATGCCCTGCTGCTGAGCGCCTGGCAAAGTTTCAGCGCCAGGCACCCTGAGGCCCGCCTGTTGCTGGCCGGTAAAAACCTGGACAGTACAGATGTCCATACCTTACTGCAGGAAAGAGGAGTCAGCGGTTCGGTAAGCTGCATGCCCGCCCTGGACAGAGCTGCCGTATACGAACAGATCGTGGGGGCCCATGTACTTGTGTCTTCTTCGGAAACAGAGACCTTTGGCCTGAGCCTGGCCGAAGCACTGGCCTGCGGACGTCCCGTGGTGGCTACCGACTCAGGCGGACCGGCCGATATCATCACCCCGGGCGACGGCTTCCTGGTACCCCGCAACGATGCCGTGGCCTTTGCCGAAGCGCTGGAAAAAATATACCAGGGACAGTATGATCCTCCGGATGTACTGTCTGAACGATGCCGGGCCCGTTTCGGCGAAGCTCTTATTGTGCAGGCCCTCGAAGCCATCTATGCAGGTCTCTGAAAATCGCCTATCTTTGCCGGGGTTCCTGCAAAAACGCTCCGGTACGTGAAGAAGATACTCATCCTTTCCTATTTCTTTCCGCCCTGTAATATGGTGGCCTCCCAGCGCATCTATTCCTGGTACAGGCATTTTCATAAATTCGGGTTGTACCCGGTGATTGTTACACGCCACTGGAACCATGAAATAGATACCCTGCCCGATCTTTCGCGCCCGGATAACAGCCCACTGCGCATCGAGAAGAACGAATGGGGCGAGGTCCATTACCTGCCTTACCGGGGTACCCTGCGCGACCGTTTCATGACCCGGTACGGCAACCGCTATGCCCTGTTCCGCAGGTTCCTTACACTGGCCGAACTGTTTGCGCCCTATATCCACCCGGCCCTGAACCCTTTTCGTTCTTTCCGGGAATATGCAGATGCGTACATTGCAGACCAGAAACCCTCATTCCTGCTTATTTCCGCCAATCCGTACACCCTTTTCCAGGTGGGGCATTACCTGCAGAAAAAGTATGGCATCCCCTGGTTTGCCGATTACCGCGACGACTGGACCCAGAATCACCTGCGGCAGACCAGCTCTCCCCTGCAGAAAGCATTGCTGCGTATTGAAAAACGGGCCGAAAAAAAGTATATGAAACAGGTCGCGGCCATCCTCACCGTCTCCGGTGTACTGGTAAACCAGATTGCAGCCAGACTTAAAAAAGACAATGTTTACCTTATCGAAAACGGTGCAGAACTCGATTTTTACAATACCGACTTAAAAAATCCATATCCTGGGCAGAATTTTGTGATCTGCTATACAGGTATCATGTACGATTTTGGCTATATGGACACCTTTTACGAGGGCTTCCGGCAGTTTATCTCCGGCCTCGGGAGCGAAGAAACCGCAGGTATCCAGGTATATTTCATCGGAACGGAGACCAATGCAGGCCGGGCACGGGACAAAATGACGGAGCTGGCCGCGGCATACCCGCAGAATGTGGTGATCCTGAAAAAGCTTCCCGCCCCTGAAATAGCCCCATACCAGTTCTTTGCAAGCGTGCTGCTGAACCTGATCGTAGGAAATCCGGCCGACGGCATCATCGGCGCAAAAACGTATACATACGCCGTTACCGGCAGGCCTATACTTGCCGTTACCCATGTACCCGGCAAAGATTCACCTTTTTTCCCCGGGCGCGATATACAGTACATCGCCAATACAGCCGCAGAAGTATATTCTTTCCTGAACGATATCTACCGCCGGGGGAAACAGGGTCAGGATACACATACATCCATAACAGACGGGGAAAAATACACGCTTTCGAGAGAATACAACGCCCGCAGGCTGGCAGAGATCATCCTTGAAAAAGAAAAAAGGCCGTAAAACTTTATTACCTTCGGGTTCAGAGAATGAGTACACAAAGGGAAATATACCGCCAGGCTGATACCGGTTCCCTGCCCCTGTATTTTCAGCCTTTCTGGCTGGACGTAGTGGCACCGGAACAATGGGACGTACGTTTTGCCGACAGCCATGGTGCTTCGCCCTTTGTCTTTGCCCGTAAGGGCTCCCGGGTATTTATGCCGCCCTTTACCCAGTTCCTGGGCCCCTGTTTCCAGGTTACCGACGCCAAGTATACCAACCGACTTTCCCGCGATCATGAACAGACCGCGCGCGTGCTGGATGCACTTCCCTCCTACGACTCCCTGCACCTGCAACTGGGCACCCATGTGCAGAACATGCTGCCGTATATATGGAAAAAAATGTCGGTAAGTCCGCGGTATTCCTATATTCTGCCTGCCGGAAAGAGTCCGGGGGAAGCCTTTTCGGACTTCCGGGAGAACATACGCCGTGAGATCCGCAAGGCCGAAAAACAGTTTCGTGTACACCGCGCATCCGCAGCAGAGATCCCGGCCCTGTTGCCGCATTTCGATCTGCGCAGGACCATTAAGGACCCGGCCAATATCCCGGTATTACAGGCGCTTATCGGGGCCTGTTATACAAACGAGGCAGGCTATGTACTGGTGGCCCTGGACAGCCGGGACCTTCCGCAGGCCTTTATTTTCCTGGCACACGATAACAGCAGTATGTACTACATAAGCGGGGCCGGAACCGAAAGCGGCAAAAAAGGCGGGGCCCTGAGCATGCTCATGTGGCAGGGCATACAACGTGCGCTGAGCAGCGGCAGAGCTTTTGATTTTGAAGGTTCCATGGTGCCTTCCATCGAGCGCTTTTTCCGGGCCTTCGGCAGTGAACAAAAGGTGTATTTCGAAGTACGCAGCTTCCCGTCCCTGCTGCGGCGTTTTGTATACTGGTGGCGCATTCTCCGCTGAGCATTTTTACGGTATATCTCCCAAAAACGTCAACTTTATCGTTACTTTGTGGCTACATGAGCACTGAACATCAGCAATGTTTATTATCGGGCAGTAGGGACCTGCGGCCCCTGAAAGGTTATGAAGGCCTGGTGAAAAGTAGTCCCCTGGGCTTTGTTTTCGACCGGCGTATTCCCACACCCGAAGAGCTGCAGGCACATTATGCCGCCTATTCCCGGAACGACTACCTTTCGCCCCTTACCATAAAAAGGTATAACGAGCTGCTCGATCTTTTTGAGCCTTTCCGCAAAACCGGCAGGATACTTGACCTGGGCTGTGGGGTAGGCTATTTCCTGGAAGAGGCCCGTAAAAGAGGCTGGGAGACCTATGGCACCGAATTTACCCGGGAGGCCATCGATATCTGTTCGGCAAAGGGCATTCAGATGCAGAAAGGCAAGACCCGTGCGGATATGTTCCCCCCGGATGCCTTCGATATCGTTACCTCTTTCGAGGTTATTGAGCATATCAGCTATCCCCTGGAGGAAATGGACTGTGTACGGCATTTCCTGCGCAAAGGCGGACTGTTTTACTGTACCACGCCCAACTTCAATGCCCTGGAACGTTACCGGCTCAAATCGGCATACCGCGTTATCGCCTATCCCGAACACCTGAGCTATTATACGCCCCGCACCTTTCATTACCTGATGCGGCAGAAAGGCATGAAAAAAGTATTCCTGAAGACCACGGGAGTAAGCATAAGCAGCCTGCTCGGCGACGAAAAGGCTGCAGCGGCCGCCGGGGCGGTAAGTGCCGGGTCTAAAGACGAAAAACTGAGGGAGGCCCTCGACTCCGGCTTCCTGAGCCGCAGTGCCAAAACCATTATGAACGCCCTTCTTTCGCTGGCAGGAGTGGGCAATTCTCTGAAAGCCGCATACATTAAACAATAAACTTGTGGACAGCTATCTGAGTCATATAGGACAGTTTTCGGTCACAGATCACCTGGTGGCCCTGCTGGTAATGACCGGGCTGCTCATACTGGGATGGCAGAAGCAGCAGCGTATTTATGCCGCCTTACCGGAACAGAAACCCCGTCTTTACTTTGCCGGGTTTGCCTACAAGGTGGTGTTCTCGTACCTGTTTGCCCTGGTGTATTTCTTTTATTACGGCGGTGGCGACACCATTGCCTATTTTTCGAACGGGCTTATTATGCAGCGCCTGCTGATCGATAACCCGGCCGGTTTCTTCCGGCTTTTCCTGGCCCCGTCCATAAGCTGGGAAGATTATTTTACCTATTTCAACAGTTATACCGGCTACCCCGAAATGTCGCTTTCGACCAAGGCCAATAACCATATGGTGGTAAAAGCAAGCACACTGCTGAACATAGCCGGGCTCAACAATTTTTTTGCCACCAGCATGGTTTTCGGAGCCATTGCCTACCAGTTCATCTGGAAATTCTACCGCACCTTCTGCAGCATCGCTCCGGGAAGGGAAAAAATACTGGGTTTTGTTTTTCTCTTTTTCCCCTCCTTTGTGTTCTGGAGCAGTGGTATCATGAAAGACACCATCTGCGTGGCCGCCATTGCCGAACTGGTCTATGTGTTTTACCACGGCTTTATCCGCAGGGAACGCAAACTCCGCTACCTGTTTTCAGCCCTGGTATGTACGTACCTGCTCTTTGTCGTTAAACCCTACCTGCTGCTGGCCCTGGTCCCCGGCTTTCTTTTCTGGGGGCCTTTTACCTGGCTCCGCTCCCTGAAAAGTCCATTACTGCGGTTCCTGTTCTTTCCCTTTATTATACTGGTCTCCGGCGCGGGTATCTACCTTTTTTTCCGGCAGGGGCTGGAATCCAGTTCCCTCGGCTCTACCGACGATGCCTTGCGTTATGCTTCCGTTGTACAGCAGGACCTGATCCGTTCTGACCAGTATGGCGATAACTTTATAGACATAGGAGCCTTCGACCCCACCATCAGCGGTGTAGTCAGCAAAATACCCATAGCCGTATCCGTAGGACTTTTCATGCCTTTTCTCTGGCAGGCCCGGAACCCCGTAATGTTCATGAGCGGCCTCGAAAATACCTTCCTGCTCCTGATGACGCTTTATTTCCTTTTCCGGACACGCATATACGGAATTTTCGCTTATACATTCTCCAACCCCGTACTCCTGTTCTGCATCACATTCTCCCTGGCCACGGCCTTTATTGTAGGACTTACCACGGCTAATTTCGGGGCCCTTGTACGTTACAAGATACCCTTGCTGCCCTTCTTTATTTCGTACTTTATTATTCTCATCGATACCATGCAGAAGAAAAAAGCGGAGCAGGAAGAGAACGAGAGCGGGCAAGAAGATCAGCTGCGGAGTTTTAAGAATGCCGAAAAGCGGATCGTGGCACGCAACACGTTTTAATCGAAACGAATGGCCCGTATGGGCTTCACTCTTTTTACCGCCTGCACCGGCAGCAACATGGCCAGCAGGCACACGGCAAATGTTCCGGCATTGATGATCAGCAGCCATTGCCAGCTGAAATGCATCGGTACCACTTCTACGTAGTAGGTTGCTTTATCCAGCTTAATGATGCGGTACGTATTCTGCAGGAAGATCACCAGCAGGGCCACGGCATTACCCGCCAGCATGCCCGTACCCGTGATCCAGGCAGAGCGGTACAGGAAAATACGCACCAGCAGGCGGTGTGTGGCTCCCAGCGCACGCAGGATGCCTATCATCTGGGTCTTTTCCAGGATCAGGATCAGCAGGGCCGAGGTCATGCTTACCATCCCGATCAGGATCATCAGGGTAATAATAATGAACACGTTGATGTTCTGGTATTCGAGCCAGAGAAAGATCTCGGGTTCTATTTCCTTTACGTTGCGCACGTTCAGGTCGAAAGGCGTTTGCAGGCGTACCTCTTCGGTAAGTGCGTCGAGCTGGTCCACATCGTTGAGCATTACCTCGTACCCGGCCACCGACGAATAATACCAGTTATTGAGGTCCTGCACCTGGCGCATATCGCACCACACGATCTTTTCGTCCAGTTCGGCCAGCCCGGTTTCGTATATACCTGCAATGCGAAAACGGCGCGGGGCCCGCTGCGGGGACTCGATCTCGGGTACTTTTTCACCCGGCCGGTTAATGAAATAGGCCGTAATGGTATCGTTCAGCTTCAGGAATAATTTTTTACACAGTTCTGTCGAAACCACGATGTCCGAAGAACTTTGCAGGGAATCGCCCCGGTATACCGGAGCCGTTCCTTCTTTTAAATACCGTTCGAAAAAAGTTGGGTTATACGATGCTGGCAAACCTTTATAAAGCACGCCCTGTATCTCGCTGCCGGTCTTAATGATGGCCGGCTTGGACGCAAAGGCCTGCACATAGGCAACACCTTCTATGGTCTGCAGGGCAAGCGGCAGGCTGGGATCGAACGGTACCGGCTCTACTTCAAAGGAATTACCGCTGGAAAAACCGGTAACCTGGATATGCGCCTGCAAACCGGTCACTTTTTCAGTGATCTCGCCCTGGAAACCGGTAACGATGGATACGGAAACGATCATAACGGCCAGGGAAAGCGCCACCGTAGCGGATGCCAGCCATACGATAGGCCCTGCAAAACCGCGGTTCTTATTCCAGCCGGAGATCTTCGACGCTATAAAATAAGCCGTATTCATTCGGCCTCTAAAGTACAAAGAAGTTCAGTTCTTACAGATATTCTTCCTTCGTATATGCATCAATATCCGCTGTGTATCCATTTGTGCATAGCCATACGGTTCCCCGAACGCAAACGGAGTAGATACATTCCCGCAGGCAGGCTGCCCGTGCTCCAGTGCTGCATCTGTACGCCGGCAGATGCATACAGCCGCGTTACTGCGATCTGCTGACCCGCTGCGTTGTAAAGTGTTGCGGAAAGATCGGTCGCTTCCGGGCTGTGCAGCATAAAGGCAAGCGTGCCCGATTGCAGGCTGCAGGAACTTACCCGGAAACCGGGAAGCGTTTCTTCCGCAACCCCGGAAGTACCCCCGGAAGTGTCCTGTTCCGCTTGTTCCGGTCCGCAGCGCGAAAAAGATCCGCTGCCCGTACGGTAACGATAGAGAGCCGGGTTGATGTCCTGCTCAAACGTATTCGGGATACCCACGGAAGGCAGGGGCCGCAGGATATTCCAGTAGTCAGGCGGTATCGCAGGCAGATAGTACGACACGTCGTTCAGGCTTCCCGTACCGGCCGGCGTAATGGTCCCCTTTACATTATTGCCGTACTGAAAATGTCCGCTGCCCTGCAGGTTGTAAAACCCGAGAGCGCCTGTGATGTCATTGCCCACGAAATTCTGTCCGTCGCTCTGCACAGAACCGGACGACATCATCAGTCCATACAGCTCTATTTTATTACGGAAAAACGTATTGTAAGGCCCCGAAGGCCCCCATACAATATCGATCTGCAGGTTTTGTGCAATATTCCCTTCAAACAGGTTGGCAAAGGCATAGTGGCCATGCAGGCAGATATCCGCTGCATAATCGGGAATGGGCTCCGAGCGTAAGGGTTCCCGGGAATAATTATAACCGAACACATTGCCGTTGGCGCCCTGCTTTACGATCATGGCATGGCGCAGCTTACGGAAGATGCAGTTCTCCACACGGTTGGAGGCGGCATGCGCGATCAGAAGTACGCCGTAACCGCGCGTACCCGAACCATCGTAGGCAAAAGCTTCATGAAAATAAGATTTGGACACTTGTGTATGCGCCGTACTTTCCAGCAAAACATGGGCATATACGCTTTTAAAACTCTCTACACCGCGTATATAGCAATTCCGTGCAAAGCTGAAATAAAAGCCATAACCGCCTGAGCCGGCATCAGTGCGGGTCATACTGAAACACTCAAAACCCACGGCCTGCCGGGGTGTTATACGCCGGATCTCCGGCTGCAGAAGCGGATCCATATCTATACGCAATGCTTCGTCCAGCCAGATGGTATCGCCCGAAACGGAGTCGATGCGGGCCAGGTGCCCTACGGAAAAAGAGGCCCAGGAAGCGGGAGCGATGTCCCAGGCACCGTTGGTCTGGCGTATCTCGATACAGTCACCCACATTAAAAGCCGCCTGTCCCGGGGGCAGGAACAATTTACGTGAGTTGCGCCGGAACCCGCCGGCAAGAGCCGTAAAGGACTGGTTCTGGTTACTGCGGATGTTGAAACTGTTGCCGGAACCACCCTGGAAACGGAATTCAAAACGGGTGGAATCGGCGCCGTCGCCACGGATAATGACGCTGTCGGGCAGGGAAATGCTGCTGTGGAAACGATAGGTACCCGCCGGGAAATACAGGATGCGGGGCTCTCCTGAAGCAGCGGCCAGGGCGGCGTTCAGGGCCGGCGCATCGTCGAGCGTATCGTCGGGAACGGCCCCGAAGCCGGTGATCAGCGAAACAGGCCAGTTAGCACCGAAAGATGCTTCCAGACCGGCGGCAGACCAGTCGGTACGCAGGGTATCGGGTATCACCTGTGCCAGGCCGAATGCACAGGAAAAGAGGCCCAGCAGGGCCGTAAGTACAGGTTTCATCGTGTGTCAGAAAAAGGTGATACAAGATAACAAAGTATCCCGTTCTGCAAACTAAGTATACTGAAAATGTTTAGCTTAACTACTGAAGATATTGTACTTCAGGATACAGAAAATAGCCCGGAACCCGTCCTGCCAGCCGATCTTCTTGCCTTCTTCGTAGGTACGTCCGTAATACGAAATTCCTACTTCGTAGATGCGTACACGGGGCACGCGGGCAATTTTGGCGGTCACTTCCGGCTCAAAACCGAAACGTTTCTCTTCCAGGGGGATCGACTGCAACATTTTGGTATTGAAGAGCTTGTAGCATGTTTCCATGTCCGTAAGGTTCAGGTTGGTGAACATATTGGACAGGAAGGTGAGGAACTTATTACCGATGGTATGCCAGAAGAAGAGGATGCGGTGGGCATTGCCGCCCATAAAACGGGAGCCGTACACCACATCGGCATAGCCGTCGATCACGGGTTTCAGCAGGATATTGTATTCTTCGGGATCGTATTCCAGGTCGGCATCCTGTATAATGAGATAATCGCCTGTAGCTTCTGCGATACCGGTATGCAGGGCTGCGCCTTTGCCCATGTTCACGGGGTGTTTGTAATACCGGATATTGAAATCGGGGTTCTCCTGCTGGTATTTCAGGATGGATTCCTCGGTATGGTCGCGGCTGCAGTCGTTCACTAGGATCACCTCTTTCTCGATGTTGTTCAGCAGTTGAACTGCCTTTACCTTATTCAGGATCAGGTGAATGGTATTCCCTTCATTGTAGGCGGGGATCACGATGGACAGTTTGGAGACCGGCTTCTCTGCAGACACGTTTCGAGGTAATTTTTTGCAATGATACGGAAAAACAACTAATCCGAACGGTTCTTCTCCCATAAGCACGGCCTGTTCATGGAGCCTAACGTTCAGTTCATTTTAAACTGGATAGGAACAATATATTTGAGCCTTGTCGGTTTTCCTTTCTGCGTTGCCGGCTGCATACGGGGAAGTGCTGAAATTACGCGGAGGGCTTCTTCTTCCATACCATAGCCGAGCACGACTTCCGGTTTTTTGTTCTTTACATCTACAATATACCCTGTACTGTCGATGATGAATTCTACGTAAACGGTACCTTCTTTACCAGCCTGTACCGCCTCTTTCGGATAGGTAAGATTCCTGACTATAAATTGTCCCAGGCTGCGGTCAAAACATTCCAGGCGCTTATCATTATTGAATTTTGCATCACATCCGGGGAAAAGAGGAAGCACTTCTTTTGCCCTCCGGAGGCTTCTTGGCATGTCTTTCTGCGCAGAAACCAATAAAGGGAAACTCAAAAAAAGTATAATGAAAATTTTACGGATCATCGTATTAAATACGTATGTACTATCCTAATTTAAATGAAAGGGGTATTGCATATTTAACCGCTACCGGCTTTCCTTCATGCACAGCAGGCTGCATACGCGGCAGTTTTTTCACCACACGCACAGCTTCCTTCACCAGTGAGGGATGAATCTTGTCATCCGGCCTTGTATTCCTTATATCAGTAACATAGCCCTCACGGTCTATAACTACTTCCAGGTATACGGTACCCTGTGCTTCCACCTCGCGCGCGTCTGAAGGATAGTATATATTCCTGTTCAATAAAATGCCGAGTTGTACGTCAAAACATTTACGCAATTCTTCAGCAGACTCCAGCGACTCACAACCCGGAAAAACAGGCGGTCTGTCTGCTTCTTCAAAAGACATCAGTGAATCGGCCGGTGCCTGCGCGCGGACTACGTTTAAAGCAACACTAAAAAAAGCCAGCAGGCTCAGGAAAATAAATTTACGCATTATTACAGGTATAAAAATTCTAATTCAACACAAAACGCACCGGTTGCACAAACTGTACATTTACCGGTTCCCCGTTCAGCATAGCGGGTCTGCTCATGGCCGGCAGTTTCTTCAGCACGCGTATGGCCTCGGCCTCCAGCTCTTTATTATAGGTACGCCCCGTTACACTGCGCACCTCTTTAACTTCGCCTTCGGTGCCGATGGTAAAGCGCACGTATACCACGCCGGAGATGCCCTCTTCACGGGCCATGGGCGGATATTTTACATTCTGTATGATCACATTCCGCACACCCTCCTGGAAACAGCCCAGGAGCGAAGTCTCGCTGGTTTCCCCGTCACAACCGGGAAAAACGGGTACTGTGCTGAAGGATCCTTCGAAACCGGTCCTGATGGCAGGTTCCGGGGCTTCGGGCTGCGCGTAGGAGGCTGCACAGGTCAGGCCGGAGATCAGCAGGGCGAAGAAGAGTAATTTTTTCATGGAGACTTATTTCGGTAAAAATATCAATTTTCATTGTCTTTCTCTTCATAGAGCTGAAGCATTTTCCGGGCCTTTTTCTCCACGATCTTCCGCAGGCTGCGCGGAGCCAGTACTTTCATGCCATCGGCAAAACCGAGTATTTCCCGTTCCAGTTCATAATTCAGCTGTACCCGCAGGCTAATAATGATGCCCTCTTCGCTGCGCTGCATCACGCGCTGACTAGCGTGCAGGGGTTTGGTCTCCACATAGGGCGCCTGATCCCGGTTCACAAAAAGGCTTACGGTATGCAGACGCGCGCCTTCCGATACGGAAACACCCACTACATTACGGTAATATTCCCCGGGATCGATCCCCGGATTGGGCCGGTATTCCTCGTTTTCTGCCACTTCTGCTTCCAGGATACGGTCCAGCGCCAGGGTAAGCAGTTCTTTCTTTTTACCGCGCAGCCCCACCAGGAACCAGCGGTTCTTAAATTCCCGCAGCCACCAAGGATGAAAATAAAAAACGGCAGCCTCCCGGGCTTTAAAGGACTGATAACGTATAGAAAGGGCCTTATGCTGCACGATGGCGCGGTACAGCATGTCCAGCCGTTCGATGCCCTTCAGGTGCTCATTGCTTTCCAGTATAATAAGCGGACGACTTTTATGTGTTTCCGTATACACGTGATCTTCCAGCTTCTGGATCACTTCATTCAGCTGGCTGAAATGCGAAAAGCCACGGAACTGTTTCAGGATATCTACCGCCTCGTTCATGCGCGCCAGGTCATTGCCTGTAACCGGGATGCGCGTTATGGAATAATCGGGGTCCGAATAGCTGTAGTACTTATTTTCGGTAACGATCAGGGGGGCGTTGTAACCGAGTTTATCGCTGCGCATCACCTGTATATCGGCCTGTATGGTGCGGCGGCTTACCCCGCTGCGGATGCCTTCGTATTCGTACAGGGCGTCACTCACCCTTTCCATCAGGGCGTCGAGCGTCCATTTGCGGTAAGGGTTCCGGAAACATTCGTCCAGAACTTTGTATCGGAGTAGTGCATTTTTAGTGACAGCCATAGACAAGGTACGCATTCTATCTGCGCAGTTCAAATATAGCGGAAAAATGCAGGAAAAAGATAGAAATTTTCAAGCCTGAAAAACAGCATATTGACCATTATTTTATGCTTACTTTAAAAGTACGCAGATATACTGCGTAGTAGCTTGTCAGCTTTGTACAGTCAAACTGAAACAACGTTCTTAAACATATTGCTGCAAGGCAAAACACGCTGAAAAGGTCCATGGGTATCTGTAATGCCCGTCGGTGCAGGCTGCTGTATTCCGAAGATCTTTTCCGGCTTCCAATGGGGTTCGATTCCCCGCTCAGGTTCCATCTGAGACCCGGTAAAACGGGGGTTTAATGACACGCAGGTTCGAATCCTGCTCCCTTACAGGGATAGCTTAGCGGCCAAGCACATGATTGTTAATCATGCAAACGAAGACGGTCCCTTCGTAAAAAGACCGGTCCCTGCAGAAGTGTCCGAAAGGCCCGCAGAAGCGCTCCGGCGTTATACTGCAACCCGTACGGGTACCGGGAAACCGCCACCTGCGCCCCATACCTTTTCTCCGGCACCAGCCCGCTGAGAAAGGTCCAGGCAACAGGCCGCCGTTTTCTGCTCCCGGAAAGGCGGACGATCCGGCACTTCTGCTTTTTTACGTAACAATTTAAATACATATACTATGAAAAACGTACAGGTACCCCTGCATTACAAAGGCCTGGTCTTCTCTGAAACCGGCGAACTGAAACAAATACTGGAACCCGGCATACACTTTGTATGGCGTAAGGAAGTTCGGCTCCTGCCCGACGATAAGGTGATCAGCGATGCACAGCTCGTGAAGACCATCGAGGCCTCTGTCTTTGCGGATCAGTTTCGTATACTTAATGTAAAAGACGGTGAGATACTGATCGAGGCCGTACGCGGTGTACTGAACGGTCTGCATCCCGCCGGCAGCTATGCCCTCCCGCCGCGCGCACTTTCGGTTACGGCACTCATCGCCGACACTTCCGTATGCGATATACCGGAGCACATCCCTAAGAACTGGCTGATGAAACCGCCGTTGTCCGGCCTGGTGCGGAACTTTGTGGTAGAGAACCACGAGTATGCCTGCCTGTTCATCGACGGTAAGGAAGACCGTGTGCTGGAACCCGGTGCTCACCTTTTCTTCCGTAACGTACAGGCCCTGGACGTACGCCGCATCGATAAACGCGAACAGATGGCCGAACTTTCCGGACAGGAACTGCTCTCCGCCGATAAAACACCGCTGCGCATGAGCTTTTTCGTCCGTTACCAGGTAAGCGATCCGCATAAAGTGCTTACGGAGCTGCGCGACTACGAAAAACAGCTGCATACCGCCATGCAGTTCGCCCTGCGCGAGGTGTGCGGTACCCGTACCCTGGACCAGCTGCTGGAGCAGAAAGACCAGGTGGCCGCGGAAATGCTGCAGGCCATGCGTAGCAAAGCGGAGGCGCTGGGCGTACATGTTACCGACGGCGGTATCCGCGACATCATACTGCCGGGCGAGATCCGGGAGATCATGAACCAGGTACTGGTTGCTGAAAAAAAGGCACAGGCCGCCATGATCACCCGCCGCGAAGAAACGGCCGCCATGCGTGCCATGCTCAACTCGGCCCGCCTGATGGAAGATAACCCGATGCTGTACCGGCTGAAAGAATTCGAGCACATCGAAAAGATCGCCGAAAAGATCGAATACATCGCGCTGCAGGGCAACGGCCATGTACTCGACCAGCTGAAAGAGCTGTTCAGCGGCAAATCTTAACCCTGCTCAAGTGCCATAATGAGCCGTTAAGCCTGCGTTTGCCAGCTGTTTACCAACCCTTTTTTTACTTTTATACCGGCAAACATGTTCGAAAAAGACAACATACAACGACTGAGCGACCAAGGGTACCTGCACATACAGAAGCACCCGGAAGCCGAACTGTACATTTATAATTATTCCCAGAAAACCCAGTATGAAGGCTTCTGGAACGAAATTACCCTGCAATGCCGCGGACTGATCCTGGACGCACAGGGAAACCCGGTGGCCAGGCCTTTTGCCAAGTTCTTCAACCTGGGAGAACGCCCCGGCGAACTGCTGCCCGATGAGCCGTTCGAGGTGTTCGATAAACTGGACGGCTCCCTGGGGATACTGTACCGCCTGGACGGGAAACCCTATATAGCCAGCCGCGGTTCCTTTACCAGTGAACAGGCACAGGAGGCCACCCGCCTGCTTTACGAAAAATACGCCCATGCCGTTCCCCTGCTGCAGGAAGGATTTACCTACCTGTTCGAGATCATTTACCCGGAGAACCGCATTGTGGTGAATTACGGTACAGAGCGTGCCCTGCACCTGCTGGCCGTGATCGATACCGCCACCGGTACGGAACACGAACCACAGGACATCGGGTTCCCGCTGGCCGAAAAATTTCACGGGATACGCGACATTGCCACACTGAAAGAGCGTAATACCGAAAACCGTGAAGGCTTTGTGATCCGCTTCCGTAACGGATTTCGTGTAAAGGTGAAATTTGAGGAATACCTGCGCCTGCACCGTATCGTAACCGGCGTATCGAACCTGAGCATCTGGGAAATGCTGCGCGACGGGATACCGCAGGACGAGCTGCTGGAACAGGTGCCGGATGAATTTCACCACTGGGTGAAAGAAACGATACAACAGTTGCAGACACAATACAGGGCCATTGAAACGCAGAGCAGAAACGATTTTCGTATATTGAACACACGTAAGGAAACGGCATTGTATTTCCAGACCTGTAAATATCCCTCCGTACTTTTTTACATGCTCGACCAGAAAAAGCATGCGCCCCTGATCTGGAAGATGGTCCGTCCGGCTTACCGTAAAGCCTGGCTGCGCGATGAACAAACCGAATAAAAAGAAGAACGTATATACATGAAAACCGTATGGATAATGAAAGGACTCCCGGGAAGCGGGAAGTCGACCCTGGCAAAAAAAATGCTGGATGAAAATCCCGGGAACATCAAACGACTGAATAAAGACGAGCTCCGCGCCATGCTGGACAACAGTCACCATACCACGGCCAATGAAAAATTCGTGGAACGCCTGCGCGACCTGATGCTGATCGAAACCCTGAAAGAAGGGAAACACGTGATCATCGACGACACCAACCTCTCCGACCGTCCCGTAGAACGCATTACACAGCTGGTGCAGAAATACCGTAAAGACAGCGGCGATACCGTGCAGATCGAAATACTGCCCGTGGAAGTGAACCTGGAAGAAGCCATCGAGCGCGACAAAAAAAGGGAGAAAAAAGTGGGCCGCGATGTAATTGTGCGTATGTACAAACAGCACCTGCTTAAAGACGAACGCGGACCCCATTATAAGGAACAGGATGCCTCCCTGCCGCCGGCCCTGGTCTGCGACCTGGACGGTACCCTGGCCATACTCTGTGCCCGTTCACCCTACGAAGCCCTGAAGTGCGAAAGCGACGACCTGAACGCCCCCGTGGCCGAGATACTGCGTACCTACAAGGCCAAAGGCGAGCATATCATACTGCTTTCGGGCCGTGAGGACAACAGCCGCGAGGCCACCGAACGCTGGCTGAAAAAGCACGATATCCCGTACGATGCCTTATATATGCGCACTACAAAAGACCATCGTAAAGATTCGGTGATCAAAAAGGAATTGTACGAAGCCCATATCCTGGGACGCTATTTTGTGCGATTTGTGCTGGACGACCGTAACCAGGTGGTAGACCTCTGGAGACTGGAGCTGGGATTGCCCTGCCTGCAGGTGAATTACGGGGATTTTTAATATAGCTGTTCGCTGGTAACTCATACGCTGTAAAGTCCGGAGTAACGGGTCCGGAGTCCGGGACAGCGTTTTGAAGGAAAGTGGTGGATCCTCTTACTCAGCTATCCGCTTATAGCTTTTACTTTACGGGAGCGGCCGGTGTAGCGCTTCTCAGTTTAAAGGGCACGGACATGGTATAGGCAAAGTCCACCGCCTTGTTGTTCTGTTTTGCCGGAATCATACCTGGTAACAGGGCTACCGCACGCAGGGCTTCTTCCTCGAAACCATAGCCCGGTGCTGCAGAGGCCCGGCTGAGGCGTACCTGCTCTGTTTTGCCGAGTTTATTAACAATGAAGGATACATATACTACGCCTTCCTTACCGGCTTTTCGGGCCTGTTCGGGGTAGCGCAGCAGCTTCAGCACAAAAGCTTCGGCTTTTTCGCTGAAACAGGTAATCCGTGCACTGCCCTACTGCCCCTCACAACCCGGGAACAACGGTATTTCATTCACTACGGTAAACACATAGGGTACGGCTGTTGAATCGGCGGTCTGTGCGGCGGCATTCAGGCCAAAAACAGCCAGGAGCAGGGACAGGATCGTTTTCATATATTAAATATAAGAAAAATTTATTTCCGGAAGCTTTTTATAAGTCCGCTGATGGCAATAAATACCCAGATAACGTTCACGGCCGTACTGGGATAGGCGCCCACAATGGCTGTATTGATAATAAGGAATATACTGCCAAAAAGGTTCAGCAGCTGGTACCCGGTATTACGGGCATCCATGCGGCCGGTGGTATTCATAAAATAGGCAATGACCACCAGCAGGCCGCCCAGCCATCCGATTATATCTACCCACAGGGGATTCATAGGGAGTTGTGTGTTTAAGACGGGCAAATGTCGCATAAAAAGGGGATTATAACATGCGGCGGGAAGAAAAAAGCGTTCTGATTCGTTTTATTTTGAAATAATCTTACCTTTGCAGCCGAATTCAGAAACGATATTCTTTTCATTAACAGATATGTCAACTACAGGAAAGATTTCTCAGATCATTGGCCCGGTAATCGACGTAAAGTTCGAAAACGCAGAAAGCCTGCCGAACATTTACGACGCTCTTGAAATTAAGCGCGATAACGGCTCTACGTTGGTACTTGAGGTACAACAGCACATTGGTGAAGATACGGTTCGTACGGTAGCCATGGACTCATCAGACGGTTTACGCCGCGGTATGGAGGCTTTCGCTACAGGCAGCGCCATTACCATGCCTATCGGAGAATCGATCAAAGGACGTCTGTTCAACGTAACCGGCGACGCCATTGACGGTCTGCCGCAGGTTGACAAAAAAGGCGGGTATGCGATTCACCGCGAACCACCTAAATTCGAAGAGCTTACAACCTCAACGGAAGTACTTTTCACGGGTATCAAAGTAATTGACCTGATCGAGCCTTATGCAAAAGGGGGTAAGATCGGTCTCTTCGGTGGTGCCGGTGTAGGTAAAACGGTACTTATCCAGGAGCTGATCAACAATATTGCCAAAGGAT
Organism: Flavobacteriales bacterium; assembly: GCA_052437175.1. Lineage (GTDB taxonomy): Bacteria > Bacteroidota > Bacteroidia > CAIKAF01 > CAIKAF01 > JACVCJ01. The sequence goes on from JBQVOK010000008.1 coordinate 131,585, forward strand.
ACGGCGGTCTGTCGGTATTTGCCGGTGTGGGTGAGCGTACCCGCGAAGGTAACGACCTCATGCGTGAGATGATCGAGGCCGGTATCATGAAATATGGCGAAGAATTCAAACATTCGATGGAAGAAGGCGGATGGGACCTGTCGAAGGTGAACACCGACGAACTGAAAGATTCCAAAGCCACCTTCGTTTTCGGACAGATGAACGAGCCTCCCGGAGCCCGTGCCCGTGTGGCCCTGTCGGGTCTGTCTATCGCAGAGTACTTCCGCGATGGCGACGGTACTTCCGGCGGCGGCGGTCGTGACATCCTGTTCTTTATCGACAACATCTTCCGTTTCACCCAGGCAGGTTCCGAAGTATCGGCCCTTCTCGGCCGTATGCCTTCAGCCGTAGGTTACCAGCCTACCCTGGCCACAGAAATGGGTCTGATGCAGGAGCGTATCACATCGACCAAAAACGGTTCCATCACCTCTGTGCAGGCGGTATATGTACCCGCGGATGACCTTACCGACCCGGCCCCGGCCACTACATTCGCCCACCTGGACGCCACCACCGTACTCAGCCGTAAGATCGCTGAGCTGGGTATCTACCCTGCGGTAGACCCCCTGGACTCTACATCCCGTATCCTGAGCCCGGCCATCATCGGCGACAAGCACTACAACACCGCACAGCGCGTAAAACAGATCCTGCAGCGCTACAAAGAGCTCCAGGACATCATCGCCATCCTGGGTATGGACGAGCTGAGCGAAGAAGATAAACAGGTGGTACACCGTGCCCGCCGCGTACAGCGTTTCCTGTCGCAGCCGTTCCACGTGGCCGAGCAGTTCACCGGTATCCCGGGTGTATTCGTAAGCATCGAAGATACCATCAAAGGATTTAACATGATTATCGACGGAGAAGTTGACCAATACCCGGAAGCCGCCTTCAACCTGAAAGGTACCATCGAAGATGTGATCGAAGCCGGTGAGAAAATGTTGGCCGAAGCCCGTAAATAATCGTTGAACCTAAAGGAATAAACATGCACGTTGATATCATAACACCGGACAGTATCCTGTTCAGCGGCGAAGCCAGACTGGTGCAGCTGCCGGGGACCGACGGTTCGTTCGAGATCCTGGACCGTCACGCACCCATCATCAGTACACTGGGAAAAGGCCGTATCAAGGTGATCGATAAATCCGACAAAACCGAGTACATCGAGATCAAAAGCGGTGTGCTGGAAATGAACAACAACAAAGCCATTATACTGGCTGAACAATAAAATACCGCAGGCATCTGCAGACCCGTCCCGCTACAGCGAGACGGGTTTTTTTATGTCCTACCCGTTCAGGTAAATTTCCGTAAGTTGTTTTTTATCCGCCTTGCCGTTCTGGTTCAGGGGAATACGTTCGATAATACGTATGTCCGAAGGGATCATGTACACCGGCAGGGTCTGCGCCAGGGCCTCCCCGATCTGCCGCAGCAGTTCCCTTTCCGTTTCCTGCGTGCCGGGCTTCAGTTCTACCAGGCTCACGATCTTTTTTACCTCGCCGTTGCGTTGCAGGGCAATGGTCTCGGCCTGTCCCACGAAAGCGAGGCGATTGATCTGGGACGTGATCTCGTTGAGTTCGATGCGGTACCCGTGCAGTTTCACCTGGTCGTCCGAACGGCCGCTGCAAAACAGCATATCGTCTTGAAAATACCCTTTATCGCCCGTACGGAAAGCCCTTTCGCCATCCAGCGGCACAAATTTCTGCGCATTCAGATCCGGTCGGTTCAGGTAGCCTACCGACACGTTCTTACCCACGATAACGATCTCCCCGTCTTCGATCAGCAGGCGGCTCTCCGGCTTGGGATAACCCACCGGCAGGGGATTGTATTTTTCTAAAACAGCTTCGTCGATACGCACCAGTGTGGTGGCTACCGTAGCTTCGGTTGGTCCGTAGGTATTGTACACCGCCGCTTCGGGGAATGCCTTGCACAAGGCGGCGGCCAGGGGATGCGGCAGCACTTCGCCACAGAACAGGAAGAAACGCAGCGAGGACACTTTTTCTTCGGCCCCGATGCGCGAATAAATAAAGGCAAAGGACGGCGTGGACACCCATACCGTGCCGCCATGTTTTTGTATACGTTCGAGGAAAAGTTCAGGGTTTTCGGTGGTAGATCGGTCGTTCAGCAGCAGGGTGGCGCCCAGGGCCCCGAAGGTCATCAGTTCATACACAGAAAGGTCGAAGCTGAAAATGGCCACATTCACGAACACATCCCGGTCCGAAAATCCGAAATCCGTGCTCATCCAGCGGATAAAGGACTGAACGGCCTCTGTACTGATCTGTACGCCTTTGGGTTCGCCCGTACTGCCGGACGTAAAAATGAGGTATACCAGCGGATCGCCTTCGCGCAGGGGTAGTCTGGGCCCGCGCTCTGCTTCCTGTGTAACCTGTATATGGCCGCGGGAAAGCGCTATTTCGGTAGTGCCCGCGAGCGAAAGTGCATTCTGTGTACAGTTGAGCACCGTATCGGCGCCTGATATCTGCTGTACGGCAAGGATACGTTCGGGCGGGTAAATGATATCCACGGGAATATAGGGTACCTGCATTTTCATACAGGCGTACACGGCCACGATCATATCGCTCTGCTTGTGCCCGTAGATCATCAGCGGGCGACCGGTAGCATCCAGGTCCTGCTGTGCAAAAAAGCGGCAGAGTTCATTCACCCGCGTTTCAAACTCCAGCCAGCTGAGCGTTTCTTCTTCCGAGATCAGGGCAGCCTTACCCGGATTGATCTGCTGTTCCGTAAAATCCTTTAATTCGAATGAAAATCTCATATCTTAATTAATTCTCCGCTGAAAATGTAAATGGCAAAAGCCACGGCATTAAACAGTATAAAGATCGAAATATATTTTACCGCCGTAGCGGGCAGTTTACCGAAAAATACATCGCGCCCGTTTTTCTTGCAGAGGTACGTATAGTAATTGTGAATAACGGAATACAGGCCGAACAACATACCGCTCATGATATAATGCACACGAAACCCGTTCCAGAAACCCATGAGCGTAAATGTGAAAAAAAGGGCCAGGTTCTGGCGCTGTATGGGTTTGAACATTTTTTTGGTGGTCAGCTCCTTGAACACCGGCTTAAAGAAGTAGTCGTTGAGCCAGTCGCCCAGGGTCTTGTGCCAGCGCTGCCAGAATTCCTTTGGGTTTATGGACGTAAAAGGACGATTGAAGTTATAGGGCACACGGATACCGATCATGTGGCCGAAGCCCATGGCCAGCAGCGAATACCCTGCAAAATCGAAGAAAAGATAAAAGAGGTAGGTATACATGTATGCTGCGTGGAACAGCAGGCTGCCGTCGTTCACGAGCCGCAGCAGCAGGGCCTGGTTAATGATCTCTGCAATGATGAATTTATAGAGCAGTCCGCGTACAAAATAATCGAGCCCTTCCAGGAAAACGGGCATGCTTATGCCGGCGTACCCTTTTTGCACATCTGTGTCAAATCTCTGCAAGCGATCGATGGGGCCGATCAATAAAGTAGGCACGAATGTCGTAAAATTAAAAAAGCGCAGCGGGGATACGGTTCCCGGTGCGTCTTTTTCATCGATATACAGCTGCACTACGCGGAACGTGATGTACGAAAGTCCGGCTACCTGCCACAACAGGGCCATAACTCCCTGCAATCCCTTCCCGTCCTCTGCGGCAGGCAGTACATTGGTCAGCTTCATCAGCACCAGGGGCAATACCAGCAGCAGCACGGGCAGCAGTAAGCCCTGTACCTTTAATTTACGGCCCAGGAAATAGTATATACCATAGGAATAGGCCAGCAGTGCCAGCAGTTGCAGTGGTTTGGGAAAAAGCACGAACAGGTAAAAGGCCGAACTGAAGGCCAGCAGCCAGCGGTAAGGAATCCATTTTGCCGGGAGAGCCTTTGCCAGCAGGAACAGCAGGATCACCGCCGCCATATAGGTAAAGAACGGCAGGGACGTAAAAGGCAATATGTCGCTGAACGTAAACATCAGAACTGCTGGTATACAAAATCGACCTTAGATCCGGAAGCCCCGTCCCTTTTGAATATCCTCATTTCGTATATAAATACGTAACCCAGCAGCAGCAGGGCATACACAATGGTATTGCGGAATATGCGGTTCTTCAGGATATTTTTCATGGATAGCTTGTTTTTAAGAAACGGCTGATCTTGAGCCAGCCGTAATCGCCCAGGTGCATGATATCGCGCAGGGTGCCGGGTTCGTAGTCTTTTTTGTCGCTTACGAACATATTAAAGCAGGGATAGCCTTTGCTGCGGATGCGTTCTTCGAGCAGGGCAATGATCTCGTTGTATTTTTCAAGGTCGTGGTAGTAATAGGGATTCAGGGGTTGTATCACAAAACTGGCGCGGACATTACGGCTTTCGAGCAGGTTCAGCAGCAGCATAAAATCGGCCAGTTCCCGGTTGGTAGCCGGCGGGTCCGGCTCAATGGCCTTCGCCTTGCGCGGAACACCCTGCTCATCCAGCAGGTATTTGCTGTAGTACGCGTTGCCCACATACAGTTCATTATTCGTAACAGCGTGTACAAAGGTGTCCTGCAGTTGTTTGAGGCGTTTGTCCCAATCGATATGGATCTCCGGCCTTGACGGAATATCCGCCGTTTTCACCTCGTACTTTACCCCCTGCAATGTGCTTCCCCAGGATTCCACAAAAGAATGATAGAGCGGAATATGGCGGCTGCGGTACAGGGCACTAAAATAACTGAGCGTAGGCCCGGGGTCCTCTATCTCGCTGCGGTGCTCGTATACAAAGCGGGCTACTTCCATGCGGGCTTCTGGCTGCAACCGCGGGTTGGTGGCAATGGAACGCAGAAAGGCCGGACGTACGAACTCCAGGAAAGCCTGGGTATGGGTGCCCTGGGTATCGAACCAGCCCGGACTGATGACAAAACAGATGCGTGAGCTGTCGAGGAACTCTTCCATGGCCAGCAGTTCGCAATACATGCTGAAGGACTGGTGATAGGCATGTCCGTAACCTATGGCAGGCATATTGAGACTGTCCGACAGAAAAAAGTAAGAAGAATAGCGGTCGCTGCCGAGCTCCGAAGAACCCATGATGGTGAGCACCCGTGGGTTTTTAAGGGCTGCGGCCAGTTCCAGCTCATCCTGCGGGCCGGCCACACAATTGGAAAAATTACCCCGCACGCGCTGCTGGGTACCCGAAATGATCTCATCCTGCACAGGGCTGCCGCAGCTGCGTACATACAGCGTGAACAGGGCCATAAAAAGCCCCGTGACACATACACCTATACAGAGAGGAAGCAGGTGAAACCGGAACAGATCACCTATGTGTTTTTTCATTTTTTAGCGGCGATGTATTGCGTAATAAGCTCCACCGTTTCAAAATGTTCCACCGTGATCTCGTTGAACGGCACCTTGATACCGTATTCATTTTCGATCTCCACGGCCAGCTCCACGATGGTGATGGAATCGAGTATCCTCGACGACCAGAGGGGATCGTTCTTTCCCACCTTTGCAAATGCGATCTCGTGGATCTTGCTGATCAGAAATTCTTCCATAGATATCCTGCTACTTTGGCGCGAAAGTACAAATTTTTCGGGTTGAAAAGCAGTACCGGCCTCTGCATTAAAGGCTCTGTTCGCTATAGTCGCGTTTTTTGTCTACTTTTGCGGTTGAAATGAGTACGATAGTAGCCATAGTCGGCAGACCCAACGTAGGTAAAAGCACCTTATTCAACCGGCTTACCGAAAGCCGCGAAGCCATCGTGGACCCCAGCAGCGGTACCACGCGTGACCGTCATTACGGCAAATGTGAATGGGGCGGACGGGAATTTACCGTGATCGACACCGGCGGATACATCAGCGGAAGCGACGATGTATTCGAAAGCGAGATCAACAAACAGGTAAAAATGGCCGTGGACGAATGCGATGTGGTTATTTTCATGACCGATGTGACCACCGGTACCACCCATCCCGACCTGGCCGTGGCCGATATGCTGCGCAAGTCGAAAAAGCCCGTGTTCATCGTGGTGAACAAAGTGGACAATTCGATGCGCGAGAACGACGTACACGAATTCTACGGACTGGGTTTCGGAGAGATCTTTGCTGTTTCCGCACAAAGCGGTTCCGGCACCGGCGAACTGCTCGATGAGATCATTAAGCATATTAAACCCGAAGAGGAACAGGAAGAGGACGTACTGCCCAAACTGGCCGTTGTTGGCCGCCCCAATGTGGGAAAATCGTCCTTTATCAATTCCCTGCTCGAGGAAGACCGCAATATCGTAACCCCCGTGGCAGGTACCACGCGGGATACCATCCATACCCGTTTCAATAAGTTCGGTTTCGATTTCTGGGTACTGGATACCGCCGGCCTCCGCAAAAAATCGAAGGTTACCGAAAATATTGAATTTTACAGCGTACTACGCACCATACGTGCCATAGAGGAATGCGATGTGGCCATCCTGATGCTGGATGCCACCCAGGGCCTCGAAAGCCAGGACCTGAACATTATACACCTGGTGGAAAAGAACCACAAGGGCCTGGTAGTGGTGGTGAACAAGTGGGACCTGGTAGCCAAGGAAACCAATACGGCCAAGGCTTTTGAAGAAAGAATATACGAAAAAACGGCTCCGTTCCGCGACTTTCCCATCATATTTACGTCCGTACTGAACAAACAGCGCGTACTGAAAGCCCTGGAAGCCGCCATGGAAGTTACGGCCAACCGTCAGCGCCGCATTAAAACGGCCGAACTGAACGAGTTCTTCCAGCCCCTGCTCGACGAGTTCCCGCCACCGGCCATCAAAGGCAAATACATTAAGATCAAGTATGTAACGCAGTTACCGGGCCACTACCCTACGTTTGCGTTCTTCTGTAACCTGCCGCAGTACGTAAAAGATCCGTACCGCCGTTTCCTGGAAAATAAACTCCGCGAAAACTTTAATTTTCACGGGGCGCCTATCCGCATTTTCTTCCGTCAGAAATAAGATCAGCGGAACAGGGTCTCCAGTTCGGCCTGCATGCTGAGGGTCTTATCGGCGATATACCAGCGCTGTATGCCTTCGACCATCGTGTCCTTGCTGAATGCAGCTTCTTTCATGCGCATCATTTCGGCCTGTGCCACTGCCGGACGCGGGCCCCAGGTAAACAGGTCCGCTCCCGTTTCCGCATCCATTACGATCATTTTCGGGATACTGCGGCCGCCATTGGTCAGGTAACGTTCCATCAGTTCCGGGTGTTCGTCACGGAATACATAACGGATGTCTATATGTTTATTGGGCGAAAGCGCTTTCTCGATCACGGGAATGTTCTGCGCCGCATCACCACACCAGAACTCCGTTATGATAAGTATACGAACATTACGTTCCCAGGCCTGTATCTTCTGCTGCAGCGAGGGAATAATTTCCGTGTGTTTCGTTAAACGCTGCATGCGCTGCAGGTTCAGCAGGGTATAGTGCACCATGAACTCACTCTGGTCGGGGCCGCTGGTACGTTTTTCTGCCACGGCCTTTTCAAAGACATTCATATATTCTCCGAAAGAAAGTCCCTGTTCGTAATATGCTTTATTTTCCATACCCCAAAAATGCACATTCCGCGTATAATAAAACGTAACCATAGTTACATAATGCATTTGCATTAGGCTTATGTATAGCAGGGCCTTGTAATTTAGTGCCATAAAAGAGCCGTATGAAAACACTTACATACCCTATTATACTTCTGCTCATTGGCAGCAGCATCCTCCTCTCCTCCTGCAAAAAAGAAGATCCCCAGCCACCCGGCAACCCAACACCCGGCAGCAGCGATACCCTCAGCGGGGCCTGGGAACGCTTCAGCCCAAACCTGTACGGGCAGGGCAACATACAGCGCCTGTTCGAGGTAAACGGCGGTATTCTGTGCGAAATGCAGGCCCAGAGCAGCAATCATCCTTCCACGTTCAGCCTGTTCAACGGATCGGCACTGTCGCAGCTGTTCGCTATCCCCGGCAACGACCAAACGATCTCCACCATTCAGCTGGGCAGCGGCGAGCTATATACTGTTGCCGACCATACCACAAGCACGGGTGGCTTTGGCGCTACCTACAACTATGCGTACGTCCTTTACCGCGTAGGGCTTAACGGAGGATCGGCCTTATGCAGTATACCCAACCCTGCCAATGCTTCGCTGCATGGTTTCCGTCTCTGGATACAGGACGGCCAGGTGTATGCCGGTGGCAGCACGGGTTTTGCGTCTGCAAGCGATCAGCGCCTGCAGGTATTCCGTCTGCAGAACGATTCCATGCACAAAGTGCTGGACCAGCCCGTTACCCGCCCGGCCAGTGTAATACCGGCAGCAAACGGGGCCTATTTTATTTCGTATGCACTCAACAACGGTTCCTATTCCGATATAGGAGTACAAAAATATGCCGGTACTCAGCTGCAAACCCTGTACAGTAATGTACAGAGCAATGCAGAGCCGGTAGTGGCTGGCAATACACTCTATTTTTACGAGATACAGCCGGGCAGCGACCCTGCCGGCACCTACGTACGCCTTACAAGCCAGGGTAGCAGCGCGGTATACTATCTTTCGAAAGGCACTGCCTATACCAAGTTCTTCCGCAATACGCACGATGCACTATACAGTTCGGTGGCTTATGCCAATCATGCGCAGGACAATAATTTTGTGATTTTCCGTAGCAACGGGCAGCTGGATATACTACCCCAGAAAATAAAAGATCTGCCCCAGCACGAGCAGCTGTACATGCAGGTAAGCGATTTCTGGGAAAGCCCCTCCTATTATTACCGGGTCAGTACCAATGGCGGACAGCAGTACCTGTTCCGTCTGCCTAAATAAGTCCCATGCGCTGTTTCCAGGCTTCAAAAAAGTCGGGGGCTGAGAGCTGCAGTTCACCTGCTTTGGAAAGGAATACCTGGGTACTTTCGGCTTCCATTACCTCTTCGTTCTGTGCGTTCAGTATACGGTAGCGGAGTATGAGTTTGGCTGCGTCGCAGGGCACATAGCAGGTTTCGATGGTAAAATGCTCTTCGTATTTCAGCGGACGTTTGTATTTCATTTTCAGGTCTACAACGGGTACGGCAAAACCTTCGGTATGGTACATGCCCATGTAGGTGAGCCCGTATTTGCGGCCCCAGGCTTCGCGGCCGTCCTCGAGGTATTTTACATAATGCCCGTGCCATACGATGCCCAATGCATCCACCTCGTCAAAGCGTACCCGTTGTGTATAATTTTCTTTCAGCATAGATTCATCGGTATTTGAATGCGGCGGCAAAACGTGCGGCCAGCAGCAGTACAAGGGCAAAAAGGGTAAGTTTGAGCAACTGGGGCCATACCAGGGCCAGGTCGGCTTCCCGCAGGAAAACATCGTAAAAGGCATTCAGCGCCCAGTTGAGCGGCGAAAGGCTGCCCAGGGTCTTAACCACAGGAGGCATTACAAAGGAAGGCACCCAGATACCGCCCACGGCAGCCATAATGAGCACAGAAATGGAGCCGAAAGAGGCCGCCTGTTCATGCGTGCGGGCCAGGGTACCGATAAACAGTCCATAGGCCGTTGCCGCCAGCGCACAGGTAAGGGCCACGATGAGCAGGGTGAACACATTATGCCCGATGACCAGCACGGGCAGGCCCAGCATGGGTAGCCAGACCAGGCCGGTGGAAAGCATCAGGGCAAACTGCAGCATGCAGATGAGCATATAGGCCGATATCTTGCCGAACACGCTCAGGTCAAAAGAACCCGGTATCACCCGCAGGCGGCGTTCAATACCATTGTCTTTCTCACGCACGATATTGGTACCGAGAGGAATAACAATAAAAAACATGGCAAAAATGGTCCAGGCCGGCACGTTATGCTGTACGCTGTTGGGTTTAATGAGGCTGTTCTCGCCCGTAGAATATTCCGTGCTGAAATCTACCCCGGTAACATCGGCGCTGATCTGCACCCTGCCGGCACCGGGAATAAATTCGGCGATACGGGCCGAAAAAGCATCCACCAGCAAGCCGGTCTGTATGGCATTGATATTGCGCTCCATGGCAATTTCTACCGAAGCCTTGTAGGATGAAGGCACAGCCGGATCGAACACCAGTTGTATCGTTTTTCGTACAGTATCAGCGCCTTGTTTTTTGGCCGTACCCAGTACCGAAGCCAGTACATTGCCGGCATTAGTACGGATCTGTTCACTGACTCCCTCCGGGATGATCATGCCCATTTTATAGCTGCCGTCGGAAGTGAGGCGGTATACGTCGTTCTCGCTCAGTTCGGCATTGTTCAGGGTATATATGGGTTCCAGGAACCCGGATGCATCAAAACCCCGGCGCAGCTGCTGTCCCAGGGTATCCCGGTCCAGGTCGCACACCAGTATCTGCTGCCGGGTCTCGCGCTGGGCGTTCAGCGCCGAATCCTGTATCAGGGTGATCAGGAATACCATAACGCCGGGCAGCACAAAGAGTATACCCAGTCCGGCAGGGTCGCGCAGCAGCAGCAATAATTCCTTTTTCCAGGCTTCGTAAAATCTTCTCATTCGTCGCGCAGGTCCTTTCCGGTTAATTTCAGGAACATAGATTCCAGGGTTTCGCAGGCATGCTGCCGCATCAGTTCGGCTGGTGTACCATCGGCAATGATAACGCCGCTATCGATGATGCCTACCCGGGAACAGAGCGTTTCGGCCTCACGCATGTGGTGCGAGGTATAAAAAACGGTATGCCCGCTGCGGTTGTATTCGGCCAGGAACTCCACGATCACGTTACGGCTCTGTACGTCGATGCCTACGGTGGGCTCGTCCAGGAAAAGCAGGTCGGGACCGTGCAGGATACCTGCGATCAGGTTCACCCGGCGTTTCATACCGCCGCTATACGTTTTCAGGGGTCGGGAAGCATGTTTTTCCAGTCCGAATATGCGCAGGTAATGTTCGGTACGTTCGCGCAGTTCTTTATGCGGAATGCGGTAGGCACTGCCGAAAAAGTGCAGGTTCTCGCGGGCGCTGAGTTTATCGTACAGGGCAATATCCTGCGGTACCAGGCCGATACGGCTTTTGGAAAGTGCGTTAAAATCTGCCGGTGAAGAGCCGGTAACGCGCACCGTACCCTGTTTGTAGGGCACCAGTCCGCAGAGTATATTCATGAGCGAGGTCTTTCCTGCGCCGTTGGGGCCCAGGATGCCGTAGAATTCACCCGGCTGTACGTCCAGGTCAAGTCCGTTGAGCACGGGCTCTATTTTTCCGCGGTACGCTTTAGAGAGTCCGCGTACCTGTATGAGGGGTTCCGGAATCATACTTTTTTATCCCATTCTTTGGCCAGGAGATACAATTCTTCGAAAAGCAGCTGTTCCTTATCGGCAATACGGTGCAGGGAGGCCGATACGGACTGCCAGTCGCTGCCGTTATTGCTGCGGTTCTTTACCAGGCGGCTGGCCTCGTAGGCAAAGGCACGCCAGTCGTCGCCGATCCCGGTCATGCGGGTACTGAATGCGGCAAAGCGTTCATCGCCGAAGATACGGGCACATTCCTGCAGGAAAGCCGCGTACATAAAGCGGAACCCTGCGCCGCCGGTACCGATCTCCTCCTGCATGCGCACCACCTGTCCGAGGTACTGCAGGGCTTTGCGGTCGCCCAGTTTCTGCGGCCATTTCAGCATACGATCTGCCAGGTAATGAATGCCCTTGGCCCCAAAAAATTTCAGGGGAATTTCCGTCATATCGTAGCAGGTCTTGCGCAGGCCTTTTACAATGGCCTTACGCAGGTTGATCTGTTCCGGCACGGATACCGGCCAGTACATTTTGCCCCGGGGCGTGGCGGTACCTTTGGCAAAGCGTACGCGCTGAAAATCGCGGCGGCTGAGCGTGGTCACGGTTTCCATAACGGGGTCGCTGATATGGTACTGCTCGCCCTCGCGTGCAAAGGCCACCAGGTTATGTGCGTTGAAGTGAAAGCGGTAAGGCTCCGGGAAATAGGTAAGGTGAAACACGCCTACCACGCAGCCCGTGGGAATTCCCTGTGCCAGGTTGGCATCGAGCTCTTCCATGGCTTTTTCGGGATTACGGTAGGTCTTTACCTTCATTTTAATGCCCAGCTTTTTAGCGGCCCGCTGGAAAATAACACCCGGGAACGGACGAAAACCCGTAACAGGAATGCCGTTGAGCTTCATAAAAGGCATGTGGGCAAAGAAAAGTCCTGAACCGATGCCGAATACCAGCGGTTCGTTTATATCGAGGCCGTGAAAACGGAAGAGGTTAGCGGTAACCCCGTTCTCGCAATGGGCCGACTGGCGGTGATCGAATACCGGATCAGGCATGGTGGGAGTCTGGATCATCGAGCTTAAGTAACTGTTCAACAGAAATACGGAAAGAATCTGCATAGGCTTCTTTTTCGGCCTGTGTGGCTTTTTCGAGCCCGCCGGGACGGATATGTTCCTTAATTTTTACTTTGGACACACCCGAATACTGGGAGAGCAGCTTTACGTCCATCTGGTTCTTTTCCATGTGGTACAACAGGGTCGAAGCTTCGTTACGGAGCACCTGCTCACGTACCCCGGCCACGGCTTCATTGATGATATCCCAGGCCTGCTGCATTACGATGTTCTTGGGTTCCCAGCCGGTGCTGAGCGCATTTACATAATTCCCGTTCTCATCGAGCACATAGTACAGGTCGCGGGTCTTACCCTGCAACATTCCATCGTCCTGCGGCACTTCCTTCTCTTTCATATTCAAACAAAACTGTGTATAACAAAGATAATAAACCTGCGCGGCACAACAATTGTTTTCACCGTCAGCGGCTTTTTACCGGATTTATGACGTGTAAACGGCGCCGAATACTACTACACAGGAATATTTTAACGCTTAAATATATTGAATACCTGTCTTTTACCATACAAATCACACAAGAGAACGGGTCTGCATTAAATTTATTTTGTGATTTTATTTTGCCGGTGTAAAATTTTGACGTACCTTTGCAGTCCTAAAACACTGCGAGGTGGAGAAGTAGGTATCTCGTCGGGCTCATAACCCGAAGGCCGCTGGTTCGAGTCCAGCCCTCGCTACTAAAAACAAATAAAGCCTGGTCCCGTACCGGGCTTTTTTCATTTCCTGAGCCTTCTGCCAACCAGCTGTGCAGCCAATACAAGGTTTACCTGTCCTGCCCGCCGGAAAACGAAGGCATCAACCATAGAGACCGAAAAGCAAGCAAACGTTACGTTTAAAGATGCATATTTTTTTGACATAATTGCACATATTTCAAAAATCCACTCCAAAATATAGACAGCAGTGTATTTACACGGGAAGGGCAAATTAAAGCGCTTCGTTATCAGCCCTATATACGAAAAGAGGCGGGAATATGCCGATAAAAAGTGCTGCATAACAGAGACTTTATATTTACTGCTTACTTTTGCGGCCAGTTACAATCAAGCATACACTAATGAAGAAAGTTCTCCTCAGCCTGGGGCTCGTTACCTCAGCCCTGTTCAGTTACGGACAGGTCACCATTACCAAGTACCTTCCTTCAGTGGCGCCGGGCAGCAGTCAACAGCGTGCCCCCAACGGGACCCCATCACATACGGCGTTCCGTTCACATTTTATTATTCCGGCCTCTGAGATCAGCGGCATTCTGAACGGCAGCCAGTTCTCTGAGATCGCCTTTGTGCTGCTGGGCGGGGCTTCTGTACCTTTTTCAGGGAATATGAGCATTTACCTGGAAAACACCACGGATGCACAAAACCTGAAATCGAGCGACTGGGCCACGGCCATCGGCCCGATGACGCAGGTATACAACGGCAGCTACAGTGTTCCCGCAGGGAACGTAGCTTCGGAGATCGGGCTTACGCTTACACAGACCTTTACCTACACGGGCGGCGGACTGTACGTAGGTATCGACTACCTGGGCAGTGTTTTCTCCGGGGCGCTCGATCCGGCTACCTACCGCTGCAACAGCGTTTTATCGGGGGCTCTGTATATGGCGGCTTCTGCCACTACCACCCCACCTGCCACGCTGAACCAGGTTTCGGCTTTCCGTCCGCAGTTACGTTTTACCTACCCGAACCCCAACAGCCACGATGCTTCGGTTGAGAATATCGATGTGAACAAGGCACACCTGGCTAAGATCGGCGAACCCCTCACTTCGGTAAAAGCCTATATACGCAATTCAGGCAGTGATACCCTCAGCAACCTGCCCCTCACCCTGAACGTAAGCGGCGCCAATACGCTGAGCCAGGTACAGACCCTTGCCAGCCTGGCCCCCGGCCTTACCGACACGGTGATCTTCAGCGGGCTGTCATTCCTGAACGACGGTACGCAGACGCTGACCGTAAACGCCCCGAACGACGACGTTGCCCAGAACAACAGCTTCTCCGTGTTACAGTATGTATCTTGTGATACGCTTGCCTACAGTCATAACGGAAGCGCCAACGACGACATCGGGTTCAATACCGGAGCCGGGATCCTGGCCGTACGTCTTACCAGCGGGCCCGATCTTTTCCCGGTAGTAAAAGGCGTAAACGTACGTATATCCACGGCCTCTTCCACCCAGAACAAAGTGGTGGCCGGCGTACTGCTCGATAAACAGGGGGCCATCATAGCCCTTTCTGCCCCGGATACCATGCAAAGCGGCGACCTGGGCAAAACGGTGTTCTTCCCCTTCAGCAGCCTTCCTGCCATTGCCCCGAACGACACCTTTTATGTCGGGCTCAGGCAATATCCTTCGGCGCAGGGTTATTTCCCGGTGGGAACCCAATACCCGGCCCTGGTGCCCGCAGACCGTGTGTTTTCCTTCGGGTTCAACGGCGATTCCATCAGCACGTACAATAACCTGGGCACCCTGATCATTGAAGCAGTCCTGGGCAGTTCTGTGCAACTGAGCGATAATACCGCCAACGGTTCGGTATGTGAAGGTCAGCCCGTGAGCTGGACCGCAACACCCGGATTTAACAGCTACGATTTTATAGTGAACGGCAACAGCGCGCAACAATCCGCTGCAAATACCTATACCGCTACTCCCGCTGCCAGCAGCAGTATACAGGTAAATGCCGTGTACCAGAACTGTCCCGTACAGTCGGCCACCGATTCCCTTTATGTAGTACCGGTGCCGCACACCCAGCTGGCCGCTACCATCTGCGAGGGAGAAACCTATATCCTGGGCAGCCAGGTGCTGAACAGTCCGGGTACCTACAGCGAAACCTTTCCAGTGGCAGGCGCACTCTGCGACAGCGTGGTAAGCGTAACCCTTACGGTAAATATGGTAAACGAAGGCCTTAGCCAGAACGGCACAGAACTGAGTGCCAATGCCCAGAATGCAGCCTATGTATGGATCGACTGCAGCAGTGGGTTAGCGGTGCCCGGCGAAACGGCCCGCACGTTCAACCCGACACAGAACGGAAGCTACGCCGTAATTGTTACCGAAAACGGTTGCAGTGACACCTCAGCCTGTGCGCAGGTAACCCTTACTCCTGCCGGGCTTAACGAAAACGAGGCTTTACAGGCCCTTGCGCTGTATCCGAACCCTGCCAGGGAAAGCTTTAACCTGCAGTTAACGGGCATACAGATCCGCGAAGTACGCATTTCGGATATAAATGGGCGCGTTCTGTATACGAAAATTACGGGTTCTGAAATGATCAGTGTTCCCGTTGAACAACTGCACCCGGGTATATACCTGGTACAGGTACATACAGATGCCGGAACGGCAGTACGCCGCTTTATAAAGCACTAAAACGTATATACATTAAGAGAAGGCCGGTTTTCATACCGGCTTTTTTTATACCCGCTTCGTACCGGGGAGAAGGCGTTTACCGGGACGGAAGGTATATACCTAAAAAAAGAAGCCGGGGAAAAGCCGGCCTCCTGGGTAAAACAAAAACAAGGAAAAAGCCCGGCAGTAAGGGACCGGGCTCTTTTCGGGTACGGATAGTTAAGAAGGGGAATCTGAATACTGTAACCGTAGTATATATCTATTGTTTGTTTGCAATTTTCGTGGTGAACTCTGCGTCAGGCCTGCCTTCCGAAGAACCACAGGACAAATATACCCCGCCTTTTCATACCCGAAAGCGCCAATGTATATCCGCCGGGGTTCGTTTCCTAAGTGCGAAAATCCGTTTTACATCCGTTTTTATACCCTGTGCAAGATGTTCTGCAAATGAAAGCACACAAAAAACCCGCAGGATAATGTATATACGTTATTCCTGCGGGTAGAGCATGTAATGAATACTTTTAGTTTCGTATAATGCGTATCACCGATGTATAACCGGCGGCTTCTACGCGCAGCAGGTAAACCCCCGGCAATAAGGCCGTCATATCCAGTTTCATGGCAGTGGCATCCGGCATAAATACCGTTTGCTGCATTTTACCACTCATGTCAAAAATATGCACATAGGCCGTACCCTGTATCGAAGAGCTGATGTTCAGCATGCCGTCGGTCGGGTTCGGGTATGCCTGCAGGTTCAGAGCCGCAGCCGATTCGTCGAGGCCTACGGTATTGATAGTGATACAGGCCGAAGTATCTGTACAGCCGTCCTGTGTAACAATTACGGCATAAGATCCGTTCTGGCCGGCCTGGAACACCTGGTTCACCGCTGCATCAATGTTGGAGCCGGTAGCACAGTTGATCCACTGGTACTGGGCAGGTGCTGCCTGCGCGGTAAGTATAACCCCGTTCGCACTCTGGCTTACATTGGTATTTACCTGTTTGATGGTCAGCTGCAGGGTAAGCGTACTGTCGCAACCGGCGGCGTTGGTCAGCAGTTGTGTGTAGGTACCGCTGCTGGTGTAGGTCTGGCCGTTCAGTGTGTAACTTCCGCAGGCCGTAGCGCTCAGTGTGGATGTAGTCGGCTGGTTGATAGTCAGGTTCAGCGTAAGCGTACTGTCACAACCCGCCGCATTGGTCAGCAGTTGCGTGTAGGTACCGCTGGTCGTGTAGGTCTGGCCGTTCAGTGTATAGCTTTCGCAGGCGCTGGCATTCAGTGTGGAGCTGCTGTTTTGCTTGATAACCAGGTTCAGCGTGATGATACTGTCGCAACCCGCCGCATTCGTAAGCAATTGCGTGTAGGTACCGCTGGTCGTGTAGGTCTGCCCGTTCAGCGTATAGCTTTCGCAGGCAGAGGCAGTCAGTGTGGAGCTGCTGTTTTGCTTGATAACCAGGTTGAGCGTGAGGGTGCTGTCGCAACCCGCCGCATTCGTCAGCAATTGCGTGTAGGTACCGCTGGTCGTATAGGTCTGCCCGTTCAGCGTATAGCTTTCGCAGGCAGAGGCACTCAGTGTGGAGCTACTGTTTTGTTTGATAACCAGGTTCAGCGTGAGGGTACTGTCGCAACCCGCCGCATTCGTCAGCAATTGCGTATAGGTACCGCTGGTCGTGTAGGTCTGCCCGTTCAGCGTATAGCTTTCGCAGGCAGAGGCACTCAGGGTGGAGCTACTGTTTTGTTTGATAACCAGGTTCAGCGTGATAGTACTGTCGCAACCCGCAGCGTTGGTCAGCAGTTGTGTGTAGGTACCGCTGGCCGTGTAGGTCTGGCCGTTCAGCGTATAGCTTTCGCAGGCGCTGGCACTCAGGGTAGATGTAGTGCTGTTTTTAATGGTCAGATTCAGCGTGAGGGTACTGTCGCAGCCTGCTGCATTGGTCAGCAGCTGGGTATAGGTACCACTGGCCGTGTAGGTCTGTCCATTTAACGTATACGCATCACAACTTGAAATATTTAAGGTAGATATGGTGCTGTTTTTAATGGTCAGGTTCAGCGTGAGGGTGCTGTCGCAGCCTGCTGCATTGGTCAGCAGCTGGGTATAGGTACCGCTGGTCGTGTAGGTCTGGCCATTTAACGTATACGCATCACAACTTGAAATATTTAAGGTAGATGTAGTACTGTGTTTAATGGTCAGGTTTAATGTAATGGTACTGTCGCAACCCGCTGCATTCGTACGCAGCTGCGTATAGGTGCCGCTGGTCGTATAGGTCTGGCCATTCAGCGTATAGCCATCGCAGGCACTGATGTTCAGTGTGGAGGCCGTGCTGTGCTTAATGGTCAGGTTCAGCGTAAGGGTGCTGTCGCAGCCCGCAGCATTCGTCAGCAGTTGCGTATAGGTACCACTGCTGGTATAGGTCTGGCCGTTTAAAGTATAGGCATCACAACGTGTAATATTCAGCACGGATGAAGTGCTCTGCTTAATGGTCAGGTTCAGCGTAAGGGTGCTGTCGCAGCCCGCAGCATTGGTCAGCAGCTGGGTATAGGTGCCGCTACTGGTATAGGTCTGGCCATTCAGCGTATATGCATCGCAACTTGAAATAGTCAATGTCGATGTGGTGCTGGGCTTAATGGTCAGGTTCAGCGTGATGGTGCTGTCGCAGCCTGCTGCATTCGTCAGCATTTGCGTATAGGTGCCGCTGCTGGTATAGGTCTGGCCATTCAGCGTATAGCCATCGCAGCTGCTGATATTCAACACAGACGTAGTACTGTTCTTAATGGTCAGGTTCAGCGTGATGGTGCTGTCGCAGCCGGCCGCATTGGTCAGCAGCTGGGTATAGGTACCACTGGTCGTATAGGTCTGACCATTCAGCGTATACGCATCACAACTTGAAATGGTCAATGTCGATGTAGTACTGTGTTTAATGGTCAGATTGAGCGTAAGGGTACTGTCGCAACCGGCCGCATTGGTCAGCAGCTGGGTATAGGTACCACTGGTCGTATAAGTCTGGCCATTCAGCGTATACGCATCACAGCTTGAAATAGTCAATGTCGATGTAGTACTGTGCTTAATGGTCAGATTGAGCGTAAGGGTACTGTCGCAACCCGCTGCATTGGTAAACAGTTGTGTATAGGTGCCGCTGCTGGTATAGGTCTGACCGTTTAACGTATACACATCACAGGCCGTTGCCGAAAGTACGGAAGACGTACTGTTCTTAATGGTTAGGTTCAGCGTAAGGGTGCTGTCGCAGCCGGCAGCATTGGTCAGCAGCTGGGTATAGGTGCCGCTTGTGGTATAGGTCTGACCGTTTAACGTATACGTATCGCAGGCCGTTGCCGAAAGTACGGAAGACGTGCTGTTCTTAATGGTCAGGTTCAGCGTAAGGGTGCTGTCGCAACCCGCCGCATTGGTCAGCAGCTGGGTATAGGTCCCGCTGGCCGTATAGGTCTGGCCATTCAGCGTATAGGAATCACAAGATGAAATACTGAGGGTAGATGTGGTACCCTGCTTAATGGTGAGGTTCAGGGTAATGATGGAATCACAACCGGCGGCATTTACCAGGGTATCTTTAGCGGTGTTGTTGGAAGCGGTATAGGTAACGCCGTTGATCCAGGTAAAAGATTCGCAGGCCGAACGCACATCTGTGGTATAGCTGGGCTGCAGCACGGTCAGGTTCAGGGTGATCACCGAATCGCAGCCGGCCGCGTTAACCAGGGTATCTTTAGCCGTATTGGTAGAGCTGGTGTAGGTTACACCGTTGATCCAGGTATAGGGTCCGCAGCTGGTGTGCGTAACGGTGGATGCCGTACTTTGCTTTTTAATGATGGTCACATCGTCGTAGGAACCGCTGCAGCTGCCGTTACTTACCGTCCAGCGCAGTACATTGGTACCGTTGGCCAGGCCGCTTACCAGTGCCGTGGGCGAATTAACATTGCTGAAGGAACCGCTGCCCGATACCACCGTCCAGGTACCTGTACCGGCAGAAGCCGCATTCGCAGCAAGCAGGGCCGTGGTACCACATACCGACTGATCGGGACCGGCCACGGCAGCCTGGGGCTCGTCATAAATAGTGAGCGTGGTTACGATAATACTATCGCAACCTGCGTATTGTGAGGGGAAAGTGTCTGTAAACACGCCGGAAGCATACTGCATGGCACCGGCCACAAAAAAGCTGTCGCAGGCACTTATGTTTATGTTGTACACCTGATCGCTGCAGGCAAAGCAGGCATTGTTATTGGTCAGGCCCAGGCTCTGCACGCCTATGATGTTGGGGCCGTATGAGTTCTGGCGTGCAGCCACATTCACGTGTGCAAGTCCGTATGTATTGTAAGTGTGCGTAACTACCTGTGAAGTAAGCGCAATATCCGATACTCCGGTGCAGGTGGTCATGGCCTGCATATCCGTCTGTACCAGGTAACCACCCAGCGACGAACTGGAACCCGCTAAAACATAATTGCTGCCATTGCGGCATACATCTTCAAAGATCTCGGTCTGAAACACATTCCCGAACGATTTACTGATAAGTGTTGCCCCGCTCGTATCCAGCTGTGCAAACCAGGCATTGCGTTCTGATCCGTTGATATGCTGACCCGCCAGCAAGAGGGTATTCGTCTGTGTATCGAAACGCATTCTTTTTACCAGTTCGTTGTTGGGCGTAGTAAGTTTCTTCGACCATATAATTACACCGTTTTCCTGGAATTTATACAGCCCGATATCGTACCCGTTGTTATAGTTGGTAACCATGTACAGTTCTTTATTGGGTGCTTTTACCAGGCTTACCGGCACCTCTGACAGATCCATATTCCGCTGCCGTATAGTACCTACCGTAGCGCCGGCCGGACTTACCTGCGCAATATTGAGCCTGCGCGTGGAGTTGGTTTCCATGCCTATTACGATCAGGTTTCCATTGGTATGTAACTTGATGCCCGCTACGTGGCTGGAATTCAGGTTAGCCTGGGAATGGTTCACATCATACCCGTATATACGGGTCCAAACAGGCTCCAGCGTAGCACTGAGCTTACCATACGTGGCAGTGGTCCATTCATAATAACTTACCCCGCCGCTGAACAGGTCGCGGAAGTTACCGGCATAATAGATAGACCCGTCGGAAGCTACTTCTATATCCACAATATGCAGAGATCTGTAGGTGTACTGGTTCGTAGGATTGGCCTGTACCTCCAGTTTTTTACGATAAAGAATGTTCCCGTTCGGGTCGGTGATCCAGGTAAAACCGCTTATTACATATTGTTCACCCACAATACCGCTCACAAAAAAGTTCCCGTTGGGCAGTTCGCGGATAAAGTTGATGCGTAAGTCCGTATTATCCTGGAAAGAACGCTGGTAGTACTTTACCCAAACGGTATCGCCCTGGGGCGTTAGCTGGGCCAGGCCACAGATCCCGCGCGGGATATCACCCAGCTGAAACTGAGCAAGCTGTTTATTGATACCGATAAGGAGGTTACCGTTACTAAGCGGTGCACAGGCCTCTACACGGGAAGGATACTGAGTTTGTCCGCTTATCACGGGCATCAGGATGTCGAGATTTTTTTCGTAACGCGGCCCTGGGTTCTGACCAAGTACCGTGAGGGGGAGTACGAAGAGCAGGCAGAGAAGAAGGAAGGGGGAAATCTTTCGTTTCATTCGGATTTTATTGCTTATGTGTGATATATAGAGTATTGTTTGAATACGAGGGGTTTTTAAGCCGGCAAAAATAGCTTTAAGTTTTCATCCGGCCGTTACCCGGTTTTCCGCCAGGTGCGGTCAGCAGTACCTCTTAAATCATATTGCCTTGATTATAAATAAATTAAATGCATTTATAAATACTATACGGAACATAGATTCTGAGGGAACGGGGTTCATATCATCCGGTTTTATCGTCCAGGGAATGCAGGGAAAAGTCAGGCAGCGCAGCCGATAAAAAACCCACAGGAAAGCCCTTATACTTCTTTCCTGCGGGTGCTTTTCATAGTTTCTCGTTATCGATCAACAGACACAACTTTATTCTCTGCATACAGGCAGGACATATACAGGACAAAAGTACACACAAAGGAAGGGTACGTCAACATGTAATGGATAAGCGCTGCGTTCGGATGTATATGCGCTGAAATATGCTCAGAAACTGTTCAGGAACTGCAGCAGCTGTTCTTTTTTGCGGGTTGAGACCGGCACTTTGTCTTCATTTACGGTAACGATAATGCCTTCGCCCTTTTCGTAGCGGATAATATGATCCATATTTACCAGGTATGACTGGTGGGTACGGATAAAACGGTCGCTGCCGATCATTTCCTCGTAATCACCCAGGGGGCGCGACACGGTAACCCGGCGTTTGTCGAGCAGGTAAAAGGTGGTATAATTACCGTCGGCTTCGCAGAAAACGATGTCCGACGTGTTAATGATGTATATACTTTCGGCCGTTTTGAGGGTAATACGCTTTACCTGGCGTTCGCTGCCCGAGAAATTCTGCATAAAGGTATCGAGCCTTTCCACCAGTTTTTCACGTTCGATCCGTTTCCCGGCATTCGCAATAGCATCTTTCAGTTCGAAGGGGTCTACGGGTTTCAGCAGGTAATTGAGTGCCGATACCTTACAGGCCTTGATGGCATACTCTTCGTAGGCGGTAATGAAGATCACGGGAATGACCAGGTGTTTGATACGGTTCAGCAGGTCGAAACCATTGCCGTCTTTCAGACGTATGTCCAGCAGCAGCAGATCGGGCGTTTTATGCTGTATTGCGGCCACGGCAGACTGCACCCCATCGGCCTCCCGCAGGGCAATGTCGCTGTCGGTGCAATACAGGCGTATCATTTCGCCGATCACCTCGCGTGCCTTTGTTTCATCGTCAACAATAAGTATATCTATCATCTGTAAGAGCCGGCTCTTTACTGGTTAAAGTTAAAATTTTTTCTTTAATGGTATGCGGAAAGAGACCAGGGTTCCCGAACCGGCAGCCGAACGGATGGTAAAATGGATCTTACGGCGCTTGCCGCGGTTCAGCAGTTCCAGGCGTTCCCGGGTGATCTGCAGGGCCAGTGATTTTTTGCCGGACGTCTGTTCTTTAGCCCCCTCCTGGTCAAAGCCTACCCCGTTATCCTGTACATCTACCTGCAAAAAG
The DNA here is from genome assembly GCA_052437175.1 of Flavobacteriales bacterium. Taxonomy (GTDB): domain Bacteria; phylum Bacteroidota; class Bacteroidia; order CAIKAF01; family CAIKAF01; genus JACVCJ01. Next base: position 154,312 of record JBQVOK010000008.1, read on the forward strand.
CCGTCCTGCTCCCGGAAGCTCACCGAAAGTTCACCCCGGCCGTCCATTCCGCGGAAACCATGTTCCAGGGCATTTTCAATAAAAGGCTGGGTAAGCATGGGCGGTATCCAGGTGTTTTCCAGGTCCAGCTCCTCATCTACATGCAGGGTATAGTCGAAACCGTTGTCGAAACGCAGCTCCTGCAGGCTGATGTAGTTCTGCAGCCACTGCACCTCGCGCGAGAGTGAAATGTATTCCTCGCGGGAATTTTCCAGGATGGAACGTACGATCCGGGCAAAGGAAGACAGGAAGCGCCCCGCTTCGGCCGGATTGTTCTTCATCATAAAGCTCTGGATGGCCGTGAGTGCATTAAAAATAAAGTGGGGGTTCATCTGGCTGCGCAGCAGACGCTGTTCCAGGCGCATGGTATGTTGCTCCGACCGGATGCGGTTGTTCCGGATCAGCAGAGCCGATATAACAATGATGAGCAGGGCCAGGCCTCCGATACCATACAGGAAGTAAAGGCGCTGCCGCAACTGAAGCTCCTGGATCTCGGCGTTCTTTTTGAGGGTTTCGTTCTCCTGTTCTTTTTTACCGGTCTCGTATTTTTCTTTCAGCTCGGATATTTTCCCGGCCATATCGCTCGAAAAGATACCGCTCTGGTATTCATTGGCAAGCTCGTACGAGGCCAGTGCCTGCCGGTAATTGCCCATGGCCTTGTAGGTGTTGTAATACTCCATGTGGAAATTGGCCAGATCGGAGGCAGCGGCAATCCTGCGGTCTTTAATAAGTCCGAAACCTTCGTTCAGTGCATCCAGGGCCTCGCTGTATTTCCCCGTCATACGGTGCACGGAGCACTGGTACATGAGCGAATACGCCATCTTTAAGCTGTCGCCAAGCTGCTGGTAATTCTCGTAGCTGTCCTTAAAGGTTTTCAGGGCCTTGTCGTACTCGCCCCGGGCCACGTATATGTTTCCCATATTGATCTGGCAGCCGGCAATGATCATCAGGTCTTTCAGGTCTTTCTGTATCTGCAGGCAAAGATTAAAATAGGTAAGCGCTTTGTCGTAGCGTTTCAGGTCGTTGTTGAGCACGCCCAGGTTCAGCAGGGCATGCGACATTCCGCGGCGGTCGCCGATCTCTTCGCGTATTTCCAGGGAGCGCAGGTAGTAGTTCTCACCTTCTTCATACCGTTCCAGGTTCAGAAAAAGCAGGGCCATGGTGCCCAGGGTAAGGGCCTGTCCCCTTTTTTCGCCGATCTTTTCGTACAGATCATAGGTCTTCTGGTAATTCACCAGGGCTTTTTCGTACTCACCCCGGCTGCGGTAATAAGTGCCGTAATGTGAGTTTACCCCTGCCAGACCGAACGCATAGTCCATTTTCGTATATATACTATCGGCCTTTTTCACATAAAAGATGCTTTCCTCCGGATGGCCTGTTACGAAAAGGTAATCGGCATAGCTAAGACTTGCCGAAGCTTCGCCGCGCGGGTAACGTATATCTGCGGCGGTCTTCTGCATCATTTCTATGTAAGGCAGGGTACTCTTGCGGGAAGGGTCCTTATAACTGTATACATAGATAATATTTTCGAGCAGTTTTATCTTGTTGCTATCGTTCGGGTGAACGGGCAGTACCCGCAGCATACTGTCGAGGTCCTGGGCAAGGGCGCGACCTGTGCCGGCCAACAGACAGAGACACAGGAAAAACGGGAAAAACAGCCGTGAAGATCGTCTGAGAGTGGGGTTCATTTGCCAAAGGTACGCTTCTTTAGCAGAATGCCGTTCTGCTTTTGTTTTAGTATAGTTAAGAAATACTATACACAACTAAAAAAGTCCCGCCTTCACGGGACCTTCGTTCATTTCCTGTAATTCAAGAATTTCTGCATCAGATTTTTACATCCTACTTTCCCGTACTGCCAAAACCGCCGGTGCCCCTTTCACTTTCCTGCAGCTGTTCGCTCAGGGTCCACTGTACCTGTTCGTGTCTGGCGATCACCAGCTGGGCAATGCGTTCGCCGGGTTGTATCTCAAAAGCCGTGTCGGACAGGTTTACCAGGATAACGCCTATTTCGCCGCGGTAGTCCGAATCGATCGTGCCCGGGCTGTTCAGTACCGTTATACCATGTTTCAGGGCCAGGCCGCTGCGCGGACGCACCTGCGCCTCGTACCCCGCCGGCAACTCTATAAACAGGCCGGTGGGCACCAGTTTCCGTTGTAAAGGTGCCAGTGTAAAAGCCTCTTCCAGGAAAGCTTTCAGGTCCATACCCGCCGCACCGGGCGTAGCGTAAAAAGGCAGTTCATTGCCCGATCTATTCCGTATTTTTACTTCCATATCTGTCTGCAATTTTGCGGATAAGTGTCTGTAGTGTTTTTTCGTTCTTTATAAGCCAGGCTATATATACGATAATTCCGGCGGTAGCCGTAAAATAATAGAGAATGGGTCTGTCGGCCGGTACAAAACGGGTAATGCCGTAAAAAATGATACAGCCCAGGATATACTGGTGCAGGCGTCCGAAACGGTACGGCACGGCATAGTAACGCTGTCCCACCAGGTACGAGATGCCCGACATAATGGCATAACAGATCAGTGTGGCCCAGGCCGAGCCGCGGAAGCCCCAGACAGGAATGAACAGCAGGTTGAGCACAATGGTGAACAAGGCCCCTACAATAGAGAAATACATTCCGTAAAGCGTTTTACCGCTGATCTTGTACCACATGCTCAGGTTCTGGTAAATGCCGTTATACAGGTTGGCGATGAGCAGTACGGGTACAATATCGATGCCCGACCAGTAGGCAGAATTGCGCAGGAATATCCACTTAAATACGTCTACATACAGCGCCACTACCAGGAAGATCAGCAGGCAGAACCACACAAAATAGTCCATCACCAGGGCCAGGGTATGCCGGGTGTCGGTATCTTTGTTCATGCTGAAAAAGAAGGGCTCCGCCGCATAGCGGAAGGCCTGTATAAAAATGGTGAGCAATATCGCCAGCTTGTAGCAGGCCCCGTAGATCCCGGCCTGTTCATCGGCTTCGTCTGCGGGCAGCAGCTGTTTCAGGAAAATAAGGTCGGCCTTTTCATTGATGATATACGCCAGCGCACCGATGGCCAGGGGAACGGCATACACCAGCATCTGCCGCAGCAGCGCCGTATCGTTGCGCATCCCGTAACGGAAGATCACCGGCGTAAGCATCAGGAATTTAATGCCGCTGGCCACAATATTGGCAATAAATACATAGGCCACGCCTTTATCATGATCGTATACCGCCGACCAGATGCCGAGTCCTTCCTGTCCGCCCTTCATGTACAGACCGCGGCAATAGACCAGGAAAAAGACCACGAGCCCGAAATTGATCAGTATATTTAGTATATTAATCAATGCGAAAATGCCGGGCTTGTTCTCTTCGCGCAGTTTGGCCAGGGGTACCGAACTCAGGGCATCCAGGAAAATAATGAGCGAGAACAGGATCACGTAATCGGTATGCTGCGGATATTTTAGGAAACCGGCGATCGGCTGTGCAAAAATGAATACCGATACCAGGAACACCGCAGAGACCAGGGTAACGAAGTTCTGGGCCGTGGCAAAGACCTTGCGTTTATCGGCATGTTCCATACCCGAAAAGCGGAACATGGCCGTTTCCATACCGAAGGTGAGCAATGCCAGGGCAATGGCTATGTAGGAATAAAGCACCGATTGTACCCCGTAGGCTTCCGGCTCGAATACGTCGGTAAGCAGCGGGGTGAGCAAATAGTTAATGAGCTTGCCCAGTATACTGGTAAGTCCGTATATTACGGTTTGCCCGGCTAATTGTCGCAATCGGCTCATACAGGCTCAGGGAGATTATTCTCCTGAAAAATTGGGTTTGCGCTTTTCGAGGAAGGCCGTGGTACCTTCTTTAAAATCATTGGTGGCAAAGGTACTTCCGAACTGTGCGATCTCGTAGCTGAAGCCATCTTTCGAAGCGGCAAAGCCGGCATTTACCGAACGGATGGCATGTGCGATGGCAGCCGGTGAGTTACGGCTTATCTTTTCGGCCAGTTGCATGGCTTCGTTCAGCAGTTCGGCCTGCGGCACGGTCTTGTTTACCAGTCCCCACTGCTCTGCCTGTGCGGCACTGATCATTTCGGCGGAGAAGATCAGCTGTGAGGCCCTTCCCTTGCCAATGAGGCGCGGCAGGCGCTGCGTTCCGCCATAACCCGGTATCACACCCAGGCTTACTTCGGGCAGGCCCATTTTGGCGTTATCGGAGGCGATGCGTATGTGGCAGCTCATGGCCAGTTCCAGTCCGCCGCCCAGGGCAAAACCGTTTACGGCAGCGATCACGGGTTTTTCCAGTTCTTCTACATAATCGAAGAGCATGCGCTGTCCTTCTCCGGCCAGCATTTTGCCTTCTTCGGCATTGAAATGGGCAAATTCTGAAATATCGGCACCGGCTACAAAGGCTTTTTCGCCCGAACCCGTGAGTATGATCACCCGGATATTTTTATCGCTGCCGGCTTCGTTAAAGGCCGTATGCAGTTCCTGTATCGTGGCTTTGTTCAGCGCATTCAGTTTTTCGGGACGGTTAATGGTTATGATCCGTACCGAACCGCGGTCTTCCGTTTGAATATTTGAAAAGCTCATGTATTTTGGTTTTGGGTATAAAGGTAGGAATATGAGCGGGCCCTGCAAAAAAAGCCGTCCCGCTTACAGCGAGACGGCCTTTTGCAAAGTTCTGTTATGTAAAACGTTCTATCGTACAATAATACGGCGGTTGATGCGGCTGTCGCCCCGGATCACCTGCAGGGTATACATGCCCGGTGCAAAAGCCGAAACATCTACCGTGGCTGTGCCGCCGGCGGCCGTGTGCAGGTTCTGCTGCAGAAGTACCACCTTGCCCGAAACGTCGATCATTTTCAGTACAGCATCCTGGAAACCTTCGCTGGTTTTAATATTCAGCAGCCCGGAAGCGGGGTTCGGGTACACCGAAATACCGGCATCCGCCGCTTCGTTCAGGCCCACGTCGCTCAGTACCGTAAGAGTGGCCGGCGTACGTTCGCTTACGCAGTAAAAACCTTCTTCTTCCACTTCCCAGTCGTAGAAATAGTAATACAGTCCGGCACCTTCGCTGCAACCGGTAATGGATACCAGGCCCGTTAAGGTATAGGGATATGCAACACCACCGCCGTTACTGCGCTGCAGGCGCGGACCGGTGTAACCGAAATTCGTGGTATTGGTGGCTGCATCCGTTTCAATGGTATAACTGCCCGGTGTAAGCGGCAGGTTCAGCGCTACGCGGATACCGTCGGGCATACCGGCCGTGCTGGGAATGTTCACCAGTACCGATGAGATCACCGTACCGCCCTGTTTGATCTGTACGAGGCGGTTACCCGGCGTATCGGTGTACACTTTGGCCGAAAGCAGGGTACAGTTGGCAAATACATCGAAATAGGTAATGGTATTGGTATTGTTGGAACCGCTGTACTGGCTGCTGCCGCTGTGTGCCGTCTGGCCGGTGTACGAGGTATCGCCGGGGTAATGATAGGTAGATTGTGCATAATAGGTTGTGGTGCTGCTCAGTACCGGCGTTGTAAATGAGGCGCCCGTACCGATGGCCGTGCCGCCTGAAGGACCGCTGAACCACTCGATGTTGTTACCCGTGGCGCCCAGGGTGCCAGAGCCGGAATTCATTACAGAAGCACCTGTCGTAACCGGAGCCGGACTTGCCAGTACCTCCACGCTCACCGGGGCCGATGTGAACTGCTCGCAATAGCCCTGTATGGTAAGCGTGTACGTACCGCTCTGGGTAATTACGGCGTTCTGCGTGGTGGCGCCATTGCTCCAGTTGTAGGCGCTCATACCGGCCGGACCTTCCAGCGTTACGCTGCCGCCTTCACAGAATTTGGTGTCGCCCACCACGTTCAGTACGGGGGTTTGGTTGGGGCTGAGTTCGATGCTTACCAGGGGTGCCCAGGAAGAGCAGTTGCCCGAAGTTACCTGCACACTGAACTCACCCGTGGCAGAAGCCTGTATGGTCTGTGTGGTGGCTCCGTTCGACCAGAGATAGCTGTATCCTGCGCCGCTCGGGGCCGAAAGTGTTACCGACTGACCCGGGCAGAGATACGGAGAACCTATATACGTAATTTCGTTCAGCGGCGATACACAGTCGCCTTCTACCACATGGTAGAACTGGTCTGCCGGCTGGTTGGTCAGTTTGGTCACCGTACCCGAAGGCCAGCGGATAATGGCAGAGTCGACGATTGTGGCCGACCCCAGGCCAAAATGCAGGTGAAAGGAATTGCTGGTACCATAACTCTCACCGGCACGTACCTCACGTGTCTGTACGCCCCAGGCGCCATACAGGAAAATACGCGCACCCACGGCATCGCGGTTGCTGATGACACCCTGCAGATCGTAGGAAACAAAATGATTATCATTTTCTGTGCTGTTGAGCCAGAGAATATCGTTGGTGGAACTGGGCGAATTATACCCGTTGGCATAACCGGCGTAGATATCCAGTTTACCATCGTGGTTCAGGTCGCCTATACCAAAGGATTGAATGGTATTATTTGAAGGAAATGCCGTAGTTACCGGCGAAAAGGTATTGTTGCCGTTGTTGCGGAACAGGCGGGCCAGAGACGGGTTATTGGCACTACCTGTGATCAGTACGTCTACAAAACCGTCGTTATCAAAATCGGCCATTTTGGATTCATAGGGCGTAAAACCGATGTTAAGCCCGGCTCCGTTGGAAAGATTGATGTCTGTAAAACCGCCGGAACCGTTGTTGAGCATCAGCATGGTCTCTTCGTCGTGATTGGTGATGAGCACATCGAACCAGCCATCGTTATTGACATCTTCGAAGTTTGCCGTCCAGCTCTGGGCCCCGATGCGCAGGTTATGTGCCTGTGCATTTTCCGTGAAGGTGCCGTTGCCGTTGTTCACAAACAGCAGGTTTATGCGGCGCGGATCGTTGGAGTTGCCCACACCCTGGCGGCATTTGGCAATGTACAGGTCAATGTCTCCGTCGTTATCGAAATCGCTCCAGATCGACCCGTAGTTACCGGAATCATCGGTAGACTGATCGCCCGGTACATCAGGTGTTACATTAAAATTGATGATGTTGGAAACGGTATAGGTACCTGTGCCGTTGTTCACCCATATTTTACTCTGTCCAACGTCGTTACAGCCGAATATATCCAGGTCGCCGTCGTTGTCCACGTCCATCATGTTCATATTCTGCAGAAAATAGCTGGAATTGATCAGGGTATTGCTGGCCCCGTAACCGGTACCGGCCCCGTTGTCGACGGCCAGTTTTGCCGAACCGTTGAAACCCGCCACCACATCTTTGAAACCATTGCTGTTGGCATCGCCTACCACCATGGCCCAGGCGCTTCCGCTACCCATATTGGTGCCGTTTATCTTCTGGAACTGCTGCCCGGGCCGCTGGCGTTCCACACTCATGATATACCCGTCGTCCATACGGGCAATATCGTCCAGTCCGTCCCCGTCCATATCGGCTACCGAAATCGCGTTGCCGGAAGTAAAATTACTGTTGGTAAATTTCGAGCTGGCATTGGTGAAAGATATCTGGGCCAGGGCCGCAACGGGCAGTAAGCCCGAGAGTAACAGCACAGATACAGCGTGTTTGTTTAGGTTTTTCATTCGATTACAGGTATAGTTTAGTTATAATTTAATGACTTTTTTTACAAAGGTGCCCTTGCTGGTCTCGATGCGCAGCACGTACTGCCCGGGGGCACCGCTCAGCAGGTATTCCCACTGGCTGCTGCCGGGGTTGCGGAGATTATCCGTACATACCCCGCTGCTGTTGTACACCTGCACGGAGTAAATGCTTACATCACTCTGGGCGGTGATCTTCAGCAGCCCGTCTACCGAAGGGTTCGGACTCACCAGCAGGGCCGGGTTGTTAAAGGCTTCGTCCAGCGATGTATTGGGCGTAAGTACAAACAGCATCTGCGTGGCCGCTACCAGTACCGGGCTCTTATCTGCGGCCTGGAACATAGACTTAAAGAGATTGATCTCCGGCGTGTTCACATTGAACATTTCGGACACCCAGCGCGGAGGCACCGCCTGGAAATACACTTTAGCATATACATGAATACTTCCCGTGAGCTGGTTGCCGCCGGGTACGCGTATACGGTAGTTCACACGGTCGGTACCCGAACCTTCGTTCCCGCCCTCGTTGTTAAAATCGGTATCACTGCCGATACCTTCCACCGAAACCGTATCGTACACCGCTGCCGACGACAGGAATCCGTTCGGGGGCAGGCGGTTGTCCTTTATTTTGGTATGCGCCCGTTCCAGCATGGTGGTGCGGTTGCCGGCCACGTCGTTCATCACCATTTCGTATATCTGTACCTGGTCTTCCTGGCTGATCACCTGGTGGTGCGGTTCTGTAACGGCATCGTGCCCGATCAGCTCGTACTGCGGATCGAGCATGCCCGATCTAAAGAGGGTATCGCCTTCCTGTGTGGTAGCCACAAACTGTACAAAGGCCCGGCGCGAAGGGTATCCCGACGGAAACTTGTGCCCGGCCTTGTTCGATAGTTTCAGCGAGAAAGAAGCCACCGTGTCCGAAAGCCAGCCGTCGAAACCGAGGTCCAGCTCCAGGGTGGAGTTCTGCAGCATCTGTATGGTACTGGCAATGGTAGAGTCGAAATTATCGTCCGTGGCCGTGATCCCCAGTGCGGCCTTGTTGTTTTTCATCAGTTGCAGCATAAATACGTTGCTGCCCATAAATTTATGCAAATTGAACGGTGTACGGCCGGGCAGGTTCAGGATATCGTTGGCAATGATCACCGGGCCGCGGATGGCAGGCATGTGGCAGGACTGACAGTTTTTGTCCGTAGCACTGAAAATGGAATTTTTCCACTCGTGGAAGGTGGCCTGTTCAATAAATTTATCCCCGGTGTAATTACCGTTCAGGTCGGTAACATCGGTAATGAGCGTGTGGCAGGAGGCACACACCATAGAGGTACTCATGTGGTTGCCCAGTGCAGGCGTAAAACCGGTGTACAGCTGCATGGGGCCGATCATCGGATCGGAAAAAGGCCCGTACATGTGCCGGGTAGTATCGTATTGAATAATGCCCGAGAACTGGCTGCCGGCATTGCTGCCCTGTATATGGCAGCTTACACAGGATACGCCGTCCAGGCCGATGGTATCGTTTTGCAGATGAGCCATGGTATAGGGCGAGGTTCCCTGGAAATAGGCCGTATAATGGCCCATGGGCGCATGGCAGGAGGTACATTTGTTCTCGAGCGCAGGCCCGTGACCGGGATTCGTATACACTTCATGACTTACTTTGGCCCGCCAGAGCGGATCTTTGGCCGAAAGCGCCATCATGGTCGCCTGCCAGTCGTCGTACAGGTTCACGTCATTACCCAGGGGGTCTACATTGGCCGTACCATGCAGTACATCTTTACCATGACAGCCTTTACAGGCGCTGGACGTAAGAAAATACTGCCCGGGCTCTATCGGGCCCAGCATTTTAAGCATGCGCCGCTGCTGCTCGGTATGATACAGCCGGGCCGCCTTCTTTTTCTCTGTGGAAAGGGAGGTATTGGATGCAAAAACGAGGAAAAGGACAGGAACGGCAAATGCCGCAGTTTTCTTGTGTCGGAGTAAGAAAGCAAGCATGGTCAGGTTAAGGAAAGTTTTGTTCAGGTTTATTGTTATATCAAATTTGCTTAAAAAAAATCAAATCAGCCACTTATTTTCTTAAAAAAGAAAAAAAGCAGGGAACAAGCACAAAGTCCACTTAATCAGTAGAATAATAAATGGGTTTCCTTAGAACGTCCTAAACGTTCTTTAGCGGCTGAGGACCGCACGTTCGGGGAAGAGAAAGCGCAGCTTTTTGTTCAGGGAAAGCCGTCCGGGATTGGTGCCCGGCAGGCCTTCGGGTACGGCCATGGCCATAGATTCGTAATAGTTTTTCCAGCCGGGGAAGGTTTCGCCCGTGGCGGGGTCCTTAAAGGTCATCGGGGCCGAAGGGATCTGTTTGCCCAGGCCGTTGCGGCGGTATACCATCTGGATCAGTTCCGTGCAATACAGGGCATTGCCGTCGGGCAGAAAGGCATCGTCGTACGGGGCACCCAGGTACTCCAGGGCCATACGGGCAGCGGCGGCCGATCTTTTCTGCATACCTTTCGGTTTAAAGCGTGCCAGGGCCACCCCGTCATTGGCCAGGTAACGGCGGCGTCCGCGCCACAGGAAGCTGTCGAGTGGGGTCTTCTGTACACCATGGCCGATGGATTCCACCACGTACAGGGCATTGCCCTCCTTCAGTACAAGCCCGGCATGCTGAAAACGGAAACCCGGCTTCGAAGGCGTTACCCGGGCAATGTTATCACAAAGTTCGCCGCAGGGAAGCTCCTGGAAGATCAGGTCACCCTCCTGTGCCAGTTCGGCCACAGACTGTGCCTGCAGCGCCATACAGCCTGCCAGGGCAAGCAGGCATAAAAAGAGACGTACCCGGTTCTTCATGCGGCAAATATACATACAGCCGCTGTAATTGTTGAAAAACAGTGCGTAAAAGCACGTCTGAAAATGATATTTTTGTGCAATGGCAAAAACTTCCGCGAAATCAGCCTCTGAGACTCCCTTAATGAAGCAGTACAACAGCATCAAGGCGAAATACCCCGATGCCGTTCTGCTGTTCCGCGTGGGCGATTTTTACGAGACCTTCGGCGACGATGCCATCCGTGCCCACAAAGTACTGGGCATTACGCTTACCCGCCGCGCCAACGGTTCTGCTTCCGAAATAGAACTGGCCGGCTTTCCCTATCATTCGCTGGAGAGCTACCTGCCCAAACTGGTGCGTGCCGGTTTTCGCGTGGCCATCTGCGAACAGCTGGAAGACCCCAAGACCACCAAGACCATTGTAAAACGCGATGTTACCGAACTGGTAACGCCGGGGGTGGCCCTGAACGACAATGTGCTCGAACACGGTTCCAACAACTGGCTCTGTGGCATCAGTACCGGGCCGCGCGACAGTTACGGCGTGTCCTTCCTCGATATTTCCACCGGGGAATTCCTTACCGGGGAGGGCGACCGCCACTATGCCCGCAAGCTGATCCTGAATTTTCAGCCCTCTGAAATTATCTACTGTAAGGGCTCTTCCGTGCGTAAAGACCTGGAACTGGAAGAACGCTTCTATTCCTTTGCCCTGGACCCCTGGATCTTTGAATACGATTTTGCCTACGACGCCCTTATTGAGCAGCTTCAAACGCCCAAACTGAAAGGTTTCGGGCTCGAAGGCATGCAAACCGCCATTGTGGCTGCCGGCGCCGTGCTGCACTACCTGAAGGAGACCCGGCACGAAAGGCCCGCCCACCTGCGCAGCATCGGCCGTATAGACCGCGACGATTACGTGTGGATGGACCCCTTCACCGTGCGCAACCTGGAACTGCTCAGCAACAACTCCGACCAGCAGGCCACCCTGTTCTCGGTGATCAATAAAACCCTTACACCGCCGGGCGCCCGCCTGCTGAAAAGACGTATACTGATGCCTTTTAAGGATGCGGCACGGATCAATGAGAAACTGAATTCGGTAGAATACATTTTGCAGGATACGCCCTTCAGTCATGCCCTGGCCGAAATTCTGCCCCTGGTAGGCGATCCCGAACGCCTGGGCGCTAAAATAGCCACCGGCCGCATCAACCCGCGCGAACTGGTACAGCTGATGCGCTCCCTGGAAGCCATTACCCGCCTGAAAGAACTGGGCGATACCGTACAGAACGAAGGCCTGCAGAAACTGGCCGCCAGGCTGGAACCCTGCCCCGACGTACGCCAGAAACTGGCCGATACGCTCAGCCCCGACGCCCCGGCCCTGGCCTCCAAAGGCGGTATCATCAAAGCGGGCGTGCATCCCGAACTGGACACCCTGCGCGAAATTTCGGGCAGCGGAAAAGAATACCTGCTGCGCATACAGCAGCGCGAAACCGAAGCTACCGGCATTTCATCGCTGAAAGTGGCCTACAACAACGTGTTCGGTTATTATATCGAAGTTACGAACGCGCATAAGAACAAAGTGCCGGCCGAATGGATCCGCAAGCAGACCCTGGTGAATGCCGAGCGCTACATTACGCCCGAACTCAAAGAATACGAAGAAAAGATATTAGGCGCCGAAGAAAAGATCTCGGCCCTGGAACAACGTTTGTATACCGAACTGGTGAGCTCTCTCCTGCCCCATATACCGGCACTGCAGGTGAACGCACTGCAGATCGGCGAGCTGGACTGCCTGCTTTCCTTTGCCCGGGTATCGGCCGAGCGGAATTATAAAAAGCCGCTGCTTACCGACGGTTTTGCCCTGCGCATACGCGAAGGCCGGCACCCCATCATCGAGACCCGCCTGCCCGAAGGGGAAAGTTATATTCCCAACGATATTTTCCTGGACGATGCCACGCAGCAGATCATTATGATCACCGGGCCCAATATGAGTGGTAAATCGGCCCTGCTGCGGCAAACGGCGCTCATTGTACTTATGGCCCAGATGGGTTGTTTTGTGCCCGCCGCCGAAGCCGAGATCGGACTGGTAGACAAGGTATTCACCCGCGTGGGCGCCTCCGATAACCTGGCTGCCGGCGAAAGTACCTTTATGGTGGAAATGAACGAGACCGCGGGCATCCTCAACAACCTGAGCGCACGCAGCCTGATCCTGCTCGACGAGATCGGCCGCGGTACCAGCACCTACGACGGCATCAGCATAGCCTGGGCCATAGCCGAGTACCTGCACGAACATCCCAAATTCAGGGCCAAAACCCTGTTTGCCACGCATTACCACGAGCTTAACGATATGACGCTGAGCTTCGAACGTATAAAGAACTACCACGTTTCCATCCGCGAAAGCGGCAACCGTATCGTTTTCCTGCGTACACTGGCTCCCGGAGGCAGCGAGCACAGTTTTGGTATACACGTGGCCGAAATGGCCGGTATGCCTTCCAAAGTGCTGAAACGCGCCCAGAAAATGTTAGCCGAACTGGAAAAACAGCGCGATAAGACCGCCACCCCAGAGCGTACGGCCATTGCCGCCGCAGCCAATACGGTGAAGCAGGAAGATAACGGCATGCAGCTCAGCTTTTTCCAGCTCAACGACCCCGTGCTGGAAGAGATCCGTGAACAGCTGCTGCACATCGACATCAATACGCTTACGCCCGTAGAGGCGCTCATGAAACTGAACGAGATCAAACGGGCCGCCGGCCTCAAATAAAAAATGCCCCTGCAGTGCAGCGGCATTTCCTTAATAATATCTGTTTTATTTTACGGCTTTTTAAACCCGAGGTTCGCGGTAAAGGGCCCTAGTACCAGGGTATCCATCGCTGCGGATGACATAGCTACACCTTTCTTTTCGAAACGGCCGCGGGCACTGAAAATACCCAGGGCATTCTCCATATTGGTGTACAGCGGTTTCTCCTGTATAAGGCCGGTAGAAGGCTTGTTGATGCTGATGTACTGGTCGAGCTCTTCGGTACCCACGTAAAAGCGGAAGTCGAGCAGGCCGATCTTGCGGCGTATGCCCGGTGCGGGCTCCAGCTGCTCTTGTACAAAGCGGTAAAAGTTATTCTGCGGAATATTGTATACGATCTCGGCCGAGCCGCTGCGCTGTATGGGCGCAAAGCTCCAGATGATCGAATCCTTGCTGGTAGCGCCGCTTACGATATCTTCGTTCACCCAGTGAAATACGATCTGCATCTGGTAGATATACCCGTTGCTGGCGGGGCTCCATTTAATATCGTATCCCTTGCGCGAAGGGGAATTCCATACTACGGTACCCGTTCCCGGCTGTTTTACTTTAAGACCCGCAACCAGTGAGGTGGTTCCGGATATCTCTTTACCCGTTTTCAGGTTGGTGATGCGCAGTTTGTAGGTCTTGGACGAGTCCAGGGCTACATTGGTGCGGTACATCAGCTGGTTGCCGCCGGCAAAGGTACCGGTATCCTTACTGATCGTAGTGGGAAAGCAGGGGATCGTCTGGATCACCTGGTTATTGGTGGGGTTCAGCTTTTCGATCCGTACGTCCAGATCTTCAGGCTTATAGTAAATGGAATCAGGAACTTTGGTATAATCGAGTACATTGTCGTTTACGAGGAACGCTTTCTGTATACGTATATACTGAACCGTATCGTACTGGTTTAAAAGCCCGTACACGATCGTAGTTTCTTTATAGTTACCCGCAATGTCCACATCGGTACTGCAGGAAGATAACCCCCCGGCAACGAGCGAAATAAGGCCTGCTGCCAACAATATCTTTCTTGTCATAGCACAAATATAGCAGCTATTTTTACAAAACACCATGAACATATTCATACATTTGTCGGACAAACAGGTAAAAAACTTTAAATTATGTCAGCAGTATCGGGCGACAGTAAACGTATAACCACCCACAAGTTACAGGAGATGAAAAGGGCCGGCGAGAAGATCGCCATGCTCACGGCATACGATTTCAGCATGGCCCGTATACTGGACCGTGCCGGCATCGACGTGCTCCTGGTGGGCGATTCGGCATCGAACGTAATGGCCGGTCATGAAACTACCCTGCCCATTACCCTGGACCAGATGATCTACCACGCATCCAGCGTGATACGCGGAGTACAGAAGGCGCTTGTAGTGGTTGACCTGCCTTTTGGTACCTACCAGGGCAATTCCAAGGAGGCGCTCAACTCGGCCATACGCATTATGAAAGAAACCGGTGCGCACGGCGTAAAAATGGAAGGCGGGGACGAAGTGCTCGACAGCGTTTCGCGCATTGTACGGGCTGGCATTCCCGTTATGGGACACCTGGGCCTGATGCCGCAAAGCATCTATAAATACGGCACCTATACCGTACGCGCCAAAGAAGAAAAAGAGGCCGAAAAACTACTGGCTGATGCCCAATTGCTGCAGGAAGCCGGCTGCTTTAGCCTGGTACTCGAAAAAATACCCGCCAGCCTGGCTACCCGCGTGGCCGAGTCGCTCGAAATACCCGTGATCGGCATCGGTGCCGGCAACGGTGTAGACGGACAGGTGCTGGTTACCCACGATATGCTGGGCCTTACCTACGAATTTCACCCGCGTTTCCTGCGCCGCTACCTGAACCTCTTCGAAGAGATCAGTCATGCCGTGGGCGCCTACGTACAGGACGTAAAAAGCCGCGATTTCCCTAACGAAAAAGAGCAATACTAAAATATGGCCGTTCAGCAGGGCGATATTTTATTTGAAGACAATCACCTGATCGCCGTTTATAAAAAAACGGGCGATATCGTGCAGGGCGACAAGACCGGCGATATTCCCCTGAGCGAGCATGTAAAACAGTTCCTGAAAGATAAATACGCTAAGCCCGGCAATGTTTTCTGCGGGGTTATTCACCGTATAGACCGTCCCGTGACCGGCATTGTGCTTTTTGCCAGGACCTCCAAGGCCCTGGAACGCATGAACGCCCAGTTCCAGAAAAAAGACGTACGCAAGACCTACCTGGCCGTTGTGCGCAATGCCCCGCCGGCCGATGAAGGCCATATAAAAGCCTGGCTGCGCAAGAACGAAAAACAGAACAAAAGCTTTGCCTCCGAAAAGGAAGTGCCCGGCAGCCTGTACTCTGAACTGAAATACAAAGTGCTGGCCCGCAGCGAGCGCTTTTTCCTGCTGGAGATAGACCCGCTCACCGGCCGGCATCACCAGATCCGCTGCCTGCTGGCCTGGATCGGCTGTCCCATTACCGGCGACGTAAAGTATGGCGACCGCCGCGCCAATGCCGATAAATCGATATGCCTGCATGCCTCTGAACTACGCTTTACCCATCCCGTAAGCAATGAGCCCGTGCACATAAAAGCTGCACTCCCACCGCTCAATTTCTGGCACGTATTCTGAGCGCCGCAGGGCAATAAAAAAAGGAGACCGTTGCCGATCTCCCTTCTCTGAATTTTTTTGCGGGTTCCTTACTGCAGTTTGAACTGGATAGGAACGATATAAGATACCGAAGTAGGTACGTTACGTTGTTTGGCGGGCTGCATTTTAGGCAGTTTTTTCACTACGTTGATGGACTCTTCCTCGAGGCCGTAACCGATCTTACGGTCGGGCAGGGCCAGCTGCACATCGCGTACGATACCGTCTTTACCGATGGTAAATTTAACGTGTACCACACCTTCTTTACCCATTTCACGGGCACGTGAAGGATAGGATACGTTCTTGGCCAGGAAATTACCCAGCTGACGGTCGAAACATTCCAGCAGGTTATCGTTTCCTTTTACACCTTCGCAACCGGGGAAAACCGGCAGGTCTTCCACCACCATGAAGTCTACCACCTCGTCCAGTACGGGACCTGTACCGCCTTCCACACCACCGATAACACCATCGCTGCGGTTATCGCTGTCGTCGTCGGCACTGAAATCCAGTTCCGTTTCATCGATCTCCACGTCGTCGTCAACCAGCTGCAGTACCTCGGGTACAGACGGCGGAGGCGGAGGCGGAGGCGGAGCCTGCTGCGGGGGAGGCGGGGTCGTTAGCATTACCGGGGCAATTTCTTCCACCTCAGCAACTACCGTTTGTTTCTTTATTTCGCGTTGAACGATCTCTGTAAAAGTTCTCCACTCGAATGCGGTGAGAAGCAGGGTAAGCCCGAATATGAAACCGATCACATAGAACAGCCCACGTTGCTTATCCAGGTTTGCTTCTTTTTTCTGATGTACACTCATGACAAATGTTTTAAAATTTGCGGTCGTAAATATATGTTTTTTTTAATCCAAAAAATCCTACCGTTGAAAATTTACGGTCGTCCTGAATTTCTGGTTCACGATATGCTCTCCCTGCCTGGCGGGGGTCCAGGGTTTCATGTTGCGCAGGGCGTTCACTACCTGGCTGTCGAGCTCGCTGTGCACGCCGCTCAGCACTTCCACGTCCTTTACGCTGCCGTCGGCACCGATCACGAAAGATACATCCACGATGCCACCTACACCACGTTCAGAGAGATAATAGGGGAATGTAACGCGTGAGGCTATGTATTCGGCCAGTTTCTGCTGCGTACAGGCAAAACGTTCTTCGGGGTCTTTTACACCGCCGCAGTCGGCAAATGTTGCGGTGAACTGGGGTCTTTCATAATACTCTGCCGGGGAAAGGTCTTCGGGGGGCAGGTCTTCGTCTATCCCGTCGATATCGATATCGCCGTAGTTATACCCGTTCTTCGGGTCTGTATCCGGTTCGGGGTCTGCCTCGGGCAGGCTTTCCTGTGTGATCCGGATAATATCCGGGGGCAGTACGGGCGCTTTTACCTGTTTTATCCGAACTTTAGGCTCGGGCGAAAGGGGTATGGGCACCTGAACGGGGATCTCCTCAGCGGGGCGCGCAGGAAGGATGACTTCTTCAGAGATCCGGCGCTCCACCCTGTACTCAAAGCTCAGCAGGGTAAGGCCGCAGGCAAAGAGCATCCCTACTACCAGCAGCAGGGGCCTTTTGCGATCTCTTTCCGTTGTTTTTTCACGATAGTTCGTCATATTACGTGTGTTTAAATTTGCCGTGGATCAGTCCGAACACCAGCAGTCCGCATCCCGTCCCCAGGATATCGGCCAGCAGGTCCGAAAGGTCAGCACTTCTGTTTTGTACAAACGAGCCCTGCAAAAGTTCAATGAGGGCACCAAAAATTGTACAGAACAACACACAAGCTTTTACAGATGACAAACGTAAGAACGGAACGGAATATTGTTTCCGGAAAAAAGTAAGCGTCTGGAAGGCCAGTACGCCAAACATAAAGGCATGGATCAGCTTGTCCATGCCCGAAAAAGGGGTGTCCGGGATCCCCGAACCGGGGATCAGGCAGACGATAAGTATAAAAATGGCGGTACTTAGCGGGGTAAGACCGTGTTTTATGAACATAACGGTTTAGGCCCCGATAAGTGCTCCGTATGCGGCAGCGTCGAGCAGAGCGGCGGCCTGTGCAGGGTCTGTCATACGGATCTTGATCATCCAGCCTTCGTTATAGGGGTCCTGGTTCACCAGCTCGGGGTTGTCGGCCAGGGCCGGGTTCACTTCCAGTATTTCGCCGGCAACGGGCATATACAATGAAGATACGGTCTTAACGGCTTCTACCGTTCCGAAAACCGCGTTGGCCTCCAGGGTCTCACCGGCGGTCTCGATCTCAACAAAGACAATATCTCCCAGTTCGCCCTGGGCAAATTCAGTAATACCGATATAGGCGTTCTCGCCGTCTACACGTAACCATTCATGGTCTTTGGAATAACGAAGATCTTGAGGAATGCTCATGTTTTGTAATTTTATTCGGAGTAAAAGTAATAGTTTCTGTGTTTATCTTTCCGGGGGCTGCTATTTTTTTTCTCTATAGCGCTATCAGGCATCAGTGGCTGTGAACAGGGCCTTGAGCTCGGTGGCCTCGCCCGGTTTCATTTTCCCGGCCAGGATCAGGCTCAGCTGCCGGCGGCGCAGGGCACCGTCAAACCGCTTCTGTTCTTCTTCGGTCTCGGGGATCAGTTCGGGCACATGAATGGGGTTCCCCAGCTGGTCTACAGCTACAAATGTATAGATGGCTTCGTTGCACTTGGTCTTTTTACCACTGATATGGTCTTCCATGTACACATCGATATACACTTCCATGCTGCTGCTGAAAGCGCGCGACACTTTGGCCTCGAGCGTAACCACATCGCCCAGTTTGATGGGGTGGTTAAAGGATACGTTGTTCACCGAAGCCGTTACCACTACGCGGCGGCAGTGACGCTGGGCCGAAATGGCGGCTACAATATCCATCCACAGCATCAGGCGCCCCCCGAACAGGTTCCCTATCACATTGGTATCGTTGGGTAGTACGATCTCCGTTTGCACGGTGAGCGATTCTGCGGCGCGTCTTGCCTTCATACTGCTTACTTTTTCTAACTTTGCGGCAAAGATACCCGTTTAGCCCGCGTAAAGCGCTTAATTCACACTTTTTCAAATTTTTTTGTTGAAAAGTTTGGGGGTTAAAACAAAACATGTAACTTTGCGCTCCCAATTTAAGAATATCGTAATCGTTTAAAATAACAGCGTTATGTCAAAGAGAACATTTCAGCCATCCAGAAGAAAAAGAGTAAACAAGCATGGCTTCCGTACGCGTATGGAAACTGCCAATGGCAGACGTGTACTTGCCGCCCGCAGAAGAAGAGGCCGCAAAAAACTGACCGTTTCCGACGAGAAGAGATTCAAATGGTAATCTGATTACCCTTTAATATAAAGCATTAGGCCGTTTTTCCCTCAGAAAAGCGGCTTTTTTGTTTTTCTGCGTTTGATTTTCCTCCCGGGATAATAATTTTGCAATATTGTAGTTAATTTACACACGGAATTTACAACGCTTTGAATTTACGCAAATACATACTGCTCTTTCTTCCGCTGTTAGCGCTGCTGGCCTCCTGCTCCACCCGGCAGGACAAATGGCTGAACCGTAACTGGCACGCCATGAACACGCGCTATAACGGCTATTATAACGGCCGCCTGGCCATACAGGAAGCTTTTTTTGAACTGGGCAAAGTACATAAAGACGATTATAACCGCCCCATACAGGTTTACAAATACGGCAACAAGGACCTGGCCCAGGGGGTGAACCCCCAAACCGACCGCGCCCTGCAGAAAGGCGCCAAAATGATCAAAAAGCACAGTATGCTCATCAACGGTTCACAGAAGAACCGCTGGATCGACGACTGTTACTTCCTCATCGGGCAGGCCAACTTCATCAAACGGGAAACATTCCCGGCCATACAGCAGTTCCGCTACGTGATACAGAGCTCCGAGGACAAGAACATGAAAGAGCTCGCCCGCCTGTGGATGATCCTCTGCTACAACGACATGGGCGAGTACAGCCAGGCCGAGGCCGAGTTTAACCACTTCCTCGATAAAAAGCCGGGCTCCAAGGCCGAAGCTATGTACTACGGCGCCATGGCCGATTTCTTCATCAAATCGGAAGAATATACCCCGGCCATCATCCCGCTCACCAGGCTGGAAAAGATCACCAAAAAGAAAAAACTCAAAGCCCGCTATAATTTCATCATCGGGCAGATCTGGCACCAGCTGGGCAATATGGAAGAAGCCAAAAAGTATTACAGCCTGGCCATTAAGTACAAGCCCGAGTATGAGCTGGAATTCCAGGCAGCCATTGCCATTGCCGTTTCCTCGCAGGAAGGCCAGGACAACAGCGCCCTGAAAAAGACGCTGAAACGCATGCTGCGCGATGATAAGAACATCGATTACCGCGACCAGATCTACTACGCCATGGCCATACTGGCCCAGAAAGAGAACGACGAACGCGGCGCCCTGGACCTGTTTACCCGCTCGGCCAAAGCCAGCACCACCAACCGTACCCAAAAAGGCATGTCGTACCTGGCCATGGCCGATATCTACTACAAAAAGCCCAATTACCTGCGCGCCCAGGCCTATTTTGACAGCGCATCCATCAACCTCGATAAAAAACACCCGGCCTTCGAACGGGTTAAACTCCTGGCCGGCAACCTGAAAGATATTGTTCTGTACAGCACCCGCATCAGCGAAGGCGACAGTCTGCTCAGCATGATCTCCATGAGCCCCGAAGAGCAGAAAAGCAAGATCGAATCCCTGATACAACGCCTGCAGAAAGAAGACAAAGAGGCCAAAGAAGCCCGCGAACTGGCGGCACAGCAGGCCCTCAACAGCAATACCAACCCCAATATGGTCGAAAATAACGGTAAGTGGTACTTCTACAACCCGCAGACCGTGGCTTTTGGTAAACAGGAGTTTAAAAAGACCTGGGGAACGCGTAAGAACGAAGATTTCTGGCGGCGCAAGAACAAGACCAGTATCGGCGGCGATGGCCCCGTGGTGGAGGAAAATGTGGGCTCTGACCCGAACAACCCCAATGTGCGCGACGATGAGAATCCGCGCTACGACGTAAATACCTACCTGGCGCGTATACCGCAGGGACAGGCGGCCATCGACTCCATCGTGGAAAGCATTTACCACGCTTACTTTAACCTGGGCCTCGTGTACAAAGACCGCATCCGGGCCTATCCGCAGGCGGTGGAATCGTTCGAGGGACTGGTAAAACGCAGTACCAGCAACAAATATGTGCCCGAGGTATATTACCAGCTGTATATCACCCAGCGTTTACAGAACAACAACAGCGAGGCCGAACGCAACAAGAACATACTGATGACGCAGTATGCCGACAGCGATTATGCCAAACTGATCAATGACCCGAACTACCTGGCCAATAAAGACAATAAGGACAAGGATGCCGAAAAGGCCTATACCACGGCCTTCAGTTACTTTAAAGGAAAGGACTATGCCGCCGTACAGCGCGAATATGCCATTGCCCGCGAGACCTATGCCGGAATGGACGTAATGCCTAAGTTTTCCCTGCTGAACGCCCTGGCTACCGGTGCCCTGAGCGGTAAAGAAGCCTATGTGGCCGCCCTTACCGAAACGGCCTCGGCCTACGCGTCCAAAAACGAGGGTAAGGAAGCGCAACGCATCCTGGACCTGCTGAAGAACAGCGAGATCATGAATGCCGCCGGTAGCGAAAGCAATGGCGGAATAGCCACCTATAAACCTTCGGACCTGGAAAAGCACTTTTACGTGATCTCCGTTCCACAGGGCCAGGTGGATCTTACGCAGACCAAACAGCAGATCGCGGCCTTCAATGCCGAATATTACGGCAGCAGCAACCTGCAGGTGCAGGAAGTAGCCTTCGGCTCCGAAAACCGTTTCCTGATCCTGAAAGACTTCCCTTCAGCCACCGCTGCCATCACATATTACAAAAGCCTGGACGCCAATTCCGACATACTGGAAAAAATTCCGTCGGAACAGGTACCCGTAGCCTTTGCGATCTCCACATCCAACTTTGTCACCCTCATGAAGACACAGCTCCTGCCGGAGTACATGAAGTTCTTCTTTGAAACGTACAAATTCAATTAAAAAACAAATGAAATACGTTGCCGGAAGGCAGCATGAGAAACTATGTTGGGCAAGAAAAACAAAAACGAAACTTCAGGATTTGCAGCCGATACCGGTGCTACCAGTACGATCATTCCCAAGACCAGGATCACGGGTACATTCCAGAGCGAAGGCAATATCCGCCTCGACGGTGAGCTGGAAGGCAAGATCCTGTGCAAGGGCAAGGTAGTGATCGGGCCGGGAGGCATTGTAAAAGGAGATGTAGAATGCAACGACGCCGATATTTCGGGCATCGTAAACGGAAACATTATTGCCACAGGCACCGTACATATCAATAACGGAGCGCAGGTACACGGCGATATCAAAGCCGAGAACCTGCAGATGGACATCGGCGCCAAGTTCTCGGGCCGTTCCATGATGCAGATCGCTGCCGTTGCACAAGTACCGAACCATGCCGAAAGACCCAAAACCGAAAATACCGAAAAAGTCTGACGAAGCGCTGCGTTATGCCGACCTGGGCTGGCGTATGCTGGTGATCGTGCTGGCGGGCGTATTCGGCGGGCGCTGGCTCGATACGAAATTCCCGGCCACGAAGCCGCTTTTTGTGGTGGGCCTGTCAATGCTGGCCCTGGGAGCTTCTATGTACATGCTGATACGGGCCGGATCGAAGCGTAACAACAATAAATCTTCATGATCCGGCAGGTCCGGGAAAATATATGCGTGTAGTTATTCAACGGGTAAAAAGCGCCAGGGTAAGCATCGGCGGTAAGGTCAAAGACAAGATCGGGGCCGGGGTACTCATTTTTGTAGGTGTGGAAGACGAAGATACCATGGACGATATTACCAGGCTCACCTACAAGATCACCCG
This sequence comes from Flavobacteriales bacterium, assembly GCA_052437175.1. Taxonomy (GTDB): domain Bacteria; phylum Bacteroidota; class Bacteroidia; order CAIKAF01; family CAIKAF01; genus JACVCJ01. The sequence continues at coordinate 177,030 of JBQVOK010000008.1, forward strand.
CCTGCGTATCTTCCCCGACGAGAGCGGCAAAATGAACCTTTCGCTCTGGGATACCGACTACAAGGCCATGGTCATCAGCCAGTTCACCCTGTTCGCATCCACCAAAAAAGGCAGCCGCCCTTCCTTTACCGGGGCCGGTAAGCCCGAATTTGCGCGGATGATGTACGAAATGTTCTGCCTGCAGCTCGGTAAAGAACTCAATAATAAAGTAGCCAGCGGCGAGTTCGGTGCCGATATGCAGGTAAGCCTTGTAAACGACGGACCCGTAACCATTTGCATCGATACCAAAGCCTGGGAATAGGACTTTGTAAGCCCTTGAAAATGTGAACAGAGGTTAATGAAACGTTAATTAGGGACAAAATTCATTTGGAAGGTACAACTAAGGTATTATTTTTGCGTTTCATTTCTGAAAATATACATAATGAAAAAACTATTGAACATCCTTCTGGCAGTTTTCGCCTTCGGTTTACTGGGCGCAACAACCTCTTTTGCCCAAACCAAGAAAATTGCAGTACTCAATACCGAGAAAATTTTCTCGCTGATGCCTGAAAAACCAGCCGCAGACAGTGCTGTATATAAGTACCAGGAGGAACTGTATAAAGAACTGGCCGCCAAACAAAAAGTGCTGCAGGAAAAAGCCGCCGATTTCCAGGCCAAGGAAAAAGATTATTCCACTACCATGAAAGACCTCAAGACAAAGGAGCTGCAGGATGAGCAGGCCCGCCTGGAAGAGTTCTACAGCACCATTGAGAGCGAACTGGTAGAAAAACAATCGAAAGTATACAAGCCGATCACCGATAAGATCATCAATGCCGCTAAAGAAGTAGCCAAAGAAAAAGGATACTCTTACGTGATGGATGCCAACAGCTTTATCTATTTCGATGAGCTGGACGTGATCGATGCCGCCGTAAAAGCAAAATTAGGCCTGAAACAATAAAAAAAGGCTTCATTTAGTAAAAATTACAAGCGGCTTCGGGCCGCTTTTTTATTTTTGTACAAATTCCTATGCCTGAGAACGTAACCGTAATCCGCAAAGCCCATTTCAACGCCGCACACCGCCTGCATAACCCGGCCTGGAGCGATGCACGCAATACCGAAGTATTCGGCAAATGCAGCCTGCCCAATTACCACGGCCACAATTATGTGCTGGAAGTGGAAGTGACCGGCCCCATAGATCCGGAAACCGGTTATGTGATCGACCTGGGCTTTCTGTCGCAACTTATTAAAAACGAGGTGGAGAACCGCTTCGACCATAAGAACCTGAACCTGGACACCGCCGAGTTCGCCACCCTGATACCCACTGTGGAGAACATCGTAGTGGTGATCTACCGCCTGCTGCGTGCCGGGATCGATGAGCGGCTGCAACTGCGCGTAAAGCTCTTTGAGACGGAACGTAACGTGGCCGTATACCCTGCCCTGCCCTGACGTTTATGAAGTTTTTTTTCTCTGCCGCCATACTCTTTTTTACCCTGCTGTGCACAGCAGCGGCGCAGCATATACCGCATGAACAGCGTACGTATTCCATAGCCCCGGCCGATGAAAAAATACTTATCGACGGGCTCGAGACCGAGTTTGCCTGGCGCAATGCCGTTTCCCAGTCGGGCTTCCGGCAGCATTTCCCTTCCGATACCCTGGATGCCCGCTACCAGACCTTCGTAAAAATGTGCTACGACGATCAGGCCCTGTACGTATACGCCCGCTGCCTGCGCGACAGCACCCGTAAGTACGTGGTGGCCACCCTGCGCCGCGATTTCGGTACCGACGCCAACGATTATTTTGCCCTGGTGATCGAACCCTACCAGGACTATACCAATGGCTTTCGTTTTATGGTAAACGCCTTCGGGGCACAGGAAGAAAGCCTGCTGGCCTCCGGCGGCAACTACAACGACGAACCCCGCTGGGACTGCAAATGGCAGGTAGCCGTAAAACGTAGCCCTTCCGAATGGACGGCCGAAATACGTATTCCCTTCACCAGCCTGCGTTACCACCCGAAAAATACCCGCTGGCGCATAAATTTTATCCGCAGCGATGCCGCCAGCAACGAACGCTCGGTATGGAACCCCGTTCCCCTCGCCTTCCGCGTGTTTTCCCTGGCCTATACCGGTAACCTCGACTGGCAGGCACATTCGCCCCGGCCGGGTATCAATTTTTCGGTGATCCCCTACGCCCTGGGCGGCTACACCGCCGATAAACAAAACAACCGCTACGGCTGGAAATGGAATGTGGGCGGCGATCTTAAGTTTTCCATCACCCCCACCCTGAACCTCGACGTAACGATAAATCCCGACTTTTCGCAGGTAGATGTAGACCGGCAGGTGACCAACCTGACCCGTTTCGACCTGTATTTTCCCGAACAGCGCCTGTTCTTTATCGAGAACAGCGACCTTTTTGCCCGTTTCGGCTTCTCGAAGATACGCCCCTTCTTTTCCCGGCGCATCGGTCTGCACCGGGGCAGCCAGGTACCCATACTGGCCGGGGTACGCCTCAGCGGTAAGCTGGACGATAACTGGCGTATCGGCATCATGTCGGTACAGACAGCCGGTTCCAAGGCTTTGCAGAAAGCTCCGGAGAACTACATTACCCTGGCCATACAACGCAAAGTATTTAAACGCAGCGCCCTGGGTTTTATCTTCGTGAACCGGCAGGGATTCACGGGACGTAAGATCAATCCCTACAACTACAACCGTATTGCGGGCATCGACCTGGATTATGCCAATAAAGACAATACGCTTACGGGCAAATTCTTTTTTCACCACAGCTTTCAGCCCGGCACCCTGCAGGACGCCTTTGCACATGCCTCCTACCTGGGGTTCACGAACCTGCGCTGGTCGGCCATGTGGAACCACGAATATGTAGGAAAGAATTACAATGCCGATTCCCTGGGTTTTGTGCCCCGGCAGAATATTTACGATGCCCTCAAGAAAGAGAACCGCAAGATGGCCTACTGGCGCCTGGAACCTTCGCTTTCGCATTACTGGTACCCAAAGCGCAACCGCCATATTTTCCGCTATACGGCCGGCCTGTACTGGAATTATTATGCCGACGGACGTTTTGCCGCCACCGATGTGAACTACAACCCCTTCTTTGATATTACCTTCCGGGACAATTCGATATTCTCTATCGGTTACAACGAAAATTTTACGCGCCTGTTCTATTTCACCGATGTGCTGGGCCGCGACGAGAGCAGCACTTTCCTGAGCCCGGGGCGCTACCATTACCGAAATGCCTACCTAAGCTATACCTCCAACCCGCGCAAAGTACTGTACGGCGATGTTTCCTTCCAGGGAGGTTCGTTCTTTAACGGAGATCTGTACACGCTTACCACCGGGCTTAATTACCGGGCGCAGCCCTGGGGTATTTTCAGTCTCACGGCCAGTTACGACCGCCTGAAACTGCCCGGTATGAGCCAGGCCCAGACCCTGTTGCTGGCCGGACCGCGGATCGAGATCAATCCCACGCGTTCGGTCTTCTTTACGCTGTTTACACAATACAATACCCAGGCCCGCAACCTGAACGTGTATACACGCCTGCAGTGGCGTTACGCGCCCCTGAGCGACCTGTTCCTGGTGTATACCGATAATTACGATACCAGCGGCTTCCTGAACAAGAACAGGGGCATTGTGTTAAAACTCGTGTACTGGTTCCAGCCACGCATTACCGGCAAACGCCGGCAGAGCAGCACTACTTAGCCGTTTTGGCCGCGGCAGCTTCGGCAGCTTTTGCTTCCTTTGCCTTGCGGGCCTTACGCATCTGTTTATTCACCGACATTTTACTTACATCCAGCAGGAAACGTTTCCAGCTGTTGCCGCGGCGGCCGTATTTGGAACCGTTCCGGAACGAATCGAAGAAATACTTGGTGTATACCGAGGCGTAAATGGCGCAGGTATTGTGGTCGAACTTCGGTCCGGCGTGTGTCTTTTTGAGGTGTTTTGTACCCCTGGCCTTCATGGCTTTATAGGCTACGAGCGAGTTTTTATAGGTTACCTGCTCATCGGCCTTGCAATAGCAGAGCATCATGGGGCTTTCGGGCTTCCAGTCGTACACGTTGTTCGACTCCAGCAGTTCGCGCAGCGTAAAGGTAGTATCGTTGCTGCGGTAACGCTGTATCACCTCGTCCGTGAAAATTTCGCCGGGAATTTCGGGCAGCAGGCTGTTCACATCGCCAAAATCGTTAATGCCGTTAAAAATACGCGGGATCAGTGTATCGTACGGCGCACGCATCAGTTTACTGGGCAGGGGGTTGTATTTATATACTTCGTAGTACCCAAGCAGGATATAGGGCAGGTACATGGGATATTCATAGGGCTGGAACATCACTTCGGACTGTACGCCCGTCATGTCGTAGGCACCGCTCATCGGGGAGGAGGCCGTGATCCTGAACTCTTCGGGATGGCGTTCCTGCATAAATTTGTGCGCGCTCATGGCCGCATGCCCGCCCTGCGAATAACCGGTAAGGAAGAGCTGTTCGTTGCGTTTTACACCCAGGTCGTCCAGGAACTCACGCGAGGCGCGGATCATGTCCATAGAGGCCTGTGCTTCCGTTTCAGCATGCTGGTAGGGGTGAAAACCGTCGCCTTTGCCGATACCGAAATAATCGGGCCAGGCCACAATGTACCCGTCACCCGCAAAAGCCGAGCAGATGAACTGTTCGCCCGTAAGGTCGATGGCGCGCTCTTTGCGCAGGCGTGTACCGTGGTGGTACACCATCAGCGGCAGGGGTTTATCTACACCGGTAGGCACAAAAAGGATACCGCTGGCATTTACCTCGCGGCCGTCCGGGAAGTGCGAACGGTACATCAGTTCGTATACATCGATACCGTTGGTGACCTGCATGATCACGCTGGGTACGTTCATTTTCTTAAAGCGGGCCATCAGTTCCTCCTTGCTGAGGGAATGCACTTTCTCGGCCGAAATAAGCTTATTTCCGGCAAAAGAAAGCAGGGAGCCCATAAAAAAGGCTGCAATAAATAATACAGGTTTCATAATTAGAATGAGTTACTACAAACATACTAAAAAGTATGCATGCATCCCAATATGCTTCGACCAATGATGAAAAAATAAGAATTATAAAATATCACTTAAATGAAAGATATATCGAATAATCATCTATTTAAACGATATTAATGCTAAGATCGCATCGCCACGGGGCTTTTAGCCAAACAGTTATTGTCTTAGTCCTATAAACTACTTTTTCAGGCAATCCGTCAAAGCTTCCCGGAGCCCCGGGAAACGATAGGTATAGCCCGTTGCCAGCACTTTGTCCACGCTCAGCGGCGAGCCTTCGAGCAGCAGTTTCGACTGTTCGCCCAGGCCCAGTTTCAGCAGGAAGGCCGGTGCCGGGAAGGGCAGCACAAAGCGGTTCAGTACCGATGCCAGCTCTTTGGTAAATACCCGGTTATCCGGCTGTTCGGGTGCGGCCAGGTTATAGGGGCCGTTCATCGCTTCATCGTTCAGGGCTTTCATCATCAGGCTGCACACGTCGTGCACGTGTATCCAGGGCATGTATTGCCTGCCGGAGCCGAATACCACGGCTGCACCGCCCATTTTTACCGGTTGGGCCATCTTGTGTAGCGGTCCGCCTTCGGGGGAGAACACTACCGATATTCTTAATTTGACCACCCTGGGCACCAGGGGTTTAAACAGGTCGGCCGCTTTTTCCCAGGCTACGGACACATCGGCCAGGAAGCCTTCGCCCGGGCCTTCGTCTTCGGTAAAGGGACGTGTGCGCGTTACCATGCCGTAATAAGAGCTGCCGGAAGCCGTAATAAAAACGGAGGGCTTTTTTTCCTGCGCGGCCACATGGCCGGCCAGAAGTTCGGCACTGCGGGTACGGCTCTGCAGTATCTTCTGTTTTTGTGATTCGCTCCAGCCCTTATCGCCCACGTTTTCGCCGGCCAGGTGTATAATGGCGTCTACGCCGGCAAATGCCGCAGGATCGGCCGTACCGGCGTCCAGGTCCCACACAAATACTTTTGCCCCCGCTACCTGTTGCCGGCTGCGGCTGAGGATGTGTATATCATGTCCGCCCGCCCGCAGCATGGGCAGCAGTGTTTTACCGATGAGGCCGGTTGCCCCGGTGACCAGTACTTTCATACGCATACGTTTTTACAGCTATAAAAATAGCTATTAATTACGCGGCTTAGCCGGTATAACAAAACACTAACAGGAGAAAGAATGTTTTAGAAAAACGGAAGTTATCCGGTGCCAGGCACCCCAAACAGAATAACTTTCCGTGGTATTTTTCCCGTTGCCCGGCACAGGGAGTAGAAGGAACCGGGGAACGGAGCGTGCTTAATTGAAACGGTGGCGTTCCAGTTTTTGCTGTACTTCGTCTTTAAAGGTGGTACCGATGGTAAGCAGTTCGTCCTTGATGCGGAATGAATTGCCTTCGATCTCTTTTACATAACGCAGGTTGATGATAAACGAACGGTGAATACGGATGAAATTATCGTCGCGCATGAGCAGCGATTCAATATTCTTCATGGTATTGTGCGTAATAATGCGGGAGTTCTGCAGGTGAATGATCACGTAATCTTTCAGGCCTTCCACGTAGTAGATCTCCGACAGGGTAACCTTAATGTGTTTACCGTCTGCCTTTACAAAGATGTAATCGGGCACTTCTTCCGTATCTTCACCCATAGCGGCGCTGTTGATGAGGCGCAGGCGTTCCTTGGCCTTTTCCACGGCTTTTACAAAACGATCGAAGGCGATCGGTTTCAGCAGGTAGTCGGCCGCATCGATCTCATAACTTTCGAGGGCATAATTCGGGTACGCCGTTGTAAACACAACCAGCGGAGGATTTTTGAGGCTTTTGAGGAATTCGAGGCCTGTGGTCTCCGGCATCTGTATGTCCAGGAACATCAGGTCCACAGGCTCCTTTGTAAGCACGCCGTAGGCTTCGGCAGCGCTGTTTACCTTGGAAACCAGTTCCAGGTCGGGCACCTTCTGTACAAATGTTTCCATTACATCAGCAGCCAGAGGCTCATCGTCAACTATTAAGCAACGTATCATGTTGTAGGATATTGAAGAATTAAATTTACAGTAAATATTTGGTCTTTGGATAAAAGTTCAAGCTTATGTTTGCCCGGGTAAATAAGAGCCAGGCGTTTGCGGGTATTGTCCACCCCGATGCCGCCCGTTTTGGAATCGGCCGGTACGGGTGAAAAATTATTCTCGCAGTAAAAAACGATCTCGCGGGAGCGGATATGAATGCGGATCTTTACATAGCCGTCGTTGGCGCGCGTGTTAAGCCCGTGTTTAAAAGCGTTCTCCACGAAGGGTATCCAGAGCAGCGGTGCAATAAAACGGTTCTGCGGGTCGCCCTCGATCTCTACCGAAACGGCGTCCGTATTCTTGAGGCGTATCTTTTCCAGTTCGATGTAACTGCGCAGTACATTGATCTCTTTTTCCAGCTCGATCTTTTCGCTTTTACATTCGTACAGCATATAGCGCAGCAGATCGCTGAGCTTAAGCACCACTTCGGGGGTTTCGTCCGATTTTTTCAGCGAAAGGGCATAGATCGTGTTCAGGGTATTAAAGAGAAAGTGCGGATTGATCTGGGAACGCAGGAAATTGAGTTCGCTCTCGATCTGTTTGCTTTCGATCTTGCGCAGACGCTCCTCGCTGTTGAAGAAGTCGTTGGCGAATTTGGCCATGGTAAAGCCGAAGACGAACAGTACGTTAATAAAGATCACCTCCCAGAAATCGATCTGTACCAGCATGCCGTTTTCATTGGTATACAGTTCGGGGAAGGACGAGAACATGAAGTTGTACAGCTTCTGCAGTACGGCCGACGACAGCACCACCCAGGCGGTGATACCGATAAAGTAAATGAGGTATTCTTTTTTGTCGAAATAGCGGGGCAGCAGGAACAGGTTGTTCACGTATACGATCACGGCCATCATGGCGGTAACCACCAGGTTGGAGTATACAAACTGCAGGATCAGTGCTGCACTGTAGTCCTCCCGCAGGAACGAGAACATCTGTATAGCAAGAAAAATAACCCAGAAATAGATATTCCGGGCGGCTCTCCCAGTGAGGGTATGTATGCTTCCTTCGGCCATTAAATCAGGTGTGAAAATTCGTTAATTCACATCAGAATTCCACTAAATTTAGACCAAAGCAGTAAAAAAAACGACTTACACGTGGAGTTTCTTTTCCAACTGGGCAAAGTAGGCACGCATCTCCGGGGTAAAATCCGCCACGATAGCTTCGGAGCGGATGTGCAGGTACTTTACGAAAAAGTCCTTGAGCGTGATCTGTTTCTGCTTTAAATAGTTCGGGTCGGTGATCTGCAGCAGGATCAGTTCTTCCATGATAAGCAGGGTTTTTACGTCCACAGAGCTTTTCAGGAAACCGGCGTTCTTCGCTTCGGTATAGAACTCACCCAGCACCTTCAGGTTCAGTTTCTGAAAGGTGGCCAGCTGTTTGTGCAGTTCGGGGTACTCGCGTTCCAGGTCAGAAAGCAATACGTTCGAAATGCCTCCCAGTCCGATCAGCGATATTTCCACCGCTTTGAAATAACGTTCTGCAAAACCCGTGCTGCTGTCGAGCAGCATAGGCATATAACCCGATATTTCCTCGATCTTCCATTTGAGCAGGGAAGAGATAAGGTCTTCTTTGGAAATAAAATGCTTGTAGAATGTAGCTTTGCTCACACCCACCTGCACGGCCATCTCGTCCATGCGGATCGATGAAAAACCGTATTTGGTAAAAAAGGGCATCAGTTTTTTCAACCACTCACGTCGGACCTCGGTATCCAGCGTGCGTTGTTTAGGTAGTGGTTTTCTTCCCATGGAATTTGTTCAAATTGGTGTGTGCAACTATAACAGATGTAGGTATCTACCCGATGTAAGCAGACTACAACACCTACTTTTGTTTAATTCACAAAATTTGTGCCAAAACGGGAAGTTTAGCGTCCCTTTTTATCGAAATCCCATACGATCTTCTGGTCGAAACCTTTACGAAGCACCACGGGACTGGCCAGGTAGTATATTCTTTCGGGCTGGCGTCCGTCGGGCAGGCTGCCGGTGGTATATACCCCGTCGTTATTCTGGTCGGCCAGGGCTTTCAGGGAGTAACTTCCCGGCGGTAGTTTACTGAAGGTAAGCAGGGTATCGTTCTCGCCCAGGCGTTTGGTAAGCAGTACTTTGGTGTCGCGCATCAGGGAAACGATGAGCGGAGCGCTGCGGTCGGCATGGCGCACGGCCACGTTCAGCTGGGAGTAGTCTTCCACGGGCAGGTAAGAAAATTCGTAACGGGCCGAATCTACCGTGTCGCGGGTGGAATAGAGTTCAAATGCCGATCTTTTCCATTCGAGCGTATAGTTTACATCGCTGCGCGGGGTAAAAAAGATATTCCAGAGCAGGGGATTGCGGGGCGAGCGTTCCAGGCGGAAGGGATGCGGAACGGTATCTTCCAGCAGTACGATCAGGGAAGAATCGCGCAGGGACACCGGTTTGGAAAAGCTCAGGGCCAGGGTGTCGTACAGGCTCAGCTCCTTACCCGCCGGCGGGATAAGCGAGATCTGCGGTTTGGATGTTCCCCCGGTCTTCAGTCCGCGGCTGCCGCCCCCTGCGACCGGCGCCTTACTTTTGAGGGAAACGGTATCTGAAAAATCACGTGCGCTGAGGTAAAACACGGTGGAATCGGCCGGCTGACCACGCAGCCATACGTTCACACTATCGCCGTTGCTGCTGCTGTACACCAGCATTTCGCGCACACCGGCAGAATCTTCGGCACGTATCTGCAGGTCGGGAACGCCTTTGCTGAATGTAAAGGAAAAGCGGCCTTCGGTCTCGTATTTCGATTTCAGGAGTTTCAGCGTATCATCGGCAGAGCGGAACAGGCGCAGCTGCAGCGAAGAATCCTGCCCGGTAGTGATATCGGCGCTGATAAAGGCGATGCCCTCCCCTGCGCGGTCGTAGGTAAGGGAATTATCTTCTTCCTGCAGTGCAAATACCTTATAACTGCCTTCCCGGATATAGGGAATGGTAAAAAAACCGTCGTCCCGCGAGATGGAATAATAGGTAGGCTTTTCGGTCTTTACGCGCAGCGGGTCGGAACCGGCGTCGTACAGCAGGATCTTGGCGGCTTTTACACCTTCGTTGGTTTCGGCGTTGCGCACGTAGCCGCTGAAGCTGCCCGAGTCGATCTTTGTGCCGGTAGAGAATACAAAAAGCTGTTCGTCGAGCGGGTTGCCCTCGTTCAGGTCCTTGATGGCGCCCTGCAGACGTACGGTGTACGTGGTATTGGGCAGCAGGGTATCTTTTATTTTAATAAGCAGGCTTTTGTTCCCGGCTATGAACTGCGGGGCATTTTTCAGTACCGGTGAGAAGTATACATGCCGCGTGGGATCGTCTACCGTAATAAATTCGTTAAAGCTGAGACGTATTTCTTTACCGCTGAAGCCCGTGCTGAAGGTATCGGGTTCGGTACGCGTCATTACCGGCGGGGTCATGTCCTTGTCGCCACCCGTGAGGGGCACGATCTTGGCACAGGCGCAGAGGAAAAGTACCGGAACAAAAAGCAGCAGGTGTCTCTTGGTCATAGGCTAAAACAGATCACTTAACAGGGCGCACAGACGTTCACAGTTTTCGCGGTCCGTATCGTCGAAATGATTGAATTCGGTACTGTCGATATCCAGCACAGCCAGCACTTCGCCGTTACGCAATACGGGCACTACCAGTTCGCTGTTGCTGGCGGCACTGCAGGCGATATGCCCGGGAAATTCGTGTACGTCGGGCACCAGTACGGATGCTTTTTCTTTCCAGGCGGTACCGCAAACGCCTTTGCCGTAAGCGATGCGTGTGCAGGCCACCGGTCCCTGGAAGGGGCCCAGTACCAGTTCGTTGTTCTTTACCAGGTAGAAGCCCACCCACCAGAAGTTGAAATGCGTCCTGAGCAGGGCCGACACATTGGCCAGGGAGGCGGTGAGATCGGTCTCGTCCTGCAGCAGGGCCCGGGCTTCTTTCAGTAACTGTGTGTATTTTTCGGACTTCATGGCAACAAAGATACTATTTCGGCGCGTAGTCACAGGGTGCGGGCCAGGGCGGCCACGTTAAAACTTTGCAAAGAAGCGCTGCACAGTTGTCCGGCGCAGGCTTCCATGGTGGCCCCGGTGGTCAGCACATCGTCCAGCAGCAGTATGTGTTTACCTTCCAGTTCGGCAGGCCGCAGCAGGCTAAAGCTGTTCTGCATCTGCTGCATGCGGGCCCAGCGGTTGCGGCGGGTATTGGAGCGGGCATATACACTGCGGACCAGGTTGCCGCTGTGCAGTTCCCAGCCGGTTACGCTGCAGAGGCCCCGGGCGATCTCTTCGCTCTGGTTAAAGCCGCGTTCCTTCAGGCGCCGGGGATGCAGGGGTACGGGCAGCACCAGGTCCAGCGCGGGCAGGGTACCCTGTTCTTTCCAGCGCCGGCCCATGTGCATACCGCACCAGCGGGCAATTTCGGGTCTGCCACTGTATTTGGCCTCGTGCAGCAAGCGCTGTACCACACTCCCCTTGCGGAAATGCAGCCATGCCCAGGCATGCTGTACAGGCAGGCGGCCGGCAAAGGTCTGTTGCAGGGCCCGCTGCTCTGCCGGCAGTTCCAGGCCGGGCAGGGTATGTACACAGGCTAAACACGCTACCGTTTCTTCGGGCAACAACAGGGTATTACACAAAATACAGGTGCGTGGAAAAAGGAGGTTGATAAACGCTTTCCACATATATACTACATATGCCTTAAATTTAGGCAAAAATTTGCATCCGGCCGAATTAAAATTTAGGTTTGTTTTCCAAAATAACCGATACTCACTATGAAAAAGCAACTCTTTCTCTTCGCCCTTTCGCTGCTGATCAGCGGCGGTTCTTTACGCGCGCAGACCCCGGTAAGCAGTGCCACTAACGACCTTACCCTGCCCATTTACAGTGAAGACGGCAACAACGGTGTAGCCGTAGCGTATGATCCCGTCCGGGCGCTTTACTACACGTCCTATGCCGGTAATGCCTCCTACCCCATCGAAGTTTTCGACGCGTACGGCTCTTCCAAATACACCGGGGCCATCGGGGCAGATATCCGCGGCATGTGGTACAACCCGGCCGCCAAAAGACTCGAAGGTATCCTGTACGATAATACGGGCGGATTCTTCATTACGCTCGATATGAACGGAACGCCGCTCAACAATAACATAACCGCTTTCTCCTACGGCATGGACGCCCAGGCAGTGGCCACCTACGATGCCGTGAAAAAACAGGTGATCTTTGTACAATCGAACGAGGTATACCTGTTCAAGGCCAATTCCCGCAAGGCGAAAAAAGTAAAACTGCAGCCGGCCTCCGAAGGCGTTCAGCTGGTACAGTCGCCGCTGTGGACAGGTGTTAAAGGTTATGAACTGGGTCTGCTCGAAGCCGGTGAGACCGTGCTGTATCTCTTCAATATAAAAAACGGGAAACAGAGCGCGCGCATCAAACTGAACGACTATTACGGCACCGAGCCGATCTATGCGTTCAATATTTCGTACTGCAACAACCATGTATGGCTGTACGACAAAGGAACACGCACCTGGTACGGCTACCAGATCTTTAATTAGGGACGTGCCATACGCACGATACTCTCTACCTGCAGCATGTAATCGCGTTTGTCGAACTGCGGCGCGTACACAAAACCGTCGATCATTACCCAGCGGGCATTCTGCGGGTTGTATGTAAGTATGTTCACATAGGGACCGCCCTTGAATTCATCTTTCATACGCCAGAGACCGCGCTGTATGAGCGCCCGCTGCCCGTTAAAGTTTACAATGGCGGTATCTGACGGAACGCGGGGTTCGGTCATCATAAAAGAGCCTTCCTTGGATGAAGGTATATACAGGGCCGTAATACTGTCGCGCATGTGCAGGGCCACGGCCGGTTTAAATACATCTGCCGAAAGATAGGGGCCCGAAGCTACCCAGATGCCACGCTGTATCTTGGCCGGGTAACTTTCGCGGTCGGTTTTGGCCTGACGGGTGGCCTCGTGCGAATAATATACGAAATCGGTGGTGTCGCGCACCCCAAAAAAGCCGTCCGGTATGGAAAGACGCAGACCCGTTACCGCTTTCATTTTGTTCTGGGCCTCCCGGTTCACGATCTTATCGTATTCCCGGATCAGTTTTTCCATGTCCCTTTTGCGGAACATGGTCTCTATTTCTTCGCGTACTTCTTTAAAATAGGCCAGCACCGAAGCTTTATCCTTTGCCGCCAGGGTCACCACCAGCTGCCCGGTGGCATAACCGTCTTTTTCTACGGCATAGGCCGCTTCGGTCTGCCTGGGATTAATACTTATAATGAGAATGTTGCGGTGCACCCGGTACAGGTTCTGAAAGCTGCTGGGCGAAATGGTATACAGTTTCCAGTAGGGTTCGTCCTGGGGCAGCACGGGCATGGGGCGGGTAAAATACGCCTGCAGGGTATCCACCCATTCGCTTTTCAGGTCTTCTTCGTTCACTACCAGCACCAGCTCGCCCATTTTACCGCCGGCTTCAGGAAAAAGCCCGGTTATATCGCCTTTACAGGCCCACAGCAGCAGCGGGGCCAGGCCCAGCAGGAAAATACGTCTTATTTTTGTCATGGCGGTTTAGCCTATTTTAATCTTGAGTTTTGAGCCGGCATGAATGGTCTTGGACTTAAGGTTGTTCCATTTCATGATATCGGCAACGGTTACATGGTATTTCGCCGCTATTTTATATAACGTATCTCCTGACTGTATCGTATAATACTTGTATTTGGCCTGTGTAGCCGGGTTTGTTACCTGTGCCTGTTCTTTTACCGGGGTATTCAGGGCCTGTTTCTGCAGGGAGGCCACCACGCCTTTTTCGGCAAAGATCACCAGTTTCTGGTTTATGTTCAGGGTTTGTGTGCTGAGTTTGTTCCATTCCATGATATCGGTTACCCGCACCTGGTAACGCTTGGCCAGCAGCGATATGTATTCGCCTTTCTGTACCACGTAATCCACGCGTACCTTGGCCGTATCGGTAACGGGTATTTCCACCACGGGAGTTACGCCGCCGGCAACGGTCTTCTGGGTATCGGCGGCGATCACCGGCGCCACGTACAGCTTGCTTTCATTGGCCAGGAAATCGCCCACGAATTTCTTCGGGAGCCAGAGCGGATACGGTTTGGCCGAACCCGGGATCAGGTCCTTGATGTACATCGGGTTCAGGAATTTTACGTCTTCGTAGGGTACATTGATCAGTTCGCTGATCTGCTGGAAGGTAACGTTCTTGTGAATGTACACCGAATCGATCTCGTAATTGAAATACTTGGGCTCTGCGGGAAAAATATTGTGCTCTTTGTGATAGTTCATTACGTACACCACGGCAATAAAGGCGGGCACATAACTCTGGGTCTCCTGGGGCAGAAAATTGCGCACCACCCAGTAATCGTTGCTGCCTCCCGCGCGGCGGATGGCTTTGTTTACATTACCCGGACCGGCATTGTAGGCAGCCAGGGCCAGGTTCCAGTCGTTATACAGGCTGTGCAGGTATTTCAGGTATTTACAGGCCGCTTCGGTAGCCAGTTCCGGGTCGCTGCGGTCGTCTACATAACTGTTGGCCTGCAGGCCGTACATAAGACCCGTGCGGTACATGAACTGCCACAGACCTTTGGCGCCCACACGCGAAGTGGCGGTAGGGTTCAGGGCCGATTCCACGATGGAGAGATACTTGAGCTCGAGCGGAATATTGTGCTTGGCCAGTTTTTCTTCGTACATCGGGAAGTACAGCTGACTAAGACCCAGCATGCGTGAACAGAGCGAACGGCGCTTTTTGGCATACAGGTCGATGAACATTTTTACGCTGGGATTGTATTGCAGGCTGAAGGGCGAAAGTGCGTCCAGTTTTTCGATGCGCTTACGGAACTCGTCCTCGGTATACTCCGGGATCTCATCTTCACGGAAATTGTAGATGTTCTGTGTATTCCGGTCGGTCGTAAACTTGTTGTTCCTGAAGTAACGCACCAGGTCCAGGCTGTCGAGCATTTCCACTACCGGGTCGTCGGAACGGATCTGCGCGAACAGGGTGAACGGTGTAAGTGTAAGAAAAACAAGAAGTATATAACGATGTAAGCTCATAGTAAAATCAAACCTTCAAAGAAAAAAAAATAAACCCTAAGCTCTATGCATTGGTACATGAGCGGTGTTAAAATTAGTGAAAATTAGGAATTATTTAACGACCCGGGCCTGATTTGCCTAAGCTTCCGTGTTAGTTCATGAGTTCAGCGGCGAGGCCCAGCAGATCCCCTTCGGCAAATTTACGGCCGATGAGCTGCATACCGAAGGGCAGGCCTTTTTCGTCGTTCCCCTTGGGGAAAGAAATGGCCGGATGCCCGGTAACATTGGCCTGCACGGTAAAAATATCCTGCAGGTACATTTTGATGGGATCGTCGGAATTGGCTCCGAATTCAAAGGCCGTGTCCGGTGTGGTGGGCAGCAGCAGCACGTCGGCGCCTTCCAGTATACGGTCGGTAGCTTCGGTTACCACGCGGCGCACTTTCTGGGCTTTTGCATAATAGGCATCGTAAAAACCGCTGCTCAGTACAAAGGTACCCAGCATAATACGGCGTTTTACCTCCCATCCGAACCCTTCGGAGCGGGATTTGCGGTACAGGCCGTCCAGGTCCACTTTTTCGGCGGCACTGCGGTGCCCGAAGCGGATACCGTCGTAGCGCGAAAGGTTTGAGGAAGCTTCGGCCGTGGTAAGTACATAATAGGTCGGCACCAGGTAATCGAAATAATCAAAGTGCGCCTCCGTAAGTTTGTAGCCTTTACTGCGGGCCTGTTCCACGGTATTGCGGTAGGCTTCGCGTATGGCCGGTATAATGGATTCGTTCTCCATCAGTTCCGGAAGGTAGGCAATGGTTCTAACGTCTTTTTGCTGCAGGGCGTCCAGGTAAGCGGGTACGGGCTTATGGCTGGCGGTGGCGTCCTTTTCGTCGGCTCCGCTGATCACTTCCATGACCAGGGCGGCATCCTGCACGGTATGGGTAAAAGGTCCGATCTGGTCGAAGCTGCTGCCGTAGGCAAGCAGTCCCCAGCGGCTTACCCGTCCGTAGGTGGGTTTAAGGCCCAGCAATCCGCAGAAAGCGGCCGGCTGGCGTATACTGCCGCCCGTATCGGAGCCCAGGGTAACGTGCGCCAGTCCTGCGGCCAGGGCTGCGGCCGATCCGCCGCTCGATCCGCCCGGCACGCGGGTGGTATCGATCGGGTTGAGCACCTTGCCGTATACCGATGTTTCGTTGCTGCTTCCCATCGCAAATTCGTCGCAGTTGAGGCGGCCTATGATAATGGCTCCTTCCTGCAGCAGACGCTCGGTCACTGTTGCCGAAAATACGCTTACGTAACCTTCCAGCATGTGCGAGGAGGCCGTAACCGCATGATCTTTATAACAGATATTATCCTTGAGGCCGATGACCATACCCTCGAGCTTGCGGGGGTTACCGGCGGCAAAACGGGCGTCGCTTTCTGCGGCTGCCTGCCGTGCTTCATCGCCGAATACTTCCACAAAAGCGTTCAGGTGGCGGTTTTCCTCAATACGCTGCAGGAATCCGTTTACACGATCTGCACAGCTGAGCCCGCCGGATAAAAAAGCATTTCTGTCCGAAAAATACGAAGGAAGTGTGGTATGCATCAGTCTTTTTTCTCTTCAGGCTTTTCGTCGCCTTTTATTCCGTCTTTAAATTCACGTACGCCCTGTCCCAGACCTTTCATCAGTTCCGGGATCTTGCGACCACCAAATAACAACAGAACAACGGCCACGATAAGCACGATCTGCCAGGGACCAATTACACCAAAGAAAATGTGTGACAACATTTTTGTTTACAATTTTACGCAAAGGTAGTATAAAAAATACAATATGACCGGCGAAATTATACGGGCCCTTTCCGCAAAACGACCAGGAAATATTCCTCCGGCACAAATTATCACCTGATTAAGTGACAGGCCCCTTTTTACGGGGCTTTCACAGCGATCTCCTGTTTAACACTTCGCAGAAAAAACTTCAACATTATGTTAAATTAGCCCTTTCGGACACCCCGCCGGATACTTTAACGGCTCATTGCCCGTTTATTATTCTATTTTTGGCCATGTTTTATTTCCACTTGTACGGTTTTGCATCTCGCCAGCCGGGTCCCGGAATAACATGCTCGATATACCATTAATACAGATACATGACACCTTTTCAGCCTTTGCGCTTTTCAAAAACCAGGACCGACTTTTATACCACTTTAAACCAACGCGTAAACGAATACTTCAGGACACACCAGCTGTGCCGCCACGCCAATAACCAGATGCGGGTTAAAACGGCTTTTATGCTGGCGCTGTACTTTGTGCCCTTTATCGTTATGATGACGGCCGGTATACAATCGGTATGGATCATGGCGGGGCTTTGTGTGCTCATGGGCCTGGGTATTGCCGGCATAGGCCTTTCGGTAATGCACGATGCCTGCCACGGGGCCTATTCTAAGAACCCGGCCGTGAACCGCTGGCTGGGCTACACGCTGAATATGATCGGGGCCAATGCCTTTAACTGGAAGATACAGCATAACGTGCTGCACCATACCTATACCAATGTGAACGATGTGGACGAAGATGTGAGCCAGCGCGGTATTTTCCGCCTGAACCCACATGCCCCCTGGAAGCCCATACACCGCTTTCAGCATATTTATGCCTGGCCGCTGTACGGACTGATGACCTTTGTATGGGTATTTGTAAAAGACATCACCCGCCTGCGCAAATACCAGCGCGACGGCCTGGTGGAGCGTGTGCAGGGCTCGGCCCGCCGCGAATGGCTTATGCTTTTCGTGTCCAAAACGCTGTACTTGTCCTATGCCCTGGTGCTGCCTATGGTGCTGCTGCCTTTTGCCTGGTGGCAGGTGTTCCTCGGCTTTTTCCTGGCGCATTACGTAGCGGGTTTTATCCTGGCGGTGATCTTTCAGCCGGCGCACGTTACCTCTGATTCGGTCTTCCCCGTTCCCGACGAAGACAATACCCTGGAAAACAACTGGGCCATTCACCAGATACTTACCACCAAGAATTTTGCCAATAAGAGTACCTGGTTCTCCTGGTATGTGGGCGGACTGAATTTCCAGATCGAACACCACCTGTTCCCTACCATCTGTCATGTACACTACAAGCGTCTTTCCCCGATCGTGCAGGCTACCGCCCTCGAGTTCGGACTGCCCTATTACCACGAAGAGACCTTCCTGAAGGCCATATATGAGCATGGTCTTTCGTTAAAACAATTCGGGGACAAAAACTGCGTGGCTGTTCCCGTAGCTCTGCCCGAGCTGGAAGAAGTGGCCTGAGCCTGCTGACGACACTGTTTTTCTTTATATAAAAAGAACCCGGCGCCTTGTGGTACCGGGTTCTTTCTTTTGCTATCCTGTGTTTACTTCTGTCTTCGTTTATTTCTGTCTGCCGCGGGTAGGACTGGCTACCAGTCCGATCGTTACGGAGGCGCCGCGCTGATGAAAATCGGGGTTGCTCACATTATAACTTCCCACGAACTGCAGCTGCACCTTGATCACGTCTATACCGGCACGCAGCGTAACGGCCGGTTCAATAAGGAAGGAATGCCGGTTCTGTGCCAGGTATTCCCGTTGGTTAGCACTTTCAAATACCAGGTTACCCGAGGTATTGAAATAAGAAAGGCCCACAAAGCGTGCCGACACGGCCCCGTCGAGGTATTTCCATTTTACACCGAAAACGGGTTGCACTCCGTAGCGGGAAAGGTTGCTGTAAATGGTACCGTAGGTATTGCTCCAGGTGCGGGGTTCAAAGGTATTGCGCACCCCGCCGATACCGCCTATGGCATAGGTTTCGAACACCAGCATGTTTTTAGGTCCGAAGGCTTTGTAGAACCCGATACCGGCATCGGTATAATAACCGGCGCCACGGTCCCCGCTGTCGCGCTCGGGTATATACCAGGAACCGTTGAGCTGCATACCGAGGTTATTGGCCGGGGAGCCGGACACCTGGAATTCCAGCAGCTGATGGCTCCCCGTAACGGCCACGTTATATTCTCCTTTCTCGCTCAGCAGGGGCACATTCTGCGTATTAGGCCCGTAGTATACCGGCGCACAGCCTGTAAGTACGGTAAATGAAATGATCCCTGCCCATCGTCCAACGTTCCTGTTCATACGCCAAGGTTTGATGAAGCAAGGACAAAGAGCGGCCCAAAAACGACAAGCTATTGATAATAAATTAATTAAAAACGGAGGTGCAAAGAAAGCGGCGGTAGAAAATTACCCGCTTCGGGGAAAATGTCTACGGAAGGGGGGATAAGAAGATCCGCACTAAAAAACCCACTTTTTCTTCGGTAGGTCCGGCAATTCAAAAATATGGTCATCGAGTTTCTTTCTTTCCACTTTTACAGCTGTCTTTGCACTGCTGTAATTACGGCCTTCATATTTATATTTCAGGATCATGGCATTCGCTTCTGCATAATATCGGTTCACAAAACCAAATTCCCGGTCTTTAAAGCGTTTACCGTCGACGTACAATGAATCGGAGTACCAATACGTCGAAACAGCTCCTTTATTATCCGTGAATACTAATTTATGGCAGGGATAACCAAGTATCGTAGTGTCGTTACGGAATTTTTCCTGTTTCAGAAGTTCCCGGTCCTGCACGCCACAATCTGAGCTCAACAGCGTATCGGAGTCTCTCATTTTCGTATACTCCATATTATCCCGCTTGTTATAGATGGCTTCCAGCTCTTTTCCTTCCGGGTAAAACGAAGCGAATTCACCTTTTTTGTAGTAAAAAACACCTTTTCTGCCCAAACGTTCCTGCGCGCCCAGACCCGCATTTTCTGAAAGGATATCGATCCGGTATTCGATCATTCCTTCAAATTCGACGGGGTGTTGTTGACGTCCGCAACCGATATTGAAGAGTAAAATACTGACAGATGAAAAAACGACACCTATATTTTTTAGAGAAACAGAAAATAAAAAGTACATAATAGCAAAAATATAAAATATAGGAATATAGGGTTTCAGGAAAATGATCTGCCCCGCCTATCCACCGAATGACCTATGGCATATTTACTCCTTACAAAGCAGTAAATACGTAACAGGGCCTGCAACATCTCCGGGCTTCGGCTATATCCCAGTGTACGCCTGGATAGCCTTCGCAGATGCTGACGTAAGGTGAGATTTTTACGTTCTATGTAGTTTATGCATCGTTGAAATACCCCAT
>JBQVOK010000009.1:0-182561 GCA_052437175.1 Flavobacteriales bacterium
AAAAAGGCCATATCGGTCTCGATGATCAGTTTGGTACCCTGCACAAAAGCATGCAGGCCGGGGCCGTAAAGGCTATTAAGCTCCTGTGCCCAGGCCACCATAAAGTCTGTAAAATCCGGGTACGTGGCAGCGGAGTACACAAACGAGTGTGCGCCGCCTGGTATGATATTGCAGGGCTCACTGGCGGAACTGATCGTATAAGGACCTTCGGGTATGCGGCCTGCGCCGATCACATCCTTAAAGCTGATCTCCAGGTAGTTTTTGCGGCAGGAGTCCACCCCTTCACAGGGCTCGCAGTTTTTCAGGAGCTTGCAGCTTTGTATGATGAACGAGGCGGGGCTTCCGTCGTAGGTAACGTTGACCACGGCGGTGTTCGTGCTTTCGCCGTTCTCAGAGGTACTCATGATGGCCTCTATGGAGTGTACCTCGTTGATCAGGGCGGCGTTGAACGGCGCACCGCTGGTCAGGGTCGTGGGGAACGTTACACAGGGGATCAGCTCAGCGGCCAGTTCGTTACTCTGTACCTGTATGGCCAGGCTCAGCTTCTTCTCCAGCTCCCGCAGGTTCTTATGTTCCTGGGTGTTACAGCGCGGATCGGGCACAAAATCGCACTCCGACGCATAGGCATTACGCAGGGTACCGCTGGTGGACAGGCTGCCGTTCAGGCGGGTCTCGGGCGTACCGGGAGCGATGTAAAACTCACTGGCATTATCGCTCTGTACCGCAGAAAAACTGAACCCGGACTGGGAAGAAGGACTGGACGTGGTGGCCGGGGTCGGGTAAAACGCGGTGAACGTCTGGGGCTGTGCCGGCGGCAGGCTCATGGTACTGCTCACATTGTCCAGGCTTAAGGTAAGGGTGGCCGTGCCTCTTTTCAGTTCGAAGATATACGAAGGCGATCCGGTGAACTTCCAGGTATAGGTATTGATCGCTCCGGCCCCCAATATGGTTTTTAAGTTGGTGGTGATGAACGGCTCGTAGTTGGTATTGAGCGTAAACGGCGTGGTGCTCCACAGCTGTCCGTCGGCACTGAGCATGTTCATCAGGTTCTGCAGGTCGTTGATATCGGCAGTGCCTTTACATACGGCCTGTGGGTCCTGGGTGCAGGAGCTCAGGTTCAGGCAGGTCGTGAACGGTATCTCGATATAGGTGGGGTTGGCATTGTTGATGTACGCGTACAGGGCCGGACCACCGGAGGTGTTGTGTACATCCCCGATAAAATTGATATCGCTCCAGTCGATGCCCGCCGGGGCGCCCGAAGGCCAGCTGAGCGTAGTGGTACAGTTGCCCGCGATCACTATCTGTATCAAAGACGGACTTACCGTTACCTGGGCATTATACCCGTTACCGGCACTTTGCAGGTAATCGTACAGGGTGCTGCCCATATAGCCGCCGGCGGTAAGGTCCACCAGTCCGCCGCTGATCAGCTTGCCATTGGTGGCCAGCATCAGCAGCATATTTTCAAAGTCCACCTGCATGGGACATTTACCGGTCACCATCGGTCCCGCCTGGGAAGCGTACTGGTTCATTTCATCTACGGTCGGGGGATCACTGAACCCGCCCTGGTCCAGCATGGAGCTGAAGGTCGGGAACCGCTGCTGTAAGGAACTGTAGCGGTAAAAATCCCCGAAGTTACAGGGGTTGGCCGGTACCCCGCCGAACCAGATACCGCTGAACAGGGTATTAAAATACACATGGTTGCTGCCGATACAATCGGTATAGATGCGCTGGCGCTTGGTGGCCTGGAAGATGCGCTGGGCCGAGGCCATGGCCTGCTGACGGGCCGTAGCGTATAAAATGGCGATCTGCCGCCATACCTGGTCGGGCTGTATGGCCGGGTTGCCCAGGTCGATCGAGGAAGGGGCCGTGGTTACACATCCCGATGGACTGGCAATACCGCAATGGGTATTTACATAGGCCATCTCTACAATGTCCAGGTCGATGGGCAGCGGGAACAGGCTGCGCTGGTAATGGCTCAGTTTGTTTAAGAACATGGTGCGCACACTCAGGGCCGGGGTCGTGGGCAGCAGGTTGCCGTAGGCATAGGAACCACTGTTGGAGAAGAAGGGGTCATTGGCGATCAGCGTACTGATGATGGCCGAAGTGCTCATGGGCGTACTCAGTCCCAGCTCCGATATAGCCTGGGCCGCATTGTACTGCTGTAACACATTGGCATATTCATAGGTGTTTACCTCTACCGGGCTGCCCGAGCTGTTGTTCATCGTTACTTCATAACCAAAAGCCTCACTGCAGAACTCGTATTTAAAGTACTCGGGGTGATACACCACCAGTGAGCGGGCAAAGGAGGGCAGCCATACATTGATGAAGTCGGCGGTATGGGCCAGCTGTTCGGGGTAGATATACAGGTCGCCCGTCAGCGGATCGGTCATGGGGGTAACCCCTGCCGCCGGTGCGGGAGACAGGTTGCCCCCGATATCGGTGCCCAGGATCACCCGTACCCGGTTGCCGTTATCGTCGTAATAGCCGTTCATCCAGGTATTACTTTGCGGGTTGCGGTATTTAGGGTTTTTCCAGGTGGCCGCGGGCTGGGAGCTGAACACCGTGGAGCCCGCCTGGCTGCCACTGCTGAAGGGGTAATTGAACTGGCTCATGTCCCGTTTGGGAAGCTCGTTACCCAGGTTCAGCACCGATAAGGGAAAGGTGGAGGCATCGCCCCCGCTGTGTCCGCAGTACTGACCCAACAGTGACATATCCTGCAGCATCATCTCATAGCCCAGCGAACACTCGTCCTTATAGTTGTCCGGGCACAGGCTCTCGCACTGTTCCTTCAGGTTCTTATAGGCCTGTTTGGCCTGCTCCGCACCGCCCAGTTCCACTTCGTTGGCCGTAACAAAATCGGCTTCCGTTCCCAGACCTTCCAGGCAACTTTCGCAGGTAATGTAACAGTCCGACAGGTCGGGCATCTGGTAAAAATCGGCCATCTCCTTCAGGCAGGTGTCCCGTTCCATAATGGTATCCAGGTAGGCTTCCAGGGCTTCGGGTACGATGCTCAGTTTTTTTACCACGTTGTACAGTCCTACGTTCAGGGTCACCAGCGAGTCGAAGGCGATGTAGTTGCTGTCGCTGCAGCTGCTGTTGATGGCCCCGCCCGGTATGCGTACTTTATACGGACCCGTACCGCTGCTGTTGCCGATGATGTAGTTGCCGCAGTCGTCCAGCAGGCTCAGCTCCAGGTCGTACACACAGTCTGCGCAGAAGTCGGGCACACAGCCGTCCGAGAAGTCCTCGGTGGTCAGCGTATAGGCAAAATGATAGTCTTTCTGGCTGGTCACCGGGATAAAGCGGTTCACCGTATAGGAGGTACCGTCCAGCGACAACAGGTTCTGTTCCCCGTGCGGGTTCTGGCTACTGATGTCCAGCAGGTCTTCGGTCACCTCTTCGCCCAGCTCCTGCAGGGGCGTTTCGTTCTCATCGGTGAGCGGGTCCAGGCTCTGGGGCGATAGTCCCGCCAGCGAAGTGGCAATGGTCTTGCCCGCCATATCCGTATAGGTAATGCTTACCTGGCCGTTGGCATCCACCACCATGCTTTTCTGGTAAAAACCCGCATAGCCCGCATCGGTGCCAAACAGGCGGTTCAGGTCGGTCTGGCTCGGGTTACCGTATACAAAACGGGTCTCGTGACCGCTGCCGATCTTAAAGTCGTTGCCTGTACCGCTCTGCATTTTAGGACGGGAGGCATTGTCGGCCTCGTAAATGATCCGGGTAAAGGGGAACTTCTCCGCATCGGGTACCCGCGCCTGCTGTGCACCCTGCTCGGGGTTGAACGGCGAGTAATACTGGCTTACCCCCCGCTGGGGGCCCATACCTTCGGCCTCGGTGTAGCAGGTGCCCGGTACCGGTACCTCAAAATCGAAGTTCAGGTAGCTGTATTTATTGCCCAGATCGTCCTGGTTGTAGTTGGCCTTGTACCAGAACCCCAGCTCGGTAACGCCCGGAAGGGTGCTGATGGCCGGACGGCCTAAAAAGTCATAGATCGTCTCGGTAACAATGCCCTTTTTAGCGTAATCGTTGATACCCTGGGCCTGTACCGTAGCGGCCACATTGTTCTGGCGTACCCGCAGCGAACCGTCGGCATAGGCGGCCTGGGGAAGCAGTTTGCCTTCTTCGCTGAACGATACCGAATACTGGCTGTTCAGGTTGTTCACATGAGAAATGGTATTGTACATATCTACCCTAAACCGCGCTGCCGAAGCTACATTGGATACGAACAGGTTGCCCGCATCATTAGGGTCGAACGACCAGTTCCCGAACAGGTCTTTATCCAGGTTGGGCCCGCCCTTGGTTAAGGGACGGATACGCACACAGATATAGCCCCGGGTATAAATGATCGGTATGTAAAAACGGTTCTGGGCCGCAGGTACACGCACCCGCGAGGCATTGTTCAAAAACTTCGCCGGCAGGACGTTCAGTCCCAGCGAGGTACCGATGCCACCGGCCACAAAATCGTCCACATGGATCCATTCCAGTTCGTACTCCGAAGCCCAGCTTAAAGGGTTCCACTGTACCACAAATACGTTGTTCTTATCGCGGTTCACCCCGATCTCCGTACCCGCAAGGGTCACAAAAGAGGTCGTCAGCTGGCTGGTGTTCAGGTTGTAGTAACGGGTACGCTGTAGTTCCAGTTCTACTTTAATATCGTCCGGAAGGCTCGAGCTGGATACCGTGGCTCCCGACAGGTCTTTGGCCGTAACACCGGTCACCCGCACTTCCGACCAGTAGGCGTTCTTATACACCTTCCAGGCACGTTCTTTATCCCGCACCTCCAGGTTGGGGTACTTTTCCACTTCCAGAACAATGTTCTCCGTTGTGACCGCCGAGGGGCTCCCGAACGTATTCACCGTGATGTATTTTACCTCCAGGTTCACTTTTACATTGCGGTAGCCGCTGTAACAGGCGTTATCGTCCGGGTCGATGAACAAAGACACCAGAAGGTCTGCGCTCTTGTCCCGGAAATTAGCCGTGTTGGCCGCTATGGCCGTGTAGTTGGGGTCCGTTACACTGCCCAAAAGCACCGAACCTCCCGGGTACGTGTTCAGCACATAGTCCGACGTAATGCTCGGTATGTTCGGCTGGGCATAGCTGTGGCCACAAATAAGCGTACCCAGTATTGTGAGTACAAAACAGGAAACACCGGTAATTTTTTTCATAAAGTTAGTTTCAGCGGTCTGGAATTTCCATGCATACGCTGCAAGCGAAACCGCGGGCACAGGGATTTAAACTATGAGTAGCCGTTCAAATCGGGTGAGAGCGGATAATCATCTACAGGGTGTACAAACAAATTCTACCTGCAAGTTGAGAAAGAAGATTGAATACTGCAAGCATTTTTATCTGTACATTATTGTCAGAAAAATGCATTTAGGCTTGATAGATAGTGAATTATATATGCCGGGCTGAAAACTACACAGAGAAAGTTAGTTAACGGGAGGGGGAGCGTGTCATTCTTTTTCCGGAAACTCCGGCAGCCCCGGAACAAAAAAACCGCAGGAAGCTTCCTGCGGTCTGTACGTTATGCAATGTAAGCTCTGTGCTTATTTGGTCTTATAAATTTCAGTGCCGTTCTTTTTAAGACTATAGGCATTGGCGCTGCGGGTCAGTTCATATTCACCGCCTTTCCAGGCATCTGTTTTGCCCTTGCGGTTAAGAATGAGGGTCGATTTATTCAGTTCGGCGATAAAGATCTCTGCTTTTTTCATTTTACTGTCAAAAACAACGGCGCCGATCTTGGTATAACTCTCGTTCGAACTTACCTGGGTCAGTTGTATTTCCTGGGTAAAGACCTGGATACATTCTTTTTTCAGTGCAGAATACGTATAACCGGCAGAGCCGATACATCCGTGTTCATCCCTGTCGTTACCCACGATGGTCTGGGCCGAAGCAGCCATGGAAACAGAGAGAAATGAAGCGGTGGCAATAATGTGTCTGAGTTTCATAAGACAGAAGTTTTAGAGTTATAATTACTGGCAATGCCATTTGGTTACATAAAAAATTTCGCGGGAGCCAGCTCTGCAGGGCCCTCCGGCCGGTGCTTCCCTGATCTCCAGGTAGCCTTCGACCCATATTTTGTGCGCTTCGCAGTCTACATCGATATCACTTCCGTTGGGCAGACGGTCAAAGCAAACTGCATAATAGTCGCCTCCGGCGGTAGCCAGGTAACCGATATTAAAGCCAAAGCAGGAAATATCGTCCATAACGCCGCGTTTGCTGTCAAATGTACCCGATAGCTGTACACTTGCTCTGCTTGTGGTGGCAGGAGCGCCGCCTTTGGTGTTTACCTGGGCAAGGGCCCCGGTCAGCAGGCAAAAAAATGCCCCGGTCAGAAAGATGGTGTTTTTCATATAACTGGTGTTTAAATATTGGTACACGATAGGCCTTACCTGGTTCAGGGCATTGCTTCCGAAAGACTGTTTTATTTTTGTTAATACAGATGTGAGTACCGGTTGGGATCCGGCAAAAAAGAAGGCACTTTGGGAGCGCAAAGCAGTAAGGGAAGGGCAGTTCAGGTATTTCATCGTATATGGATAGAGTCTTCGGGTGCGTAGCCGAAGGTAACTATTTCTATATAAATAGTCCAAAATCCGCAGTAAATAGTTGCAGGCAGTCCGGAGTCCAAAATAAATAGTCCGGCTATTGGCTGTAAGCTTTCTTAAACTGCCATCAGCTGATTGATATCCGTACGGGCTGCGATGATGCCGGCCAGTTCTTCGATCTTCACGCGCTCCTGTTTCATGCTGTCGCGCTCGCGGATGGTCACACTGCCGTCGGCCAGGGTATCGTTGTCCACGGTTACGCAGAAAGGCGTTCCCAGGGCGTCCTGTCGGCGGTAACGGCGGCCTACGCTGTCTTTCTCATCGTACTGGGCATTTACCACACCACGCAGTTTACGGTAGATTTCGCGGGCCTTATCGTCCAGACCATCTTTGGCCACCAGCGGCAGTACGGCCACTTTTACGGGAGCCAGGGCAGGGTGTATCTTCAGAACGGTGCGTTCGCTGCCGTCTTCCAGTTTTTCTTCGGTATAGGCAGCACTCAGCACGGCCAGGAACATACGGTCCAGACCGATGGACGTTTCCACCACGTAGGGCACATAGCTTTCGTTCAGTTCGGTATCGAAATACTGCAGTTTTTTACCGCTGAATTTTTCGTGTTGTTTCAGGTCGAAATCGCTGCGGCTGTGTATCCCTTCCAGTTCACGGAAGCCCATGGGGAAGCGGAACTCGATATCGGCTGCGGCTTTGGCGTAGTGGGCCAGCTTTTCATGATCGTGGAAACGGTAGTATTCCTCACCGATGCCCAGGGCCTTGTGCCAGCTGATGCGCTTCTGTTTCCAGGTCTCGTACCATTCGCCTTCGGTGCCGGGGCGTACAAAGAACTGCATTTCCATCTGTTCGAATTCGCGCATTCGGAAAATGAACTGGCGGGCCACGATCTCATTACGGAAGGCCTTACCGATCTGGGCAATACCAAAAGGCACCTTCATACGGCCGGTCTTCTGTACGTTCAGAAAGTTCACAAAAATACCCTGGGCCGTTTCCGGGCGCAGGTACACGGTGCTGGCTTCCTCGGCCACGGAACCGATCTGGGTACCGAACATCAGGTTAAACTGGCGTACTTCGGTCCAGTTACGCGTACCGCTGATGGGGCAAACGATCTCGCAATCCACGATTATCTGGCGCAGGGCCTCCATATCGTCGGCATTCAGGGCCTCGTTCATACGGGTTTTTACCTCGTCGGCTTTTTTGGCGTTCTCGAGTACGCGCGGATTGGTAGAGCGGAACATAGCCTCATCGAAATTCTCGAAGCGCTTTTTTGCTTTCTCTACCTCTTTATCAATTTTCTCTTCAATTTTCTGGATATAGCCCTCGATCAGCTGGTCGGCGCGGTAACGCTTCTTGCTGTCGCGGTTGTCGATCATGGGATCGTTAAAGGCGTCCACGTGTCCGCTGGCTTTCCATACGGTGGGGTGCATAAAGATGGCGCTGTCGATACCCACGATGTTATCGTTAAAGTATACCATGCTTCTCCACCAGTATTCCTTAATGTTCTTCTTCAGTTCGGAGCCGTACTGACCATAGTCGTACACGGCACTGAGCCCGTCGTAAATTTCGGATGAAGGAAACACAAAACCATACTCCTTGGCATGGGAAATCACCTTTTTCAGCAGATCTTCAGACACGTCGATATAAATTTAAATATTGAAGCGCAAAGATATATAAATAAAGCAGCTGTAAAACAGGCTTTGCAGGGAATCTAAAGCGGGGAAATCAGGCTTCGGCCTCTGCCTGTACCCGTCGCGGAGCGTACTTTGCAGCGGCTTGGGCCATGGCGCGTATATGTTCGGGGGTAGTGCCGCAGCAGCCGCCCAGTATGTTCAGGTAGCCTTCTTTCAGGAATACCTCTACCTGTTCCTGCATTTCGCGGGGTGTTTCGTCGTACTGGCCGAATTCGTTGGGCAGTCCGGCATTGGGGTAGGCGCTCACGTTGCAGCTGGCCAGTTTACTCAGCGCATACAGGTAGGGCTGCATGTCGCGGGCGCCCAGTGCACAGTTTATGCCTATACTAAAAGGTTGTACGTGCTGTAATGAAATGTAAAAGGCCTCGATGGTCTGTCCGCTCAGGGTACGTCCGCTGGCATCGGTAATGGTGCCGGAGATCATTACGGGTATATCCAGGCGTCGTTTTTCCAGTACGTCCTGTATCGCAAAAAGTGCAGCTTTGGCATTCAGTGTATCGAATATCGTTTCTACCAGCAGCAGTTCGGCACCGCCGTCCAGCAGTCCGTTCACCTGCTCGGCGTATGCTTCGGCCAGTTCATCAAAGGTAACGGCGCGGTAGCCGGGGTCGTTCACATCGGGAGAAAGAGAGGCGGTTTTATTGGTGGGCCCGATGGAGCCGGCCACATAACGCGGTTTTGAAGGGTCTTTTTCGGTATACAGGTCCGCCGCTTCGCGGGCCAGGCGGGCAGAGGCCAGGTTCAGCTCATAGGCCAGGGATTCCATGTGGTAATCGGCCATGGAAATGGAAGTGCTGCTGAAGGTATTGGTCTCGATGATATCGGCACCGGCTTCCAGGTAGGCCTTGTGGATCTCCAGGATCATGTCCGGACGGGTAAGCGAAAGCAGATCGTTATTGCCTTTGAGCGGATGGGCCCAGTCAGCAAATCGTGTGCCGCGGTAATCTTCCTCTTCGGGTTTATACCGCTGGATCATGGTGCCCATGGCCCCGTCAATGATCAGTATACGTTCTTTGGCCAGCTGGCGGATGTCCGGTTTGTTCATAATACAAAAAAATCAGGACGAAGATAGTTATTTCCGCCCTGATTTATACTGTTATGATGCGAATAAGCTTCTTAAGGAAGTCCCTTTGAAATATATAACCGCAGCGCCTTTTAAGATTGTATATTTGAAACGTTAATTAACAAACGGGGAATCATTCCACGTTCCTTAAGAAGTATAAAAAATCATGAATTCCAGGACTCCCAATGCCCTTATACACGAAAGTTCGCCCTACCTGTTACAGCACGCCCATAATCCCGTACGCTGGGAGCCCTGGAGCGAAGCGGCCTTTGAACGGGCGGGGGCCGGAGATAAACTGGTGATCGTAAGCATCGGCTATTCTACCTGCCACTGGTGTCACGTAATGGAACACGAAAGTTTCGAAAATGAACACACCGCAGCCCTGATGAACGAATTTTTCGTGAATATAAAGGTAGACCGGGAAGAACGTCCGGATATCGATGCCGTATATATGCAGGCCGTACAGCTGATGACCGGGCACGGCGGCTGGCCCCTGAACGTGATCCTGCTGCCGGATAAAAGAGCGATTTACGGAGGTACCTATTTTCCGCAGAAAAAGTGGAACGACGTATTGCAGATGCTGCAGAAACTGTGGATGGAAGACCGGGCCCAGGTGCTTACCTATGCCGAAAACCTGCTGGGAGGCATGCAACAGAGCAGTTTGCTGCTGGAACCCGTAAAAGAAGTACAGGAAACGGCCGTGTACCTGCAGAACGGACTTGAAAAAGACCATGCCTACCGCGATACCGTGCACGGCGGGACCGAAGGCGCTCCCAAATTCCCGATGCCCGTAAATTACCTCTTCCGCCTGGAGGCGGCCCTGCTGGAAAAAGACAGCGATCTGGAAAAACACGTGGCACATACCCTGCGCATGATGGCCCTGGGCGGCATCTATGACCAGGTGGCGGGCGGGTTCTTCCGCTATGCTACCGATGCTTACTGGAAGGTACCGCACTTCGAAAAAATGCTGTACGACAATGCCCAGCTGCTGCAGTTGTACGCAAGAGCATATCGTTTTACAAAACAGGATGAATACCGTAATGTATGCGAAGAGACATTCGGGTTCCTTTTACGTAACATGCGCAGTGCCGAAGGCGGTTTTTACGCCGCCCTGGACGCCGACAGCGAAGGCGAAGAAGGCAAATACTACGTATATACACTGGACGAACTGAACGAAGCCAGCGGCGGTGAACTGGAAACCGTACAGGAGATCTACGAGATCAATCCCGAAGGCTACTGGGAAGACGGTAAATACATACTGCTGCGTTCCCTGCTGAATACCGTGCCTCCCGAACGCCTGCCCGCCCGGGAAGCCGCCCGCGAACGCATCAATGCAAAGATACTCGCCTGGCGCAACCAGCGTGTGCCACCCTCTACCGATACCAAAAGGCTCAGCAGCTGGAATGCCCTGCTGGCCTCCGCCTTTGCCGAATATTACCACAGCTTCGGAGACCCGCAGTGTAAGGCAGAACTGCAAAGCCTGCTGAATTTCCTGCTGGAACAATGCTGCGAGGGAAATACCGTATACCGCAGTAACGAACGCAAGATACCGGGCATGCTCGAAGATTATGCCCTGCTGGTGCAGGCCCTTACCGATGCCGCCACCGTACTGCCGGATGCCCCGGCATTGCTCACGAAAGCCCGCGATATCTGCGCACAGGCCCTGGAACGCTTCGGCCGCAGTGAGAACGGGTTCTTTGCCTTTGCCGCAGAGACCGCCTCCGAACTGGTAACGCCTGTGTACGAGATACAGGATAATGTAATGCCCTCCGGCAACGCCGTAATGGCCGATAACCTGTATCGCCTGGCCCATATATTCGGATTGCCCGCATGGGAAGAGCAGGCCCTGCAGATGCTGCAGCAGGTAATGCCCTCCTTTGCCCGTTTCCCCGGGGCCTACAGTCGTTGGGCCGCATTGGCACTACGCGTAAAGCATGGCTATATACAAAAAGTAGTAGCCGGTCCCGATGCCGCTGTCAAAGCGGAAACTTTGTACAGGAATGCGGAACCTCACAGTGATGTGTTTTACGTAACATCTCCTTCGGAGCTGCCCTTGTTTGAGGGCCGTTTCCACCCGGGTAAAAACCTTTTATACACCTGCAGAGGCCATGAGTGTGATCTTCCACAGGATATTTAGTATAGTTATCGTATTTTTGGTATATACCTGTATATACGCACAGCAGAAACCCATACTGCATGCGCATAATGACTATGCTAAAAAACATCCGCTCTCCGATGCACTGGCTGTCGGCATACACAGTATAGAGATCGATGTTTATTATCACAAAAACAGGGTAGTGGTTTCGCACATTCCGCTCTTTCTCGGCGCTAAAAAGGACCTGTACGAAGTATACGGGGCTGCGTTTGACCATGCCGGGAAGGAAAAACGACTGCCGGATTCCATAACCCTGATGCTGGACATTAAGTCCGGGCACGACAGCACCACCTGGTACGCCCTGGATGAAATACGCAGACTGCCTGAAAATATGCCCGGAACAGAGTTTCGCATACTGCTTACCGGTGGCTACCGGAGGGAACAGGCCGGCAGCTTTCCCCGGCTGAATATCGTATTCGACGCGTCCTTAGCGGCTTTCCTCAACGGCGGGGAGATCCCTCCCGGTACGGGCAGGCTCAGCTGCTCCTACGCTACCTTCCGCAAAACGCTGAAGGCACTCGGCCCGGACAAGGTAAAAGAACGCCTGCACCTGGCGGCCGCACAGGGTATGGAAACCCGCGTTTGGGGTGTCGGCAACCGCGTAAAGACCTGGCGCTACCTATGCGATATGGGTATACGCATTGTCAATGTTGACAAGTACGAAAAGGCCCGTGATTTTTTATCACAATACCCCTGAATCCCCCGGTGGCATGTTTGCCCGGTATTGATATATTTGCGGTAAACAAATCGGTATGGCGTATCGTATCCTGGTAATTACCTATTCGCAGACGGGGCAGACCAATGCCATTGCAGAAGCCTTGCTGCAGGGTTTCGGCAGCGATTGCGAAGTGAAACATATACAGATTGAACCCGAAAAAAAGTATCCCTTCCCCTGGAATGGCCGGGCTTTTTTTGATGCCATGCCCGAAACCGTGCTCGAAGTACCCATTGCCCTGAAGCCTGTAGACCTGGCTCCCGCTGAAAAATTCGACCTGATCTTACTGGGCTGGCAACCCTGGTTCCTCTCCGTGAACCGGCCCATCCTCAGCTTTATGCGTTCGGAGCAGGGGCGCAGCCTGCTTAAGGATACGCCTGTGGTTACCTTCCTGGGCTGCCGAAATATGTGGGTAAGTGCCAACGAAAAAATGAAGCGTTACCTCACCGAAGCCGGGGCGCGGCACGTGGGGCAGATCGCCATGGTGAACCATTCGGCCAACCTGGTAAGCCTCATCACCATACTGGCCTGGATGCTCAAAGGCGTTAAGGAAAATTTCATGGGCATATTTCCTTCCGGCGGCATCGATGCTTCGTATTACCGCAGCAGTCCAAAAATGGGCGAAGCCATTTACCAGGCCTTAAAAACCGGCAACTGGGAAAACTTACAGTCCCAACTGCTTGCCCTGGGTGCTATGCAGATAAAACCCAAGCTGATCCTGATGGAAAAAACGGGTTCGCAGCGTTTCATCTTCTTTGCCAGGTGGATATCGGCCAAAGGCGGCGAAGGCGACCCGAACCGGGTGCCCCGGGTCATCTTTTTTTCCTGGTTCCTGCCCTTCATGATCGTGCTGCTTACCCCGCTCATTACCCTGCTGCGCCCTTTGCAGATATTGCTGAAACGAAAAACACTGCGGCGCGAGGCCGAATACCTGGTGCAGTTGCCCTTTGAGAAAGGGCGCTTTCACCCTTCGGATAATAACCTGTAAGTTAAACTATTAATTCGTTTAAGATCAGGTGGCTGTATACCGTTCGGTCTATTCGCCGATAAATATTACTTTTGTTTGCCCGCAGAAAGGGAACAAATCTTCGTTTCTGCCGTTCTTTACGAATCAAACTTAGCATCTGTTGACAAATAGTGTATATATAACCCGTATAGCCGCGTACCTGCCGGGAGCTCCCGTTCCGAACGCAGAAATGGAAGAGTACCTGGGTTTTGTATCCGGCAAGCCGTCTAAAAGTAAATCGATCGTTTTACGTAACAACGGCATCACGTCGCGTTACTATGCCATCGATAAGACGGGCAAGCTGCTGGAGACCAATGCCGAAATGACCGCCAAAGCCGTGCGTTCCCTGCTCAACGGCGATATACGGCCCGACGAGGTACAACTGCTTTGCAGCGGCACCACCTCACCCGACCAGCTATTGCCCGGCCATGCCAATATGGTGCACGGACTGCTGGGCGGAAGCCAGATGGAAGTAAGCGGCAACACGGGCTCCTGTCTTTCGGGTTTCCATGCGTTTAAAACGGCCTGGCTCAACCTGCTTGCGGGTTTGCACCAGAATGCCGTGGTAACGGGTTCGGAACTGTGGAGCAAGAATTTCCGGCACGAATATTTTGAAGAAGAGGCCCAGAAGTTACAGGAACTGGAAAACCAGCCTTATATAGCATTCGACCGCGATTTTCTGCGCTGGATGCTGTCGGACGGAGCGGCTGCCGCCCTGCTGGAAAACCGTCCTGCCCGCGACATGAGCCTGCGTATCGACTGGATCGAAAGCAAGTCCTTTGCCCATGAACTAAAGACCTGTATGTACATGGGCGGCGATAAAGACCCGCAAACCGGAGACCTGAAAGGCTTCCGTGAATATACCGATAAAGAATGGCTTACAAATTCCATCTTTGCCATTAAACAGGATACCAAGCTGCTGGGTAAATTTATTATCCGTAAAGGCCTGGAATACACCGATGAGATCGTAAAAAAACACGGTCTGAAGGCCGAAGAGATCGACTGGGTACTGCCGCATATCTCGTCTATGTTCTTCCACGAACAGATGCAGAACGGCTATCGCGAGATCGGGTTTCACATACCTGCCGAACGCTGGTTCACGAACCTGACCACGGTAGGCAACCTGGGATCGGCCGCCTTTTTGTTTATTATAGAGGAAATGTGGCGCAGCGGCCGCCTGAAAAAAGGACAGCGTCTGCTGGTGATGGTCCCCGAAAGTGCCCGCTTTGCCTATGGATATGCTCACTTAACCGTTGTGTAATCATGAGTCTTGTAACCGCCGCCGAGATCGACCGCTTTATCCCCCAGAAAGATCCCTTCGTACTGGTAAGTACCCTGGAAAGATGTGATGCCGATGGCGCTGCATCTACCTTTACCGTTCCCGAAACGCATGTACTGGTCGAGAACGGACACCTTACGGCATCCGGGCTTACCGAACACATGGCACAGACCGCTGCCCTGCACTCCGGCTACGATTCACAGCGTAAAGGCGTGGATCCCCCGGTAGGCTTTATCGGGCAGATAAAGAACCTGCAGATACTGGCGCTGCCGCCTGCAGGCTCCACCCTACAGACAGAGATCCGTTTTATTCACCGGGTAGGCCCGGTATCTGTGATCGAATGCGCGGCATACCTCGCTGAGGAATGCGTATCGAAATGCGAAATGAAGATCGTGGTACAGAACCAGCCCCCGCAAAACACATAATTTATGGAATACAAGCGTTTAGGAAATTCAGGGCTGCGTGTAAGCGCCCTTTCCCTGGGCTCATGGCTCACATTCGGCAACCAGATCAGCGATGATACGGCCCGCGAACTGATGCACCTGGCGTATGACCGGGGCGTGAACTTTTTCGACAATGCCGAGATCTACGCCGAAGGCCGTTCCGAAGAAGTGATGGGCCGCATACTGGCCGCTTCGGGCTGGAGCCGCGATTCGTACATCGTGTCCAGCAAAGTGTTCTGGGGCGGTAAAAAGCCTACCCAGTACGGGCTGAACCGCAAACACATCTTCGAGGCCTGCCATGCCGCACTGAAGCGCCTGCAGGTAGAATACCTCGACCTGTATTTCTGCCACCGTCCCGATGCAGAAACCCCGGTGGAAGAAACCGTATTTGCCATGAACGACCTGATACGTCAGGGTAAGATATTTTACTGGGGCACCAGTGAATGGGAGGCCCAGCGCATTACCGAAGCACATGTCGTGGCCCGGGCCAATAACCTGATAGGCCCCACCATGGAACAACCGCAGTACAACATGTTCCGCCGCGACCGCCTGGAACTGGAATACCGTCATTTATATACGAACTTTGGTATGGGTACCACCATCTGGTCGCCCCTGGCCGGTGGCGTGCTCACCGGTAAATACAACGAGGGTATTCCCGACAGCGTACGTGCCTCGCTGCCCGAAATGGAGAACTGGCGCAAGAAATTCGGCAATGACGAAGGCCGCGCCATGATCGAAAAAGTGAAGCAATTGCAGCAACTGGCAGCAGAGCTGGGCATTTCGGTGGCCGTACTCTCCATTGCCTGGTGTGCCCGCAACAAGAACGTAAGCACGGTAATACTGGGTGCCAGCAAACCCGCACAGCTGCAGGAAACGCTTACGGCCACGGAGCACCTGGACAAAATGACGCCCGAAGTGATGCAACGCATCGACGATATACTCGAAAACGTACCCAAAGCCCCGGCTTTCGGCTAAAAATACTCCTGTGAATTCCCTGCAGCAAAGCATATTGTACGCCGCTACGGCATCGCCTTTCTACCGGCAGCACTTTCGTGACCTGTCCCCGGAAACGATGCAGTTCCCGGCCGATCTGCCACGGCTGCCTTTCACGACCAAAACCGATCTTTCCGGAGAGAACCGCCGTTTCTTATGCGTGGAGAACCGGCAGGTGGCCGACTGGGTAAGTACTTCGGGAACCCTGGGCGATCCCGTATGGTACGCCCTGAGTGAAAAAGACCTGGAACGCCTGGCCCTGAACGAGGCCGGTTCTTTTCAGCTGGCGGGCATTCAGCCGGATGATACCATACTGATCACCACCACGCTCGACCGCCGTTTTATGGCCGGGCTGGCCTATTTCCTGGGCGCACGCCGCCTGGGCGCCGCCGTGATACGCTCCGGGCCGGGCATTCCCGAACTGCAGTGGGACAGCATACGCCAGATGGAACCTACGGTGATCATTGCCGTACCTTCTTTCCTGCTGAAAATGGCCGAATATGCGGAGAAGAACGGAATCGACACCCGCAAAGCCAGCCTGCGTAAAGCCATCTGCATAGGCGAACCCATACGCAATCCCGATCTCCGTCCGAACGAGCTGGCCCTGCGCATTGCCGAAAAATGGCCCGGTCTGCAGGTATACAGTACCTATGCTTCCACCGAAATGAGTACCGCTTTTACCGAATGTGAGGCCGGACTGGGGGCTCATCAGCAGGATACCTTAATATACAGTGAGTTCCTGGACGAGTACGACCGCCCCGTAGCCGAAGGCGAACTGGGCGAACTGGTGTTTACCAGCATCGGAGTGGAAGCCATGCCCCTGGTACGTTTCCGTACGGGCGACCTGGTACGGCACTATACGGGGCTTTGTGCCTGCGGACGCAGCAGCCTGCGTATCGGTCCGGTGGAAGGCCGCAAACAGCAGATGATCAAATACCGCGGCACCACCCTGTACCCGCCGGCCCTGATCGGCGTACTGAACGAATCGGAGAACATAGAGACCTTCCAGGTACATGTGTCCGGCTCCGCGGCCGGTACCGACGAACTGCATATCTGGGTGGCCCTGCGCAGCGGGGGAGAAGACGAACTGAACGAACTGCGTAACCGTTTCCGCGCGCGCATACGCGTGGCGCCGCAGATCATTGAAAAAACGGCCGAAGAGATCGAAAAAAGCCGCTGGCCCGCCAAAAGCCGTAAACCCCTGCTGTTTATCGACCACCGCTGATAACGCATCATTTTTCTGCCGATAGCACGAAACAGCTCCGGGAAGTGTTGAATTTCACTATATTTAGCACACATTCCTAAACCATTCACATCCATGAAAAAAAGGCTTGCTCTGCTGCTGTTCCTGGCAGGCGTTGTTACTGTTTTTGCCCAGGAAGATCCTGCGCTACACAACCGTAAAGAAAAAAAAGCCTCCCGGCTGGGCGAATACAAAGGGTATACCGAGGCCCGCTATGGTGGCTACCGCTACAATTCCTTTTACCTGCGCATGCCCGACAGCGTAAACATTGCCCTGGACGTTTACCTGCCGGCACGGCGTAAAAAAGACGAAAAAATACCGGCTATACTTTACCTTACGCGTTATGTACGTTCGCTGGAGGCCATAGGCTCGCTGCGCTGGCTTAAACACCCGATACTGGGGCAGATAAGTGAGCGGGAGATCCGTTTCTTTACCTCGCACGGTTATGCCTGCATTATTGCCGATGCCCGGGGAAGCGGTGCCTCCTCATCGGCCCGTAAAATGGACTTTACCCCGGAGGAGATCGGTGACGCCCGGTACATTATGGACTGGATATGTGCGCAGCCCTGGCATAACGGTAAAATAGGCACTACCGGAATTTCGTATGTGGGCACTACTGCCGAACTTATGATCGCCAACCAGCATCCCGCCCATGTAGCTGCCATACCGCGTTCGGCTATTTTCGACCTGTACGAGGACCTGGCCTTTCCCGGAGGTTTGCGGCAAGGCCCTTTTGTTGATATATGGGGGCAGACAACAGCGGCCCTGGACCGGGGCGATATCGGTTTTGTGAGCAAAAAGGCACGCGGACTTATACGCGGCATAAACCCGGTAAAGAAGGATAAAAAAAGAATACAGCTGTATGCTGCCATGCAGGATCATACACAGAATCACCAGGTATATAAAGACATACTGCAGATAGAATACCGGGATGAGATACATGCTCGCCTCGGGGTTTCGGTAGATGCTTTCAGCGTGCATCAGCAGCTTCCGCGCATACGTGCGGCCTCCACGGCCATTTTCCGCATTGGCGGGTATTACGACGGAGCCCTGGGTGGTTCTCTTATCAAAGGCCTGCTGAATACGCCCAATACACAACGGGTATTAATAGGCCCCTGGGATCACGGCCCCCACAATTATGCCAGTCCGCATGCCGCGTACACCGATGTGCGCTTTAATGTATATGCCGAAATGCTGCGCTTTTTCGATTTTCATCTTAAAAGTATTCCGAATGGTATAGATAAAGAGGCCCGCATACACTATTTTACGATGGGCAGCGAGCGCTGGGATACGGCTTCTGTATGGCCG
Source organism: Flavobacteriales bacterium (assembly GCA_052437175.1). Classification (GTDB taxonomy): domain Bacteria; phylum Bacteroidota; class Bacteroidia; order CAIKAF01; family CAIKAF01; genus JACVCJ01. The sequence goes on from JBQVOK010000009.1 coordinate 18,457, forward strand.
CCGGCCGGCACGCAGAATGTATGTTATTATTTCAGCGGTGCAGAGCTGAGTCGTTCGGACAGTAACAGTGCTCCGGTACAACGCACGCATATTGTTAATTACGATTTCGGCAGCGGTGGCGGTGCCCGCTGGAACAGTCTTACCCCGCTGTTTCGCGGAGAACCCAATACCAATTACCTGCACTGGGAAGAAAAAACACGCAGCTGTTTACAATACCTTTCCGATGTGGCCACGGAGTCTTTCACGCTCAGTGGTTCGGTAATTTTTAACCTGTGGCTGCAGTCTGATGCACCCGACGGCGGCCTTTTCATCTTCCTGGAAGAACAGGACTCCGCCGGACGTATACATTACATTACCGAGGCCCAGGTGCGGCTGCGTAACCGTAAACCCGATCCCAACCCGGCCTACCTGCATCCGGGGCCGGCCCAAAGCCACCGCACAGGCGACGCAGAACCTATGCCGGCAGGCATTCCGCAGGAAATACGTATAGGCAGCCTGCCCGTATCCTATACCGTGGCTAAAGGCAGCCGCCTGCGTATAAGTATCGCCGGCGCGGATAAAGGACACTCCGACCGGGTAAACCAGGATGCCACCCGCTATATTGTATACAGCGGGGCAGGGTACTCCTGCCTGCTGCTTCCGCTTGGCCCTGAGAACATAAATTCACGCTAAAAATAGCTTTATCAGGTATATACAGACCATAAACACGTTAAAGTTCGCAATTCATAATTTAATGTTACTTTTGTGCCCGGCTTATTGCTAACTATTCATACGTATGCCGAGAGACAATTCCATAAAACATGTTTTAATTATTGGCAGCGGCCCCATTATTATCGGGCAGGCCTGCGAGTTTGACTATTCCGGATCACAGGCTTCGCGCTCCCTGCGTGAAGAAGGTATCGAGGTTTCGCTCATCAATTCGAACCCCGCCACCATTATGACCGACCCCGTAACGGCCGATCATATATACCTGCTGCCCCTGGAGCCCGAAAGCATTGTGCGCATCCTGAAAGAACAGCAGATCGATGCGGTGCTGCCTACCATGGGCGGACAAACCGCGCTGAACCTGGCTAAAACCTGCGAGGAAATGGGTATATGGAAAGAATACGGTGTACGGGTCATCGGGGTGGATATGGAAGCCATCGAGACCACCGAGAACCGCGATGCCTTCCGTCAGCTCATGATCGACATCGGCGTAGGCGTAGCCCCTTCACGCGTGGCCACCTCCATGCTCGAGGGTAAAGAAATTGCCAATGAGATCGGCTTCCCGCTGGTGATACGCCCTTCCTATACACTGGGCGGACTGGGCGGAGCCTTCGTACATACCAAAGACGAGTTCGAAGGCCTGCTGCAACGCGGTCTGCAGCTGTCTCCCATCCATGAGGTACTGGTTGAAAAAGCGGTACTCGGCTGGAAGGAATACGAGCTCGAACTGCTGCGCGACTCCAACGACAACGTAGTGATCATCTGTGCCATCGAGAACTTTGACCCCATGGGTATCCATACGGGCGACAGTATTACCGTGGCCCCCGCCATGACGCTGAGCGACACCACGTACCAGCGCATGCGCGATATGTCCATTAAAATGATGCGTTCCATCGGTAACTTTGCCGGCGGATGTAACGTACAGTTTTCCGTAGACCCTGAGACCGAGGACATCATTGCCATCGAGATCAACCCCCGCGTATCCCGGTCTTCGGCCCTGGCCTCCAAGGCTACAGGTTATCCCATTGCGAAGATCGCCGCCAAACTGGCCCTGGGATACCACCTCAACGAACTTAAAAACCCGATCACCGGCACTTCGGCCCTGTTTGAGCCTACGCTCGATTATGTGATCGTAAAAATACCACGCTGGAACTTCGACAAGTTCAAGGGTGCCAACCGCGTACTGGGTCTGCAGATGAAATCTGTGGGCGAAGTAATGGGTATCGGCCGTTCTTTCCAGGAAGCCCTGCAAAAGGCCTGCCAGTCGCTCGAGATCAACCGCAACGGCCTGGGTGCCGACGGTAAGGAGCTCCGCAACCGCGACGAAATACTGAAAAGCCTGGAGTTTGCCTCCTGGAACCGCCTCTTTCACGTGTACGACGCCATTAAACTGGGCATTCCGATCAATACCATACATAAGGTAAGCCGCATCGATAAATGGTTCCTGTACCAGATCGAAGAGCTGATCGCCCTGGAAAATACCATCTGCGAATACACCATCGATACCCTGCCGCGCGAACTGCTGAAAATAGCCAAGCAAAAAGGCTATGGCGACCGCCAGATCGCTCACCTGCTGGGTTGCCTGGAAAGCGAGGTATACAAAAAACGCGCCGAAATGAACGTACAGCGTACCTATAAACTGGTAGATACCTGTGCGGCTGAGTTCGAGGCGCTTACGCCTTACTATTACTCCACCTTCGAAGAAGAGAACGAAAGCGTGCGCAGCGACCGTAAAAAAGTGCTGATCCTGGGTTCGGGCCCCAACCGTATCGGGCAGGGCATCGAGTTCGACTACAGCTGCGTGCACGGTGTACTGGCCGCCAAAGAGTGCGGTTACGAGACCATTATGGTGAACTGTAACCCCGAAACGGTATCCACCGATTTCAGTACGGCCGATAAACTCTACTTCGAACCCGTGTTCTGGGAACACGTATACGATATTATACAGCACGAGAAGCCCGACGGCGTTATTGTACAGCTGGGCGGACAAACCGCACTGAAGCTGGCCGAGAAAATGAACCGCTACGGTATACCGATCTTTGGAACCTCGTTCGAAAGCATAGACCTGGCCGAAGACCGCGGCCGTTTCTCCACCCTGCTGAAAGACCTGGGTATTCCGTATCCGAAATTCGGCACGGTAACCACCGCCGACGAAGCCATAGAACTGGCCCGCGAACTGGGATTCCCCCTGCTGGTGCGTCCTAGCTATGTACTGGGCGGCCAGAAAATGAAGATCGTACTGAACGACGAAGAGCTGGAAGCCCACGTGATCGAGCTCTTTAAAGAGTTCCCGGGTAACCGCGTTTTGCTGGACCATTTCCTGGAACGTACCATCGAGGCGGAGACCGACTCCGTTTGCGACGGCGAGGACGTATGCATCATCGGTATGATGGAACACATTGAACCGGCCGGTATCCACTCCGGCGACAGTTTTGCCGTGCTGCCCACCTTCGACCTTTCGGAAAAAGTACTGGAGCAGATGCGCGACTATACGGTGAAGATCGGGAAAGCCCTGCAGGTAAAAGGACTCATCAATATACAATTTGCCATCAAAGACGACCAGGTATATGTGATCGAAGCCAATCCGCGTGCTTCGCGTACCATGCCGTTCATTGCCAAAGCATACCGTCAGCCCTATATCAACTGGGCTACCAAGATCATGCTGGGTGAGGCAAAAGTGAAGGACTTTACCTACGATCCGCAGATGAAAGGCTATGCCATCAAAATACCGGTGTTCTCCTACGAAAAATTCCCGGAAGTGCAGAAAGAACTGGGTCCCGAAATGAAATCCACCGGCGAGGGCATTTACTTTATCGACGATCTGAAAGACAAATTCTTCCGCGAAGTATACGCACAACGTAACCTGTACCTGAGTAGATAATGATCCTGCGTGCCATCGTCATATTGCTGATCGTGATACTGATCCTGAACTTCTTCAGGAAGTACATCCGTCCTGTTGTTAAGGCTGCCAACGACATCAACGAGCGCGAAAAACGACGGAACCAGACCATCGACTACGGTACGGACCATCGCCCCAAAAAGCAGCGCCGCAATAACGACGACGACGGGGAGTACATCGAGTACAAGGAGATCAAGTAGGATTATTTACGCCGCGGGATAAAACGGCCTGCATACCTGTAGAAAATATCCGTGAAGGGCGGCGAAATATTGAAGCGCAGCACTACGAACAGGTAAATACCGGCCAGCAGTACCGAACGCAGCGCCATATTCAGTATGGGGTGAAAATGCAGCGGTATAAGATAACCCAGCAGCAGCAACGCACAGAACAGGCCCAGCAAAATGCCCGATTTGGGGGAGAAAGGCTGTGTTTTGTATCTGGACCGCACAAACAGGAAATAGATCACGGCAATAAGGAAGGTGGAAAAGGCCGTAGCCGCAGCCGCACCTTCGATCCCGTAGCGGGGTATGAGCAGGTAGTTGCCGGTGATGTTCACCGCCAGGAACAGAATAATGATCACAAAATTGATGCGGTAATATTTAGAATTGGTAGTGATGAGCGCATTAGCCCCCATGGCATGCGATATCAGTTTGGAAATGCCGGTAATGATCACCACCCCGATACCTCCGGCATATTTTTCTCCTTTGGGTATAATGGCATAAAAGTCCTGTATGTTCAGCACGATGAGCAGGAACAGCAGGAAGCCCGCCATCAGTTGGGAAACGGCAGCATCGCGGTTAATGCTGCGGATACGTTCGGTATCGTTTTTCGTAATGGCGTCGGCCATGAGCGGCGATAAGATCTGCCCCAGGGAACGCTGCGGCAGTTCAATGATGGTAGCCAGGTACATGGCCATGGAATAGATGGCGGCATCTTTAAGACCCAGGCTCGACGTGATCATAAAAATATCCACCCGTCCGCCGATACTGTTGCCGATGCTGCCCACCGAGGTAAAAAGCAGGTAGGTGGAATACTCCTTCAGGAAACCTTTGCCCAGCGCCGGTTTGCGCAGGCGCGACGATTCTCCCGAAATAAACAGGAAATACAGGGCCTGGCACAGGAATACGATGCCGTAGCCGATCATGATGCTCAGTACCATCTGGGTGATGCTGAGTACATCAAAGAAATACAGGAGCACCGAAACCGCCAGCAGGGCGCGGGTAAGTACATCCCTGAAAAAAATGGGCCAGCTGATCTTCAGCAGGGTGTTGGAGAACTTTTCGAATATGGCCGCCAGTATCATAAAACCCGCTGCCGGCAGCATGTAGATGTAGTAACGGTTAAAAGCCGGGGCCTTGCTGCGGAAATAATCGAAGATCCATTCCTTAAGGGCCCAGCCCAGCAGGCACATAAGCACAATGCCCAGCAGCGCGCCCCATATATTGAGCGATATAAAAGCCTGCCGGGTATGCGGCTGTTCGTTGTGCCGGGCATAATAACGTACAATGGCACTGGGTATACCCAGCTGGAAAATGAGTCCGAAAATGGCCACAGCTTCCACAAATACGCGCACCAGGCCGTTCTCTTCTTCCGTAAGGCAATAGGGCAGTACAATAACCAGGGTCACATAGGCAATAAGCACCCCTATGTACGACACAACGGTGCCCTTAATACCTTCTCTGGCTACAATACCCATCTGTGTTTATGCCTGTGCGGACTTCTTTCTGCTTTTCTGATACACCAGGAAGCCGATGCCACCCAGCGAAAGCACAAGCACCAGTATGCTGGATATAAGTGAAATGCGGGATCCTTCGCGGAAACTTTCCGGCTCGAATACGAATTCGATGTTGTGTTTACCGGCCGGTATCTTCAGGGCACGCAGGATGTAATTCACACGGATATGGTCGGTCTTCTGTCCGTCGATATACGCTTCCCAGCCCTTGCCGCTGTTGTAGTAGATCTCCGAGAACACGGCCAGGCGCTGTGCATTGCTCACGGATTCGTACTTCATGCGGTCGGGGTGGTAAGACACCAGTTTGATCGTTGCGGTTGAATCGGGAGTGGTCTGTACATCGCTCAGGTAGGCTTTGTCTTTTTCGCTGATCACGGCTGTGGTACGCGGGTTAAGGCCGGTAAGGCCGTTGATCTCATCGTCGGGTGTGGGTGCCCATTTAAAGTTGCTTACGAACCAGGCATTACCCAGTGCGTCGGGGTTTGGCATAACCTGTGGCGGCGCATCTTCTGTCTCCCCTCCCACAATAATATATTTGGCGTTGAGCATGTCGAGCACGGCCATGTTATTTTTTGAGATGTGGCGCTCGATCACGTCCTGGTAACGGCGGATCTTGGCCGCATGGTAACCGCCGATCGACTTGTGGAAAAGCGAAGGCATGGCATCGGCAAAGGGGTTGCGGGTCACGTCAAATACACGGTAGTGAATGTCGGGGTCCTGCATAATCATGCGGTCGGCTGCCGAAGCGCTGGCCGTCAGTACTTTTTTCGGTTTAAAGTCATCCGGCGATATGTAACGGCTGTCTACGCCCAGCATGTCAAAAATTACCAGGACTGCCAGTATACCGGTGAAAACGGCAGGTTTAAGTGTATTTCTGCTCAGCAGCCATACCAGCAGGGCTGCAATACCCACCAGTATACCGGAACGCAGGGCATCCATACGGGCCAGGGAGGCGCGGTCGCTCTGTATCGCTTCCAGCAGCCAGTTCTCGCCCCCGATCATCCCTTTGATCGATTCATCAATGGCTTCATTCTGGAACGAAAGGAATAACGCAGGCGCCAGGGCAATGAGCAGGCAGAAACCGCCCAGCGAAGCCGCCACGATCAGGAAGCGTTTCCCTTCTTTAGCCGGATCTTTTTTCAGGTTTTCCAGCAGTGTCATAATACCCATACCAGCGCCGATGGCAACGCTTAACATGGTAAGGCTCATGGCCATAGCTGGTGTGCGGAACTTATTGTAGAGCGGGAAATAGTTGAACATAAAATCGGCAAACACGCTGAAATTTTTCCCCCAGGCCATGAACAGGGAGAACAGGAAGATCACAAAGATCCAGCCCCTGGGCGATTTGCCGGTAAACAGCATGCGTACAATGGAACCAAGCGTAATCCGGGGACCTGTTTTCAGGTTCCGGAGTCCTTCCAGCATGTAATACAGGAAGAAAAGAAAAGCGACGATACCCATATAGGACGGACCGCCGGTAAATGGCTGCTTACCCCAGTAGGTAGGAGCAGCCCGTACAAATTTTTCAGCATTGCCGCGTGGTATGCCATGTTCGATCATGGCCTTATAGGTTTCTGAATTTTTGGAGAGTTTTTCCCCGCTGGCTCCGCCGTTTATCCTGGGGATAATAAGGTCCAGGCTTTCGCCCACACCATAGCTCCAGCTAAAGGCGTAACCTTTGTCCAGGCCGTTTTGTCCGCTGTTGGGGGCATCCGAAAGTTCGGAACCGCCGCGGATGGTCTCATCGGCATACTCGTAGGTGGTCCACAGCAGCGAGGTTGTGCTGCCCACACCCAGTCCCACGGAAAGTATCATTACCGAAGCGGCAATGAGTATACTTTTGAACTGCTTGCTCAGTATTGCCTGCACCAGCTGGTACAGGAAATAAACTCCCAGTCCCAGGAAGGTATAATAGGTGATCTGTGGGTGGTTGAAGCTGAGCTGCATGGCCACGGCAATAAGACTTACCACGGCACCGGCGATCACTTTTTTATCGAATATAAGCACGGCACCGGCCCAGATGGCAGGCATCAGCGCCAGGGCAAGTACCTTGTTCAGGTGTCCCGCCTCGATACTTACTATATTGAAGCAGCTGTAGGTGAAAATAATGGTAGCAATAAGGTTTACCCAGGGCTTGAACCGCAGGGCATAAAAAAACAGGAAACCCGATACCAGGCAAAAGAAAAAGATGCTGAAAGGCGAGGGCAGGGTTTGTACAATGGGGTTCAGGATAAAGCGTTTTACCAGGTTATCCTTGTGCTCCAGGTAAACCTGGTAGGTAGGCATCCCCGAAAACATACTGTTGGTCCAGAGTATCTGTTCGCCCTTTGCTTTGTATTTTTTCACTTCGGAATGTCCGCCTTCCGCCTGGATCACGTCCGACTGGTTCAGTACTTTTCCTGAAAAGTTCGGATACAGGTAAATGGCTGTAATTACGATGCTGACAACAAAGAGTATAGCCAGCAGGATAAGGTCTTTCCGGGTCTTATTATTTTCCATCCTGTTTTTGATGTTATTTTTTTCCTTGAGCAAATTTAAATTAAGTATCGGGTTTTTATGCGTTTCCGCATTTTATATAACCGTGCGGCAGCATATATTCCCTTCAGAAACGGCTTTATTTCTCTTTTACAATGTTGATTACCATTCCTGTACGGCTTATCAGCCCCAGGCTGGTAAAAAGTACCTGGAAGGGTTTTGCCAGCAGTTCAAAAGGAACAAAAGAGGCGATAATGGCCTTGCGCAGCAGCATATTGAACGAGAAGCGGCGGGGTTTCAGCAGCAGGCGGGTCAGCGAATATTCGAACCAGCCGGTAGAATACGAAGTAAAGTGCACTTCCTCTGCCGGAATGCCCGCATTGATGCACAGCTGTACGGCACTGCGCGGAGAAAAAGAGTAAATATGGCGCGGCGGCATACAGTGCCAGAAACGGTCGATCAGCAGACATTTCAGGGCGCGGGGAATACCCAGTTCCCTGTACGTAGCCGAAAAATAGGCCTCGAGTACCAGCGGGTTGAACAGCGTTTCCAGGTTGGCGGCGCGCGGGGTCTTGATCACCAGCTTACCGCCGGGGGCCAGTTTATCGTACAGGTGACGTATGAACCCGGCCGGATCGGTTACGTGTTCCACAACATTGTCCGAAAGTATGTAATCAAATGTACGTGTTTCGGCACCCAGGTCGGTAACGATCTTTTCGGCAGTCAGCCCGAAATTATCGGCCACAAAACGGGTAGCCACCTGGTCGGGGTCCAGGTAATAGGCATCGAAGCCCGTTTCTTTGGCAGAGATCCAGGAAAGTCCCGTGCCGCCGCCGTGATCGAGCAGGGTTTTGCCCTGTTCATTGCCCCGGAAGGCAAAAAGACGGTTCAGTTCTTTTTTCTTGTTCTTCTTCAAGCGCGTAATGTCCGAAAGATCGGGCGGAGCGAACATAAAGCCCTGGTAATAGTCCATGAGCTCCTGTTCTCCGGGCAGCGGCGCGCCGAAAATAAGTTTACACTCCCTGCAGCGACACACATCGTACCTGCCGTGTTTAAAGATAACCCGGGTGTTCTGTGCATCACAAATAGGACATATATTCATTTTCAGTGTGTATTTCAGTTATTTACGTACAGCGTTCTCCAGGGTATCGTGCTCCACAAAATCGAGCCAGGACAGGGGCGAAAGATTGATAAAGCGGAAATTGTATTTACGGCTGAACTTCTCGATATACCAGGCGTACTGGCGGAATACTTTTACGCTGGCCTCGTGCTGCGTAATAATGTCTACCCACACGCCCTTGTCGGAGGCGCCTTTGCGTACGTCGCGTTTTACGTCGTAGAAATGCTCGATGTCTTCGCGGTAATACTTAAGTACGTTGTGGTCGCAGCCCATCAGGTAAATTTCGGTGTAGCCCATGTAAATAAGCACCGGAACGATCATCAGCGGCGAGGTCTGGGGCTTCAGTACGGGCCTGGTAAGGTCTACCGAACGGGATGATACGCCCATGGCCGGCGTCAGGTGCAGGTAATAGATCTTTCGGTTGGGAAACAGCTTGAATTCCTGCACCATATCGTAATCCGAAGTGCCCAGGACGATATGGGTGTCTGCGGGTAATTTGCGGTCGGCATCCCGCAGCCAGTCTACAAAATTATTGCGGTCGAGCGGCAGGTGATAGGGCGCAAAAAAGTGCAGGCGCGGGTTCACGGTCTGCAGGTCTTCGTGCAGGTAAAAATTGCTGAGTGAGAAACAGTCCTGGCCAGCCAGCAGTTTCAGGTCCATACTTTTGAGGCTGGGCCCGGTGCCGATCAGGAATGCCTTTTTGCCTTTACCGGCATTGTGCAGCTCTGCATTGGCGCGCAGTACGCTTTTGTGCGGTGTGCCGGCGAACTGCAGGGCATAATAGGTTTTTTTGAGCAGGTCGAAGACGAAGGGCGGAAAGAATCTCGCTATTTTCTGCAGGGAATCGTTCGTCATTTCGTATCTGTACTTAAGCTTTCGATAAAGCGTTCCACAACATGTTCAAACAGGCCGGCCTCGCGGATCAGGGTTTCGGCAAATTCGCGGAAAGCGCCTTCGCCACCTTTTGTGCGGGTTACAAAGTCCACCTGGCTGCGTATGTAATCCGGGGCATCGGCAGGGGCGGCGGAACGGCCCACGAGCTGCAGCAGGGGCAGATCGTTGAGGTCGTTACCGATAAAAGCGGCCTGCTGTAGTGTAACACCCGTTTCTTCGCATATTTTCAGGGCCTGGCTGTGTTTATCCCGGATGCCGCAGTATACGTGCTCCATTTGCAGTTTTTCGGCACGGCGGCGGGTTTCGCCCGTATCTTCGCCGCTCAGGATCACTACCGGAACGTTGAGTATACGTAAAAAGGCCAGCCCGGCGCTGTCGGCCGTATTGAATTTTTTCATGGCAAAGCCTTCGGCGCTGTAATACATGCCGTTATCGGTCCATACGCCATCTATATCCGTAAATACTATTTTTATCGGGAACTCAGGCAACATCTTCGGGGAATATCAGTTCGTTGGCCGCAATATTCTTACGGGCTTTTTTACCCACGATCAGCTCCCGGTTCTTCCATTTTACGCCGTTACCCGGGCTCAGCAGGTGCAGATCGGCCTCGCTGATGGTCTCGCCCTCGGCAATATTGCGCAGCGAAGCCACCGAGCGCTCCAGTTTTACACTGGAAGAGGCCGAGGCTTCGGAACGGAACATTTTTTCTTCGCCCAGGGAAGCCTCGATGTTACGTATATCGCGCACCATACGGAAGATACCGTCTTTTTCGGCAGAACCGGCATGGTCGCTGCCCTTCATGTTACGGTCCAGCGTTACGTGCTTCTCGATGATCTTTGCCCCCAGCGCCACGGCTACAGTAGGCACTACAATGCCTATGGAATGGTCGGAATAACCGATGGTATAATTGGGGTATTTTTTTGTGAGAAACGGAATGGTATTCAGGTTCAGGTGCCCGTAATCGCTGGGATATTCAGAGAGGCAATGCAGTATGCTGATGTTCTCATGATGGCGGGTGATCACCTCCAGGGCATCGTTCAGCTCTTCTTCGCCGCCCATTCCCGTAGAGAGAATAATGGGAATTTTTGTCTCGGCCAGGGCATTGAGCAGGGGCAGGTTGGTAAGGTCGCGGCTGGCCACCTTGAGGCGGTCGGGGGTAAAATACTTCAGGATGCTGAGACAGCCGATGCTGCACAGGGTTTCCACGAAATCGGCCCCGCGGGCTTTTACGTGTTTGTATACTTCAAAGTGCTCCTCGTCCGACAGTTCCAGGGCGGCACGGTGCTCGCCGTAGGTACGTCCGAAGCTGTGCGGCGAGGTGTAGGGCTGGTCCATCTGGCTCTGCGTCAGTTCTTCCTTCAGGTCGCGCTTGGTCAGCTTTATGGCGTCCATCGGCTTCAGGTCACGGTCAAAGAACTTATCCTTAACCGGCTGCAGGCAAAGATCTGCGATCACTTTTGCTATGTCAACCGAACCGTTGTGGTTCTGTCCGATTTCGCCTATAATGTAAGTGTGCATAGGTTCACTTTTTGTATTTTTCAATTTGTTCTGACATTTTAAGGGCCATATCGGGCCGTTCTTCCAGTACGTAAGGGATCGCGCGGCGTATATCGCCCTGGGTGCGGGCAAAAAGTTCGGCCGTCATTTCCATGTCCTCGGGCGTATCTACCGACAGGCGCAGACTGTGCAGCACTTCGGCGGGCCAGTGATGTTCCACCCAGTGTATGCGGAAGTGTTCGCGGCCTTCGCCGTACATGTAACTGGTTACGTGTTCGCAGTTCTCCGGGCTCAGGTTGTTCATTTTATGCCGGAGCGCCTCGCCGGAAACCAGCTCGCAATACAGACCCAGGTGAGTGCGTATGGAAGGTGTTCCGTTCACGCGCTGGGCAATGTATTCGGCGGGGTCTTCTGCGGCGGCATCCAGCAGTTCCTGCAGGTAGTCCATGTCCAGGAAGGGATTATCGGCACAGATGCGCACCAGGTAATCAGCCCCGGTTTGTTCGGCCAGCGTACGAAAGCGGGAAAGCACGTCGTTCTCGCTGCCCCAGGTAACCTGTATGTTTTTACCCGCGGCCCATGCGCCCAGGGCGGCATTGTCTTTTTCGGGACCGCTGGCTATGTACAGGGGAATATGCGGAAAACGTTCCTGCAGGCGGGTTGTAACGATATCCAGGATACTTTTGCCTTCGAAGGCAGGCATCAGGATCTTGCCGGGCAGGCGGACGGAACCCATCCTGGCCTGTATGACAAAAACCGTACTGAATTCCTGTTTTTCCGTATGCATAACGCTGCGCTCTGCCTTGTTTTTAGTATTGAAAGACAGCAAATCTACTATTTTTTAGCGTTATGTGTACGGCTCTCCGAAGTTTGTATCTAAAATAAGAGACAAAGTTTTTTCTTACTTTTAGCCGCAATTTCCAAAGCAAAAGAATGGATAATAACAATGAGCTGACGAGCAGGGAATTCTGGCTGGATTACTGGAAACAAAAAATGGACCGTGGCGAGATCACCCGCATCGAAGATGCCTATCTCTTTTCAGACGTCCTTATCCGGAATGCACAAAGATCGCCCGACAGCAGTGTGCTGGAAATCGGGGGATTCCCCGGGGTATTTGCCCTGTTCCTGAAACGGAAAGCTCATGTAAAAGCAGCTATTTTCGACTATATCATACACCGGGAGTTCCTGCAGGAATTCCTGAAAAAGAACGGATTCGGGAACGAAGACCTCGACCTGTATGAAGGCGATGTATTTCAGTATGTGCCCGAAAAACAATACGGGATGGTCTTTTCGGTCGGACTGATCGAACATTTTGAAGATACGGCCGGCATCATCGGGAAACACCTGCCCTTTTGCCTGCCCGGGGGGCGTATACTGATCCTGCTGCCCAATTTCACAGGCATCAACGGCTGGATGAACAAAACCTTCGATCCGGAAAATTACAACATACACAATATCCGCAGTATGGACCCCGGACTGCTGGAGAGGAGTGCCCGCAACCTGGGCCTCGAAAACGTACGGGTATACTATCACGGCCGCTTCGGGCTCTGGCTCGAGAATTACGCCGGCCAGTCCGTGTTTGCAAAAGCTTTTTTTAAGACCATCTGGTTCTGCGGTAAGGTCCTCACCCGGGTCATTCCGTTCGAATCCAGGTTTTTATCGCCTTACATCATCCTGGAAGGCGACAAACCCAGCAACCCGGCATGAAAATAGGGCTGTTCAATACCGAAGCCGGGAACGGGGGCGCGGCCATAGCCTGCCGGCGCCTGTATGCAGGCCTGCAAAACCGGCAGCAGGATGTGTCTTTTGTACATGTACAGGCACAGCAGCCCTTACAGAAATGGAAACGCCTGGGTCTCGTGGCCCTGGAAAAAGGCCCCCTGCGCCTCCGGCTGGCCCGCCGCGAAGACCTGTTCCAGTTCAGCACGGGCACAACGGGAGACCCGTTCATAGCCCGCAAACTCCGTGACTTCGACGTGGTGAACCTGCATTACATCAACCAGGGCTTTTTATCGCTGGGGCAACTGGAGATCCTGGCCCGGCACCGCATACCCGCCGTATGGACCCTGCACGATATGTGGGCTTTTACCGGGGGCTGCCACAACTCCATGAGCTGTGACCATTTTACCGGGCAATGCGGCGACTGTTTCTTTATGAAAAAACCGGCTCCCCGCGATTATTCCCATACCGTTCACCGTCGCAAACAGGCGCTTTTCAGCAAACTGGACATCCATATCGTTACACCCAGTCACTGGCTGGCCCGGCAGGCCGCGTCCAGCTCGCTCCTGCGCGACAAGGATATACGGGTGATCCCCAATCCGTTGTCCGGCAAAACTTTCCGCCCCGGTGACAAAACGGCGCTGCGCCGGGAACTGGGACTGCCCGCCGGTAAAAAGATCATTCTCTTCGCGGCAGCTATCGCCAGCGATTACCGTAAAGGCGTACAATACCTGCAGGAGGCCCTGGAAATTATTGCAGCCCGCGAACCGGATTCTGCCGACAAATACCTGCTGCTGGTACTGGGAAATATGAAGGCCGATGCCCGGAACGGACAGGGATTCGAAAGCCGTTATACCGGTTTTATATCCGACGAAGGACAAATGGCCGCCTATTACGGCGCTGCCGATGTATTTGTGCTGCCCTCCCTGGCCGAGAACCTGCCCAATTCACTCATTGAATCCCTGGCCTGTGGCACGCCCGTAGTGGGCTTTGACGTAGGCGGCATACCCGATATCATACAGCACCGGCAAAACGGTTACCTGGCCCGCTACAAAGATGCAGCCGACCTTGCCGAAGGGATCCTGTTCACCCTGGAACCCGACCTGCAGAAAGAGCTGCAGCAGAAGGCCCGGCAGTCGTTCCTGGACAATTTTGAAGAACAACAACAGGTAACCCGTTACCTGGAACTATACGAAAGTCTATGCCGCAGCCGCTCATAAGCATTATAACCGTTTGCTACAATGCAGCTTCTGCTATTGAAGTAACGCTACAGAGCGTATGCGGGCAAAGCTGGCCGTCGCTGGAATACATCATCATCGACGGCGCCTCGTCAGACAATACACTGGAGATCGTACAGAAGTACGAAAAACATATCAGCCGTATCGTTTCCGAAAAAGACCGTGGCATTTACGATGCCATGAACAAAGGCTTACAGCTGGCCACAGGCGAATTTGTACTGTTCATGAATGCCGGCGACGTATTTCACAGTGCCGACACCATTGCAAAAGCCTTTACAGCACCCGGCGATTACGACCTGCGCTACGGTGAGACCCTGTTCGTAAATGAGGCAGGAGAACCACAGGGCACCATGTCGGCCATACGGCACCGTAAACTGCCGGCACAGCTCAGCTGGCGTTCCATGCGTTTTGGTATGGTGGTGGGGCACCAGTCGGTGTTTGTGCGCCGCAGCATTGCCCCCTTATTCGATCTGGCGCATCCCTCTTCCGGCGATATCGACTGGCTGATCCGTACGCTCAAAAACACCCGCCCCGAACGTACCTTCAATACGGGACTGATCATTTCCGACTTCCGCCTCGACGGCTTTTCACAGCAGCAGCGCAGCCTGTCGCACAAAGACCGCTACCGCGTATTAAAAAAACATCACGGCTGGCTGCCCAACCTCTTCAATCACGCCTTTATCTTCCTGAAAGCCGCCTGGTTCCGTATTTTTGCTTAAAATTTCGCAAGCTGCACTGCCGCAAAGATGTGCCGCCTTTTTAGTACCTTTGCATCAGCTTACTATGTTCATTTATCCCAAAGATACCGCTGAAAAGCTGGAGTTCCTCACCATCCTGGAATGGATTGAAGAGAATTGCCGTATAAAGACCGCCCGCGAAAGAGTGGCGGAACTGCGGCCCTACAACAATTTCGAAGAATCGAACACGGCCCTGCGCCAGACCGGAGAAATGCTGGAGACCTTCCGCCAGGGCCTGTCCTTCCCGGATATCTCCTGCCCCGATATACCCAAAGAATTACAGTTGCTGAAGCTCGACGGCTCGGTGCTGGACGAAAAACAACTGCTGGCCATACTGGCTGTGATCGAAGCCTGCAACGGCTTTATCCGTTTTGTAAAGGATAAGGAAGACGCCTATCCCTACCTGCACCGTTTCCAGGCCCAGCTGGAGATCGAGAAAGAAATTCCGGAACGTATACAGGGTATCATCGACGAGCACGGTATTGTACGCAGCAATGCATCGCCGCAGCTGGCCGCCATACGCAAGGCCCTGCAAACGCGGCGCCGTGAGAATGAGCGCATGTTCCAGAGCATCCTTTCCAAACTGCGCAAGGCCAATGTACTGGCCGATGTGGAAGAGTCGTTCATGAACGGCCGCCGCGTGGTGAGCATCGTGTCCGAAAGCAAACGCGAAATTCGTGGTATTATCCACGGCAGCAGCAATACGGGTAAGGTTACCTTCATTGAACCGGGCGAGACCATCGAGATCAACAACGAGATCGCTTCGCTGGAGGTAGACGAAAAATCGGAAGTACGCCGTATCCTGCGCGAGCTCACAAAGCAGTTACGCCATAAATACCCGCTGATACAGGCCTTTTTCGAAACCCTGGTACACCTGGATATTACCCGCGCCAAAGCCTTGCTGGGCCGGGAGCTGGATGCCGAAATACCGCATTATTCCGAAAAACCCGTGGTGCACATCCTCAACGGACGTCACCCCATACTGGTACGCAAGAACCGCGAGCAGAAAAAAGCGGTCATCCCCCTCAGTATGCACCTGGAACCGGGTAAGAACATCCTGATCATCAGCGGACCCAACGCCGGGGGTAAGTCCATTGCACTTAAAACCGTAGGACTGCTCCAGATCATGCTGCAGGCGGGTATTCCCGTTCCCTGCGATGCACAGAGCGAATTCGGCTTTTTCAGCAACCTGCTTACCGATATCGGCGACAGCCAGAGCATCGAATACGAACTGTCTACCTATTCCTCGCGCCTCATTAAGATGCGCCGTTTCCTGGAACGGGCCGGTAAAAGCACGCTCTTCCTTATCGACGAGTTCGGTACCGGTTCTGACCCCGAACTGGGTGGGGCCATGGCTGAGGTGATCCTGGAAGAACTGGCCCAGAGCAAGAGTTTCGGCATCATTACCACGCACTACGGTAACATTAAGGTGGCCGGTGAACAGCTGAAAAGCGTACAGAACGCCTGTATGCTGTTCGACGACCGTACGCTGCAACCCCTGTACCAGCTCGAGATCGGCAAACCGGGCAGCTCCTACACCTTTGTGATCGCCGAAAAGAGCGGCATTCCGCAGGCCCTCATACAGCGCGCCAAAGAAAAAACGGATACCAATAAAGTAAAGCTGGACCATATATTGAACGTGCTGCAAAAGCGGCGTAACGATCTCAACGAGCAGATCCGCCAGACCGAAGCAGCCCGTAAGGAAGCCGCCGAAGCCCGCGAAAAGGCAAAGCAGGCCGAGGAGAAATGGACCGAGAAGCTGAATAAATTCAAGGGACAGCGCGAAGAAGAAGTAAAACTGATCGCCCTGGGCCGCAAAATGCAGGAACTGGGCCTCAAGTGGGACCAGACCAAGAATAAAAAAGAGATCATCAGCGACTTTGTAAAGGCTATGGGCAAGGAAAAGGCGCGGATCGTGGAAGAGAAAAAACGCTTCGAGAAAGAGAACACCCGCGAAAAGGTGATCGCCCGCAAACTGGCCGTGATCGTTCCCGGCAGCGAGGTACGAATGACGGGTACGCGGCAGGTGGGCAAAGTGGTGGAGATAAACGGCACCAAAGTGCGCGTGGAATTCGGTAGCCTGAAGAGCGTGATCTCGATCGAGAACCTGGAACCGGCCTGAAAAGCCTGATATTTTGGAAAATCGGATTACTGTAGTATTTTTGCCACCCGCTTAAAGAAGCATGTATGCCCGGGTGGCGGAATTGGTAGACGCATCGGACTCAAAATCCGACGGTAGCGATACTGTGCGGGTTCGAGTCCCGCCCCGGGTACAGCAAAAAGCCTGAATCAGAGATTGGTTCGGGCTTTTGTTTTTAAAAAGTACCTGAGAGGTATTGGCCCCCTCAGTTCCTTGATGGAATCCATAGAACTACCACTGATGTAAAAGGGTACTACCTCAATAGCTTCTCCAGCACCAGGCGCTTCTACCCCTATATTAAGAAACTCCGGCAAAAGTATACAGAGAGATCTGTTACATTTTTAGTGCCAACAATGTTAATTGTAATTAAGTGACTGTAAATGCATTGAGATTTCAAATCTGACAAGTGATAAAATTTGTCCTTTTCTCATCTTTGTCCTTTTGTATCTTTATCCCGTAGAAAACTACCGCGTATTACCCAAAACGTATTACGCGTACATAAAGATATTGCGTACGCAATCGTCTTGGTGTCAGCAAAACGTCCAAAAAAGCAGACCGAGGCAGTTGTGGGATACGCGCCCGCATGGGCGTGTATATCCCTTGCTGTTCTTAATTCTGCAAGGCATTGGACGTGCCCGCTGGCGGTTAGGAATAAGCGGGGAGTATGCGCCCTATTTTTATGTGCGATTTATTAACCTAAACCTAAACAGCCCCTAATCCCGTAATACTCCACGGGTGTAGAAAGTATGAAAGAAAACGTTACCACAGAACACCCTCTCTCGCTACTTTTTAAAATCCAATAATCTAAAAGTTTATCAAAATGAAACACAGGAAATTTAACTTTTTCCCGGCGTTCCTTATCGTCATGCTGTTTTCAGCGGCAAACCTTAATGCCCAGGTCTATGAACCCGATCCTAAAAACGACTGGTCAGGCCCTGACAAGTCCGTGGGTGATCTTTGCACGGATTGCCCCGGGCAGGTATTTAATTATGTATGTAACCCGTCCTTTGCCAATTATTCGGACATTCTTTCTTCTGGTAATTGCCAAAACCGGATAGGCAGGGCCACAGGCTGGGGTAACGCACTCCGCTCGGCAAATGCCACTTCTGAACATGGCGGGACACCCGATTTATGGTACCCAACGCAGGTAGACCCCGCTAATTCGGGTGTACAGGGTTACTCTACCCAATGCGGGCTTTGGCGTAATGGCAATAATACCCCTTTTGGCTCACAGGCGGCCCTACAACTTCCGGGGTTTACAGACGGTTCATATATCGGGGTTGGAAACTACATTTCCCCGGCTCTGTTTGATACGATACAAGACCCGCAGACCCTACCGACAAGGGAAAGCCGTGAGTACGTGGTGACACAACTGAAACAGCCCCTGAAACCCAATACGACGTATACCATAAGTATGTACGTTTCATTGGGGGAAATCAGTACGCACTCGTCGCCCTTACAGGTACTGGTAAGTAACCGGTATTGGTTCGGGCTTCCGACTGTAGGTCCCCGGCCATATTACGCTCTTAAATCCAATCTGACCCCAACGGAAACCGCCAACCTGCGGACTCTGACCACCGGGGTAACGGATAAGGACGGCTGGACAAAGGTGACGGTAACGTTTAACCCCGGCAATTCCACGGATTTGACATACCTGATTATTGGGTATTTCGAGCATGATGCAGTGGCCGATGTGCAATGCACACCCGTGGCGGCTTCTCCCAACCCGCCGGGTTATACCTACCGCCATTCTCACAGTTCATATTACTTCATCGACAACGTATCGGTAACGGAATGTACTGCGCCACTGGTATTGGGGCATTGCGGCGAACCGCTGCTGTATTCGCAGGTAGCTTCGCTTATTAATGCAAACAGTGATATGCTTATCGACGGGCAACTGGTTATGGATGTGAACGGCATTATCAATAACAAAAGCATTCGTTTTACAGAGAACGGAAGCATATACGTAAACCCGAATATCCAGTTCAGCTTGCGTAATTCCTATTTAAGGGGCTGTAATAATATGTGGGCAGGGATCGGGTGTTATTCAGGAAGCCGCATTGAACTGGATAATAATACCATCGAGGATGGTTATACCGCGCTTTGGTTGGATGGCGTGCAGGAGTTCAATGTGAAGAACTGCACCTTTGATCTGAACGAACATGCCGTTACGATACGTAACCATACCGCAACCAATTACCTGCGACAGATCACGGGTACTAAATTTTATGCTTCTGCGGCGTGCAAAGACCCATCCGTGGGCCTGCCTAATACTGGTGTGCGGGTAATAGGCTGTGTGGTTGCGCCCAACATCGGCACGTATTTTTCGGCGATGAACCAATTTGATAAACTGAAAACGGGGGTTTATGCTGAAAATGCGAATGTGCGTATAGTGAACAATACGTTTAATAAAATCGGGCAGGGAAATATCAACGCCTACGCCATTGAACTTCGCAATCCTCATCAGGTCTTAGTAAATACACCGCTTCGTACCGCTTACATCGGAGGCTTTACGGATAATAACGAGCGCAATATGATCTACGACAGTGAAAATGGTATACTGGCTTTGGGCCACTGGAAAACGGAGATATACCGGAACCAGATCAGCGGTGTACGCAAGGGTATTTCCTTAGAAGCGGGTTTTAAAGGGGTTGGCAACCAAACGAACCACCATGTAAGGCAAAATAGTATACAGAAAGCACGTACAGGGGTAAATATCGAGGGGCAGGGCCTTACTTCGGCTTACCGGATAGAACGCAATACCATTTCCAACATTAGCGGGCCGCAAAAGGGTTCCATTGGTGTGCGTGTGTTTGACCAGAGCGGACGGGTAGGCAAATGCGGCCCCACGGTGCTGCACTTTGTCGATTCTAATACAGTACTGAAGTTTGACCGGGGTATCGACTTTGAGGGCGGAAGCTGCTCAAACATCCGTTGGAACCGTATACAGACACTTGTTACAAGCGGAGAGAACTTTGAGCGTACCGGAATATGGTACCGAAATTCCAGCGGCGTGAACGTGCTAAAAAATGAAGTAGAAGGAACCTCTACTGAATGGAACCGTAACGTAGGTATTCGCGGGGAAAGTGTTAGTTTAAGTGACTGCGGTTGTAATAAAGTGACGCGTACACACGTGGCCCTGTTTACCGGCCTGCCAAACCCGGCTATGCGTGTCTTTAACAATACCGTGAACTATGCCAAAGACGGGCTGCTGATTAATTACGGGGCATTGGGCAATCAGGCATTCGACCGCAATAACCCTGCGGTAACGCTCAATCCGCTGAATACGTTCTTCGGAATGGTGCCAAGGGTGAATCTCCCGCAGGGTGTGGAGGCTTTTGCCAATAACTGCCCGCAGAACCACACGACATATTTTGACAATATAACTCATCAAGCGCAGGGCTTTTTAATTAATATCGCGTCACCTTCAAGCAATGACCCTTCATTGCTGCGCAACCTGTGCCTGTACCTCAAGAAAATAGGTGAACCTTCGGTTTACGTGCCTACAATGGAGGTTCCCTTTATGGAGGCAGACATAGACGGGGGGATGTATGAGGACAACCATCGTTTTTTACAGCACAAACAGCTTTTTGAAACACATTTGCAGGATGAAACATTGAAAGACGAGAGTTCCATTATCGGCACCCGTATTCAAGCGATCAAAAGCACCCCCGGCGCACAATGGGCAGAAATTTATATGCGTATTGATACGGGTGACTACGCAGGCGCAGAATCGTTGCTGGGCAGTGTTGCTCCCGCATCAGATATTGAGCAGTTGAATGTGCAGTTTGCACCGATATATATGCGTTATATGTCCGAGGGAGCGGCGGCACTGGACAATATTGACCACGAGAACCTGACCTACATTGCTGAACAGTGCTTTGTTGAATATGGGTACGTGGTGTCGGCCAGCCGTAGCCTGCTGTTGCACGTTTGGGGCGAGGAAGTATCTCTTCCGTCCTGTGACCGCATTGAAGAACCTACCGATTTGTTGCCGGAAGTTGAAGAACCCGGAGAGGGCGGTTTCTTTACATTATCACCCAACCCGGCCACTACACAGGTGAACCTGAACAGTAACTTTATTGAAACCTGTTCGTATACCGTACTGAATGGATTAGGCAATACGGTATTATCCGGTATGGCAAATCCCGGCGATAACTTTATCGGGGTAAACAGCCTCACACCGGGCCAGTATCACGTACGCCTGATTTTTGAGGGCGAATTGTTGCAGGATATTATCTTAGTGGTGCAATAACAATAGATGAAAAAAGGCTTCGGCATATTACTTTTTGGAATCGGGGGGCTTTTGCTCCCCCGATTCCTTTTTTCTCAAACGAACCTGGTTCTTAACGGAAGCTTTGAGGATACGGGGCCTTTGTTTGTTTGTCAGGTAGAAATAATCAACAACTTTTATCAGGGGCAGGCCATTATCGGCTGGGGAACGTCCACCACCGGGGCAGAGGGCTTTTTAGCTTGCCCAACTCCCGGGGGAGCGGGCGATGTGCCTAATAATTTTGCGGGGGTACAGTACCCTAAAGACGGTCAGCAATATGCTGGAAGTGCTTTCTGTTACAATAACGGCAAGCCTTATCCTCCACTAAATGAAACCTTGCAGGGAACGCTTACAGAGCCATTAAAAGCGCATCAGGGTTATTGTATTGAGTTTTATGCGTCATTGGCTGAAGGCTTGTACTTTAATTGTTATGTAGACAGCTTCCACATTTGGTTTCATAAGGCAGATACGTTTTACACCTCTTATAACTATGCGTCTTATAATTCTTTTGAACTGTACGGCAAGCAGCAGGTAAGCATTTCTACCAATAATTCAACCGATACAATTAACTGGCAGCAGATGATCGGCGGGTTTACGGCTGAGGGTGGCGAACGTAAGTTTATTTTGGGGAATTTCAAGGATAAATCACAGACGAAATACCGTACCACACCTTTCGGAAATCAGCAGCTTTGGGATAACGGTACGCCCGATTCTACTGCTTTCTATTACTTCGACGACTTCAAGGTATACGAATGCGACCAATACGGAGTGGGAGATCATAAAATACGTTTACCCAATGTATTTACTCCCAACGGCGACGGTATAAACGATACCTATACCATATACGAAAACCTCCCGGACGGTTTTCTGTTACGTATATACAACCGCTGGGGAGAATGCATTTACACGGACGATAATTATAAAAACACCTGGGCCCCACAAAATATCAGCGCTGGGGTGTATTGGGTGGTTGCACAAAACCCGAGTTCTGGTACCTGGTTTAAACAGGCCGTAACTGTTTTTACAGGGGAATAACGAATTTACAGCAAGGTTAGTAAACAAAAAAAGGGCTGGCGTTATGAATAGTCTGATGCATATACGAGCAAAACTACATGCCCGACAAGCGCTATAAATTGTCTTTTTTCACGGATGTTAAAGGGGCTAATTTTGAATATATCAAAATTATTCAACGTTATGAAACCTTTATTTACTATTATCATTTCTTTTTTATGCGTCGGTGTAGGGTTTTCCCAATATTTTGAAAAAGATTGGAATGGGTTAACGATCATATTTTCTTACGTTAATGGCCATTCGATTGCTTTGCAGGATGATCAACACCAAACGTATGCAGACCTGTCACTTTTAGTAAGAGGCGAACTTGCTAATTCAATACTGCGAAATGGGCCTATCAGTTATAATGGCTCCATTTATCCAGGTTGGAAAGCCGGTCCAATTGCCAATACCTACAATCCTGCTTATGACTTAAGATATGAGAGGATATGGGCTGTATCCAAAGAACAGATTCAACAGCACATTGCCCAACATCAACTGCCGGGATATCAGATGCCGGAAGTAATTATGAATTGGCCTGCTCATGGAGATATAGTAAACGGCGAACCCTTAAATATAGCACCCTTTGTTGACCTTAATGGAAATGGAAGCTACGATCCGTATTTCGGTGAATACCCGGTTATAAAGGGAGACTTCGGAATCTATTTTATTGCAAATAGCCAACGAAATGCATTGAATGATCCCGACACATTGGCTATAAATGTGGAATATAGCGGATTGTATTACTTAAGACAAGGGATAGATGCAATTTTTGTTGATGCAAAATTGACTAACAAAGAATCGCAAAGTTTTGTCTGGATTGAGCCCTCTTTTTACTTTGCATCCAATCCTGACACTATCTCCAGGTTTTACACGGATACATTAACCCATACAGTCATGCTTAATGATTCGTCAATTCTGACCCATGATTTTAGGCGTTATGCCTTCACATACCTATGCAACAATGAATTATATAAATCCATGCCAATAGAAAGAAATAAAGTGTTTTCAGATCCGGATGTATTCGAAGGTTTTCGTCTTTGGAACGGATTGAACGATAAATGGTATCCCAGCGGATCGCCGCTATATTTGCCGCCATCATTGGAATACAGCGGCATTCCCACAAAGTTTTATGCGCCCTATGGACTATCTGCATCCGATAGTATAAAGGGCAAGAATATTTTTGCACTTTTAGCAAAAACCCGCATCACCGACATACCTCCGGGAGAATCCATTCATTTGAAGGGGGTGCTGCACACAGTGGGAGTGACCTCGTACCCTGTAAGATATAATATGCCGGAGGAAATACTGCAGCAAGCAAACTCGTTACGCAATAGCGAAGCAAATAATGGAAACTGCCTGAATTATCTGAATACTTCAAATTTTCCGACAACAGAATTTTCTGTATACCCCAATCCGGCTTCTTCCGTTTTGCATTTAAAGGGCATAACAGATAATAGCAGCATTGAGTTTACGGACATTTACGGGCATACTCTAACTTCTCATTCCCACGCCGGTGCGGTAGATGTATCCTTTCTAAATCCCGGGCTGTATATATTGCGAGTAAGAAATAATAAGAATACTGTTCCAATACTGCAAAGCAAGGTTATTATAAGTAGATAATACAATAACCCTGCTCAGTCCTTTTGCCTGTAAACTTTGAGTTTATATTCTACGTCCCTTATTTTTTTTCGCTGGTTTTATTTTAATAATGGGCTTAGTGATATTTTCTTTTTGCCTAATATTATTATCCTCAATCATCCTACTTAGCCGCTCCAAATCTTCCGTTAAATGGTTCGAATTTTGTATCTTACGGGGTACAGCAAAAAGCCTGAATCAATAATTGGTTCAGGCTTTTTTGTGAGTGGAAAGTAGCAAATAGTTTATAACTGATAGCGCATGCCCGGTGTCTGTCTTTTCCTGTAAACAAATCGGGTGGATATAGTTGATAACACAAAACTTGCAGATGTCAATGATTTGTTGTAGACTTTGTAACTTCGTAAAAATACTTAATTAATGAAGTTCAAATTTTTCTTTGCTTTAGTATCAAGTGAGAAAAGCTACAGCTTTAAATTTGAAGCAGAAAGTTCACAAGAGCTCGAAAGACTTCGAGAAAGTTTTTATGACATTTTTTCTTTGTTTATTGACACAAGAAATACACTTCCCCTTACTGAATGTTGCTATACATTCACTGCACTATTGAAACAAAACATTCGTGAGTTTATTACTAATAACAAGGAAATTTGTCCAGCTATTCAACAGTTACTTAATTTTTTTAATCGGCTGAATTATGGACAAAAATTTTTGCTAATACCTGACAATGAGATTTCCGACTTTCTTCAAGAAGCAGCATTAACATATATAGATGCATTAGAAAATGGTAAAGATTTAGACGAGGCATTTATGAAGGAGGTATTTCCTCTTCAACAGATATTTAGGCACTATACCATAAAAATGTTTGGGAGAAACAAAGCCTATATTGGATACAGAAAAACATGTCGTTTCTGCGGACAAGTTGAGTCAGTTAATACTACATTCAAAAATAAAGCACATGCGATATCAGAAGCTTTAGGAAACAAGAATGTGGTTTTATTGGAAGAATGTGATTCTTGTAATGAACAATTTAGCAGAAACATTGAGCCTGATATTGTTGAGTATCTTGGCTTTTTTCGAACAAACTATGGAATAAAAGGCAAAGGAGGGGAAAAAGAATTCAGAGGAGAGAATTTTAAAATGTACAAAACTGATAAACCAGTTATACAAATCCCTACTGATGATCCAAGTTATAAATCATACGTTGAAACCTCAGAGCATAGTTTATCTCTTTTATGTAATCCGATTACTCCTCAAAATATATATAAGTGTTTATGCAAGTATTTTGTGAGTACTGTAAGTTCTACACAACTTCCTTTATTCTCAAAAACCATTGATTGGATAAATGGTAATACAACTGAGGAACAGCTACCATTAATTAAAGAATGTTATGTCCCATTCATAAACACATATCCTACTATCACCACTTATATACGTATTGATGATACGTCTAACCTTCCACAGGCCGTTGGCGTTTTCCATTTTACGCATGTTCTTTTCGTTTTTATTGTTCCCTTTGTTGGGGATGATAACACAGATTTCTTAATACCTGAAAATTATAATTCGTTCTGGAGTTTCTTCAATGAAATTCTCGATAAAGAAAATACGCTTAATTGGTTTACTTACGATTATTCTCCTTGGACTCGACACAATTTTAGAATAGAGATAAAGTCAATTGATGGACAAAAATATCAGTTCCGACGTATTATAGGTTAATCAAAATAGATGTTTCTCTATCTACCTGAAACGAACTTTCTCCTCCTTATTTAGAATATCCATCAAGTGTTCTGGTAATACAGGGAAAGTGAGTGATGAATTCTTTAAATCATCTCGGAATGCTCTTGTAAGTTCAAGCATCTGTACTAAATCATTGCGCTCTGGGCGTTGAAGCGTCTGTTCTAAATCGTTATAGATTTCATTTACTTTTCTATCAATAATTACATTATTTTTTCCTGCCCGTTTATGCGCAAACTTAATTAGATTGAGGCCATACATGACAGCTTTGTAATCTTTTAAGTATATAGATGCATCGTAAGCTATATTAAATCCCATATATATAATCTGCGTTCTAAGTTCATTGGCTTCTTCATCAGACTCAAAAGTATATGGATAGAAACTGAGAACTTTTGAATGCACAGCTTGAATTACAGACAAAGGCATTCTATCTCTCGTACTAATTGTGACCATATCTAGAAATGAAAACACCTCGAACGCAATCCTGGAATTGGATTGATTGACATAAATACCGAGTTCATTTATTATGTCTTTTCGAACGGACCAGTCTGCATTATAATAACGTTCCTTGATTTTTTCCAGTTCCAAAATAATAAGTGCATTTTTTGTTGCTACCAATAAATCCTCTGATGATAACTGTGGAACATTTGTTGAAAAGTATCCTATAGCTTGCTTTCGTTCCTGTTCAATCTGTTTATACAGTTGGTCTCGATAAAGTATAATGGTTTCGGGACTTAATTTTCTACTTAAGCCCCCTTTTTTCTCCGCCTCATCATGGCAATCGAGACATAAGTATGCTAAATTATTCATTACATTATCTGTCGTATCACCATTTAAATGGTGAATTTGTTTCCCCGGACTCTTACATACACAACATTTTCTATTTGCTTTATAAACAACTTGTGCAGCAAGCTTTTCTGGGATTCGTTTGCGAGGTTTCGGTGGCATAAGTAAACGTTTATTAACTTAGTATTTCTCTATAAAAATAGTAAGAATGTATGAATTATAAAGCTTACTTATATATACGAAAATTTACGTTTCACGCAGGGTCACGCGTCCTCACACAGCACGCAATCATTGATCATCCGGACCAGCAGGTCTACATAGGTTTTTTTCATGGACGAGCGGTGCGAATTTGTGATCACATGGTCTTCGGTGGCGTAGGTGATCAGGTGGCATCTTACCTGCGAGGGAGGCCCGCTCAGGGAGCGGGTAAGCATACCGTCGGATATCGGGAAGGAAAAGATGTCTTCCCGTATGCTGTGGGTGAGCATTACGCAAACGTAACACGCATCCAGGTGGTAGGCATCTTTTCCCGATAAGATCAGCGCCGGGTGTGGATGTACGCCGCTTCTGCCCGGAATAGTAAAAGGCAGCTCAATGATGTCGCCGCGGTTGTACTTCATCCGGCTACCTGGTTTAAAGACCGTGAAATGCTCTGCCCTGATATACGGGCAATACCCTCTTTGATGTAGGGCGCGGTCTTAACCGGTTTTGCGCTTCGGTGGTTAAGCTTATGCAGCTTCAGGTAGATATTGCCCAGTATGTGCTCGAGCTCTTCAATTTTGCCGAACACGGGCGCATCTCCGCCCTCAGACTTCAGTTGTTTTACTTCGTCGAAGTATTTCATTAAGTTAAGTATGCGGACTTCCAGTCTCATACTTTGTGCATTCTTTTCCATGGTATTGATGTTATTATACAGGTTATTAAAATAACGAGCCAGCTGGCGTAGCTCTGTGTCTAGATCCTTCTTTCTGTAAATGCGCTTCTTCGTTTCCATATATCTAAAATTATTTTCCGTATTAAACATGGTCTTCTTATCGGTTTATTCTTCTTCTTCGGCCAAAAGCGTATCCGCATCTGCGGAAGGCTGCCCGTCTTTCTCCTTCAGCTGGGAAACCGTGGCTTTACTGAGGCCGGTAAGCTTGGCTATAAGCTCAATGCTTATTCCCTCTTTCTTCATGCCTCTCGCTAATTCCTTATTTCGTTCCTGCCTTCCCTGTGCGAGTCCGCGCTCCATGGCGGCCCGTTCGTATTTGAGGCGTTCGATACGGTCGGGCACGTATTTATTGCTGAGCTGCAGCTGGTCCAGCAGGCCGGTGGCGGCAAAACTGTAATAGCCATCCTCACTGATGATGAGGTGGTCGAGCACGGGCGTCTGCATAATAAAGCCCACCTGCAAAAGCAGATCGGTGGTATCTTTATCGGCATCGGACGGCGCGAGCATACCGCTGGGGTGGTTGTGGATCAGCACAATGTTCACGGCCCTTTTCTGCAAGGGGATGCTGAACACTTCCATGGGTTCCACCAGGGTCTTTTTTACGGCTCCCAGGCTCACCCGTTCAATATTTACGATCTGCTTGCCGGCTCCCAGGGCCATTACCCAGAAGTGTTCGCGGTTGCGGTCGGTAAGGCTGCGGCGCATCAGTATAGTGCGCATAATGTCGTAAATATCGCTCGCTGTCATAATAGGGATCTTCTGTTCCCGCTTCAGTTTTTCATTCATTGGTAAACGCAATTAAAGTTAGGGGTTAATCACAAGGGCCGGTCGGGTTATTGCATTCAAGCGGGTTGATGCAAACATACGGCAGTTATCAGGATCTTGCAAACGCGCAACATCTTTAAAGTCAGTATTTTTAGTGCTAAATAGCACAGTTTCAATACCCCTGAACGTTCGTCAATTTCTTTAGCGCGTTCTTTGCCGTGATTCCAGTTTAAATAGGGGTTTGGAGCGTTTTTGCATGCATTTAGTACGTTCGTTGCGTTGCAAACGTTAAAACGGTCCGGAAAAAAGTTTTTGGGAAGGCAAAAAACAGCCATCCTCCTGTCCGGGAAAACAGGTCGTTTTATGTTGCTGAGGTGGTCCGTTTAGGTTACCTACCTCAAACGTTTAGGTTATACAAGTGATCCGTTTAGGTTAGTAAACTTAAAATTTTACGTTGTACAGGTGGTTGTTTTAGGTTGGATAGCCTAAACGTTTATGTTCCCTACCTTAAAATTTTATGTTGTATACCTTAAAACTTTAGGTTATACAGGTGGTCGTTTTGGGGTATAGAGGTGGTCCGGACCACTTTGGGAACCTGAACGTTTGACCTGCAGAGGTGGTCTGCCGGAGGTAGACAACTTAAACGTTTAACGTAGAGAAGTGGTTGTGTTGACGTAAAGAACCTGAACGTTTGGCTTGTATAGCTCATAGCTTCCAGCCAAACGCCGGGCTACTTACTCCCGGACCCGTTACTCCGGACTTCTATCAGCTATCGGATAAGGTGAATACTGCCGATAAGGTCATGCTTCTTGCCGTTGTAGTCCACGTAATTGATCTTATACACATAGGTTCCCTGGGCTACGGGCTTTTCGACGTTGTTCCACCAGGAACCGTTCCAGCCGGTGTAGATATCTTCGGATTCAAACAGGCGCTCGCCCCAGCGGTCAAAGATGATCAGGGAGTAGTCTTTGATGAAGGCGATCACCGGTTTCCATTCGTCGTTGGCCCCGTCGTTATTGGGTGTAAAAGAATTCGGAATGTACGGCGGTGAATCCGGATTTACCACAATTTCGCGCGTAAGTGTATCGCTGCACGGCCCGTTTATGGCCGCCTGTGTGATGGAATAGGTGCCCTCCTGGTAAAACTGGTGTATGAAGTTCGGCACATTATAGGTTTCCCCCGTACTGAGCCAGTAGTATACAGAAAGAGCATTTACGGCCGTACTGTTCACGTGCACACCGGGCTCGCTGAGGTTTACCTGCGCCGGCATATCAAAATTGGCAACAGGCTGGGGAAGCAGGGTAAGCTGTATGGTGGTGGTACTGTCGCAGCCGTAGATGGTGCTGAAAGGCACCTGGTACTGTCCGGCCGCGGTGTAATTGGCTCCGGCAAAGGTATATACACTGCCCGAACAGATGCTGGCCTGTATCAGCGGGGCATAGTTCGGATGCACACTTATGGTATGCTGGGCCTGGGCCGAGGTACAGTTGCTGGCTACTACGTACACAGTGTACAGTCCGCTGTGGGCAAGCTGTGCGCTGGCAAAGGACAGGTCTTCGGTAAGGCCGCCGTTGTTCCAGAAATACTGGGCACCCGGAATGGTATTGGCATCCAGCAGAATGGCTTCGCCCTCGCAGTAATCCGTTGCCGCCGTGATCACAGGCGTAGGCGGCAGCGGTGTAACATTCACTACTACGGTATCTGTATTCTGACAGGTATTGGTATCCGTTCCGGTAACCACGTAGGTAGCCGTGGCGGCGGGATTGAACGCAAGGCCGTCTGTAACGCCGTTATCCCAGGTATAGGTGTTGGCACCACTTCCCGAAAGAGTGGCTGCATCCCCGGCGCAGATGGTCTGATCGGGCCCGGCGCTTACGGCCGGCAGCGGATTTACGGTAACCGTTACCTGGTCGGTATTCTGGCAGGTGTTGCTATCGGTGCCGGTTACCGTATACGTAAGGGTAGTGGCGGGGGTAAAGGCAATGCCGTCTCCTATGCCGTTATTCCATGTATAACTCGCTGCCCCGCTGCCCGCAAGGGTTACGGAAGCTCCGGCACATAAGGCCGTATCGGCGCCGGCATTTACAGGGGGTAAGGGATATACCGTCACATCCACCGTATCCGAAGTAGTACACTGGTAGCGATCTACAATGGTAATGCTGTACGAAGTGCTGGCGGCGGGCGATACCGGGTTAGGCTGACCGTTTACCCCGTTGCTCCAGGTATACGTATAGGGATTGGACCCGAACAGGGCATTGCTGGCATTGAGGCTGGCCGTTCCACCCAGACAGATACCCGTATCGGCCCCGGCATTCACCACCGGGCACAGGTTTACCTCGATCACCGACTGGGCATTGGCCGTATTGCAGTCCAGGTCGTTCCACATACCGTCCGGGTAGATCTGTGTGCAGTTCTCTACGTTCAGGTTATTGGGTTCGCCGGGGGCCCAGTTCGTATATACAACGGGCGACTGATCGTACCACACAAAATTGTTCTCTACCAGTTCGTCGTTAAAGCCGATCCAGATCACCCCGCCCTGTCCCATATTATTCAGGGCCGAGATAAGACACTGGTTCTCTGCCGCCGACTCTACGGATACCAGGTTGGCGCCCAGGGTTTGTGCAAAGGCCTGCGCCTGGCTGCCCGACATGGATTGTGGATTCAGGAAGTACATACTGCAGGAGTTCACACAACCTGCGATCTCGATACAGCCCGCTGCCGTGAAGGCCTGGCGTATCTGGTTTATATTGCAGCCGTAGGTATTCGGAAAGTTGGGACAACCCAGCGGGTTGATGGTAACCACCACCTGGTCGGTATCCTGGCAGGTATTGGTAGATGTGCCGATGACCGTGTAGGTTGTGGTGGCCGGAGGTACAAAAGCCACGCCGTTACTGACACCGTTGCTCCAGGTATAGGTATCGGCGCCGCTGGCCGTAAGCGTTACGGGGTCGCCGGGGCATACCGAAACGTCTGGGCCGGCATTCACAGCCGGTGCCGGTTGTACGGTTACTGAAATGGTGTCCGAACCGCAGGTGGTGCCGTTCTGTACGGAATAATATACGTCAAACGTACCCGCACCGGAAGCTATGGGGTTAAAAGCGCCGCTGGCCGGGTCGATACATGCCCCGCAGCTGGCTGACCAGGTGCCGCCGGGCGTATTGGCTGTTACCGTTACCGGGCTCTGGTTGCTGCAGATGGTACCGTTTACGGGGTTTACCACAGGCGGAACCGGTGGTGGCGGTGCATTTACATTGGTCTGTGCCAGGAAGGCAGCCAGTCCCGAAGGCGACATTACCTCTACCAGTACGGTATTGAGACCGGCCTGGAAATTGCTGCACAGGTTGATATTGGCGCCGGAACCCGGTGTAAAACCTCCGAATCCGCCCGCCGGAACACCGGCTTCGGCCACGCCGTTCACAAAAATACCGGTGATCAGGTTGTCGACCATGAACGACATATTAATACAGAAATTGGCCGGCACACTGGTGCTGCAGGCATTTACACAGGGCAGGAAGAACTGTATACGGTAATAGTATACGAAATTGCCATTGATGAAGAACTGGCTGTTATCGATGGCGTTTACATTCGTGGATATCCACTGGGCGTCGGGCCAGGGACTTACCGCGTATGGATTGGTGGCCGGTGGTCCCAGCACAATGGCCGGGTTATACGGGCCGCCCGGACCGTTGATGGAAACGTCCCAGTCGATATCCTGGGCGCCCGAAGGCAGAAAACCTCCGGCACCGTCCTTACCGGTATGGAAATAATTACTGGCCGGAACGGGAAAACCGGAACAGTCCGGGTCGTTACAGTCAGTGAGACCATCCAGGTCATCGTCAATGCCGTTATTGCAGATCTCTGCCACCTGGGCGGAGAGCAATGATGCGTAAATACATAAGAAAGCGGTGAGGAGAGCGCGAGTAAGTAAAATTCTCTTCATTCTTCAGAACACGGTTTGTTTAGTATACAGGAGTTATCCGCCCGGGAATAACCCGACAGGACAGAGGGATATGCGTTGCATTACGGGAGGTATTTTTTTAATTCATAGCATAATGTGCGTTTTTCATTTTTCTGAACACTGTTTAAACGCAGAGATCATTTTATGGTTCGGTAAACTCCGGCCGCCGGGCAGCCCCCGTGTAACCGTATATTTCCGGAGGGAAAATATACAAAAAATTGATTACCTGATATATGTATTTTGTTTTAAAAACACATTATGCCTGTGGTATACTGTTTTAGTAGGGTGATAGTCAAAGTGTTGATCTGTTTTTGCCTCCCGGAAAACGGCTGTCAGTGCGGGGAACATCGTAAAAAAGACCGTTTGGGGAGCGGTTTTTATTCTAAATATTTTATAATGAATGATTTATTTTAACATAGCCTCCCCGGAGAAACTTCCGCAGCGGCTGGATTTCCGGAACTTTTTCACCGGGGAGCAGCGACGGAAAAAAAGTATATACGTCGAACGGGTACATAAAAGCCTTACATTGGGGTACAAACCTTTAAATCTATAAGATTATGAAAAAGTTAGTAGCAGAGTTTATCGGAACCTTCTGGCTGGTATTTGGCGGATGCGGAAGCGCACTCCTTGCAGCTGCATTCCCCGGGGTGGGCATCGGGCTGCTGGGTGTTTCGCTGGCTTTTGGCCTTACGGTGGTTACCATGGCCTATGCGGTGGGGCATATATCGGGCGCTCACCTGAACCCGGCCGTTTCGCTGGGTTTATGGATCGCCGGGCGTTTTAAGGCAAATGAACTTGTTCCATATATGCTGGCCCAGGTATTGGGCGGTATCGCTGCCGCAGGAGCGCTTTACCTTATTGTTACGGGTAATGGCAGCGCCATAGGCGACTTTGCGGCCAACGGCTATGCCGAGCATTCTCCGGGGCACTACAACCTGATGGCGGCACTGCTTACGGAATTTCTTATGACGTTCATGTTCCTTATGATTATCCTGGGCGCTACCAGTGAGCAGGCTCCCAAAGGTTTCGCCGGCCTGGCCATAGGTCTGGCGCTTACCCTCATTCACCTGGTGAGCATACCCGTTACCAATACATCGGTGAACCCGGCCCGCAGTATCAGTCAGGCAGTGTTTGCCGCTGGCTGGACCCTGGAACAGCTCTGGCTTTTTATTACGGCACCGCTGGCAGGCGCGGCGCTGGCCGGTATCGTTTTTCGCTGGCTTTCCTCGCCGGATAAGGCTGCCGGCAAACTGTAACGCTTTACTACCGGGCAAAAAAAAACTCCCGGGGCAGGGAGTTTAGACTTAGGTTAGGGTTCGGTTGGTTAGGGTTGACAGGATAGGAATATAAAGGGGGATTCCTATTGTGTTGGTGATCTTTCTGAGGCAAATGTAGGCCAGACAGGCGGACCCTACAAGAGGATTTTTCCCCTTTATGCCCGGGATTTTTCCCCCTTTTACGCATTACGACAAAAAATAAAGCCCGGGGCTTACTTCCGGGCTTTATAATTTTGGGTTAGTGAACCAAAATAAGGGATGGTAATAAGGAATTTAAAAGGGGGAATTCCTAAAGGTTGTTGGTTTTGATAGGACAAATGTAGGGTGGCTGGAGAGCTTCTGAAAGAGGAAAAATCCTGTTTTTGCAGAGGATTTTTCCCCTAAGGCGCTTTTAACGTTAAAAAACAGGGGTATATAAATGCAAAACTCCCGGCAGTACCGGGAGTTTCTATAAGTTGTTGGTGCATCTCAGGCGGTAAACATAATTCTCTTATTCAGGGGATTCGGATGTTTGAGTGTTATGTTAGGGCAAAGTTAAGGCGGCATACTGGTTCCCGAAAGAGGAAAAACCCTGTTTCTTATAAGGATTTTTCCCCCTTGATTAGTTCGGGTATAAGTGCTTTATTTGCTTCTTTCAACACTAAAAATTCCGTATTATGAAAACGAATGCTACGTTAAAGAACGCACTGATCGCTGTTCTGGGGCTTGGCCTGGCTGCCGAGACCACCTACCTTGCCAAACCGGAATGGTTTGCGTCGGGCAATGCGGCCGCTGCGGCTACCGAAGTACCTGCCGTGAATGCACTGGCCAAGACCGGTCCGGGCGCCGCCGCTCCCAAACCCATTGCCAACACCACCAGGATATCCGCAGATACGGCGAATATGTGCATAAATGCGTACCGCGAACACCCGGACACCCTCATCATGATCACCGCTGAAAATACCCGGCAGGCCCTGCGCGGTTACCGTGTGAACATGAACAACCTGATGCCCCTGTTCGAACTGAGCCCGGAAGAACTGTACATCGAATTCGGCGTTCGACCCGACGATCTCAGCAAACCGCCCGCACAACAGGCATTCACCATATTTATTTCCGGCCTTACCAATAACGAAAAAGTAAAAACACCCGCCGGTGTTACCATGTATTACGAATACGTAATGCGCTGCCCGACCAACTGTCCGAAGTAAAGCATGGATTTCAATTTCCTCTTTTATACGTATACAGGCCTATTAGCATTTTACACGCTGATAGGTCTGTTTTTTTGGCGCCGCACAAACGCCGCCTATCGTATCATGGTCCTGAACATCGCTTTTGCCATGATCACCGAAGTGACCGCCTGGCTGGTGGTTACCAAACACTGGATGGACAATAACTTTGTCATCTTCATGCCCTATATGTGCGGTTCTTTTGTACTGTACATGTTCTTCTTTAAACTGAACACCCGCGATCGCCTGTTGAATATTGCAAGCTGGTGTACCGCCGTATTCATGCCGCTTTTTATGCTGCTGAACTATCTTTTGCTGCAGGACCCGGGGCGTTATGCCTCCAATGTGCTGGTACTGGGCTCGGTGTTCCTCATCGGCGCCTGCCTGCGTACCCTGTACCTTACCATGAAAAATGCCGACGAAGTATCTATATACGAAAAAAACGGATTCTGGATGTCCACCCTCATCCTTATTCATTATACACTGCTGGTATTGTACTTCAGTTTCCTGAACTACCGTACCGAAAACCTGCTGGACCAGAGTACCGACTACATCATCGAGATCAGTTTCCGCTACCTCAATGTGCTGTTTTACCTGGCCCTGAACCTTATATTTATCAAAGAACTGCTATTCAGCCCCCAACCCGGCGAACAAAAACAGGAAGTATGAACAATACCGGATCTTTAATCATCGAACTTTTTGTATTCAGCTTTGCGGGGCTGGCCATCTTTATTATGATGATCTCCTTCGTGGTCTTTACCGTAATCCTTTATAACCAGCGGCAGCGGGCCTTCATAAGCGACCGCCGCGAGCGTGAGGCCCGTTTTAAGGCGGAACTTTCGCAGGTACAGGGCGAGATCCTCGAAGACATCATGAAACAGGTGTCGTCCGAAATTCACGATAACCTGGGGCAGCAGGCCGCCGTGCTGAAACTGCAGCTGCACGGAATTAAAAAGATGCAGGACCCGGCCATGGCCGATAAGGCACTCGAAACCCTGAGCGGGCTCATCAGCGACATGAAATCGCTTTCCGTCAGCCTCAATACCGAGCAGCTGAAAAAGAATACCCTGCCTGAATCGGTGCTTTTTGAAACCGCCCGTATCCATAATACCGGTCTTATTAAAGTAAATACCGAGATCGAGCAGGATCTCATGCCCATGTCGCCCGATACCCGCATCTTCCTGTACCGCATTGTGCAGGAGCTGCTTCAGAATGCCCTGAAACACGCCCGCGCCACAGAGATCGACGTGCGTATTCACGGTAACGATCAGCTGGTGCGTATCGAAGTGGCCGACAACGGCATCGGCATGGAAGCCTCGCGTAAAGAGGGCGTGGTGAGCACCGGACTCGAAAATCTGCGTAAACGTTGCGAACTTATCGGGGCCACCCTTCAGATTAACTCCGATGCAGGAGTGGGAACAAGCGTAAAAATTAATTACTTTGCAGCGGATAATTCAGCACCCTGATGCTTAAAGTAATTTTAGTCGACGACCACCCCATATTCAGAAGCGGACTTGCGTTCATTCTGAATACCTTCTCGGATAATGTATCTATTATCGGGGAGTACGGTAACGGCGCCGAATTCCTGGACGGCATTGCTTCCAACGGCGTATTGCCCGACCTCGTGATCATGGACGTGCAGATGCCCGTAATGGATGCGTACGGAGTGCTTGAAGAAATGAAAAAACGCAGCATCCATACGCCGGTACTTATTATTTCGATGGTGCAGGACGAAAAAGGCATCGTACGTATGATGACCAAAGGGATACGCGGTTTCCTGCCCAAAGATTCGGACCCCGAACTGTTCGTGGAAGCCATTCATAAAATTACGGCGGGCGGCGTGTATTTTGCCGATTCCATTTCGGGTATACTCGAAGACGCCTTCCCGGTGGCCGCGCCCAAAGAAGAGCCGGCGTTCAATTCCTATACCGGCACGGTGCCCCTCAGCGACAAGGAACAGGAGTTCATACGCCTGGCCTGTTCGGAATACACCTATAAAGAAATTGCCGAGATACTGAACCTGAGCGTTAAGACCATTGACGGTTACCGCGGCGTGCTGTTCGAGAAACTGAACGTAAAATCAAGACCGGGACTGGTGCTTTTTGCGGTAAAGAACCGCATTATCGAAGTGGATTAATTCCAGAAACGATAAAAATTATACCACTGGTACGGGTATTTCTTTACTTTTTCTTCCACTGTTTTTACATAGTCTTCAATAAGCGCTTTCAGGGCTTTTTCGCGCTCCTGGGGGTTGCCTTTTACCTCGTACCGTTTGGGCGGCGTGCAGAACAGGTGATAATGTCCGCGGGCCTCCCGGCAGGCAAAAACAAAGCATACGGGCACCCGGAACTTGGCCGCCAGGTAAAAAGGCCCCGAGGGGAAACGGGCTTTCTGCCCCATAAAATCAAACTCGAAGAATTTACTTCCGGGCGGTACGCGGTCGCCGTGCAGTGCGATCAGTTCACCGGCATTCACGGCCCTGGAAAGTTCCAGCACGTGCGAAAGATCGTCGCGCAGGGGAATAATGTTTACGTTCTGTACCTGGCTTTTTTCGGTCTGTACGGAGTCGAGCAGGCGTTTCAGGTTCTCGTGTTCGGCCTCGTACATTACAATATTTACCTTGCCACCGATGTGCTTAAACATATTGCCGGCGATCTCCCAGTTGCCGATATGGGCCGAAATAAGCAGGGCAGCCTGTTTTTCGGCGGCCAGGCGGTGCAGGTTCTCCTCCCCGTCGAAGAAAAAGGTAAGATGAGTGCGTATGCCCGCCAGCAGGGCAATACGGTCCAGCAGCGACTGCCCGAAACGGTAGTAGTTGATGTACAGGGCCGGCAGACTTTTGAAAAAACTCCAGCCTTGTATACGCCGGAAATAATGCCATGCCGAAGCGGTGGCTTTGGGTGCGAACGGAATAAAATAAACGGCTACAAAGGCAAGCAGACCATAGGCTGCGCGCAGACCAAGATTGTTAAGGAACCAGATAAATATGCGGTAGCCGGTGACACCGCCCCTCGATTTACCTTCCCATTCTGCCATACACGGAATTAAGCCGGCTCAGCGTTACCTACACGTTTGGCAATAAAATCGTAGAAATCCTGGAGACTTACGATCGATTTAAAGTCTTCGGTCTTTACTTTAAAACCGAAAATGCTTTCGATACCGGCCACAATGTCCACATAGTCCAGGCTGTCCAGGTCCAGGGCATCTTTCAGGTTGGCGTCCGGCGTGAGGGATGATTCGTCTACTTCGAATTCATCGGCCAGCCACACATTGGTCTTATGTATAATCTGATCGAACGTCATACTTAAACGGGGTGTTACTGTTTGGTTAGTATTTATACTCTTTTGACAATCAATGAGGAATTGGTGCCTCCAAACCCAAAAGAATTCGACAAATATACGTCAATATTCCTTTCTAAGGTTTTATCGGGGATAAAAAGTTTGGCTGAGTCTTCGTCCGGATGCTCGAGATTGATGTTGGGAGCCACGAAGTTATCCCGCATCATCAGGGTAGAGTAGACGATCTCGCTGGCTCCGGCCATCCAGCATTCGTGCCCGGTCATACTTTTTGTTGAAGTTACAGGCAGTGATTTTTCTCCAAACACCGAACAAATGGCTTTGGCCTCGTTGGCATCCCCGATGGGCGTAGAGGTGGCATGGGCATTGATGTAGTCCACGTCACGTACTTCGATACCGGCTTCGCGCATGGCCATCTGCAGGCTGCGTACCGGTCCGTCCACATTGGGCTGTGAAATATGATCGCCGTTGGAGGAGAACCCGTACCCGATGATCTCGCCCAGGATGGTGGCGCCGCGTTTTACGGCCTCCTCGTAACTTTCCAGTATTACGGTGGCCGCCCCGCCGCTGGGGACCAGCCCGTCGCGGTTACGGTCAAACGGACGCGAAGCTTTCTGCGGCTCGTTCTCACGTACCGAAAAAGCACCCAGGGCATCGAAACTGGCAAAGGTATAGGGATTCACTTCCTGTGCCCCGCCGCAGATAACGTGTTTCTGAAGCCCCTGTTTAATAAGCAGGTAGGCCAGGCCTATGGCATGCGAACCGCTGGCACAGGCACCGCTTACGGAAAAATTCACGCCGCGCAGTTTGAATATGGTGGCCAGGTTCATGGTCACGGTCGAGTTCATGGACTGGAATACGTAACCCGAACCGATGAGCGTGGTATCTTTCTTGGCCCGCAGTATATCGGTGGTCTCTACGGTGGCCCGGGCCGAACTGTCGTTGCCGAACAGGATACCGATCTCGTTACGGTCGATAAAATCCTGGTCGATACCGGCCATTTTCAGGGCTTCGAGGGTACTCAGGTAGGCATATTCGGCCTCTTCGGCCATGCCTGCCCGCGAACGGCGGTCCAGGATGCCTTTCAGCACGGGCTCGTCTACCATGCCGATAAGGGCGCTGCGGAAGCCCATTTCCTTGCGTACGGGGTCAAAAATAATGCCCGAACGGCCCTGGTAAAGGCTTTGCCGTACTTCGTCTATGTTTTTACCTATGCAGGAATAAATGCCTATTCCCGTAATTACAACTCTGTTCATAGTATCAGGTATACAAACCTCCGTTAACTTGGATCACTGTGCCGGTTATATAAGATGCTTTTTCCGAGACCAGGAAGCTTACCGCATGCGCCACTTCTTCGGGGGTTCCGAAGCGTGCCATGGGTATTACCTGTTTGTACTGGCCTTCGTCAATATCTTCGGTCATATCGGTCTTTATAAACCCGGGAGCCACGGCATTCACCGTTATATTGCGGCGTCCCAGTTCCTGGGCCAGGGCTTTGGTACCGCCGATCACCCCGGCTTTACTGGCCGAGTAATTGGTCTGGCCGGGTAACCCTTTAATGCCCGACAGGGATACGATGTTCACAATGCGTCCGCGGCGTTTGCCGATCATCCCGCGGGAAGCGGCACGCGTAACCCAGAACCAGCCGTTCAGGTTGGTGTTCAGTACGTCGTTCCACTCGTCATTGCTCATCATTACCATTACATTGTCTTTCCGTATACCGGCATTGTTTACCAGTACCTCAATAAACGTGCCGGGATGTTCTGTGGTCCATTTTTCAATGGCAGATTCGATCGACTGCTGGTCGGCACAGTCGAAGGGAAGCAGCTCGGCGCTTCCGCCCTTTTCGCGTATGGCGTTCAGGGTCAGTTCGGCTTCGGCGTGATTGCTGCGGTAATTAATAAGCACGTGCAGCCCTTCTGCCGCAAGCTGTTCGCAGATGGCACGCCCGATCCCTCTCGATCCGCCGGTTACCAGTGCTGTTTTCATTTCTGCCATGATCTAAAGGGTTTTAAGAGCTTCCGTTAATTTGCGTATATGCGGGTACTGCGGTACGTCAACCGTAATAGCCGGGGCGTGGGTACGTATAAAGCCGAACATCTCGCGCGATGAACTGCTGAGTTCCTCTTCGCACTGCAGAATGTCCGTAGCCTGTGCCAGCGCCATAAAATGGATACTCATCACTTCAAAGGTATTGTCGATCACCCGGCGCGTAAGCAGGGCCGAATTGCTGCCCATACTCACAATGTCCTGGTTATCGTTGTTGTTCGGGATGCTGTGTATGTACATGGGGTTGGCCAGGGTCTGGTTCTCGGCCGTGGTAGATACCGCGGTGAACTGTACGCCCTGCAGTCCGAAATTGAGGCCCAGCCTGCCGTTATTGGTAAAAGGCGGCAATATATTGTTGAGCTTGTGATTCATTACATAGTTCAGCTGGCGTTCCATCAGCATCGAAAGCTTGGTGATGGCTATACGCACCTTGTCCATCTCGAAGGCTACGTAATCCCCGTGGAAATTACCCCCGTGGAATACATTGGCCGAGGCCAGATCGATAACGGGATTGTCGTTGGCAGAGTTCACCTCGTTGCCGAGCACTTCCTCGGCCACGGCCAGGGCGTCGTATACCGGGCCCAGTATCTGGGGTACACAGCGCAGGGAATAGTACTCCTGTACCTTATCGTTCACCACGTCTTCGGTGGGGATATGGTCGTACATGTGTTCGGTGCGGGCACGTACACGCCGGCTGTCGGACAGGTGTTTGCGCATGCGTTCGGCAATAACGCGCTGTCCCTTGTGGCGTTTGGCCTCGTTGAGCTCCTGTGAATAATGATCGCTGAAACTTTTTACAATTTCGTTGAGCCAGGCCGAGGCTACCACCGCATGGTTCAGCAGTTGCTGGGCATACAGCAGGTTAATGATGCCGATACCGGTCATGCCGGCCGTGCCGTTCATTACACCCAGGCCTTCGCGTATATGAATGGAAACAGGCTGCAGACCTTCTTTACGGAAAGCCTCTTCCGCCGGAACGATCTCGCCTTTGTACCACATTTCGCCTTCGCCGATCATACCCAGGGCCAGGTGGGCCAGCTGTACCAGGTCGCCGCTGGCACCTACGCCGCCGTGCTCGAAGATCAGGGGCAGCATATCGCGGCGGATCATCTCCCGGAAGGTCTCCACCACTTCGGGATGCAGGCCTGAATAGCCCTGTAGGATCGTATTGGTGCGGGCCAGCACAATGGCTTTGATGTACAGCGGGGAAAGCGGAGCACCGGCACCCGAACAGTGGCTGCGGATCAGGTTGAACTGCAGTTCTTTCTGGTGCTTTGCATTGATGCGATAGGGGGCCATCGGACCAAAACCGGTATTGATACCATAAATGATCTTGTCCTTGCAGAAAACTTCCAGGAACTGGTAACTGGCCTTGACACGGTTCAGCGCAATATCCGAAATCTCGAAAGGGGCATCATCAAACAATATCTTCTTAAAGTCTTTTATTTCGATCGGATGTGTGCCGATTTGTATCATCTTACGTATGTACGACTTGGTTTAGTAGTTAAAATTAAACATTTGTTTGCATAACTGAAACAATTTCTACATTTGCGGCAGTCTGCCAAACAAGACGCAAAAGTATCAATTTCCAGCTTTTAAACGAATACTACAACTGTACTAAAATTCCCGGACGCATGCAAACTTCAAAGACGGATATCCTCGTTATCGGGGCCGGTCCCGCCGGTACCGTGGCCGCTGCCGTAGCCAACAAGTCAGGTAAAAAGGCGCGCATCATCGAAAAAACCCGTTTCCCCCGTTTTGTGATCGGGGAGAGCCTCATTCCCCGCGTTATGGACCACCTGGCCGATGCAGGCCTGCTCGATGCCGTGAACCGCATGAACTTCCAGAAGAAATTCGGGGCACGTTTCATAAAAAACAATAAAGTGTGCGAATTCGACTTTTCGGACCGCTTTACCGATGGCTGGGCCTGGACCTGGCAGTGTCCCCGTGCCGATTTTGACATGGAACTGGTGAAAGAGGCCGAACGCCAGGGGGTACAGGTGCAGTTCGAAACTACGGTCACTGCCGTGGATATGTCGGGCCCGGTGAAAAAGACCACCGTACAGTATGCCGATGGTTCCACGGAGATCATCGAGTCGGACTTTATCATCGACGCCAGCGGTTATGCCCGTGTGCTGCCCACGATGCTGGGTACCGTAAAAACCGCCAAACTGCCTCCGCGCAAAGCTATGTTCGTGCATTGTAAGGACGAAAAACGTCCTGCAGGCCGCGAAGGCTGGATGATCTCCTTTGTGGTGCACCGTGTGGATATCTGGATATGGGTGATCCCCTTCAGCAACGGCAACTGCTCCCTCGGTGTGGTGGGCAATCCCGAATTTTTCAAGGAATTTGAAGGCAGCAACGAAGAGGTGATCCGGGCCATCCTGGAACAGGACCCGAACTACCGCGACCGTTTCCGTGGCACCGAGTTCCTCTGGGAGCCCAAAGTACTGGAAGCCTATTCGGCATCCACCTCCGAAATGTACGGTAATGGTTATGCCATCGTGGGTAATTCCGTAGAGTTCCTCGATCCGGTGTTCTCTTCCGGCGTAATGTTTGCCACCGAAAGCGGTAACCTGGCCGCAAAACTGGCCGTGCGGGAACTGAACGGCGAAAAGGTGGACTGGAAAAAAGAATACGAAGACTATATACAGAAAGCTGTGGAGACCTTTAAGACCTATGTGGCCTCCTGGTACGACGGCGCTTTGCAGGACGTGTTCTTTGCCGATGAGCAGAACCCGAAGATCAAGCAACAGCTGTCGTCCATACTGGCCGGTTATGTATGGGACACAAAGAACCCCTGGGTGCGTAACCACAGTAAACTGGTATATACCGTATCGGATATGATCCGACGGAACGACAATGCGATACCGGCTTCATTAGCCGAAAAAGGACTGTAATTCAGTAACGGATTGATAGATATAGCGGTACATCCTTCGGGTTGTGCCGTTTTTTTTAGTGAGTGCCTGACTACCCCGATACCTAATTTCCCGCACAAAAAGGGTA
This sequence comes from Flavobacteriales bacterium, assembly GCA_052437175.1. GTDB lineage: Bacteria > Bacteroidota > Bacteroidia > CAIKAF01 > CAIKAF01 > JACVCJ01. Next base: position 61,539 of record JBQVOK010000009.1, read on the forward strand.
TTTTAATCCCCCGGGCCAGGCCCTACCTTTGTTTTGTAATAAACACCGGATGCTATGTGCAGGTACAAGATTTTACACCATAACGAAGACGGTTACGCCGTAAAGTGTAACGAATGCGGACACATCAAGGTGTGCTACAAAACCGTGGTACTTACCCTGGACGAAGAAATGTTTTACGCATTCCGCGATGCCGTAGAACACAACTACGAAAGCCACCGCGACCGTATCTGTCCGCACCAGCGGCGTATACACATCAGCACGGCCGATCCCTCGGTAAGTATGGTATTTTGCCTTACCGACCTGGAACGCCTTATACAAATGCTGGACGAGGCACACATGAGCCTCGAGATCGAAAAACTGATATCCTGAGACCGGAGAGAAAAACAATCCTTATGAAAACAAAAGACGTCCTTAGCCGTAAGGGCGTTTTTTTTGTGAAGGTCAGGGGTGAATGACAACGGGTGTGCCGTCGGGGCAATGCTCGAAGAGGTAATCCATTGCAGCAGAAGAAACGGCAATGCAGCCTTCGGTCCAGTCATGCGATACGTAAAAACGGTCGGGCAGCTGCCTTTTATTGGGCAGGGCATGTATCTTGATATCGCCGCCGGGATCAATGCCTTCGTGCAGGTCGCGGGCCTCCGGGTAAGAAATGCCCAGGTTTTTGTAAAAGCTGCTTTTTTCATTGCGCCCGTTGATGTGGTAGAGGCCTTCGGGCGTTTTTCCGTCCCCTTCGCATTGTTTGTGTCCTTTCGGGTCACGGCCCAGGCTGATGTATATACGCATAATTCGTTCTGTATACGAAAATGCTTCGAGTATATGCATGCTCTTGTATATACGAAGTTCGGTGACCGTGTATTTTTGCGTGGGAAAGATCATGATAACGGATTAAAAGTAGCCTATTTTATTTATTTCATCATATTGGGGTTAAGCATTACTTTTGTTTTCACGGAATAATCTCAATCAGCAGGTATTAAATGACTTTATCAGATAATCATACCATGATGTTGTCGGGGCTGGAACCCCTGGTGATACGGCCCGAATCCAATTTTATCAATATCGGCGAACGTTGCAATGTAACGGGCTCGCGGATGTTCCTGCGGCTGATCCGGGAGAACAACTACGAAAAAGCCGTAGAAGTGGCCCTGGAACAGGTGCGTGGCGGCGCGCAGGTACTCGACATCAATATGGACGAAGGTATGATCGACGGTGTGGAAGCCATGACCCGCTTCCTGAACCTGCTGGCCTCCGAGCCTGAGATCGCCCGTATCCCGTTCATGATCGACTCTTCGAAATGGGAGATCATTGCCGCCGGTCTCAAATGCCTGCAGGGTAAGGGCATTGTAAATTCTATTTCGCTCAAGGGCGGAGAAGAGGAATTTATACGCCAGGCCGCTTACATAAAGCGTTTCGGTGCCGCTGTAGTGGTTATGGCCTTCGACGAAAAAGGCCAGGCCGATTCTTATGAACGCCGTACGGAAATTTGTAAACGTGCCTACGATATTCTTACAGAGCAGGTACATTTCCCGGCTTCGGACATTATTTTCGACCCCAATATCTTTCCCGTGGCCACGGGTATGGAAGAGCACAACAACAATGCGCTCGATTTCTTTAACGCCACCCGCTGGATACGCGAAAATCTGCCCGGAGCCAAAGTGAGCGGGGGTGTGAGCAATGTTTCGTTCTCGTTCCGCGGCAACGACACCGTGCGCGAGGCCATGCATTCGGCCTTCCTGTACCATGGTATCCGCGCAGGTATGGACATGGGCATCGTAAATCCGTCCCAGCTGACCATCTACGATGAAATTCCCGCCGATCTGCTGGAACACGTGGAAGACGTGCTGCTGAACCGTCGCCCCGACGCCACGGAACGCCTGCTGAGCTTTGCCGAACAGATCAGGGATAAAAAAGAAGTACAGAAAACCGTAGAGGAATGGCGCAGCCTGCCTGTGGCCGAACGCCTCAAATATGCCCTGGTAAAGGGGATCACCGATTTTATTGAACAGGATACCGAAGAGGCCCGGCAGGGTTTTGAACGTCCGCTGCAGGTGATCGAAGGTCCGCTGATGGACGGGATGAACGTGGTGGGAGATCTTTTCGGAAGCGGTAAGATGTTCCTGCCCCAGGTAGTGAAAAGCGCCCGCGTAATGAAAAAAGCCGTGGCCTACCTTACCCCGTACATCGAAGAAGAAAAAGAGGGCGCCGCGGCATCCAGCGCCGGAAGGGTACTGCTGGCCACCGTAAAGGGCGACGTGCACGATATCGGTAAAAATATCGTGGGCGTAGTGCTGGGCTGCAACAACTACGAAGTGATCGACCTGGGGGTAATGGTGCCCGCTGAAAAAATACTGGAGGAAGCCCGCAAACACCAGGCCGGCATCATCGGGCTCAGCGGTCTTATTACGCCATCGCTGGACGAAATGGTACATGTGGCCGCCGAAATGGAAAAACAGGGCTTTGATATCCCCCTGCTCATCGGCGGGGCTACGACCTCGAAGATCCATACGGCGGTAAAAATTGCTCCCGCTTACTCGGGACCGGTGGTGTACGTGCTCGATGCCTCGCGTAGTGTGCCTGTGGTAGAGGCTCTGCTGGGACAGAAAAAGCAGGACCTTATGGCCGAGGTACAGAAAGATTACCTGATCATGCGGGAACGCCATGCCCTGAGCCGCGAACAAAAGAACTACATCAGCCTGGAAGAAGCCCGCGCCAATAAATTTGCCGGTAATTTCGACGATATCAGCATACCGCAGTTCAGCGGGGTAAAAGTGCTGAACAACCTGCCCCTGGAAGAACTGCTGCCCTATATAGACTGGACGCCTTTTTTCCAGACCTGGGAACTGGCCGGCCGTTTCCCGGATATACTTACCGACGAAATTGTAGGTACCGAAGCCTCGCGCCTGTACGCCGATGCCCGAGAAATGCTGCAGCGTATGGTAGACGGCCGCTGGGTAAAAGCCTCGGGCGTGTTCGGGATATTCCCGGCGCAAACCGTAGCGCAGGACGATATTGCCGTGTTCGACCCGCGCAACCCGCAGCGCGAACTGCTACGTTTTCATACCCTGCGCCAACAGAATAAAAAAGCAGAAGGACAACCCAATTTTGCCCTGGCCGATTTTGTGGCACCGGCAGAAAGCGGGCTCAGCGATCATATAGGCGCCTTTGCCGTAACGGCAGGCATCGGGCTCGAAGAACACGTACGCCGTTTTGAAGCCGCCCACGACGATTATTCGTCCATTATGATAAAAGCCCTGGCCGACCGCCTGGCCGAAGCTTTTGCCGAATACCTGCACATGAAGGTGCGCACAGATTACTGGGGGTATGCCGGCGACGAACACCTGAGCAACGAGGAACTGATCCGTGAAAAATACCGTGGTATCCGTCCGGCACCGGGTTACCCGGCCTGCCCCGACCATACCGAAAAGGAAAGCATCTGGAAACTGCTCAGCGTGGAAGAACATACCGGCATCCGTTTAACAGAAAGCCTGGCCATGTGGCCTGCCGCATCGGTAAGCGGCTGGTACTTTGCCCATCCGGAGGCAAAATATTTCGGACTGGGTAAGATCGCCGAAGACCAGGTGCTCGATTATGCCCGGCGCAAAGGCTTCAGCAGGGAACTGACCGAGAAATGGCTTTCGCCTGCTCTGAATTATTAAAACGATTCATACACAGTTGTTTAATTACATGGGCCGGAACTGTGAAAAATAGGTTAAAGGCATATTTTTTTGCAGAAAGGTGAAGGGGGAATCGTTTTTACTCCTACATTTGTTTCACAATCCGCTATGAAATCCTTCAGAGATCATAAACAAATAGCAGGTCGTTTTTTACTGATGGCCTTTATTCTCGTCTTTACTTCGGGACTGGTACTTGTTTTCAGCGACGGCGGATTCTCAACGGCCAAACAGGGCAAAATTTCCAAAACAGACAGTATTCCCGGGGCCACCGAAACCTTTTCGGATAAACCTGCCGATGACAAAGACCAGGGCGGGGGCGATTCCGGGGGCGGTAAAATGCCTATTGCATTGCCCGATTTCCGTTCGGCCATCGACTTTTTCCTTTCTTTTTTCCGCACGTTCAGGCCTTCGGCTTACCAGCATAACGGGGCCGTTCCTGTTTCACAGGGTGAAGCACGGGATACGGTAATACGCATTTAGGCGGCGGATTTCTATACGTAGTCTTCTTCTGATTTTTCCTTCTTAAAGCAATACTTCTGCTAAACTAATTTATGCTCCTGAAGCACCAGAGCAATATTTTTGCACTTTTAATTTGCTGATATTCAATTGTTCGCAGCATTAACGTTTCCTTAACAAACAAAACGTCACTTTATACGTCTTACGATTGTTCCTTACTTGCAATTTATTGCAAATACAGGTGTTTGTTTTCATGGTGTAATGAGGAAGGTGGTTCCTTCCTCATTTTTTTTTGCACAAAAAAAACCGGCAGGATCATGTCTGCCGGTCTGTTTAGAAATTCTACCTCTTTTTTTAGGGCTGACAGCTGAAATTCACAGATTTAACAGCTGTTTCTCCATCGTGGTTAACGGTAACCGTTACTACGGCTTCCATCTGCGTGGCGCTGCTTACGTTGTTCACCCATTCGCCATGGATGTGGTAGGTAGCCGCATGATCGTGGGCGTCGGTGGAGTATACCACGGTCTGATCATCTTTTTTGCGGATCTCGAGTTCCCAGCCGTGCAAAGCTGCCGAACCGGTAACCATGGCGTGTACCATAACGGTATCGCCCTGGGCAAAGCTGGCGCCTTCGGTGGGCTCTTCGAACATAATATCGGCCGTTACGGGTTCATCTTCCTTGTCTTTGCAGGAAGTGGTAAATCCCACGGAAGTGGCGATCATCATCATCAGAATGAAGAGATTTTTTTTCATCGTATGTATTTTGTTATTGTTCAATTTGTAATGGTTTTACATTCAGAATAATACGGTAAACTGTGCATTTACGCGCTGGTAAGGAGTGGTGAGTCCGCCACCGAGCTTGTGCGTCATGGGCTGCTGGGCACTTGCACCGAGTACAAAACGTTTGTAATAGATGTCGATGCCGGCTCCGGCATAGGTAACCAGTCCGCCGGACTCCACTACTTCGGCGCCAAGATCGCGGTCTTTAGCGCCATAGTCTGCGGTAAGACTCAGCTGCGGCAGCAGGCTCCAGTTTTTAAAGCGTGCCCAGTAAAAGCCGCGCAGCGATCCTGAAACGCGGTTCCCGAAGCGGTAACCGGCTGCATTGGTAGTGGTAATGCGGGTATTGGCATCGGCCTGGAATCCCCAGCCCTGTACGCGCAGGGTATACATAATATTAAAGATCATGTCCCAGGAACCGGTGCCGGGCTGCATATTGGCATTCAGTTTTTCGCCTTTGCGATAGGCATTGCTTTCGCCGGTGGCCATTTTAAGTCCGCCGCCCGCAAGCAGGGTCTGGTTTACCCGTTTTTTACTGCTGTCGGCCGTCTGCAGAATGGCATAATTGGCCCATACCTGCATGTCGCCGATGCCGAAAGAGCTCATGGTAACGCCCGATTCGGTCTGCCGGAAGTAATTGACGGGAAGGGAAGCGAATAACTGTACCCTTTTGTGCGGGTAAAAACGGGCATATACGTCCCAGCTGTGGAATACATCGTTAGACAGGAGTTTACTGCCGTCCGTAGTGGGATGGCTGGTCCTGAAGTGCCGGAAGTAATAGCGGGTTCCGACAAAATGCCTGCTGAACTGTGGCAAAATGCCTGTGTACATGCTGCCCGCCGAACATCCGCATACGTCGCACGCATACGAACTTCCACCCAGCAGCAGCACACCGGCCAGTGCCAGTATAAACTGTTTCATGGTAATAAATTATAAGTAAAGTAATGGAGTTGAAACCTGTATACCTTCTTACAATTCGGGCGGCTGAAATACAGCAGAAAGCATGCGCTCCCGTATACCCGGAGTTTTATATACGGGCAAAAGGTCTTCTGTGATGCTGAAGATTACGGGAGATATGCGATACACGGAAGTAAATACGGCGGGAGAGAGATCTTTTACATATTCGAGGTTCGGAAAGGCCAGGCCGGGCGTTTCGGTTTCCTTCATCTGGCCGGACAGGTAACAGCTACCGTTACAGTTAAGTTCGGGCCTGTTTTTGTTTACGCAGTGTTCCTCGGTGATCTGGCGCAGGTTCAGGTAATAATGGGCAAGCAGGCCGAGTTTGGCGCTCATGCTGAACACTAGGCACAGCAATACGGTTATGGATACGGCCTGTTTCATCCGCTGCAAAAGTAAAAATACTTTCGGGCATAAGACAGGCATTCGTCTATTTGTGGAAAGGATACTGAAAGTAGGTCATAATTTCTTAACACTGTAACAAAGTTGTACTTTCGCGGCCGAGATGAAAAAGTGCCTGCTTTTTTTTGCGTGCTGTTTTCCCCTGTTGGCTTTCTCTCAGAAAGATAAGGTCTGGGGCAGCTGGACCATTGCCAATGTGCAGTATGAATTTGCGCCCCGCTGGTTTGCCTATATGGAACTGCAGGCACGCTCACATGCCATGGCCAATCACTTTTTCTATTACGAGATAAAGGGCGGACTGAACTATCGCATCAATAAGGATTTTATTGCCTTTGTGGGCTTCGGTAATTATGGTACCTATAACTGGCAGAACCTTCGGGGTATGAAAACGCAGGATGAACTGCGTATCTGGGAACAGTTTGTGATCAACCAGTACCTGAACCGTCTTAAATTTGAACACCGTTTCCGTTTTGAGCAGGCCTGGATCAATAAAAAGTTCCGCAACCGTTTCCGTTACCGCATTAACCTGATCGTACCTCTGAATAACAAGACGGTGCAGCCGGGTACGGTCTTCCTGTCGGCTTTTGACGAGCTGTTCCTCACCGATACGCCGCCCTTCTTTATGCGAAACCGTATTTATGCCGGGGTAGGGTACCAGGCTACTTCTTTTCTTACCATGCAGCTGGGTTGGCTCAACCAGTTCAATTATTCCTTTGCGGCCAAGGGAGCCAAGAACAACCTGATGCTTTCGCTTAATTTCCGTTTTGTTCGTAAGGACAACAAGTTTGAACGGATGCCGACTTTGCCGGATTAGAGGTCCGGAGCATGTAGTCCGAAGTCAGGCTGGCACGTTGTGCATTCCCGGCAAAAACCAGTTACAATTCAGACTTGCCCCAAGCCTGTAGTCACGGCTATGCGAGCGCTAAAACAAGGCATCCGGACGTAAACATCTGTATTCTATCAGCAAGCCGACGGGTATGGCTGCGTACACCCTTGAATTTATGAGGCAGAACTTCGCAGTCCGCTCTGCCAGACTACTTCTTTCTCACAACGTATATCCTAAAAGCCAGACTCCGGACTCAAAACGCGGACCAAAAAAAAAGCCATCTTTTCAGATGGCCTTTCTTTACAAAGTATTATTTGCTGAGGAGCTTACGTCCGCGCTTCATTTTCTTTTTACCTACCTTTTTGAGGTTGTTTTTGCGGTATTTACCTTTTCCGAGACCTACCGGGCTACCTACACGGTCCATGGCGCAGCGGAAGCCGATCCAGGCGGTAGATTGTCTTTCGTCGAGGAAGCGGCGGGTACCGGCAACCATCCAGAAGGCCGGATCTTTCCAGGAACCCCCTTTGATCACTTTGGCGTTGTCGTTGATGATCGAGGTCACAGAGAACTCGTACATCAGACCGTTACGCTGCGAAGTATCTGCATACGACTCGTCGTTGTAATAGATCGAGGAGTTGTAGTCACCGTCGATGAAGTCGCGGTAGTCTGATTTTTTATAGTTGCGGCGCTCCAGGTTCTCTTCTTCGGTTACGCGTACGTACTGCAGGCGTCCGAGAGAGTCTTTCTGTTCGATGTTACCATCGATATCGAGCAGTTTTTTCTTGAATACGTTACCACGGAAGGGGTTATAATCATCCATGTCGGTAAGGGTGAGGGGACGGTAAGTGTCCATTACCCATTCCGAAACGTTACCGGCCATGTTGTACAGACCGTAGTCGTTGGGCCAGTATGAGTATACCGGTGCCGTGATGCTGGCATTATCGTTCAGGTGGCCTGCGGCACCCATGTAGTCACCACGTCCGCGGCGGAAGTTGGCTATGAAATCTCCTTTAAAGCGGTCGTTCGGGTTACGTGCAATGTGCCCGGTCCAGGGATACATTTTACGGTCCATGATGATCTCCGCATCGGTTTTGGGGTCTACGTTACCGATGAGCGACAGGGCGGCGTATTCCCATTCGGCTTCTGTGGGAAGGCGGTACTTCGGAAGCAGGATACCGTCTTCCATACGTACTTTACGGTATGCGTTGTCACCGGCAGAGGGGTTCAGGTCGCGCACGCCGGAGTTCTTACCGGCAGGCAGCGGTTCGTACTGACCGGCCAGGTAGGCTTCTGTATTAAAGTTATCGTCTACGGTCTGGTTGGGGTTCACGGCGATGATGTTCTCGCGGATCATGATATTCTCATTCACGCGGTCGCTGCGCCATGCACAGTAGTCATTGGCCTGCAGCCAGTTTACGCCTACCACCGGGTAATCGTTATAGGCAGGGTGGCGCAGGTAATATTCTACATAAGGTTCGTTATAGGCCAGTTTGGATCTCCATACCAGTGTATCGGGTAATGCATTTTTAAGTACTTCGGGGTAGTCCATCGCCCACACGCGGCCTATCCAGTACAGGTATTCACGGTAGTTGATATTGGTCACCTCCGTTTCGTCCATATAGAAGGAGTGCACGGTAACACGACGCGGCTGGTTGTTCCAGTCGTACATAACGTCCTGTTCGGTACGGCCCTGAACAAAGGTACCACCCTCGATGAGCACGAGGTTAGGGCCCGTTTCCTGTTCCGTATAAGCTACACGTTCAAAGCCGCCGTTCTTGGAATCGTTATAATTCCAGCCGGTATTCGACGATTTGGGTTTACTGCACCCGGCAAGTACAATAAGGCCGGAGCTCAGTAAAAAACTTCCGTTACGGATGAACGATTTTTTCATAACACATGATGTAATTTGTACAAATATATAACTGTTGGTAACATGTTAAATTGTTAACAACCGAAAGTTTAAGTTTTTTTTAGAAAGACGGACAACGTACGGTTCTGAATCTGCGGATCGGTGGTTTACACGGGATCTGGAAACCCAGGGACACCTCGTGCGAGCCTCCGGAGGCATTGGTGAGCCTGGAGATCGTGAAGTCGTAGCTGTACCCGATACGGAATTTGCCTTTCTGGATACCAGCCAGCAGGATAAAGGAATCGAGGTTGCGGTACCACAGACCGCCCACGAAGATACCCTTGGTGGCGTACAGACCCAGGTTCAGCTGGTTAAAGTTCTGCTGGCGCTGGTAGATGATATTCGGCGAAATGGTTGCCGGAGATACATATTTACTGCGTTTATTCAGCTGGAAAAGCGCTCCGAAGTGAACGGTAACCTTGATCGGCAGACGGGCCACACCCAGGAAGCCCTCGTTGGGGCGGGTAAGGTGATGCACGGCCACACCGCCGTAAAAGTTCTCGGTATAGGCCACTACCCCGGCAGCTACGTCAAAGTAACGCGTGGTAAGGTTCGGCTGATTTTCCTGTGTGGCGTAAACGAAACCGTAGCGGCTGTCGATCTGGTCGCCGAAGGTCAGTTTGTTCCAGTCCACACTACGCTGCCCGTAAGCTGCCTGTATCCCGAAACGCATGGTGAATTTGCGGGTCACGTTCAGCTGGTAGGCATAGGCTACGGCCGCGTACGTGGAATTCAGGGTACGGTTACCCGAAAAGTCCGTATACACATACGCGCCTATACCGCCCTGGAGCGGATAGAAATGCTGGTCGTAGGATACACTGTAGGTCTGGTAATTACCGCTTATGGCAGCCCACTGGTTACGATAATTCAGGTTAAACCTGGCACAGCGTGCGGAACCCGCAAACGCCGGGTTCAGATAAAGGGGATTCGCGTAGAATTGAGAGAACTGAGGATCCTGCGCGTGTCCCTGGCCCATTGGAAGTAGTATTGCTATACATAGGGCCCACAGATATTCATGAGGCTTTAGACGCATCTTTTTCAGGTAAAATTTTATCTATAACGCTATAAAGTTTTTGTTTGGTATACTTTATTCAGATAGTCCAAAATTAGAAATCGTTTTTGGTTAAACAAAATAATTGTTAAAAATTATCCGCTTTTCTTTTCCTGGCCTGGGAATAATTGTTGTTAATTACAATAAATTTCATTAAAATAAGTTAACTTTGAAACCTCGAAAGGTTTTCAAACTTATGAAGAATTTATCAAAACTGGGCATCCTTTCCTTTTTTCTTTCTGTCCCTGCTTTTTCCCAGGTCACCCATTCCGTACTTGCCGGCGGCAGCTGGTATAAAGTAGGGGTAACCTCCTCCGGTATCTATTCGCTGAGCGGCTCTTTTCTCCAGAGCAACGGCATCAGTATATCGGGCATTAACCCGAACCAGGTAAAAGTACACGGTTTCGGCGGTGGTCCCCTGCCGGAGAAGATCGGCGTGGCGCATCCCGACGATCTGCCCGAACTGAAAGTAAAAGTTATTGATAACGGCACCCCCAACGTGATGGACGCGTCCGACGCCATCCTGTTCTATGCCCGGGGGCCGCATCCGGTGGAATACAGCAGCTCGGAAACGATGTTCAACTGTTCTACCAATCCCTATGCCGATACGTCGTATTTCTTCATCCGCCTCAGCGGGGCCGGCAATAACCAGGCTCCGGCCACACGCGCTTCCGAAGCGGGCACGCCCGTAATGACCCTTAACAAGTATACCGACTATGCCCTCATCGAAAAAGATTCCCTCAATATTGCCGCTACGGGCCGCCGCTGGTTCTGGAAAAGCTTCGAGTTCGTAAATTCCTATTCCGTGGGCCATACCTTCAGCGGTTCGGGCTATACCGACTCGGCCAAGATCAAGATCGAAATGGCCGGGCGCTGCGTAAACTGCCTGTCGAACCAGACCGTGATCCTGAACGGCTCGGTACTGGGCAGCATCGGCATCACGTCCAACAGCGGCATTTATAACGGCCCCATGGGCGAAACCAGTAACGGAACTTTCGTTACTTCGCCACAGACCAGCTATCGTTTTACTTTCAACAAACCACCATCGGTGGCCAATGTATGGCTCGATAAAATTACCATCAATATAGGGCGGAACCTGGCCCGCTACGGGTCTTTTACCACGTTTCGCAACCCGAATTCACTCAATCCGGGCATTATCCGTTATTCGGTAGCCAATGCCTCCTCTTCGCTGATCTGGGACGTTACAGACGCCATCAATCCCCTGGAACAGCAGCACAGCAACGGTAGTTTTGCCGTAACGGGCGGCAGCCTGTACGAGTTCGTGGTGTTCGATCCTGCCGCTTCCTTTGCCAGCCCCGTGTGGTTTGGCGGAGTACCCAACCAGGACCTGCATGCCATGCCGTATGCAGATATGATCATTGTGGCGCCCGAATTCCTGTGGACAGAGGCCCAGCGCCTGGCCCAGCACCGCCAGCAGCGCGACGGCATCAGCTCCCGGATCGTGTCGCCCCGCATGATCTACAACGAGTTTTCTTCCGGGGCGCAGGACCCTACGGCCATCCGCAACTTTATGAAGATGTTTAAGGACCGTACCGCCTCCGGCGACCCGATGGTCCGTTACCTGCTGCTCTTCGGTGATGCCAGTTACGATTACAAGGATTACCTGCTGCGTACCGTGGAACTGGACGCAAACAAGGTCCCCGTAAATGTGAACACCAACCTGGTACCCACCTGGGAGACCAAGAACTCCTACAGCCGTTCGGGCGGTTCCTATGCCTGTGACGATTATTTTGTGATGCTCGACCCGAACAACCTGGTCGGGAATACCGATGAAGTGGAAGTGCTGAACGTATTCAGTAATCTTTCGGCAGGCGTGGGCCGTATACTGGCTTACAATGAAACATCAGCCCGCGAAGTGGTGGACAAGATCATTCATTACGACGATAATGCAGAATGCAAAAGAGACTGGCGCAATAAAGTACTGCTGCTGGCCGACGATATGGACGAACCCTGGGAAAGCCTTTTCCTGGACGGTTCCGAGGCCATCGACGCCATTATGCGTACCCAGTTCCCCGAGTACAACGTAGATAAAATATATGCCGATGCCTATTCGCAGACGGTATCTACCGGGCAGCGCTATCCCGAGGCGGAAAAGCAACTCTTTACCTCGCTGAACAACGGGGTGCTGCTGTTCAACTACATCGGTCACGGGGGCGAAGTGGGCCTGTCTTCAGAAAGGCTGCTGGCCCTGGAAGACATTGATAAGTGGAACAATTTCGACCGCCTGCCCGTGTTCCTTACGGCCACCTGTACCTTTACCCGTTTCGACCAGACGGATTTTATATCTGCCGGGGAAAAAATGGCCATGCGTAAAGACGGAGGCGCCATAGCCCTGGTATCTACCACACGGGCCATATCGCTGGTAGGCCAGTTCAACGATGCTTTTTACAATGCCGCATTTACTCCCGATTCCAACGGGAGTATGCCTGCCCTGGGCGATGTGTTCCGCCTGGCCAAAAACAATTCGAACGACGCTACCAGCGGACCGATCTCGCTGTTCGGAGACCCTTCGCAGAAAATGGCCTACCCGGTAAACCAGGTGTTTACCACGGGCATCTACGACGAGGACGATAACCCCATCGACACCATCAAGGCCACGCAGGTAGTAAAGATCAAGGGCTATGTGGCCGATGCGGACGGCTTCCTGATGCCTGATTTTGACGGTACGGTATACCCGACCATTTTCGACAAATCGGGCAGTTACCAGACCAAACGCAACGATGCTCCCGCTGTGCTGCGTAACTTTAAGATACAGAAAAATATACTCTTTAAAGGAGCGGCTCCCGTAGAAGACGGCCGTTTTGAATTTATATTTAAAGTGCCCAAAGACATCAATTACCTGGTAGGCAACGGAAAAATAAGCTATTATGCTTCCAATGCCAGCACCGATGCCCATGGCTACGATACGGTAAAAGTGGGCTCTTCCCTCAACAATTGCCAGGAACAGGAGGCCCCGCAGATTGCCATCCTGCTGAACGATTCACCGGTGAACGGGCTCACTGTGGGCGGCAATCCCGAGCTGAAAGCCGTATTTAACGACGAAAGCGGTATCAACAGCAGCGGTATCGGCATCGGGCACGACATCATTGCCACACTGACCGGACCGCTGAACCAGACCTTTATCGTGAACGACTATTATTCATCCTACCAGGGTACCTACCGCAAGGGCGAGCTGCGCTATCCCTTCCTGAATCTGCCCGAGGGCGATTATTCCCTGAAGGTTTCGGCCTGGGACAACTGTAATAATTTCGGCGAATCGTCCATACAGTTCCGTGTAGACAGCAGTTCGGCCGTGATCAGCGAGTTCCTGCCCTATCCGAATCCTTCGACAGACCAGGTTACCTTTGCTTTTACGCATAACCTGCCCGAAGGCATACTGCTGGGATACCTGCATATTTACGATGTGAACGGACGCCTGGTGCACACGATCAACAAGGAAATACTGTCTTCGGCCTACCGCAATACACAGTTCACCTGGGACGGCCGTAATGCCGCCGGAGGCACCGTGGCGCCCGGAATATATTTCTGCCGTATACACCTCGTAAGTCTTTCAGGAAAAGATGCTTACGCTACTGCCAAAATAATCCGCACAAATTAATGGTATCGCTTTAACAATATTTTGACAGTTTTCCAGTTAATTCATGGTTTATTGTAATTTTGACGCGTTTTAACAAAGTCTATGCTTATTAGAAACAAGATATTCATGCTGCCGCTGATGGGATTAGCCACAGCTGCTGTTGCCCAGACACCAGGGGACGTAACCAATCAGACCGATTATAAAGAAGTCTACAAACAGGGCGGTATTGCCAACGTTATCACCACCACGGTTCCATTTCTGAATATTTCACCGGACGCCCGTGCGGGCGGTATGGGCGATATAGGTGTTGCCACGGCTCCCGATGCCAACAGCATGCACTTCAACCTGGCCAAATCTGTATTCCAGGAACGCCAGACCTCCGTAGCCATCTCGTACAGCCCCTGGCTGCGCAACCTGATCCCCGACGTAAACCTGGCTTACCTGAGCTTTAACCAGAAGATCAAAGATTTCGGCGCCGTTTCGGCCTCCCTGCGTTATTTCTCTCTCGGCGACATCACATTTACGGACAATACAGGCGGTGTGATCGGTAACTTTAAACCGAACGAATTTGCCCTGGACGTAGGTTATTCCCAGAAACTGATCGATAACCTGAGTATGGGTGTGGCTTTCCGTTTTATATACTCGAACCTTACCCTGGGCCAGACGGTGAACGGCCAGGCCACCCGTGCCGGTCTTACCGGTGCCGGTGATATCTCCCTGTTCTACCAGAACAACAAATGGAAAATTGCCAAGAAACCGGTTACGTTCCGTTACGGTGTAGCCTTTACCAACCTGGGTGCCAAGATCCGTTACTCGGCCAACTCCCGCGCCGACTTTATCCCGATGAACTTCCGTACGGGTGCCGGTCTTACCATGAAATTCGACGATTACAACAGCCTGCAGTGGTCTGTGGAGATCAGCAAACTGCTGGTGCCTACCACACCGCTTTATAAACGTGATAACAACGGCCAGTACATCGATGAGGACGGAGACGGTAACCCGGATATTGAAGCCGGTATGGACCCGAACCGCGGTGTAGTGAACTCCATCTTTACTTCCTGGGCCGATGCCCCGGGTGGAGCCCGCGAAGAGCTGGACGAAATTAACTTTGCCACCGGTTTCGAATACTGGTACAACCGTGTATTTGCAGCCCGCGTTGGTTACAGCCATGAGTCCACACAAAAAGGCGGCCGCCGTTACGTAACGGTAGGTGCCGGTGTGCGTTACAGCGTATTCGGTCTCGATTTCTCGTACCTGATCCCGATCGTACAGCGTAACCCGCTCGAAAATACCATCCGTTTTACCCTGGTGTTCGACTTCGATAAGCTGAGCAAGCTCAACGATGAAAATTCGAACCCGTACCCGGGCCGCGGAAACAAAAAGAATAAATAACACAGCTTGTTATAAACATACGCAAACCGTCTTGCTTGCAGCGAGGCGGTTTTTTTGTGCCCGGATGCTGCGTACGTACAGCAGCCCCGTCCTGCTATAAGCGAGACGAGGCCATTCTTTATTAATCTATATCAGGAGCCGGACCCTTTACTCCGTACTTAATTTTCCTCGTTGAAGAAAATTTTATAGTAGTTCATTTTCCGTTTTTCGTCGTAGCCTTTTTCCAGCAGTTCCGAGCCGCCGTGCACGTACAGGTGAAAATTGCGGTCCAGTTTCAGTACGCTGCGGAATTTCTTGGATACTTCCTTTTTGGCATCTTCGTTCAGGGAAAAGCTCTGGGCCAGTTCGGGCACTTTAAAATCGTCTTCGAAACCTTCTTTAAAGGCTTTGAATTCCTCTACCACTTCGGGTTCGCCGATCACTTCAGAGGCAAAATCGTCCAGGTCGAAGTTCTCTTTTTCCTCGAAATAGCGGGCGGCCTTTGAATTGAAGTCGATCTGTTCGCGGCGGTCCTTCGTAAACTCCTCCACATCGTTCTCGGGGTTGAAGTGCAGTTTGGAGAACTCTTTCACGATCTCCATGTAGTTGCGCGTCAGGTAATAATCGTCGGGGATCGGCTGCAGATGCAGGAACTCGTCTTTCCAGAAGGCTGCCTCACCGGTGGGGTTCAGTTTGTCTACCGTAACCACTTTGCAGCCGGTTTCACGCTCCGTATCGAAAATGATACAGCCTTTATCCAGTTTGTGGATATTGATACCGTCTTCGAAGTCGATCTCGAAATCGTCGTCTTTCTGGTAAACCTTCAGGAACTTGTCTTTGTTCTCACTTTTAAAGATGCCCACGGCATTGCAGATCTCGTCGTCGACCTGGCAACCGGCAAATTCCACGATATACAGTTCTCCTTTTTTGATCTTGGGGTGATTGCTCTTTTCGTACAGGTGGTTGGCGATGTTCACCGACTGATCGTACAGGTCGTTATGGTCTTCGAATATCTTGCGTACGTAGGTGTACACTTCGTTCAGGTTCAGGTCGGCATCGTGCCGGAACTGGTACATGATGTTGCCGTCGAAGGGTTTGGTAAAGTACATCATGAGCAGGTCGCGTACGTAGTCGTCTTTAATGGTATGGGCGGTTTTGGAATACTTAACGCCTTCCATTTTACCACGGTTTCCTACCTGGTGTACCACCATGCGGCGGAGTTTGGTATTTTCGAAATTGAGCATAGTCTTGTTTTAATTTAGGCAAGGATCTTACGGGCGATCACTTCTTTCATGATCTCGTTGGTCCCTGCGTATATACGTTGTACGCGTGCATCGGCCCAGATGCGGGCAATGCGGTATTCCCAGATGTAGCCGTAACCGCCGTGCAGCTGCACGCATTCATCGGCCACGCGGCACTGCATATCGGTCATTTCCTGTTTGGCCAGGCAGGCCTGGTATACTTCCAGTTTACGCTCGTTGTGCAGTTCGATCATACGTTCGATGAACACCCGTCCGCGATCCACCTCGCCAAAGCATTCGGCCAGTTTAAAGCGGGTATTCTGCATATCGGCCACGGTTTTACCGAAGGCGGCGCGCTGTTTCACATATTCGATGGTGTCGGTCAGCGCCACCTGTGCACCGGCCAGCGCGGCAATGGAAACAATGAGGCGTTCCTGGGCCAGTTCGGTCATCAGGTAGGTAAAGCCTTTGCCTTTTTCGCCTAACAGGTTGTGTTTGGGCACTATTACGTTATCGAGGAACAGCTCGCAGGTATCCTGGGCGTGCAGGCCCACTTTTTCGAAGGGCGATCCTTTGGAAAAGCCCGCCGACTTTGTGTCCACCAGGAAGAGGGAGATGCCTTTGGCCCCGGCCGCAGGATCGGTCTTGGCGGCCACCACCACCACATCGGCCAGGTAGCCGTTGGTAATGAAGGTCTTATTGCCGTTGAGCACAAAATGATCGCCGTTATCCACTGCGGTGGCTTTTATACCCTGCAGATCGCTTCCGGCACCGGGTTCGGTCATGGCAACAGCGGCAATGGCTTTGCCCTGTACCATCAGCGGCAGCCATTCCTGTTTGGCCTGTTCGGTGGCGTAATGTTCAATGTACGGACAAACGATATCGTTGTGCAGGGGAAACCCGATGGCCGGGCCGCTGCAGCCTGTTTTTCCCAGTTCTTCGGCAAAAACGGCATTGTAACGGAAGTCTTTGATGCCCAGGCCGCCATACTGTTCGTCCACCTGCATACAGAGGAATCCCGCTTCGCCGAGTTTTTCCCAAATCTCGCGGCTTACCATTTTGTTCTTTTCCCATTCGGCATTGCGCGGCGTGATCTCGCGTGCGGCAAATTCGGCCACGCTCTGCCTGAAAATCTCATGTTCCTCGTTATAAATTCGATATGGTGTAAACATGCGTCCTTTTTAAATTTTCACAAAAATACCAATGCTGCGGTATTAATCCAAAACGCTGCGGCTTTATTTATGAGCAGTGTGCCTGTGTTTCAGCTCAGCTGTTTACGGATGCGGTATTCGGCGGGTAAGAGGTTGTTGAAACGGTTGCCGATATTTTTGGCCCAACCCAGTCCGAGCCCTTTGTAGGTAACCAGGTACAGTCCTTTTTCCAGTTCGGGCCGGGCCTGCAGACTTTCTTTGCGCAAAAATACCAGTGCCTGCTGCCGGTCCAGCTCCAGCCGGCGGACCTCGGGTGAAAGGGCTGTGTTCAGGGCCAGGGCGTGTGAGGGAATGTAATCGTTGCCTTTTTTCTCCCCGGCGTCTATGCCTGCATAGGTCACTTTTATGGAATGCAGGGAAGCCAGTATACGTTGAAGGGCCTGGGGCACAATGTATTGCCGCCCGCCGATGGCCCGCAGTTCAAAGTTCCCGGGTTCTGCCAGGAAGGTGCTCCATTCGTTGCTGCCGGCCGTTTTTAGTCCGCGTATGTTTTTCGGGTTGCCGAATGTGCTGTCTTCTTCGGTTTTTTTATGGAATATGCTGATGAAAAAGCCTTCGCCCTGTACTTTATCGGGGTAAAAGGCATAGCCCGTAACGCCGTTCTGTTGCTTTTCCTCGATGTTCCAGCCGGCCGGTACCGGTATCTGCAGCGATTCAAAACCTTGTTGCAGCAGCAGGGAAGGGGCCTCAAAATTTTCGGCCAGGTTATAGGTGCAGGTGCTGTAAATGAGATAGCCACCGTTTTTCACGGAAGCGGCCAGTTCGGCCAGGATGCGGTTCTGACGCAGTGCACAGAGTTCTGTATTGGCCGTGCTCCACTCCCCGATGCTGGCTTTGTCTTTTCGGAACAGGCCCTCGCCGCTGCAGGGTGCGTCCACGAGTACCAGGTCGAAAAAAGACTCCGTGCCCGCAAACGCCGCAGGATCGGACTGGGTTACAATGCAGTTGGGATTACCCCAGCGTATGATGTTCTCGCGCAGAATGGCATTGCGTGAGGCGATCACTTCGTTGGCGATCAGTACAGAACCGGCCGGCAGAGCCGAAAGCAGCAGGGTAGACTTGCCCCCGGGTGCGGCACAGGCATCCAGGGCCAGTACTTTGCCGGGCAGCTGCAGCCGTTGTGTTACATACTGCAAAAACATACTCGAAGCTTCCTGTACGTAGTAGGCGCCCGCATGCCAGAGCGGATCCTCAATAAAGGCAGGCCTTTCGGGAAGGATAACGCCGTCGGGATTCCAGGCTACGGCGCTTCCCTGTACGGGGGCCACGGCTTTGGCCGGATTGTTGCGCACGGAAACCACCGCTTCGCCCTGCAGAGCCTGCAGGAGTGAGGCCGTGCGGGCGGCACCCAGGTCTTTTTCGAGTCGTTGTATGAATGCTTCCGGAAACATAATAAAAAAAGCCTCCGGGTTACCCCAAAGGCTGTAAGATGATATCTTTTAGTCCGTGCAGATTACTCTTTCACGAAGTTAAATGTAAAGTTTACGGTGTTTGCTACGGTAACGGTGTCGATGGAAGTAACATCGTTGGCAAAGAATTTCCAGGTCATGTCTTTGGAAGACAGGCGGTCCAGGTAATATTCATTGGTAATCACGTACGGCAGCAGGGTATTTGCATTCAGGGTATCCAGGTTGCTGATGCTGCCTTCGTTCAGCAGTTGCAGGCCCAGTTTGTCCTTACCTTTATCCAGCCAGTTCCAGTTACCTGTACCTTTATAGATTTGGGTAATGGAAGTGTTGGAAGTTACCGGTCTGTAGAAAACGGCATCGTAGGTATAGTCACCGGTTTTTTCAAATGTAATGCGGAAGGAATAGGGAAAAGTTCTGCTTACAGGCGCATTGGTATTCTGGGAATACTGGGTTTGCTCCAGCCCGTTTTGTGTGGCGTCTGTGTAAGAAGATGTGATAGATTCGGAAGTGGTAACACTGCCGGCAGTGGTGTTTACAACGATGGAACCCTGTTTCTGCGTCAGCTTCCAGGTACCAACCAGGCGATTGGTGCGGGAAACCAGCGAAATAGCGGGATCGTTTTCGCCGCGTTTGCAGCTTTCCAGTGTGAGCAGTGAGCCGGCCAGAAGAATAGCGGTCAGTGTTAAGTACTTTCTCATTAGGTATTATGTTTCAGAACAAAAGTAAAAAAAATGACGTAGCATGCAATTTTTTACAAATTATTTATTGCGTGTACAGCAGCGGCCCTTGCCGTGCTCCAGGCGGCCTGGAAATTAAAGCCCCCGGTGATGCCGTCCACGTCCAGCACCTCGCCGCAGAAAAAGAGCCCGGGAATGTGTTTACTTTCCATACTGCGCATGTCTACACCGCGCAGGGACACGCCGCCGGCCGTTACAAATTCTTCTTTGAAGGTGGTTTTCCCGTTTACCTGGTACACATCGGCAAAGAGTGTTTTGATAATACTTTCGAGCTCTTTTGAAGAGATTTCCGCCCCGTTTTTTTCGGGATCAACACCGCATTTATTTAGAAAATATTCCCACAAACGGCCGGGTATCTCTGCCGGTTTTAAATTGCGTACTTTTTTGTCCCTGAAGTTTTTAAACAGTTTAGAGAGTTCTTCGCTAACTGTATTCCTGTTTTTTGAATGCAGCCAGTTTATTTCTACAGAGAAGGAATAGTTCTTTTCGTATATCCATTCGGCGGCAAAGGCAGAGAGTTTCAGAATGGCGGGACCGCTTAGCCCCCAGTGTGTTATAAGCAAGGGGCCACTGAAGCGGAATTTACTGTCGCGGATCTTTATTTCGGCATTTTCTACAGAAATACCCATCAGGCTGCAAATAGGGTCCTGCGGCAGGTTAAATGTAAACAAGGAAGGTATGGAGGGGCGTATCTCATGGCCGTGTTCCTTTATCCAGTCCAGCATAGCGGTTTTCGGAGCTCCCCCGCTGGCGATGATCAGCCGGGCGGTGCGGTAAGTGTCTCCGCTGCGCAGGAAAACAGAGAAAAGACCGTCTTCGTGGCGGAAGGCCGTTACGTCTTTCTGCAGCTGCAATTCACCACCGAGCTTAACATAGGTTTCGCGCAGGCAGGCGGCGATCGTTTCTGAACTGTCGCTCCGCGGGAACATGCGTCCGTCCTCTTCGGCTTTAAGCTGCACCCCGTGCTGCCGGAACCATTCTACGGTCTCTTTCTGTCCGAAACTGTAAAATACGTTCAGCAGGCTGCGGCCTCCTCGGGGATAGTTCTTTACCAGTTCGGCCGGTTCGGCGCATACATTGGTCACGTTGCAGCGTCCGCCGCCTGAAACAAGTACCTTGGAGAGTATCTTATTACTTTTTTCGAGGATCAGTACCCGGGTACCCGCGCGTATTTCCAGGGCGCTGATGCCTGCAAAGAACCCGGCCGCCCCGGCCCCGGCAATGATGATATCGTACGCTGGCTGCTCTTTCAAAACGCGGCTAAATTACCCATTCTGAATGCAAATCGGGAATTTCTACGTCTTTTATGCCGGTTTTGTTCAGGGTTTCCCTAAAGTTCATCATGGTATCCCATTCGCCGTGGACCAGGAATACTTTTTTCAGTGCATAAGGCTCCGATTCTGTAATGTAGGTGACCAGGTCACGGGCATCGGCATGTGCGCTCAGGGTACGTATCTGCTGTATTTCAGCCTTTACACTGTACAGTTCGCCGAAAATTTTCACTTCACTCATGCCCGAAAGCAGTCTGCCCCCGAGCGAGGAAGCTTCGCAGTGGCCTACAAACAATATGGTAGTGGCCGGGTCTTCGATGTTGTTTTTGATGTGGTGCTTTACGCGTCCCGCATCGGCCATACCCGAAGAAGCAATGATCACACAGGGCTCTTCTATAAAATTCAGTGCCTTGCTCTGTTCTACGTTTTGTGTATACTGTAAATTATCGAAACCAAAGGGATCGCTGTCTACCGCAAGTATCGCCTGCATTTCGGCATTGTAGTACGAGCGGTGTTTCTGTATCACGGCGGTGGCTTCGGTGGCCAGCGGACTATCCACATACACGGGAATATCGGGCAGGGTCTTGTCCAGTTCCAGGTTGCTCAGGGCATGCAGCACCTCCTGGGTACGCCCCACGCTGAAGGCCGGTATGATGAGTTTGCCCTTCTTTTCCACGCAGGTATAGCGTATGGCTTCCAGCAGCCGGGTCTCGGTATCTTCGGCGGTCTCGTGCAGTCGGTCGCCGTAGGTGCTTTCAATGATCAGGTAGTCGGATGCGGGAAAAGGCTGCGGAGGGCGTAGTATGGAGTTCTCGTAGCGGCCCACATCGCCCGAAAACGTAAAGGTCTTTACCCGGTCATGATCGTTTATGCGCAGGTGAATGGCCGCACTGCCCACCATGTGCCCGGTATCGAAGAAGCTAAGCTCTACGCCGTTCATGATCTCCGTGGGAGCATGATAGTCCAGCGGGACGAACAGTTCCACCAGTGCGCGTACGTCATCGGTGTCGTAAAGCGGCTCCAGGGCGGGCTTTCCTTTGCGGATACGTTTTTTATTGATGTAACGGATGTCCTGTTCCTGTATATCGGCACTGTCGAGCAGCATGATCTCGGCCAGGTCGCGGGTACCCGCCGTGCAGTAGACAGGCCCCGAAAAACCTTCTTTTACCAGCATGGGCAGCAGGCCGCAATGGTCTATATGTGCATGCGAAAGAATTACAGCGTCCACCGAGGGAGGCGAAAATCCGAAATGCCGGTTCAGTACTTCGGTGTCGGCACCGTGCCCCTGGAACATGCCGCAGTCGAGCAGGATTTTTTTGCCGGTTGGTGTTTCGAGCAGGTGTTTGCTACCGGTTACACACCGGGCCGCACCATGAAAAGATACCTTCATAGGGATCAAATTTAATCATCGTCATTGCCATTATCAAGTACCGGAAGCGGTAAATTTTCGCTGCCGGATTCCTGTTTCCCGAAACGCCAGCTGACGGTAAGCATGGCAATACGGCTTTCTTTTTTGCGGTTGCGGTCTTCTGAGAAATTCGGACCGTAGGTGTAGGTGATGGTACGGTCGGTATTGAAAATATCGCTGATGTTCAGGGTTACGGACAGGCGGTTCTTCAGGAATTCTTTGCGGATACCCAGGTCGAAATAATAGCGCCAGTACGTGCGGCGTTGCGGGGATACCTGCGGACTCAGCACCGTGCTGCCGAACTGGATGATCATGTTCTTCCACAGTTTTACGCTGTTGAGCATTTTAAACTGGGCACCGATGTTGTTCTGTCCCAGGTCGGTCTGCAGGTTGGAGGCATCGATGGCAAAATAGTATACATTAAGCCCGGCCTGCAGGTTCCAGCGCTTCAGGATGCGGAAACGGGACGTGAACTCGAAACCTGCATTGTGCGATTGTGCAATGTTCTGGAACGTAACGTTGGTGATGCCTGTAAGACTGTCGAGCACGGCAAAACGCCCGATCACATTGCTGGTATGTTTGTAGTAGAAACCCGTGGTGAAATAGTGTTTTTTTGTTTCAAAATCGTACAGCAGCTCGGCCGAATGGGTGTATTCCGGGTTCAGGTCAGGATTGCCGTAACGGATGCTGAGCGGGTCCGAATAGTCGGGGAACGGATTCAGGTTGCCTGCGGAAGGCCGGTTTACGCGGCGCGAATACGATAAACGGAGCGTATGCCCGTCTTTGGGCTTAAAGATCAGCGCGGCCGATGGATATACGTTCCAGTAACTTTTCCGGTTCAGCTGGTTGATGGTAAGCTGGTTGATGCTGATGTAGCTGTATTCGGGCCGCAGACCGATCTTGTACTTCCATTTTTTGATGGTGTGGCTCCATTCGGCATAGGCGGCATATACCTGTTCGCTGTAAATGAAATGATTGCTCACCAGGTTATTAAAGAGCATTTCGCCGCTGGCCGGGTCTTCGTCAAAACGCTGAATATCGGTATTGTTGTTACGGTAAACGGCTTTTATGCCCGTTTCCAGCTCCATTTTTTTCCCGAAGGGCAGCTGGTAGTCCACCCGGCCGGTAAGCATCCGGAAACGTTTGTTTTCATGCGTATTGTAAAACTGGCGGGGCAGCCCGATGCCAGCCCAGTCTTCGCCGGCAAAAACGGAATTGAACTCGCGGTAGGCGCTGTCGGGCCGCTGTGAGAACGAAGCTTCGGCCGAAATTTTATGCTTTTTATTCTTGAAATGTTTTTCGAAGCCGGCCGCCACTTCGCCCGTGATGTTATTGGTGCCTTCTACGGTAATGCGGCGCTGGTTCTCTACAAAAATATCCGGATCGATCACCCGTTGCTGCTGCGTCAGGAAGCGCCACTGGGTCTCGTAGGCATACTGGAACGATCCCTCGGCAAAAAGACGCAGCGAACTTTTGGGCCGCCAGGCAATGCCGGCCCGGGTAAAATGGGTGCCCATGTAATCGGTGCCCGAATTGCTGCGTGCGTAACGCAGGGGCACGGGTACCTGGTTGATGCGGTCGGATACGTAACGGCGGTCGTATTCGGTGTAGCGGTACGAATAATCCACGTTGAAGATCAGCTTGCCGGTAACGTAATCGAGCCGGCCGAAGGCGCCGTATTTATCGCCGGAACCGGCATTAATGCCCAGGTTGCCACGCAGACCTTTACGGGCATCTTTTTTCAGTACAATGTTAATGATGCCGGCACTGCCGTCGGCGTCGAATTTAGCGCCGGGATTGGTAATGATCTCGATGCGTTCGATGGAAGCTGCGGGCAGATTGGCCAGGAAGGCTTCACGGGAGGAGCCGGTGAGCCCGCTCTGGCGGCCGTCGATCCATATCTGGGCACTGCGGCTGCCCCGGAGCTTGATCTTGCCGTTCACTTCTACGTTTACCAGCGGTATGTTGCGGAATACGTCCAGGGCCGATCCGCCGTCGCCGCTGAGTACGTCTTTGGGATTGAAAATATAACGGTCGTCCGGGGTTTCTTTCGGCGCCAGTATGTTCACCGTGTTCAGCTGGTCGGATTCCAGTTTCAGTGTGCCCAGCGAAAGCGTGGCGTTTTTTTCGATGCAGAGGCTGTCTTTCCGCAGGGGACCGTATCCCACATGGGTCAGCTGCAGGGTGTAGCAGTCCTCGGGCACGGGAATTTTAAAGTGCCCCTTTTCGTTGGTACTCATGCCCTGTACAAAGCCTTTCCCGTTGTCGAGTTTTACATTGGCTGCCGGCAGGGGCTGGCCGTTTTCACCCAGCACCGTGCCCGATACAAAGCCCTGGGCCTGTACGAAGGCCGGAAGGCATAACAGGCTTATGCAGAAGAGCAATGGTCGGAGCAGGAGTTTCAAGGTTTTTGATTTGGTTACACAAACCTAACAAAATAATAATGTAAAATCTACCTATGTACCAGTGATGTGAACTCTTCATAATTACCGAGATACACATTCAGATCTACCGGGGTGCTGATGCCGTCTATGGTGGCCTTATCGGTGAATTGCCAGAGACGGGCGTTCATACCGCCGGGGATCAGCGGGCGGTTTACGTAGTAATGGGCCAGCCAGAACGTATAGTCATTAAAACCCTGGTCCAGGAATTTCCGGTAAAAGGACGGACTGGTATAAATAATGGGCTTGCGGCCGGTTTTCTGCTGCAGGAGCAGTAGGGCGGTCTTCAGGTCACGGCGCAGCACGGCGGGTGGTATGCCGTCGTCGTCTTCCACGTCCAGCACCGGAGGCAGCGTAAACTCGTGCCTGGCAATATTTTTTGCGAAAAAACTTATCTGGGCCTCGGGGGTATCGGTAAAGCGGTAAAAATGGTAGGCGCCTGCAAAAAGCCGTGATTTTTTCCCTGCCGTGGCGTTCACTTCAAAAAAGGGATCTTTCAGGTTATCGCCTTCCGTTGCTTTTATATAGGCAAAGGAGAGCCGCAGGTGGTTGTGCTGGGTCTCAGAGAGTGCCGTCCAGTTAATGGCACCCTGGTAGCGGCTTACGTCTACGCCCAGTATGGTGTACCCTTCGGGCACATATACCCCGAAACTTTTGTAGGTACGCGCCGGTTTCAGGTTGTAATAGAAATACAGCAGCTCGCCCCGGAAGTACCAGGCAACGGCTCCGGCAACCGGCAGCAGCAGAAGTAGGGTCCAGAGACCTGTTCGTTTTTTCTTGCGGGGCATGTCCTGCAAAAATGAAAAAAAGCTGCCCAAAACGGGCAGCTTTCGGTAAGAATATTTCGGTTTATTTAGCGTATCAGGTTAATACTTCCCATCTGGTCAAGGTCTTTACCGTTGATAAAGGTTCCTGTGATGCGGTATACATAGGTGCCTACGGGTGCGGCTTTTTCCTTGCCGCCTATTTTACCGTTCCAGCCGCTGTACAGGTCATCGCTTTCGTACATAACGCTTCCCCAGCGGTCAAAGATCTTCAGGTTGAAGTCCAGCAGACCGGTGGCCATTACATTAAATACGTCGTTCACACCGTCGTCGTTCGGGGTAAATGCAGCCGGAATGAACGGCCCCAGCTGGGATACGTTCACAATAGCCTTACCCAGGGATATACAGCCGTGGGCATCGGTCACCTCAATGGTATATACGGTGGTATTTACGGCCGTACAGGTAGGCTGTGTACAGTTTGTGCAGCTCAGGTCTGTAGGAGGGGTCCAGCTGTATACGTAGGGCGGTACGCCGCCGTAGGCGCCGATGGGGATAGTGATCACATCGCCCAGGTTAATATTGTATTCCACGGAATCTACCGTAAGTACAGGCGGCTCGGTAATGGTAAGCGTGTCTGACCACCAGCAGCCGTTCACATCGGTAATGTAAGTGGCGTAAATACCTGCCGGCAGGTTCACATTGCTCATAGAGCCCGGGTTACCGTTGAGGGTTACCGTAAAGGGAGCGATACCGGTCTGGGGTAAAAAGATCAGGCTTCCGCTCAGGTCGCCGTTACAGAGTACGTCGGTCACATTGCTGTTCAGGTTGATCTGTGCGCCCACACCTACGGCAAAACTGCCGTTGAAGGGACAGCCGTTGGCATCGGTCACGGTCACGCTGTAATTACCCTGAGCTAGTCCCTGCGGATCTTCATTGGTATCGCCGTTGCTCCAGAGGTAGCTGAAGTAGGGATTACCGCCGTTCACCGTAAGGTCGAGGCTGCCGTTGGCGGCGCCGGGGCAGGATTCTATCTGCGATGTGGCCGAAAGCGTGGGTGTGCTGCTCAGTTCCGTGAGTGTAAAGGACAGGGTTTCGGTGCAGCCGTTGGCATCGGTTACGGTAACGCCATAAGTGCCCATGGCATACCCTGTGGAATAATCGCTGATGTTACCGCCGTCATTCGTCCAGGTATAGGTATACTGCGGGGTACCTCCGGTGCTGGTCACCTGTGCGGCACCATCGCTGCCTCCGGGGCAGGTAACGTTGGTGGGCGTAATGCTGTTCTGCAGCGGGGCCGGCTCTGTTACGGCAGCCGTTCCCTGCCAGGGACAACCGTTGACATCGGTAAATATAAAGTTATAGGTTGCGGCGGCCAGGCCGGTAGCTGTAAAGGAAGTCAGGTTCGGGTCATGCGCCCAGCTGATGGTCTCGTTGCCGGTGGCACCCGGTACGCTTACGGTAATTTCGCCGTCGCTGAGGCCGTTACAGCTTACATTGACCACGGCCGTATTCGGCGTTACCGCCTGGTATGCGGTCACGGTAAACGAGGCCGATGTACCCGGACAGTAATGATTGTCGGTCACGGTCACGGTATAGGTACCTGCGCCCACATTGGTAATGGCATTGGTATCGCCGTTGCTCCACTGGTAGCCGGTATAGGGCAGTGTGGTTGCCAGCGGTGTGGTCTGGCCCGGGCATACCTGTGTGTTACCTGTGATCACGGGTGTGGGTGGTACGTGCGGGTAAACGGTTTTAGACGTACTTAGTGTACAGCCGCCGTAGGTTACGGTTACGTTGTATGTGCCGTAAGGGCCCTGTATGGTAGGCGAAGTGCCTGTGGCAGCGCCCGTCCAGTTGTAGGTATCCCAGCTCTGCGGCAGGTAAAGGATGGCCGTGCTGCCGGGGCAGATGGAATCCGGGCCTGAAATGGTAGGCTGATAGGGCGGTACGGTCACGTTCAGCGTAAAGTTCACCACCGTTGTCTGGGGCGGTGTACCGTTGTCGGTGGCCGTTACGGTAAAGGTTTGCGGACCCTGTGTACCCGGTGTGGGTGTATAGGTCCAGTTGATGGTGTAAATTCCGGAACCGCTGCTGAGTGTAGACGACAGACCGGCAGGCCCCGAAATGGAAAGCGCCACGGACTGTGCCGATTCCGGGCCCGTAAAGCTGAGCGAACCGCTTACAGACTGCCCGGTACAGATACCGCCCGGCCCGCCGTTGGGCAGGATCACCCCGCCCGCATAGGCATTGCAGGTATCCACCTGGTAGGTATAACCCGGGATCACGGCGTTTACCAGTGCCGGTGGCAGGTTTATATTGTTACATACGTTGAATTTGAACGACTTGTTGTCGAGCCAGTCGATACCGTTATTGGCATTGTTGGGGCCATAAAAGTTACCGCCCGGCTGGTTAAAGATACCGAACAGGTTGAACTGCCCGGAACCGTTCCCCCAGTTGGCGCCCACCGTTGCCGGGTTGGGACCGCCGAAGCCGTTGGCGCCGGTCACGTCTCCCGAGGTCCACTGCATGTCTTTGTAGCAGAAGGCCACGTTGTTGCCCGCACCGATAATGGGGTCGTTGCCGTTGGTAAGAATAATGGAAAAGGTATTGCGTTTATCGCCGTGATCATTGAAATAACCCACGTTCACCCAGTTGATGTAAATGGCCGTAGAGGTAATTTTATAGCGGATGTTACCGATGGTACCACCGTTCATGTCTACGTCTGCCCAGAAAGCGCCGATAATGGCCTGTCCGTTAGAAGGGAGGGGTGGCGGACTGTAGGTGCCCAGGGGAGAGTTGAAGGTAACGTTCCCGTTGGCATTTATATACAGGGAATTATCGCTCTGTCCGTAAAAACAAAAGGTGAAAGGGAGGGCGATAAGACTCGAGCTCGCGTCATCCTGGAGGTTCAGGGTGTTCCACGTAGCATCGGGTTCGATATAGCAACCGCATCCGGACTGGGGTGTGACGCCGCCTGCGCCCGGGCCCCATACGGGTGTACCTGGCAGGTCCTGAGCAGGAGAGGGAGTGTAGTTGCCGAGAGTGCCGTTCAGCTTTTGCTGATCATATTCAGGGCTTCCTTCTACCGGAACAGACACCTGTGACTGTGCCGATAACGCCGTGAATATGAGCGCAAAGAGTGGCATTAGTTTTTTCATTTTCACAAATTTTAACTCAAATGTATTAAGAAATTTTAACGAGTCCAAATATTTGACCCTCAAAGTATATTTTTTTTCAGCGTGAACTGCCTGTTAAAGAAATGCTAATGTAAGCTAAATCCTTGTTAAGCGGGCATAAATAGTGTTAATCAAAGTGTATTTTTACGGCAAATGTTGCATCGGAAAGAAATGATACAGGCAGTGTTTATGAGTCTGGCACTCATAGGCATACTGGCCCTCCAGACCTACTGGTTCCTGGCCGCTATCGAGCTTAAGGAAGAAGAGTTCGACCGCGCGGTGGCTACTTCACTTTCCTTTGCCACGGCCGAAATACGTAAGAACGCCGTAGAGGAACTGTTTGATCCCCTGGCGGTTAGCCCCACCGTGAGTGCCGAACCGGCCCCTTCGGG
This sequence comes from Flavobacteriales bacterium, assembly GCA_052437175.1. Taxonomy (GTDB): domain Bacteria; phylum Bacteroidota; class Bacteroidia; order CAIKAF01; family CAIKAF01; genus JACVCJ01. The sequence goes on from JBQVOK010000009.1 coordinate 90,610, forward strand.
AAGCACTACCTTTAAAAAGGACACCCTGCCCGACGGCAGCGTATTTGAATCCATCAGCACCTATTCCAATATCGACTCCCTTTCCCGGAACGGCAAGGAGTTCTGGCCCACCGATATTTTCGGCAGTCTTTTCGGACACATGGGGCACATGCTCACCAAGCGCAGTGTACTCAATGCCGTAAAGGCCGATTCCATCCTGCAGACAGCCATCCGCCTGTACGGACTGCCGGCCCGTTACGAGGCCATTGTGGTAGGCCCCGGTTTCCAGATCAGCGACACCCTGCACGGCGAACTCAAGACCCTGCCCCTGAACCATTCTACCTACGAGGCCCTGCTTTTTGAAGGCAGCCTTTTTTCTTCGCCCCAGTTCCTGGTGGTGCATTTCCCGGGTAAGAAACAGGTGATCCTTACACAGACCCTGCCTTTTGTGGTGATGTTCCTGGTACTCTGCGTGGTTATCCTTTATATATACATCTCTACCCTGCGTCGCCTGCTGCGGCAGAAAAAACTTTCACAGATGAAGACCGACTTCATCAATAATATGACGCATGAGTTTAAAACGCCCATCGCGTCTATTTCGCTGGCTGCCGATTCCATCGTAAACGAGAAGATCATCAACCAGCCCGATATCATCCGCCAGTACAGCCGCATCATCAAGGAAGAGAACCACCGGATGAACCGCCACATCGAGTCGGTACTGCAGTCGGCCGTGCTGGAGGCCGGTAAGCTGGAACTGCGCCGCGAAAAACTGCTGCTGTCCGAACTGATTGAGTTTGCCAGCGACCGGGTAAGCTTTCACCTGCAGGAAAAACAGATCCGCTTCGAACATTCCGTGCCGGAGAACGAACCCTATGTATATGCCGATTATACCCATTTTACCAATGTGATCTCCAATATTTTCGAGAATGCCGTTAAATACAACAATGCCGAGCCGCCGGTGATACGTACCAGCCTGAAGCTTACCGAGGACGGCGATCACATCGAACTGCGCATCACGGACAACGGTATCGGTATCTCGCGCGAAAAACTGCCTTTTATCTTCGATAAATTTATGCGGGTATCCGGCGGTGATATCCACAATACCAAGGGTTTCGGCTTAGGCCTTTTTTATGTACGTTCGATCGTAGAACTGCATAAAGGAAACATAAAGGCCGAAAGTACCGTTAACAAGGGAACTACTATAATCATACAATTGCCTCTAAAACTAAACGAACATGAGTAACACAAAGATCTTACTGGTTGAGGACGATGCGGGCTTCGGCCCCCTGCTGCGCGATTTCCTGATCATGCATGAATACGACGTAACGCTCTGCCGCAACGGACAGGAAGGCTGGAACGCCTTTCAGCAGGAAAGCTTTGAACTGTGTATACTGGATGTGATGATGCCCGTAAAGGACGGGTTTACCCTCGCCGAAGAGATCAAACAGGCCAACCCGGCCATGCCCGTGATCTTTCTTACGGCCAAAACACTGAAGGAAGACCTGGTAAAAGGCTACCGTATCGGGGCCGACGATTATATAACCAAACCCTTCGATTCGGAAATTCTGCTGCTCAAGATACAGGCCATCCTCAAAAGAGGCCAGGAAACCGCTCCCGAAAAGAAACAACATTATACCATCGGTAATTATACCTACCGTTCGGACCTGCGCGAACTGACCGGGGCCAACGGATCGGTGCAGACCCTTTCGCCCAAGGAAGGCGACCTGCTGGAAATGCTGTGCCAGTATGAAGGACGCGTAATGCCGCGTTCCCGCGCCCTGAAAGAGATCTGGAAGAACGACGATTATTTCACGGGCCGCAGTATGGACGTGTACATCACCAAATTACGCAAATACCTGGCCGAGGATCCCCGTATCGAAATACGTAACATCCACTCCGAAGGCTTTATCATGCAGGTGAAAGAGGCCTGAGCTTACTTACACTCGCCTTTGGTATAGCTGGTAACCCCGGCGCAGCCTGCGGCACAGGCATTGCTGTAGGTTTTACCGTCGCAACCGCAAACCGGGTCGTACTGCAGGGTACATATACAGTCATCCTTAGGTCGGGTAAGGCAGTCGTTCTTACCGCCTCCTTTGGAAGAGGCGCAGGAGCCACCCAGGAGTACGGCGGCAAAAATAACGGCGGGTATATATGCGAGTCTTTTCATATCTTAATTATACGTAAAAGCGGCGGATATGTTCTATAGCGCTGCGGCCCATGTTCAGCACGGCCTCCCGGCTGTTGCCACCGATATGCGGCGTGCCGAAGAAATTATCCAGGCCGGTAAGTCGGCTGTCGGTATAGGGTTCGGGGTCGAAGGCATCGGCAAAATAACCGCCGATACGTTCCTGTTCCAGGGCCCTGATCATGGCTTCGTGGTCTACCAGCTCACCCCGGGCGCAGTTCAGCACAAAGGCATGGGGCAGCATCTGTTCCAGCACCCGGTCGTTGATCATACGGTACGTTTCGGGCGTATAGGGAACGTGCAGGCTGATGAAATCGCAGTTCCGGTAGATCTCTTCTTTTTCGCAGAGGCGAATGTTCAGGCGGGTGGCTTCGGTGGTTTTATCCAGGATATCGTTGGCCCATATTTCCATGCCGAAGGGCTGCAGCAGTTCTGCCACTTCTGTTCCGATATGGCCCAGCCCGATGATGCCCAGGCGCCGTTCCTGTACACATACGCCGCCGTCTTTGTACCAGATGTCCTTTTTAAGACGGTTGCCGGTAAAAAAGGTGTTGTGGGCGGCGCCGAGCAGGAACCCGATCGTAAGTTCGGCCACGGAGCGCTTATTCACACCGCCGGTCCAGCCTAACTGTACCTTGTATTTCTGTAATGCCTGCTGGTCGATATTGTCGATGCCCACACCGTATTTGGCTACGATGCGCAGGGCCGGACAGTTCTGCAGGAAGGCTTCGTCGATCTTTTCGCGGCCCACGATCAGGGCTTCGGCGTCGGCACAGAAAAGCCGCAGGGCCTCCGTGTCCCATTCAGCGCCGGTATACAGCGCCGCATCGGGAAAAAGCGACCGCAGCTCGTTCACAAGCTGGGGGTTCTTCAGGAAGGACGGGGCGATCACTTTCAGCATATACAGCGGTTTTACGGCCACATGTGGACCACTTTCTTGGTCTCGAAAAATTCGGTTTTAAAATATGGATACAGTTCCATCACCTTACTGTGCATGGGCACCTGTACCAGTTCTTCGTCAAAATCGCCGCCCTTCAGGTACCAGTAAGCGGCTCCGGGTTTCAGCAGGTGGCGGGTAAAGGCATAAAATTCGGGAATGTTCTTTACGGCACGGCCCAGCACGGCGTCAAAGGTATCGCGTACGTCCTCGCTGCGGGCGTGCAGGGTGCGGATATTCTTTATCCCCAGTTCACCGGCCACGCCCTGGGCTACTTTTAGTTTTTTACCGATGCTGTCGTTCAGCACAAATTCCGTTTCGGGGAACAGGATGGCCAGGGGCAGTCCGGGAAATCCGCCGCCGGTACCCACGTCGATTACTTTCTGCCCGGCGCCAAACGGTTTGAACAGGGCTATGCCCAGGCTGTGCAGCACGTGATGTTCGTAAAAATGCTCCATATCCTTGCGGGATATCACATTGATCTGTGCGTTCCAGTGTTCGTACAGGGCTTTGGTGGCCTTCAGCATATCGCGCTGCTGCGGGCTCAGGGTAAAATGTTCAGAAAGTATATGTTCGAAGTTTTCAGACATGTCTGGCTTTATTTTCCGGCCTGTTCCAGCTGTTTTTCCAGGCGCAGTAAGGTGGTATCGCGGGGATTTTCCTGTAGTTTCAGTTTTACGTCGCGCAGCTCGGGGCGGTCGCTGTATTTCCAGCTGATCACACTGCTGTCCGGCACCCAGATACTGAGCAGTACCAGGGCCGAAAAGGCCATCAGGCGTAACATCAGCAGCTGGTGGTAGCGTTTAAAGGCGGCTTCCTGTTTCTGTTCGGACATATACGCAAAGCCGAAGGCCAGGGTAAGCAAGAACATGGTGCCCAGGCTGATAAAAAAGCTGCCCGGTATTTGTACCAGCTTAAACCAGATGCTAACGCCGGCCAGTCCGAAAGCGAAACCGCAAACGGCCGAAAGCAGTATTTTATTCTGTTTGTTTACGCGGTCGCGCAGGGTAAAGGCACCCAGCAGTCCGTACACGACCAGCGCCAGTACCATACTCAGCGCCAGCAGCTGTTCGCTGTTTTCTGTATGCAGGCTTCCGGTAATGAGGCCGGCTGCAAAAAACAGGGCCACGGCTATTTCCAGTAGGAACCAGATCATGCTTAATCCAGTTTTAATACGGCGAGGAATGCACTCTGGGGAACTTCCACACTGCCGATCTGGCGCATCCGTTTTTTACCTTCTTTCTGTTTTTCCAGCAGTTTACGCTTACGCGATATATCGCCGCCGTAACACTTGGCCGTAACGTCCTTGCGCAGGGCCGAAATGGTTTCGCGGGCTACGATCTTGGCTCCGATAGCAGCCTGGATGGCGATCTGGAATTGCTGGCGGGGCAGCAGCTCTTTCAGTTTTTCGCAGAGGCGTTTACCGAAATCGTGGGCCTTGCTGCGGTGGATCAGCGACGAAAGGGCGTCTACCTGTTCGCCGTTCAGCAGTATGTCCATCTTTACCAGGTCCGACTGGCGGAACTCGATCACGTGGTAGTCGAAAGAGGCATACCCGCGCGAAATGGTCTTCAGTTTATCGTAAAAGTCGAACACGATCTCGGCCAGCGGCATCTCGAACATCATTTCCACACGGTCGGTGGTAAGGTAGTTCTGGCTTTTGATGATACCGCGTTTTTCCATACACAGGTTCAGGATGGGACCGATGTATTCGGGTTTGGTGATGATCTGTGCCTTGATATAGGGTTCTTCGATGAAATCGAGGTTGTTGTGGTCGGGCATGTCGCTGGGCGTGCGCATCATAAACTTATCGCCCTTGGTGGTGTAGGCCCAGTAACTTACGTTGGGAACGGTGGTAATTACGTTCATGTTGAACTCGCGTTCCAGGCGCTCCTGTATAATTTCCATGTGCAGCATGCCCAGGAATCCGCAGCGGAATCCAAAGCCCAGGGCGGCAGAACTTTCGGGTTCAAAGGTGAGCGAGGCATCGTTGAGCTGCAGTTTCTCCAGCGAGGCGCGCAGTTCTTCAAAGTCTTCGGTGTCTACGGGGTAAATACCGGCAAATACCATGGGTTTTACGTTCTCGAAACCCTGAATGGCTTCCGCGCAGGGGCGTTCCAGGTGCGTGATGGTATCTCCCACTTTTACCTCTTTGGCCTCTTTAATGCCGGAAACGATATAACCTACGTCGCCGGTCAGAATTTCATTCTTGGGGGCCAGGCTCAGCTTCAGGGTACCGATCTCGTCGGCGATGTATTCCTTGCCGGTGGCCATGAACTTTACCTTATCGCCCTTGCGTATGGAACCGTTCATGATGCGGAAATAGGCAATGATACCGCGGTAGCTGTTGAACACGCTGTCGAAGATCAGGGCCTGCAGCGGGGCTTCCGGATCGCCGCTGGGCGCCGGTACGCGGTTTATGATGGCCGAGAGGATATCTTCGATGCCCTGACCGGTCTTTCCGGAGGCGGGGATAATTTCTTCGCGCTTGCAGCCGATCAGGTCCACGATCTGGTCTTTTACTTCCTCGGGCATGGCGCCGGGCAGGTCCATTTTGTTCAGTACCGGTATAATTTCCAGGTCGTGCTCAATGGCCAGGTACAGGTTGCTGATGGTCTGGGCCTGTATCCCCTGGGCGGCGTCCACGATCAGCAGGGCGCCTTCGCAGGCGGCAATGGAGCGGGAAACCTCGTAGGAAAAGTCTACGTGGCCGGGGGTGTCGATCAGGTTCAGTATATATTTCTGGCCTTCAAAGATGTATTCCATCTGTATGGCCTTACTTTTTATGGTAATTCCACGTTCACGCTCCAGGTCCATATCGTCGAGTACCTGGGCCTGCATATCGCGATCGCTGATGGTCTTGGTGTGTTGCAGCAGCCGGTCGGCCAGGGTGCTTTTACCGTGGTCGATGTGTGCGATAATGCAAAAATTACGTATGTGTTTCATAGTGCAAAAATACGCCAGTTTTTGGATTTACAGCGTATCTGCCGAAGTTTTAGGGATTCCTGACGGCGGGGCGCTTCAAAAGGCCCTGGCGCTTAAAAAACGTCTTTCTTGTTGCGGAGCACGTTGTGCAGCAGGTCGCGGGCGCGGAAAAGCTGTGCCTTTACCGTGCCGATGGGCATTTCCAGTATTTCGGAGATCTCTTCGTAGCTCAGCTGCTGGTAGTAGCGCAGTTCGATGAGGCGTTTGTAACGGGGCTTGAGCTTATCCACGAACTCGCGCAGCATCAGGGCTTTCTGTTCGGAAATGAGTTCGGCTTCGGGGTTCGGACTGTCGTCGGCCACGGTAATGCGGTATTCGTCCCCGTCCGATTCTTTCATGGTCTTATCGATGGAAAGGGTAGACAGGCGTTTTTTACGCAGGTGGTCGATACCCGCATTGGTGGCAATTTTAAACAGCCAGGTGCTGAAGGCAAAATCGGGCCGGAAAGCCGGCAGGTTCCGGAATGCCTTGGCAAAGGTCTCAATGGCAAGATCTTCGGCATCGTCGCGGTCGCCTACCATTTTCAGGATCACATGGTAGATCGATTCGCGGTACCTGCCCAATAATTCGGCGTAAGCCTGCTGGTCATTAAGGTCAACGGCCCTTCTGACCAATTCCAGGTCGTCTTTCGCCTTCCCCGAGAAATTTGTTTCGTTTACCCCCATCGTTTTGTCGGGGTAAAAATGGAAGTTATTGTTAACAAAAGCAAGGAAAGTAGATAAAATGTATCTAAAACAGGGATTAAGACAATGTTTACAGGGGTCTCAAAACGGCGGCCGAGGCGGTTGTATATGAAGGCTTTATAAATTACATAAAAAGTATACGTAAACAAAAAGACCATGCCTTTGCCGAGTGCTGCCAGCAGGAGTCCGCTCAGCAGGAAAAGCCAGGCCGAAAGTTGTTCGCTGCCCAGGTGCCACAGGATATCCCGGCGGTAAAAATGCCCGGCGCTCAGGTGGCGTTTTTTCTGGCGGAACCAGGCGCTGAACGATTGCGGCGGCGTACTGATGGTAAAGGCCCGGGGATGCAGGCACAGGGCGGTGTTCTGTTTGCCGGCGATCTGTTGCACCAGCAGGTCATCGTCGCCATAGGGCAGGGCAGCTTGTTTTGTATAGCCTCCCGTCTTCTCCCAGGCGCTTTTGCGGAACAGCAGGTTGCGGCCCACGCCCATATAGGGTTTGCCCCTCAGCGCATAGCCCATGTAACGGGCGGCGGTAGTGAGGGTCTCGTATTGTACCAGCTGGTTCAGCAGGCCTTTTTGAGAAGCATAGCTGCCGTAGCCCAGCACCAGGTCTTTATTTTCTGTGCAGTGTGAAGCCATTTCGGCAGCCCAGAAACGTCCGGCGGGTTTGCAGTCGGCATCGCTGAGCAGTATAAAGGGATGGGTAGCGGCCAGTATGCCGGCCGTGAGCGCCTGTTTTTTCCCGGAATGGGTTTCCAGGTGGATCACGCGCAGTGCCGGGTAGCGGGTGGCGGCTTCATCGAGCACCTGCCGGGTATCGTCGTCTGAGCCGTCGTTCACGATGATCACTTCGTACAGGGCATGCTGCTGGTCCAGCCAGAGGGGCAGGTTGCGGCGCAGCTCGGCAGCTTCGTTGCGGGCGGCGATCACCAGCGTAATGCCCCCGTGGTTGTACGGCGCATCGGGATAATCATGCAGGGCGGCCCGCAAAAAGATCTGCAGCATAAAGTACAGCTGAACAAAGAAACACAGGATCAGAACGGAATACAGTACAAGCATGCAAAGGAGGTTTAATCGTCGGCCCAGGGCTGGTACTGGTTGCTTTCGAGAATATTGAGGTAGTTCTTAAAGCGGAAATCGGCAATACCGCCTTCTTCCAGGGCGGCCTGTACGGCACAGCCGGGTTCGTTGCGGTGGGTGCAGTTATTGAAGCGGCATCCGGCCTTCAGTTTCAGTATCTCGGGGAAATAGTCGCCGATCTCGTCGTCGTGCATGCGTACCAGTCCGAACTCCTTTACCCCCGGTGTATCGATGATGGTACCGCCAAAGCTCAGGTCGTGCATTTCGGCAAAGGTGGTGGTGTGCATGCCTTTTTCATGCTTGCGCGAAATATCCTGGGTACGCAGGTCCAGACCGGGTTCTATACGGTTCATCAGGCTGCTTTTGCCCACGCCGCTGTGCCCGATAATGAGCGTGTTCCGGTCTTTGAGCAGTGCACGCAGTGCATCGGTACCTTCGCCTGTGAGGGCGTTGCTGGCAAAAGCGGGGTAACCCAGGAAGGTATATTCGGCCATCAGTTCATCGCGGTATTCGCGTTCGTCCTCATCCAGCAGGTCGCTTTTGTTAAAGACCACGATGGCCGGAATGTTATAGGCTTCGCAGGTAACCAGGATACGATCGATAAAACCGGTGCTGGTACGTGGTTTGGCAATGGCGGCCACGATCATGACGCGGTCCAGGTTGGAGGCGATGATGTGGGTGCGCTTGCTGAGGTTGGTGGCGCGGCGTACGATGTAATTGCGGCGTTCCTGCACGTCTTCGATCACCGCGGGCTGACTGCCTGTGTTGAGGCTTACGATATCGCCCACCGCCACCGGGTTGGTACTTTTTACGCCTTCGAGCCGGTATTTGCCGGCCAGGACGCAATCGGCAAAGATGCCGCCGGTCTTTACCCGGTAGTTACTGCCGGTAGATTTGTATACGGTTCCTGTCTGAAGCATGCAGGCACAAAAGTAGGAATTAGATACGGGTATGCAAGGTGAAGTCTAAGTGTCTTGTTCACAAAAATTTAAGCTGTTTTTAGGATTTTTTTAAAACCGGGTGTGCATTTTTTTCGTAACTTAGGGTAACACAGGAGCCAGGTTTTTCGTCATACCTATAAAGTACGTATCTGTCCCTGTTCCGTAAGTATACAGTTGCGTGTAGAAAGGTTCAGGGTCGTCAAAAGCCTCTTCCGTGTGATGAGCATGGATAAATGTTGTGTGTTATACATAATATTTAATTACAGGCAATATGGATTTCGGAAACCGCCTTCATAACAGGGCGGTTTTTTTATGTCCAAGTATCCGTGCTCTACTCCCGTATAATTTTAGTATAGTGAACGCCCTGTTCCGTCTCTGCCCGTGCAATGTACAGTCCCGGTGTAAGCTGCGACAGGTCCGCTTTTTTATACACCGTACCCCGGAATACCAGTTGCCCGCTGCTGCTGTATATTTCCAGGGAAACCTGCTCTTCGGCATCGATGTAGAGATGATCACGCACGGGATTCGGGTATATGCGCAAGGCTTCCGTACTGCTGTTTTCCAGGCCCAGGCAGGCCGAAGGGCTGAACTGTATATTCACCGCGTCGGAACTGCTGCAGCCATTGCTGTCATTCACCGTTACGCTGTAGGTACCGCTGCTGCTTACCTGTGCGCTGTGCGTACTGCTGCTTACGCCTGTCCAGCTGTAAGACGCATAGCCGGCCTGTGTTTGCAGGGTATAGGGCGCTGCGGAGGGACAGAGGACCGTGTCGTTGCCGAGGCTGACCAGCGGCAGCGGGTTTACCTGTAAAGTGAGCGTGACCGTACTGTCGCAGCCTGTGCTGTTTTGCAGTATGGCGGTATGTATGCCCGGCGTGGTATAGGTATTGCCGCCCAGTGTATAGCCCTGGCCCTGGCAGATGGCGGCGGAAAGACTGCTGCCGTTCACCGGGTTTACGCTCAGTGCGGTATGTACCACACTGTCGCAGCCGCCCGCAGCGCTGAGGGTATCGGTATAGTTCCCGGCAGAAGTATATATGCTGCTGCCTACCTGTAAGGTTTCGCCCTGGCAGATGCTTATGGACTGGTTCAGCTGGATCAGCGGAACTACGCTCAGGTTCAGGGTTACATTGCTGTCGCAGTTGTGTATGGTATTGAACTGGGCACTCTGCGTGGTACTGGCCGTATAGGTGTTTCCGTTGAAGCTGTACGACTGTCCCTGGCATATACTGATGCTGAGCGTCTGGTTGTATACCGGGTGCACGGTAAGCTGGGTGCTAACCACACTGTCACAGCCATTGCCCAGGGGAAAATGATCGGTATAGGTGCCGCTGGCCGTATAGGTGCTGCTGCCTACGGTATAGCTCTGTCCCTGGCAGATGGAGGCTTGCTGCGTGGTACTTACATTGTTGCAGGCTACAGGCAGTACCAGGGAGCCGGAAATGGCATTATCGCCGTTATTGGCCCCGTTAAAATTGGCTGCCAGTCCCGAAAAATAGAAGGTAACCGGTCCCTGACCCGCGGGCGGGGCCGTCCAGGTAGCGGCCCAGAGGCCGGTAGTGCTGGGGGTATTGTGCTCAAAATAGGTACGTCCGGAGAGTGTTATAAGCTGTGAGCCGCCCAGGGGTGCACTGAGGCTGCCTGCCTGCAGGTTGGCCCCGCGCAGCGCCACCAGCTGAAAACCCTTACGGGTGCCGCCCGTTACCTGTACGCCTATGTTGTAGGTCTGGCCGGGTACGTAAGACGTAACGGGATTCCCCGAAAGATCGGCCACTACGGCCTGTACGGTAACCGGGAAAGCACCTCCGCTGTGGCAGCTGTTGCAGTTTACGCCACCGCTCAGGGGACTCATGGTTACATCGCCTGCGCCGTTGGCCGCCGGACCATTGCTGCGGAAAAGTCCGTTGGGACTGAATGCCGCCGCTGCAAAAGCTAAAATACTCAGCAGTACAAAAGATACCTGTTTTTTCATCAGAGAGCTGTTTTAAGGAAGTATAAAAATAGGGCCTGATCTCATCCGTAAGTCATTCAGGCGGCGCTCTCCCTTATTAAATTATCCGGGGATAGAATCAGTGTGATGAATGTATTTTTCTGAATATAAGAAAAATACATTTAATTCTGAAAATATTTCGACAAAATGCATATCACAGAGTGCCTGTGGATTGATTGTTTAACATTTGCACGAACGCATAAAAAAACCGGAACGCCGAGGATTGGGCAGTTCCGGCCGGATGGTTCACGAGCGCGTATCAGCCGTTGACGGCCAGCTCTTTTATTTTCTGCAGGGCGCGGTCCCAGGCTTCAGACATGCTGTCGAAATACTCTTCGTCCATGTCGCAGTATATGTCCAGGCGGGTATTTTTACCATCCCCGCTCAGTGTGTAGCTTTCACGGGTACCTTTTACGCGTTCGGACATTTCCTTGTCTTCGCGGCCGTTCACCAGCATGCTCTGGTATTCTAAAGAAAGTTTTTCTCCGGGGCGGCTTTCGGTTACAATGCCCACAAGCCCGTTGCCGCTGCTGCTGTCGTCGGTGAAAATGGCTTTGCTGCCTTCTTTCCAGTCGGTCTGTGCGTGCGAGCCCGGACTGAATTCCGCGTACCAGTTGCGCGTGTGATGGTCCTGTGTGAGTACTTCCCATACGCGGGCGGGTGAAGCAGGGATCTCTGCGGATTTTTTAATGGCTTTAGTCATACCTTTATCTTTTTTACGATTGTTTTGCATGGTCAACGTTCATGATCCACTGGATGCCGAATTTATCGGTGCAGGTGCCGAACAGTTTCGCCCAGAAGGTGTTGCTGAGCGGCATGGTCACCGTTCCGCCTTCTGAAAGGGCGCTGAACAGGCGGGTGGCTTCTGCCTCATCCTGCAGGTGCAGCGAGAGATGCGTATTGTTGCCCTGTACTTTTTCATGCCCGAAAGCTTCCAGTGTATCCGATCCCATCAGGTAGTTCTCTTTGCCGATGGGCATAGACACGTGCATGATCTTTTTTCCGTCTTCTTCAGACAGGGCAGGCATTCCGGGCATGGGAGGCGCTTCGTTCATACGCATCAGCATATTGAATTCGGTGCCGAAGACCGATTTATAGAACAGGAAGGCTTCTTCGGTATTCCCGTTAAAATTCAGGTAGGGATTCATTAGTATCATAATACGTTTTGTTTAATTAATTAATGTTTACTGTTTCGCTTTCTGCAAAGTTAGGGCTCAACTTCCGGAAAAAGCGGGTGTAAACACGACAAGATCAGGGGGAAAATGCGGCAAGTTTTTTGTCTATCTTTGAAACATGAAGCATGTGTCGATTCTTATCCCGCAGGGGCATAGCAGCCTGAGTAATATCGAGGGGACCCATCATATTCTTTCGGAAGTGAACAGTTTTCGGCGGAGTATGGGGCAGGAACCCCTTTTTCATGTACAGCTGGTGGGCCTTTCACGTGCCAATACACAGCGTAACGGCCTGTTTACCGTAAGTCCGGACCTGCTCATCGGGGAAGTGCCCAAAACAGACCTGATCATTATCCCGGCCCTGTTTGGCGATATACACAGTGCCGTTGCAGATAACCGTCCCTTCCTGGAATGGATACGGGAACAATACGGCAACGGTGCCGAAATAGCCAGTTTTTGCCTCGGTGCGTTCTTCCTGGCTGCTACCGGACTGCTCAACGGTAAGACCTGCACCACGCACTGGCGTTTTGCCAACGAGTTCCGCAATATGTACCCCGAAGTGGATTTGCTGGACGACCGTATCATGACCGAAGCCGGCGGCATTTATACCAGCGGCGGGGCCTATTCGTACCTGAACCTGCTGCTGTACCTGGTAGAGAAAAATGCGGGCCGCGATATGGCCATTCTTATCTCCAAGGCCTTTATGATCGATATTGAACGCCACAGCCAGTCGCCTTTTATCATGTTCAGCGGACAAAAGGACCATAACGACGATGCCGTGATCCGGGCACAGGAGTTCATCGAGCAGAACTATACCGAACGCATCACGGTAGACGAGTTGCTGTCGGGAGCGGCCCTGAGCCGCCGTAATTTCGAGCGCCGTTTTAAAAAGGCCACGGCCAATACCGTGGTGGAATACATACAACGTGTAAAGATCGAGGCGGCCAAGAAAAACCTGGAAAGTACACGCATGAACATCAATGAGGTAATGTACGGCGTGGGATATTCAGATGTAAAGGCTTTCCGCGAGGTCTTCAAAAAGATCACGGGCATGTCGCCCATCGACTACCGCAACAAGTACAATAAGGAAGCCGTAGCGCTTTAGTGCTCCGCCTTTTCCGTCGGGTACAGCAGGCGCAGGTTATGATAAAGGGCCTGGTGCAGTACGGTCCGGTGATCTTCATCGGGCAGGTAACGGAAATGCGGGCTGATCTTGTTCTTACGTTGTTTCCGCAGCAGCTGGTATAGTTTACGGGCGTCGCGCTGCATGATGCGGCCTTCATGACCTACGGAAACAAAAACTTCGGCCGGGTAATGCCGGGAATTCTCTATGAGCGGCGCCACTTCCCTGAGCAGGGAGCCGTTGTTCCACCAGAGGCTGGGACTTACGATCATATAGGTATCGAAAAGAGCGCGGTCTTTCAGCAGTATTTCAGAGGCCAGGAGTCCGCCCAGGGACTGACCGATGAGTATACGCCTGGAACCCCGGCCATATTTTCCTTCCACGAAAGGCTGCAGTTCCTCTTTGATAAAGCGGCGGAAGGCTTCGGAACCGCCGGTGGTCGGGAAATCCTTTTTATCTTTTTCCACGCTGGTCGGGAAGGTGAAATCGCGCCTGCGGTCTACATTGGCAATACCTACGACAATGGCCGGCGGCATCGCGCCGATGAGTTTATAGAATTGTACCAGTCCCGCAACATGCAGAAAATCCTCGTGCTGCGAGCCGTCGAGTACGTACAGGCAGGGTAAGCCGGCCGGCGACATTTGAGTATATTCATCAGGAATGTATATGTTGAGTATACGTTTTTCACCGAGTATTTCAGAGTATAATTCTTCCTGTTTGCCTGTTTCTAATGGCTTCTGAGCCTGCAGACCGTAAAGTGTGATAAAGAGCGCTGAAAAAACGTATATCCATCGTATTGAAATCATAAGTATACTAATTAATCTGTACAGTTGTGTCTGATTTTAATTGCCAGTGCCGGAGACGGTCCGTATAAAACCGGCTGTCAACAAATATACATATTCCATGTAAATGAGGCGGGCCGGGGATCAGCGGTTTCCCGGAGGCCGGGGATATTATTTTTTCATGAAGTTTTAGAGATTATCTGCTGTAAATCAGCATTATTTGTGTATATTTAATTATACGGAACGGCACACGGAGAAAAAAGGAAGATAAAAGGTAGTGGCTAAAGTGCCTGTGTGACCGGCTTACGATGCTACTAAAGCAACCACGATATATGTACATACGCCTGGCTTACCTGCTGATGATGACCCTCTCTGGCCACAGGATACATGCACAACTGATGGAGCAGACCTTCAGCGGTTCATGGGCAATGACCTCCTGGACCTACACGTTCCGTTACGACGGTACCTACGAACGTACTTCTTCAGGGCATTTCGGAAACCCGGTGTTCAGCGGCAGCTATACCATGCACAACGATACCGTGCAGCTGCTTTCGGGCTTTAAGGGCTCGTCGGGAACACTGAACGAATTTTACCTGCTGCACGAAGATTCCATGCTGGTAGACCTGGTAAACTTTTACGAATATGCACCGGCGATACCCGGCCGTTTTCACATGAGCCGCAAACGTTACGAGCTGATGCCCGCCCGTTCTGTAGTGCCTGAGCTGGAACCGCTGCAGGATTCGGTGGCCCTGAGCCCGGAAGGCAAGCAGATACAGTTACGGGGCAAATGGACGCTCGATTCTACATTCATCTACACCACCACCGGGGGATTTATGCAGCGCAGCCGTTTCGGAACGCAGTATTATTTTGGAGAGGACGGCACATTTACGCTGTCGGAACCGGACGAAGTAAAACTGCACTGCCGTTGGTTGCTGCGCGAAGATGAAGAAGGCAGCTGGATCATTTTCCTGAGTCCGTCCAAAGCGGGTGAAGAAGGTTTCAGCGAACGGCTGCGCCTGGTATTTACCGACGGCCGCCGGGCCGCATTGCAGGGCGGGTCCTTCTCCGATTCCTATACCTATTACCTTAGCCGGCCCTGAAGCCGGAGCTGCCGCCAGGCAGCCCCGTTCAGGAAACGGACCCTTGTTAGGGCTTTGTTACAAATGTCATTTTCAGTTCGCAATCCAGCTTTACCTGTTCAGCGCCATGTGCCGGCAGGTTTTCCAGGGCGTTCAGCAGGGTATGGAGCGATTCTGTAAGTTCCTGCCTGCGGCGGCTGTCTTCCGGCGATGAGGAACTGCTTGTTACCCAGTTGCGGAATTGTGCATCGGTATGCATCTTGATCTTACTCATAAACAGGGTGCCGATGATCTCCCGGGCCTGCTCCGGGCTGAACACACCCTTTATCAGCGCTTCTTTGTATGTGGGAGCTGTCATAGATATACCTCGCTTTTAAGTGTTACCTGTCCCGGTATATTCTTAATGTGGTTGCGGGCTTCCTGCAGCTGGTCCTGGAGTTGCCGTATACGCGTTTCCCGCATGGTAATATCCTCTTCATTGTCAGACTGCCGGATCTTATCTTCGTGGTAACGGATCTTTACGTCCACCATCTTTGTCAGGATCGTTATGGCATCTTCTTTTTCAAAGCTTCCCTGCAGAAGCTGTACATGAAATTCCGTCATAGCTGTATTTTTTTTTGAGTTATTGTCCCTGTCCCAGGGAATAGGCGGCTTTGCCGTTAAAATGATAAAGGTTTTCGGTTTTGATCACTTCCAGTCCCTGCTCCTGCAGAGCCCTCATCAGTCCGGGTATTTCTTCGGGCTGAGGGGTCTGTCCGTTCTCTGCCGTGAAACGGCATCGCCAGTGATCGGTGCAGAAGGTTTCCTTAAGGCCGGAGGGCCAGACCAGTATGCCTCTGTTGCTGATCATCTGCAGGCGCAGGTTTCCTGTACTGTAGCGGGAGAGTTTTTCGCCGAGTTCGTTCGGGTCGGACCCGGGCCAGTGCAGAAAGATATCGGCTCCTGTAAGTGTTTTAGGCTGGGCCGGTTTCCGGGTATAGGGTTTAATTTCCACCGGGTTGCCGGCAAAGCGGGCTTCCGGCAGCTGCCGGGGCTTTTCTCCCAAGCGACGTATCACTTCATCGGCAAAGGCGGCGGTACCTGCCAGGACTTTACTGGTGCCCTCCTTATAAATATCGTAGGTATGAACGCCGTCTTCGATGGTCCTTAGCCAGGCGTTCTGGATACGTTCGGCCGCTTCGGTCTCGCCCAGGTGGTTCAGCATCAGGACCGCTCCCTGCAGCAGTCCCGAGGGGTTGGCCCGGTCTTGTCCGGCCAGGCGGGGCGCAGAACCGTGTATGGCTTCAAACATACTACATTCCTCCCCGATGTTCGCAGAACCGGCCAGTCCTACAGAGCCGGCGATCTGGGCGGCTATATCCGAGAGCACGTCGCCATACAGGTTTAGTGTAACAATAACATCGAATATTTCCGGCGTATCGGCCATTTTTGCCGCTCCTATATCAATGATCCAGTGTTCCTTTTCGATCTCGGGATATTCCGCACCGATCTCATCAAATACCTTGTGGAACAATCCGTCGGTCTGTTTCATGATATTGTCCTTGGTAAAGCAGGTCACCTTTTTTCGCTGGTACTGCCGGGCATATTCAAATGCGTAACGGATGATCTTTTCACAACCGGGTCGGCTCACCAGTTTGAGGCATTGTACCACTTCGTCGGTCTGCTGGTGCTCGATGCCGGCGTACAGGTCCTCTTCGTTCTCGCGTATGATCACCAGGTCCATGTGCGGGTGCCTGCTGCTGATGAAGGGCTGGTAGCTTTTGCAGGGCCGCACATTGGCATAAAGTCCGAGCATTTTACGGGTAGTTACGTTCAGGCTTTTATAGCCGCCGCCCTGCGGTGTGGTGATGGGCGCTTTAAGAAAAACCCGGTTTTTACGGATGGTCTCCCAGGCCCCGGCACTGATCCCGGAGGAATGTCCGGCCATGTACACTTTTTCGCCGATCTCGATCTCTTCAAATTCTACCCGGGCTCCCGAAGCCTTGATTATTTTCAGGGTGGCATCCATGATCTCAGGCCCGATGCCGTCGCCTTTTGCAATGGTTATTTTTTTCATATCAGAAATTTTATGCCGCAAAATTCGTAACAGAAGTTCATATATTTTTATTTATGTTTGCTATATCGAACATAAATTATATTTATGAACTACACATTGCATCAGCTCCAGGTGTTTTCCCGGGTGGTACAGCACCGCAGCATTACCAAGGCGGCTGCGGCCCTTTTTATGACCCAGCCGGCCGTTTCCATACAGCTCAGGAAGTTCCAGGAGCAGTTTGATATACCGCTGACCGAAGTGGTGCGGAAAAGACTGCGTATTACCGATTTTGGCATGGAAATTTACCGGATGTCGGAAAAGATACTGGGCGAGGTATACGCGATCAATTATAAGACCCAGGCCTACAAAGGCCTTTTAAGCGGCCGTCTTTCCATCGGTGTGGTATCTACCGGCAAGTATGTAATGCCTTATTTCCTGGCCGATTTTATGCAGAAACACCCGGGCGTTGACCTGGTGATGGATGTAACCAATAAAAGCCGGGTGGTCGAAAGCCTGGCAAACGGGGATATCGATTTTGCGCTGGTGTCTATATTACCCGGTAAACTGGCGGTGCATCAGGAAGTGCTCATGGACAACGAGCTGTATTTTATTGCCAACGCGGGTTTTGAACCGGGGCAGCGGGAGCTCTCCAAAGAAGAGCTGGAAAAATATGCCCTGATATACCGGGAAGAAGGCTCGGCTACCCGCAAGGTAATGGAAGATTATTTTGCGCAGAAGAAGTTTGAGGCAAGGAAAAAGATCGAGCTTACGGGGAATGAGGCCGTAAAGCAAGCCGTGCTGGCCGGTCTGGGCATTTCGGTAATGCCGCTGATCGGTATCCGGGAAGAGATCAAAAGTGGCAGAATGCAGATATTGCCTGTGGAGGGACTGCCTGTAAAAACCAAATGGCGGCTTATATGGCTGCAGGAAAAGCAGCTGAGTCCGGCGGCAGCTATGTACCTGGAACACTTACGCCGGCACAAGGACATGCTCATTGAAACGTATTTCAGCTGAGCAAGGTTTATTCCCGGCATGGCAACGGCAGCATGCGGCCCGCAGGGAAAGAAGAGCGGGTCGGGCTCAGTTTCTCCCGCGTTCGCCGGGGTACAGGCTGTGTACGGGATCGCTCTGCCAGAATTCCCGGGTATCGATATCCATGATGCTGAGTCTGCCTCTGAAGGCGGCGCCGGTATCGAGATTCCATACGTTCATGCCGTTCATAGGCCGTTCTGTGCCGTAATTTGTGGTAGGCGTGTGCCCGATGTATATTTCAGCAAAGTGTTTCAGGCGTTTGGGATACAGCGGGGAATCCCTGTCCAGTTGTTTATCTGTGGCCAGGGCCGTTTCCCACAGGGTACGGTCCCAGCTGTAGTTCGATGTATATACTTCGTGTGCGGGGCCGTGCATGGATGAAAAACCGGCATGGATGAACAGCCGGTTCTCTGTATCGATATGGTAATGCTGCATCCTGCTGAAGAAGGCAAGGTGTTTTTCCTTTTCCTCCGGACCGATCGCCACATAGCCTTGCACGGTCAGTGCACCGCCATGCAGGAGCCAGGTGTCGGACAATTCGCCGGTTTTCAGCCAGTTTTCGCACCAGGTATCGTGGTTGCCCCGGATAAAGATGCAGGGGTGTTTTTCATTCAGTTGCAGCAGGAAGGTGATCAGCTGCCGGCTTTCGCTCCATCCGTCCACATAATCACCCAGGAAGATCAGGGTGTCACCGGTGCACAGCCCGGCCCTGTCCAGCACCTGTTGCAGCGCCTTGTACGCACCGTGCATGTCTCCTATGACCAGTGTTCTTTTTTTCATTTTGTCAGCGTATACATAATATCGGTTCGTAACGCGTATTTTATCCCGCTGGTTACGGGTTCACCAGCGTGTTTCAGGGGGTGTTCAAAAACCAGGGCCATGCCTTTGCGGGGTTTTATGCTGTGCTTTTCGAAAGTGGTCTCTCCGCCTTCAAAATCGTCGTTCAGATAGATCATAAAGGTAAAAAAACTGGCTTCTCTTTCACTGCGTACATAACTCCCGTCGCGGTGCTTTTTAAAGCGCTGTCCCGGTTCGTAGCGGTAAAAGCGGAAACGTTCGTTAAAACCGCTGACGATGCTGCCGGCGAATTCCTGCACGGCAAAAGGACGAAACCGCTCCCAGAGGCGTTGCGCCAGGCTATGATCGGTGAATACGATCCGGGCATTGTTCCGCAGACTTTTAAGCATGACCTCCCGGCCTTCCAGCTGCACTTTAGCTTCTTCAAAACCGTGCTGTTCGCTCCAGATGATCAGCTCGTCGCATTCCTGCGGGGATAGAAAATCTTCGATGAAATAGAGATTGGGTTCAGGACTGCTTCGTTTCATAGGTAAAATCGATATAACGGGCGGGTACTTCTTCGCAGAGCCATACGCCATTTTTCGAGCGGTAAAAAGCAAAACCGTCTGCGTGCATGCGTTCGGTATCTACTTTCAGGATCACCGGTTTACCGCGCCGGCCGCCCACTTTGAGAGCTGTCTCCAGGTCTGCGCTCAGGTGCACGTGCAGGCGCTGCATTTTCTGCAGACCCTGTGCCTGTATGGCTTTCAGGAATTCAGGCACCGTGCCGTGGTACAGGAAGGCAGGCGGTACCAGCGCTTCATATTCCAGGTCAACCTGCACGGTATGGCCCTGGTTGGCGCGTATGCGGGAGAGGTCTTCACTGAAGGCAAAGCGCTGTTTGTCATTGCTGATCACCACCTGTTCCAGGGTCTCAAAGTCGAGAGGAACACCGTTACGGCTGATCTTTTGTAGCAGTTCGTCTACGTCGGCCCAGCCGTTGGCGTCGAGGCTGAGGCCGATCTTTTCGGGTTTGTGCCTGAGCACCAGGCTCAGGAATTTGCTTATGTGTTTCAGGTCTTTCATGGTTGTAAAAGTTTATCGCGCACTTCCATCAGGGCAAAACCAAGTAGGTTTTCACCCCGCCATTCGGCTGCATGGTACGCTTTGGAATTATCTTCGGCCAGGCCGATACCCCAGATGGGATCTACAGGACTGGCCTCTGCCAGTATTTTGTTTTTTGTTTGCAGAAGGAAGTTTTTCAGATTTTCGTTCTGGGAGAATTTCAGAAAATTTCCCTGTTTTACGATCTCGAATTTGTGGCTGTCCCAGAGCTGCGCATCAAAATCCCTTACCTGGCGTCCCAGGTCTTTTACGTCTTTAGGGGAATCTTTATGTATAATTCTGCTGAAAATATCGTGGTCGCCGAATAACAATGCTTTATGCGCCATCATGTAATGTTCGGCCGTTTTGTACACGATATCGTTCTCCGTAAAATCTGCGGGCCACCATTGGCTCATGCAGGTTTTAATAATACTGCCGTCTCTGGATGGTTGGTGTCCCCAGAAAAAGAGAAAATCGGGGTTATTTTGTGTGAGTAGCCATTCGCGAGTGTATTTCATAATTTGTTTTTTATCGGATTTGTCCTTGGTTCAGAGTTCAAAATGGAACCCTTTTTTGGTCAGTTCTTTATAGGCTTTTTTATCGAAGCTGTAATAAAAGGCGGCTTTGCGCGGCACGTTCTGTTCCTTCTCGTCCAGTTGTTTCAGTAAGCCCATGCCCAGCAGTTTTTTGCGGAAATTGCGTTTATCCACCGGGTTTTGCAGTATGGCTTCGTACAGGGCCTGCAGCTGGCTTAAAGTGAATTTTTCGTCCAGCAGTTCAAAGCCTACGGGCTGGTAGCGCACTTTACCCTTAAGACGCTCCACGGCCAGGGAAACGATGTTACGGTGATCGAAGCCCAGTTGAGGCAGGGCAGAGATCGGGTGCCATCCGGCTTGTAGCGTATCGCGCCCGGCAATGAGCCGGAACTGCGTGGTGCTCACCAGGGCAAAATAGGCCACGGAAACGATACGCTCCCGCGGGTCACGGTCAAGTTCACTGAATGTGTACAACTGCTCGATGAATACGTTGCGGATACCGGCTTTTTCCAGCAGGATTCTTTTAGCCGCGGCTTCCGTGGTCTCCTGCATGTGTACAAAGCCGCCCGGTAGAGCCCAGGTACCCCGGAAAGGTGCTTTTTCGCGTTGCAGGAGCAGCAGCTTCAGTTCTGCGCCGTCGAACCCGAAGATCACACAGTCGGTGGCTAAGGCCGGTCTTTCATATTCATACGGATGCATACTCTCAAAGTGTAATTATAACACAAAGATAGGTGTCGTTTTGAATTGCACAAATTATCAGTGTAAAAAATACACTTTGGCCAGGCGGGGGATATAATTTTAATTTAGGTTAATTTGCTGAAAATGATTGATTTTTATTCAGCAACGTCCTGGTGTTGGTTAGAAGCCTACCCGGGCCCGAACCCGTTTAGCGTTTCACAAACTTAAGCGCCGGCATGGTACTGTTCTTCACCCGTATGTAATACAATCCGCCCGGCAGTCCGGCAATATCTATCGCCGTGGTGGCGGCCGTTAGGGGTACCTGCTTCAGCAAATGCCCGGTCATGTCGTACAGTTCGAGCGTGCCCTGTGCCGGGTATGCGGGCAGACTTACGTTCAGGGTCTCAGCGGCCGGATTGGGAAAGAGCAGTGCCGCTGCACCGCTGGTATTTTCGGCTATGCTGCTTACTTCACAATCATACTCCAGTATGGCATAGGCGGTGTCTGAGGGACAAAGGGAAGCGGGGTCGGCCACTTTACATTCGTATATGCCTGAAGAAGTGATTCGTAAAGTGTCTTCGTTATTCATGCCCGGCAGCAATATATGGTTTTTGAACCAGCGTATCTGCCCGGAGACCGGCAGGGTGCCGTTTATATGCAGCACGGCAAAGGCAACGGTATCTCCGGCGCAGGGATCACCGATGCCATCGAAATAATAACCGGAGAATTCCGGTGTGCTTTGAAATACGGTGGAAAGTTCGCTGCAGCCGTTCAGCGTGGACTTAACCGAAAAGCCCGAGATCCCGTAACGGGCATAATCTGCCAGGTACGGGCCGGTTTCTGGCAGAGGAACGCCGTACATGAACCACTGGTAGGAATCAGCGGGTTGTGTATGGAGCGTATCGTAATTGCACAGCCAGGGATGCGATGTATAAACGGCAGGTGTATGACTGCAGAACTGGATCAGGGTATCCGAAGTGCTGCTGTATGTACCCTGCAGGTCGCAGTTGGTAGTTGTTAACGTAACGGTGTAACTGCCGTCGGCTGCATAGGAGTGTACCGGGTTGGGCAGGGTTGATGTATTGCCGTCCCCGAAATCCCAGGCATAACTTTGCCGCACATTATGGGCAGAAGGGCTGAAAATGACCTGGTTGCTTCCCGCGCCGGTCTGGTAGCTGAAGCCGGAGACCGGGAGTTTTTTAAAGTTCCAGAGATGCAGGCGGTCGAATACTTCTGTCTTAGCCGCATGGCGTATGGCGGAGGCGTCTGCGGCGCTGAGCCCGGCATTGGCCGTGATGAGGGTGGGGTCTTTCTTGAAAAGAGCGGTATAAAAGCAACAGGCTGCTGCGTAGGTGCCTGCCAGGGAGGGGTGACTTTCGTCGGCCTGGTACAGTTCGATACCCGGATGGTTCTGCCGCAGGTAGCGCCACACCACGGAAACGGGGGAAACCTCAGCGTTTATGGACGCAGCAAGGCCCAGGTAACGGTTCCTCAGGGTACTGTCCATGCCCTCGTACGTACACATTACCGGAAAGGCGGCACAGTTCAGCGCATCGCCGTTTTTGCGGCCCCAGGTCATATAGGGCATCACCACGGCGCAGGAATTATGCTGCCGGATAAGATTGTACAGGGTCATACCGCCGTTGCTGAACACGCTGTACTGGGTGACCGGTTCCTGGCTCTGCCCCTGCATCACCACATAATCCCAGCCACCGGCCGCTATTTTATTCTGACTGGTAACATCCGTAACATGATCGGCCAGCTGGTATCCGCCCGGGGCATTACTGTCGAAAATAAGCGTATCACCGGCAGACAGCGCAACATCGTGCACCATTTGGGGCAGGTTGTTCATATAGGTATAGCTGTTGCCGAGGAAGAGTACTCGGTGGCTTTGCTGGGCCTTTAATTCATTTCCCCTAACAGTGAAAAATGATAAAAGCAGAAGAGCAAACAGCTGGTGTATCCGGCGGATGGTTCGGGATCTTTGCATGGGAAAATTCAGTAACAGGGATGTTATCCGTAAAGGGCTAAGATACAAAAATTATGCTGTTTACCGTGCGTTTTGAACGATCCGGGGAAAGGGTGCAGGTAAAAAGGATGTTTGTTGAGCGGACGAGAGAAAAGACGAACCGGCCCTTATCGGGGGTTCCCCTCTTTGTATCTTTTTAATATTTAGTATTAATTTGTGAATTAAAAGTTAAACTATATTTTTATTAGTTTTGGATGTTTAACTAACTCTTTATTCCTATGAGAAAAACAAAATCGCTCTTATGCGTGGCCGCAATGCTTGTTGGATCCGGCGCTTGTAACAAGCAGGAACTGTTAAAAATCTCCTCGGCCAAAACAATCCCGTCAACGGAAAGCCCCGCTTACCAAACCGCCGAAAACATCGGCATCTGGCACAACGCCTGCCTTGATTACCTGTATGATGCATTCATGCCCCTGAAAGCGGAAAACTGGACGGCGACCGAAGAGGAATTTGACGCTGAGTTGAAAAGCAAAATCCTCGACTATTTCACCCTGACGGGATATGCCGCGCCAAATACAAACATAACCTATGGTAGCGATTTCGACCCCTCTTTTTTCAGCAATGAAGGAGAAATCGTCATGTCTAAAATTCAGGAAAGCATTCTGAACTATGAAGCGGATTTATTATCTTTAGAATGATTTCCAAAGCGCGATGAATGAAATTCAGTTAGAAGCGACGGGGTTGGAAATAGAGAAGGAGCAATACATTATTGCGATCACGGCTTCTGTTGCAAAATATTCGGCGTTCTACTGGGAAAGCGAAGGCATGAAATACAATGATTTCTATATCGGTGAAAACCATGAAAAAGCATCGCCCAACCAGGTCGCCGCGCTGAAAGCTGATGCAAACGGTGCCTTTTGGGGTACGGTCGGAGGATTGGCAGGCACGGGAAATGTTGCCATCGGTGCAATCGGCGGGATGTTCGGTGCGGCGTATAAGTCGTCTGTCGAAGGCTTTAGACAAAAAGGCTACGATTGCTGGTTTTGCCCTTAAAACGACAAATTGAACGTATATGAGAAAGTTCCAGAAAATAGTTCAATCATCCTTGTTCCTGATGATCCTTATTCCCGCAATCATTTTCAGCCTGGGAAACATCCTCTCCTGGGCTGTCGGCTTTGCGGATGAGCCTACGCAAATAGAATTGATCCTCAACCCTATTGCAGGCGGGTTCATCGGTGTCATCGGCTACGTCTACCTAAGACAAAAAAGAAAAATAGAAGAGCAGGAACAAAGGCAATAATCCGCCTTTCATCAAATTTTTAACAGCGTGGCTTTATGGCCGCGCTGTTTTTTTAGTTATTCGCGGGGTCGTTACTTATCTCTCCGCCCTGTTCCAGCTTCTCAAAAGCCCCTTAATCTGTGAGGCCAGCCGTATAACCTCCATCCTGTTTTCCGGATTACTGCGCAGGTCGTCTATTAACGCGCCCCTCTCGTTTTTTGCGGGAGGGGTATTATTTTTGTATATGAAATTTTCGTTTTGCCTATTCGCTTGCCTTATCACTACGCTTGCCGTCAACGCGCAAAAAAACTCTTTCCAAACAGTTATATCCGTTAGCCATAGCGAATTCCTATCGATGCCGACAGGCACGAAGGTTCTTTACAAACAATATTGCAATCCTGAAATAGACTCTGTTATCACCAACGGCATTATTTCGTATCAGTACCGGCACGTAAACGGCATTGTCTGCAAGCATATCCTGCATTTCAAAGACACCGTCCTGCAACGGCAATACCTGGTCGTGAAGAAGAAAAAGGACGTGGAACCCGTGATTGCCGCCATAGACCCGGCAGGCTCTGCGAATGGCAAAGGCTATAACGCCTTCTGGAAGTCCCTGCCCAAAGGCTGGGTACTGTCCACCAACAAAACGGATTATATCATCTTTAAGACCGCTTCGGGTTGGGTGGTGGAGTTTTAGAGAGCTGATGAACAACCTCTTTTTGATCTTCGTAAAAAATTATCCTTGCTAAGTTTTGCTGTGCACATGATGCCGGAAACGAAAAAAGGTTCCAGACCTTGAACGTCTGAAACCCTTTATTTTCCTTTGGTGGGCCCACCTGGGCTCGAACCAGGGACCACCTGATTATGAGTCAGGTGCTCTAACCGACTGAGCTATAGGCCCGCATCAGCATAGCTGATAATTTTGGGACTGCAAAAATACGCGTTTTTCGTTTTCTGCAAAATTTATTCCCGTATAAATTTCAGTACCTGTGTGCGGCCGGCATTCTGTACCTGTACGTAATACATGCCGGTGGCCAGTCCCGCTACTGAAAACTGGATGGGGTTGCCGCTGTGCTGTTCGGTACGTACCAGCTTGCCGCCGGCGTCCATGATGCGCAGGCTTGTCTTTTCCTGGCCGGGATCGCCCAGCAGGGTTACCTGGTCTGAAGCCGGTACCGGGAACAGTTCCCAGCCGGTTTCTGTATCCGTGGGCTCCGTTACGTCCAGGGCGCCGCCCACCATAAAGCTGTGAATAATGGAAGTACCAAAATCGCCGTTGAACGAAATATAGGTGCCCGGACCTTCGGCTTTGGCAAAGCGTATGGAGCCGTTGCCGTCGTTATTGGCCCAGAAGCGGATGCCGTCCTTTTCGGAGTCGACCATTTCGAAACGGTAACAGCCGGCCGGCAACGTAATGGTATCGTTATACGTGGTATTGTTGGCCGCCGATGTGCGCGATTCTACAATAGTATTGTTCTGGTCGTAGATGAACCACTGGGTTTCGCCGGAAGCCAGGTTGCTCTTGTAGGCCACCACAAATTTGGAAGGATATACCGGGGGCGATACAAAACGGCTGCGGAAGGTGTTGTTGGCTGCATACTGATCGCCGCTCAGCTCTATCTGTGTAATGAAGGTGCCCGAATTGGCCGACCAGCTAATGTTGGCGGGCAGGTCTACCCATTCCGATTCCATAAAGGCCAGGTTGCCGCTCCAGTTGTAGGCGGAAAGCGAACCGCCCTCTACACCGTAGCGGATGGTGGCCGAAGTGAGCACCGAAGTGCCGTTGTTGCGTATACGTACACGCGGGGAGGCACAGATGGGGTTCATGCGGCGGTATTCGTACTGTGTGCTGGGCCGCGCCACATCTTCCACACTGGCATCGGTAGTGAAGGAAGGTGTGCCGTATTCGATCAGGTAAGCCTCTACCACGTAATTGGGGTTCTGTGAACCGTCGGTATTGGTAAAAGGCTGCATATCAAAGTTAAGCGTGTGGGTGGAACCTCCGGCAAAGTTAAAGTCCACTACATCGGGGTTTACCGTAGCTCCCGGACACCAGGCCGCGCGGTCGTAGATCCAGGTACCGGCCTGTGGGAATACGGGGTTCAGACCGCAGTCGTCGCGCCATACATCTACCTGGCTGTGTGTGTTGTTATCTACAATAAGCCGGCGCCATTTGGGGCAGAACTCCGAACAGTACTCTACGTTATCGGCACCGTGCCCCGTCTGTACAATGCGCAGACGCTGGCTCGGAGAATTTGCTGACATGGTTACCGATTTGGACGTAAGGTAGTTCTCGATGCTGTTTCCGGCAGCGCCGTAAGGGAAACCGCCGTTCCACATGTGGTGGTATTTTACAAAAGGACGGATGGGTGTGCCTTCTATAAAGATAAATTCCAGGTTGATGACCCAGCCGCGGCCTACATTGGTTTCGTAACCGGTATGGCGGTATTCGATCTCCACGGAATCGCGCAGCAGCCATTCCCAGTCGGTAAGGTCCATGATATATTCGGCTCCGAAGCTGGCGTTGTAGGAGTTACCGTAGGGCGTGATGTAACGCGCCAGTTCTACGTCAACGCTGCTGTCGGCCACACCGCCTTTACGGCGGGCATAAATAAAGTTGAGGTAGTCCCACTCGCCGCAGTTTTTACCATTGGGGCAGCGTATATTCATCTTTAACA
The DNA here is from genome assembly GCA_052437175.1 of Flavobacteriales bacterium. GTDB lineage: Bacteria > Bacteroidota > Bacteroidia > CAIKAF01 > CAIKAF01 > JACVCJ01. The sequence goes on from JBQVOK010000009.1 coordinate 117,633, forward strand.
GCATTTTATGAGCGGGTACGCCGGCCGCAGGGAACTGTCCCCACATTTTGTAGGCGGTAAATCCCACGCCCGGGTCGGTGGCAATTTCCACGTCGTTATGGGTTTTTACCCGTATGGTATCACCGTTGGCCGCCCGCAGTCCCGTAAAACAGAACAACCCGGCCATGAGCAGGATAAAAAGAGCACGTTTATTCATGTGTGTTATGTGTTTGGACAAATGTAGATATTTGCCCGGCGCCTCACCTTCTGGACAAAGACACGACAATCCGGTTATTGGTATAAGCTGCTGGTATATTGCCGGTTATGGCCAGGGGACAAAAAAGGGACAATATACGTTGCGTATATTATCCCTGTATGTGAAGTATGTAATCGTATTATGATTTTACATTGGCCATCACCACCATTTTATCGAGGCTGGGGTTCCGGCTGCCGCCTTCGGGCTCTATCGTTACGGCAAAGGCCTGGGCTTTGAGAGCGGCCAGCATGCGGGTGTCTTTGCGGTTGGGGTCGTACAGTCCGCCATTCTGCGGTTTGCCGTCCACAATGGCCCAGAGCTGGTACTGGTTGCCGGCGGGCAATGCGGGCAGCGAACGTCCGTCCCAGTATACCTCGCCGCTTTCGGGGTTCCAGTACACTACGGAACTGTTCTGTGCGTAGGCCGGAGTGCCCTGCATAACGATCTTCTGTGTGCCGGGTTTAAACACGGCCTGCAGGGTGCGGTCCATACCGTTCATATCTTCCCTGGCGCCATTCAGCTGTGCCTGCATGCTTTCGTTCTCTTTGCGCATTTTGTCCATACCGGCCAGCGATTCCTTCAGGTCGCCCGATTGCTTCATATTAAAGCCCAGGCTCAGCACCAGGAGCAGTCCGGCAGCCACGGCCACCCATTTAAAGGTGTTGTTGCGGCGTACCTGCAGGGCAGGGGCCGGTATTTCCGGGGAAGCGGCGGGGGCCGTTGTATCTGCGGAGGGCAGGGCGCTTAGAATTTCTTTTTTCCAGGCAACGGGGGCAGGTTTGGAAAAGGCGCGTACCATAGCCTCTTCTGTGCGAATGATCTCTTCGTCAATTTCCGGGTGCAGTTCCCTCAGGCGGTTCAGTTCCTGAACTTCCGCTTCGGGCAGGGTACCGAGCACATACTCTTCGATCATGCCGGAATTGAGTATATCTTTAATGTCCACTTGCATTTTCTTTAGTGTATTCACGTAATCTGATGAGTGCCATCCGCAGCTGGGTCTTTACGGTACCGACCGGTATACCCAGTTCTTCGGCAATGTTTTCGCGGGTAAGTCCTTCGAAATAGGCTTTTTCGATCACCGTCCGCTGTTCGGGCGATAACAGGTCCAGCATTTCGCGTACGCCGATCGTATCCACGTTCATGGAGGACGATCCCCCGATCTTTTCCTGTACATGAGGCTTCAGCGTATCGGAAGCCACCTGGTTCCTGCGTATTTTGGCGCTGCCGCTGCGCAGGTGGTCAATGGCGTTGTTCCGGGCAATGTTCAGCATCCAGGTAAAGAGCCGGCCTTTTTTTTCGTCGTACAGGCGTATATTCTCCCAGATCTTAACAAAGGTGTCCTGGAGTATGTCTCTCGCCGTTTCCTCGTCGCCCACCACCGAATAGATCACCCCGTTAAGCGAGCCCGAGTACATGTCGTACAACTTTTCGTATGCGGCCGGCAGCCTGTTTCGCAACATCACCAGAAATTCCGTTTCGTTATGTTTTTCAGTTTCCACGTAAAAACGATTTAATATACGTAACCGGTTAGTAAACAGATTTATTTCTGGTAATAAAACTTTAAAAGTTCTGAAAAGTTCTGATCAGAAGTTCAAAGAAAGAAAAAAAAGCTAAACATTTGGCCCCCTTTGCACTAAATATGAATAAAATGCATGGTATTGCATTTTTTATACTTTTATGCAGAATTTACAAGAAGACTGAAGATATATGAAATTTGGAACAAAAGCCATACATGCGGGCGTTCACCCGGATCCGGAAACGGGGGCCATCATGACCCCGATCTACCAGACCTCTACCTATGTACAGGCCGCGCCCGGCAATAACAAGGGCTATGAATATGCACGCACCGCCAATCCTACACGTACCCAGTTGCAGGATTCCCTGGCGGCGCTCGAGAACGGTAAGTACGGTATCTGTTTCAGCAGCGGAATGGGTGCGATCGATGCCGTGATCAAACTGCTGAACCCCGGCGACCATGTGATCGCTGTAAACGATATCTACGGTGGTTCTTACCGCCTGTTCACCAAAACGTTCCAGCGTTTTGGCATTGAGTTCACCTTTACTTCGTTCGACGACCCGGCTTCGGTGGAGACGCTTATTAAAAAGAACACCCGCCTCATGTGGATCGAAACGCCCACGAACCCCCTGCTGCAGATCGCCGATATCGAAGTGTATTCGGCTATGGCCCGCAAGCATAATATAATCAGCGTGGTAGATAATACGTTTGCCTCGCCTTACCTGCAGACCCCCCTGGACCTGGGCGCGCACATCGTTATGCATTCCATGACCAAGTACCTGGGCGGACACAGCGATGTGGTGGCCGGCGGACTGGTTACCAGCGACGATGCACTGGCTGAGGAACTTAAATTCAACCAGAAATCGACCGGGGCCACACCCGGACCCCAGGATTGTTTTCTTTTGCTGCGCGGAATAAAAACATTACATTTACGTATGCAACGGCATAGTGAAAACGGACGTACAGTAGCGGATTTCCTGGCAGCGCATCCCGCGGTGGACAAGGTTTTTTACCCGGGTCTGAGCTCGCATAAAGGGCATGAACTGGCTAAAAAACAGATGCGCGATTTCGGGGGCATGATGTCGTTCACACTCAAAAACGACAGCATGGAAGCAGCCCTGAAAATACTGAGCGGCACCGAACTTTTCTCCCTGGCCGAATCGCTGGGCGGGGTGGAATCGCTGATCGGTCATCCGGCTTCTATGACGCACGCCTCTATTCCTAAGGCCGAACGCGAAAAGGTAGGCGTTACGGACTCCCTGATCCGTTTAAGTGTAGGCGTCGAAGATATCGACGACCTCATTGCCGATCTAACCCATGCACTTAAACAGATAAACTGATCATGACCCCGGGAAAATTTGCCGTTATCGGGCTGGGCGTCTTCGGCACGTCCATAGCCAAAGCGCTCGCCGCCGACGGGGCCGAAGTAATGGCCATCGATAACGATGAAACACATATCGAGAACATCAAAGACGAGGTAGCCCATGCGGTTACGCTCGATTCTACCGATAAACGGGCCCTGGCCGCCCAGAACATCAACGAAGTGGAGGCCGTGGTAGTGGCCATCGGCGAAGATTTTGAGGCGCTGCTGCTGACCACCGTGTATTGCCTGGAACTGGGCATCAAGCGGGTAATTGCACGGGCCAACAACGCACAGCAACGTATGATCCTGCATAAAATGGGCGTATCCGAAGTGCTTTCGCCCGAGCTGGAAGTCGGCCGCCTGGTGGCGGAACGCCTGCTGAACCCCAGCCTGCTCTCGTTCATACAGCTGCCCGACGATTACGAGATCGCCGAAATTACCACCCCGCCGGGCATCGCCAACCGTACCCTGGCCGATATCAACCTGAGAAACAAATACAAACTGAACCTCATTACGCTGAAGCGGGAATTCGAAACCGAAGTGAACGGCGTAAAAGAGAAAGAAATGCACATCGTGGGCGTGCCGGGAAGCGATACCGTGATCCTGGCCACCGACACCATTATCGTATTTGGCACAACCAAGGATATAGAACGTTTTATAGATATAAATCAATAAACAAACGCATGAAAAAAATCATTGTCAGCGGAGCCCTTATTGCCCTGATAACTAACCTCAACACCTATGCGCAGACGCCCGAAGATATCACCCATATCTGTGGAACCTCGCACATGCAGGAAAAAGCTATCCAGGAAAATCCTGCCATTGCCGACAGCCTGGCAAAATGGGAACTCACGGCGAATCTGCCCGGCATGAGTGAAAAAGCGGTAAAAGTTTTCCCGATAGTGATTCATATCGTGCATACCTATGACGGTAACTGGATATCCAACGAACAGGTATACGATGCCATCCGTATCCTGAACGAGGATTACCAGGGCATGAACTCGGACCTGGCCAATGTGATCCCGGCCTTCCAGGGTATCGCAGACAACCCGGATTTTGAATTCCGCCTTGCCCGCAAAGACCCGCAGGGGAACTGTACCAATGGTATCACACGTACGTTCTGGCGTCGTACCATTTCTGCCGACGATGATGTAAAACAGATCGCCGCACAGTGGAACCCCTCCAAATACATCAATGTATGGATCATACAGGTTACCGATAACGGCAGCGGCGGTTATGCCTACCTGCCCGGAACGGCTGCCTTTATGCCCGGCCGCGACGGTATTGTGCTGCGTTCTTCGCAGTTCGGTAGCATCGGGGCCAGCGGCGGTTCTACCCTGGCCAAAAGATCGCTCACACACGAGATCGGTCACTATTTTAACCTGAACCATACCTGGGGCGGTTCCAATACACCGGGTCTGGCGTCCAACTGCAGCACAGACGATAACGTAAGCGATACGCCCAATACCATCGGTGTGGGCAATGCTTCCTGCAACACGGCCCAGAGCACCTGCGGCGTGCTGGACAACGTACAGAACATTATGGACTATGCTTCCTGCCCCCTGATGTTCACACAGGGGCAGTCTACCCGTATGACCAATGCGGCCAACTCGGCCACGGCCAACCGCAACAACCTGTCCACCTCTGCCAACCGCCTGGCCACCGGTATCAACGACGGTTATTCCGATACCATCTGTGTGCCCCTGGCCGATTTCTATACCGCCGTACGCACCATCTGCAAAGGAAACAGCCTGCAGATCCGTGATTACAGCTGGAGAGGTACCGCTACCAGCTACAGCTGGGAAGTAAGCAACGGCAGCACCACGCTTACCAGCACCCAGGCAAACCCTACCTTTACGTTTAACGAGACCGGTTATTACAACGTAAAACTTACCGTAGGCAACAGCGCCGGCAACAATACCATTACACGCAATAACTACATCGTAGTAAGCGATACCGAAGCCGAATTCGGCAGCAACGGCTACCTGGACACGTTTGAGAACGGTCCCATCAGCTCGCAGCGCTGGTATGTGATCAATGACGATAACCTGGGCTGGCAGCAGACCACGCTGGCGGCTACCAGCGGAACCACATCGCTGCGTATTGCCAATGTAACGGCCGATACACTGTCAACGTACACGCTCATCAGTCCTACCTACGACTTTACACAGGTATCCGACGTTACCCTCAAATTCAAGTATGCCTATGCCCGTCGCAGCAACAGCAGCGGCGACCGTCTGCGTATCTCCATGTCGGTGAACTGCGGCCAGAGCTGGAACGTAATTTATAATTTTTCTTCTGCGGCCCTGTCCACAGCTCCGAATACCAATGCCAACTTCGTTCCCCTGGCTTCCCAGTGGAAAGAGGCTACGGTGGCCGTTCCGTCTACCTTCAAGAACAAACCGAACGTACGTATCAAGTTCGATTTCATCAATGGTAACGGCAACAACTTTTATATGGACGATCTGAACATCCCGGGTATCGCTTCCACACAGGAAGAGTTCAACGCACAGAACTTCCTTACCATTATGCCTAACCCGAACAACGGAAGCTTCCAGCTTTCTGTGGATATGGAGTCGGCCGGTAACGGCAGCCTGCGCCTCATCGATATGGCCGGCAAGACCGTAGCCGCACAGAACCTGCCGCTGAGCGCCGGTAAATCTACGCACGCACTGCAGTTTTCGAACCTGAGCAGCGGTGTATACTGGCTGAGCATCCAGACAGAAAAAGGTCTGATGAACGAAAAAATCGTGATCCGGTAATGAAAAAAGCACTCCTGTTCGGTCTTATGTTGTCCGGCCTCAGCAGCTGGGCACAGCAGACTGCGGAACCCTGCGGGACCTCTGCCGCCGAAAAGCAGCGTACGGATGCAAATCCGGCCCTGCTCATACGCAAAGAGGAATGGCTGCAGAAGATCAATACGCTGCAGCTGAACAACAGTACGCCCAAAGCGGTGTACCGGGTGCCTGTGGTCTTCCACATTATGCACCAGTACGGGAGTGAAAATATATCCAGGGCGCAGATAGACGACTGCCTGCGCGTACTGAACGAAGACTTTAACCGGCAGAACGCCGATACGAACGATACCCGCGCCATGTTCAAACCCCTGGCCGCGGCTTTCAATATCGAGTTCATCCGGGCCTCCATTGACCCCGAAGGCAACTGTACCGATGGTATTACACGTACGTATAGTCCGGTTACCTTCGGGGCCAATGATATGGTAAAATACGACGCTGCCGGCGGAAAGAACGCCTGGCCTACCGACCGTTACATGAACATCTGGGTGGTGGGCAGCATTAAGCTCGACGGTACGCCCCAGGGCGGTATCATACTGGGTTATGCCTATTATCCCTATGCGGCCGGCGAAGATTATTACGGCATCGTAATGCACAACCAGTATACGGGCACTATCGGAACTTCGTCGGACGACGGACGTACCATCAGCCACGAAGCCGGTCACTATTTTGGCCTGGCACACACGTTCGATGACGGCTGCGGTAACAACTGCAACAATTCCGGGGATAATGTGTGCGATACGCCACCCTCGGTAAACGCTACCTATGGCTGTAGTTCCACGCAGAATACCTGTACCAATGACAACGTGGGTGCGGGCGCTTTTCCATCGGATACACAGGATATGGTGGAGAATTTCATGAGCTACGATAACTGCCAGAACCTGTTTACCCAGGGACAGAAAAGCCGGGTGAATGCCTCGCTGGGTTCCGACCTGGCGCTGATGGTATCGGTAGCCAATGCAGCGGCCTCGGGCATCGATCAGTCGCCCCAGGTACTCTGTACGCCCTTAGCTGATTTTTATGCACTGGAACGCGCCGTTTGCGCCGGAGACAGTATCCGTTTCCTGGATAATTCCACACAGGCGGCACCCAGCTCTCAAAGCTGGCTGGTGCAGAGCGCCGATACCTCTTTTACCGTAAACGCTCCCGATCCCTGGATCACTTTTCCGCTGCCCGGCGTATACTCGGTTACCTACACGGCGTCTAATGTACAGGGCAGCGCCCAGCGCAGCCGCAATTCCTACATTACCGTGTTTGAACCCACTGCTACCGGAGCGGCCTATTATGTGGACGATATGGACCAGCAGCCCATTACCACGGGACGCTGGGGTGTATTTACCAAAGGCCCCGATACGTTTAACGGCTGGGAAGAGACCACAGCCGCGGGCGTATCCAACGGTTCCTGCGTATACGTGAGCAATAACGAAGCCCAGTTCCCGGGTTACCGCTGCGAGATCATATCGGGCGGGTATTATGTACAGGGCATGGACCAGCCCGTGGTACGCTTTAAAACGGCATTTGCCCGCAGGGATGCAGATTCCAAAGACCTGCTGCGCCTCTACGGAAGCAACAACTGCGGTAATTCCTGGACATTGCTCAGTGTGAAACCCGCGGCAGAACTTACTTCGGCCCCGGACCAGACCACGAATTTTGTTCCCCTGGCCTCCCAGTGGACCGAACACGAGGTACCGCTCAGCGGAGCCCTGGCCAATACCCAGAACCTGCGCCTCAAATTCGAATTCCAGGGCAAGGGCGGCAACAACATTTACCTGGACGATATTAATATACTGGCCCGCTTTTCCAATGAAGAAAGCGCCGCAGGAACCCTGAACATTTTCCCGAACCCGGCTGCAGACAACGTGCGTATCGAAAGCACGCAGGCCATGCAGAAAGTAGAGCTTTTATCTGCTGAGGGTAAGCTTATTTCGGTATACGAAACAAATTCTTCACAACTGAACCTGAACATTTCCGCTGTATGTAAGCCGGGAATATACTACCTTCGCATTCATTCCGGAGCACAGACCCTGGTCCGGAAGATTGTGAAAATGTAGTCAGAACCTATGGCACTCGGAAAGATCGAACACATGGGCATTGCCGTTAAAGACCTGGGCGAAGCCGAAATACGCTATACACAGTTACTGGGCACGGCTCCCTACAAACGTGAGGAAGTCGAGAGCGAAGGTGTGATCACCCTGTTCTTCAGGGCCGGCGATAACAAAATTGAATTGCTGCAGGCTACCCGTCCCGATTCGGCCATAGCCCGCTTCGTGGAGAAAAAAGGAGAGGGGCTGCACCATATTGCTTACGATGTACAGGACATTGAGGCCGAAATGGAGCGCCTGCGCAGCGAAGGCTTTACCATACTGAACGAAACGCCCAAGCCGGGCGCCGATAACAAGATGATCTGCTTTGTGCATCCGAAGGATACGCATGGTGTTCTGACCGAACTTTGCATGGAACGTAAATAATTGAACGGAAGTTTTGAAATATTTCAATTTGTTATATTTTTACTCTCGGTTGAAACAGCATTAATGAATAAACCTGCGGTGCACGCCGCACTGAACAAACACCAGTACTGAAGGATGGAGTATCAAGTAAAGCACGAAAATGAATTCAGCTATGTGGAAGCAGGTCAGGGGCCTGCTTTGATATTGCTGCATGGTCTGATGGGCGCATTAAGTAATTTCAAGGAGGTTGTTGAGCACTTTAAGTCCCGTTACACGGTTACCATTCCCCTGATGCCGCTGTTCGACATACCGGTGAACGAAGCCGGGGTAAAACCGCTGTATGAGTATATCCGGCGTTTTGTACAATATAAAGGGTATAAGAAGGTCTCCCTGCTCGGAAATTCCCTGGGCGGCCACGTGGCCCTCGTATACGCCGTGAACCATTCCGACGAACTGAACCACCTGATCCTTACCGGAAGCTCCGGCCTGTACGAAAACGCCTTTGGAGGCTCGTACCCCAAACGGGAAGACAAGGAATTCATCCGCAAAAAAGTAGAGGTTACCTTTTACGACCCGAATATTGCCAACGACGACCTGGTGGAAGAAGTGTTCGAAATGCTGAACGACCGCCGCAAGCTTGTAAGCATTATCGCTATTGCCAAAAATGCCATCCGCTACAACATGTCGGACGAGCTGCACCATATCGATGCACCTACCTGCCTCATCTGGGGCCGTAACGATACCATTACCCCGCCCGAAGTAGGCGACGATTTCAAACGGCTCATCAAAAATTCGGAGCTGTTCTGGATCGATAAATGCGGGCATGCTCCCATGATGGAACACCCCGCTGAGTTTAACCAAATACTGGAAAACTGGCTGAGCAAACACCCGGTTTCCGAATAAAGATGATCATTCATTCCGCCGATTTTGTGATGAGCAATACGGAAGTGGACAAGTGTCCGGCGCCCGTACTGCCCGAATATGCTTTTATAGGCCGCAGTAATGTAGGCAAGAGCAGCCTCATCAATATGCTGGTCGAAAAAAAGAACCTGGCCCTTACCAGCGGTAAACCGGGAAAGACACAGCTTATCAATCATTTTATCATTAACCAGCAGTGGTACCTGGTCGATCTGCCCGGGTACGGCTATGCCAAAACCTCCAAGACCAACCGCAGCAAATGGCAGGATATGATCGCCGATTACCTGCTGGAACGCCCCAACCTGGTAACTTTATTCGTACTGGTGGATATACGGCACGAGCTGCAGAAGATCGACGAGGAGTTCCTGCAATGGGCCGGCGAAAGCCAGATCCCGCTCTGCATCGTGCTTACCAAGGCCGATAAACTGAAACGCAGCGAAGTGCAGAAATACGCCGCCGCCATACGCCGCGGACTTAAACATACCTGGGAATTCCTGCCGCGCATGATCATTTCATCGGCCGAAATGAAAACGGGACGTGAAGACATACTCGATTTTATCGAAGAATGCAATGCCGATTTTAAGCCCGGAACTTAATCCTTCAGGTTCTCAAAAACCGTTTTTTCGTTGTCTGCAATACTCGCGTTCAGGTGCATGGAATAAAACTTCCAGATATCGGTCTGTGCATTCACCGGAAGGGCTCCTTTGGCCTGTACATAGCGGTTCTTATGCTGCGGATCGATGATGCGCGTTTTGGTATTGTCGTTCAGGTAGAACGTGGCAATGCGCATGAGGCGCGATTTCAGTTCGGGACTTTCTACCGGGTAGGCCACTTCGATACGGCGGCTCAGGTTACGGTTCATAAAGTCGGCCGAAGAAAGGTACAGCTTATCGTTGCCCGCGTTCCTGAACCAGTACAGGCGGTGGTGTTCCAGGAAACGGTCTACGATGGACGTAATGCGTATATTCTCTGAAAATCCTTTTTTACCGGGCACCAGGCGACAGATACCGCGTATGATCAGTTGTATCTGTACACCGGCCTGCGAGGCTTCGTACAGTTTTTCGATCATTTCGATATCGTCGAGCCCGTTCACCTTGATGATGATGCCGGCTTCCTTTCCCTGCAGGTGATGTATGATCTCGCGGTCGATGAGTTTGTATATCTCGTTGCGCAGTTTATCGGGGGCAATGAGCAGCTTCGAAAAATCGAAACGCTTGCGCATGTCTTCCAGTATCTCGAACACCCGTGCGGCTTCCTGCGTCATTTTTTTATCGGAGGTAAGCAGGCCGAAATCCGTATAGACATTGGCCGTTTTTTCGTTGAAATTACCGGTGGACAGGTAGGCATAGCGTTTGGTCTCGTTGCCTTTTTTACGGATCACGAGGCAGAGTTTGGCATGCACCTTGAGCCCCGGGAAGCTGTACAGCACTTTGGCGCCGGCCTTACGCAGCTCTTCGGCCCAGAAAATGTTCGATTCTTCGTCGAAACGGGCTTTCACTTCGAAAAAGGCGGTCACCTTCTTGCCTTTACGCAGGGCGCGGATCAGGGCTTTGCACACTTCGCTGTTGCCGGCCACGCGGTACAGGGTGATCTTTATTTCGGTCACCGAATTGCTGTCGGCCGAAGCGTTCAGGAAATTGATAAAATGCTGAAAGGAGTGGTACGGGTAGTGTAATAGTACGTCCTTCTTATTCAGTACTTTAAAATAATTGGATGAATCTTCCAGTTCCTTCAGCGGGATCTTGGGCAGGGGCGCATATACCAGTTCCGGTTTTCCTGCCAGGTCGGGGAAGTCGAAAAAATCGCTGAAATTGTGGTATTTCCCGCCTGCCATCAGGTCTTCATCGCCCAGTTTCCAGATCTGTTTCATGATCTTTACCAGGCTGGCGGGCATGGCGGAATCATACAGGAATCGGGCCGGGGCGCCATCGGCACGGTTTTTAAGGCTGCGGCTGATCTTTTTTACCAGGTTGCCCGAGAATTCGTCTTCGATGTTCAGTTCGGCATCACGGCTCAGTTTAATGGCATAGCCCTTGTTTTCGATCTCCTTGTTGCCCTGCGGAAAGAAGATACGGATCAGGTCGTCGGTAAACCCTACCCGGATAATGCCGGGTTCAGAGGGGAACACCACAAAGCGCTGTGCGCCCCCAAAAGGAATTTCGGCGATCACCGAGGTGCGGTCGGCATTTTTCCTGCCCGGGAAAAGTATATAGGTCTTGCGGTTCTCCAGGAAAGGCGTTTTGCCGTAATACAGGACCTTTACCGACGAAAGTACGGGCTCAATTTCTGTTTTGTAATGAGTATACGCAAAGTCTTTGTGCTGCTTGCGGATCTCCTCCTCGGTAAGAATAAAGATGTTGTTCTTATTGAGTTCGGGAATGATCTTGTTGCGGTAGATATCGCCGAATTCCATCTGCTGTTTGTGCACGGTATCGATGATGTCGCGCAGGAGCACGGCCGGGTCAAAATCGAGCTTGGCACGGTTGGGATCGTCTTTCAGCGAGCGGATGGCGGCTACTTTTACCCGGAAGAATTCGTCGAGGTTATTCGAAAATATGGCCAGGAAACGCAGGCGTTCCAGTACGGGAACCTTGGGGTCCCGGGCTTCCTGCAGTACACGGTGATTGAACGATAACCAGGACAGGTTGGTGCTGTAAAGCGGTATCTTATGGGGCATATAAACTTATTGAATGGCTGATGTTACGAAGGTATTACAAATATTCCGTTTGCGTATTATTTTTCCATTAAGCACATAAGCCGCTTTTCGGCCTGAAAACACTACCTTTGGCCGTTAAAGTAAACAGGATGTATTCGTACCGGCAGCTTTTTCTGAACCATGTGGCACAAACCAGCCCGGCCCCGCTGGCCCTTGAATTTATCAAAGGCCGCGGCGTGTGGCTTACGGATATACGCAAAAAACGCTATATCGACTTTATCTCGGGTATCGGGGTAAGTTCCATCGGGCATGCACACCCGGCGGTGGTGAATGCCGTGCAGAAACAGGTACGAAAGTATGCCCACCTGATGGTGTATGGCGAATACGTACAATCGCCGCAGGTACGCCTGGCGCATAAACTGGCCGGACTGCTGCCGCCTTCGCTCTCGTCGGTGTATTTTGTAAACAGCGGGGCCGAAGCCGTGGAAGCCGCCATGAAACTGGCCAAACGGGCCACCGGCCGTTCGCAGATACTGTCTATGCAAAACGCATACCACGGCAGCAGTCAGGGTGCGCTGAGCATTATGGGCGACGAATATTTTAAAACGTCTTTCCGGCCACTGCTGCCCGATACAGGCATTATCCGCTTTAACAATACCGAAGACCTGAAGCAGATCACTTCGCGTACAGCGGCGGTTTTTGCGGAAACGGTTCAGGGAGAGGCCGGCGCCGTGGCTCCCGATGCCGAATGGCTCAAAGCCCTGCGGGCGCGCTGTACCGAAACGGGTGCCCTGCTGGTGCTGGACGAGATACAGGCCGGCGTGGGCCGCACCGGCACGCTCTGGGCTTTTGAAGCCTATGGGGTAATTCCCGATATACTGCTGCTGGCCAAAGGTATAGGTGGCGGTATGCCCATAGGGCTCATGATCGCCTCGCAGGAGCTTACCGGGCTGTTTACCCATAATCCCGTACTGGGACATATCAACACCTTTGGGGGCAATGCCGTGTGTGCCGCGGCAGCACTGGCCACGCTAAAGGTGATCACAGACGAAAAACTGTATGAGTCGGTGCCGGAAAAAGAAGAAATGATCCGCCGTTTTTTCAGGGAACGTAACATTCCCGTTAGTGGCAAAGGACTGCTGCTGGCTGCACATTTTAACGACGAAGACACAAATTTTAAGGTCATCGAAAAGAGTATACAGAACGGACTTATTACCGACTGGTTTCTCTTTAACAGCAAGGCGTTGCGTATGGCTCCGCCACTTACCATCAGCACCCGCGAAATGGGCACAGCCCTGCGCAGACTCGAAAAATCCTTACAGGAAACGGGTCTTTAAATGGTTGAAATAAAGTATATTTGTCAACCTCTATTCATCAATCATATAAAAGAGCCCAAAATGAGAAAAACAATTTTGAGTTTATTTGCGGTCTTAATTTCGCTTACGGTATTCAGCCAGGCAAACGTAGATTTTAAGAAAGCAAACTTTGCCAGTGACAAAGAAGGCTTCGACAAGGCCATTACCAATCTGCAGAAAGCAGACAGCTATTTCGGACAGGGTCCGCACCGTTACGAAAGAGCGCTTAAATACTACCTGCTCGCCAATGATTTTAACCCCAACAATGCGTATCTCAATAACCAGATCGGTACCATTTACAAATCGCTGAACCTGCCCAATGAGGCCCTGCCTTTCTTCGAAAAAGCGGCGGTGCTCGACCCCAGGTATACGGTGGAAGGACAAAAAGTGATCGCACTGACCTATCACCTGGACATGCAGTGGGACCGCGCCGTACAGGAGTACGAAAAATACCTTTCGATGCTCGATACCGAACTGCAGAAGGCAAAAAAAGACGTGGAAAAAGAAGCCATACAGACCGAAAAAGACGAGGTACAGCTGCGTATACAGCAGTGCCGCAACGGTAAAGAAGTGGTAAAAGACACGGTGCGCATCGTTATCTCGAACCTGGGCAAGAGCATCAATACCAAATACCCCGAATACTCGGCCATTGCCACAGAAGACGATCAGAAGATCTTCTTTACATCGCGCCGCAGCACGGTTACCGGGGGCGAAATTCCTCCCGGCGACGTATATTACTACGAGGACGTGTTCTATAGTCAGCGTGCCGAAGACGGTCAGTGGGACGGTGTCCGTTCGGTACCGGGAGCCATCAATACCAAAGACCATGAAGGACTGGTGGCCATTTCGAAAGACGGTAAAAAGATGATCATTTACCGCTACCGCAACGGCGGCGACCTGTTTGAGTCCGAATTTGACGGCAAGAACTGGAGCGCGGCCAAACCCATCGAAGAGATCAATTCCCAGTTCCGCGAATCACATGCGGCTTATGCTCCCGATGGGAATACCCTGTACTTTGTATCCGAAAATATAGAACTGGGTGCCAAAAACCGCGATATCTTCTACGTGGTAAAAGGTGCCGACGGCAAATGGGGCAAACCGGTGCGCCTTTCCGACGATATCAATACCCCGTATAACGAGGATGGCGTGTTTATCGAAAGCAGCGGTAAAACCATGTACTTTGCTTCCCAGGGGCACAATTCCATGGGTGGCTACGATATTTTCAAGTCGGAATGGGACGGCACACAATGGGGCAAACCCCTTAACCTGGGCTACCCGGCCAATACCCCGGCCGATGAAGTGTTCTTTACCGTACAGGCCAACGGCCGTAAGGCCTATTTCGACTCGAACCGTCGTGGCGGCAGAGGCGAGAAGGACATTTACCAGATGTTGTTCGTAGATAACCTGGAACTGACGCTGAAAGGCACCGTGTACAATTCGGTGACCCGCCAGCCGGTAAAAAACCCGAAGATCACCCTCAGCATCCCTGCCGAAGCCACACAGACGGTAGGTGTTACCGCCGGTGAGAACGGACAATACAGCTCGCAGGTGTCTACCCGATATACATACAATGCCCGCATCACGGCCCAGGGATACGACGATTTTGAAACGAACTTCAACATCGAAGACATCAACCTGGACAGCCTCACAGCCCGCAAGGATTTCTTTATGACACCCGGCGGCGATGTGGTATGGACCGGTTCGGTCATAGACGGAGAGACCGGCCAGAAGATACCCGCAAAGATCACCATCACTGAAATGATGATCAAAACCGAGAACAAAATAGATGTTACGGCCGACAAAGGCTTTGAAATTCCGCTGGAAGGCGGCCGAGCCTATACCGTAAAAGTAGAGGCCCAGGGCTACCTGCCGCAGGAAGAAATGATCTCGGCCAATGACGCCGGTGCGGAAGACGGTGTGCTAAACCGCGATATCAATGTATTCAAAAAAGGCCAGGAAGGTCAGTTTACCATGAACGGAAAAGTGTTCGATGCCACCAAGAAACAGGCCATCGACGCTAAGATCACTATTTACAAAGAGAATAAATCCGTACAGGGCAACACCGCTTCAGATAAGAGCAACGGCTACAGCACGCAGCTTTCCAACAATACGGTGTACTATGTAAAAGTAGAGGCCGAAGGGTACAATACACTCGAAGAGCGCATCAAACTGAATGTGCCCAAAAGCAGCAACAGTCACAAGAAAGATTTTTACCTTACGGCTACGCCGGCCAACCTGCTTGCCATCAAGAACATCTATTTCGATTTCGATAAGTACGACCTGCGCAGCGATGCCCTGGCCGAACTGGAGAACCTGAAAAAACTACTCGGCAGTTACTCCGACGCTACGGTGGAGCTGAGCGGCCATACCGATACCAAAGGTACCTACGAGTACAACAAGGTACTTTCGCTGAACCGCGCCCGTGCCGCCTATAACTGGCTTATTGCCAACGGTATTTCCAAAGACCGCATCAAGTATACGTATTACAGCTTCTCGAAACCGGCTGCGGCCAATACCAATGCCGACGGCAGCGATAACGAAGCCGGCCGTGCCCTGAACCGCCGCGTGGAGTTTAAGGTGTACAACATCGGCGAAAGCGAAGAAGACGAAGAATAAACGATCTTAACCATAAAGACAGACCCCGGGCATAAGTTCCGGGGTTTTTTGTTTGCGGAATACCGGGAAAATAACAGCCTTTCCCGGGTGCAGACCGGTAAACCGTACCCTGTATTGCGGGAAACGATACAGAATGAACACCGGGCAGCCAATTGCCTGCCGCCGCTAAAAGAATAAGCTTAGCGTATCATTACACCCCTTTCGTTGATGAGGGGCACTTCGGTGAGGTTCTTCTCATCGATGGTCTCGGGCAGGAAGATGTATTTTTTATCGTACATCACCTGGTCCATGTAAAAACTTACCCAGTACTCGTTGCTGAGCCCGAACACCTCTTCCACGATGGCTTCGATCATTACATAGGAACGGGCCGGAATTTCATCAAAGAACCAGCGTATGGTGGAGGTTTTGCGCTGTTCGTCGTTCAGAACGCCATAGCCGCGCGAGGTAACCATTACATTTTCCAGTTTACGGTCGTTATTATTGATCAGGTATACATTCCAGTCACCCTGGTTTTCCGGACCACTCTCACAGATTACCGCTACAATGATGCCCGTCATTTCCGGGCGCAGATCTTCAACTTTCATACTTGTTTACCGCAAATAAAAGTGCAAAAATACGCAAGCTTTCGCTAACGGAGCATTAAAAATACATGCTTATTTCTCTGTGTCTTTACCGTACTGCTTTTCCAGGCTTTTGAATTCTTCTTCCGTTACCTCGATATTGCCCCGGCCGTCGTTAAAGTTCACATAGCCCACATATTTACCGTTGGGCGAGGAGTAGGGTGATAGCAGCACTTTATTAGCGGCACGGCGGGCTTCCTGCAGGGCTTTCACGCGTTCCTGCTCGGCTTTTTCTTCACGGGCGGCCTGCTGGGCCTGGGCTTCGCGGCGTTTCTGCTCTTTTTCCTTCATTTCCTGCTGTATAGCGGCCTGGCGGCGGTTGTAGAAGCCCGAATAGCTCTGTTCTTCCTTATTACGTTCCCGCTCGCTTATTTTACGGTTACGTTCTATGGCGGCCTGTTTCTGTTCTTCCAGTTCCTTCAGCCGGCGGGCTTCTTCCTGCCGCGACTGTCTCAGGCTGCGCACCGATTCCCTCAGCTCACTCTCGCGGCGCTTGTTGTATTCTTCCTCCACCCGGCGGTTATGCGCGTTGCGTTCCTGTATGGCGGCGTAATATTTTTTCCAGCGTTTGTAGTCGAACGACTGTGTATCGCGGGCTGCGGGGCGGTTGCGTGCCAGTTCTTCCTCGCGCTGCTTTTGCCAGCGGGCCTGTGTTTCAGCTTCACGGGCCGCCCGGGCTTCACGTTCGCGCTGTATCTGTAGTATGCGTTCCTCTTCGCGTTTCTTTGCTTCTGCTTCTTCGCGGGCACGGGCTTCTTCGGCCTCTTTACGCCGCGCTTCGGTCTGTGCGAGCCTTTCCGCTTCTTTTCGGGCCAGCTCTTCTGCTTCGGCCTGCTTTTTAGCCTGGGCTTCGGCCTGGCGTCTGGCGTCTTCATCGGCGTTTTTACGGAATTCTTCGGCTTCGCGGGCACGTTGTTCCTCCAGGGCCTTCAGGCGGGCTGTTTCTTCGGCCAGGCGCTCTTCTTCGCGTTTGCGGAGTTCGGCTTCCTGGCGGGCGCGGGCTTCGGCTTCGGCCTGGCGTTTCGCCTCGGCTTCGGCCAGTTTTTCGGCTTCTTTACGGGCCAGTTCTTCGGCCTGTGCTTTTTTCAGGGCTTCGGCCTCAGCCAGTTTTTTCGCATTTTCTTCCGCTTTTCTCCGGGCTTCTTCGGCCTCGCGGGCGCGTTGTTCCTCCAGGGCTTTCTGTTTAGCGGCCAGGTCGGCCAGGCGCTGTTCTTCCAGGGCTTTCAGCCGGGCGGCTTCTTCGGCTTTTTTACGGGCATCCTCTTCGGCTTTCAGGCGGGCCTCTTCTTCCGCTTTTTTACGGGCGGCTTCCTCGGCGGCGGCCCGGGCTTCCATATCGGCTTTGCGCTGTGCTTCCAGGGCAAGCAGACGCTCCATTTCGGCTTTCTGCGCCGCTTCGGCTTCGGCTTTGCGGCGTGCCTCATCTTCGGCACGTTTGCGGGCTTCCTCTTCGGCCTTCAGACGGGCGGCCTCTTCGGCTCGCCGGCGTTCTTCTTCCAGCGCTTTCTGTTTAGCCAGCACTTCGGCCTGCCGGGCCTCTTCCAGGGCCTTCAGGCGGGCGGCTTCTTCAGCCTTGCGTTTTTCTTCCTCGGCCTTTTTCTTTTCCAGGGCCAGCTGTTTCTGCTCTTCTTCCCAGGCTTTCTGTTCGGCGGCCTTGGTCTTCAGGGCATCGCGGAATGCCTGCTCTACCCTGGCGTCCCTGCCGAAATCGCCCAGCTGTTCATCAATGAACAGTTTGCTCACGGGTTGTTCATAGGCTTCGTCCATAGGCCCTCCCGTTTTTTTAGGCAGCTGTACGTTAAAGTTCAGGGGGGGCAGGTCGTACTCATCGGCCTCTTTCTGGGTACTGGTGCTGATGAGCATACGTTTGCCCACATTGCCTTCGGATCTGTATTCAATTTCGTACTCCTTCTGGAAAGAAAGCTCCAGTTCGTATTTACCCTGGGCATTGGGATACAGGGTGCGTATCTTGCGGCCGTTCTCGTACAGGGTAATGGATGCGGTGGAAACGTCGCCCGTTTCGGTTTTGAGATAACCTGCCACGGTAATGCTTTCGGAATCGTCGGGGTCGATCACCTGGGCCCGGGAAACCAGGCATAGCAGTGCAGCCAGGACGCAAAGCATGCTCCTTGACAGCGATATCTTTTTCCCCCTGTATATGCGCATCAATGGATAATTTTCCGGCAACCCGGCACGTGGACACCGGCTTATATATACCCCTCCCGGCCCGGTTTGGTTTCGCAAAACTATAGAAAAGTTATTAACGGGTTGTTAATTAGTTGTCCACGATTGAGCCCCGTTTCCCGATGCCGGTTTTGTATCTCACTCATTCCCTTTATTTTTGTTTTTTTCAGAACGTAGCGGTTGTTACTAATTTATTGTGCCGGGCGCAACATCTGCCGGGCAGAATCGTTTGTATTTTGTACTTTAGTGTCTTGTTTAAAACTATGCGGTATCTGTTTTTCCTTTTTTCCCTTTGTTTTTCGCTTACGGCCCTGGCCCAGGACGAAAAACTGGCCCAGGAGTACTACAACCAGGGTAAGTTCGAGCTGGCCGCTCCGATCTACGAAAAGCTTTATGCCCGCGATAATTACGGCGAAACGTATTTCCGCAAACTGCAGGACTGTTGCCGGCAGGCAGGGAATGCCGAAGCGCTGGAGAACCTGGTAATGAAGCAGGCGCGCCGTTTCGAGGACGAAGTGTGGTACAAAGTGGAATACGGAGCCCTGCTGGAAGCAAAAGGCGATGCCAAAGGTGCCCGCAAACAGTACGACGAAGCCCTGAAAAAACTGCCGGCTTTCCCCGATAAGGTGAAGAAAACGGCGGCTGCGTTCCAGCAGGTGGGGAAGAACGATTATGCCCTGCAGGTGTTCGAAAAGGGAGAAAACGTATCGGGCAGGGACTATTATGCCTTTGAAAAAGCCGATATACAGATACGTCTGCAGGAGTATACCCATGCCTCCAAAACCCTGCTTTCGGCCCTGAAGTCGGACGTAACCCTGCTGGCCTCGCTCAAGACCGCACTTTCCACCTGGCTCGAAGACGACGCCCAGGGCCCCTTCCAGACGGCCTTCCGCACGGAACTGCTGCGGGAGATACAGGCAGACCCCAATACCCCGGTGCTGAGCGAACTGCTTATGTGGCAGTACATTCAGCAGCGTAACTACGAGGCCGCCTTTATACAGGCCAAAGCGCTGGATAAACGAAGCAGGGGCTTCGGGGAAGAAGTATATAAACTGGGCCGGATCGCCGTGGAGAATGAACAGTTCGACCTGGCCGTGCGCTGCTTTGAATACGTGGTGGACAAAGGCCCCGAATTCCTGCTGTACCCCGCGGCCCGTACCGACCTGGTGCGTACCATGCATGCCAAGTTTGCCAAAGGCTATTCTGCCGACCCGGCCGACGTGCAGAAGCTCGATAACCTGTACCAGTCTACCATTGCCGAAATGGGCATCAATAACAATACCGCCTCCATGGTGATCGACTATGCCGACCTGTGCTGCTTTTACCAGAACAATCCCGATAAGGCACTGGACCTGCTGAACAAGCTGCTGGCCAATAACGGCATAAACCCCCGCCTGAAGGCCGACGCCAAACTGAAACTGGCCGACGTGCTGGTGTTCACGGGCGATATGTGGGAACCCGCCCTGCTGTACGGACAGGTTGAAAAAGAATTCAAGAACGATATTCCCGCCCAGGAGGCCAAGTTCCGCAATGCGCGCCTGGCCTATTTCCGCGAAGAATTTGAATATGCCCAGGGCCAGATGAAAGTGCTGAAGGCTTCCACCTCCAAGCTGTTCTCGAACGATGCCATGTGGCTCTCGCACCTGATCACCGATAACCTGGGCCGCGACAGCATCCGGGCGCCCCTGCAGTTCTTTTCCAAGGCCGACCTGAAGTTTTACCAGAACCAGAACGCCGAGGCCCTGCAGATACTGGATACCCTGCTGTATTTCTATCCCTCGCACAATATCGGCGACGAAGTGTACTTCCGCAAGGCACAGATACTTATGAAAATGGGCAAATATGCCGAAGCCTATACCCAGCTGGAACAGCTGATGCAGAAATTCCCCGGCGAAGTGCTGATGGACGACGCCCTTTTTATGGCGGCAGATATCCAGGAATTTCAGCTGAAGAATCCAGAGCTGGCCATGCAGCTTTATGAGCGTATACTGCTGGAACATAAAGACAGCCTTTTTGTGGCGGAGGCCCGTAAAAGGTACCGCCAGCTGCGGGGCGATGCCGTGAACTGAGCCAATTCACAGTATTGCGTTGACAAAAAAGCCCGGCGGCTGCAGTGGCCTGCAGGGCGAATCGTTTATTTTGCAGATGATGAAAAAGTATATCCTTACCATGTGGAAAACCGTGTTCAGGTACAAATACCTGATCACCATAGGCGTATTCCTGGTATGGATGGTCTTTTTTGACAAGCAGAGCTTCTTTTACCAGCAAAAGCTCGACGGCGAACTGCAGGCCCTGGAAAAGGACACCCTGTTCTATTCGCACGAGATCAGCGAGGCCACCCGCAAACTGGAAGAACTGCGCGGGAATAAGGAAGCCATGGAAAAACTGGCCCGTGAAAAATACCTGATGAAGCGCGACGACGAGGACGTATTCGTGATCGTACCCGCCACACCCGCAGCCACAGGAAATACAGCCGCCGAATAACATGGAAATACTGGTTAAAGCACATTCCGTTACCAAATCCTACTCCGGCCACCTGGCGCTCGATCACGTATCCTTCGAGATACCTCGGGGCTCGGTATTTGGCCTGCTGGGGCCCAACGGCTCCGGCAAAACTTCGTTCATACGTATACTCACCGGCATTACCGTGCCCGATTCGGGCGAGTGCCTGTACAACAATAAACCCGTATTGCCGGGTTATATGAACCATATCGGTTACCTGCCCGAAGAACGCGGACTGTACCGCAAAATGAAGGTGCAGGAACAGATCGAATACCTGGGACGGCTGAAAGGACTCGATAAAAAAGAGGCCCGCAAGCGCACCCTGTACTGGCTCGATCGTTTCGGACTCTCTGCCTGGGCCGGCCGTAAGGTGGAAGATCTCTCCAAAGGCATGCAGCAAAAGGTACAGTTCATTGCCACCGTGCTGCACAATCCCGAATTCCTTATACTGGACGAACCCTTCAGCGGTTTCGACCCCATCAATGCCGAAATGCTCAAGAACGAGATATTGCAGATGGCCGCCTCGGGTGTTACTGTAATGCTCTCGAGCCACAATATGAACAGCGTGGAAGAGCTCTGCGATCACATAGCCCTCTTCAACAAGGGAAAACTGATCCTGAACGGCAATGTAAAAGAAGTGAAAAGCCGCTATAATTCCGGTATGTGGGAAATTTCGTTCCGGGGCAACTGGGTCAATTTTTCCACCGCCCTCTGGACAGGTGCCCGCATCGCCGAAAAGTCAGAAGATAAAGGTGTGCTCACAGCCGTGGTGGAACTGCTGCCCGGCAACAGCATCAACCAGGTGCTGGGCGGACTGCTGAATTCCATTGAACTGGTGAGCGTACGCGAGAACCTGCCCTCGATGCACAAGATCTTTGTACGCGAAGTAGGCGGAAATGATTTGTTGAACCGCTCGGTACTTACCGAATAAAGGCTTATCTGCAAAATGAAAACACTCTGGCTGGTCATACAACGCGAATACAGTACACGGGTACGCAAACGTTCGTTCATTCTGCTTACCCTGCTGGGACCCCTGCTGGTGGCCCTGGTCTACGGCGGTATACTGGGGCTGATGGTCAGCGAAGGCACGCCCGAAATTACCATCAATGTGGTAGACGACAGCGAACTTCAGCTGGGACGTCAGCTCATTCGTGAGAACCGCGCTCAGAACATCCACCTGGTGCAGACCGAACCCGATTATTTCAAAGCCCAGGAAAAAGCCGGGCAGGAAGATACCTGGGATGCCGTGCTGTACATTAACCGCGAACCGCTGAACGTGCGCAACGGGATTAACCTGATGTATGCCGGCAATAAACCGCCGCAGAGCCTCATCCGCTCGCTGGAATGGACCCTCACCAAGGTAATTGAACGCTATAAGCTGAAACTGAGCAAGCTCGACCCCGACGAGTACGACAGCATACGCTCACAGGTATTTGTACACCTGGAACCCATTAAGGGCGACGGCAGCCGGGGTACCGACGTGCAGGGCATCGTGGCTTTTGCCGCCAGCCTGCTCATTTATTTCTTTATCCTTATGTACGGTGTGCAGGTGCTGCGCGGCGTGCTGGAAGAAAAGACCAGCCGTATACTGGAGGTAATGGTCTCCTCGGTAAAACCCTTCCAGCTGATGATGGGCAAGATCATCGGTATCGGGGCCGTAGGACTTACACAGTTCCTGGTATGGGCACTGATCAGTGGTATCGGGATACAGGTTATTTCCCTGTTTTTCCTCGGATTTTCCGATCCGGCAGATATTGCCCAGCGTCTTTCCGAAATGGAACAATACGGAGCCAATAACCAGTCCGAAGATGCTTTCCCCATCGGCAAAGTGGCCGATCTGCTGGCAGGGACCAATTTTATGGCCATGGGTATCAGCTTTATGCTGTACTTTATTTTCGGATATTTATTATACGCTTCGCTGTTTGCGGCCGTAGGAGCTATGGTAGACAGTGAGAGCGATACCCAGCAGTTTATGATCCCCCTTACGCTGCCCCTGGTACTGGCCTATGCCGCGGCCCTCATCGTGCTGATGAACCCAGGTTCCCTGGCGGGGAAGATATTATCCTTTGTGCCTTTTACCTCACCGGTGGTCATGATGGTGCGTATTCCCTACGGTACCAGCATCCTGCTGGAAGTGCTGCCTTCCATACTGATCCTGATCCTTACCTTCATCGGTACAACCTGGCTGGCCGCACGTATTTACCGTGTGGGCATACTCATGTACGGGCGCAAACCGAGCTTCCGCGACGTACTGCGTTGGATAAAGTACAAGTAAAATTATTTTATTTTTCCTTTAAAGACAGGTTCTCTTCTTTACGGCTGATGTCCATAGCTACCAGCATGGCGGCCATGGCCCAGTAAGGAACGGAGGCTTTGTCCAGCTCCAGGAAGTTGTTCAGGATACCGTGCACCCAATACGTAACAAAACAGAGGATTATCCAGATGGCGTAGCGCTTCATGCGAATGTCCCCTGCGTATTTGTATACATTGTTCCCCGTATATAAAATACCGATGATCATGGCCACCACCAGGACCAGTCCGGGTATACCCTGTTCGGCCAGGGGCCCCAGGTATTCGCTGTGGGCATTGCCCTTGTTGCCCGCATTGGTACTGATGAGCGTAATGTCTTTCGATTTCTGGAAACGGGCGTATTCAAACTTATAGGTATTCGGTCCCCAGCCCAGCCAGGGCTTTTGCTCGTACATAGAAAGCGCGCAGTTCCAGCGATTGATGCGTTCCAGGTTGGAGGCATCGGTTGAGATATTGGAAATGGACTGGATATGCTCTTCGAGGTTTTCGGAACTGTCCTGCTTGTTGCGGCCCAGGTCTATGAACAGCTGGGTACGCAGCGACATGAACAGCAGCAGGGCTCCCAGCGCGCCGCCGACCACAAAGTACCAGCGTATGCGGAAACGGAACAGGAAATATACGCCCAGGGCCGCTATTACGCTAAGCCAGGCCGCACGTGAGTTCGAAAGGCGGAAGGCAATGAAAAAGGCCACCACCACACCCAGGATCATCAGCTTGATGAAGAGGTTGTTGCGGTTGTTAAAGGCATAGCCCACCAGGAAGGGAATGAACAGGGCCAGGATCATGCCATAGGCGGTATGGTCATGGTAAAAAGGCGTCATTACCCAGTGCCCGGGTGCTTTTTCAAAACCGCGGATCGAGTGTTCGTAGGTAGTGTATACAATTACGATCAGTATGCCCAGTATATGCGCCCACATAAAGCGGGTGATGTTCCCGGGCTTTTTAAACAGCTCGGCGCCCAGGAAAAAGAAGGTGGTCACGAACCACAGGCGCGAGAGCAGGAATTTGAACGAAACCATAGGCAGGCTGCTCATCAGGGAGGTAAAGAACATCCATACCAGGTGCAGTATGATAATGATGGAGAGCGGGTGCCGCAGGATGCGCTTGTCGTAGTTACCTTCGATAAGTACCTTACCGGCAAACACCATCATAATGGTAATGATCAGCGGCTCGGAAGGCAGGCTGAGCGCGGCGCCCATGTTCATGTCCTCCAGGGTAACGCTCAGGGGCGTAAGGAAAGAGATCAGGATCACAAAGTAATCCATGCGCAGAAAAGCCAGGGCAATGATAATAAGACCCGCAGGCAGTGCAGAGAACCAGTAGAATTCCGACCATATCAGCACACTGTTAAGCGCAATAAATGCACTTAGCAGCAGGGCAAACAGCCAGGGTTTCTGCAGTTTTTCCGTCACGATGCGCTGTTGCTTTGTTCTTCTTTGAGGCGTTTGTAGCTGCGGTAGTTATCGATACCGATGAGCACCAGCAGCGAGAACAGGAAAGTACCTGCGGAAGCGCCCAGTACAATAAGGCTGCGTTTGGGCGTGGACTTACGTTCGGCAGCAAAGGCCTTGTTCACCACGAATTTGGTGGAAATGTTCTGCGTGGCATCTACCGTGGCCTCCTTCAGCTTGATCTTGAGCAGGGAAAGCTGTTCGCGGTACAGCAGCAGGCCTTCGTTCAGCGACATATAGGCGCCGCCGTACTTCGACAGGTTTTCGAGTTTTTCTTCCAGGGCCTTGATGGCGCGCTGGTTGCCGCTGGCCAGGGCCGCGGCGTATTCTTTGTTCAGTACTTCGGACTGGGATTCATAATCGTTGATGCCCAGCATACGTATCTTGGTAAGCGAATCTTCCATAGCCTGCACCATCTGGGCCATTTCGTTGTATTCGGCCTGTACAATGGCCAGACCTTCGCGGGCACGTTCCTTCTGCATGCGGTTCTTTACGCTGTCTACCAGGTTCGAGATATCGTTGGCGATATTGGCCGCCATCTGGGGGTCTTCGTCCATTACGTTCACCTCAACCGAAAGGTATTCCGTGCGCGAGTACGTGATGTTCTCCAGGTAACGCTTCTGCAGTTTGGTCTGTGCAAATTTGGAGGCCGGATCGATGCGGTAATGCTTCATCAGGTCGTATTTCTGTATGATGCGGTTACGGATCTCGTCGGAGTTCAGGATCTGTATCAGCTGGTCGGCGTCCTCTTCCATACCGAACTCGAGGATATCGGCCTTGGAAGAACCGGTTACGTCGATCAGGGCTTTGGAAATGGAGTGCGTGGTAGACGGGAACATCACCACCGTACTTTTAAACTTGTCCTTAATGAACAGCGAAGCTACGGCCGAAATAACCGCGGCGGCCACTGTGGCAATAAGAACGGGCTTCCACCAGCGTACGATGAAATCGATGATGGATACTGCCGAAAAGGAAAAGCCGTCTTTGGAGTTAGGCGTCATACAAATGGATTTTGTGGCAAAAATAAAAACTAATACGAATGTTCGGCCTAAAAACGCAGTTATAAGGGCTTAAGTATACCGCCGGACTATTTTTCCATGCCCTGGCGGCAGAAAAGCTGGAAAAAGAAGGCAATGAAAGTGGCCGAGGCCTGGGTTTCGAATACATCTTCGTTAAGCATGCTGAGTGCCGTAAGCAGGATGAAGAAAAAGGCAGGCGGGATCAGGTGGCGGCGGTCGCTGAGAGGAATGAACACCGCCGTAATAAGCCAGATCAGCGCCGGGAAACCCAGTGCCACCGTAGTGCTGATCCACTGGTTGTGTGCCCCGTACGATTTATCGTAACGTATCGGCTTGGGATCGCGGTACACGGCTTCCTGCAGGGCCGAACGCACGTCGCCGGTACCCACGCCGGCCAGGGGATTCTGTTTTATGATCTTCCAGGAGGCCTGCCACAGTTTAAAACGCGTGGCCATGGACTTACCGGCCGCATCGCCCGAATTGTACCACACTTCCAGCTCCCACAGGGTTTCGTATATACGTCCCTTCAGGCTGAAACGGTTGGCGTAAATGTAATTCGGAATGCCCATTTCTACGTTGCGGATGTCTTCGTCGCTCATACGGGCAAAGCCTTCGGCATCTTTGCTGTAACCGCGGCTGGTCATGTAACGCAGCAGGGTGTAGTGCACCAGTTGCCCGTTGGCGTTGTAATCTGTCTGTGAACGCTTGTTCCATTCCCGCTCCAGCTCCAGGGTGCTGAAACGATCGTATACAAAACGCCCGTTCTCGTAAAATATGTGTTCCGGCATCGATTCGTATACATGGCCTTCCTTTGTTTTTTCGGGCAGTGCCGCAAAATCGGGCTGCTGACGGTCAAAAAAAGTATATACATTAAAGGCAAGTACGGCTGAAACGATAACAAGGGGCGACCAGCACAGGCTGGTAATAAGTATACGTTTTTTACGGTTGCGGATCTTTGCCGCCAGCCATACGCCGGCCACAAAGGACATAATGAGCAGGATGACCAGGGCCGTGAGCGATTTAAGGATCAGCAGCCAGGCAAAGAAAACGGCTGCGGAAAGTACATAGACGTATTTCGGAAAAAAACGCAGCGCATCGGCGCGGCGCATGGTAAAATACAGCTGTATCATAATACCTGTGACCAGGAAAAGTCCCATGCGTATGTGCGACACAAAGGGCGAGAGCTCACGGAAACGCCCCGCGTCGGCGTCGGAACTGCCAAAGAACAGGTACAGGCCCGCCAGCATATTTATGTACACGCCGGCCAGGAAAAAATGCAATACCGTACTGAACTTGATGCCCGACAGCAGGGGCATGAAACCGATGGCGGCCGCAAAGACCCAGATGGGCATTTTAATGCGGATATCTTTCCAGAAATAATAGGTGTCTGCCGAATGAATGCCTCCCGCCATGAACAACAGAAACAGCCCGATCCAGGCCAGGGCCGTGGGGTTTTGACCGATGCGGCGCAGTTTTTCCAGGTAATTGAGTCCGCCGAAGACCGCCACCCCGAACCCGAACTGGGCAATGCTCATGCCGATATTGCTCACGGGTATGCTCAGGGCACAGAGACACAGCGACAGGAAGTAAATGGTGTCGAAGGCATTCCGCCAGGCGTGTTTTTTATAAAATGGGACTGCGGACAAGTGAATCTTGGAAATTTTTACGTTTTTTGAAGCCATAAAAATAGAATTTGTTTTGAAAATCGTAGTAAACTGCCGCCTTTTAAAACCTGCCCGGCTCGACGGTATCGGGGTGTATGCCCTGGAACTGCTCAGGCGGCTGGTACAGGAACGCAGCGACTGGCAGTTTGTGTTTGTCTACGATAAAATTCCGGCCGATGCATTTTCGTTCCCGGCGAACGTAAAACAGGTTTCCTGGGTATGCCCCACCTACCGTCCGCCCCTGATGTGGGCCTACCTGCGTTTCCTGGACAGGGTGTGCCGCCGCGAAAAGGCCGATGTGCTCTTCAGTCCCGACGGCTGGGCCCCCAAAAAACCTTCCGTACCCTTGCTGACCACCATTCACGATCTTAATTTTGAACGCAACCCGGAGTACCTGCCCGGCTACTGGGCCCGTATGTACCGCGGCTGGTTCCCCGAGATTGCCCGCAATGCCGATAAGGTATGTACCGTATCCCGCTTTTCGGCCTCCGAAATTGAAACCCTGTATGGCATTCCGCCGGAAAAGATAGTTGTTACGTATAACGCAACATCCGAAAATTTTAAGCCGGTCGGCCCGGCAGAAAAACAGGTCCTGAAAGCCCGCTT
Source organism: Flavobacteriales bacterium (assembly GCA_052437175.1). Lineage (GTDB taxonomy): Bacteria > Bacteroidota > Bacteroidia > CAIKAF01 > CAIKAF01 > JACVCJ01. The sequence continues at coordinate 145,890 of JBQVOK010000009.1, forward strand.
TTCGGAAGGGAAACCGTATTTTGTATACGTAGGTACTTTGCACGAACGCAAGAACATACGGGGTATGTTACAGGCCTACCGCCGCTACCGTGAACTGGGGGGCAGCCATGCCTTTGTGATCGTGGGGGATGCGCTCTGGGGCGACGCGCGCGAGACCTATCTCGGCAAAGATTTTCCGTATACGGCCGACCTGTATTTTACCGGCAGGGTAGGAGCCGCCGACCTGCGCAATGCCTATGCCGCGTCCGAAGGTCTGTTCTTTGTTCCTTTCTACGAAGGTTTTGGTATTCCCGTGCTGGAAGCCATGGCCTGCGGAGTGCCCGTGCTTACCTCCACGCTGAGCAGTCTGCCCGAAGTGGCCGGGGACGCCGCTTTACTGGCCGATCCGCATGATACGGAGAAAATGGCTGCGGCTTTGCTGCAACTGGAAAAAAATCCGGAACTTTGCGCAGAACTGGTTGCAAAAGGAGCACAGCAATACCGCCGTTTCAGCTGGGACGAATCGGCCGCCGTACTCCGCTCGCTGCTGCATGCGTATGAAAAGACTTAAGCCCTATTTACTGAAGAACCGTATCGAAGCCGGCTGCGATGAGGCCGGCCGTGGCTGCCTGGCCGGTCCGGTTACGGCCGCCGCAGTGATCCTGGACCCGCGTAAGCCCATCAAAGGGCTGAACGACAGTAAACAGCTCACCGAAAAACTGCGCGAAGAACTGGCCCCCGAGATTCGCGCCAATGCCCTGGCCTGGGCCGTAGCTTTTGTAGACGCCGCTGAGATCGACCGTATAAATATACTAAAAGCAAGTATCCTGGCCATGCATAAAGCGCTGGATCAGCTTGTGCTGAAGCCCGAACACATACTGGTGGACGGCAACCGTTTTTATGCCTACCCGGATATTGAACATACCACGGTGATCAAAGGCGACGGTATCTTCCAGAGCATTGCGGCAGCGTCTATCCTGGCCAAGACCGCACGTGACGCCTATATGCAGCAGATCCATTCCGAATTCCCGGACTATCTCTGGAGCGACAATAAAGGCTATCCTACCATCGCCCACCGCAATGCCATTGCCCGCATCGGTTCCTGTCACTATCACCGTAAAAGTTTTACCTTGCTCAGTCCGCAGCTGAGCCTGGACCTGGAAGCAGAATTATAGGTCGCTCCCGGCCGAAGCCAGCACCGAAAGGATCAGCTGAGCCTCAAAGCCTTTGGATGCCGCAAAAGCCATGGCCTTGCGTTTTCGTATATGTATGTTCTCCTCTTTCTGAAGGGCCTGCATTTTCTGAGCCAGCAGTTTACCCAGCACGGCTTTGTATTCCCGTTCGCTGATCTCGCTGCGCAGGGCCTCTTCGATGAGGGTATCGTCAATTTTCTGCTTTTTGAGGTACATGCGTATTTTGCGCCGGCCCCATTTGTTATTGCTGAATTTACCTTTTACCACGGAACGTACAAAACGTTCTTCGTTCAGGAAGCCCTGTTCGGTAAGTATTTCAACGGCTTTGGCTGCGGAAGGCGGCAGACAGCCCAGGTCCAGCGCCTTGCGGTACACTTCCTGCACACTGCGTTCGCGGTATGCACAATAGGTCGATAATTTCTGCAGAATGTTCTCGAACACGATGTACAAAAATAAAAAAACTCCCGCTTGTGTGCCGGGAGTTCCTGTATATAAATTACGTATATAAATCAGCGCATCAGCTTTTCGGGGCTGAAGATCTCGCGTTTGTATTTTGCCGGAACTTCGAACAGGGATTTAGACTGTTCCTTCTGGTTGTATTCGATGAGGGTTACGGTGGTGGTTATGTTGAGGCCGCCTTCGTTCAGCGGTATCTGGTAGCGCACGGGAAAGCCTTCGATCTTGTAGCCGAACATGGCACCGAACTGGCTGCCGTTGGCCGCCGCTTCGGGTTTGGGCATTTTAATGTCTTTGCTGGCCCAGAGGTAATGGGTAACCGTTTTGTTGTTCGAGGTGCTGGTAATTTTATATTCCTCGGCATTGTACCCGCTGATCTTTTCGGTCTTTCCCGTTTTTTCGGCAGTTACACTAAGATCGGTTTTGGCCGGGGTCTCTGTTTTTTTATCGGCGGGCATCAGGTATACGAGCTGCCGCGGGTGCATGATCATGTAGGCCGTATCGGGTTTGGCGTTGTCGCTGAGGATATCGCCGAAGAGCATGCTGGCCATACCGCCCGACATACGCAGCAGGCTTTTGTTGTGCCCGAAGAACAGCTCCATGGTGGTGGGCATGGCAGCGGCCATCATTTCGGCGTTTTCGCCTTCCACACTCATGGAATATTTCATATAACCGTTCTGGTTTTGCGCGCCGGCAGTCAGGCTGAGGACAAATGCACAGAGGACAAAAATGCAGTTTTTCATATCGCTTTACTTAATTTTAGGGCTAAAGGTACTTCATAAAACGCCGGGAAAAGCACTTAACAAAAAATTATGCAGGGTATTCCGGCGAAAACCGGAAAATTTACGTTAATTTGAGTAAAATATTCAAAAATGAAAAAGCTATTTTTAGTATCCGCATTCTGCATAGGAGGTTTTGCCCTGGCTTCTGCCCAGACGGCCACATCAACCTCTGCCTCTTCTTCTTCATCGGCGGCCAAACCGGCCTGCTGCCAGTCCAAAGCCGGCGCCCAGTCTTCCTGCGCTTCGTCTAAAACGGCAACAGCGGCTTCCTGCCATGATAACAAAGGCAGTGCCTCCGCAGATACAAAAGGAAAAACCACAACGGCTTCTGCAAGCGGCTCTAAAGCTACCGAAAGCCGTAATAAATCAGTAAATGTTACTGAAAAGTAAACACTTCTGCATATTAATTTTTTGAAAAAAGCCGCTGCTACAGCGGCTTTTTTTATCTTTATGCGCTTATAAAACCTCTTCAAAGAAAATTATGCGCCTTAGAACACTACTATGCGCCCTGTTGGCCATCTCCCTGCACGCCCCTTCCGTCTTAGCCCAGAATATCGAATTCACGAAAGAAAACGTAAACGGCAAAGCGGATTGGGAAAAGGCAGTCAGAGAGATCAAAAAGGGAGACAAATTTTATAATAAGGGCGGTTTTGCCCTGCGCTTTGCACTTCCGTTCTATTACGAAGCCTACAAAGTGAATCCCAACAGCGCCAGCCTTAACTATAAGGTGGCCAAATCGCTGCTGGTCTCGCAGGACAGCTACCAGGCCCTGCCGTTCGCCCGAAAGGCGCTGGAACTGAACAGCTCGGTGGCTAAGGATGCCCTGCTGGTGCTGGCGCAGAGTCAGCACATGGCCGGCGAGTTCGAGGATGCCATTGCCGGTTACAGTGCGGCCAAAAGCCTGGGCCTTTCCCAAACGGAATACCCGCTGGCCTGGCTCGATAAATGCATCGAGGAGTGCCGTAACGGTATCGCGCTGAAGAGCCAGACCCAGTTCGACCTGAAAAACCTGGGCCCGAAGGTCAATACCGAATATTCGGAATATGTGCCCCTGGTAAAGGCCGACGGTGATTTTATCATTTTTACCGGCCGTAAACCCGAACCCAAAGCCGAAAAATCGAAACTGCCCTATACGCGTTTCGATTATGATGTGTTCGAAGATATCTACAAGGTTAAAAAAGAGAGCGATACGTCCTTTTCAGCCCCGGCCAAGATCGGTCTGCCTATGGACATTAAGCACAAGCACGATGCCTGTATCAGTCTTTCGCCCGACGGTAAAAAGATCTACCTGTACACCGACCTGGTGCACGGCGAGATCCGCGAGGCCGAGATCAACGACGGCAGCTGGGGCATACCCGCCGAGGTAAAAGGGATCGATTCCAAGTATTATGAAACGCACATTTCCGTTTCGGCCGATAACCAGACGGCCTACGTGGTAAGTAACCGTAAAGGCGGACTCGGTGGCCGTGATATCTGGAAATTTACCCGCATCAACGATAAGGAATGGGGAAATGCCGAAAACCTGGGCGACAAGATCAATACCATCTATGACGAAGACGGTGTATTTATCCATCCCGACGGCAAAACGCTCTATTTCAGCAGTAAAGGACATAGCAGCATGGGCGGTTACGACGTGTTCATGAGCAAATACGAGAACAATACCTGGAGCGCACCGGTAAACCTGGGGCCCCCGGTAAATACTCCCGGCGACGATATCTTTTTTGTACTCACCGGCAACGGCGAAGAAGGATATATCTCCAGCGCCCGCGAAGGCGGTTTCGGCGGACAGGATATTTACCGTGCCGCCCCGAAAAAGGCCCCGGAAGTGAACCTGACCATTTATAAAGGTTCGGTGGTGGACGGAAATACCGGCCAGCCCATTGCCGCCTCGGTGGTGATCGTAGACAATACCAGCGGCAAAGAGATCTTCAACAACCGCAACGACGTGCAGGAGGGATTCCTGGTGTCGCTGCCTTCGGGAAGCAATTACGGTATCTCGGTAAATGCGGAAGGGTATATCTTCCATTCAGAAAATATTGACCTGCGTAACAAAAAAGGATACAACGAAGAAACGGCCGTGATCCGCCTGTATAAGATCGAAAGCGGTAACAAGTTCGTACTGAATAATGTATTCTTCGATTTTGACAAGGCCGATCTGAAAAGCGAATCGATAGCCGAGTTGAACCGCGCCATCGAGGTATTTAAGAAATACCCGGACCTCAAGTTCCAGGTCGAAGGGCATACCGACAGCTATGGGGCCGAGGCCTATAACGTACGCCTGTCGCAGATGCGTGCCGAAGCCGTAAAACAGTACCTGATCCGTAACGGTATCGCTGCGGTGCGTATTACCAAGGTGACCGGTTTTGGCGAATCGAACCCCGTACAGACCAACGAAACACCCGAAGGCCGGGCCAAAAACCGCCGCGTGGAATTCAAACTGGAAAATTCTCCGCAGTAAGCGGAACCCCGATATGTACAAAAGGCTGTCCTGCTCCGGCAGGACGGCCTTTTTCTTTTGATCCGGGGTCAAAAAAAAAAGGCTGTAGCGCTTTATGCGATAACAGCCTTCCTTACGTATAGTATACGTAAAATATGTTCTATTGTTTCACCAGCTTACGTGTGCCCAGGGGGCCTTTTACGTAGTAAATGCCGTTGCGCAGGCTGCTGATGTCTACCAGGGTCTTGGGCGTATTGGCCTGCACCTGCTGCACCAGGCGTCCGGCGGCGTCATAGATATGGTACGTTGTCCCGGCGGCCGCTGAAGAAGCCAGGGTAAAGCTGCCTGTGGCCGGGTTCGGGTAGATATCAAAGGCCGTATTGGCTTCTACCTGTTCCATGGAAAGGGTTTGGTCCTTACCGATGCTGCCGGTGGTGTTCAGGATCCAGTTGGCGGGGTCTACCGTAATGCCCAGGTTACCGGTTACTTCGGCCCAGGGGAACGAAAAATAGGTATCCGTGGCGGTAAGCTGCATCCGTATAACGGTATCGGCGGCGGGGCAAACGATGCGCAGGTCCAGCGGGGTGCGGAACAGCGGTGTGGCCGAAGGCATAGAGGCGGTCTGGCTTACCTTCAGGTATACAATACCGTTGGAATGGTTCCAGCGTACCGAAAAGGTAGGGTATCCCTGTCCGTAGTACCACTGGTTGAAGTAATCGCCCAGGTTAAGGCCGGTTTCTGTTTCGAACACGCTCCGGAGGTCGGTGCCCAGGGCCGTACCGTGGGCAAACTGCTGCAGGTAAGTGCGCAGGGTGGCAAAGTAGAGCGAATCGTTATTTACCTCGTAGCGCAGGGTATGAAATATGGCCGAGCCTTTGTCATAGGTAAGGCGGCTGTCGAAAAGACGGTTCACGTTCAGGGTATCGCTCACATATACGCTTCCGCCGGGCTGCGACAGGACATTGGCATGCACGCCGGCCATAAAGGCGGTGGTTTGCAAAGGAGAGAACTCTTCGGTCATCAGGTATTCCAGGTAACTGGCAAAACCTTCGTTCAGGGCTATATCTGCCCAGCTGCCGCAGGTTACGTAGTCGCCGAACCACTGGTGCCCCAGTTCGTGGGCAATGATCTCTGCCGTGAATACGCCCTGGGTGGTCATGGTCTGGTGTTCCATTCCGCCGCTGAGCGGGGCGGCGCTGTGTCCGTATTTTTCATCGTGGAAAGGATACAGCCCGAAGAGTTCAGAAAAATGTTCCAGGTAATCTTTGGTCAGATCGATGCGGGGCGTTACAAATGTGAGAAAATTAGGTTTGTTGTACAGGTAGTTCTGGATAAGCACCGGGTTGGGCGCACCCGCCGGGTTGGCATAAAAGGAATAGTCCACATAATTACCCACGGCGGCCGAGATCAGGTAATAATCTACCGGGTGGCGGTGTTTCCATTCATAACGCGCCTTGTTGCCGGGCAGGGCGGTAATGTTCTCGAGTATGCCGTTGGAGCCTGCCTTGAGGCTGTCGTCCACGGTGATCCAAACGTCAACGGAGTCGATCTTATCCCGCAGCGACTGTTTGCAGGGCCACCATTCATACGCACTGTAGGGCTGGCTCAGAGTCCAGGTAACACGGGCGCCCCAGGAAGGCGAAACGTCATTGGTGATACCCGAGCCGATGGCGGCCTGCGGGGTAGAGGTGGGCAGGCCCTGGTAATAGACCACCGCCGTGAACGGACTGCCCTGGCTGAGCGGTGTACCCAATGCCACGGTCTTATAATCGCCGTTGGTCGTGTGTGTTACCAGTTGTCCCTGGAAACGGATGCTGTCCACCGTAAGGGAGGGGTGCAGCTGAAACTCAAATTCAGTCATACTGGCTGAAATAACCTCTGCCCGGAAGGTGACCGCACCCCGCACATAGGTGCTGGTATTGCTCAGGTGCAGGTCCAGCTTATGATAATGCAGGTCGTACTGGTCGCTGGCCGTGCTCTGCATAGATTTTGGGAAAAGCATGGCCCCGGCATGATTTCGTTTGCCCTCCGAGCAAAAATGTGCCGCGGTTTGTGCATAGGTATGCAACAGGCACAGGAACATGCCCGAAAGTATAGTTGCTTTTTTCATCTGTGTATATGATAAAAGTGTGTGTGTTGAAAACAAATGTACGTTTCGTTTTTATTTCCGGATGGCCAAAACCGAAATAATGGTAATTATTTTTTAAAACGGACAAGTCGGACAGTTTGGGATGTAAATTATTGATTTTAAGTAATGTTTAGCTTGTCCGCTACGGTTGTCCCTGTTTTGTCCCCTGCCGAAAAGTGAATAAAGGTTAAAATTTGTTTAACATTGAACTGCAAAATACGACTATACTCATGCTTCAGAAAATCACCCTATTCATTTTCAGCCTCCTGCTTGCCGCTGCCGGCACCAATGGTATAGCACAGACCACCGTTTTCGGGCAGTTACAGGGGCAGCCAACGATGATCACCACCGGATGGACAATGGCCGGGACAGCTGCACTCGGCGATACGCCCGGCGACAGCGATCCTGATAATAACGAACTGATACTCACCACGGCTGTTGGCGCCAGCAGCGGTGCTATTTTTTATAATACGCCCATTAACCTTTCGCAGTGTACCAAATGGAGAGTGGAATTTGAATTCCGTATTTTCGACGGTAACGGGGCGGACGGTCTGGCGTTCTGCTTCCTGGACGTACCTCCCAGCGGATTTGTAAGTGGCGGTGGAATAGGCATTCCGGCTACGGCCAACGGTCTTAAAGTGGCCTTTGACCCCTACGATAACGGCTGTGGTGCCAACCCGGAGATACAGGTGTATAACGGCCCCGGTTATAATGAGTGTGCCACCGGCATCGTAAAGGTGAACAATACGGGCGGGAACCTCAACTTTATACGTTCCAACGGCTACAATGCCGCCGTGATCGATTACAACGGAGGCACACTCACCGTAAGTGTGAATGGTACCACCTGGATCACTACCTCTGTTGCCATTAATTATACAGGTTATATGGGTTTTACGGCAGGTACGGGGCAGAACTACGATAACCACTCGATACGCAACGTAACCATTTATGCCGATAAGGCCAATGCCGTGGCCGGCCCGGATGTGGCCGTGTGCAACGGGCAGACGGTACAGATCGGCGCGCCTGCACAGCCCAATACCACCTACAGCTGGGCGCCGCCCTTCGGCCTCAGCGCTACCAATGTGGCCAACCCGACAGTAAACCTCACCAATACAGGGGCTACTCCGCTGACCGTTACGTATATACAAACGGCTACGATCACGGGGACCACTTCCTGCCCCACCACAGATACCGTAGTCGTTACCATTAACCCGACGCCTACTTCTAATTTTAATATCTCACCTTCAACGGTTTGTGCGCATGCGCCGGTGACCATTACCTACACGGGTAATATGGGCGCGGGAGCTACCTATACCTGGAATTTCGGTGGCGGCACGGTTATCTCGGGCTCCGGACAGGGCCCTTACCAGGTGAGCTGGCCTACCGATGGTCCGAAAAGTATTACGCTCGATGTTAGCCAGTTCGGGTGTAACTCCAGCACTACTACCAAGAACATTACCGTACTGCCAGCCCCGAATATCAGCGTTACAGGGCCAGCTACCATCTGCGCGGGCGATACGGCGAATTACAGCGGTATTGCCGATATTCCGAACTCCGTGTTCACCTGGCAGCCGGGCAATATCCCGGGAACTCCGGTAGGTTTTGCCCCCACGGTAACCACCACCTATACGGTAACGGCCAAATCGCCCCAGGGGTGTAATTCCCTGCCGGATACCTTTACCATACAGGTAAATCCGGTACCGGTGGCCTCCATTACCGGGGTGTCCTTTATTTGTCCGGGCGACAGCGCCCTGCTGCAGGGCAGTTCTACAGAAAATCCGGCTACGTATTTCTGGATCCCGGGTTCCTATGCCGACAGCAGCGTATGGGTAAGTCCTACCGACACTACGGTGTACCAGCTGGTGGTGACCAAGGACGGTTGCAGTTCCGATACGGCCGAATTTACCCTGGCGGTAGAAAAACCGATGAACCTGCAGGTGCCCGACAGTATGCAGATGTGTGTGGGACAGCAGCTTACGATAGAAGCCACTACCGATATCCCGGCCAGTTTCGACTGGCAGCCGGGTAATATGACCGGCTCTACAGTGCAGGTTTCACCACAGGCATCCACGCAGTACGAGGTATATGCCTACACGGCTAACTGTACCACAGAGACCAAGACCATCGAGGTTACGGTGATGGAGAACTGCGAATGTAAGCTGGTTATACCCAATGTGTTTACGCCGAACGGAGATAGTTTTAACGATGATTTCCTGGTACAGAACCCGCAGGGCTGTGTGATACATACCTTCAACTTTATCCTGTATAACCGCTGGGGAGAGGTCGTATGGCGCTCCGAGAACATTCAGGACGTATGGAACGGTAAGATCATGAACCGCGACGGCTCTGAGGGCGCGTATTTCTGGGTGTTCAGCTATTCGTACCTGCCGGGCGGTATCGGAGAGCCGAAAACCGTGACAGAAAAGGGCACCGTGACACTCTTCCGCTAAAAAGAGAAATTTACATAAGGTTTCTTAGAAGTTATATTTGTATATTGGGCAGGTAAAACTCAGTCGACTTACCTTTTTCGCACACTTGTTTTCCTGATGAGGCCCTCAAATATCTTCTGCATTGCTCTCTTATTGCTTCTCTGTTCCATACAGCCTGTTTTTGGGGCGGGGTTCGACCCTGTTTACCAGGCAAAGGGCTCAGGGCGTTGTGCTACGGCCAATGCATTGTATGAACAGCCGGGATTTATAAAGACGATAAAAGGGACCGAAATAGCCGAATTGCTTCGTTTTGCAGCCGACAAAGGCGATAAATGCCTGCAGCTTTCCGCACTTACGTTCTGGGCGCGCTACCTGGACCTGGACGATTCCAACGATATAGACAGCGTGATCAATGCCTACGGAGGCGCACTGCAATTTGCAAAAGAACACGATTTTGATGTGGAAGCGTCGGTGCTGGAGTTTGAGCTGGGCATGAAGTATTATGAGAAAAAAGACTTCCCCCGGACCTTTGAACTGCTGCTGGAAGCCTATGACCAGTTCAAGATCATCGGTTTTGAAAAAGTACCTAATGTACAGACCTACCTGTATGAGATAGGCCGTGTGCACTTTGAGTTCTCAGATTACGAGCAGGCATTGTTCTACCTGAAACTTTCGCTCAATTACCCCTTCGAAAGCTACCGTTCCGTAATACATACCTATAACACCCTGGGCCTGGTATACATGCAGAGGGGCCAGCTGGACCTGTCGCTTGATTATTACAGGAAAGCGATGTACGTGGCCCGCGCCAGCCGCGATTCCGTATGGATCGGTATTGTAAGCGGCAATACGGCCAATGTATACATGAAACAGAACCGGGTAAAGGAAGCCAAACCCCTGATCCTGCTCGATTATGCACAAAGCCTGCGCTACCGCGAATGGAACAGCGCGGCCAGCAGTCTGCTGCTGATCGTACGCATCAATATGGACGACGACAGTCTGCAAATGGCCGAACAACGCCTGAATATGGTAGAAAACCTGATCCGGGGCGAAGCGCGTTCTATGTACGTTTGCCGCGATTATTTTTACTACAAAAGCCGCCTGGCCTATCTCAAGGGCAATTACAAAACGGCCTACGAGCTGCAGGATTCCGTGCGCGTGTACGACCGGCGCATTACCCGCGAAAAGAACCAGGAAGTAGTGCGGAACTCCGAAATTAAAGTAAAGACCGAAAAATACCTGAACGAGATACAGCTGCTGGAAAGTAACCGGAAACGGGACGAAACTTTCCGGAATTTTGTGATCTCGGTGGCTATTTCCATTATACTCATTGCCCTGATGCTGCTGAACAGTCAGCGCCTGCGCCGCAAAAAAGACCAGGCCCTGTACCAGCTGGAAAAACAGCGGGCCGGCGAAGAACTGAAAAGCGCAGAGGCGCAACTGCAGGCCTATATGCACAGCCTGCTGGAAAAGAACCGCCTCATCGAGCGCCTGCGCGAAGAAAACGAACACACGGAAACGAAAGAGATCATATCGGCTGAAAAAGAGCAGGTTATAGAAAAGTTGTACGAGTTTACCATACTTACCGAGGACGACTGGATCAACTTTAAACGTATGTTCGATAAGGTGCATAAGGATTTCTTCATCCGCCTGAAAGAAAAATACCCCGACCTCACCCTGGCCGAAACACGGCTTATTGCCCTCACCAAGTTGAACTTATCGGTGAACGAGATCGCCAATATGCTGGGTATATCTCCCGATTCGGTACGTAAAACGGCCAACCGCCTGCGCAAAAAACTCAATTTACCTTCGGGTAACGACGTTTTTAACCTGGCTGCAGGTATCTGAGAACCACCGGATATAACGGAATTGTTAAAGAAAACGGCGTATTCCTGTTCTTGTCCGGCCCTGTTTTAACCTATTGATTTTTATAGCTTTGTGTAATTGTCCCCCATTTGTCCCTACTGATTTTAACAATTATTAGAGATTAAATGCGGTATTTTGAGAGTGGAAATTTCTTGTATTCTTAATCCATTGTAAATAAAGAATCACAGGAAACGCTCTTTAACTCTCAACGTATATTAAACAATTAAGTTTTACATGAAAAGAACAATGTACTCTGTTTCGCTGCAACGTACGGGTTTTCTCACTGCCCTGTGTTGCCTGATGCTGCTTTTCCCGGGACTTGTACGGCTGAATGCGCAGACCATTACTGCACAGGTCGGTACCGGTACGGGAACCAATTCCACTAACCCGATTACTTCCTGCTGGGGTTACTCCTATACCCAGCAAATATATACGGCTGCAGAAATAACGGCTGCAGGCGGTGTTCCCGGTAACATCAGTAAGCTCCGTTTCTTTTTTGCTTCTACCTCCAGTGGTACCGGTAGCAGTACAGGCTGGACGGTATACATGGGTAACTCTACCCGTACGGAATTTACAAGCAATACCGACTGGGAGCCCCTGGCAAACCTTAACCAGGTGTATACAGGCACGGTTACGTACCCCGCTGCCGGCAACTGGCTCGAGATCACCCTGGGCACTCCTTTCCTCTGGGACGGTGTGAGCAATATCGTGGTAGCCGTGGACGAAAACCAGAGCAACTGGAACTGTACCATTAACTGGAGGGTTACCAGTACTACAGGTAACCGTGCCATTTATTTCCGCGACGACAGCAATAACCCCAATCCGGCTTCACCGCCGACGGCCACGGGTCGCCAGACGCACATTCCGAATGCACAGTTCGACTTTGTACAGACGCCCTGTGCCGGCTTAACTCCGGCCCCGGGCAATACCAATGCTTCACAGGCTAACCTGTGTGCCCTGCCTACCAACAGCAGCGTGCTCACGGTACAGAATAACTATGCGGCCAATTCAGGTATGACCTACCAGTGGCAGTCGAATACGGGAGCCGGCTGGAACAATATTGCCGGTGCCACAGGCTTTACCTACACGGTGAGTAACCTGGGCGCCACCACGCAGTACCAGTGTGTTCTGGTGTGCGACAATACCAATACAGGTACTTCCACCCCGGTTACGGTGAATGTACACCCGCTGCCGGTAGTGAGCGTATCTCCTTCTTTTGCCACTACCTGCGGACCTACCGAGCTGATCAACCTGACCGGTTCCGGAGCGCATACCTACAGCTGGGCACCGAACACCGGCCTCAGCGGCACTACCGGTACCACCGTTCAGGCGGCACCGACGGTACTGACCAATTATGTGGTAACAGGTACCGATACCCTCACCGGTTGTTCGAACCGCGATACGGCTACCGTAGCCCCGATTCAGCAGATGCCGTATACCCTGAGCTATAGCCCGGCAGCCAACTGCGCTCCCGGTACGCCCATTACCATCAGTGTGGCACATCCTGCCGGTTATGTGGCCGGTCTGGGTACCCTGCAGTACGAATTCCTGGATGCTACAGGCGCTAACAGCCTGCAGGCCTGGAGCACTAACGCCCAATATACCTTTACCCCGGCTGCCGACAGCATTTATGAATTCAGCGTACGTATGCGCAGCAACGTATGCGATAGCAATATGACCCCGCTGAAAAAAATAAGCGTAGTAGTAGGTTTCGGTGGCGACGTGCAGATACTGAACCACGTGAACTGTAACGATTCAACGGGCGGACTGAATGTACTGAACGCATTCGGACAGGGCGATTTTGCCACCTGGTACAACAGCGATTTCTCTGCGACCCCGAACCCGGCCGATGCTACATTACATGGTGTTGCAGCCGTTACCGGTGGCCGTATGATCCTTACGCCCTCAGCCACCTCGAGCCGCGGCGCTATGACCATCCTGAACCCCGCGGGTATTGCCGGTACAGGTGTGGAGTATCATATCTCCTTTAAGCTTACAGCCGATAACCCGATAAACACTTTTGGTACCGGTGGTGCCGATGGTATCGCCTATTCGTTCGGTGACGACGCCAACTTTAACACGGCTTACCCGGCCTGCAGCGGTTACGGTACCAAACTCCGTATCTCTTTTGATGCAGCCGGTAACAGTTCAGAAAACGGTAACAACTCGGGTATTTACCTGGTATACGGTACTACACTTACCAACCAGCTGGCTCCCGTAGGCAACGGAACACTGGCCTATACTGCCGATGTTAGCAAATGGAAAACACTTACCGATGTACAGGTGGACATCCTGATCACCTCTGCAGGTAAACTTACGCTTACCGTGGGCGGTACGGTTATCTTTAACGAAGTACAGCTGCCTTCTTCTTTCCAGACGGCTAATAAATCGAACTGGAAACACGTATTCAGCGCCCATACCGGTGGCGATGCCCTGCGCCAGGGTATCGATGATGTAAACATCGAACTGGTGAACTACAAATACGGTATCAATGTAAGCGGAGCCGGTGTACCGGCCTCATGGCAGGATGGCGGTCGTTTCGACAGCCTGGCCGCGGGTTCTTACGATGTGTACATGGCAAACCCGGCCGATACCATTGGCTGTAACCGTTTACTGGGTACCTATACCATCCTGGACCTGAACCCCGTACTGGAACTGGGTAACGATACCCTGCTCTGCAGCGGTTATACCCTTACACTGAACGCCGGAAACCCGGGAAGCAGCTATTCATGGAGCAACGGTTCTGCCGCACAGACCCTGGCCGTAACCGGTGCAGGTACTTTCTGGGTGCAGGTGACCGATACCTTCGGATGCCAGGCTTACGATATCATTAACGTAACCGGCGGACATACGCCTATGCTGGACCTGGGTGCCGATACCACCATCTGCGACGGGGAGACCGTACTGCTGGATGCCGGTATGGACGGTGATTTCTACCTCTGGCAGGACAACTCCGCTAACCAGACCTATTCTGCTACTACCTCCGGTACATACTGGGTTGACCTGTCGAATACCGACGGTTGTCACTCCATCGACTCCCTGTTCGTTAATGTACTGCCCCTGCCTGTTACAACGGGTATCACGGCCGTGGTTACGGGTAACAGTGTAGCCTTCTCGGCAGACAATCCGCAGGATGTATTCCTGTACGAATGGCATTTCGGCGACGGTAACGTAATTACCAATATTTCGCCTACCATCCAGTACAACTACCTGGCTCCGGGTACCTATACCGTAACCCTGGTGGTGATCAACCAGAACAACTGCGGTACCAACACCGTGACCATTACCGTTACGATCGCCGACCACACCGGTCTGGAAGAAGTGGACGCACAGAACGGTCTGCACGTATTCCCGAACCCGGCAAGCGATTTCATTCAGCTGGCCAACCCGGACGGTATCATTATCGACCGTGTAAGTATCTTCGACGCTACGGGCAAACAGGTATATATGTCTTCTCCTTCGGCCCCTGCAGTGCTGCCTTCGGTAGCCGGCTGGACCAGCGGAATGTACCTGATCAAAATAGAATCTGCTGAGAAACTGTTCGTACAACGGTTGATCATCCAGAAATAAACAAGTTAAGTTAGACCTGGGATAATGCCGGCACGTATCAACTCGGTACTGCCGGCATTTTTTACTTTTTCTGAAAAACTCCGGCTCATGTATGCAGTAAGGTATTTATTTTCTTTCGCTGTTCTGGTTATGCTCAGCACAGCCGTGCGGGCACAGAACGTGATCTTTGCACAGCTGCAGGGTAGTCCCGTCATGAACACCGGCGGCTGGAACCTTACCGGCGCGGCAGCCATTGGGGATACACCCGGGGATGCCGATGGTTTCAGTAACGAACTCATCCTGATACCGCCCGTTAACACAACGAGTGGAGCCGTTTTTTACAGTCAGCCCATAGACCCCAGCGTATGTACCAAATGGACGGTCGATTTTGAATTCCGCATTTTTGACGGCAACGGCGCCGACGGCATCGCCTTCTGTTTTCTTACCACGCCTCCCGTAGGTTTCGTGGTAGGTGCAGGTGTGGGCATTCCGGCTGCGGCCACCGGCCTTAAGGTGGTGTTTGATACGTTTGACAACGGCTGCGGGGCCAATCCCGAAGTACAGCTGTACAATGGCACAGGGTACGACGAATGCATTGCCGGCATACAAAAAGTGAATAATACCGCGGGCAACCTCGATTTTATAAGATCCAACAACTACAATTCCGCCCGCATCGTTTATGATAACGGTTTTATTACGGTTAGCATCAACAATGTGGTATGGCTGAATAACATCAATTCGCCCATCAATTTTACGGGCTATATGGGTTTTACATCGGGTTCGGGCGCGTTCAACGACCGCCATTCCCTGCGCAATGTGGTTATTTATGCCGAAATGGCCGATGCCGATGCCGGTCCGGACGTGTCGTACTGTTCGGGCGACAGTGTGCAGATCGGCACGGTGGACAGCGTAAACTACAACTATTCCTGGTCTCCGGCTACAGGCCTGAGCCAGACCAATATATCCGATCCTTTTGTACACCTGGTGAACAACGGCAATACGCCCATCACACAGGTATACACCGTAACCACCACCCTGGCCAATAATCCCACGGCCTGCCCGCAGACCGATGCGGTAACCGTTACGGTAAATCCCGTACCGGTAGCGGGCTTTGCATTTTCAGCGCCCCAGACCTGCCAGGGCCAGAATGTGGGCATCAGCTACACAGGTAATATGGGGCCGGCTGCTACCTATGCCTGGAATTTCGACGGCGGTATTGTGGTCTCCGGGGTGGGACAGGGGCCCTACCAGGTGCACTGGCCGGATACAGGTATGCACACCGTTACACTTACTGTTTCACAGTACGGCTGCAGTTCCGCTCTTTTTGCAGACAGTATACGGGTGTACGAGGTGCCTACCGGCAACTTCAGTATTCCTGCGGAAATATGTATATACAACCAGGCCATGGTTACCTACACCGGCACGGGTTCTCCGGCAGCGGCCTATACCTGGAACTTCGATTCGGGAACGATCGTTTCCGGCAGCAACCAGGGCCCTTATGATATACAATGGAGTACGCCCGGCAATAAAATACTCACGCTTTCGGTGACGGAAAACGGCTGTGTATCGCCACTCTACCAGGATACGCTGATCGTACGTCCCAAACCTACGGCCACATTTGCAGCCGATACGCAGATATGCGCCAATGCGAATGCTACGCTCACATATACAGGAACAGCCTCTGCCGCAGCAAATTACGCCTGGTTCTATTCCGGCGGTTCTCCGCAGCTGAACGGGGGAGAACCTCAGCAGATCGACTGGACGGCTGCGCCGGGCAGCTATTACCTGGGTCTGCAGGTTACGGAATTCGGATGTCTCTCAGATACCGTTTTACATAGTATAATTGTATATCCCGTGCCTACGGCTGCTTTTACTGTTACCCCGGCTGTGTGCACGGGCGAGGCGGCTACGTTTACCTATACGGGAACGGCTTCGGCCGCGGCGCAGTACAACTGGACGGTAGCTCCGGGCCTGATTGAGGCCGGCGGCGGACAGGGCCCTTTACAGGTAAGTTATGCCAATGCCGGGAACCCGCAGGTGATACTCAGCGTAACGGAAAATAATTGTGTTTCCATACCCGATACACAATTTGTGACGGTGTATGCGATCCCTACGTCTGATTTTAACGTGGCCGCGGGC
This sequence comes from Flavobacteriales bacterium, assembly GCA_052437175.1. Taxonomy (GTDB): domain Bacteria; phylum Bacteroidota; class Bacteroidia; order CAIKAF01; family CAIKAF01; genus JACVCJ01. The sequence continues at coordinate 162,845 of JBQVOK010000009.1, forward strand.
ATCTGTGCCGGGCAAACGAGTATCCTGAACTATACGGGAACGGCAGGCCCGGCCGCACAGTACAACTGGGATTTCAACGGTGTACAGGTGGTATCGGGTAGCGGACAGGGACCCTATACCCTGGGCGATGCCGTACTGGGCAGCTTCAACATCAGCCTGCAGGTGACAGAAAACAACTGTGTAAGTCCCGTAACCACACATCCTTTTGTGGTATTGCCTTCGCCGGTGGTCGATTTTACGGCGGCCCCGCTCATCGGCTGCAACCCGCTGCCGGTACAGTTTACCAATAATACCACAGTGCAGCCGGGTATCCAATACCAGTGGAGTTTTGGTACGGGCGATAGTTCCACGGTAAGCGATCCGTTGTATACCTACCTGCACGCGGGCAGCTTCAGTGTTACGCTGTATGCCGAAAATGCCTTCGGCTGCTCCGATCAGCTTACGCGCAGCAATTACATTAACGTTACCCCACACCCGGAGGCCGGCTTTAGCGTTACTTCGGCGGTCATCGACATGGATAACCCCACCGTGCACATTATCAATGAAGCCCTGTATGCCGAAACCTGGTTTTACGATATGGGCGAGGGCACTACCTATAAAGATCCACAGCCGGTACACACTTTCCCCGAAACGGGAGAATACCTGCTGCACCAGATCGTGAGCAATTCGCTGGGTTGTACCGATACCCTGAGTTTACTTATTACCGTACTGCCTGTTACCAATGTATACATTCCCAATACATTTACACCGGGTTACGACGGAATCAATGATGTATGGCGGCCTTCGCTGTCGTACATAACAGAATATGACCTGCAGGTGTACGACCGCTGGGGCGGACTGGTGTTCCGCTCACAGGATATCTACCAGGGCTGGAACGGAATGCACATGGCTTCCGGCAAACCTGTAAAAGAAGATTCTTATGTATACGTAATACGATATACCGAACTGGCCGGTGACCAGAAAGAACTACGCGGCTTCGTAAACGTGCTGCGCTAAGGACATCGAACGATTCATGCCTGTAAAAGAGAACGGGGGGCCGGCAGAGGGCTTCCCGTTTTTTTTATGCGGACTTATTGCAGGTCCTGCGGCCCGATGCGGAAGGTGCCGGTGGTATATCGTTTCTGCGTTTTATACATCCAGTTGCTGAGCTGTTTGGGATCGCGCAGCAGGGTTTTGTTGTCTATATAAAAGGAATCGCATTTTTCCCAGAAGCGCAGGTGGAATTCATTGGGTTTTTTATCGGGCTTCAGGCCGCCGTAGTCGCTAACCAGGTCCAGCGTATATTTTTGCCCGTTCGGAAAAGGGCAGCCGGTCCGGCAAAAGACCATGCCACCTGCCGTTTGTGCCTGGTTGTTTACGCCGCATCCCTCCGTTGCAAAGAAGGCATCTATGGCCGCGCTGTCTCCCGCAGGCAACTCTTTGGTAAGTACCAGGGTAAGGTTTTGCCCGCTGGCATTTTCTGCCTGCATTTCGCGGGTGTCCACAGGATCGCATGCGGCAACCAGCACAGCTCCGGCAGCAATTACAATAAAGGTTCTAAGGTTAACTTTCATTTTGTTATCTGGATTTATACCAGCGAAATATAGGGATAAAGGCCGTTTTGCATCACCGCTAATTAATGTATTTTGTGATGAAATTACACGGAATTTAAATGTATAAATACTTGTTTATACGTGCTTTTATAATTAATATTGTGATAAATTATTGCTTTTTCTTCTTATATACCGGCACGGTACTGCAAGGCTCGCCGTACATAAGGCTTTTTACCACGGGCAGCAGCTTTTGTGTTACCTGCAGGTAACATTCGGGCGTTACCCAGGCGGCGCCGCAACCTTTAATGATCACGCGGGCGTCCGTATAATCGGCGGGGTTCAGTTCCCGTTCTATTTTATGCAGCACAATACGTGTGCGCAGTTCGTCGGGGTGGCACAGGAATGCCTGCGTGGCCGTGCCCTGTAATTTCTGCATCAGCAGCATCCAGGCCCAGGGCTGTATAATGGCGTCGGTACTGCAATACACAGCCACATACGCGTTTTGGTAGGGCGCAGTGTCCAGTTGTTCCAGTTTTTCGCGGAACCGTTTTTCGCGCAGTATACATTCCTCTTCCAGCAATGCGGCCAGGTCCAGCACGGCAATGGGGGCATCGGCAGCCAGGTCCTGCATGTCCAGGGTAAGAATGCCACTCTGCGCTACTTTATTTATAATGAGGTCGTCGTTCGTGTTCATGTTACAGAAAGCCAAGTTCGAGCTGTGCTTCTTCGCTCATCATATCTTTATCCCAGGGCGGATCGAAGGTAATGACCACATCGGTCTTTTTTACCTCTTCAATGGCATTCACCTTGTCTTCCACCTCGCGGGGCAGTTCTTCGGCCGAGGGACAGTTGGGCGTGGTCAGTGTCATAACCACGGTCACTTCATTGTCCTCGGTAATGCGTATTTCGTATATAAGTCCGAGTTCGTAGATATCCACGGGGATTTCCGGATCAAAAATGGTTTTGATCGTGCGTACTACTTCGTCTTCCAGTTGCTGTGCAGTCATTGTAGTGTCGTTATCCGTTTACCTTCTGCAGCCCGGCTGCAAAAGCCTTCATTTGTTTAACCATGCTCACAAGTCCGTTGCTCCGGGTAGGGGTAAGGTGTTCCTTAAGACCGATGGTGTCTATAAAACGCAGGTCCGCATTGGCCACTTCCGACGCTTTCTGCCCGGAAAGTACACGTATCAGCAGGGCCACGATCCCTTTGGTGATAATGGCATCGCTGTCGGCCGTAAATACCACGCGGTCTTCCTCTGCTTCGGCATGTATCCACACACGGCTCTGGCAGCCTTTGATAAGATGTTCCTCGTTTTTGTATGCTTCGTCGATCAGCGGAAGATTTTTGCCCAGCTCGATGATGTATTCGTATTTGTCCATCCAGTCGTCAAAAAGGCTGAACTCTTCGATAATTTCGGCTTCGGTTTCCGGTATGCTTTGCATGGCGCAAAGATACGAAATTGCACTTATTTAGAATAATTCAAAATAAACAAAAAGAACTCCTGTTCTATTCTGCGTTCTCTATTCCTTCGATACGGGAAAGGATATTCTCTTTCAGGGCGCTGAGCTCGGCGGCTTTTTCGGGCCGGCCCTCGCGGCTGTAATACGAGATCAGGTTGTTGAACATACGTATAATGAGCGTATGATTGGGTGCGGGCGTATAGTAATTATCCTGCGGGTCGATCTTGCTCTGCATCAGGAAGGCGTCGATCTCACGGCGGCTGAAGACGGCTCCCCGGTTCAGCGGGTTCATATAGAACAGTACGGGCGTATGTGTTTTGCCCAGCAGCAGGCGGGTGATCTCGCTTTTATCGAGCCAGCAGAGAATAAAGTGTTCGGGCAGGTTCACTCCGTACACGGGCAGTTCCAGCGACTGGGCCACCACAATGTACAGGGCGGCCAGGGTAACGGCATTGCCTTTTTTGCTTTCGATCAGCTTATTGATGTAGTTATTCTCCGGAGCCTGGTAATTGGTGGTGTTGGCGGCAAACTGGTGAATGCCGTAAAATACGTGATTGAACACCTTGCACTGTTCCAGGGCGGTCTGCGAATGGTTGATCTCCATCCAGATGTCTTTTTTGAGCCGGCCTACGAACTGGTGTATCTTATCTTCTTCCAGGTCGGGGTACTGGTAACGCGCCACCAGTATAATGCCCCGCAGCAGGTCTTTGGCGCCCTGGTCGATCCATTCGTTGAACAGCAGGGTAATTTCGCCGAGCTGTATGTGGTGAATGATCTCTTCGATACGCTGTTGCAGTTCGGTATTGAAGGTGCCTTCCCATACGCTTTCGAGCTCGGGAATTACTTCCGGGCCCAGCGAAACAAGCTTTTCGCGAACATTCCCGAAGACCTCCCGGTCCGAGTCGTCGAGCAGACTGATCAGAGCTTTTAGTTCGCGTGCATTCATTACTGCGAAAGTACGACCTCAAAAGCCGGGTACCTGCGCTGCCGTACCAAATAATTTCAACAGGCAACTATGAATATGCTGCGGCCTTTACAGGAACAGGCTGAAAATTAAGTAGAAGAGAAAGCCGCTGTACATGCAGCCGTCCAGTACGCCGTCGAACCAGAAAGGACTGCACTGCGGGCCGGTCTTACGTATGCACCAGGCGCTCAGCAGGCAGGCACAAAGCCAGGCGCAGAGGGCAGGCAGCGACCAGAAATTCAGCAGCCAGCCCGCAAGAACAAGCAGGGCACAGCAGCCCAGAGAAAGCAGGGCAAGCAGGCGTATACGGCGTATGCCCAGGGTGTGGCCCAGGGTAAGCACTTCGTCCTGCCGGTCCTGTTCCATATCGCGCAGGTCAAACGGGATGGTAAGGGCCCAGGTGAACAGGAAAACAGCAGGCATCAGCAGGTAGAGCGCCGGGCGCCGGAACAGGCCGGGGTCCATACTGTAACCGCTGAAGTTTACACTGATGAGCGTCCAGCTCAGGGCCACCAGGAAAGATTTGAGCAGGGGAATTTCGCGCAGGCTCCGTTTACCGCGTATCTCGGGCATGGGCAGGCTGTACAGTATGCTGATCGCAAAGGGGATAAGCAGCAGCAGCAAAGCCCGCAGCGGGATGAAAAAGGCCAGTATGGCCGCCGGTACCAGGGCCGTGCCAATGGCGTATGTAAGCGTGTCTTTATGTTCCAGTATCCAGCGATGGCGTTCATTGGTGCTGTGGCTGCGGTAGTGCGGTACCTGCATCAGGCGCTGTGCCCCGTAAATACTGAAAATACCGAGAAAGATGAACAGCAGGGTGCTTTCGGGCATCGGTTCTCCCAGTAAGGTATGCTGCACCAGCAGGGTAAAGCATACACCTCCGCCCGCCACCCACAGGTTCCCGAAGAAAAGTATGCGCAGCGCTTTCTGCATTTATTCCTTGCTTTTTTGATATTCCAGTACGCCAAACCCGATAATAAAACCGGCTGCTCCGCCAATGCCGGAGAACAGGGCCTTGCGTTTTTTTACCTGGGCGGTAAAACCCCGGCGGTACTCTTCGTCGCTTTGTATACGTCCGGCGGTAAGCCGCAGCAGTCTTTTGCTCCGCAGGGAAGGCCGTACCGAAGATTCGATGCCGGTATACACTGCCGGTGCAATAATGCCGTAGGGCCCCAGGAAATAACCGCTTACCAGCCCGATGGCCGCATTAAGGTACAGGCCGTAGTCGTTGCGGTAAAAACGGCGGGCGTCGCGGCCTCCGTCGGCATAGGCGCGGGCCATGGCCACCGAAACGGAATCGTACATGCTGATGAAGGGCGTAAACACCATCTTTTCGGCACCGTTCTGTGTATATAGCAGCAGGGCGTTCTTACGGATGGTCTTGAGTCCGCCTCCCGCTTTACGGAATACATAACGGGAGCTGTCCTTCATGTGATCGAAACGGCAGGGCAGCATACGACCGGTGAGAAAATAGGCGTAGTCCTGCGGGTAAAAGTTGCGGCCGTCTTTCTGTATGAACTGCAGGCGCCGGGCCGGAATTTCCTTTTCTTTTTTCTTTTTACTGAGGTATACCACGCGGCTGCTGTCGTACGAAACGATCTCGGCCTGCCGGAACGGTTTACGCCAGGGTTGTATGCCCGATTGTGCGGCGGCCATTTTACTGCCCAGGGCCAGGAAGATAAGAAGGATATATTGTTTCATCAGGAAGCAAAGTAACAAAATCCTGTGGCAAAGGGCTACAAAATGCCGTAAAAATGCCGCTCTGATAAAAAATATCAAAAGGTATGCACAGGCATCCGGATACGCTATTAAAAGATTACTTTTGTGTGATTTTTTTACAGCATTAACTTCCATGAGAAAAGAAAAGTTTGTTCGCAGACACATAGGGCCTTCTGCCGCCGAAACACAGGAAATGTTACAGAGCATCGGGGCCGCCGGACTGGACCGGCTTACCGACGAAGTGGTTCCCGCAGCCATCCGGCTTAAAGATCCCCTGGACCTGCAGCCTGCCCTCAGCGAACGCGAATACCTGGAAATGATCGGGAAAAAAGCCGCAAAGAACAAGGTTTTCCGCTCGTTCATAGGCCAGGGGTACTACGGTACGTTCACCCCTTCGGTGATCCTGCGCAATATTTTTGAAAGTCCATACTGGTACACGGCCTATACGCCTTACCAGGCCGAAATATCACAAGGCCGTATGGAAAGCCTGCTGAATTTCCAGACACTGGTGACCGACCTTACCGGGCTGCCCATGGCCAATGCTTCCCTGCTCGACGAAGGTACTGCCGCCGCCGAAGCCATGAGCCTGATCCTGAACAGCCGCAGCAAAGAACAGGAGCAGAACAACGCCATGCGTTTCTGGGTGAGCAATGCCGTGTTTGCACAAACCATCGACGTACTTATTACCCGCGCCGAACCGCTGGGGATCGAGATCGTACTGGGCGATGCCGCCGACCCCAAACTGGACGGCAGCTTCTTTGGAGCCCTGTTGCAGTATCCCAATGCCTTCGGCGAAGTGGAAGATTATAAAGCATTTACCGAAATGTGTCATGCTCAGCAGATCAAAGTGGCGGTAGCTACCGACCTGCTGGCGCTTACCCTGCTGGCGGCTCCCGGCGAATGGGGTGCCGATGTGGCCTTTGGTTCCGCACAGCGCCTGGGTGTTCCTATGGGCTTCGGCGGTCCGCATGCGGCCTTCTTCTGTGCCCGCGAGGAGTACAAACGCCAGATGCCCGGCCGTATCATCGGGGTTACCATCGATGCCCAGGGGAACCATGCCCTGCGTATGGCCCTGCAAACCCGCGAACAACACATCAAACGCGATAAAGCCACTTCCAATATCTGTACCGCACAGGCTCTGCTGGCCAATATGGCGGCCATGTATGCCGTATACCACGGCCCCGAAGGACTGAAGGAGATCGCCTCCAACATTCACGAGCAGGCTTCCGTTATTTACAACGGTCTCAAAGCCATCGGTGCCGGAGTGATCAACACGCATTTCTTCGATACCCTGTTCGTAAAAGCAGACAGTGCACAGATCGGGTCCATCCGTAAGGCGGCCGAAGCGGCAGAGATCAATTTCTTTTACGGTAAAGACGGTTACGTAGGTATTTCCTGCGATGAACTGACCACCGAAGCCGATGCTCAGGACGTGCTGAAGGTCTTCGGCAGCGTGTATGGCAAGAACGCCGGAACCGCCGCTGCAGGCAATTTTCTCGGCGGCCTGGACCGTACTTCAGATTACCTGCAGCACCAGGTGTTCAACGCCTATCACAGCGAAACCGAGCTGATGCGTTACATCTCGCGCCTGGAGCGTAAAGACATAGGGCTTAACTACTCGATGATCGCCCTGGGTTCCTGCACCATGAAGCTGAACGCGGCCAGCGAACTGATCCCGCTTTCGCGCCCGGAATTCAACGCTATACACCCTTTTGCACCGCAGGACCAGGTGCAGGGTTACCTGGAAATTATAAACGAACTTTCTTCGGACCTGTGCACCGTTACAGGTTTCGATGCCATGTCGCTGCAGCCGAACTCCGGCGCGCAGGGCGAATATGCCGGCCTTATGGTGATCCGTTCTTATTTTGCCGCCCGCGGTGAAACACAGCGTAAAATTGCCCTCATCCCTTCTTCGGCACACGGTACCAACCCGGCCAGTGCCGTAATGGCAGGCATGGATGTGGTGGTGGTAAAATGCGACGAACTGGGTAACATCGACGTGGCCGACCTGCAGCGCTGCTGCGACCAGTACGGCAATACCGTAGCCGTGCTCATGGTCACCTATCCTTCTACACACGGCGTATATGAAGAACGCATCATGGAAATTACCTCGATGGTACATGCCATCGGCGGACAGGTATATATGGACGGCGCCAATATGAACGCCCAGGTGGGGCTTACTTCGCCGGGTAATATCGGGGCCGACGTATGTCACCTGAACCTGCACAAGACCTTTGCCATTCCGCACGGCGGCGGCGGTCCCGGTATGGGGCCCATCGGCGTACGCAAACACCTGGCACCGTACCTGCCGGGCCACGTATACCTGGCTTCGGAAAGCAGTACGCATGCGGTTTCAGCCGCACCGTTCGGCAGTGCGCTTATCCTGCTTATTTCCTATGCCTATATTAAAATGCTGGGCGCCGACGGACTTACCGAAAGTACGCGTTATGCCATACTGAACGCCAACTACATCAAAGATAAACTGAAAGGGCACTTTACACCGCTGTATACGGGGAATAACGGTCGCGTGGCCCACGAATTCATTGCCGACTGCCGCGACTTTAAACGTACGGCCGGTATCGAAGTGGTGGACATAGCCAAACGCCTGATGGACTTTGGTTACCATGCGCCTACCGTATCTTTCCCCGTGGCCGGCACACTGATGATCGAGCCTACGGAAAGCGAAAGCAAACAGGAGCTGGATAAGTTTATCGAGGTGATGATCCGCATCCGTGAAGAGATCCGGGAGATCGAGAACGGTATGGCCGATAAAGCCGATAACGTACTTAAAAATGCACCGCATACCTGTGCCGTGGTCCTCAGCGATGCCTGGGACAAACCGTACAGCCGCGAAAAAGCCGCTTTCCCGGTAGCCCGCCTGCGTACGGACAAGTTCTGGCCTTCGGTAGGACGTGTGAACGAAGCCTACGGAGACCGCAACCTGGTATGCACCTGCCTGCCGCTGGAAGCTTACCAGCAGAGCGAAGTAAGTACACCTGCATAAATAATTAACTGGTTTTTCGTAAGTTCGCTTTACTAAACACATTGCAACTTACATGAACATCCGACTATTACTCCTCTTTGCGGCCTTATGGGGCGGGCTTTTGCACGCTCAGTACATACAGGTGTCTCCCGTTACCAATCCGCGTAAAATGCCCGTAAACCCGGCGCTGCTTCAGGCTGCACCCATGCAGGAAAAAGGCCTTATGGACCTCTACCTCGATTACAGCGTGGCCAACCTGGACGACGACTGGTACATCTGGCCCCTGAACTCCCTGTATACCATCGACGATACCATCGGCTTTAAAAACTGTTTTATAAGTGCCACGGTAAAAATAGACGATTTTGTTACCGGGTATACGGGTCTTGCAGACCTGCCGCGCAAGATCGCCGGCACCCCGCAGTTGTACACCACGCTTACACAGGCTCCCTACAACCCGCAGTGGTCCCTGTATATCGATTCCCTGTTTGCTTTTGTGAACCATAAGAACAGCTCGGGGCAGTTCAACAAACTTACGGCCCAGCTCATCGGGCAAACGGCCGGGAGTCCGAACCCCGGAGTGGTGCTCTGGTCTTCTACAGACTCTACCACCGGTAATTTTACCGATCCGCAGAACCTGGACGTACTGGCCTGGAACCCGCAATACACAGTACCTGCCGGACAACGCCTGGCCTTTAACCTGCGCTTCGAAGCCCCGGACACCGATACCCTGCAGCTGGCCGCCGGTTATGTAGATGGTAACGGTAACGGTCTCTGCGAAGCTGCTACGGATTTTAAGACCAGCTACGGACAGCTGGTGTACCTGCCTGCCGTGTCAAACACCGCCAATCTCGTGTACCAGCAGAACGGGCTCAACTACTATTTTGCCACGCAGAACTGGCACCTGTGGTATAAGGTAACCTATACCGACTATACTTCGGTGGAAGAGACCGAGGCTAAAGGCTTCGGTATTGAACAGAATACACCCAACCCCTTCAGCGGGCAAACCACGGTAAAATACCACCTGCAGGTGAACGGCGACGTATACTGGCATCTTACCGATGTAAGCGGACGTACCCTGCGCCGGCAGTACCTGGGCTATCACACGCCGGGTACCTACACGCTGCCGTTTGAGCTGCAGGGACTCAGCGCAGGCATATACGTATACGGCATTACCGTGAACGGAGCCACCGTTACAAAACGCATGATCATAAAATAATTCAGACGGCTTTTCGTTTTAAAAGCGCTTGCAAAACGGTAAGCGCTTTTTTTATTTTACTTTTGCCGCTATGCTCAGATATTTATCCGCATTTTTTACAGCCTGCCTTTTTGCCGTAGCGGCGCATGCGCAGTCGTACGAGTGGACACACAGTCCTTACCCGGTAAAAGCGGTATTTACAGGCGGACAGCAGTATACGGCCAAAGCGGGTTTTGATGAATTTGTGGTGGATTTCGACCGCGAAGAAGAAGCCATGGCCGGAGCGGCCAATTACCGCCGCGGGTTCTGGCAATTGTCCGAAAAAGGCAGCAATCCCATTTCCTATGCCGTAATACGGCCGGATACTTTTCCCAAATTCGGCAGTACCGAAGGATATGCGCTTTCCTACCTCACGGCCATCCGGCTCGATAGTATAGACCTGCTTCTGGCCCACAAAAAACTTTCTGCCGGAAATGACACGATCATTATTGAATTTTCGAATACCGACGCTTCCTGGCATCCGCTCAGCACGGTTTTCGAGGCAGATACCCTGGTCACGTCCACGCCTTTTTTTACGTCCAATACACTGGATACGGCCTATACACTGCGCCTTTACCCGGCTATCTGGTATACGGGCATTGTGCCGGTGGCCATACGTATCCGTTTCCTGTCTCCCCAGCAGGATACCCTGTTGCTGGCGGCGGGCTTCAGCTTTAACGGTTCCTGCGGTATCAACGACAAGCCCAACCTGACGCCTTTTTACCCCAATTCCTACGCCTACTACAAAGACTTTAACGATCTGCTGCCTACCACGGCCGGCGGCAATATCTATACGGAGTGCGACGGAATTGCCGGGCAGGATTCTACGGCCGATGGCTTTAGCCCGATACAGAACTGGTGCGCCACCATGTACTTCAGGGCCAATACCCTGGGGCTGGACCCGGGTGCTGCCGGACAGAAATTTACGGTATACCCGAACCCCACCACGGAAAGCGTGCGCATAAAATCGGCTGAGGCCCTTGAATACTGGCATCTGCTGTCGTCCGAAGGGCGGCTTTTACGCAGTGGCAAACAGGCCGATATAGACCTGCAGGCATTTCCTCCCGGGATTTATTTCCTGCAACTGAAAAGCATTCATACCTTTGACACTATAAAAATTACTAAGTATTAATGAGAAAATTTTTCGCTTCGATCGTATTCATTGCCGCCGCCGGTACTGCCTGGGCACAGAAAACAGCCGGGCCGGTCGGTATCAGCGGTCAGCCTATACAACGCAACGATAAAGCCGTACTGGATACCGTGTTCAACGGGTTTGAGAATTATACACCGGTGGTGTATACCGTGCCGGACGATACGGGCGGCTATGTGAGCGGCAGCAACGGCTACGGCGATCAGGCCAAGGTGCAGGAATTTTTACCTGCGGCCTCCTGTTTTCTCACCGACGTGATCTACTGGTTCGGTACCAAAGTAAAGAACACCGGGGGCGATACCTCTTCGGTGATCCTGAACTACTACCGCAAAGACTCCATACAGCTGGTGAACGGCGCCGGCGCTTTTGTACCCGGTACCATCGTGGTTTCGGATACGGTAAAACTGAGCGATATTCCCATCGATGCCGATTTTGACCTGGGTATGTACGTATGGAACCTGCCCGGTCCGGAATTCATCGACGTAAGACATTGCCTGGGCTTTGATATGAGCCTGATGAACAGCCGCGACAGTATTGCCATCTATACCAGCAGCAACGGACAGACGCTCACTGCCGACAGAAGCTGGGAAAAATGGCAGAATAAATGGAATACCATCGATAATGCCTGGGGCCTGAACATAGACCTGGCCATTTTCCCGGTGTACGATATTGCCAATGCCAGCCTGGAAGAGGCAAACAGCCTGCCCTTCCATATATATCCGAACCCCGCCACGGACCGTATTACTGTAAATGCCGATTTTATGCTGGCCTCTTTGCGGGTAATGGACCTGAACGGTAAGATACTGCTGGTGCAGAAAGGCTCACAGAACAGCCTGAACGTAGCACAGCTGGCCGAAGGCATATACATCCTGAACCTGGAAAGCACGGCGGGCGCACGTTATTTCGTACGCTTCGTGGTGAAACACTAAGAAACGGATCAATGTGATCTTTTAGCGCCGGCGGGCATTTTTACCCCGGCGTTTATGGCTATGGGCAACACGTTCTCCGGGGGCACCACCGGGCAGCTGAAACGGTCGCTGTAGGCGCAGTAGGGATGGTAGCTGCGGTTAAAGTCCAGGTACACGTTCTGCGGATCGGCCGGTATGCTGAAGTCGATATAACGTCCGCCGCCATACGTGCTGCTGCCGTTCGTAAGATCGCGGAAGGGCAGGAAAAGATAATTCTTATAAGCTTCCTGTTTCATCAGGTCTACGCTCTGGTACACATACAGGGAACAGGCCACGGAACCGTACTGGAAATGCAGCAGGGCATACTTCAGGTATGGCGCCATACGCGCGGTAGAGGTGGCAAAGATCACCGTATCTTTTTGCGGCAGCTCGCGGAAAGTAACCTTAAAGCGAAACTGTTCATCGGCCGGGAAATAGGTCACTTTTTTCAGTGTTTTCTTCTCTTTGGCGTTAAAACGCGATTCTTTTCCAAAAAAATCCTGGTGCTGTTCCTCGCGGAATGCAGCAACTTCCTTTTCAAATGCGGTCTGCGCAAAAATTCCCTGCGCCAGCAGGAAACACAATACGGTGCTACGTACCTTCATTATTTCGTGTAGATTTTGGCCAGTTTTTTCATCAGCTCCGAAGCCAGTACAAAGTCTTTCAGGTACTGGTTATCGCTGTGGAAGATGTCTTTACCCCGGCCTTCCCATACGTTTTCGCCGTGATGCATATACATCACGTTCTCGCCGATCTCCACCACCGAGTTCATATCGTGCGATACGATCACCGTGGTAATGTTGAAATCGTGCGTAATTTCGTACAGGAGCCGGTCAATGATGATGGAGGTCTCCGGGTCGAGGCCGGAATTGGGCTCGTCGCAGAACAGGTACTTGGGATTAAGGGCAATGGCGCGGGCAATGGCCGTACGTTTTTTCATACCACCCGAAATTTCGGCAGGGTACAGTTTAAGGGCATTGGAGAGGTTTACGCGTTCCAGGCAGAATTCCACGCGGTGTTTTTTCTCTGCCGGGGTCATTTTGGAGAACATATCCAGCGGAAAGGCTACGTTCTGCTCCACCGTCATACTGTCGAACAGGGCGCCCATCTGGAATACCTTGCCCATATCGCGGCGTATGGCCATGCGGGTTTCGGGCGTACCTTTGGTGAAGGAACGTCCGTCGTAGAGCACGTCACCGCTGTCGGGTTCCATAAGACCGATGAGGCACTTCAGGAACACCGTTTTCCCGCTGCCGCTGCGCCCGATCACCAGGTTCACACGGCCCGGTTCAAAAACCGTACTTACATTTTTCAGTACAGGTCTGCCTTCAAAACTCTTTATGATATTCTTTACTTCGATCATAACAACATCAGGCTTGTAATAACCAGGTTTGAAAGCAGAACAGAAAAGATACTGTATACCACGGCATTGGTGCTGCTGTTTCCCACCTCGATGGCTCCGCCGCGGGTGTTGAAGCCCTGGAACGAAGAAATGGAACTGATGAGAAAGGCAAAGACTACGGTCTTGGTTAATGCATATACTAAGTCGTAGGGCTGAAAATCAAGCTGCAGACCGTAGGTAAAGTCGCCCGGGGTGATCATACCCGTTTGTACCACCGAAAGGTAGGCGCCCGAAATGGCCAGGAACATACTCAGCAGGACCAGGAAGGGCATAATGAGCATAAATGCGATGATCTTCGGCAGGATGAGGAACGATGCCGAATTGATGCCCATTACTTCCAGCGCGTCCACCTGTTCGGTAATGCGCATGGTACCCAGCTGCGAGGAAATATTGGAACCTACCTTGCCACAGAGGATGAGGGCAATGATGGTGGTGGAAAATTCGTAGATCACCGACTGGCGGGAGGCAAAACCTACCGTAAATTTGGGAATAAGAGGCGTATCGGTATTGGAGCTGAACTGCAGGGATATTACGGCACCCATAAATACGGAAACGATGGCAATGAGCGGAAGCGAATTGATGCCGATGGCCACAATCTCGTCTACCACCTGCCTCCTGAAAACGTTAAAGTTATCAGGCCTGCGGAAAGTCTGCCTCATGGTAATGCCATACTTCCCGAATGCTTCAATAGTGCGTACTAACATACAGGTATTTGTTCATCTAAAATACTACGCTTTCTTGCATTTGCCAAATATTTCGGCAGATCGCCGTCCGGATGCAGGTATAAGCGCCTTAGGTTCAGGTATTGGGCTGTTTATCGGCCGGTTTGATTTTGCCGAACAGGGCGCGCATACGCATATTCATTACCCCGAAAGCGGCCTCGCGTACAATACTGCCGCTCATCTTGGAAACGCCTTCCTGGCGTTCGGTAAAAATGATGGGCACTTCTTTTATTTTGAAACCGAGGGTAAAGGCCGAAAATTTCATTTCGATCTGGAATGCGTATCCCTTGAATTTGATGCGGTCCAGGTCGATGGTCTCCAGTACTTTGCGCGTATAGCACTTGAAGCCCGCCGTGGCGTCGCGTATGGGCATGCGCGTGATGAAGCGCACGTATACGCTGGCGTAGTAGGAGAGCAGCACCCGCCCGATGGGCCAGTTTACCACGTTTACGCCGGTTACATAGCGGGAACCCACGGCCAGGTCGGCGCCTTCGTGCTTACAGGCATTGTACAGGCGTACCAGGTCGTCGGGGTTGTGCGAAAAATCGCAGTCCATCTCGAAAATATAATTGTATCCCCGGGGCAGCACGTGTTTAAAGCCGGCGATGTAAGCGGTGCCGAGACCACCTTTGCCGCTGCGTTCCAGCAGGTGCAGGCGTTCGGGGAATTCCTGCTGCAGGCGTTTTACGATCTGGCCGGTACCGTCCGGCGAACCGTCGTCCACGATGAGCAGGTCAAAAGGTTCCGGCAGGGACATTACCTTACGGACCATTTTTTCAATGTTCTCCTTTTCGTTGTACGTGGGTATGATTACAATTCCTTCGTGCACTGGCCTGTAAATTTGTGCAAACCTACATTTTTTTCCTAAAAAAGACGAATACCCCGCAACAGCGCCTGTGTTTTGACGTTTCTTTAACGGAGGTTACGGCTGGAGGCCCTAACTGGAATTTATCAAAAGCAATTTATATCTTTGTCCGAATATATGAAGTATATGCTCCGTACACTCGTCCTGTCACTCCTGTTTGTTTTCAGCGCTACTGCGGCAGTATCTGCCCAGCGTGCCGATGCCGATACGGCTTACCAGCGCAGTGGTAAGGGCACTTCAGAGATTGTAAGCGACGGCGGCGGCCAGTCTTTCGTGAGTTCGTATAAGTCTTCGGATTTCAAACCCAAAGGTTACCGTGTGCAACTCATCGCCGAAAGCGGCCAGGGTTCGCAGGACCGTGCGCAGGCTACCCGTTCGGCCTACCTGAGCAGTTATAAGAACGAACATAAGGCCTACCTCATTTTCGATGCCCCCAATTTTAAAGTGCGTGTGGGCGATTTCCAGACCAAGTTCGAAGCCGCCATCCTGTGGAAAAAACTACAGGCCGAATTTCCCAATTCCTACGTAGTAGAAGACGATATCAACGTGATCCAGAAGAAATAGACCTGCGTTTATTCTTAAAAACGTACATTCGTTCCAAAGGCATGCAGATATTGCTTCCGCAGGCTCATTGGAAGAAAGAAGTACCCTGTTTATCGAAAATTGCCCCCTCTTTCCCCGCAGTTAACGTATTTTAGAAGTACTAATACTATTAAGAACTATGAAATTATTTGTACAGGAAAGACTGAAACAGATAGAGCGGGAGGGCTATACACTCAGCTTCGACGAAATTTTTAACCGCGGCTTCAACATCTGGAAAAAAGTTACGCTGCCTATGGCCGGAGCCTTTTTCCTGCTGTCTATACCCATTATCCTGCTGTTTGTCCTGCTTACGCCCTTTCTTTACGGTATGCCGTTCAGCGATCTGCTCGATGCCATTCAGCACAGTCCCGAGATCTTTGCCGAGATGGCAAAAGACCCTATGTACCAGCTGCGTATGCTTGTCGTTAACCTCTCTGTTACACTGTTTGCAGCCCCCTTCGCTGCCGGTTTCATGCGCATGTGTAAAGAGGCCGATTTTACAGGACGTGCGCCCTTCTCCGGTGTATTCTACTATTTCCGCATGCCTTACCTCATTAACCTGCTGGTCGTTTCCCTGCTCATCAGCGTGGTCAGCCTGAGTATCAGCTTTGGACTGCAGCAGCTGGACCTGATCGGCAGCATACTGAACTACATCGTGATGATCGTGGTACATACACTTACCGCTTTTGCCGTAAGCCTGGTGATCTTTGCCGATGCCGGGCCGCTGCAGGCCATCGGCACCAGTATTAAGCTGGCGTCAAAGAACTTCTTTATGGTACTGGCTATGGCCCTGGTAGGCGGCATAATCGGTTTCCTGGGGGTATTTGTATGCTGTATCGGCCTGTTCTTTACTCTTTCGTTCATTTATATGGTAAATTACATCCTGTACCGCCAGGCCATCGGCTTTGAAGAAATGCAGGAAGAGGCCGCACCCGAGATCCCGGGCAGCGAAGGCGGTACATTCATTTAAGTTAAAGTAACAGGGCAGGTTCAGGCGAAGCGCCAGTTGTGCTTTGCCAGGCGGTTGCTGAGTTTCTGTTAGACAAAAACCTTGGCGCCGGTCATGGGAAGTTCTGCGAAGCTACACTGGGAGGCTCGGGTAAGGGAATATTGCCTTTTACGGTATTCCACTGGGCCACTCCTTCCAGGAAATTGTCGGAAGCGCCGCCGGTGGTAAAGCTCAGGTCTTTCAGCTGCGGATCTCCGTTCTGGGCCCTTTCCCAGCCATAGGTGATGGAACCCAGGTAATCGCCGGTATTCATGTCAAAGGCCGTGGTAATGAAGAGCTGGCTCATGCTTTCGTGCTCCAGGTTATTGTCCTGCAGGAAAGTGCGGCCGATACCCGGGTTGTCGAGCCTTGTGGCATGCTTTATTTCCGTTTTGCGCCTTTTACTGCGTCCGGGGTCTTTTTCCTGGCCCAGGTTGTATACGTCGTCGCTGAAGGGCGTGTCGTCCAGGTCTTTGTGTTTGCTTTTCGGTGCCCCGAAGACCGGGTTGTTCGATTCGGGCAGGGTATCTACCCGGAAACCGTTGGGATTGGTGCGTTTCCTGAGTCCGGGAGGGGTTACGTCCTGTCCGCCTACCCGGGTCTGTACTACCTGTATCAGGGCTATTTTTTTGGTACCGGGTCCGCCTGTGGGCTCATAGGTAAGTGTGTGTTCCCGCAGACCGGTCCAGGCGCCTCTCTGTATGGCATATTCGCTGAAGATCCATTTACCGTCGGGAGTGGTCTTTTCCAGGCTGAACTGGAGTATGCCGGACGCTTTGCGCTGCACAAGCGCCTGTGTGCTTCCGCTTTGCAGCATACTGCCGAAACTCCGTGCTTTTTCGCCCATGGTATCGGCTTCGGCTTCCAGTCCGCTGTCGTCGTTAATGTCTGCGCCCTTCAGTTGGCGCGTAGCCTGTACGCGGCCCTGTTTCTGCTGTACCACATGCCAGGCTTCGTGCGGCAGGTGTTTTTCCTGTCCGGGGGCAATGTGTACCTGGTTGCCCTGTGCAAAAGCGTGGGCCTGCAGCTGTGCCGGAGCGGCCGAATGGTAATGTACCTGTACATCGTCCATTGAGAGCCCGGAAAGTTTTTCTACCCCGGCCTTCAGGGAATCGGGCATGCCGGTGTGGTTCTGCTTCCGTTGCATGGCCGCAGCCGGCGATGAACCCACAGCGCTGTTATCGTATATGGATCGCTTGTCGCTTTGCGCGGCGGCAAAAGACTGCTCGGGACCTTTGTCCGCTTTTTTATCGGCATGGGTGTTCATGGTGTGTGGCAACGATCTTCAAAAATAGTAAAAGTTCTGATTCCCTGTGAACTATATTGTTTTTAGTGTAAATGTAAAATCCATAGTCTAACCGTGAAAATGGGTGGTCACAGCGGAATTTGTATAGTTTAGCTTTGTGTATTTAAGTCCGGCTAAAAGGATGGTATATATGTATCAGGACATGTCCGGCAGACCGGCGATCTTGCGTGGAACTTCCGGGTTTTCGCCCCGGGTAGGGCCGGAACCCCGGATTCATATACGTTTATTTTCGGTTACTGAGCCAGGCGTCCAGGGGTTTCAGCAGCACATTTACCAGTACCACGATCAGGCTGGCGGTAATGGCCTCTTTAATATAACCCGCACCGGCAAAACAGCCAATGGCTGCACTGCACCAGATGGTTACGGCCGTGGTGAGACCATGTACATTAAAGCCTTCTTTAAAAATAATACCCGCCCCGATAAAGCCTATGCCCGTTACCACCTGGGCAATGATGCGTGTTACATCGCCGCCGCTGCCTTCGGTTATGTAAAAGGAGAGCAGTACAAAAACGGCTGAACCGACCGATGCCAGCGTATTGGTGCGGAGCCCGGCGGACTTGTGGTTCCACTGGCGCTCGAACCCGATGATAAAACCGGTGAGGACAGACGTCAGTATGCGTATAATAAACAGATCGAGACTCATGCCGGACTGGGTTTTGGTTGCGGACAAGGTAGCCGTACTGCATTCAAAGTTACGAAAAAACGACAGAAATTCGCTACAGAGGAGAGAAGTACTGCTGCAAATAAAAACGGCGGAAGTTTTTGCTTCCGCCGTCCTATGCTGTGTTACTGTTTTATGATCCGGAGTACGCCGCTGCTTTCCGGCAGGCGGATCAGGTATATTCCCGGAAGATATGCGCTTAGATCGATATGCGTCTGTTCAGCGGCTATTTTGCCGTTTACAAGTACTTTACCGCTCAGATCAAGCACCTGGTAAGCTGCTCCCGCGCTCTGGCCGGGTGTAACCAGCACAAAAATGCCCGGGCCCGGGTTCGGGTACACGCGGGGCGCTTCTTTGCCGGGTTCTTCCAGGCCCACAGTAGCAATGGTGGTGCAGATACTGGTATCGCTACAGCCGTTCTGGGTTACGATCACCGCATAGCTGCCGTTTGCCGTGGCGGTATACGAGTTGCTTTGTGCTCCGCCGATCAGCGTGTTGTCTGCACAGTCTATCCATTGGTAGCCGGCATTGGTAGCCGCCGCCGTAATGGTAATCCCCGAAATGCTTACGGAAGTATTCACTGTATTTACGTTCACAGTCATGGTAGCCGTAGTAGCGCACTGTCCGGCTGTGGGGGTAAAGGTATACGTAGTAGTAGCCGTATTGTTGATGGCCGGGCTCCAGGTGCCGCTGATGCCATTGTTGGAGGTGGCGGGCAGCGTAAAGGTTCCGCCGGAACAGATGGCAGGTACCTGTGTAAATGCCGGAGTGGTGTTATTGTTCACCGTTACGGTCATGGTAGCCGTAGTAGCGCACTGTCCGGCTGTGGGTGTGAAGGTATAGGTAGTGGTGGACGTGTTATTGATGGCCGGGCTCCATGTACCGCTGATGCCGTTATTGGACGTAGCGGGCAGCGTAAAGGTACCGCCGGAACAGATGGCAGGTACCTGTGTAAATGCCGGAGTGGTGCTGTTGTTCACCGTTACGGTCATAGTGGCGGTAGTGGCGCACTGTCCGGCTGTGGGTGTAAAGGTATACGTAGTAGTAGCCGTATTGTTGATGGCCGGGCTCCAGGTGCCGCTGATGCCGTTGTTGGAGGTGGCGGGCAGCGCAAACGATCCGCCGGAACAGATAGCAGGTACCTGTGTAAATGCCGGAGTGGTGTTATTGTTCACCGTTACGGTCATGGTAGCTGTAGTAG
>JBQVOK010000010.1:0-147697 GCA_052437175.1 Flavobacteriales bacterium
TTTTCATGACTATTCAACATTTAAAATTACGACTTTTATCGCATTCTAAATGGACCCGATTTCAGGGAAGCTGACAGTTGAAGTATCCGGGTCACCAGATCCGAAGAGAAGCTAAAATCAGCCTCTACAACCAGGGCTTTACGGTTGAAATCGTCAATGATGTTTAAGGTACGGAACTTTCTTTTGTTGGTTAAGATGTCATGCATAAAATCCATAGACCAGGTTTGATTCAATGCGTTGGGGGTTACCAGGGGTTCTTTTACCGGTACAGGCAACCTTTTCTTTACCCTTCTGCGATGATTTAACCCCATCAACTTATATACCCGGCGAACGCGTTTATAGTTCCATGTAAGGCCCTGCAAACGAATCCGTGAATAATACTTATCCTGGCCTTCCCGTGGATTTTTCTCTGAAAGTTCCTGTAGTTTGGCTATTACCAGGCTGTCGTCTTTGCCGGGCCGGTAATAATACAAGGACCTGGAAAATGCAATGGTCTTGCAGGCGCGCGTGACACTTACCCTGTACCTCTGTTCCAGGTAAGCTACTACATTTTTACGGTCAGCCGCCTTTACCACTTTTTTGACAACACGTCTTTGAGCATTTTGTTGTCAAGGGCCATGTCGGCATACATTTGCTTAAGCTTGCGATTCTCTTCCCGCAGGGCTTTTAGCTCTTTGAGCTGCTCGCTGTCCATACCCGAATACTTCTTCTTCCAGGCATAGAACGTCACTTTAGCGATGCCCAGTTCCCGGCAGATATCCTCTGCGGTACGCCCGCCTTCATACTCTTTAAGCGCTTTTACGATCTGCGTTTCGCTGTATTTACTCTTTTTCATACTGTTTAAGTTACAATTTTTATACTTTTAAACAGTCCTATTTTTAGGAGGGGTTACACTGCTCTTTATGGTGGAAATCAAGAGAGTGCATATAAAGTATATAATAAAGGGGTTGATGCAGATTATGAAGTATATGAAAAAGCTAAAAAAGATGGTTATGTCGAGAAATAATAAAAGCCTTATTATTATCGTTTTTCTATGCACCCATGTGCAGTTTATTCATGCTCAATTGACAAAGAAATCCCTTCTATACTACGTAGAAGAGATGAAAGATTCTTCTGTGTTTTACGAGTCATTATATATCAAAAATAAACGTCTGTTTATCAGAACGGATGATCAAATTAAAGCCGAATATGGTTTGGATAATTTCCTAGATACGAAGAAATCCTATCCGTATACTAAGTCCTTTGTAAAAAAAGGAGCCAACGTATATAATCCTGAAGTCTTTTACAAAAAGGGGAAAAAATCAGATCAGGAAAAGCTGAGACTTTACTTTTCAACCTCTACGGACACTATAGTAGAAATCGATGGAACTCCACCACAAATGTATTGGATAATAATTCCATTGCCAACTAAAAGATATGAAATACAGACCTTGGCTGATGATACTTTAATAAAGTTAGATAACTATACTTTTACTTGTTATAAAGTAAGTATAAAAGCTAAGGATACAACTGCTGGTCAATGGACGGATTCTGCTCCTTATATTCCATATTTGGAATCTCGAGTTATTTATATTGATAAGAAGTATTTAATTCCGGTTCTAATAATTACTAATTATTTAAGAAAGGATGGTAATAACGAACGAAGTATTATAAAAATTTCTGAAATTATTGACTGTTCAAAATCGAAAGTAAAAAATATTGGAAGAAAAGAGTAATTTTCCCTTGAAAGGGTAATGTTTACTCTGTTAAACCCAAATGTTCTTTGATAAAACGCGATGCAAGGGTATTGGTCAAAAAGAGTACATGGGCTTATTGTATTTAAAATAAGCGACTTAAAATTTTCAAGTGCGAAAGCCAGATGGTATTATTGGTCCTTAGCCATAGAAATAACGTAATTTAGGGGGTCTAAATACCTGTTAAATTGGAAGGCATTGGTCAAAAAGAGTACATGGATGGATCGATAACCTGTAAATGTGGGAGTTGTGATTGTGTAAAGGCAGGAATGGCTCATGGAAAGCAGCGTTATAAATGCCGTATTTGCGGATGTCGTTTTGTAGGTATAAGGTCTACACACTTTAATACAATCAGATGAAAAAGAGAATAAGTAAACTTAAAATTAGTATAATAGCCATTTTTTACTTACTCGTTGTAAACTATGGGCATGCCCAAACAGCATTTATACATATTGATACAGATAATTATACGCAAACAGCAGATTCATTTAGTATATTCTTCAATAATAACAACATATATAAAGATGTTGTTAATAAAGATCCCAAGCTTCTCTCAGGAGCTTTTTTAAAATTCAAAAGAAAAAAAACGGATAATATTCCTATTTTTTTTGAGTTTAATTCTGGAATAGAATTTGCAATTAGCAGTAAGATTTTGTTCAAATATAAATATGTAGATATTGTTATATATATGCTGAATGAACGAGTGGTTGTTAGTATAAAAGATATGGGAGCTAAACCAAGTTATATTCGTAAACATATCGTTACTACAATTATTCTAGAATAGGGGTAATGTTCGGCAATGTCCCAAAACGTCACCTGGCGTTTTGGTTCTGGGTAAATTTCTGATATTCAATGCTATATGATTAGCATTTTGCTTAAAAAGCGGGGGTATATTACTCCCGCTTTTTATTTTGGAACGCTGTAAGTCCCGTATAATACGGTGCTGTCAGCTTCCCCGGAATCGGATTCTCAGCTCCCCCGACTACCGCAGGATCACCAGCTTCTCTTTTTTCAGCACATTCCCGTTCTGCTCTTTCATCACAAAGAAATATAAGCCGTTCTGCAGGTTTGCCGTGCCGATGCTTCCCGTGCCCGGAAGAAGCTTGTTGAACACACGTACACCACGCATATCGTAGATCTCTATATGCAGTATGTCCGGATAGGCCGTAGCGTAATTCAGCTGCCCGGAGGCCGGGTTCGGGTACAGGTGCAGGCTAAAATCAGCCGCTTGTGCGTGGAGCCCCAGCTCCCCTTCGGAAATGACCTCTACGGTAAATCCGCCGTTGCCCGAAGAAAGGAGGGTATCGCAATACGTAGCCGTGCAAACCGAATCGGAGATGGTAAGGCATAATGTGTACGGTCCGCTACCTGTGTAGGTATGTGTGGGGTACTGCACCGTGCTGCTGCTGCCATCGCCGAAATCCCAGGCATAACTCAGCGGACCGCTGCCCCAGCTGGAATCGGCAATGATCAGGGCATTGGGCGTGTTGCCCTCATACCATTGAAAAAAGGCCCCGCAGGCGGCGGAAGCCGGGTTGTATTCGATGGTCTGACTCAACGAATCTGTGCAGCCGTTGCCCGAAACCGTAAGCTGTACCTGGTAAGTGCCCGGAGTGGAATACGTATGGGCCGGGTTGGCAGACGTGGAGCTGTTTCCGTCCCCGAAATCCCAATGGAACGTTAAACCTGTGGTATCTGAAGAGGCCAGGATAAAGCTGTAATCCGGTGCATTCAGGTCGGAAATGGTAAAGGCAGGATCGCACATATTGGCCACCGTTACCGTATCGCAGTAATGATCGGTGCGGCCCATGGCCTGTACCGTAAGACAAACCTCATACTTCCCGTAGCTGCTGTAGGCATGCGTAGGCGTACCCGCTGCGGAAGTGGCCCCGTCCCCGAAATCCCAGGCATATACGTAAGGGCCGCCCGGGTAACTGAACATCAGTGAAGAAAAAGACATTTCGTTGGCTACACCCGTAGGCGCATAGCTGAAATTAGCCGTACAGAACCAGCCATTGGTTACCACCAGACTGGTACACTGTGTGCCGCCGCAACCCGCTACATTACCAACAGTAGTAATGCACACGTCGTAGGTGCCGGGTAGCGAAAAGTTATGCGTTACCGACTGGCCGTAGCCATGCATGCCATCGTCATACTCCCAGTAGTAAGAAGATGCGCCGGGCAGGCTATTGGTCGTAAATGTATAGTTACCGGTGCCGCCGTTATCCTGCACCTGTATAGCCGGCGTGCAGGGTGCTGCATTGTTCACCGTGAGGGTCTGCAGCATCGTATCCGACTCCCCCGCCCCGGTCATGATAAGGCGCACGGTGTACTGCCCGTTATAGGTATAGGTATGAGCCGGACTGTTCTGTGCAGACGTATTCCCGTCTCCGAAAGACCAGCTGAACGTCCCCGTTCCCTGGCTGGTATTATTAAATATAAAAGCAGGATCGTTATCTGTTACCGTAAAAGAGGCAGTGAGCTGGGCATGCATCGCAACAGTAATGCCCAATGCGGCGAATAGAAGAGATAGTTTTTTCATGGTATAAAAATCAGCACAAAAATAGATTTAATTTACAGATAGAGAAATAAAACACTGCAATTCTCAAATTTTCTATACCGTTTTCCATTTTATATACCACTGTGCCGGTAAATGCGTATCATCGCATACAAATGCCGAAGATCATCATACATTATTTCCGGGGTAAAGAACAGCAGCGGCTTCAGCTGGTGAGGCTTCTCCATAGTGTGCAACGTGATCTTTTCAAGAGCAAAACACAGACCGACGGCCTGACAAACGGCACATCCATCGAACTCGACGTTACGTATGAAGAACTCGATGCTTTCGTGGAAGAACTGGATAATCTGCAACTGGAATACGAGATCCACTGATCGTATTCAGGCCCGGTTCTGGTCGTTTTTTGTATACATAACGCACAAAAAAAATACAATCCTGTACAGCGAATATTCGCTTCACCCTGAGGTAACAATCGTCTTCCATACACATCTATATGGTTATATATCATCGGGTTAAACCCCGGTATACATTCCGATGCTTCCTGTAAAACGACCGTTTTTACGGCGGAATTAAAAAATAAATACGCCTAAATTTAATAATTCCACAAGTCTGACGTAAAGCCCTTCCGGGCTCATTTCCATTCCTTTGCGTCTCCTTTTTACATTCAATAATCTATATGAAAAAAATTCTTCTTTTACTGGCTGGTGCCCTTAGCTTTGGTACCGCCGCATTTGCGCAACCCGGAGCGCTGGACACCAGCTTTGCTCCCGGAGCAGGCGCCAACAACGCCATTACGGCCATTGCACGGCAAACCGATGGCAAGATCCTGATCGGCGGGAACTTCGTGAATTACAACGGGAACATTCTGGCCAAACGTTTCGGTCGTGTACACGCCAACGGTTCCCTGGACACTACCTTTAACCCCGGCACAAATGTTGGTCCCTCAGGATCCGGCCTCATCGGCAGCATAGAAGTACAGGCAGACGGCAGAATTGTTATGGGCGGTAATTTTACGGTATACAACGGTACATCCCGCATGCGCATTGCCCGTGTGAACACAGACGCCAGTGTGGATCTCAGCTTCGATCCCCTGGGAGGCATTGCCGGCCAGGTAGCCGATATCGCCATCCAGCCCGATGGCAAATACCTCGTAGCGGGCATCATTTCAGCCTACAACAACAATTACAGTGTGGGTAACGACATCATCCGTATCGATCCTTCCACCGGGCAGCTCGATAATACCTTTGCCAATATGACCGGCACCAATGCACAGGTAAAGACCATAGCCCTGCAACCTGACGGCAAAATCCTGATCGGCGGTGATTTCAGCGCATACAACGGCGTTCCCGCAAGCCGCATTGCCCGTCTGAATGCCGATGGAACCCTGGACAATACATTCAGTGCAGGCGCCAACAGTTCTGTAAATATGATCACCGTACAACCCGATGGCAAAATACTGGTAGGCGGCGATTTCTACAACATGAACGGGGTAATGGTAACCCGTCTTGCCCGCCTGAATACCGATGGTAGCCTGGACAACACCTTCAGCTCCGGTAGCGGTGCCAATATGGTGGTACACGCCATTGCCCTGCAACCCAACGGCAAAATACTTGTCGGCGGCCAGTTCAATACGTATAACGGCGACGTGGTGGGACACCTTACCCGCCTCAATACCGACGGCAGCCGCGACCTCACTTTTAACCCGGGGAACCCCGGCTGCGATAACACGCTTACAAACATTATCGTGGAACCCGGAGCCCAGACGGCCATTATTGCCGGTCACTTCGAAAATTACAACGGCGTAAGCCGTAACCGCATTGCCCGCGTTTTCCTGGAAACCGTTTGCGTAAACACCTATGGTACCCACAGCATTATGGCCTGTGGCAGTTATACCTGGACCAATGGCGTTACCTACACTGCCAGCAACAATACCGCTACCGACACACTGATGGGTGGCTCGTTCAGTGGCTGCGACAGCATCATCACCCTGAATCTTACCCTACATCCCTTCCCGGTACTTTCGCCTCTGACCGGCATCAACAGCTGTGCCGCCATTGCGCTGGATACGCTTACGATCAGCGACGCTGCCAATACCGGCGCTACCTTCAGCTGGTTCACCGATGCGGCTTGTACCATGCCGCTGAACAGTCCTTCCAACGTTACCGCCAGCGGCACCTATTATACCGTAGGTACGGCCAATGGCTGCTCAGACACTACCAGTGTAAGCGTTAGCATTCAACCCGCCCTGAACCCCGCCGTTTTTGTAACTACCAATACCCAGCTGTCCTGCGAAGGCAGCACGGTTACCTATACCGCCATGGTACTCAACCCCGGCACAGCTCCTGCCTATGTCTGGTATAAGAACGGCATAGTGGTGGGTACAGATTCTGTAGGTTATGCCGATAATAGCATCCTGGCCACGGACGAAGTATATGTACAGCTGGTTCCCGCCGAAAGCTGTGTGGTATCTGACACCGTAGAGAGTATACACATCATCATCAACGTGGCACCGGTACTGGTTCCTTCGGTAAGCATCACAGCCACTCCCGGTAACGTAATTACGGCCGGACAGCAGGTTACCTTTACGGCCGGCCCGGTGAACGGTGGTTCTAACCCGCAATATACCTGGTTAAAGAATGGTTTACCTATCCCGGGTGCCCCCAATACGGCCACTTACAGTACCACGGCCCTGCTGAACAACGATGTGATCAGCTGCGTACTGCAGAGCGATACCCTGTGTGCCACACCGGATACGGCCCTGAGCAACGGCATTACCATTACGATCTCTACGACCGGCCTGGCTGCAGACGGCGATGCTTTCGTTTCGGTTTACCCGAACCCGGCCACAAATGTGGTACAGGTTGCCCTGGAAGGAACACTTTTCTACAAGGAGGTACAGATCAGCCTGATCGATGTTTCGGGCCGCCCCCTGCTCTTGCGCCGCGAAAACATCAGCGCGGGCAAACAGGTATTCAGCCTGGATACGGCACAATTACCCGCCGGACTCTATCACCTGCAGATCCACGCAGGCGGCAGCCTTATCGCTGCAGAGAAAGTAATGATCATGCGATAAAAGCTAAAAGCCAATAGCTTATAGCAACATCAGCCTTCTTTCAACAACGTGTATAGTGTAATAAAAAACGAGGGTTCAGTACCTTCGTTTTTTTTTAGCTATACGCTGATAATTCACCGTTTTAAAAATAACGAACAGGAAACGCTTACCCCTAATGTACAGCTATAAGCTGATAGCTCACAGCTACCTGTCTTCCAGTCTGCGCAGCAGGATCTTATCGATGCGGGCGCCGTCCATATCCACCACTTCCAGCTCGAAATTGAGCCAGCGCAGTTTCTGGCCGGTCTGCGGAATAGTTTGCAGTTCGTGGATAATAAGTCCGCTGATGGTATTAAAGGGAAATTCTTTATCGCTGTCGTCCAGTCCGAATTTACGCAGGAAATCGTGCATGGGATATTGTCCGTCGATGAGCCAGCTGCCATCTTCGCGCTGCACAAAAGTGAACTCTTCGGCGTAGAAATCGCTGTAATCGCCCACCAGGGCCTCCAGCAGGTCGTTCATGGTTACAATACCCTGTATCTGGCCAAATTCGTCCATCACCAGGCCGTAGTGTACTCCGCTTTCCTTAAAACGTTTCAGGGCATCGTAGGCCGAAACGTTCTCCGACATGAACTGTGGCACCGAAAGCATATCTTTCAGCGAAAAATTGGGTTCGCTCAGCTGGCGGAAAATGTCCTTCAGAAGCACTACCCCGATGATATCGTCTTTTTCGTCCTCGTACACCGGGTACAGCGAGTGCATTTCTTCCAGCACGCGGCTGCGCACCTTTTCGGCCTCCCAGGTGGTGCTCAGGAAGGCGATATCGTTACGGTGTGTCATGAGCGAGGCCACTTTACGGTCGCCCAGGATGAACACGCGCTCCACGATATCCTGTTCGATCTCCTGTACGCTGCCGCCTTCGGTACCTTCCTGTATAATGGCACGGATCTCTTCCTCGGTCACTTTACTGTCGGCCGAGGGACGTATGCGGAACACCCGGATGAGCAGGTCGCTGGTAAAGGTAAGCAGCCACACAAAAGGCGCGGTCACTTTAGAAAGGATCAGCATGGGACGGGCCATTACCTTGGCAATACCTTCGGGATTGGTAAGGCCTATGCGCTTGGGAACCAGTTCGCCCAGTACCAGGGAAAAGAAAGTGATAAGCACCACCACTGCCGTTACGGCCAGGGAATGGGCATAGGGCGCAAGAAAATGTATGTCGTTGAGCTTTTCTTCGATGCTGCGGGTTACCGATTCGCCCCCGAAAATACCGGTAAGGATCCCTATGAGCGTAATGCCGATCTGTACGGTGGAAAGAAAACGGTTAGGTTCGTTGGCGGTTTCCAGGGCGATGCGTGCATTACGGTCGCCACGTTTTGCAGCAGCCTCCAGGCGTGATTTTCGCGCCGAGACCAGTGCAATTTCGCTCATAGAAAAAACTCCGTTCAGGAGTATGAGCAAAAAGATAATAAGTACTTCCATGTATGTGTTTGAACGGGTATAAAGATGCGCAAAAAAAGAGTACCCGGCCCACTTTTTTTGCCGTATCCCCCTCTAAATGGGTATAATCACCTGCCTGCGGGATACGAATCACTGCCGCAGGTAAGGGATGCCACCTACGGTAACCTGATCGTTACCATTGAAGGTAAGCAGACTGGTCTGAAAGCTTCCGGAGCAGTTCTTTACCTGGATGTAATCGCCGGAGAGGTTCTGCCATACCACCTCATTCACGATATAGCAGCAGGTACCACCGGCGGCCGACACCCGGCCTTCGCTGCCGTCGTAAGATATCATCAGATCTTCGCAGGGGTCCGACAGGGTATTGCGCTTCCACACACCGCTGAGCAGAGTATTGCCCGAAGTGGCAGGCTGCCCTTTTATCACGTTGCTGCCGCAGTTCTGGTAGGCCTCCTCACAGGTGGTATAACATACATTGCCGCAGGCAAAAGGCTTGTTATCCGGGCAGCAGCCCGAACCCGATACCTGCACCTCCCCGGACGGGCAGCCTCCGCCCGAGGGATTGTACAACACATAGGGACAGGTATTGTCCAGGGTGGTATCTTTCTTTTTACAGGCCGATGCCGACAGAAGTATGAGCACACAAAAAGGAACCAGACGCTTCATAACCGTTCGTAAATCCCTACAAGATATAAAATTCCGCACGAATCACATAAATCAGGTATTTAAGCCTGGAACAGCCTGCACCCTTCTGTACATATTTGTTAAGGCGGGTACACATACCGGCTCTCTTAACTTAATCTCAACATAAGCAATGAATTACAGAGTAAACGTAACGAATAAATCGGCACAGGCCGACTTTATTATCTTCCAGGAGGCAGAGGGGATGTACAATGCCTATCCGCTTGCCTGGCTCTGCCGCAACATTCCAACCGCCGGCGCAGCGGTTTTTGAATGGAACGATGAGTACACCTTTGTATGCGGTGAACCGGGACAACTGAGACCCGGTACAACATTCAGCACGCTCATAAGCGCCCGGGCCAACCCAAACGCTGAGAATATGGCTATACTCGAAGATAACGGACGCGGAATGAACTTTATGGTACAGCCGGGTGGCCAGTCCGGGCAGCTGCAGATCAACACTTCGCCCGGTATTCAGATGGGTAAATACAGCGGCGGGTTTGGCCGCTCGGGATATCCGGTGATCGTAAGCCCCTTGCAGCCTAATTTTAGTATCGGGTTCAATGTTAAAGCCCGTCTTTTCATTGCTGCAGGCACTTTCCGCCAAGGCGAGGTACTGAACCCGAATGCCCTCTCCAATAAACACGAACTACGTTTCAACGGGGGCAGCAGCCTGAACATTACCCTCAATGCCAACAATACCTGGTCCTGATTATTTTATTCTCCTTCCTTACTTCCTTACCGGACAGAGAAAGCCATGACCGCAAGGTTGTGGCTTTTTTACCGGAAACGGATCACGGTTACAGGATCACATGTGTAGCTTTTATTGAATCACGTAATTGTACATCGACCCTTACAGCATCGGCATAGCTTTTCCAGTCTGAAACCACTTCAGCGATTTTAGAAATAATGTTTTCTGCATTCTTTATATTCATGCTTCTTCCCACCTGAAGAAGATCCTCCCGGGTAATATTGCTCCTTTTGCCATTTATGCTCAGGGCATGCTGGCTCACCCAATTGCTTCCCGGTCTGTATGCATGGCAGATATCATACGCAGGAGACAAGGACCACTCTCCTGAATTTTGCATGAGAAAAGCGAAATTTTTAGTATGGTCATCACAATTCCTGGCCATTACATTAAATACCATCCTTCTGTATAATTCCCGGGCTTCCGGATAGCTCAGGCCAAGCATACGCATTGTTTCGAAAAGCCCTTCATAACTGTATGCATTTATCTCATTGAAATCATAATGCCGCATAGCACAAAACGTTTGTACATGAATTTTTTCCTTCCCGTATTCTCTGTCAAATCGTTTTGTCATGAAGTGGGCTCTTCCATTTTCTTCTAACAGTTTACATTCGGTCATTTGAATGCCCGCTGCAACAGCCATATTGTGATAAGCCATTTCAACCCGTCCATATCCCGAAGATGCGCCAAACTGGGAATCAGAAACCCCATCAAATTTGATCAGCCAGTGTTCAAATCCTTTGGGAGCATTTGTTTGCCCGCTTCTCAGCTCCCCCGTTTTTTCATTATATGCAATAAATGCCTTTGCTCTTGCTCCTCCTGCCGAAGAACCGATCTTCAGAATTTCAAACAGGGCTTTTTCCTCCTCCTCCGTTATGTTCGCTGTAAAATTTCTTCTTCCTGAGAGAATCTCTTCAGCAATTCCTATCAGGTTGTCTAATTCAATTTTCGCAGAAGTGTTTCTGAGGATAGGCAGAGCAGGTTCAAATTCTAATGCACCCATGCCTCTCTGACCGATAAAGCATAGCGTTTCTACCGGATTCAAACTATTTGCCGGCCGTCCCTGTCTCTGTAACCATGTGTTTATTAACACATTTCCATACTTATCAGGTAATATGTCTGCCAATAAGCCCGGCAATCCTTTAAAAGTGGAATTATTCCTGTTTTCCGGGAATGAAAAGAGTCTTTCACCCTGGTTCAGAGGCATCAGAACCGGCGATAGTTCAAGACCTGATCTCAGAAAATTTTTGTCATATTGAAATGTGCCTAAACCAGCATCAGGATCCCAGGAGATCGCACCTACCCTTTTATTCCATATATATACAAATGCACTATTTATCATCACCAGTCCGATTTTTTACGACGTGATTGCCGTTTCCGCCCCGACGCCTTCTGTCGTTTTTCCATTTCCATTTCAGCTAGTTTTATCGGGCTTATTTGCTGTTTAACCGTAAACGAATCAAATACATATAGCTGGTTCAATACTCTAAGTACCTGTATCAGGGTAATTAGCTGGCATCGTCTGCCTAATTCCAGATCTGAGAGTGTGGTCCTGTTTATACCCGCCCTGGTGGAAAGTTCTTTTTGTGTTATATTCTGTTCCAGCCGATGATGTCTTACAAAATCACCGATAGTACCAATAATAGCATTGTCACTCATACTATACATATTTATGCTGCTTTTAACCATCACTAATTCTTCTTTTGCCATTTTATGATGGTTATATACGGCTAAATTTTAATTTTGTTTCATATTTGCAGATACATTAATGATGGGTTTAATCATCATTAATGCATTATTTTCTCCTTTATGATGGTTTAAATCATCACAGAATAAAAATCATACGAAAAACATTCATAACAGGCCACACGAAAAAAGCCACGACGTTTCCATCATGGCTTTTGCTTTGTACCCCAGACGGGACTTGAACCCGTACGCCCGCGAAGGCACGGGATTTTAAGTCCCGCGTGTCTACCAATTCCACCACCGGGGCAGATCAGGTGAAATAAAAAAAGCCTCGTTCCGAGGCTCTTTGAGCGGAAGACGGGACTTGAACCCGCGACCCCGACCTTGGCAAGGTCGTGCTCTACCAACTGAGCTACTTCCGCTTATTTCCCAAAGAACGTTGTTTGAATTTGGGAGTGCAAATGTATAATCCGGTTTCGATATTTGCAAAATAATTTTGTAAAAAATCACGCAAAATCGTTTAGCCCACTCAGAATCAATCGCCTTTATATTCGGCACATCCCATGTCGCTGCGCCCGTTCATAAGCCGGTTTATGCCATGGTAATCGAACAGCAGCGAGGGCGAAGAACCCGTAAGCGTTACATCGGCCGAGTCACGCACCGGTGAATCGCTCATCAGGCTCGGATCGTAATAATACGGCGCGTAGAACTTAGGGTCCTTGTTCCGTATAATATTCACAAATTCCGGACCGGTGGTGCTGGTCTGTTCGTCCACTTTCAGCAGGCAGTTGCGGAACTGGTAATTCATAGCAGCCCCGTTGTCCCAGTCAAAAGCCACCTCGGTGGGGTTTGTTCCGTAAAATATGGAGTTCTCGGCCTTAAAGTTCATGGCGTTCACATACAGGCCGTCCTGTGCCTGGTAATAATTGGCAAAGAACAGTCCGGGCTGTGGCCGGGTGCCCGACTGGTAACCCGATATCGTTACGTGCCGCAGGTTGTAACTGCCGCCCAGCAGCAGGGCCATACCGTACTGCGAGAACTGGTTCACAAAGACTGTGTTGGCCGTAATATTGTAGTTGAGCGATAAAATGCCCGTCACCGTCATATTAAAAATGGAGGTCTGCTCAATAAGCAGGTTACGCGGTGAACTGCCGTCGCTGAGATCGAGCCCGCCGGCCTGTATGCCCATGCGGCCGTTCTTGATGATGGCATGGCGGATCACGTGTTCTGTACTGCCTTCATTGATCCAGATACGGTCCCACTGCCCGGCCAGGTTGGCATACTGTGCCCCCAGGCGGGTACCTTCCACCACCACACGGCGGTTGCTTTCGCCCAGCATTTTGAGCACACCGCCCTTATACACCCAGATCATGGCCCCGTTGAACATGTGTACGTGTGTACCGGGCTGCATGGTAAGCGTAGCGCCGGCATCCACCACCAGGGTGCCCACGATCACGATCGGCTTGCCCTGTGTCCATACATGACTGCCCTGCAGGATACGCACGGGATACTTGCGTCCGTAACTGTCCAGCAGGGTATCGTTGGGATAATAATAAATAGCGTCCTGCCCGGGTGCGGCCAGGTATACATGATCGGGACCGTTGTTGTAATCAAAAACGATACGGTCATCCTCAAAAAGGCTGCCGCTGCTGCCCACGGGGTCTACCGTAGATTCCACAAACACATAGATGCTATCTCCGGCCAGTATCTCCACTTCGTCTACCTTAGGCCCGGGAGTTCCGTCTACATTGATGCGGAAACGCGAAGCAGACCCTTTTTCCAGGTATACGCTTTTGAGTGTAAGATCACGGTTGCCGGTATTACGCACGATAAAAACCTTGCTCATGGAACCCACCTGGGCAAAAGACGTATCGAACATAATGGTGTCCCGGCTGAACAGAAGTTTTCCCGTTCCGGACCCGTTCTTGCCGCATGAAGACAGCAGGGCCAGGCATAAGAGGGCCAGCAGCCCCGGCAATATGTAATTTCGAAGTGATGCCATTGCGCACAAAAATAACTATTCCAACGCTCTTTTATTGTGGATAATGAAACCAATGTTGAAATAAACACTGTGCGGCCGGTCGGTATTATGATAGTAATTGTAGTTGAGGCTGACGGGCCCCACCGGCGTATGATACACCATCACGGCCGATGTGAGAAAATAGGTGCGGAAGAACCAGGTGGCGCTGCGGATGGCATTGCCGTTCTCGTCCGGGTGTACCTCGCGGAAGGGCTGGAACACATGCAGCTCGGCCCGCAGGTCCAGGTTCTTTATGATGGAATACACCAGGCGCGTACCCCCGGCAATAAATTCGGTGCTGCGAAACTGCGGCAGGAACAGGTTGGCCATTTCGGGCAGCGGGCTGTACTGCCGCGCCATGACCGTATTGATGCGATAATTGCCGAATACCGGCTGCGTAGAATAGAAAAACTCTCCGTTGAGACTGATGCGGAACTTTTTGTAGCGGAAGAAGAACTTCTCGCCCGCCAGGCGAAACTGTACCCACTGTGCATAGCGCGTGGTAAAACCCGGCACTTTGCTGGTGCTTCCGGGAAAATAGTCCTCGGCCCCGTATACATAACGTGCCGACGCCTGCAGCCAGGCGCCCCGCGTAGGATATTGCTTGCGGTCGAACGTATTCTGTTCGTATACGATATTGGCCGTTCCCAGACGGAAGAGGGATTTATCGGCTGTATCGCCGGTGTTGAAGAACGGGTTCTGGTAGTAGCGGTTCTGAAAGTACACAAAGGCTCCGCCCGCATAGAGCTTGCCCTGGCGCCCCGCCGGAAAACCAAAGCTGATGCCTGCCGTATGTTCGTCCTGGTTCACCACCACCTGCTGCTTCTTGGTCTCGATAAAGAAATTGAGGTTGCGGAAGTAGTTGTATTGGTTGTAGTTATAAAAGGTCATGAGTGAAAAAGGCACCTTGGACGGAAAATCGAGCCGGGTATCGAAATGGGCGCTGTTGTACACCCGCCCGAAGGCCCCGTTGGCCGTTATGGACAGGGCATTGTTCCACAAGCGCTTGAATTTGAGACCCACAAAGGCCGTGTTGTACGGCTTGGTAGAAAGGTTCCCGCCCAGGCTTACTTCCAGGCTCTGGTCAGGTTTTATCTTCAGGTACAGGTCGTAGCGCTTGGTCTTTTTGTTGTACAGGGCCATGGGATAAATATCCCGGATCTTTTCATCGGCCACCAGCTGAAAATACTGTTTTTTGAGGTCCTGCACCGAAAGACTGTCCGACTTGGGGTCGGTAAGCAGCTTCTGCACATAGGAGGCCTGTACTTTGCGCAGCCCGGTTACGTACACCTCGTCGAAACAAAGTTCCTTCACTTTGGCGCGGAAGGCCTCGCGCCGGGCTTTCAGCTCTTCGGCACTGCGGCGGGCATGTACGTACAGTTTAATGCTGTCCAGCTTTTCGCGGGTGGCTGCCGCCCCGATCTCCACCGACTGCCGGTTATTGGTAAAGTCGAACAGCGATGTGGGTACATTGGGCATTACGATCACCATGTTGTCACAGATGGCGTCGTAATTGGTCGGGGCCATTACCATGGTCTTGATCTGGGCAAGGAGATCATCTTCCGAAGGCGGTGTACTGCCACCCGGACCTGTAACGTTACTGCCGATGATGATCTGCGGATTAAAGTCACGGTCTACCACATCCGCCGGGAAATTGTTGTAGAGTCCGCCGTCGAACATGAGCACGTCGTCGATCTTGATGGGGCGCATATACAGCGGGTAGGTAGCCGAAGCCCGCACGGCCGAAGGCAGGTAGCCCCTGCGGAACACCACCTGCTTTTTGTTCATGATATCGGCGCCCACACAGCGGAAGGGTACAAAAAGACTGTCGAAATTATAATCGGCGGCAGCCGCGGCGGGGGCCAGCAGCTCCATCATCTTAAAATCGTAGTTATAGGCCGAAACAATGCCCGTGGGGATGGACGTACGCAGTTGTCCGCTGTCGAGGTTCAGCTTCAGGTTCAGGATGGAAGCGTTGGGCTCGTTCATCTTGAAATAATACACGTATTCCTGCGGTATACGGCCGGTTACCAGCGACTGGAACGAGGGGTCCATCACGATCTGTTCCATTTCTTCGGGCGAATAGCCGCCCGCGTACATACCGGCAATAAGCGCTCCCATGGACGTACCCGCCACAAAATCGATCGGGATCTGGTTCTTCTCCAGCTCTTTCAGCACCCCGATATGCGCCACGCCCCAGGCTCCGCCGCCGGAGAGTACAACGCCCACCTTCTGGGCCTGCAACTTAAAAAGACAGAGAAAACAAATGGAAAACGCGTAAAATTTCTTCAACATCCGGCTAATTCATGGGGTAGAACGTAAATATCTGTATTTTTAATGTATAACCGTAAAAATTTTTGGTTAATTTTTCGGTATCGTCCCCGGGGCCCTTCCGGAAGGTATACAGGCCTCTTGCGCAGTGCCCCGTATACAGTTCCCGGAAATTCAAAAGCGGCAATTTCCGCCCCATAAAAAATAGCGCCGGAATAGAGTTATGCGTTCAGCCACTGCCGGGTATATGCGGGGGCTTTACGTACCGAAGAACCGTACCAGGAATAGCATTCACCGTCCACCAGCAGAATACGCGCAGCGGGGAGTATTTTGCGTATCTCTTCCCGGTGTTTTTCCCCGAAGGGATAGGGTTCTGAAGAAAGCAGCACCAGTTCCGGGCTTTCACATTGCAGGTCTTCCACGGTGATCTCCGGGTAACGCCCGGGGTAAGCGGCAAATACGTTCTGCATGCCCAGGCGTTGCAGTATATCGTGGATAAAAGTGTCCCGCCCCACGCTCATAAAAGGTCTGCGCCAGATAAAATACGCGGCCCGCAGGGGCTTTGCCGGAAGTGTATAGGCCATAAAGGCCTGCTCCGTTTCGCGGATAATGGCCGCAGCCGCTTCTTCCCTGCCAAAGAGTGCGCCCAGGCGCTGCATCATATCCAGCGATTGTTCCAGGGTAACAATATCTGTTACGTACACCGGCAGATGCTGCCGCAGCTCCTCAATGCTTTCGCGAACGTTCTCCTCTTTATTGGCGATCACGATGTCGGGGGCCAGGGCCCGTATCTTTTCCGTGGAATAATTCTTGGTACCGCCCACTACCGCCGCAGTTTGGCGCACATTTTCGGGGTGAATGCAGAATTTGGTAACACCCGCCAGCTGCGGCTGCAGACCGATATCGCACAGAAATTCCGTAATGGAAGGCACCAGGCATACGATCCGCCCCGGTTTGCCCCGCAGATGCAGTGTATATCCCGTCTGGTCTGTAATGTTCATGGTAAATAGCTTATAGCTATCCGCAAAAAAGCTAACGCTAAGATAAGAATAAGTGAGGAGCTTATAGCCGATAGCTAATAGCTAACGTATAAGGTTTAAAGAACAAGCGATTGGTTTATCGCCGGAAGCCAAAATTCCGAAATACAAAGTGAGCTATCAGCTCTTAGCTACCAGCTTTTTAAAAAGTGCTCTCCTTAGGCCGGAAGCCAAAATTCCGAGATGTAAAGTAAGCGATCAGCTCTTAGCTGTCAGCTCTTCAAAAAAGCCAGCGTTTTATCATAGAACTCCAGGGGCTTTTCGGCATGTACCCAGTGTCCGGCGCCTTCTACGGTCTGTAGTTCCGCCTGCAGAAAATGACTGCGGATGCCGTTCATGTCCTCGTCCTGCACATAACCGCTTTTACCGCCGCGGATAAACAGGGCGGGGCCGTTGAAATGGGCGTCCGGGGCCAGGGGTTTGCCTACTTCGCTGATCTGGGCGGCAATTACCGGCAGGTTAAAGCGCCAGTCGAGCCGTTCGGGCTCTTTCCAGTACAGGTTCTTCAGCAGGAACTGCCGCGTGCCGGGGTCCAGTCCGTAGGCGATCATCGTTTCTTCAGCCTCTCCGCGGTTTTTCAGCGCGGCCGTATCTATATGCTGCAGGGCCAGTATCACGGTCTGGTGATGCACGGGATAGGCCTTGGGACCGATATCGGCCACTACCAGTTTTGATACACGCCCGGGCTGTGTTACGGCCAGCTGCATGGCAATTTTTCCGCCCATACTGTGCCCGATAAGATGTGCCTGTTCCAGTCCGCGTTCGTTCATGAATTCCAGCACTTTTTCTGCCATAAAGGGGTACGACAGGTCGTCGTAATGCGGCGAACGCCCGTGGTTGGGCATATCCAGCATGTGCACATGAAAATGTCCGGCGTATTTACGGCCCAGGGTTACCCAGTTATCGCTCTGCCCGAAGAGGCCGTGCATAATAAGAAGGGGGAAACCGCTGCCGGTCTCGTTGCAAAAAAGGGCCATACTTACTGTAATTGTCGTTTATACATCTGAACGGTATTCTGCAGGCCCAGGTACAGGGCATCGGAAACCAGGGCATGCCCGATGGAAACTTCGAGCAGACCGGGAACGTTCTCTTTAAAAAATTTCAGGTTCAGCAGGTTCAGGTCGTGCCCGGCGTTAATGCCCAGTCCGGCTTCGGTGGCTTTCAGCGCCGTTTCGGTATAGGGACGCACGGCAGCCTGCGGATCGGTGGCAAAACCCGAGGCAAAAGCTTCGGTATACAGCTCAATGCGGTCGGTACCGGTTTCGGCAGCGGCAAATGGCTGTGCGGGATCGGGATTCAGGAAAATGCTCACCCGGGCATTGCTTTCCCGGCGTATGGTGTCGATCACCTCGCGCAGCAGGTCTTTGAATTTAATACAGTCCCAGCCGTTATTACTGGTAAGCACATCGGGTGCGTCGGGTACCAGGGTCACCTGTGCGGGCTGCACCTGTTTGATGAGGGCCAGGAAATCGGGCGTGGGATACCCCTCGATGTTGAATTCGGTACGCAGGGCCGGGGCCAGCGCCAGTACATCGCTGCGGCGTATATGCCGTTCGTCGGGACGCGGGTGCACGGTAATACCGTCGGCACCAAAGTTCTCGATATCGAGCGCGGTCTGCAGTACATCGGGGGTATTGCCGCCGCGGGCATTGCGCAGGGTGGCTATTTTATTGATGTTTACGGATAATTTGGTCATTCTTTTCTATTTTTGCCCTGTAAAAACGGAATCGGGCTCAAAGCTACGGGATTTTTGGCTTAAGGCAAGACAGGCATTTCACCAAATAGGGCACAGACCGCTCCTGATCATAGGAAGCCCTTATCTGCTCATAGCTTTCCTCTATCAACTTGTCTTAAAATATTGTTTATTCAGCAAAATTTTCAAACGTTTGCTTACGTTTTTACGTAAATAGATCTATATGACAGCCGATCAACTCATATCCTACGAAGTTCCGCCGCTGAAGACCAGCGATACCGGAATGCGCGCCATGGCCTGGATGGAGGAGTTACGCGTGCACCACCTCCCGGTTGTGAAAGGCCGGAAATATCTCGGCATAATAAGCGAGGACGATATCTTCGAGATGAACGATCCCAACGAACCGCTCTCGCATTATAAACTCTCCCTCATTGCTCCGCAGGTACGCGGGTTCCAGCATATTTTCGATGTGCTGAAGATCATGACGGACCTCAAACTTTCGGTAATTCCCGTTATCAATGATAAAGACGAATACGCAGGCGCCATTACGCGTAAAGTGCTTGTGGAAAGTATCGCCCAGCTTTCTTCGGTGAAAGACCCGGGCGCCATTGTGATCCTGGAAATGGGTCAGAACGACTATCACCTTACGGAAATTGCCCGTATTGTAGAACAGGAAGGCGGTAAGATCCTGAACCTGTACCTGAATACGCTCGATGACATGCGTATGGACGTGATCCTGAAGATCAACAAAACGGACCTCAGCGCTATCAAAAGTGCTTTCTACCGCTACAATTACCAGATCAAGGCCCTGTACCACGAGAGCGACTTCGACGACGACCTGAAGCAACGCTACGATATGCTGATGAACTTCATCAACATGTAATGTGAACCGTAAAGAACCGCATAAAAAGGGGTGCCTGAACGCAGGTACCCCTTTTTCAATAAATATACTAACTTTGCGGGCACACCGGCAAAGAGCATGAAAGAGAACCGCATCAGCTATATAAGGCTATTTATTTTTCTACTGATAGCGGTTTCCCTGTCCAATATTTTCCGTTTCGACATTTTGGGCACCAAAGCCCGGCTGGAGGAACTGCCCTCCTGGCTTTACCTGCCCCTGACCGCGCTCCTGGAGGGCAGCGGGGTACTTATTGGCGCACTGCTGGCCCTGTACCTGCTCCGCAGACAGCGAAGAACGCAGATAAACTTCGGGGGCACATTTCCCGGGAAAGCCCTGCTGATGGCCCTGGTACCGCTGCTGCTGCTGAGTTTTACCGGCATCAGGAACGGGTATGGCCTGCAGCCGAACCTCTATGGCTTTATCGCCGTTTCGGTGAGCCTGCTGTACTGCATCATGGAAGAATACGGCTGGCGGGGATACCTGCAGGAGGAACTGCGGAGCCTGAAGCCGCTGTACCGCTATCCGCTCATCGGCCTTATATGGTACCTGTGGCATTTGTCCTTCCTGGTGGAGACCAGCCTGGCTGAAAACCTGTTCTTCCTGGGCATGCTGATCTTCGGCAGCTGGGGCATAGGCCAGGTTACGGAATCTACCCGCTCGGTACTGGCCGGGGCCTGCTTTCACCTGATCATACAACTGCTGATGTTCAATTCCCTGATCAAAGACGGCATCGATACCTCCCTGAAACTTACGGTACTGGGCATCTCGGTGGCGGCCTGGCTTATTATCCTCAACACGGGCAGAAAAAAAATAAGAACGCCGGAGAGCCGGGCATAGACCGCCGGGCACTTTTTTTCTTTCCCGCACAGGGACACTTACTTGCTTTACCTGTACGGTCCCGTTCCATATTTACTACCTTTGCCCCAAAATACATGCACATGACCATAGCCGTATACGGACGCAAGGCCGAAGCCGGGAACCTGCCGGCCATCCTTGAACTCCTTGAAAAACTGCACGCTACGGGTTGCTCCATACTCCTTTTCGAAAGTTATGCGCGCCTGCTGCGGACGCGCCTGAAGATACAGCTCGATTATCCCCTGTTCCATTCCCACGAAGATCTGAAAGGCCGGGCCGATTTCCTGATCAGCATTGGCGGAGACGGCACCCTGCTCAGTTCCGTGCCCCTGGTCCGCGACAGCGGTATACCCATCATCGGGGTGAACATCGGGCGCCTCGGCTTCCTGTCATCCGTATCCAAAAACGAGATCTCCGATGCCATCGACCGCATCCTGAAGGGCAATTTCTTCCTGGACAAACGCAGTGTGCTGGAAGTGCATACCAGCAACGGCCTGTTCGAGGTAAGCCCCTACGCCCTCAATGACCTAACGGTGACCAAGACCGATACCTCGAGTATGATCTCTGTAGAAATGCAGGTGAACGGTAAATACTTCAGCACCTACTGGGCCGACGGGCTCATTATTTCTACCCCCACCGGTTCCACGGCCTATAACCTGAGCTGTGGCGGACCGGTGATCTCGCCGCAGTGCAACAGCTTCGTTATCACGCCTATAGCTCCGCACAACCTGAATGTACGCCCTATCGTGATCGACGATTCCAGCGAGATCGAGCTGCGGGTCAGGAGCCGGAGCAATAAGTTCCTGATCTCCGTGGACTCCCAGTTCGAAAATATGGATAACGAAGAGATAATATACGTAAAAAAAGCCCCCTTCCTGATCAATATACTACGTATGACAGAAGCAGATTACCTGAATACACTGCGCACAAAACTGCTCTGGGGTTCCGACGCCCGAAATTCAACAAAATTTGCCCAATAGGAAAAGAAAATCTACATTTGCCAATGCCTTATCAATTAGGAACATGAAAAACAAGCTTCTAATCCTCCTCATTACACTTACAGTGGGGTTCCTGCTCTCCACTTCGTCGTTTGCCCAGAACTGGGGCAGAGGGCGTAAATATGCCTATAAGCAGTCGAGCCTGGCTTATGAGTTCGGGGCCGGTGTAGGCGTTTCAAATTTCCTGGGCGAACTTGGCGGCGCCAACAAGATCGGCACCAATTTTGCCACCGACCTGGACATGCGCTCGAGCCGCTATGCGTTTACTGCCTTTGGTCGTATTTTTTACCACAGACGTTTTGCACAGAAGCTTTCCTTTACCTATATAAAACTGTACGGCAGCGATGCCCGTACCGAAGAGGCCGCACGTAACAACCGCAATCTTACTTTCCGTGCCCCGGTTTTTGAAGTGAGCACGCAGTTTGAGGTATACCTTATTTCGGAGTCGCCCCAGCGTAACCGTTACCGCCTGCGCGGAAGCGTTCGCCGTGGTTCCCAGAACCCCTGCAACCTGTACCTGTTTGGCGGGATTGCCGGTTTTTACTTTAATCCCAAAGCACCCGGTCCCGATGGCAGATGGCATGCCCTGCAGCCCCTGCACACCGAAGGCCAGGGAGCCTTCCCTACCCGCCAGCCCTACAAGCGTTTCCAGCTGGCCATTCCGTTCGGTCTGGGTTTCAGCGTGCGTGTGAGCCCGCTGATCCGCATCGGTTTCGAAGCCGGCCTGCGTAAAACCTTTACCGATTATATCGACGACGTGAGCACTACGTATGTAGACCCTGCCGTGATCGCCGCCAGCGGTTCCTCGAACCCGGCCCTGGCCGCAGCCCTGGCCGATCCGTCCAAAGGAAACATACCGGGAGCAACGGCTCCGGGCCAGCAACGTGGAGACCCGCGCGATAAAGACGCCTACATGACCCTGATGCTGAACGTACACTTCCGGATCGGTGGTGGACGCACCTCTATGCCGAAATTCTTTTAACACGCTTTCACAATTTTTGAAGAGCGTCTCCGTTAAAGAATCGTGCAGCACATTTCCCGCTTATATATACTGTTCGCAGCCTGTTTCTGTTTAGCAGGCACGGCCTTTTCGCAAAAGAACGAAATAGGTATTCACGGCGGCGTTTCCTACTATCACGGCGAGCTGAACCCCATTACGCCTTTCGAGGACCCCTTTGCCGGGCTGGGTATCTTTTACCGCCGCAATTTCAACCATCATTTCAGCGTACGTGCCAATGTACTGGGCACCCGCCTGTGGAATTTCGACCGCAACGGACGCAACGACTACCAGGTACAGCGTAACCAGCAGTTCCGCACCCTGCTGGTGGAGGGCGCCGTACTGGGCGAAGTGAATTTTTACGGCTATGAACCGGGCAGCACCAAAAAAGGGGCCAACCGCTTTACGCCTTACCTTTTTGCCGGTATCGGGGCTTTCTGGTTCAATCCGCAGAACCTGTACCAGGGCCAGTGGATCGACGTACACGACCTCAATACCGAGGGTCAGGGGAGCATCGAAGGCCGCAAGCCCTACAAACGCGTACAACCGGTAATTCCCTTCGGCATCGGCATCAAGGCTACGCCCTTTAAAGGTGTGATCCTCACCATTGACTGGGGCATGCGCCTTACCTTTACCGACTACCTGGACGATATAAGCACCCGCTATGCAGACCCTGCCCTGCTGGCCGCCACCGGCGATAAACCCGCCGTGGAAGTGGCCGACCAGAGCCTGGGCTCATCGGTAAGCAATACGGACCGGCAGCGCGGATTTGCCCTCACCAAAGACTGGTACGGCTACCTGGGC
This sequence comes from Flavobacteriales bacterium, assembly GCA_052437175.1. Lineage (GTDB taxonomy): Bacteria > Bacteroidota > Bacteroidia > CAIKAF01 > CAIKAF01 > JACVCJ01. The sequence continues at coordinate 23,453 of JBQVOK010000010.1, forward strand.
CTGCATCTTTCCATCCGGATCAAGGATAAAAACCCCGATTGCTGGCGAGGGATCAAAAGCAGATCAACTTTTCGTCAAAACAAAAGATAATATAGTACTTTTGTCTTCTATGTCCATTTCGTCAGCACATCTCGACCCCAATAATATACCGCGACACGTGGCCGTTATCATGGACGGTAACGGGCGCTGGGCCAAGCAGCGCGGCCTGATGCGTATATTCGGGCACCGCAACGCCGTAAAAGCCGTTCGCGAAACGGTAGAGGCCGCGGCCGAATCGGGGGTGGAATACCTGACGCTGTACGCATTCTCTACCGAGAACTGGAACCGTCCGCAGGAAGAAGTGAACGGCCTCTGGGAACTGCTGATCGAATCACTGCATAAGGAAGTGGACACCCTGCAGAAGAACAAGATACGCCTGCATGCCATCGGCGACCTGGATTCCCTGCCGGCAGCCGCCCGCAAAAACCTGCAAAAAGCCATGGACGCCACGGCGCACAATACCCGTATGACCCTGGTGATCGCCCTGAGCTACAGTGCCCGCTGGGAAATACTGAACGCCGTTAAGGCCCTGGCGCGCAAAGCGTACGACCACGAGATACTTCCCGAAGATATTACCGCCGAAATGTTCAGCTCGCTGCTGTGCACCGCCGGCATACCCGACCCCGAACTTATGATACGTACCAGCGGAGAGCAGCGCATCAGCAATTACCTGCTGTGGCAGCTGGCTTATGCCGAACTTTATTTTACACCCAGGTTATGGCCCGATTTCCGCAAGGAAGACTTCGTGGAAGCCCTGATTACCTACCAGCAAAGGGAACGGCGCTTCGGAAAAACAGGCGAGCAGATCCTGGCCGAACAAAACAAAGTGCAATAACTTCCAGGTTCGTACGTTAATGTCACACTTCATCAGATTCATGAAAAAAACGCTCATATCTCTTTTCCTGCTTCTTTTCGGGCTCGCAGCCGCCTTTGCCCAGAAGAAGGACTACATCAGCTACGAACACAGCGCCGAGTATATACTGGCCGATGTGACCGTGGTGAGTAACAGCGAAAAGATCGACAAGAACTACGTAAAATTCCTTTCCGGCTTCGTGATCGGCGATAAGATCAATGTTCCGGGCAAAGAAATTTCCAAAGCCCTGAAGAAACTGTGGGACGAAAAGATCTTTAACGACGTACAGATCACCGCTACCAGGATCGAAGACGGTAAAATATGGCTGCAGATCAGCGTGGAAGAACGACCCCGACTCAAAGCCACCCGTTTTGCCGGCGTAACCACCACCGAAGCCAATAACCTGCGCGACCTCATTAAGGTGTTCAATGGCGAAATTCTTACCCCCAACCTCATCTACAACAGCAAATACAAGATCAAGGACTACCTCGACGATAAAGGATACCTCACCGCCGATATCAGTGTTAACGAACAACTCGACACCACAGGTTCGCTCGACGGAGTGATCCTGTATTTTACCATTAATAAAGGCGAAAAGGTAAAAATTGAACAGGTGATCATCAACGGTAATGACAAACTTACCGATTACGAAATAAAACAGGTGATGAAGAACACCAAGGAACGTTCGGACTTCCTCCTGGGCCGCGATATCGGCAACCTGTTCACCAAACCCCGCCGGACCATTGCCAACATTAATGCAGACGAAGAGAAGTACGGCTTCTACCCCATGCTGCTCAAGTATTTCAAGAGCTCGTTCCGCTTCAATATCTTTAAAAGTTCCAAGTACGTACCGCTCGATTACGAGGAAGATAAAGACAACGTGATCGCCCTGTACAACAAGAACGGTTTCCGCGATGCCCGCATCGTTTCGGACAGTATCTGGTACGAAGGCAGCAAAATGTACATCAAGATCGATGTGGAAGAGGGTAAAAAATACTTCATCCGCAATGTGGCCTGGCTGGGTAATACCAAGTACACTACCGAAGACCTGAACAAGATCGCCAACCTGCAGAAAGGCGATGTGTACGACAGCGACCGCATCGATAAACTCATCAACTACAACCCCAACGGCCTCGATATCGGAAGCCTGTACCAGGACAACGGGTACCTGTTCTTCCAGATAACACCGGTGGAAACTTCGGTCACCGACGACTCGGTAGACATCGAATTCCGCATTTACGAAGGCAAGCAGGCCCGCATCGGTAAAGTAACGGTTACCGGTAATACCAAGACCAGTGACCACGTAATTCTGCGCGAGGTACGTACCCGTCCGGGAGAACTCTTCAGCCGTTCGGACATTATCCGCACACAGCAGGAACTGGGCGCCCTCGGCTACTTTAACACACAGACCATGAACGTAATACCCAAACCCGACCCGGTGAACGGAACGGTTGACCTGGAATATTACGTAGAAGAACAGCCCAACGACCAGGTAGAACTTTCCGGCGGTTACGGTTACCGTACCATTGTGGGGAACCTGGGGGTAACGTTCAATAACTTCTCTACACGCAACCTCTTTAAACGCAGTGCCTGGAAGCCCGTGCCCAGCGGCGACGGACAGCGCCTCAGCCTGCGTATCTCATCTTCGGGTCCCTGGTTCCAGGCCTATACCTTTGGCTTTACCGAACCCTGGCTGGGCGGTAAAAAACCGATCTCGTTCTCGCTGAACGCCTACCACAACCGAAGCAATTACTCTGCCTATTCCAGCACCACCGGAACGGTGAACAGCACCAGCGATACCTCGCGCATCACGTCCACGGCCGTGTCTATGACCATAGGCCGCCGCCTGCGCTGGCCCGACGACTTCTTCAACTTCTTCTTTACCGCCAAATGGGAGATGTATACACTGAAGAATTACCAGCTGGCCCCGGGGTATACCGATGGTACGGCCCAGAAGTTCGCCGTCAACTTTACCCTGGCGCGTAACTCCTCCGACGATCCGATCTTCCCCACACGGGGTTCCGATATAACGGCTTCTGTAGAGCTTACACCGCCCTACAGTATGTTCAACAATACCGATTACCGCAGTATGGGCATCAGTGCCCAGAACAAATGGCTCGAATACCACAAGTGGAAGTTCAGCGCCAAGTTCTACAGCGGTATCGGCGGACCTAAACTCTCGAAACGACTGGTTATCTACAACCGTTTCGAGTTCGGCTACCTGGGCAATTACAGTTACCGCAAGCCGGAGACCATGTTCGAGCGGTTCCAGCTGGGCGGTTCCGGTCTGATGGCCCTGGGCGGTTTCAATAACCAGTTCATCGGTCGTGAGATCATTGCCCTGCGCGGATACCCCGATAACTCCCTTACGCCGGGTTATGCCAACAACCAGCTGCTGGGTGCCACGGCCTACGGTAAGATCACCACTGAGTTCCGCGTGCTGATCTCCGGCAACCCCAGCGCAAAGATCTTTGCCCTGGGCTTCCTGGAAGCCGGTAATGCCTGGTCGAACCTGAAAACGTTCTCCAGCTTCCGCCTCAACCGCTCCGCCGGTGTGGGTCTGCGCCTGTTCCTGCCTATGTTCGGACTTATCGGGGTGGACTACGGTTACGGTTTCGACCCGATCCCGGGCGTACCCGAATCTTCGCGCAAAAAAGGAAACTTCCACTTCCTCATCGGTCAGCAATTCTAACATGTATCCTAACCTGATTACAGAACAATATGAAAAAACGGAATTTGTATAAAGCAGCTGCCTTCTTTATTGCCCTGGCAGCTTTTACGCTCCTGAACTCCGTGCAGGCAAACGCACAGAAATTTGCCTATGTGAACTCACAGTATATACTGGACAATATGCCCGAGTACCAGGCCGCCCAGAAACAGCTGGACGGTATTTCGCAGCGCTGGCAGGCCGAGATCGATACCAAGATATCGGAACTGAGCCGCAAACGTGCCGAATACGAGGCCGAAAAAGTACTGCTTACCGAAGACATGCGCCTCAAACGCGAAGAGGAACTGGGTGTGGCCCAGAACGCCCTGCTGGAGCTGCAGCGCAAACGCTTCGGACCCAAAGGCGACCTGATACAAAAACAGGGCGAACTTATAAAACCCATACAGGACAAGGTATACCAGACCATACAAACCGTGGCCGAGACCAAAAACTACGGTATGATCTTCGATAAGGCCGGCACCACCACCATTATGTACGGTAACGACCGCTTCGACATCAGCGACCAGGTGTTGCGCGAAATGGGCATTGAACCCGGTAAGGAAGAAGCTGAAGACGACCCTAATGAGGGCATGCAGGGCGATGGTGTCATTGAACAGACCCGGCAGGAAGCCAAAGACGTGATCAAAAAGCCCTAAGGCATTTTAGTATATACGGTATTGAACCTGTAATGTTGGCCCCGGAGGCGATATTACAGGTTTTCTTTTTTAGTTTAGTATACACATTAAAAAAACAGGGAAAAACGCTGCTTTTTTATTCTGCAAGCAGCCTGAATCATAGGCTTTTCAACCATTTTTCGTATGCAAGCCTCATATTTTCTTTCTTTTTTCCGTTAAAAGCCGTAAAAAAGCATTTGCAGATGTAAAAACTGTTTACATTTGCTCCGAAATTGTTGAAAGTCTATGGCTAAAAAATTGAAAGAACAAAGAGAAAACAACTTCTTTGACGATGTTGTGAAATACTTTGACAAGGCCGCGAAATTTGTGGATGCGGATAAGGGTATTCTGGAGCAGATCAAGTACTGCAACAGCGTATACCGTATGAAATTCCCGGTACGTGTAGGAGATAAGGTTGAAGTTATCGAAGCTTACCGTGTGGAGCACTCGCATCACAAAACGCCTACAAAAGGGGGTATCCGTTACAGCGAACATGTGAACCAGGACGAAGTGATGGCCCTGGCCGCACTGATGACCTATAAATGTGCCATTGTAGACGTACCTTTCGGCGGTGCCAAAGGAGGTATCAAGATCAATCCGCGTTCCTATACGCCCGAAGTGCTCGAGCGTGTTACACGCCGTTACACCACCGAACTGGTAAAGAAAAACTTTATCGGCCCCGGTATCGACGTTCCTGCCCCGGACTACGGTACGGGCGAGCGCGAAATGGCCTGGATCGCCGATACCTTCCAGACTTTCTACCCACTCGAAACAGACGCACTGGGCTGTGTAACCGGTAAACCCATCGGGCAGGGCGGTATCCGCGGACGCCGCGAAGCTACCGGTCTGGGTATATTCTACGGTGTACGTCACGCTCTTACCTATAAAGAAGACTGCAAAAAATGGGGAATGGAACCCGGTATCGAAGGCAAGCGCATCGTAGTGCAGGGCCTGGGTAACGTAGGTTTCCACGCCGCCAAATTCTTCTTTGAGGCCGGCGCCATTATTGTAGGTATTGCCGAATACAACAGCGCCGTTTATTCCGAAAAAGGCATCAACCCCGTGGAACTGCAGAAATGGTTCCGCGAAAAAGGTACGCTCGACGGTTTCAAAGGCACCAAGTCGTTCAAAACCCCGGCCGAAGCCCTGGAATACAACTGCGACATCCTGGTACCTGCTGCCCTGGAGAACCAGATACACATCGATAACGCCAAAAACATCAAGGCCAAACTGATCGCCGAAGGTGCCAACGGCCCCGTAACACCGGAAGCCGAAACCATCCTCACGAAAAAAGGCGTGATCATCATCCCCGACATCTACCTGAACGCCGGCGGTGTAACGGTAAGTTATTTCGAATGGCTGAAAAACCTGTCGCACGTACGTTTCGGACGTATGGAAAAACGTTTCCAGGGTGCGGTAAATACCCGCATCGTGAACAACATTGAGCGCGCTACCGGCAAAAAGATCACCGACGCCGAAAAACAGGCCATCATCGAAGGTCCGGATGAAATCGCCCTGGTATATTCCGGCCTGGAAGAAACCATGATCAATGCCTACGACGTGATCCGTGATGCCTACTGGAACACCAAAGGCATCGAAGATATGCGTACCGCCGCCTTCGTGGTTGCCCTGCGCAAGATCGTAGAATCTTACTCCCTGCTGGGTATCTTCCCTTAAGCAGCGGATATATATTGTACTGCAAATCCCCTGTGTATATACGCGGGGGATTTTTTTTGCGTTCTACAAAAAAGGAAACATCCCCTATGAAACGACTATTCAACCTGCTGATGATCATCAGTTTGTGCCTGCCGACGTTACACGCACAGCAGCAAAGGAAAGGCCCGGTAGAGATCAGCATTGCACATACCGAACCACAGGCGTATATCTGTACACCCGGTATTTCCCACATAAGCCTGGAAGTGACCCTGCATAATTCTTCTGCCGATACCACACGCTTCTGGCTGATGAACTGCAGCGTATCCGACAATTTCTGTACGGATAACCCCGGCCTGGACCTGTGCACGGAGTTCTGCTGGAAAAACAATCCCCATATCCTGCAACTTGCCCCGGGCGAAAAGATGCAGGTAGGACTAAGTATATTCGTAAAAGACCCGGGAAAAGACAATAAATTCCGTATAGGTTATTACCACGTAGATCGTTCCGAAGCAGCCTTCGGCGAACTGCACAAGGTACTGGACCAGAAGAAAAATAACAGGATAAAACCGGTATGGAGCAATACGCTCACAAGTATTCCCTGATCTTTTGTATATGCGTACAGTAATGACTGACAACCGCCTCCTCTCCTACTTTGCACGCGTAATGGCTCTTTCTGAAGAAGAAAGCCTTGCCATTGCCGAAAGCATGGATATACGCAATTGCAAAAAGGGCGAGATACTCTTGCGCGAAGAACAGGTAGCCCGCGAATGCTATTTTGTGCTGCAGGGCTGCGTGCGCCTGTATTACCTGCGCAACGGCGAAGACAAGACCGGCGCTTTTTATACCGAAGACAACTGGGTGCTTTCCCTGGCCAGCTTTACGCAAAAAATACCGGCCGGGCATTACCTGGAGTGTACCGAAGATACCCTGCTGGTGGCAGGCACCGAACAGAAGGAGAACGACCTGTATACGCGTTTCCCCCGTTTTGAGACCATCGCACGCAAGGTAATGGAACGCATTGTAGCCCTGGAACAGGCCCGCATTGCTTCGTACCAGACCGACAGTCCCGAACAGCGTTACCTGAAACTGCTGGAATCCCGACCCCATTTGCTGCAACGCGTACCTCAGTACCAGCTGGCCAGTTATATCGGCGTGCGGCCCGAGTCGCTGAGTCGTATACGCAAACGAATCAGTCTGCGTAAGGACTAAGCCCCGCCGCTTCCCTGAACCCACAAAACAACAGCCAGGAAGCCAGGAAGAGCTCAAAAAGTCCGCCCGGCAGTGAAAACAACAGACCCAGGGGCAGACCCAGGAACTCCAGCACAGAACCCAGGCCAAGCAGGCCATACCCGCATATTCCCCAGATCATAAGAAATGCCGGCACTAAACGGGTACGCAGCAAACGGTAACAAAAGGCCATACCGCCCCAACCCAGCAACAGCATGGCCGACTGGTATGCCCAATAGTGCATATCGCGCAGCAAAGGCAGCATCTGCTCCCGGAACAACAGGGAGCTCTCCGCAAGCTGCCGTACAGACAGCAGGAAGAGCAGCCCGACGATAAGGATCAGAGCTTCCATAAGCCGGATGCACAGGTAAAACCGGGCTGTAGATTTGCTGTATTTTTCCAGCAGCGGGTAACATACGATCCCCAGGCAGAGCACCGCGCAGGAGTTCAGGAATATGAGCAGGCCGCCCGCTGCAAATACCATTTCGTTAACGGCAAAGGGGTCTTCTGCATCCAGCAGGGAACTCAGCAGGGCATTGCCGCATCCGTAACTCAGCAGGGGAACTAAAAACAGGATGCCCATAAGGCGGCTCATTTTTCTACGGTCCATATATACTTTTTTTTGCGGTCCAAAGGTAGAGCAGCCCTGTTCCGCAGGCATTGATCCGGATCAAGAAACGCCTCCATGCAACCTTTTGCCTTTCATCTGCATCTTAGAGGTATGATACGTATCGGAATTTTACTCAGCCTCTGCACCCTTCTGTGCTGCGGCAGCCTGTCTGCCCAGCAGTGCCGGACGCCGGAGATAAGCATTCTTTCTGCCGAAGAGGACGCTTTTAACCAGTATGTGCTCCGCTTTGTGCAGGACGGCGGTGCGGCCGATACCAGCCTGCAGGTGATCCCCACGGTGGTACACATTATTATGCGCAATGCTGCCGACAGCATGAGCCTGGCCCGTGTACAGAGCCAGATCTACGCCACGAATCTCGATCTCCGTAAAAGAAATGCCGATACCGCCCGGATCCGTACAGCATTTAAAGCGGTAGCGGCCGACTGCCAGATGCAGCTGTGCCTTGCCACCCGTAAACCCGACGGCAACAGCTTTGCAGGCGTACTCTGGCACAGTTACCCCAACTTTGACCCCGCCGATATGAGCACCATACGTGCCACCACCCAGCTGGACCCCGACCGCTACCTGAACGTATGGGTACAACCCGGCCAGGAAGGCGGCAGCGCTGTATTTCCCTGGGAGAGGACCGCTACTTACGATGGATTTACGCTGGGCTCCCTGGTTTTCGGCACTTTGGGCACAGACCTGCAGCCGGGTTTTAACGAAGGCGGCATCTTTACCCATGAACTGGGACATTACCTGGGCCTGTACCATACGTTCCACGGAGGTTTTGCCTACCTGGGCGAATGCAGCCGCCTGCACGATGCAGACATCGGGGATCTGTGCGCGGATACCCCGCTGGACTGGGACATGCCTTTATCTACCGATCAGTGCAACGACGGCACCCGTTTTTGCAGCACGGGCGACTCCTCGGTGATCACCCAGTCTGAAAATTTCATGTATTACAACCGGGACAGCTGTGTACAGATGTTTAGCCTGGACCAGCGTGCGCGCATGCGTGCCTGTACCGACAGCGCCCGGGCCCTGCTGGTTTCTGCGGCCAACCTGAATGTTACGGGAGCGGCCTGCCTGCCCCTGGTCTCCCTGCCCGAAACCACCGCCGCAGAAAGCTGGACCATATACCCGAATCCCGCCGGCGATATCGTATACATACGTTACGCAGCAAAAATGTATGTGTTGAGCGTACACCTGCTGGACCTGCAGGGACGGGAAATACGACAATGGCAGGGAACTGTTTCAGAGGCCGGGTTGCAGAACATACCGCCCGGCATTTACATACTGCGTATACAGGGTAAGGATTTTACGGACAGCCGCAAGCTGATCCGCAGGTAAAGAGTATAGAATGAACGTCCCGGAAAAAGAAAGACCGCTTCCTTTGCAGAAAGCAGTCTTTCGAATATATTGAAGATAAAAATTCTTACTTGGAATCCACGCAGCTTACTTTGCCTTCTTCTACACCGAAACCTTCGGCTTCTTTGATCACATCGGCCTTGAACAGTTCCAGATAATCTTTATTACCGCAGTCCTCGCGTACATTGGTGAGGTTCGAAGGCTCGTCGAACGAACATTTCAGGCATTTTTTGCAGGAAAAAAGGCTGGCGCTTCCGAGGCCCAGGGCCAGAATCAATACAAAACGGGTATATTTCATAGTCCGGATTAATGTTTCAACGAATGTACATTAATAATTCAGAAATTCAATATCCGGGCCTAAAAATAATCCCGGCAAATTGCGGGGATTCCTTTACTTTGTTGTATGAAAATTCTGGGACTCATTCCTGCACGCTATGCCAGCACCCGTTTCCCGGGCAAGCCCCTGGTAGATATACTGGGCAAACCCATGATACAACGGGTATACGAACAGGCTTCCCAAAGCCGGCTGCAGGGGCTGTACGTGGCTACCGACGACCAGCGTATTGCCGATGTAGTACTGGCTTTCGGCGGCCGGGTGGTACTTACGTCCGACACACATCCTACGGGTACGGACCGCTGCCGCGAAGCCGCACAGAAAATTGAAGAAAGTACGGGCGAACGCTTCGATGCCGTGATCAATATACAGGGCGATGAACCCTATATCCATCCCGAACAGATCGACCTGCTGGCTTCTGCCTTTGAACGGCCCGGCACAGAGATAGCCACCCTGGTAAAGCACCTGCGCTCCGCCGCCGATGCAGAGAACCCGGGCATCATTAAAGTAGTACGTAACCTGCAGGAACAGGCGTTATACTTCAGCCGCAACCTGGTGCCGCATTACCGGGGCACAGACCCGGAAGAAGCCCTGTTGCTGCACAAATACTTTAAACACATCGGCATGTACGGCTACCGCCGCGATACGCTGGAACGCATTGCCGCCCTGCCGCAGTCGCCCCTGGAAAAGGCCGAAAGCCTGGAACAGCTGCGCTGGCTCGAGAACGGCATTCCTATACTGGCCCTGGAAACACATCAGCAGAGCCGCTCGGTAGATACGCCTGCCGACCTTGAAATACTGATCCGCGAACAACATGAAAATTCCTGAAAATTATCACGAAATAAACCGGGACACCTGGAACCGCAAGACCGAGTTCCACCTGGCATCCGACTTCTACAACATGCAGGCCTTCCTGGACGGGAAGAGCAGCCTGAACGACATTGAGCTGGAACTACTCGGCGATGTACGGGGCAAAACCATCCTGCACCTGCAATGCCATTTCGGACAGGACTCCCTTTCCCTGGCCCGTATGGGTGCACAGGTAACCGGTGCCGACCTTTCGGACCGCGCCATTGAGGAAGCCCGCTCCCTGAACGAAAAACTGGGACTCGACGCCCGCTTTGTCTGCTGCGACCTGTACGATCTGCCGCAGCACCTGGACCAGAAATTCGACATTGTGTTCACCAGTTACGGCACCATTGGCTGGCTGCCCGATATGCAGCGCTGGGCCTCCGTGATCCGGCACTTCCTGAAAGACGACGGCCGCTTTATATTTGCTGAATTCCATCCTGTGGTATGGATGTTCAACGACGATTTTACCCATGTGGGTTACGACTACTTCAATATAGAGACCATTGTAGAGACCGAAAGCGGCACCTATGCCGACCGGGAGGCCGATATGGTATCCAGCAGCGTGTCCTGGAACCACAACCTGGCCGAGGTGTTCAGTGCGCTCATAAGCAACGGGTTACACATACGCCGCTTTAACGAATACGATTACTCGCCCTACCCCTGCTTCCGGCATGTATACGAGCCCGAACCGGGGCGTTTCCGCATCAGCAGTTTCAGCCGCCGTATACCTATGGTATATGCATTGGAATGCAGTCTTTAAGGAATTATAAACCCGATAAAATCAGCGCCGGCTACAGAAGTTTTATGTACCTTTGGCCGGTCTTTTTTACAGATAAATGAATATAGCCGTAGTAGGAACAGGATACGTAGGCCTGGTAACAGGCACCTGCCTCGCTGAAACCGGGAACCAGGTGATATGCGTGGATATAGATAAAGAAAAGGTAGAGAAAATGCGCAATGGCGGAGTTCCTATCTACGAACCCCACCTGGACGTATATTTTGAGCGAAACATACAGCAGAACCGCCTGTCTTTTACCACCGACCTGAAAGAGGCCGTTGACAGATCGGATATTCTGTTCCTGGCCCTGCCCACCCCACCGGGCGAGAACGGCTCTGCCGACCTGAGCTATATACTGGGTGTGGCCGATGAACTGGGCAAAATGATGACCGGTTACAAGATCATCATCGACAAAAGTACCGTGCCCGTAGGTACGGCCGACCTGGTACGCGAAGCCGTGGCACGCCATTACAAAGGCGATTTTGCCGTGGTGAGCAACCCCGAATTCCTGCGCGAAGGCTATGCCGTAGAAGATTTTATGAAACCGGACCGCGTGGTGATCGGCACTACCGATGCCCGTGCCCGCGAAGTACTGGACGAACTGTACAAACCCTATACCCGCCAGGGCAACCCCGTGGTGTTTATGGACGAGCGCAGTGCCGAAATGACCAAATACGCCGCCAATTCCTTCCTGGCGCTGAAAATTTCGTTCATGAACGAGATCGCCAATCTCTGCGAACGCGTAGGTGCCAATGTAGATATGGTGCGCCTGGGCATAGGCAGTGACGAGCGTATCGGCAAGCGTTTCCTGTTCCCGGGTATCGGGTACGGGGGAAGCTGTTTCCCTAAGGACGTACAGGCCCTGGCCAAAACCGCCGAAGAGTACGCCTACGATTTTCGTATACTCAATGCCGTGATGCAGGTAAACCAGCTGCAGCGCGATACCTTTACCCGCAAAATATTCGATTACTACAACGGCAATATTCAGGGCCGCCGCTTTGCCGTATGGGGCATTTCGTTCAAGCCCGATACCGACGATATCCGCGAGGCGCCGTCTATCCGCATCATGAAAGACCTGGTAGCCGCCGGGGCCAGCATCTGTGCCTACGATCCCGAAGGCATGAAAAATGCACAGAAAGACCAGGATCTGCAGATCGAATACGCAACTTCTTCCTACGAGGCCCTGCAGGATGCCGAAGCCCTGATCATCTGCACGGAATGGGCCGAATTCCGCAACCCGGATTTTACCGAGATACAAAACCGCATGAAAGAGCGCGTTATTTTCGACGGGCGGAACATCTTCTCGCCCGATTCCATGAAAAAACAACTGTTCGACTACCTGAGCATAGGCCGCGAAGAAGTGCGGAATTTCTCCGTGGTAAAAGCCGAAAACTAAGCGCTGCAAAGCATCTACATTAAAATACGACCTGCACGATGTCAAAAAAAAGAGTACTGATTACCGGGGCGGCCGGCTTTTTAGGATCGCACCTCTGCGAACGTTTCCTGGCCGAGGGCTATCACGTGATCGGGATGGACAACCTGGTTACCGGCAGCATGGAGAACATACAGCACCTGTTCCCGCGTCCTGATTTTGAGTTTTACCACCACGATGTGACCAAATTCGTGCATGTGCCCGGCGATCTGCATTACATACTGCACTTTGCCTCACCGGCCAGCCCGATCGATTATCTTAAAATTCCGATCCAGACCCTGAAAGTAGGCGCCATGGGTACCCACAACCTGCTGGGACTGGCCAAGGCCAAGAATGCCCGCATACTGGTGGCCAGTACCTCCGAAGTATACGGCGATCCGCTGGTACATCCGCAGAGCGAGGAATACTGGGGCAATGTAAACCCGGTTGGTCCGCGCGGCGTATACGACGAAGCCAAGCGCTACATGGAATCCATAACCATGGCCTATCATAATTTCCACGGTATAGAGACCCGCATTGTGCGTATATTCAACACCTATGGCCCGCGCATGCGCCTGAACGACGGCCGTGCCCTGCCCGCCTTTATGTACCAGGCACTCACCGGCGAGGACATCAGCGTTTTCGGAGACGGCTCGCAGACCCGCAGTTTCTGTTATGTAGACGACCTGGTAGACGGCATTTACCGCCTGCTGCTAAGTGATTACCACCTACCGGTGAACGTAGGCAACCCGGCCGAGATCACCATAAAGGAATTTGCCGAGGAAATTGTAGCCCTCACCGGCACCAGCTCCAAGATCATCTACGAACCCCTGCCCAAGGACGACCCCAAACAGCGTCGCCCCGATATTACCAAAGCCCGCGAAATACTGGGCTGGGAACCCAAAGTGGAACGCAGCGAAGGCCTGCGCAGGACCCTGGAATACTTTAAGGGCATCGTAAAAAAATAACTCCCGCGAAACGGCTCCTGTACCTGTTTTTACGGGCATACTCCCCTGAACGGGGTATGTTTTTAGACGATCTCTTACCAAATAAAAAAGTATAGGTTATCTTTGCATCCGATTTTAAGAGCGTGATCACAGAAAGCGCCGCAGGCGAAATAACGAAAGAAGCGGAAGACCGCAAAGTAAGCAGGCTGTCGGATTACCTGGCATTTACCAAGTTCCGCCTGGCCGGCCTGGTTATTTTTTCAGCCGTACTGGGTTACCTGGCCGCAGCCGAACAGGTAAACTGGCTTACACTTATTGCCCTTACCCTGGGTGGTTCCTTTATTACGGCCTCAGCCAACGGACTTAACCAGATTTACGAACGCGAACGCGACAAGCTGATGCAGCGCACCTTTCAGCGTCCCCTGCCCCAGCAGCGCATCAGCGTAAAAGAGGCCTATATTGCCTGTATTCTTTTTGCTGTAGCCGGTTTTATACTGCTTTTCTGGTTCTGCAACCCGCTTACGGCCATACTGAGCCTGGGTTCCCTGCTAATCTACGCCTACATCTACACCCCGCTGAAACCCCTTACCCCGCTGGCGGTGTTTGTAGGGGCTATTCCCGGCGCCCTGCCCCCATTACTGGGTTTTACGGCGGCCGATAACAGCATTACTTTTGCCGCCCTTATCTGGTTCTTTATCCAGTTCATGTGGCAGTTCCCGCATTTCTGGGCCATTGCCTGGCGCGGACATGAAGATTACCAGCGCGGAGGTTTTTACCTGCTGCCCCTGCGCAACGGCAAAACCCGCGAAAACGCCGCCACCATCTTCTTTTATACCCTCATGAACCTGCCGGTGGCCCTGCTGCCTTATTTTTTCGGCATCAGCGGACTGTACAGCAGTGTGGGTATCTTTATCATGAACGTTTTCTTTATTTATTACGCATATAAACTGTACAGCGGCAAAAGCGACAAAGACGCCACCAAACTAATGTTCGCCTCTTTCTTCTACCTGCCGGTGGTACAGATACTGCTCTTTTTAAACCTGTAAGGGATCACGATTATGGAGACCACATCCCCCGATATTAAACTGGAACTGGCCCGCAAACAAACCGAAAGAAGCCGGGTGTTCCTGCTGTGGCTGGGTATAGGCAGTATGGCCATGACCTTTGCCGGGCTTACCAGCGCCTTTATTGTACGTGAAGGGCAGCGCAACTGGTTCGAGTTCAGCATGCCTCCCGTATTCTGGTACAGCACCGTGGTACTGCTGCTGAGTTCCGTACTGATGAACTTTGCCCTGCAGCAGGCCCGTAAGAACGAAGGCAAAAAAGCCGGTATGTTCCTGCTGGGGGTGCTGGGTATGGCAGCCGTTTTTGCCGTGCTGCAGATCTACGGCTGGAAGACCATGATCGACGGAGGGCTTTACTTTTCTGACCGCAAGAACGTTTCCGGGTCTTTCTTTTACACCATTACCTGCCTGCACTTTGTGCACCTGCTGGCCGGTGTAATTACCGTAATGGTGAGCGCCGTACGCGCGTTTGCCGGTAAATACAGCGCACAAAACCACCTGGGCATGAAACTTACGGCCTATTTCTGGCATTTCCTGGACCTGCTCTGGCTGTATTTATTTATATTCCTGACAATTAAAACCTCGGCGTAGTTTAGACTCACTAAAAATTGGCGGAATTGTTGGCAATTTGTTAAAATCTGATTTTATTTGCAGGAAATTCCATTGCCTTTAATACAATAAAACATGGCAGATTCTACAAGTGTTACATCAAAAGGAAGTATTTGGGGAGGAGGCGTAGCTCCTTTCAACGTAAGTTACGGCAAAATGATGATGTGGTTCTTCCTCATCTCGGATGCCTTTACCTTCAGCTCACTGCTGATTTCGTACGGCACCATGCGTAACAAGGCCGCCAATGAGCACTGGCCTTCGCCGGATGAGGTTTTTAACCACTTCCCGTTCACCGATGCGCATATCAAGCTGGCCTTCGTATCGCTGATGACCTTTATCCTGATCATGAGTTCGGTAACCATGGTACTGGCCGTAGAAGCCGGTCACCGTTTCGATAAAAAAGCAGTGGTTAAATGGCTGGTACTTACCATTATCGGCGGTCTGTTCTTCTTAGGTTCACAGGCCTGGGAATGGTACCACTTTATTACCGGTACGCACGATGGTAAACTGGTAGAAGTAATGAACGAACAGGGCGTCTGGGAGACCATACGCATCTACGGGGCCAATATGCACCACAACGAGTACGGTGCCCAGCAGTTCGCCAACTTCTTCTTCTTTATCACAGGTTTTCACGGTTCGCACGTATTCTCAGGTGTGGTACTGAACGTAATTGCCCTGCTGATGGTACTGAACGGCCGCATGGAACGTATCGGTCACTACGAGTTCGTGGAAAAAGTAGGTCTGTACTGGCACTTTGTAGACCTGGTATGGGTATTCGTATTCACCTTCTTCTACCTGCTCTGATCCCTGTAAGAAAATCAATATTAATCATCTGTAAAACGCTATAAGATATGTCAGGATTTCACATGGACCATTACCACCAGCACACCTATGTGCCGGGCCAGGAAATAGCCAAGCCGAATACACGCTGGATCTGGAAGGTATTCTTCATCATGCTGCTCGTAACCATCGTTGAGGTAGGTTTTGCCTTTGCGAACGATGCCGGTATGGGACAGACCCGTTTTATCAGCTTTACCGTTCAGAAATGGATCTTCATCGCTCTTACCCTGGTAAAGGCGTACTATATCATTTTCTCGTTCATGCACCTCGGTCACGAACGTTTTAACTTTAAGCTCACCATTTCACTCACCACCGTATTCCTGGTCTACTTTATCGTACTGATGATGATGGAAGGATACGCGCTGAGAGATGTGAAACTGAAAGAGCCCGATTTCTTCAACCGTACGTATAAAGATCACTACGCGGCCCCGGCGGCAGGTCACGGTGACGAAGCCCACGGAGAAGCTCATTCGGATAGTCATGCACACTAATTTACTGGCATAAAATTCAATAGCCCTCTTAACTCCGATTAAGAGGGCTTTTTCTTTAAAAAATGGGACAAAAAGTCAAAAAAATCGCGGTACTGTTCACCCTGTTCATACTACCGGCCCTGCTCTTTTACCTGATGGTATATACCGGCGTGCACAAGGTAAACAGGTTACATTTTTACGGTCCGCGTACCGTTACGGAAACCCAGCGCCGGGGCGCCACCGTATACGATACCACCTATCACAGCATACCGGCCTTTGCAGCAGCCGATATTAACGGTGTGCCCTTCAGCTCCAAAACAGTAGAGGGCAAGATCTACCTTGCCCATTTCATCGATATGAGCCAGTTGCAGGATATTCCCAAAGAAGTGACCTACCTGGCGGCTGAAACCCTGCCCCTGTACCCCAGCGTAGAGTTTGTAAGCTTCCTGGAAAAGATGCCGGCCGGGCTTAAGATAGACCTGCCTTCCGTTAAAACCAGCAAACTCAGCAACTGCGACGTACGCTGGCACTACGTAAACACCACGGACAGCCTGGCCACTTACCTCAAAAAGGAAGGATACTTTAAAAAAGATCCGCAGGATACCCTGAACACCGATCCGGGCAGCGTGGTACTGGTAGACATGGAAGGCCATATCCGCGGGTACTACAACCCCGTATTGCAATCCGACGCCAGCAACCTGAAAAAAGAAATTTCCATGCTTTACAAGGAATATGAACTTGCATTCAAAACACATAAATACATCGATTTTAACTAGATCGCTGCTGGTCCTTACCCTGTTGTGGAGCGCCTGTGGAGAAAAGAAGAATAGTTCCCCGGAATCCGCAGTAATACAGGAACAGGTTGATGAGAACGCCCCGCTGCCCATACTGGGCGAAAAAAAGATCGTGGACGGCCTGGAAGTGCCCCACAGCATACGTCCCTTTTCTTTTACCGACCAGGACGGCAAACCCTTCACTGACAAGCAGGTAAAGGGTAAGATTTACGTAGCTGATTTCTTCTTTACCACCTGCCCCTCCATCTGCCCCAAGATGACGGGCAATATGAAACTGGCCTACGAAGCCTTCCGGAACGACAGCAACGTATACTTTGTCTCACACACCATCGACCCCGAATTCGACACCCCGCAGGTACTGAAACAATATGCCCGCGACAAGGCGTATGACGAGCCCCGCTGGCGTTTTCTCACCGGCGATAAGGATTCTATTTACGCCATTTGCGAAGAGGATTACATGGCCCATGCCGCAGCTAAGGCAGACGCACCCGGCGGGTACATCCACAGCGGGTTCCTGGTGCTCGTAGACGGCAACGGACAGCTGCGCGGCGCCTACGACGGTACCGTGCAGGGCAAGGCCGAGGACCTCATCCGCGACATACACAAACTGAAAAAAGAAGCATCTCAATAATACAATTCTCATGTTAGCACCCGTTATAAAAAAGAACGACCGCAAGGCCAACCTGCTCATCGGCACGGTATCCTTTGTGGTATTTGCCGTTATCGTTATCCTCGGACGTGTACAAGTGAAAACAGATCTCGATTTCGACGTACACATATTTGCAAAGATCAATGCCATTCTCAATACCACGGTAAGCATACTCCTGGTGCTCGGTCTCATTGCCGTTAAACAGAAGCAGTACCTGAATCACAAAAAGATCATGCTTACGGCCCTGGCACTTTCCTGCCTTTTCCTGGTATCCTACATCGCGCACCACCTGCTGGCCGGCGAGGCTAAATTCGGCGGCACGGGCAGTATACGCATCGTGTATTACGTAATACTCATCACGCATATTTTCCTGGCAGCGGTAATTATGCCCTTCATCCTGTACACCTCATACCGTGCTCTCACCGGCGAATGGCCCCGGCACCGCCGCCTGGCCAAAATTACCTGGCCCATCTGGTTCTATGTAGCCGTTACAGGCCCCGTTGTGTATTTGCTGATCAGTCCGTATTACCAGTAATTCTATAGCATTTTAGCAAGTTTAACACACAAAAGCGCCTGCACTTTTATACCTTTGCATCATGAAAAAAACGGGGATATACGCCGCACTTTTACTGGCCCTGGCCTTTAGTGCGCCTGCGGCTTCCGAAAGCCATGCCCAGTGTACGGTTTGCCGCGCCACGGTGGAGAATTCCGAAGGCGATAAAGGCGAGCTGAAAAAGGGTGTGAACAACGGTATCCTGTACCTGATGGGTATACCCTACGTAATACTGGTAGGCACCGTAGTACTGGCCGTGCGTTACCGCCGGGCAAAGAAAGAAGAAGAAGAACTGATGCGACGCGACGCGCAAAACAACACACAAATATGATTCATCCCTGGCACGAGCTCAGCAATACCGGAATGCCCCAGGGCCTGGTAGATTGCCTTATTGAAATCCCCAAAGGCAGCAAGGTAAAGTATGAACTGGACAAGGCCAGCGGACTGCTCCGCCTGGACCGCGTACTGTTTTCCTCTGTGATGTACCCGGCCAACTACGGATTTATACCCCAGACGCTCGACGGCGACGGCGATCCGCTGGACATACTGGTGATCTGCAGCGAGCGTATCGAGCCCATGTGCATCGTTACCGCCAAGATCATCGGGGTAATGTACATGATGGACCAGGGCGAACAGGACCGTAAGATCATTGCCGTGGCAGCCAACGATATTTCGGTGAACTACATCAGCGACATCAACGAACTGCCGCCACATACCATGCTGGAAATGAAACGCTTTTTCCTTGACTACAAAACCCTGGAAAAGAAAAAGGTAGAGATCGAGGAATTCGGCAACCGTGCCCAGGCACTGGACGTACTGGCCTACTGCCAGCAGCATTACCTGGAAGTATATCCCGCAGAATAATCAGGCAGGCCGCCAAACAAAAAGAAGCTTAAAAGCCTTGTGGCTTTGACGGCATATTTTATCTTTGCAGGCAAAAGGGCAGAGATATGGCGGAATTCAACGTAAATAAAGCCTTCCTGGAAGATATCCGCTCCGCTATTGATGCACGTCAGTCATCGAGCATTAAAGATATTTTTGGTGAATTACACCCTTCCGACATCGCCGAAACGCTGTACAGGCTTTCGAAAGATGAGGCTATTTTCGTATTCTCCAGTCTTGATGAAGAACAGGCTGCCGAAACGCTCACCTTCCTCGATGAGGAGATCCGTCCGCGCTTCATGCAGCTTTTTACACCTACGGAGATCGCCGAACGCGTGATCGACAACCTCGATTCCGACGATGCTGCCGATATCATCTCCGCCCTGCCCGAAGAACAGCAGAAAGAAGTACTTTCCAAGATCACCGACTTTGAACAGGCCAAGGACATTGCCGACCTGCTCGGTTACGACGAGGATTCTGCCGGCGGTCTGATGGCCAAGGAGCTGGTAAAGGTACACCTGGAAAATACCCTGATACAGTGCGTACGCGAAATACGCAAACAGGCCGAGGAACTCGACGATCTGTATGCTATTTACGTAGTGGACGACCGCGACATACTGGTTGGCCTGCTGCCCCTGAAACGCCTGCTGCTGGCACCAACCACGGCCAACCTGCAGGGCATCATCGACAACAATGTAGTATCGGTTATGGCTACCGCCACCCGCGAAGACGTAGCCGCCATCATGGAAAAATACGACCTGGTGGTACTGCCGGTGGTAGACGAACTGGGACGCCTCATGGGACGCATTACCATCGACGACGTGGTAGACGTGATCAAGGAAGAGGCCGAACGCGACTACCAGCTGGCATCCGGTATCTCCGAAGACGTAGAGGCCGACGACAAAGTGTGGGTGCTTTCACGCGCGCGCCTGCCCTGGCTGCTTATCGGACTGGTGGGCGGTATTGCGGGCTCACGCATTATCGGCGCCCACGAATCCACCCTGCAGATACACCCCGAAATGGCCTTCTTTATCCCTCTCATTGCGGCCATGGGCGGTAATGTAGGCGTGCAGTCCTCAGCCATCATTGTGCAGTCCCTGGCCAATAAATCCATACAGAGTAACGGTATCTGGCAGCGCCTGTTCAAAGAACTGGGCGTAGGCCTCATCAGTGCCCTGGTATGTGCCGTGCTGCTGCTGGGTTACGCGCTTTTCTTTGCGGATAGCCTTTCCATAAGCCTTACGGTGAGTATTGCTCTTTTTACGGTGATCATCTTTGCCTCCATCATGGGCACGCTTATTCCCCTGCTGCTCGATAAGATCAATATAGACCCCGCCCTGGCCACAGGTCCCTTTATAACCACGGGGAACGACCTTACGGGAATGTTCATCTATTTTAGTATAGGCCGTCTGCTGTACGGACTTTTCTAAGGCAGTTCCCGCAGGTATTCTGCAATGACGCGCGGGTAATGCTCCCATTCCAGTTTCTGAACCCGGACCGCAATGGCAGCGGCATCATCATCTATCTGCACCGGCACAGAGGCCTGGAACAACACACGGCCTTTGTCGTATTCTTCGTTCACCAGGTGTATGGTAATACCCGTTTCCGCTTCCTGCGCCGTACGTACCGCTTCGTGTACGTGCATGCCGTACATTCCCTTTCCGCCGTATTTGGGCAGCAGGGCCGGGTGAATATTCACAATGCGATCGGGGAACGCTTCAATAAGTTCGTCTGGTATTTTACGCAGGAAACCGGCCAGCACCAGCAGATCAATGTCTTTTTCGTGTAATACTTCGGTCAAAGGCTTTTCGCAGCTCAGGAAGGCATTATTTACCACGTAGAGCTTTACACCTTCGGCCAGCATGCGCGATGCAAAAACGGAACCGGCACGGTTGGTAACCGCCAGGCTTACTTCATAACTGCCCGTCTGCCGGGCATATTCCAGTATTTTAACTGCATTTGTACCTGTTCCCGAGGCAAATACCGCGATCTTCTTCATGATTCCGCTTCACAGATTTTCTGCAAAGGTGCGAAACTCCGGCCTTTAATTCAACAACAGGCGTAAAAGCTTAGTGCAGGATCACCTTTTTGGTCTCGGAAACGCCGTCTGTCCGGTAAATTTTCAGGTAATATACGCCTCTGGCCAGTCTGCCTGCCGATAGGGTCCAGCGATCCTGGTTCTGCTGTGCGTTCACCCCGCAGAGCTTCCCGGAAACGTCAAAGAGCTCAAGCCGTTCTACATTTTCGGCTTCCAGGTAAATAAAATCGCCCGCCGGATTCGGGTACAGGCTAATGTGCCGGGCTTCGGCTTCCTCCAGACCGATAAAGCCGACCAGGAAACAGGCCGAAGTATCACTGCAGCCATTGGCGGTGGTTACACTTACCGCATAATTCCCGTTCACGGAGGGTTCAAAAACAGTACCTGTTTCGCCGGATAGAGGCATATCTGTATTGCAGTCGATCCACTGCAGACTACCGGCACTGCCCTGTGCATGGAGTTGCATCCCGTTCTGCTGTACATGGATAACGGGTATATCTATATGTATACGTATTTCCTGCGTTTCGGTTACACCGCAGCTATTTACCAGTTCTGCGGTCCAGGTACCTGTATCGGCCGCCGAAACGGAAGTAAAAGCCAGTGTTCCTGAAGTCTGCGAAGGTTCAGCCACCCCATTGTGTTTCCAGCTGAGCGACTGTGCGCCGCTCTCCTGCAGGTTGTGACTCAGCGGACTGCCGGGGCAGAGTATATAATCGGCATTCTGGTATACATAGCCGGGTGTGCGGCAGACCTCCAGCAGGGTGGGTCTTTCCGGTGGCAGCCAGCCCATATTAATGGGAAAACGCCCGGCTGCACGGGTCGTGTTCTGCTGTATATTGTATTCGTATACACCGTTCTGCGCAGTACCGTACAGGTTACCGTTGCTGCCGCGCGCCAGGTCTGTCGGGTAAATGCCTACATTCGTATATGCCCCGTTCCCGAGCATAAAGTCTATTTTTTTAGTATATAGATTGACTGCAGGGTCATATTCAAAGAGGATACCTCCGCCGCCCGGCAGGTTGGGTTGTGCGGGACCGCCCTGCAAAATTCCATAGAATTTATTGTTAGCGGCATGCAGCATGGGCGAAGGATTCTGACCACCTGCTCCGCCGCTGAAATCATACTTTTTCGTATATACACCCGTTGAAGGCGTATACGCATAAATAACGCCCTTATCTGCCGTTCCGCCCAGAAGAGAAACGGAGTACAGGCTATTGTTATATTCACAGAAAGGACTCAGGTATTGGTAACCGTCCGCACCCGAACAGGGATTCAGGTATATCACACTGTAATTGTTGTTCGTCGGATCTACGCGTACAATGCTGCCGCGGTTCGGCTGTCCCACCGGACATTGCGAATTGGCCTGCGTAGCGGAATACAGGAACCCATCGGACGCTTTGTATAAAGGTCCTGCCAGACGGTTACCCAGGGTGGTATTGCCCGCTCCGCCCTGGAAAGTAGGTATACTGAATGCCTCCGTAAGTGCTCCTGTGTTTATATTGTAACTGAAAATACGCCCGATCTGCAGGCCGCCGCTGATCAGCTGTCCGTACAGTATACCCGGAAATACTTCGCTGAGACCCGAAGCTGCGTCCGGCCCTTCATAGGGAAAGGCTGCATAATTCTCACGAAAATGAAATAATACCCGGAAACTGTCGATGGACATATCGTACTCGAACAGCACTCCGCCTTTGTGTCCCGGGATCAGCGCACCCTGCCCCCCACGTTCCGTAAGGCCGTAGAGCTTACCGTTGCCGGCCAGCAGCAATCTGCCCGGGCGGGCACCTTCTGTATTCGTAAAATGATGTACGGGTACCAGGTTATCCCCGGTGGAATCTGTTCTGTACATGTAACCCTGTCCGTTCTGTCCGCCATTGGTAACGGTTCCCCAGAACGCTCTCTGGGACCGGCAGGCAAGTATCGCCCAGCAGGAGCTGATTAAAATAAGGAGTATCTCTTTTTTCATGGGACGGAATCGGTTAAACAGAAAACGAATATGGGGAATATTTTCCATTCCCCATATCCGTTACCGTTATTTAATACGCAACTCTTCGGTATTGTTTTCGTGTATGTTAAAGTACCTGTATCTTATGCACCGTGCCACGTTCGTCTACGTTCAGCAGCAACAGGTACATACCTGGTGATAGTTTTCCGCCGGTATGAATCCGGTTTTCACCTTCGCCCAGTTTATAGGTGCCGATCTCGCGTCCGTTGCTGTCGACTAGGCGTGCTTCGGCCGACTGTTTCACTACCGGCAGTTTCACTACAAAGGAGCCGTTGTTGGGGTTAGGATACACCTGTACAGCCTGTTCAAAAGCCGCTTCGATCTCTTCTTCACCCACCAGCGGACGGCTATGCGTGCCGCCTGTGGTACACAGCTGTGTAGTACAGCCGGCGCTCTGTACGTTTACACATACCTGACCCGGACCGGGAGAAGGACCGCTGAGTCCCAGGAAAGACACCGTAACACCCGGAACCGGGGTACCGTCCGTAAGCCACTGGTACGTAGAACCTCCGGGGGCTCCGCCTACAATATATACGTCGGAACCGGAGGGACTGGAATCATAATAGGCAGCAAGTGAAGCGCCGTTTCCGCCAAAAGTAACCGGTACATTCACAGTAGAACTCGATCCGCAGGAAGCCGTTACGTGTGTAATGCTCAGCGTATAGCTGCCGGCCGGGGCCGCCCCGGAAGTATTGAGCGTAATAACGCCCGTTACGGGGTTTACCGAGACGCCAAGCAGCAATGAGGTTGGTGTAGCGGTTACGGTATAGGTTCCGTAACCCGGATAAGTACCTACCGTTACCTGGGTATTGCCATTGATACCAAAATTCCAGCAGCCCACCGTAACCGAGCCCGGAGTTACCGGGTTGTAATTTACCGGGTAAGGTGCCGATACGGCATTACAGCCCGAAGTACCCACGGCCGTTACCGTAATATTAACCGGGCCGCTGCCTGTACCACCCGGGATGACTACCGGGCTTGTACCCGTGCAGCCGCCGATGCAGGTCCAGCCGGGGGCAAACGACCAGTTGTAGCTGCTGGCGCCCGGTGAAGAAGTAGAGGTATACACCACCGGGGTACCGGCATTGCGGTCTACGCAGGCTGGTCCCGAAGTAATTACAGGCGTTGCCGGACGTACATTAACCACTGTGCTGATGGTACTGGTTGAACAGGAGCAGGAATAGGCCGAAATGGTATAGGCTCCAGCCAGTGTTCCGGGGGGGATCGTTACGCTGATGCTTGAGCCCGAACCGTTTACATTGGTTGACGTCCAGCCTGTAGGCAGGGTCCAGCAGGTATAGTTGTTAACCGCGGAGGGACTGATGTAAAAATTATAGGAAGAACCGGCCGACAAACAACTGCCGGAAGCGCTGGTAATGCTCAGCGGCGGCACAAAAGAGCGTTCGATCGGGAAAGTAAATACCGACGGATTGCAACTGCCATACGTGATGGTAAGTGTAATAACGCCCGGATCATCTCCCATCGAGCTTACCGCCAGGTTTTCGCCCTGCGTACCGCTCGGGGTAAGCACCCAGCTGGCATTGGAGGCCGTCCAGGTATACGTATGGCCCGGAAGCGGGCTCAGGCTGGCCGAGAAGGAATAAGGCGAGCCTGTATTTACGCAGGTCGGGATCGGGTTAATAAACGTCGGGAAGGCCGGCTGTATACCAATTACTTTTTCCACGCAGGTAAGCGGCGTAAGTATGTTGGCATCCCAGGGATTGGCCCGGCCAAAGCAGCAGCGGATGGTGTCAGGCCCCGCAACGGAGGGTGGTGTGGTAAACGTAATGGAACTTTTGTCCGCCGAATTGTAGAACGAACCAAACGAGCCGGGAATAGTCCAGTAATACTCGTCCAGCCCGATCCCGTCGGGTAGGTTATCACTGGCGATCTGGTCTACCGAATAGGTATAGGTAGTATTCGGTTCCAGGCATTCCGGACCCACAATAGGCGGCACATAGGTAGCACCGCTTCCTGTGTTTGTATATTCTTTCAGGATGTCGAACTGGATACTTCCGCCACAGAGTGTACTGATATCGTTGTATGCGATAATGATACGCCCTTTGCTGCGTGCCAGCGTAGGAAGCGAAGGCGGTGTAGCCTCAGACGGACGCAGATTTTTGTTGTACGACATAATGTTCTCCGTGAGTACACCCGAAGGAACGGTTTGTATGGGCGCTGAGGGAGGTGTAAGGCTCTGCTGCACGGAGAGGTCGCCCAGCAGGCTCCAGCCCAGTATAGTAGTGGCATTGGGGATCACTGTAAAGAAATCGCCGGGGTAAGGGTCTGGCATCACTACCATCCCGCCGCTGCCTACAATTCCGCCAAAGCCGGTAGTTACCCCGGGGCCGCTGCCCGGAACCACCACGTTACAGCCCGGAGGCACCTGTACCACCGGTTGTGCCAGCAGTCCTGCCACCGACAGGAACGCCGCCGCAAAAAAGAGCGACAGCGCTTTCTGCATGTTCTTAGTTTTTTTCATAAGTAGATTTGTTTTAGTTTTTATCGAAGAGTTGCATTAAAACCATTACTACAGATTTTCAAAAAGGACATGAAAATCCCTACCTGCAAGCTATATGCGCAGGCAAAAGAGAAATAGTCCCGGCATTTATCCAGGAATTTTATCTCTCTACAAAGAAAGGGGTACAGATACAGAAGATCAGCGGGGAGGCGGAGCTTCCCGGATACGGAAACCTGTTGCAGATGCAGCGCACATACCCGCAGACAGGCAGCGATATGCCCTGCTGTTACCCCGAACGGGTAAGCTGCCGGTGAAGCAGAAGGGAAGCAGGCAGGTTAAGGGTGGGAACCTTTCCATTTTCCTTACATTTTTTAATTCGTAAATAGTACCGAGAAACCGGAACAGAGTGTACATCGGGTTGTGTCAGGGTTTAGAGAAGTTCATACAGGAAGCGAACCTTTCAGCACTCTAATTCATAAGCAATTATACCATTTTTTATTTAAACTTCCAAATGTGAAATAGTTTTTTAACACAATATTCCGGCCGGGTGCCGGGTATGTACCCTGGCCGGGGCAAAACACCTGTTTTCTGCATGCGTAAAAAAGTATGCCTGTAAAAGCAGAAATCCACCGGCAGGGCATCGTATAAATTCGCAAAATCAGAGAGGAATCTCTATTTTTACCGGCGGTATGTTATCCCTAAAACAAATTCAGGAACCGGTAAAAGAGGATATGCAGCGCTTTGACCAGCTGTTTAAAGACAGTATGAAAAGCAATGTATACCTGCTCGATACCGTAACGCGCTATATCGTAAAACGTAAAGGCAAACAGGTTCGGCCCATGTTCGTCTTTTTATCGGCCGGCACCTGCGGAACCATCTCGGAGCGTACCGACCGGGCCGCTACGCTTATTGAACTGCTGCATACCGCCACCCTCGTTCATGACGATGTGGTGGATGACAGCAACGAACGCCGGGGCTTCTTTTCCATCAATGCCCTGTGGAAGAACAAAATAGCCGTACTCATCGGAGATTTCCTGCTTTCGAAGGGACTGCTGCTTTCCGTGAACAACAGCGACCACGACCTGCTGCGCGTAACCAGTGAAGCCGTGCGCCTCATGAGCGAAGGCGAGCTTTTACAGATCGAAAAGGCCCGGCGCCTGGATATTACCGAAGACGTTTACTTTGAGATCATCCGCCGCAAAACGGCCTCCCTCATTGCCTCCTGCTGTGCCTGCGGAGCTCTCTCGACCGGCGCCGATGAAAAAACGGTGGAAATTATGCAGCGTTTCGGCGAGTACGTGGGCATCGCCTTCCAGATCAAGGACGACCTGTTCGATTATGCCCAGTCGTCCCTCATCGGTAAACCTACCGGCATCGACATAAAGGAACAGAAAATGACCCTGCCCCTGATCAATGCCCTTTCCACGGCCGATGCCAAAACCAAAAAACGGGTCATCTCTACGGTAAAGAACAACAACAACGATCCTAAAAAAGTAGAGGAAGTGCTCGATTTTGTAAGGCATTCGGGCGGACTGAAATACGCCGAGGAAAAAATGTTCTGGTATCGCGACGAAGCCCTGCAGATGCTGAACGCCTTCCCCGACAGCGTATATAAAAAGTCACTGGCCGACCTGGTTAATTTTTCCATAGAACGTAATTTCTGAGTATGCCGCTGCCCCGGACGCCTATACCCGCCCAGTGGCTGTTCCCGGGGATCATCTTCCGCGGCAATGCCCGCGAAAATACGGTATACCTCACTTTTGACGATGGCCCCGATCCGCAGGCCACAGCTTTTGTATTGCAAACCCTGGCTGCACACAACGCCGGAGCCACTTTTTTCGCGGTAGGCGAAAATGCACGCAAATACCCGCAAATGCTGGAACAGATCGCTACCGGGGGCCACTGCCTGGGCAATCACACCATGAAACACCTGAACGGTTTTCATACCCCGCTGGGCCAATACCTGGCCGATACGGAACACTGCCGGCTCAGTCTGGCTGCCAACCCGGCCTACAGACCGCTGTTCCGGCCGCCATACGGACGCATTACGCCCGCACAGTACCTGCGTTTGCGCCGCCAGTACCGCGTTGTGCTGTGGGACGTGATCGCAGAAGATTACCGCACAGACTGGTCTGCAGAAGCCTGCCTGCAGAAACTGAAAAAGCAGACACGAAGGGGCTCCGTGATCGTTTTTCACGACAGCGCGCGTTGCCTTCCCATGCTGCGGCAGGTATTACCGGCCTACATGGAATTCCTGGGCAGCTGCGGGCTGCAAAGTAAATCGCTGGATCAGATCTGAATGGACAGCTTGGCGTCCAGTTCGGCAATAACGTAACTTTCGGGCAATGCACCGGAACGTCTCCAGATACATTCCCCGTTATAGAAGAGCATACTGGTAGGCAGACCTTCGATGTTGTACTTCTCGCGCATTACGGGCGATTTGTCCACATCGGCCTTAATGACCCGGATACGGTCTCCGAAGGTCGACTCCACCTTTTTCAATACAGAATTCATAAGCTTACAGGGTGAACACCAGTCGGCATAGAAT
Organism: Flavobacteriales bacterium; assembly: GCA_052437175.1. GTDB lineage: Bacteria > Bacteroidota > Bacteroidia > CAIKAF01 > CAIKAF01 > JACVCJ01. Next base: position 51,825 of record JBQVOK010000010.1, read on the forward strand.
TCGATAAAAACAAACTGGTTGCCTTCAACGGCTTCCATTAATTTTGATTCAGAAGGCATATAATTCCTAAGTGAATACAAAGGTATGCACATTTTAGGCAAAAAGCGTACTTTTATCGTTAATTAGGAATAATTTCACTAAACGATCATTCCAGGTTTGTAATGCTATTCAACAAAAAATTCATTTTCAGCGATGTAGAGCTCCAGGCCATCCAGCAGCGTATTGTGGATTGCGAGCACGAGGTTTCCGGCGAAATACGTATTGCCTACGCCACGGCCAGCAACACCTATACCTCGGCGGCGCTCTGGGGCGGCGTATGGTTCATGTGGACGGGCACCCTGGTATACCTGCTGGTGGAAGAACTCTTCTACAAAAACTCATTCATCGCCTTTTTCCAGGTAAATTACCTTGTACTGCTGCAATCCATCTTATTTATCGGGGGCGCTCTGCTTACATCGCGTTCCTTTGCACTGAAACGTTTGTTCAGCCGCAAAAAATCGCGTACCGAATCCGTGAAAGAAAAAGCCGAAACCATTTTCCTGGAAAAAGAGATTTTTGCTACCCGGCAGCGTACCGGCATACTTATCTACATAAGCCTGCTGGAACACCAGGTGTATATACTGCCCGATACGGGCATCAGGGCACGCGTAAAGGATAAGGAATGGAAAGCGGTTACAGGCATGATCGTGGCGGGCATTAAACGCAAAAAGCCTGCCGACGGCACCCTGGAAGCCATTACGGCCTGCCGCGACCTGCTGCTGCAAAACGGGTTCCGCGCCACTCCCGACGATACCAATGAATTACCGAACGATATTATCCTGGCATAACAATATGAAAAAAACGGCTCTTGCAGCTTTTCTCTGGCTGGTTTTCCTTACCCTGCTCCCGGGCCAGACGGCCATTCCGCCCCTGGGCCGCACCCATATCATTGACCAGGCCGGTATACTCGATCCCAGCACCGAAAGCATGCTCGAGGCTACCATACAGCAGGAAGAGGACAGTACTTCCAACCAGATCGTGGTGCTTACGCTCAGCACCCTGGGTGATGAGACCATAGAGGAATATTCCGTACGTGCCTTTGAGCAGTATGCCCTGGGACAAAAAGACAAAGACAATGGTGTACTTATTGTCTTCGCCCTCAATGAAAAAAAGGTACGTATCGAGGTGGGCCACGGTCTCGAGGGCGCCCTGCCGGACGCGCGCTGCGGCAATATTATTCAGAAGGACATGATCCCTTCTTTCCGCGAAGGCAATTACGAGCAGGGCATCGTAAACGGCGTACACTCCATAATAAGCGCCATACATGGCGAATACACGGCCGATGCGGATAACAGCTTTCATTTCAGGACCTGGCACCTGGTCGTGATCATCCTGCTGGTGGTCATTTTACTCTCGGTAGTACTGCCTAAAAGCGGCAGCGGCCGTGGCGGCGGTGGAACCTGGTACAGCGGCGGTTATTACGGCGGCTGGGGCGGAAGCAGCTGGGGCGGCGGTGGAGGAGGCTGGTCCGGCGGCGGTGGCGGCTGGAGTGGCGGAGGCGGCGGTTCCTCAGGGGGCGGCGGTGCATCCGGCGGCTGGTAAAATTGCGTATATTTCCACTGCATTAACCATACACATGTCGTATTTTTCTCATAAAACCATCTGGATCACCGGGGCCTCTTCCGGTATCGGCGAAGGGCTGGCCAAAGCGCTCGATTACGAAAACACTACGCTTATTCTTTCCGGACGACGCCTTGCCGAACTGCAGCGCGTAGCTTCCGGTATGCAGAAGGCCCGGGTGATACTGGCACCTTTTGATATTAGCGACCGTGCCGCCGGGCAGAAAGCCGTTACAGAGGTACTGGCCCAGACCGGACAGAAACTCGATATCCTGGTGAACAACGCGGGCATCAGTCAGCGTGCCCTGGCCCAGGAAAGCAAAATAGAAGTGGACGAACAGCTGATGCTGGTGAACTATATCAGCCAGGTCTTCCTTACCAAGCTGCTGTTACCCGCCCTGAAGCAGAGCAGCAGCGGGCAGATCGTAGTTATTTCGAGCGTAATGGGGAAAATGGGCACACCTTACCGCTCGGGCTATGCGGCCTCCAAGCATGCGCTGCACGGCTATTTCAACTCCCTGCGGGCCGAACTGCACCAGACACCCGTGCAGGTTACCCTTATCTGTCCGGGCTTTGTGCGTACGCCCATCACCATGCATGCCCTTACCGGAGACGGCAGTCCGCTGAACCAGATGGACAAAGGAACCGACAAGGGCATAAACCCCGACCGTTTTGCACAGAAAGTGCTGCGTGCCGTAAGTAAACGCAAGAACGAAGCGGTGATCGCCGGCAAAAAAGAGAAGTTTGGTATATTCATGAGCCGGTTCTTTCCCGCCGTTTATGCAAAGCTGATCACGAAGATCAGCGTGCGGTAAATGAATGTATACTTCCTTTTTTCAGAAAGTACGGGATTGTCCTAAATGTATGGAGCAGAAATAAGGGACAAAGAGGCATTATTACAGCGAAGACAGCCGGTTAACCACCGCCCCCGCCGGCCCAACCTCCGGGGGCCTTGAGATTTTTATTTTTCTTGTTGCGCATTTTCTTTATAAGTGTTGAATAAGACCTTAAAGGTATCCTTTTTATTGAAAATTACATCAGAAATTAATTTTTCGCTGCTGTTTCCGCGAATAATTCCTTCTTTCCTGATCTCATTTTCAGCATCGATCTCAAAAGGAGTCCTTTCTTTGTATTTATACGTAAAAGTAAGCGGTTCGGTTAAGAGATTTTCTAAAAAAAAGTTGTAGCTCTCTGTATAGCCGAGCACCCCGCTTATGAACCAATTATCTTCATGTAGAGTATCCGCGGCCAGAGGCAGCCAGATACTGAATGCAAAGCAAATTTCGGCCTTCCCGTTTCCCTGTACCGGATAGTTGAGCTCTATCTCCCATGCCTCCGGGCCTGTAAACTCTTCTATATCTCCGTCTACGATCCGGACTGGCTCTACCGGTTGTCCTCTTCCCGCACGGTTTATATGTTCAACCGACATTTTGGAAATATGTCCCCATTTCCCGTTCACACAGGGGCCGGGCTCCACCTTCACCTTAACATTAACAGGGATCTCGTCATCCTCGCACATATTCACGGCAGTAAAGGTCATATTGGTATATACGAAAATATGTTTCCTTTCAGGATCGATTTCTTTGATCTTAAGGTGCACTTTATACATCTTGTTAAAGGACAGCATGGATTTTACCTCTCTCTGAAGCTGATTGTCAGCCGCTTTTGTCATGTGAATGCCATTTGCAAGCGAGGACACCCGGATGTAAAAGCTCTCCTCTCTTAACAATTTGGTAGAAAGAATGAGACCTATAAAACCAATTCCGAAGAAAAACAAATCTTCCGAAAAAGATGGGAACCAGGAATCATAGAAACCTTCGTGTAAGCGAAATCTGCCGTTCAGCAATGCTTTTAACCTTTCGGCATTATTTCTTATTAAGAACCAGCTGATACAAAGCAGCAGGTACAGGATGATGAGTATATGAAAACGCCCCCAGACATGGCTGATCCGCTTGATCATAAAATAATATCCGATACGATTGACCGCTGTACCAAGTCGCCGTTTTATTCTTGCGACAAGCGATTTTTTCTCTTTCCCGAGACAAACAGGGCAGGTGGAAACAGGAGGCATTGATAAACATTTAGCTCGAAAATAAGAAATTACCCAACGAGCATCCACCTATTTATTCTATAAAATTACCAGTTTGTATAGGAACAAAAAAACCCGGATCCAAGCCGGGTTCTTCATCTGTTAAAGTTATACTGTTTTGTGCATCCGGAGGGACTCGAACCCCCAACCGACAGAACCGGAATCTGCTATTCTATCCATTGAACTACGGATGCGTGCTGCAAAAGTAGGATTTTTAGCGGATATAATGCAGCCCGCACACCAATTTCACTAATTTTGCGTTAATGATGATCATGAACCTGAAAAAGACCATACTTACAGGGCTGTTGACAGGCTTGCTGGCCATGGCATACGCACAGAACGGCCCCATGTTTTCCTGGCAGAGTTTTCTTCCCTATTCCGAATCGTATACCGCTGCCGAAGCCGGCGAATATGTGTTTATCGGCACCAAGACCGGCCTGTACCGGGTGGCCAAGGAAGACCTTTCCATACGCCGCTTTGCCAAAGAAGATGGCATGGCCGACCAGTTCATTACCGCCCTGGCCTACAGCAGTACCGCCGAAGCACTCATCATCGGCTACAAGAACGGCAATATCGATGTATACAAAGACAATACATTCTCCAACTACCCCGATATCATCAATTCCAACTCCGTTTCCGACAAGGAAATTTACTCCATTACCACCTACCGCAATATGGCCTATATCTGCGCGGGCTTCGGCATCAGCAGCTATGACCTCAATACCTTCAAGTTCATCGGTACGGTAAAATTTCAGCCTATGAACGCCCCGGAGATCGGTGTAAAAGACATTTTTGTGGACGACGACAATATGTACGCCGCCACCGAAAAGGGCATCTATTACTATTCAGACAATAACCTGTTCGAAAATTTCGAGTCCTGGACCCCCGTACCCGGGCTGAATACCGGTTCCTATACGCATGTAGACGAATACAACGGCAAGATCCATGCGCTGTATTCCGGCAAGCTGAGCCTGAATGCCGATGAAAAGGACACCGTTTTTGTACTGAACGGCGGCGGCAGTATTTCCACGCTTACGGAGTTTTACGGCAAAACCCTCAACGGGCTCAACAGCGACCGCAACAGGCTCTGCATAACCATAGCTCCCACTTCGGGCAACAGCGGCAGCGTGATGGTTAAAGATGCCGACGGCTCTACGTACATCAATGTTTCGAACAACTTTTTCGTGAACCCGCGTACGCCCATCGTTACCAATGACAACCGCGTGTGGGTGCCGGACGCGTATTTCAGCCTGCTGGTATGTTCCGCACCCAATGAGTTCCGCCTCATTTACCCACAGGGACCCTTTACCAACAAGTCGCGCAGGATCGACGTGTACGAGGGAAAACTCGCCGTGGCCTCCGGCAGTCTCAACAATGGTTTCGGGCCGGTACTCAACAGCGACGGGGTCTTTTTTTACGACGGTACCGACTGGAAATACCAGAACGGCAGCAACCAGCCGCTGATGCAGAACACCTACGACTACAACGATATCATACGCCATCCCACGGACCCTACCGTGTACTATGCTTCAGCCATTTACCAGGGCGGACTGTTTCGTTTTAAGGACAACGTATGCACCAATGTGTACAATAACGCTACAACCGGCGGCATACTCGGTGATACCAATTCCACCTCGATCCATGCGCTGGCCTTCGACAGCCAGGGCAACCTGCTCATGGCCAATGCCGGCACCAGTAAAGCGCTGGCCATCATGAAGCCCGACGGCAGTTTCAGCACGGTATCCGTACCGGGCATCAACAGTTCGGACCGGGTAGTGAAAATTATACCCGTAACCGACGAAATACTCTGGATGGCCGTATACAACAAGGGCATCGTAGCCATAAAACATACCGATTACGCCATTTCGAACATACGTCTGCTTACCAATGCCATCGGCAGCGGCAAACTGCCTTCGCTGCAGGTAACGTCCATGGCACGCGATAAAGACGGCGAAATATGGGTGGGTACCGGCGACGGCTTCACAATCTTTTACAATCCCTCTTCCGTATTTGAATCCGGGGTGAACATCGATGCCTCACAACCCGTGGTAAAGGCCGATGACGGCAATAACGAGCCCGTGCTGAAGGGAGCCAACGTATACAGCATTGCGGTGGACGGCGGTAACCGCAAATGGATCAGCATGGTAGGCTCCGGCGCCACCCTGCTTAGCGACGACGGTTTCACCATCCTGGAATCCTTTACCAAAAGCAATAGTCCGCTGCTTTCAGACATTGTGTACAGTGCCGATATCGACGGGGTTTCCGGGGATGTGTATTTCAGTACCGACATCGGTATCTGCGCCTACCGCTCCGATGCCACGGAGGCCGAAGACCAGTTCAGCGATGTATATGCCTTCCCGAACCCGGTACGCCCGGGCTATAGCGGTTATGTGACCATTAAGAACCTGGCCCAGGACGCCGAGGTGAAGATCACGGACGTGAACGGTCAGCTGATCTACGAAACCGTTGCCAACGGCGGCACGGCGGTGTGGAATATGGAATCGTTCAGCGGACACCGCGCCAAAAGCGGCATATACCTGGTATTTGCCAACGGTGCCGAAAAAAAGGTAAAGCATGTGGCGAAAATCCTGGTAATGCAATAGCCGTATGGAACTGGCAACCGAAGCCATTGTTATTCACAGTGTAAAATACAGCGACAACAGTCTTATTGTAAAACTGCTCAGTCCGGGCGGTTTACAGAGCTATATGGCACGCGGCGTACAGAGCCGGGCCAGCAAGACCCCGGCTTCCGTTTTTTCGCCCCTGGCCCTGCTGCACATCGAAGCGAGCCTTAAAAAACAGGGCAACTCCATAAGTATACTAAAATCGGCTGCTTTTGCCGAACCCCTGTACCGTTCCTATGCACGTCCGGCCCGGCAGGCCATTCTTATGTTCTATGCCGAAGTAAGTTACGAGATACTGAAGCACGACCATCACCAGGAATATGCCGAGATCTACGATTTTCTGAAAGAAAGCATCCTGGAACTGGAACACCGTGAAGAGCTGCCGCCTGCCCTGCCCCTGCTTTTTATGCTGCGCATGGCCCGGCTCTTAGGCTTCGGCATGCTGGGCGAAATGCCTTATGAACAGCTCTGTTTTCACCTGGGCGAAGCCCGTTTTATCCACTACGCGGCCGCCATGCCCGAAATGCTGGTACAGGGCCGTTGCGCACAATTACTGGGCGATATGCTCAGCGAAGACCAGTGCCCCGAAGGCTATACCCGCGAAGAACGCAACGAACTGCTGCGCAAGCTGATCCTGTACTTCCAGCTGCATTTCCATGCCGGGTTCCGGGTGCAGAGCCACGAAATACTGAGCGTGGTACTGGGCGCTTAAAAACGCGAGAGAATATTTTTAACCGACTGTATATAGGAGCCGGGGAACAGGTTCACGTGTACCAGCAGCGGGTAAATATTGCAGATGTCCAGACGTTTCTGCCAGCCCGGCTGCAGGGGATAGGCCTCGTCGTAGGCTTCGTAGAATTCCAGGTCGAAACCTCCGAAAAGACGGCTCATACCCAGGTCCATTTCGCGGTGACCGTAATACACGGCCGGGTCATAGATAGCGGCCTCGCCGGAGAGCGTGCACATAAAGTTACCCCCCCAGAGGTCGCCGTGCAGGAGTGCCGGTTTTTCTTCCGGGAAAATTTCATCGAGCTTCGTATACAGGCTCTCCATTTTCTTTACCACGCCGGCATCGGCCTTGTTATTGTCCACGGCCAGTTTCAGCATGGGCTGCAGGCGGTTTTCAATAAAAAAGGTGCTCCAACGGGTATGCGGGGTATTTACCTGGCGCAGGGAACCGCAGTAATTATCTTCATCCAGTCCGAAGGTATCGTTGGTATGGCGGTGCAGGGCGGCGATCTGCTTTCCGAAGTCTTCCCAGAAACCGAATTCAGGGTCGCCGGTCTCCAGCAGTTCCATGAGCAGGTACCCGTGCGGGCCTTCTTCGTAGGCAGCGTATGCCTTGGGTACCCGTATACACTGGCAGGAAGCGAGGAGTTCGAGTCCTTTTTTCTCGGCACGGAAAAGTCCGCGTTTGTCCGACAGGTTATTCCATTTTGCAAAAAAAGAACCTACGGTTGTGCGCAGAACCAGGGCTTCGTTGATGGAACCGCCCCCTCTTTTTTCCATGTTGAGAATTCCCGCGCCGGAGCCAAAGCTCTGACGCAGCATGTTTTCCAGTGCATCTTGTACTTCGGGAAGTATCATATTCAAAATATTTTTCTTCAGATTACAAAAAAATGTATTTTTGTGCTCCCGAAATCGAAGGGCGTAATAAGAAATTAACAACGCTTTGTAAGTTTCGGAGCGGTGCCCCGGGGTATACGGCCGCAAACGGACCCGAAGTTCTTTCATGTATTGAAATACTCTGTTATATAGAGGACCTTTTATACGGGGGATTAGCTCAGTTGGCTAGAGCGCTTGCATGGCATGCAAGAGGTCATCGGTTCGAATCCGATATTCTCCACTACAGCCGTTTTGTCGAACCGACGAAACGGCTTTTTTATTTTACGCGGTTCTCATCCCGCCGGCAGATCGGTCAAAAAACTGACCCTGAGCTGATAACGGCATGTATTTCTACCTGCACATCTCCATACTACAGCCCGGGAAAGTCCCCGTGCAAAACAGGGTTTTTCCTCTTTTCTTTTTCCACTTCTTGTCGCTCTTTTGCAGGCAACTTAAACTAAAACTTCTTAAAGAAATATAAGAACTAAAAATTTACGAAGTGAAAATATACATTTACATTGCGTTTATCTCATACTTCGGAACGTTAAACAACCAGAATATCTAAAGCCATGAAGAAAACAATCCTTAGTGCAGCAGCCCTTCTGCTGGTATTATCGTGCAAACGGGAGGAAGACGTAAAACAGGTAATGAATACGGCTAAAAGCAGCACGTCGTCCGAAATTGTGGAATTCTTTGATAGTGCTACTGAAAAAGCATATCGTTTTTCATTTAGTGACTTGTATACCCCGGAAGTAACGTATACTCATGAAATCCTTGATGGAGAAGGAGCACCAACGGATGAAAAAACCATATTACTGTTGAAACCGCAGGAGTATCAGATATTGCCTTCTGCGTCTCAGAGTGACCTCAGCCTACGATTTCTAAAACCAGTTTATGTAATTACGCCCCAAGCCCCCGCAAACCCGGTGGCTCTTTCCCCCGGTACTGTTTTTGTTGTGTCTTGTCTATGCCGCGGTATTGAAGAGCCCGGGACCTGTCTCATTGGTTATTCTTACAACAACCCGGAACATAGCTCCGTAACCGTTACCTGCACACAAGGTACGTGTAAAAAGAAATGCAAAGTTTCTTCACGTGAAGAATTAAGTATTAGCGCAGGAAGCGCCGTGATCTATGCCAAATAATAAATCTTAAAGAAACATGAAAAAAGTACTTCATATATTGTTTATTACTTGTCTGCTGTCAGCTTGTAATGAGGCAGACAACGCAGCATTTGGTGCAAAAAAGGCTACAATAACAGAAGTGTTTATTGGGAAAAATGCAGAGACAATAACTGTTATGCAGGTGATTCAACAGGACGAAACTACAATCGTAAAATGGAAAAACAAACCTAAAGCCGCTAATGACGAACCCGTTTCCTTTAGAATAATGGATGAAAGTATAACTTCATTTGATAAAGATGGAGAAGAAACAGTTGTTAACCTGATCGTAAATCAACAATACTACTACATTCCCGCAGACAACCCTGGATCCCCGGTTAACATAATGGTAGGAAGCAGTGGGCACACCCAGGTAAGAATAAAGTGTAAATGTACAATACTTGCTTCTATGTTCGGTGGAAAATGTAAAGGCTACGGATATGTTGTAAACAATAACTTCCATGCGATGTGTGATGTAGACGATGCCTGCCTATTCTGTGAGGCAGAAGTAACCTTTGTAGAAAAGGTTGTAACTTTAGGACCCGGTTTATTAATAAAAGCACCATCTGTAAATGTTGTACCGCTTTAGTTTATTATCCGCCTGTTTATTCACTGCACTTTGCTGTTTTGCACAGCAGAAGTTCAGCGTAATGTTCGAAGATGAAAAGGTACTGTTAAAAGACAGTATTCCCTCTGAGAAGCCTTTCTCCATGCTTTACTTTCACTTTAAAGGTTGTCCCGGTTGCGCACAGATGGATCAGACCGCATTAGTTGATTCCGCCGTAGTAACATTTTTGAATACTAATTTTCATAATTATTCGATCAATACCCTGTCAAAAGAAGGCATAGCCATAAAAAAAATGTTCCAGGTAGGGCCACAACCGGATTTTGTAATTATTGACCGTAAAAAACAGCAGTTGCATCGGATTTGCGGACCTATGCGATCCACAGATTTTTTGCGGCAGCTTCAATATGCCGCATCCTCTGATAAATCATTAAAGAAACAAAGGGAAGAGGCTAAGCTGAAGGAACAGGACTATCTTTTCATGGAATGGCATGTACGTAATTTAGATATTGCCAATACGCTGGACTCTGAAACGATTATCAAAGGGTTCAATTCATTTCCTGAAGAAGCATACACAGATTCTCTTTTTATCCACTTCTTTATGGATTTTGCCGTATACGATCAAAGAACTGTCTTAGATTTCCCGTCGGCCTCGTATCAGTTTATGATTAAATACCCGGAATTGCTTTATGCCGCTTTTGATTCTTCAAGAGTTGCCTATACGTTAAATCTTATCGCAGGTAACCAAATGGGCGAAGCATTTAAAAAAAGGGATGAAAAGGCATATACAACAGCTAAAACAGTAATAGCCACCCATTGGCGTGATAATATTTACCGTATTCCGAATGAAGACGGAAAAACATATAAGGGACTTGTTTTCAGCTATTTTGAACCACTGCAAAATGAACGGGACTACCAGTACTACTTTCGGAAGGATATGGCAGCTTATGAAAGTCTTGAAAATGAATTTTTTGACAAACTGAAAAACAATTATCAGGCCTTGTTCATATTATCTGCCGTTATGAACCTTGACACCCATATGGAAGAAGAACGATTAACCCGCAGATTAAAGTATATAAATCAGGCCATTTCACTGAGTCCTGTATCTCAGGCATATACGATGAAAAGCGCTATCCTGTTTATGTTAGGTGATAAAGAAGCAGCCAAACAAACCTATAAAGAAATTAAAGCAAGGGACTTAAAAGGAGATTATCTCGCCAATCGTGTATATGAGCAACTTACAGAAAAACTGAAAATTAAAAATTAGTACGTTCAGAATTAGACAGATATCCTCTTTACGAATGAAACACCTCCGCAACGTCCAAAAAATAATTCAATCCTCATTATTCCTGATGATCCTGGTGCCGGCCCTTATTTTCAGCCTGGGTAATATTTTAACCCGGATCGTTGGTTTTGCAGATGAACCTTCCGAAATCGAACGTATACTGAACCCGTTTGCCGGAGGATTCATCGGTGTTATAGGATACGTATACCTAAAGGAAAACAGAAGAACAGAAAAAGCACTCAAAACAGATAAAAAGGCCCGCTGAATTTTTACGAAACGGCCATTTCTGCTTCCGGAGAATACCCTTCAGAGCCCTGTCTGCGCATACGCTTTTTAATTTCGCTCCTTTTTTGTATATTTATACAATGGACAACAGGCTGTCATATACTCCCGCGGGGCGCATACGCAGGCTGCTGGCGGCTATAATCGATATAGTTCCCGTTTACCTGCTGTGCTTCGGGTTCGCCTACTTTTTTACGGGGTTCGACGAGGCCTGGAAACACCGCGGAGACCCTGTAATGCACAGCGAATACCTGTGGCGGCATACGATACTGCGGGCATCGTCGTTCCTGTTATACATCCTGTACGGTACACTTATGGAAGCCTCTTCCCTGCACGCCACCTTCGGTAAAAAACTCATGCGCCTCCAGGTGCTCGATACTAACGGGCAGCCGGTTTCCCTGAAAACAGCCCTGGTGCGCAACCTGAACAAGATCGTGAGCTTTGCCGTTCTCGGTCTGGGTATTATCTGGATATTGTTCGACCGCCGCCGCCTCGCCTGGCACGATATACTCAGCGAGACCATGGTCGTGAACCGCCGCCTTAACCTGCCGCCCGAAGCCACATTCTGAGAACATACCCCTCTATGGAACCCCTGCCTGACGATACACAGAAAGCCGAAATACATTCGCCCCTGCAACGCTTTATCTTTGCCTGTAAAGTGCAGCTGCATATTGCCCGGCGCCGGGCACAGAATATGTTCGTCGGGCCGGCCAGGCACCCGCGGTCTGCACAGGTATCTGCACTGCCGCTGATCGCCGAATCGCGCTCTGCGCTCTGGAATGCAGAAGACAATGCCGGCAATTTTATACTCACGGCCGGTAAGGTACAGAATCTTCGTATAGCCATAAAACAACTGCAGGGACTGGAAGTGCCCGCTAACACCACCTTCAGTTTCTGGAAACAGACCGGTAAGGCTACCCGCCGTAAAGGCTATGTGCGGGGCAGAGAGATCCGCGAAGGCTGCCTGGTACCCGTTACCGGTGGCGGACTCTGTCAGTTGTCCAACGCCCTGTACGACGTCGCTCTGAAAGCCGGTTTCCATATCCTGGAACGGCACCGCCACTCCCGTGTGGTAAGAGGCTCCCTGGCCGAGCAAAACCGCGACGCTACCGTAAAATGGAATTATATAGACCTGCGCTTCCGTTCGGAACACAGTTTTCGTATAGACATACAAATGACAGGTACGGAGCTGATCGTTCAACTACGCGGCACCCGAGGCGGACAAGCGGCAGATACGGATTTCGCCTCGGAAAGTCCCGCCTTCCTTAAAGACTGTATGACCTGCGGGAACACCCTGTGCAGCAATCATCATAAACACGGAACAACAGCCGGGAACCCCGGGGAAACGCTCTGGGCCGGTGATGAAAAATGGCCGGAATTTTACGAATATACTAAATTAAACATCCAACCTGATGACTATACGTTTTTCCCGTTCACAAAACGGTCGCGCTATAGCATAGCCCGCCTTTGCTGGGAGGTCGGCACCGGTAAAGCCACCGACTTTTCCTTCCTGGCACTACGCCGGTCCATGCATATACGTTATGCCGCAAAACGAGGCCGCAACATCCCTTCCCTGCTGATGAAGTACGACCGCCTGATCGCGCGGCGCCTGGCAAAGCGTATACCGGTCGGGGTACGCCATCTCGTCATTCCGCAGAACCTGCTGCCCTTTCTTTATACATACGGCGTGCTGGCCGGCCGCAGCTACGATGTGCTCATGACCCGTCTGCCCCTGCTTGTATTGCAGCAACGCCTGGACGATCTGGCAAAACTGTATCCAGAAAGCAGTACCGCCGCCGACTTCCGGGTGAACGAAACCTTTGCCCGCGAAGAATACCAGGCCCTGCAGCAGGCCCGTAAACTGGTTGCGCCCCACGCAGAAACAGCCGCTCTTTTCCCCGGCAAAAGCGTATGCTGCGGCTGGGTACAGGGCCCGGCCGATAAAAAAACGGTCGCATCCGGCGGAAAAATTTGCTTCCCGGCATCGGCACTGGCCCGCAAAGGCGCTTACGAAGTACGCGCATGGGCCCGCAGGTACGGCCACCGCATCCATGTCAGCGGCAATGCATCCGAAGGGCCCGCTTTCTGGAAGGATACAGATGTAGTGCATTCCCCGCTTTCGCTCGAAAATAGTGCGCTGCTGGTGCTGCCTGCATACGTAGAACATCAGCCCCGTATACTGCTGCAGGCCCTGGCAGCCGGTATTCCCGTGATCGCCTCTGCCGCATGTGGCATTCTCCCGCAGGAAGGCTTATATTTGCTTCCGGAGATCAGCGCCGCTGCCATCGAAGAAAAATACCTCGAAATACAACAGACCTATGTTACAAAACGCCACACAGAATCCCGTACTGCTTGAATCACCGCGCCTGTTTTTCCGGGAGATCGTACCCGGAGATGAGGCAGATTTTTTCCGGATGGACTCTGACCCCGAAGTACATCGTTACCTGGGCAACAGACCCATGCAGAGCCTTGAAGAAATGCAGGCCGTGATACAGATGATCCGCCGCCAGTATACAGACTTCGGCATTGCCCGCTGGGCGGCTGTACGTAAAGAAGACGGCGTTTTTATCGGCTGGGCCGGCTTTAAATTTTACCCGGAACTGCGCAACGGACACCGGGATTTTTACGACCTCGGATACCGCCTGGCGCGCAGGTTCTGGGGAATGGGCTATGCCACGGAGGCCGCCCTGGCCCTTACAGGCTATGGGTTTGAGGTAATGAAGCAGGAAAACCTGTATGCCTGCACACACCTGGAAAATTATGCATCGCAGCGGGTACTGGAAAAAGCGGGATTCCTGAAAAAAGGGACCTTCGAAGAAGACAACGAAACCATCTACTGGCTGGAACAGAGCCGGGAAGCGTACGATACAGGAAAAACGGCTCAGCCCTGAACTTCCTTATAGCGGAAGCAGGACACCAGGTGATCATTGATCATGCCTGTAGCCTGCATGTGTGCATACATTACGGTACTGCCCACAAATTTAAAGCCGCGCTTTTTCAGGTCTTTCGACAGCGCGTCCGACTCGGCAGACACCGGCGGCACATCAGAAAGGGAGCCGTGCTTGTTCAGGATGGGTTTACCGCCTGTAAAACTCCAGATGTATTTGCTGAAACTGCCGAATTCATCACGTATGCGTATAAACGCCTGTGCATTGTTGACCGTGGCACGGATCTTGGCCCCGTTGCGGATAATGCGTTCATTCTGCATCAGGGAGCCGATCTTATGTTCGTCGTAACGGGCCACTTTTTCTACATCGAACTGGTCAAAGGCCTCCCGGAAATATTCACGTTTGCGCAGCACGGTGATCCAGCTGAGCCCGGCCTGGAAGGTCTCCAGCACCAGGAATTCGAACTGCCCGTGGTCGTCGGTTACGGGTACGCCCCACTCCTGGTCGTGGTAAGCCACGTACAGGGGGTCTGTTCCGCACCATCCGCAACGCTCTTTCATATTTTACTTAAGATCGGCACCGTTTATTGTACAGGTGCAGTAATGGGTTTCCTTACCGGTCTTTTTATCGTAGGCATAAGACCAGTTATCGTTCAGTGTAAGGTCTTTGGCCAGCTTTTTATACGCTGCATAACCTGCCGAACTTTTTACATAGGTATTGCATTTAAAAGCGCCGTCAAAGATGCCGTCCTGGTCGTACTGCAGTACTTCCACACGCTGGCCGGGCGCCAGGCTTACTTCCACATCCGACCCGATAGAGATGAACTGTATGTTCATGTGCAGCGAATCTTCCAGGTTATTCTGAATGATATAGGAAATGTGCGAGCCTTCCTTACAAGCTGTTATGGTGGTTAGAATGAGGGCAGCGAGGATTCCTAAAATTCCATTTTTCACGGTTTCAGACACAGTTTGTAGATCAAATGTACGTTTTTTTTGCAGCATTCCAATACCTGTCCAGCTCTTCGAGGCTCATAGACTGCATGTTCCTGCCTTCGGCGGCGATCTGTTCTTCCATCATCCGGAAGCGGTTCATGAATTTGGTATTGGTTCGTGCCAGGGCATTTTCGGGGCTTACGCCAATGAAACGGGCATAATTGACCAGGGCAAAAAGCACATCGCCAAATTCACTTTCGGTACGGGAAGCGTCCCCGGCCTTTACTTCGGCGCGCAGTTCCTCCAGCTCTTCCTGTACCTTGTCCCATACCTGTTCGGGGTTATCCCAGTCGAAACCGATGCCGGCCGCTTTTTCCTGTATACGGCTGGCCTTTACCACGGCAGGCAGGCTGTTGGGCACTCCTTCGAGGACTGATTTCTTGCCTTCTTTCAGTTTAATGGCTTCCCAGTTCTGTTTTACCTTTTCGGCACTGTCGGCCTGTACATCTCCGTAAATGTGCGGGTGCCGGTGTATCAGCTTGTCGCAGATGCCGTTGAGCACGTCTGCCACATCGAAAGCGCCTTTTTCGGAACCTATTTTTGCATAGAAAACGAGGTGCAGGAACAGGTCGCCCAGTTCTTTTTTTATTTCCTGCATGTCCTCTGCCAGTATGGCATCGGCCAGTTCATAGGTTTCTTCTATGGTAAGCTGGCGCAGGGTTTCCATGGTCTGCTCGCGGTCCCAGGGACATTTCTCGCGTAGATCGTCCATTATTTTCAATAATCTTTCGAAAGCCTGCAGCCGATTGTCCATAAATTTTATTTTTGCAAAGGTACACATGAATACCTAAAAAACACCACAAACAACCACACCTCATGACCCGCCAATGGACTGTCGCCGCGTTCTGTGCGTTTATGGCCGCTTTCCAACCCCTGAAGGCCCAAATGATCCGCTCCGTGGAGCATTATCCACGCCATCGTGTTGCTGCCCGCTATACGCGTGGGATGCTTATTCCGCACAGTAAAGTGATGCAGGGACTGCCCCGGGGCGCCGTGCAGCAGCTGGAGATCTTTTACGAACGCCAGACCAGCGGCCGTAAAGACTGGCATCAGCATCATGCACTGCCCGCCTGGCGTGCCTTTTTTGCGCTAACCGATTTTTCCAATCCGCAGGCTGTCGGCCTGGGTTACACGGTAGGCGGCGAAATGAGCTTCCCCATTGTGCGCAGGCCGCATTTTCAGCTTTCGCAGAACACATCGGTCGGGCTTGGGTTCTTTCCCCTGCGTTACCGCCGCGGCCTCCACGAAAATCAGCCTGCCATAGGCTCCCTGCTCAATTATCATATCCGGTTCGGCTTCGAAGGGTCGTTCCGCCTGCACAAACACCTGGACCTGTTTGCCGGCCTGCATTTCGGGCACTGGAGCAACGGCGCGCTCAAAATGCCGAACCTGGGCATGAACGTGGCTTCTTTTTCACTGGGGCTCAAAGGCGGCTGGGACCTTTTTTATGCCGAAAAGCAAAAGCGGGCCTTTCCCCGTCAGCCTTTTACCCTGCTCATTACGGCATCGGCAGGGTATAAAGAGATCGATCCGCCCGGAGGAAAAATATACCCCATTGCGTCCCTGTATGCCGAAGCCGGCAAAAGGCTCACCCCTAAATCGGGACTAAGCCTGGGCGCCGATCTTTTTTATGACGGCAGTATCCGAGCCAAAACCCTGTACCGGCAGCTGCCCGACAAAGGAGAACGCATGAACTTCCGCCTCGGGTTCCATGCCGGTTACGAGTTTTTTGTACATCGTTTTTCCGCTTTCTTTCATTTCGGGGTGTATGCCCTGCGTTATGACCGGCTCACGGGCATCCTGTACCAGCGTATCGGCCTGCGTTACCAGCTACCGAAGAACATTTCCCTTACCACCGCGCTCAAATCGCACATGTTCACGGCCGACTGTGTAGAGTTTGGCCTGGGCTACCGCATTGACTTCAGCAAAAAACCCAAACAACCATGAAAAAATATTCCCTGATCTGCAGCCTGCTGCTGGCCCTGACGGGCGCGGGCTGCAAAAAAGACGGCAATTGCTTTCAGAAGGGCGGCAATTACACCACGGAACTGCGCGACACCAGCTCTTTCTTCCAGGCGATACGCATACAGGACCGGATTGACCTGGTTTTTGAAACGGGCGCGGATAACCGTATTGAATGCATAGCCCCGGCCGCTTTACAGGACCTGGTAAGCGCTACGGTAGATACCAGTACCCTTTCGGTACGCAACCAGAACAAATGCCGCTGGCTGGGCAAATACGACGAAATGTTCACCCTGAAAGTACGTATGCCCAACATTTACAACCTGGAAATACTGGGCAATAATGCCATACGCAATACCGATACCATACGTACGGATTACTTCCGGGTATACCTGGAAAGCGCCAGCGGCACCCTAGACCTGAACGTACAGAACGAGCACCTGGTTTTTTCGGAGTACAGCGGCATCTGCCAGAGCCGGCTCAGCGGGCACACACAGTTCTTTGAAGTGGCCTGTTCGGGCAATACCGCCAAACATTTCGAGGACCTGAGTGCGGTGAAGACCTCTGTGATCAATGCGGGGCCAAGCGATGTATACCTGGGGAAATGCGAGGTACTCGAAGTGGAGATACGCCACTCGGGAAACATTTACTACACGGGGAATCCGGTTATCAGCAAGTACAGCGCTGCTTCGTCGGGGAAACTGATCAAATATTAACTTCGGTCATGATACCGCTCACGCGGGAAGGCACCCAAAGCACGGGAATATTCACCTTTTCGGCGATCTGCATGGCATAGGGCCCTTTAAAGATCTCTTCGAAAGAGTGCTCCATTTCGGTCATATTGATCATCAGGTCGATGTTCTTTTCTTCAATATACGCAATGGTATCGCGGGCAATGTTTTTGGCCGCTCTTTCCTCGAGCCAGTAAGCCACGCCGTTGCGTACCGTATAATCTTCGATCTGCAGGGCTGCCGAGCGCAGGTTGCTCACCACATCGCGGGCCGTATGTGCATTGAGGATAAGCAGGTGCAGCCGCGCGCCGAATTTCTTAGCCATGAGTATACCATAATACAGTTTCTCACGAGAATGCGGCGTGGTATCGAAGGGTAGCAGAATTTCTTTTATCTGCCCGGAGGCCCTGGGCGTCCAGCCCAGTACGGGTACACTAAGCTGTTTGGCCAGCTTCAGCGCCCAGGCATGGGTAAACGAAGCGTTTTTGGTCTTTTCGGGATATACGCCGAGAAAGATCTCGGAAGGAGCGTTCTTCTCCACATAATTTTCCAGCACGGTCTTCCATTTGCCTTTTTCCATGCTCAGGGGCAGGCTAAAACCGCTTATTTTTTCCTTTACTTTCGCAAGTACGTCGGCTTCATTCGTGGCATTGATACCCAGCGCCTTCTGGTTACTGCGCGAAATATCGTCGTCGGAACAAAGGACCCGGGCCTCATTGGCAAACATCCATTTAAAACGATTGGCTTCTTCACAGGCACGGAACGCGGACTCTGAAAAGTCCATCACAGCTACTACTTTTGTAAATTCGGGTCTTGTTGATCCTGACATAGATTATACCGTTATATAAAGCAAACGACAGGCAAGCTACAATATTTTCCCGGATTTAAAATTTTTTAACATATTTTACCGATTACAATCGCCGCATTACACCCGCCAAACCCCGATGCCGTCTTTAAGACTTTATTTACAGGCGTTTCCGTGAACGGGTGATTTACGTATATACTTCCGCCGAGGTCCGGATCTTTTACCCGGGGATTGGGTATGATCCGGTTCCGCTGCATGCTTTCGAGGCAGAATGCCAGTTCGATAACACCGGCGGCGCCCAGCGTATGGCCTGTAAAGGCTTTAAAGCCGGTTACCGGAACCATACCGGCAGCACAGCTTTCCAGGGCCAGGCTTTCCATTTCGTCGTTATACGGGGTTGCCGTGCCGTGGGCCGAAATAAAGTCGATCTGTTCCATACCCGTCTGTGCCTGCTGCAGGGCATTCCGTACAGCAATGGCCAGGCCTTCGCCCGTGCGGGAAGGGCCCGAAATATGATTGGCGTCGTTGCTTTGCGCATAGCCCAGTACTTCGGCCAGGGCACCCTCACGCTGTGTGTCCAGGTAAATGGCGGCGGCGCCTTCGCCCAGGTTGAGTCCGTCGCGTGAGGCATCGTAGGGCCGGCATAGTTCCGCGCTCATTGCCTTAAAGGAATAAAAACCCGAAAGCACAAAATCTGTCAGCAGGTCAGCGCCCAGTACCAGGGCCCGCTCGCAAACACCCCCGCGAATGTACTGTGCCGCGAGGGTTACCCCCGAAACGCCACTTATGCAGGCACTGGAAACCACGATCGGCTCGGGCAGCAGGCCCAGTTGCTGCGCCAGTTTTGCGGCCGTGTGCCAGAGTTGCTTCGAGCGCAGTTCCGGCGCTTCGATATCGGCCTTGGTGGTACAAAAAACCAGCTGGGTATCCGGCGGAAAAGAAGAAAGCGCCATCTTCTGCAATAACATCTGCGATACTTTTGCCAGTAAGGCCTCCAGGAAAGAAACGCCCTCCGTTCCGATGGCCTTTTTCTGCTCCGGCGTAAAAGCCATGCAGGGAAAACGCTTTCCTTCGGGACCTACACCGCGGTATTCCCACACACAGCGGCCGGCTTCCATTGCATCGAAAGCCGCATCCAGTCCGGCACCCAGGGGCAACAGAACTTCCGCTGAACGTATATAGGTATTGCGTGCTTTCATGCAGTCAAAATTTGCTAAAAAACAGCTAAAAAACAACAAGCTGTTTTTGCTTTGTATATTTGCAAAAAAGAGATCTTGCGCAAAGTCCTCCTCTATATAAATATTCTTTTCGCCGTTTTTCTTATCCTGGCCTATCTTGCCTATTATATAAGCCCGGCAACCAATTACATACCGGCGTTTTTCGGGCTCACCTATTATATCTGGGTAGGTGTAAACATTATTTTTATACCGCTGTGGATCTTTGTAAAACTGCGCTACAGCCTGCTGCCGCTGGGCGTACTGGCCATAGGCATACCCCTGCACCTGAAACAGTTCGCCACGCATTTTTCCATTGGCGACAGCGCCCCCGACGGCTACTTTAAGTTCATGAGCTATAATGTGCAGCTGTTTGGCCTTTACAACTGGAAAGACAACAAGGCGCACCGCGACGAAATGTTCCGTTTTATACGCAAGGAAGACCCGGATATCATCTGCTTCCAGGAATATTTTTACGAAGAGACCAATTACTTTGAGACCACCGATACCCTGCGCCAGCTGCTCGATGCACGCAATGTACATTTCGGGGCCGCTTCTACCCTGCACGGCACCCATCACTGGGGGGTGGCCACGTTCAGCCGATGGCCCATCGTGGGCAAGGGGCAGATCAAATTTCCCCGCTCTAAAGGCAATATCTGTATCTATACCGACGTACGCATCAAACAGGACACCCTGCGTATATTCAACGTACATTTTGAATCGAACCACCTGCATACCGAAAACCTGGAACGTATTGCCGCGGGCGACAGCACGGCCAAGCTGATGGCCTTTGACCTGCTGCAGGCCCTGCGTAAAGGCTATGTAAAACGTGCGGCCCAGGCAGATACGGTAGCCGCCGCCATTGCCGCCAGTCCACACCCCGTAATCGTATGCGGCGACTTTAACGATATGCCGCTTTCGTATACCTATAACAAAATCTCCCGCAATCTTACCGACGCCTTCCTGAATGCGGGAAGCGGCTTTGGATTCAGTTATGCCGGACGTATACCTTTTTTACGTATAGACTACATTTTTCACAGTAAGGATATCGACTCCAGGCTCTTTAAAGTAGTACCGAAAAAACTCTCGGACCATTACCCCGTTTCAGCCTGGCTCAAAATAAAGGAGAACGAAAAAGACAGTGTTCAGTAAACGGCCGGGAGTTGTTCTACAGCCGATGTATCGGGGCATTCGTGCAACAGGTCATCCAGTTTTTTTTTGAATACCGGATGCATAAGGTCCGGCAGTATCTCTGCAGCAGGCAACAGTGCAAATTTTCGTATATGCATGCGCGGATGGGGCACTTCAAGAGCTTTTGATGAATATACTAAATTTCCGGCAAAAAGCATGTCCAGGTCCAGCGTACGCGAGGTATAACCCATATTTCCGCTACGCACGCGGCCTGCCGTTTTTTCCAGCAGGAGCAGTTCCTGCAGCAGATCTTCGGGAGCCAGCGCCGATTCCAGCAGTACAGCCGCATTTATAAAAGACTGATCGGATTCAAAACCCCAGGGCTCCGAGCGGTAAAAAGCAGATCTTCGTATAATCGTGCCCAGTTGTTCCATCCGGGAAAAAGCGTCCCCGATAAGCTGCCGGGTATCGCCTATATTTCCGCCTGCCAGTACCAGGTAGCGCATCAGCGTATGAGTATGATATGTCCTTTGAAGTCGCCGTAATCGTCGATCTCGATGCCTTCCATGGTAATACGGTATACATAGGTACCCGGCGGGCACATTTTACCCTGCCGGTCGCGGCCGTCCCAGCCGGCGTTCTTATCGCGGGTCATGTACAGCATATTTCCCCAGCCGTCGAACACGCGCAGCACATACGTAGTGGAATCGAAACCGATGCCTTTGGGCTGCCATATTTCGTTGCGGCCGTTGCCGTTGGGTGTAAAGGCATTGGGTATATAGTAATAGATTTCCGAGGCTACGTAAATATCCCGTGTGGAGGTATCGGTGCAGCCGTTCTGGTCGTATACGATCAGCGTAACGGGATAGGCTCCGCCGTCCGGCAGTTCAATGGTAGGGCTTACGTTAATGGAATCGCTCTGGTCCAGGTAGGTCCACATAAAGTCCTGGTAATGCTGCGAAGCATTGATGAGTGTGGCATAGGGCATGAGTATGTCCACCGTATCGTGCAGGAACTGGATCACGGACAGCAGGCTGTCGTTGCGGATGTCCTGTACAAAAACGGTATCGCTCAGGGTGCAGTTATTGGCGTCGGTAACGGTAACAATGTAGGCGCTGTCGCCATAAAGTCCGCCTACACCGGCCAGGCTGGTATCCAGCTGGGGCCAGTAGATGGTAAAGGGGCCGCTGGTACCGTTCACCGTTACACTTGCAGAACCGGCGCCTTTACCACAGGTATCGGGCACCTGGGCAGTGCTGATGGCAAAATCGTACTGGGTAGGCACCACAAAGTTCTCCGTGGCGCTGCAGCCGTTTACATCGGTAACGGTCAGCGAATAGCTGCCGCCGGCAATATTGTTCCATACAGGGCCGTTGGGCCCGCCGGCAGGCGTCCAGGTATAGGTAAGCGGCGGAGCGCCCCCGTTCACGGTCACCGAAGCCGAACCCGTGGGTGCGTAACAGAGCGAAGCCGTGGTGGCCGGGTTACTGAGGCTGATGCCGGTAAAATTAAAGTTGAGCGGGGCCGAACTGCCGGGCGTCATGGAATTGCCACACAGATCGCTGATAGAACCCGAATTGAGTGTAAGGCTGTAGGCTCCCGAAACCGTAAGCGGCTGCGAAAGCGTGATCTGTATCTGGTCGGAAAGCTGACCGCCACCCACACAGCCTACCGAAGCAATACCCACATTACCGCCGGGGCCGCTCAGGGTGAACATACCCGACGAAAAGCCGGAACAGTTCACCGGTTCGGACAACTGCAGGGTAATGGTGCTGGCATTAC
The DNA here is from genome assembly GCA_052437175.1 of Flavobacteriales bacterium. Taxonomy (GTDB): domain Bacteria; phylum Bacteroidota; class Bacteroidia; order CAIKAF01; family CAIKAF01; genus JACVCJ01. The sequence goes on from JBQVOK010000010.1 coordinate 74,535, forward strand.
ATACCAGGGGCGCAGCCAGGCCCGTGATGCTGGGCGGCAGATTATCGAATATCTGTGCGGTGGACGTAGAAAAATCGAGGTTGAAGCCCCCGTTATTATTGCTGTAGTTATTGATAAAGATCATGTAGGTCTCGCCGGCCTGCACCGGTATCACGGCGTTGAACTCCGCACCGGCCGCCGTATTGCCGTTGGGGCCCGTGGGGCCATTCACCGGCTGGAAATTGCAGGAAACCAGCAGGGCGGCATTCGTAAATATGTCGGAGCAGCTGGCATTGGTCAGGTTAAAGACCGCCCAGTCATAATCTGAAGGAGAAATGGGCGAAAGCAGGAAAGACAGGTCTCCGGCCGTCTGTATGGTAAGGGCATACCATACGCTGTTGGTCTCTCCGCCCCCGATGCAGGAAGTAGTAGTATTGATCTCATTGGGCACATTACCCGGACCCGTATACGCAGTGGGATTGGATATCTGGGTCTGGCATACCGGTATGGCTCCTACGCAATCCTGTACATTCCCCTGGGCACGCACAAGCGTTGCAGAGAAAAGGAGAATAACAGTAATGATAAGATGCCGCGACATAAGAGCAAAGGTACGTTTGTTTTGTAAAATTTAATAGAGAGCTAACAGATTTGTTAAATAACGTTATAAATCTGCAAATCGTATGCCAAACCGCTGCTCTTAACAGATTTTATTTGAGGCGGATACGGGTGCCCGCTGCGGGCGTGCCGCTGCCAAGGCCGTTCATAGACTTCAGGGTATGCAGGCGTACCCCGTATTTCTGGGCGATCTGCCACAGGTTCTCCCCGGCTTCCACGGTATGTTCGGCCGTCTGCTGACAAACGTCGAGCTTGGGCTCCAGGAAAAGAATATCGCCGGCGCGGGGTTCCTGCTCTGCACCCATATCGTTGTAGCGCCGTATCTGCCATTCGGCCAGTCCGAAACGGGCGGCCAGGCTTTCCCGGGTGTCGCCCTGCTGTGCATAAACAGCATTGAGGCCGTTGATAACCACAACCCCGGCAGGAATTACCGCTTTGCTCTCTTCGATCTGCAGGCGTTCGGGTTTGGTAGGATCTTCATTACGGGGCTTTCGGGTATTTTCTGCCGTGGCAGGACGTGGTTTGTGCTGTTGTGTATTTGTTTCGGGCAGGGCGGGTTTGCTGTTCACATCGGCTGTAACGCGGGGGTTTTCGGCCTGAGGTTTTTCCACCAGGGGCTGTTCGGGCTCTGCGGGCCCTCCGGCTACCAGGCGGTCAAATTCCATGAGACGGTATTTCTCAATGGTCTCGATCAGCTTTTCTGCATAGGTGGGCAGGGTAGCATAACCGGCCGCTTTCAGTTCGCGGGCCCAGCCTTTGTAATCGGTGATCTCCAGCTGGAAACACCGGGCATAGCGCGAACGGTTGCGCAGGAAATCGGCATGGTCGGCATAGGAATCCTGTACGTTGGAATATTTACGGAAGCATTCGTTGGGGGCATCGTCGTCCTTGTAATAGGTCTCGCCCTTCCAGTCATGGCACTTGATCCCGAAATGATTATTGGCCAGCGTGGCCAGGTCGCTGTTGCCCGAACCGCTCTCCAGCAGACCCTGGGCCAGGGTGATACTGGCCGGCACTTTTTTGTGCCGCATATTGTACATGGCGGCTTCCTTGTACGTATCAATATACTGCTGCGAGCTCATCTGTGCCTGCAGCACAGGCAGCAGACCCCACATAAACACGCATATACCCACTATTCGCATCATATAACAAAAATACAACGCAGGCAGCTTGCTGTTCCGTACAATTTTAGCATTTGTAAACACTTGCCTGTGTATAGTTTACTTCTGCAGGCGAAAGCCCAGGCGGCAAAGTTCGGCATAATAGGCCTCAAAGCCACGCGCGCCCTGCATTCCGCCGGAATGATACACCAGCACACGGCTACCCTCCGGGAAGAATCCGGCGGCTGCATCCTGGTATACCCCATAGAGCAGTTTGGCTGTGTAAACCGGATCGAGCGGTATACCAAAACGCCGGTATATATCCAGGGCGAAGCGCAGCAGTTCGTCGTTTACGCGGGCATAGCCGCCGAAATGCCAGGCATCGCGCCAGTGTATGTTCTCTGTAAGCGGGAAAGGCGGGTCCATGCCTTTCAGTACGGGATAGACGCCTATACGCAAATTTGTATGTTCTGCGCCCTGTATGATCCCGGCGGCAGTGGTACCCGTGCCCAGGGCCACGCATACGTGCGTAAATCCGCCCGAAACAGCGATCGCTGCAATGTCTTCACAGCCAGCGGCGCCGGCGTCATTATTACCCCCTTCGGGCACTACAAAAGCATCGGGAAATTCGGTCTGCCAGAGGCTTTCCCCTCCGTTCAGCAGGCGTTTGTATTCCGCACGGGACACAAAGAGAAGCTCTGCCCCGAAAGTAGCTGCGTCTTTCAGCGTGGGCGACCATTGTGCGGGCTCTTCTCCCCGTACGATCATGCGTACGGGAACACCATATTTTTTCCCTGCATACGCCGTGGCATACAGGTGATTGCTAAAAGCCCCGCCGAAACTGAGCAGGTATTTTTTGCCCGAATGCCGGAAGGCCTCCAGGTTGTATTTCAGTTTACGCCATTTGTTGCCCTGCATGGGGCCGCCCCACACGTCGTCGCGCAGCAGGGCCAGCCCGGTATGCATTTTCCCCGGAACAAGCTGCGGAAGCATTTGTATATGCGGCCGGTACGACTCCACCCCTCAAAGATAAACATTCCGGGTGCAGACTTGTTACAACGCTATGAAAACACTGCGGCTCATTCTCGGCGATCAGCTTCATGCCGGCCATTCCTGGTACAGGAAAAAAAGCGACGATGTGGTATACTGCATGTTCGAAATGCGCCAGGAAACCGATTATGTAAGACACCATATCCAAAAAGTACTCGGGTTCTTTGCCGCTATGCGCAATTTTGCGCAGGCCCTGGAAAAAGCGGGACACCGGGTTATTTACTACCGCATATCCGATCCCCGTAACCGGCAGACCCTGGATCAGAACCTGCTGCAAATCATTGAACAGGAAAGAATACAGCATTTTGAATACCAGCTGCCCGACGAGTCTCGCCTGGACGAACAGCTGAAAGATTTCTGCAGCAAAATACCGCTTTCTTCCGCCGCCCGGGATACCGAACATTTCCTGAGCAGCCGCGATACACTGCAACTGTTTTTTGAGGGCAGGAAAGCATATACCATGGAGCCCTTTTACCGGATGATGCGTAAAAAATATCGCATACTGCTGGATGCTGCCGGCCGGCCTGAGGGCGGAAAATGGAATTACGACAGCCAAAACCGGGCCGTATACCGAGACCGGGAAAAGGTGCCTGCCCCCCTGTTATTTGAACACAACCTGGCAGCCTTATACGAAGAAGTAAGCGCAGCCGGCATCGAAACCATCGGAGAAGCAGATGCCACCCGTTTTGGCTGGCCCCTGAACCGCAAAGAAAGCCTGCAGCTGCTGCAGTACTTTTGCCAGAATTGCCTGCCTCTCTTTGGCACCTACCAGGACACGATGCACCATACAGAGCGCAGCCTATGGCACTCCCGCCTGTCCTTCTCGCTCAATACCAAAATGCTGAGCCCGGCCGAAGTCATCCAGGCCGCCTGTGCCTGTCTGTACCAAGCGGAGCATAGCGCAGGACTAAGCCAGGTAGAAGGTTTTGTGAGGCAGATACTGGGCTGGAGAGAATACATGCGCGGTATTTACTGGGCACAGATGCCGGCCTTTGCGCAAATGAACTTTTTCGGGCATGAACGACCACTGCCCTCCTGGTTCTGGACCGGCAAAACCCGTATGCAATGCCTGCAGAAAGTGATACGCCAGTCGCTCGAAGATGCCTATGCCCATCATATACAGCGCCTGATGATCAGTGGCAACTTTGCCCTGCTGGCGGGTATCCATCCCGATGAAACGGATGCCTGGTACCTGGGTGTGTATATCGATGCCCTGGAATGGGTAGAAATTACCAATACACGGGGCATGAGCCAGTTTGCCGACGGAGGCATTACAGCCACCAAACCCTATGTTGCCAGTGCGAATTATGTGCATAAAATGAGCAATTACTGTACACAATGTCCGTATAAAAGAGAACTGCGTTATGGTGCGGGGGCCTGTCCGCTCAACAGCCTTTACTGGCATTTTCATCTGCGGCACCAGGATAAGCTGCGCAAAAATCCGCGCATAGGTATGGTATACGTATTGCTCGATAAAATGCCCGCTGAAGAAAAAGAACTTATCATACAACAGGCAGAACGGTATCTCGGTCAGATCGAAGAGCTCTGAACAAAAGGGGGGCCGCCTGTAAAAGCGAGCCCCCTTCTTTTAAACCTACCTATGAAAAGACGAACTGTATTTTTATTTACGATTACAGGTCTGTGAAGGATTTTAAATCCTGGAAAAAAATATTTGTAAAGCCGCACCGGGATCTATATCCAAAAAAAGGGTACGGCATCGTAAATGCCGCACCCTCACCTTATTTAACCCTAATTAACAGAACAACATATCTTTTACTTCCGCACAAAAGAATTCACAAAAATTTTCCCTGAAGCTTCCGATTTTACATAGTAAGCTCCGGCCGGCAGTACCGTTACATCAAGTGTATTTATGCCGGGCTGCAGCAGTCCGCTCATCCAGGTTTTACCATCGGAACTTACAATACGGTACGCGGTAACGGCTTCGGCACCGGAAAGCGTAATAAAGCCCGAAGTAGGATTGGGATAGAGTACCATCTGACCTGTTCCGGCATTCTGTTCCAGGCTCAGTGCCACAGCAGGCAGCGGGATCATGGGACCACCGGCAGCCGTAAGAGCCCATAAACCAAACGAAGGCAGATTATTCACGTTTTCATCCCCGGGGCTCAGGAAACCGCTGGCAAATACCGAAATAGCCTGTCCTGCAAAAAGGTTTACCGGGGCTGTATATGCGGCTACGGGCGTAGTCTGGCCGGCAACCGCCACTTCTACCTGTACGGGAGCTGCCGCAGGCAATTCTGCTTCGCCCGCGCCCATATAGGGCACATTGGCAAAAGCTGTGGTAAGGGTACCTCCGCTGTTCAGGTTAATATCTACGGCCGGGGCATCCGGGGCCTGGTGATAGGCATACACACTTACATCGGTAGCTGAACCCGCTCTGATCCGGGCATCGTTTACTACTTTCAGGTTGAAGGCCTGGTTATTGTTTACGGACTCTGCCTGGTCGAATTTGGTACCGCTGACATCCAGCAGTCCGTTAGCTACCGCTGTGTAATTGGTATTGGCTACCGGGCTGAAAGGAATGGTGGCAACTGCGGCACCGGGACCTGCATTGTACGGAGCTACCAGGATATCGAGCGGAGCCACCGGCAACAGCAGTACAGGCGATCCGGAGCGGAAGGCCAGGCTGTCCAGTAATTCTACCGGTCCACCGCCGGCATTTACATATACATCCACCACCGAAGCCAGGGGATCGGGGCAGTTATGTGCTACCTGCAGGCGGTACACAGGCGTTGCAGCCAGCGGCACCACCGTTCCCGAAGGCAGAGCGGCAAAAAGTCCGAAAGAAGCGCCGGCGCCGGGAGTCAGATACCCGGAAGCAAATACCACACCGGCCGCGCCGGCCAGTGGAGTAAGATCAACCGAAAAGCCGGCCACCAGGCTGTTGAGGTCGGCAGATGGGGTAAGAGCAAGTAAGGTAGGCGCCGGGGTAAAACTTATGTACGATGGCGTAAATGTACCATAAGCCAGGGCCGGAATAGCCGGAGCTGCTCCGTTGGGGCCTGCAAAAACAGATACCGAAGGGGCATCTACTCCACCGTGAAAAACCAGCAGATCTGTGACAGAAGCACTGGCAGCCGTTTGTGCTCCTCCGCTGAAATAAATAGTGAAGGGGCGGGAAACATCGCCCACGATCCCGGCGGCAAATGCCACATAATCTTCATTGGCGCTGAGGGCAGGCACCGCAAAGCTGGCCAAAGTATCCGTTATGGAAGGGGAAGCATCGCGGGGGGCAACAGCCACACGTAAACCCGACACCGCAGGTAACTGAACATAGGGCGTGGCCTGTCTGAATTTGAGATTGCTGACCGCCGCCGCAGGATTCCAGGCCGCACCGTCATACAGGTAAATGTCTACCGAATCGGCCGCCGGGGTGGGACAGTTGTGAATGATCTGCACATTGGCGTTTTGGCTCCAGGCCAACGCCGAACAAAGCACACTTGCTACTAGTACTAATTTTCCTTTCATAATTAAGTGTTTTAGCAGAGAAACCAGCAAACACCTCATGTTGTTTAACTTTTAAAGCAAATACCTAAACAAATACCTAATTTACTGATTTTGTATACCCTAAAGCTAAGCTAAGTGCTAAAAAGTAAAACAAAACCGATAAAAGCAGGTATATTTGACTATGCAGATCCGCTACCATACCATAGCTCCGCCCCCGGTACTGGCGCCCTATGTGCGTTTTTACTGGGTACTGGAAGGCAGCCTTCCCCCGGGCATGCCCTATGTGTACCGTTCCATGGCCGATGGCTGTGTAGAATTGCTGTTTCACTATCATACCCGTTTTGACGAGCTGTATGCCGATGGCTCCGAAGCGCCTTCCTTTACGTCGGGACTGCATGGCCCGGCCCGCAAATACAGCCGCTTCCGCGTGCAGAACGGTTTCGGCATTTTCGGGGCTTACCTGTATCCTTTTGCATTACAGGCGCTGCTGGGCATACCGGCCGCGGAATTCAGCAACCGCATGGTCTCCCTTAACGAACTGCCGGGCAACGAAGGCCGGGAGCTGGAAGAACGCATCCTGCCGGCTGTAGACAACCTGGAGAGAGCCCGGATCCTTTCGGCCTTTCTGGAAAAAAAATGCCTGGCGCTAAAGCAGCAACCCTCCGCTGTAACGGCGGCCATCCGGCATATTGTTCACGGCGGCGGGACCGGAATTCCCATTGAAAAGCTGGCTTCGGAATACTGCCTGTCCCTGCGGCAGTTTGAGCGGAACTTTAAACAGCAGGCCGGGTTCAGTCCCCGGCTCTTTGCGCGCATCATCCGTTTTCAGTCGGCCCTGGCCGGCCGCGACACCCTGCCCGGGAAAAATCTGGCACAGATAGCGCTCGACTGCGGGTATTACGATCAGTCGCATTTTATCCACGACTTCAGGGAGTTCTCGGGGCATCATCCCCGGCATTACTTCTACGGTGAGGCCGAAGGCACGGAATGGCGCTGAGCAGAATGTCGGATTTTTCCAATTTTAACGAAACAGAGTACTGTACTTTTGACCTGTAAAACAAAATAATTATGAATATACCAGAAGGACACCAGGCCATTATGCCTTACCTGATGCTGCGCAATGCGGCCGATTTTATCAGGTTCTGCCAAGACGTTTTCAGTGCGGAGCTGAACTACATCGCACACCGCGACGAAGCCCGAGCCATCATTATGCATGCCGAACTGGACATCAGCGGCGGCACCGTTATGTTCTGCGATGCCACGGAAGACTGGCCCGCTCAAACGGCCAATATGTTCGTATATGTATCCGATGCCGATAAGACGTTCCGGCTGGCGGTAAATTCCGGCGCAACGGTAATACAGGAACCTGCCGACAAGGAATACGGCCGCAGTTGCGGAGTAACAGATCCCTTCGGGAATACCTGGTGGATCACCTCGGTGGCAGACTAAAAGAAGCCTGCATTCCGCAGTACAACAAACCGGTACAGGTGTGCGCAGGGTAAAAAACTGTCTGGCAGATCGCTTTAAACATTCTGCCTTTTATTAGACAGCTTTGTGTACCTTTACCCTGCTTTTATATGATTACACCACACTTCTTCCGATGGGACCCATCACCCTATCTTATTGGCAACGGCGAAGGTTTCAGCCTCACCTGGTACGGCGTAATTTTCGTAACGGGTTTTGCACTGGCCTACTATTTCTCGAAGCGCATCTTTATTCGTGAAAAACTGCCGCTGAAGTCGCTCGACTCCCTGCTGTTCCTCTGCCTGGGCCTGTCTATCCTGTTTGCCCGCCTGGTACACGTGTTTTTTTATGACTGGGCCTACTACTCGCAGCATTTAGACGAGATACTGCTCACCTGGAAAGGCGGACTGGCCAGTCACGGCGGCGGACTCGGGCTTATGACCGCACTTTTTATCTGGACCCGTTTCAATAAACAGATCAATTACTGGACCATACTGGATATTATGGCCATTACCACGCCCCTGGCGGGCGCTTTTATACGGGTGGGGAATTTTATGAATTCGGAGATCCTGGGTATACAGACCGATCTGCCCTGGGCCGTGGAATTTGTACAGGCAGACGGACTTCCGAGGCATCCTGCCCAGCTGTACGAGGCCATCTGCTACCTGGGCATCTTTGCCGGTATGTACCTGCTGTACCTGCGCAAGGGACTGGAGGCGCCGCGCTACTACCTGTACCGCTTCCTGTTCTGCATCTTCAGTGCACGTTTCTTTATTGAATTCATTAAGGAGAACCAGGAGAATTTTGAACACGGCTGGCTGCTGAACATGGGTCAGCTGCTCAGTATCCCCTTTATTGTGATCGGGTTTGTGGGTATGATCATTCCGCTGCTGCTGCCCGGGAAACGCTCCTGAGGTCTTTTACAGCAGGTCTTCCTTACGCATATTGAGCCAGGCCAGCGGAGCGTTCTGCATCAGGTCTTCGAGCAGGTGTTCGGGCAGGCCTACCGTACGCGCCAGTTTACCCGGAGGGTCCAGTTCGCCCAGCGGGAAGGGATAATCACTGCCCAGGGCCACGCGTTTGCTTCCGAACAGGTTAATGATATTGTGCAGGGTCTGCTCATCGAAAGTGAGTGTATCTACCCAGAAATGCCCGCAGTATTCACGCGGGTTGCGTGCATTATCGATGGCCACCAGGTCGGGGCGCATATTAAACCCGTGCTCAATACGGCCGATGGTACCCGGAAAGGATCCGCCGCCATGACAGAAGGCCACCCGTAGTTTCGGGAATTTTTCAAAGACACCGCCAAAGATCATACTACAGATGGCCCGCGAGGTTTCCATGGGCATACCTACCAGCCAGGGCAGCCAGTAACGGCGCATGGCATCGGCGCCGGGCATGTCCCAGGGGTGAACCAGTACGCTCAGGTCATATTTTTCGCACACCTCCCACACGGGGAACAGTTCGGGTTCGTTCAGGTTCCAGTCGTTGATGTGGGTACCGATCTCGATGCCCTTTAGTCCCAGCTGTGTGGCACAGCGTTCCAGTTCTTTTGCGGCCAGCTGCGGGTCCTGCATGGGCAGGGTGGCCAGGCCGATGAAACGCTTGTGATCGTGCGCACAGCATTCGGCAATATGGTCGTTGAGATACTGCGCTACTTCCAGCGTGTCCTGCGGACGGGCCCAGTAATTGAACAGCACGGGAATGGTACTCAGCACCTGGGTATGAATTTCGGTGCGGGCCATATCCTCGAGCCGGCGGGCCGGGCTCCAGCAGTTATCTTCGATCTCCCGGAAGAACTTGTCCCCGATCATCATACGGGCGCGGCAGGGCGCGTGATGGTGCAGGTGAACAAAACCCTCATAGCCGAATTTCTGGCTGTACAGGGGCATTTTTTCGGGCATGATATGCGTATGAATATCCACGTTGAGCATGCCTGCAAAGTAAGGGAAAATAATATGAATCGGAACCGGGCCGGCGAAGCCGGAAGATTAAATTTTGCCCATAAAGGCCCGTACCAGCAGTACTATGGCAAAAGCGACAAAAATGACCCCGATGATTCGGTTGGCCTTATCGATCTTATCGTGGGTAACAAAGTTGCGCATCTTTTTGGCAAACCAGGCCTTCAGGATGTCCAGCCCGAAAACGATACCCAGCGTGGACCCGAACTGTCCCCAGACCAGTTCCGCATCGCCCTCGTACAGGGTTACGGCCGCACCCACCGTAGTGATCCAGAAGAGCAGCACCGAAGGATTGAGCAGATTGTAGAAAAACCCCTTTATGGCTAATAAAAAAGGGTTACTGCGCTGCAATTCCAGCTCGGATACCTTATCCTTGGCCTTGTCGGAAGCCAGTTTTCGGTCGGGCAGTATCTTTAGCACGCCCATGACAATGAGAATGATGCTGCCGCCGATAATAAAATAAAGGCGGTTCTGCCGGTCCTCGAGCAGGGCTGCCATACCCAGGTAAGATACCAGGATGCACACCGCATCGCTGAGAATAATGCCCAGGTCCAGGTAGATGGCCGAGCGGAAACCTTCTTTAATGCTTACGTTGATGAGAATAAAGAACACGGGCCCGATAAGTACGCTGAGGAGCAGACCTAACAAAATGCCGTTTCTTATTGCCTCAAACATAGGATCAGCGTGTTTCTTTTAAAAAGTCCATCCAGGCCTGCAGGCGTTCGCCCTTCATGACACGTGGAAATTTATTCTGGGAGCCCATCCGGCCTATTTTTTCCATGTAACGGTAAAAGAGTTCCGAAGGAACGGTCTCTACACTGATGTCGGCCAGGGCATGCCGGCGTTCCACCGCATAATCGTCATTCAGGCGGCACAGCTCTTCGTCGATGGCCTTTGCCAGTTCGGCCTTGTCCACGGGCTCGTCTACCCCCACGTACCATTTGTGTGCAAATAATGTGCCATGCGGCACGCCGCCTACGGTAAACTCCTGCACGGGGATATTGAACTTTTCGGACACGTGCCCGATGGCTGCGTTCATATTGTCTACCGAAAGGTGTTCGCCGCAGAGGCTCAGAAAGAACTTTGTACGGCCCGTGATCAGGATCTCGGCGTGTTCCAGGCTGGTAAAACGTATGGTATCGCCCAGCAGGTAACGCCAGGTGCCCGCGCAGGTGGAGATAAGAACGGCGTATTCCTCGCCTTCCTTTACTTCGCCGATCCACAAGGTATCGGGGTTCTCCACCAGGTTGCCCTCATCGGTAAAGTTTTTGGTATTGAAGGGAATAAATTCAAAAAAGATGCCGTTGTCCAGCACCAGTTTCATCCCTTTGCAGTTTTTGCGGCTCTGGTAGGCCAGGAAGCCTTCGGAAGCCAGGTAGGTCTCTATGTATTCCAGGGGATGGGCCAGCAGCTTTTCGAAGCCTTTTTTATACGGCTCAAAGCTCACGCCTCCGTGTGTGTACACAGAGAGGTTGGGCCACATTTCGTGGATATTCTTCAGGTTATAGCGCTGTATGATCTTTTCCAGCGTGATCTGCAGCCATGCGGGCACGCCTACGATGGCACTGATGTCCCACTGGGGTGCGTTTTCCACCACTTTTTCGATCTTACGGTTCCAGTCGCGTTCGCGGGCGATCTCTTTGCCGGGCTTGTAAAAAGCATGGAACCACATGGGAATATTGGCCTGCGAAATACCGCTCAGGTCACCTTCGTAATAATGATCTTTCTCTACCAGGTCAGTAGATCCGCCCAGCATCAGGATGCCTTTTTCGAAGAAATTATCGGGCAGGTCGTAATTGGATAAAGTCAGGATCTGCCGCATACTGGTACGCGTATTGCAACGCAGCAGATCGGCCGTAATGGGTATACGCTTGGACGCACTTTCGGAGGTGCCGGAGCTGAGCGCAAAATACTTGATCTTGCCCGGCCAGCAGATGTCTTCGTGTCCTTCCAGCGTCTTGCACCACCATTCGTTATACAGTTTATTGTAATCGAAAACGGGCACTTTGCGGCGGAATTCCTGCACTACATCGGCACTTTCGAGTATTTTCGAATAGCCGTAGAACGTTCCGAATGCCGTATGCTGTGCTTTGGAAAGCAGTTTTACGAGCGTTTTGGTCTGTTGCTTTTTGTAGCTGGGTTTTCGCCGGACCTTTTCTATGGTTTTGGGCAGTTTTATGGCCCGTTTCAGTACTTTTCCTATAATCGCCATCGCATCACAAGTTACAATTTTCCCGGGGGACTTTCAATATTGCTTAATTCGTATCTACATCAAAGCCTATGTCCCGCCGGAAATATTTCCCCTCGAACGCTATATTATCGATGCTGGCATAGGATTTAGCAAGAGCTTCTTTCAGGGTTTTACCAAAGGAGGTAACGGCGAGTACCCTTCCGCCGGAAGTAAGCACCCGGTTGCCGTCCTTACGTGTTCCGGCGTGGAATACCAGGCTGTCGTTCACGGTTTCGAGCCCGCTGATCGAAAAGCCGGTAGGATACTGGTCCGGGTATCCGCCCGAGGCCACTACTACGGTGCAGGCCGCACGGGGATCCGTCTTTATCTCCAAGGTATCAAGGGTTTCGTTCTCGATGGCCTCAAAAATATCGAGCACATCGGTCTGTATCCGCGGAAACACCACTTCAGTCTCCGGGTCGCCCATGCGGCAGTTGTATTCAATTACGAACGGTTCGCCGCCCACGATCATCAGTCCAACGTAAATGAATCCCTTGTAAATGATGTTCTCGGCTTCCAGTCCGCGGATGGTAGGTTCAATAACGCGGCGGATCACTTTTTCGGTCAGTTCTTCGGTAGCAAAGGGCACGGGCGAAATGGCGCCCATTCCACCGGTATTAAGCCCCGTATCGCCTTCCCCGATGCGTTTGTAATCTTTGGCGGTGGGCAGCAGGCGGTAATTTTTACCGTCGGTCACCACAAAATAGCTGCATTCGATCCCTTTCAGGAACTGTTCGATGACCACTTTGGAGCCTGCATCGCCGAATTTACTTTCGGCCACCATGGCAGCCAGTTCGCGTTTGGCATCGTCGGCATCGTCGAGGATCAGTACGCCCTTACCGGCCGCAGGGCCATCGGCCTTGAGCACATAAGGCGCCCGCAGCGAGTCGATGAAATTAAAGCCCTGGTACAGGTTCTCCCGCGTAAAGGTTTTATAGGCGGCCGTGGGAATGTTATGGCGCTCCATAAATTCTTTGGCAAAATCCTTGCTGCCTTCCAGCATGGCACCGGCCTGTGAGGGGCCGATCACGGCAATATGCGCCGTGTCCACGTCAGATTTTACCTGGTCGTAAATACCGTTGATGAGGGGGACCTCGGGACCTACAACAATACACTCAATGTTTTTTTCGAGACAGAAGGCCTTGATCTCGGCGGCCGTTTTCAGGTCCGGTTTTACGTTCTCGCCGCATTGCGCCGTACCCGGATTGCCCGGTGTAATGTACAATGTGCCGATACGGCGACTCTGACGGATGGAATATGCCATGGCGTGTTCGCGACCTCCGCTCCCTAATAACAATACATTCATGAGATATATGTTGATTCAGCACAAAAATGTAAAAAAAACACGGGATTTACTAAGGTTTTTCGATTTCAAAGTGCCTGCAGCGCACTAAAACCCGGCAAAACCCGATGGCCGTCCGAAAAAAAAGCGTACCCGCGCGGCTGCTTCATTTATAATCCTATCTTTGAATAAAGTACCCTGTTCATGACAAAAGCTATTCTTCTCCTGTTACTGAGCGCCCTGCCGCTTCTGTTGTCTGCGCAGACCTACAAGGCGTATCCGCTGGGAGAAAGCGGCTGCCAGGCATCGTTTCCCTGCGCCGCGCCGCAGGCCGTGCTGGAATATTCGCCCGACAGCTCGGAAGTATACACATCCGAATGCAGCTACCAGAATGTTTTCTACAGTCTGATCTGTGTAAAACTGGCTCCGGATGTGCGTATACAGCTGTTGTCGCCCAACGATTACGACACCCTGCTTACCCATTACCTGGAGTACCTGAAAAGTGCCTTTCATATTGCCGCATCCAGTGGTATTGAGTACAACCGGGTGCTGGCCGAACACCGGGATGCCCGGGGCGTAAGCGAACTATGGATAGACACGGGAGATGCCGAATGGGAAGTAAGTGCCTGGTGCAATGGCAAATACCTTTCGGTACACATGGTGTACATGATGGAAGGCCAGATACCCGCCGAGAAGAAAGCGTTCAACAGAACGTTTTTGAATGGTATACGTTTTCCTAAATAATTCAAGGTGAAGCCCGGCAGGGTTTTTAACCTAACTTTATCCCGAAACCTTCTTTCACCACAGCCTGAAATCGGGCTTTAGTTGTATTTTTGTTCGAAACAAAACAAGTAACACGCAGAGAGGTCAACATGCTGAAGCAGGGTTTAACACAAAAACTCAATCAAAAATTATCACCACAGCAGATTCAGCTGGTAAAGCTGCTCGAAATTCCTACCGACGAATTCGAGAAGCGTATCAAAGAAGAGCTGGAGGCCAATCCTTCCCTGGAAGGTGACCTCGACTATTCGGCCAGTGAGAACGGGGAGGATAATTATTCGTCTTCAGACAGTGAGGATAGCTCTTACGAAGAAAGCGCCAGCTCCGAAGATGTAGACCTGCAGAAGACCGAAGAAGTGATCGACCTTTCCGATTACCTCAACAGCGAAGACGACGGTTACCGCAGTTATTCCGGCAATTACGGCGGCGACGACGAGCGTACCGAAACCCCGCTTTCGCAGACGGAGACCTTCCTGGACCACCTGCATACCCAGCTTTCGCTGAAAGAACTGCCCGAAAAGATCGTGACCATTGCCACCACCATTATCGGTAATGTGGACGACGACGGCTATTTTAAACGTGACCTGGACGCTATTGCCGACGACCTGGCCTTCGGGCAGGGACTCGAATGTACCGAAGAAGAAGTACAGAAAGCCCTGCACATTGTACAGGAGTTTGACCCCGCCGGGGTGGCCGCCCGTTCCCTGCAGGAATGCCTGCTTTTGCAGCTGAAACGCTACAACGTACAGGAACCGGCCATTGCCTTTGCCATACAGATCCTGGAAGATTTCTACGACGAGTTTACCAAGAAACACTACGAAAAGATACAGCGCCGCCTCAATATCGACGACGATATGCTGCGCCTGGCCATAGACGAGATCCTGCACCTGAACCCCAAACCAGGCAATGCCTTTAATACGGGCAGCAAGAACTACCGCAGCATCATACCCGATTTTATCCTCAGTATCGAGGAAGGCGAAATGCACCTGGCCCTGAATGCCAAGAACGCCCCGCAGCTGCGCATCAGTCCGTACTATGCACGCATGTTCGACGATTACAGCAAGACCCGCAGCAACAAAGAGGCCGTGCAGTTCATCAAGCAGAAGATCGACAGTGCCCGCTGGTTCATCGACGCCGTAAAACAGCGCCAGGATACCCTGATGGCCGTTATGCAGGCCATACTCGAATACCAGTACGACTACTTTAAAGAGGGCGACGAAACACGGCTGCGTCCCATGGTACTGCAGAATATCTCCGACCGCGTAAACCTGGATATTTCTACCGTTTCGCGCGTTACGCAGGACAAATACATCGATACGCCCTACGGCATCAAACCCATCAAGAGTTTCTTCAGCGAAAGCCTTTCTACCGACAGCGGCGAAGAAGTTTCTACCCGCGAAGTAAAGAAGATCCTGAGCGACCTGATCGGGGCCGAAAACAAGCGCAAACCGCTCACCGACGACAAACTGGCCGAAATTCTCCAGGAAAAGGGCTACAACATTGCCCGCCGTACCGTGGCCAAATACCGCGAGCAGCTGGATATTGCCGTGGCCAGGCTTAGGAAGGAGCTGTAAGCTATGAGCTGGAAGCTCACATCCCGTAACAACTTAAACTACAATCCAATAGACTTAGGCTAATAGCTAATACCCCGGCTTTCTGTACTAACGCTATTGGCACCCTACGTTCGCTATAAGCTACCCGCTTCAAGCTTTTTTTTTGATACGCGTATCAAAAAAAAAGCCCCCGTTTCCGGAGGCTTTTTTCTATTAATGATGTTCGTTTGCTTTTTCGTGGTCGCGGAGCGGAACGTTCTGAGGAATGAAATCCTCTTCTTCGCCCGGCAGTGAGAAATCGTACGGCCAGCGGTGTACTTCCGGAATTTCGCCCGGCCAGTTACCGTGGATATGTTCCACCGGAGTTGTCCATTCCAGGGTAGTGCCTTTCCATGGGTTCTGCGGAGCTTTAGGTCCTTTCCAGATGCTGTAGAAGAAGTTGAAGATGAACACAACCTGTGCCAGACCGCCGATGATAACAAAGATGGTGATGAGTACGTTCAGGTCCTGCAGGTGGTCGAACATCGGGAAGGCCGTGTTTGAATAGTAACGGCGCGGTACACCGGCCAGACCCAGGTAGTGCATCGGCCAGAATACGCCGTAGGCACAGATAAAGGTCACCCAGAAGTGTACATAACCCAGTTTGTTATTCATCATCCGTCCGTACATTTTGGGAAACCAGTGGTACACCCCGGCAATGATACCGAAGAGCGATGCCACACCCATTACCAGGTGGAAGTGGGCCACTACAAAGTACGTGTGGTGCACGTTAATGTCCAGTGCGCTGTCACCCAGGATGATACCCGTAAGACCACCGGAGATGAACAGGGAAACGATACCGATGGCAAAAAGCATACCCGGCGAGAAGATGATGTTACCTCTCCACAGCGTGGTAATATAGTTGAAGGCTTTAATGGCCGACGGAATAGCGATAAGCAGTGTGGTAAAGGTAAAGATGGAACCGATGAAGGGGTCCATACCCGTTACGAACATGTGGTGCCCCCATACGATGAACGAGAGGAAGGCGATGGCCAGTATCGAGGCCACCATGGCACGGTAACCGAAGATAGGCTTACGGCTCATGGTAGAAATGATCTCAGAGGCTATACCCAGGGCCGGCAGAAGTACGATGTATACCTCGGGGTGACCCAGGAACCAGAAAAGGTGCTGGAACAGTACGGGCGAACCGCCGGTTTGCTCCAGGGCCTGACCGGAAATAAAGATATCCGAAAGGAAGAACGCCGTTCCGAAGCTGCGGTCGAAGATGAGCAGCAGGGCGGCAGCAAGCAGTACGGGGAAAGAAAGGATACCCAGGATGGCCGCCGTCATAAATGTCCAAACGGTAAGCGGCATACGGGTCATTTTCATACCTTTTGTACGGCAGTTGATCACGGTAGCTACGTAGTTAAGACCACCCAGCAGCGAAGAAATGATGAACAGCGCCATAGCGATGAGCCAGAGGGTCATACCCAGACCGGAGCCCGGTATTGCTTCCGGCAGTGCGGAAAGCGGCGGGTAGATCGTCCAGCCGGCAGAGGCGGGACCGCTCTCGATGAACAGGGAAACGATCATCAGTACGCTGGAAACAAAGAAGAACCAGTAAGAAAGCATGTTCATGAACGGGTTCACCATATCGCGTACACCCAGCTGAAGCGGGATCAGCAGGTTGGCATAGGTACCGGTAAGACCGGCCGTAAGCACGAAGAATACCATCAGGGTACCGTGCATGGTTACCAGCGAAAGGTAGAAGTTCGGGTCCAGCAGACCGCCTTCAGCCCATTTACCCAGGAAAATTTCCGAGATTTTGAATGACTCTCCCGGCCAGGCAAGCTGCAGACGGAAGAACAGCGAAAGCATGAACGCCACCACGGCCATAAAAATAGCCGTAACGAGGAACTGCTTCGCGATCATTTTATGGTCCTGACTGAAAACGTACTTCGTAATGAAGGACTCTTTGTGCTCATGGTGGTCATGAGCATGTGCATCATGCGTTACATGTGCGTTTTCTGCCGAAAGGTTATGTGTACTATCCATGGACATTATTTCTTATAGTAACAGGTAATTTTATTATTTCAGTTGAGCAACTTTCTTGGGTTCGGCGGCAGGAACGGCAGCAGAGTCGGTCTTCGCCGAATCGGCAGGCGCCGGAGAAGCTTCTGTGGCAGGAGCCTCACCCTTGAAGGCCAGGGCAAATGTCTGTTGTTTTTCGAGCCAGCGGTTGTACTGCTCTTCGGTCTCCACCACGATCTTCATCTGCATGTTGAAGTGGGCGCTGCCGCAGATATTGTTACAGTATACCAGGTAATCGAATTTATCGTTGTTCAGTTTGGCCTTCATTTCCTGTGAAGTGATGGTAGGCACAAAAGTGAACGATGTGGTAAGACCCGGCACGCAGTACATGTGCACGCGGAAGTGCGGCAGGTACGCAGAGTGGATCACATCCTGCGAACGCATTTTCAGTTCGATCGGACGGTTTACCGGGATGTGGATCTCACCGCCGGAAGGAATAATGATATCGTCATGGCCTTTCAGGTATTTGGCCGTTTCGTTTTTCTTTTTGAAGCCCGACACCATTTTCAGCTGGTGATTGAGGCGGTCTCTCTGTTTTTCCAGTTCCGGCAGTTCTTCCGGTGTGGGGAAAGCGGCCAGGGCGGCCAGTACTTCGGTACGTTTGCTGTTGATGAGTACCAGCTGCGAATCGATCGTTTCCGGGGTGATCATACCCAGGGCGTTCTTATCGCTGATCATGGTATAGTTCACATCGCCCAGTTCTTTATCGGCGCCGGCATAACGGGCAGCCCACTCAAACTGTTTGGCATAGAGTTCCATGGTAATCTTTTCGCCTTCGATCTCTTTGCTGAAGATATCGTTCCAGATCTTGAGACCGTAGAAGATCAGGGAGCAGAACACCAGGGCCGGGATGATGGTCCATACCATTTCCAGGCGGTTGTTGTGCGAATAGTGGAAAGCCTTGGCATTTTTGCGGTAACGGTAGCGGAAGGCAAAATACCACAGCACCGGTTGTACCAGCAGGTAGGCGATCGAAATGATCACGAAAGACACCGTCTGCAGGGTATCGATCTCCTCGCCGTGCAGGGAGGCCGAAGCCGGCAGCAGCTGGCCCGTGGTCACGTATTTAAAGTGAAAGTAGAAGTAAATAGCATACCCGAAGAACAGCATGAACAGGCACAGCAGTGCGTTCACGTTATTTTCACCTTCGGTAATTTCGTATGGTTTACGTCCGCGGACACGATTCACCAGGTTGCTTACGCTCAACAGTTTTACAACCGTAACCAGCGTAAGTGCTGAAACAAGGACGAAAAGAATCGTTATAAGGCTCATATTCTAAAAACTAAGTATTCTACGTTCCGTTTAAATTGCGTGATGTTTACTTTCTTCCAGGTAGGTACCCTTAGCCGGCTGAACTGCTGTTTTTGTCAGCGCGTTCAATACCACAAAGGTAAACAATCCTGCAAAAAATAATAAGGCACCTATTTCAGGGAAATCCCAGCCCCATTTATCGCCAACCGCGCCCGGCATAACCATCTGGAACAGGTCCATATAGTGGCCGATCACTACCAGTACGGCAATAACGGTGAGGGTATTCGCATTACGTTTGGCGTCGCGGGTCATCAGCACCAGCAGGGGCAGTACCAGGTTCAGTACCACCATAACCAGTACCCAGGGGCGGTAGCTGGTATCGTAGCGCTCGATATAGTACACGATCTCTTCGGGCATATCTGCGTACCAGATCAGCAGGAACTGCGAGAAGTACAGGTATGTCCAGAAGATAGAGAAAGCGAACAGGAATTTACCCAGGTCATGAATATGGCTCATGTTCACCGAAGGCAGGTAACCGTTCTTTTTCAGGTGCAGTACCAGCACCAGCATAATGGCCACGGCCGACACCCAGTAACCGGCAAAGGTATACCAGCCGAACAGGGTCGAGAACCAGTGGGCATCTACACTCATGATAAAGTCCCAGGCCGAAGTGGACGATGTAACGGCGAACAGCACCAGGAAGGTGGCCGCACGGTTACGCGATTTGATATAATGTTCGTAGGTACCCAGCAGATCGTCCTGCAGCGACAGTTTGCGCAGCATAAAGGAAAAGAAGATCCATACGAACGCATAAAAGGCAAAACGTACCAGGAAGAAAATGTTGTTCAGGTAGCCGCTTTTCCCCTGTATGATCTCGTCATTGGCAACGATCTCGGGGTTCATCCATTTGTACACGTCGTGCAGACCCAGCATACCGGCCACTACCACGATCAGCAGGAAGAACATGCCGAAAGGTACAAAATGGCTGAGCGATTCGGGCACCCGTTTGATAACGGTATACCATCCGCCCTCACCTACCAGGTTCACGGCCACAAAAAAGATGCCGGCTACTGCAATACCTGTAAAGAAGAAAGAGGTAACCAGCAGGTTGGCCCAAACACGGGTAATATTATCGCCGTATATAAAGAATGAAACTAAGATCAGTACCAGACCGATAACGGTGGCTGCTATTGATGCTATTTTCAACTTTCCTGAGAACTCGTATTTCATCGTTATACTATTGTTCGTTTCTAAAAATTATTTCATGGCTACCTTTTTCGCAGCGGTAGTATCCGCAGCGGGTTTAGCCGTGCTGTCAGTTGCTCCACCGGCAGCAGGTGTTTTCTGGAGGCTCTGTACGTATTGCACCAGTTTCCAGCGGTCCAGCTTGCTGATCTGGTACTGGTGTGCGCCCATCATACCCTTACCCCAGGTAATGGAGTGGAAGATCTTTCCTTCGGGCAGGTTCACCAGCTGGGGCGAGTTGTATGCCGGCGGGATCAGTCCGGGGTTCTTGGTACCCACTACCCCGTCGCCCATACCTTTGGCACCGTGGCAGTGCTGGCAGAAGGTCTGGAATAACTCTTCGCCCTGCTTCAGGTTCGCTTCGGAATACGGGAGCGGGTTTTTGAGGGTAAGTCCGGCCGCTTCATATCCTTCGTTCGTGTTCGGGAAGGGATACGGCAGTACGTTGTAAATTTTAGAACGGTCGGCCTGGTAGGGCATGGTACCGTCTACCATGTTCTGGGCCGTAGTACCGTTGGCAAAGTTCGGGTTTGCCTGGTAGGCATCGTAACCTACCGAGCGGTACATATCGGGCATATACTCAAATCCCGGGCTCTGCGGATCTTTTTTGGAACAGGAGGCAACAACAACGGCCGCTCCGATCAGCAAAGCACCTTTTCTGGCTATTTGTATATAGTTCTTTTTCATAATTGCGCTCCTCCTTATTCTCCGCGGTTAATTTCAATAGCGCCTGCATTTTTCAGCATGCCGATAATTTCGTCTTCTTTCTGCGCCTGTTTCGACGGATCAATCTCGATAATGAACTTATCATCGGTCGTACGCGGATCGGGGTTCTTGTTCTTTGCTCCCGGCAGAATTCCGCTGATAAAGAAGAAGGTCCAGATCATACCGTGCGCACCCAGCAGGATGGTCAGCTCGAACATCACCGGTACAAAGGACGGGAAGTTCTCTGCAAAGCTGAACGAAGGTTTACCACCCACGTTCATCGGCCAGTCGTAAATAAGCATGTACCAGGTCATCCAGGCTGCGAACGAAGTACCCATGGCGCCGAACATAAAGGCGGCCACAGAGATACGTGTACGGGGCAGTTTGATGGCATCGTCAATACCGTGTACGGGAAAGGGTGAATACACCGTGTTCACTTTGATGCCCGCATCGGTCACAATACGTCCGGCTTCTACCGTAGTATCCGGATCGTCATATACCGCATATATTAATTTGCTGCTCATGATTCAGTTTTGTGGAGATTAGTGATGATCGTGTTCGTGTTCATGTTCTTTCTGACGCTTTTTCCAGCCTTCACCGGAAATTTTCAGAATGGATTTCAGCTCGGCCATGGCAATTACCGGGAAGGTACGGCTGAACAGCAGGAACAGGGTAAAGAAGATACCCATTGTACCTACGTATACGCCTACGTCCACCCAGGTAGGATAGAACATGGTCCATGAAGAGGGCAGGTAGTCGCGGTGCAGTGAGGTTACGATGATCACGAAACGCTCGAACCACATACCTACGTTTACCACTAAACTCATAAAGAAGGTAAAGGTGAGATTTGTTCTCAGTTTTTTGATCCAGAATACCTGCGGCGAGATCACGTTACAACCCATCATGATCCAGTACGACCAGGCCAGGGGACCAGTAGCACGGTTCAGGAAGGCGTACTGCTCGTACTGTACACCGGAATAGTAAGCAACGAAAAGCTCGGTAATATAGGCCACACCTACGATAGAACCCGTAACGATGATGATCTTGTTCATCGACTCCACGTGCCCTACGGTAATGTAGTCTTCCAGTTTCAGTACTTTACGCATGATCAGGAGCAGGGTAAGTACCATGGCGAAACCGGAGAAGATCGCACCCGCAACGAAGTACGGCGGGAAGATCGTGGTGTGCCATCCCGGGATCACCGATGTGGCAAAGTCGAAAGATACGATCGTGTGTACGGAAAGTACCAGCGGGGTAGACATACCGGCCAGCACCAGCGATACTTCCTCGAAACGCTGCCATTGTTTGGCCGTACCGCTCCATCCGAAAGAGGTGATCTGGTAGATCTTTTTCATCCACGGAATCACCTGGCGGTCGCGTACGGTGGCAAAGTCAGGGATAAGACCTGTATACCAGAAACCGAGGGATACCGAGAAATAGGTCGAGATCGCAAATACGTCCCAGAGCAGCGGAGAGTTGAAATTCACCCACAGGCTGCCGAACTGGTTCGGGAGCGGAAGTGTCCAGTAACCTACCCACAGACGGCCCATGTGAATAAGCGGGAACATACCCGCGCACACTACGGCGAAAATGGTCATGGCCTCTGCCGAACGGTTAACGGCCATTCTCCAGCGCTGGCGGAACAGCAGAAGTACGGCTGAGATCAGGGTTCCGGCGTGACCGATACCTACCCACCATACAAAGTTGGTGATGTCCCAGGCCCAGTTCACGGTACGGTTCAGACCCCATACCCCAACTCCGGTACCCAGAAGGTAGGAAATACAACCCACACCCCATAAGGCTGCTACTGCCGATACGGTAAATGCCAGGTACCACAGTTTACCCGCGCGGCCTTCGATCGGCGCGCAAATATCTTCCGTGATCTGATGATACGTTTTGTCTCCACGTATCAACGGCACTCTGTATTGTGATTCTCCGTGCATAGTATATAACTAAAGTTTTTGTACTGTTTAAATTAATGTGCTTTGTGCTCTTCTTTTTTACCATGAGCGGCTTCGCCTCCGTGGGCGGCACCGTGCTCTGCTCCGTGTCCTTCGGCATGACCGCCGGCGTGGTGACCGTGATCGTACTCTTCTTCCACGTTGCGTACTTTTACATGGTAGAATACGTTCGGTTCGGTACCTACCTCGTCCAGCAGACGGTAAGCGCGGCTCTCTTTACCCAGGGCAAGGATCTCCGAAGCTTCGTCGTTGGCATCGCCGAATTTAATGGCATTGGTGCTGCAGGCCAGCTGGCAGGCCATTTTGATCTCACCGTCTTTCGGGCGGCGGCCTTCTTTTTTAGCCTCCAGTTTACCGTATTGGATACGCTGGGCGCACATAGAACATTTTTCCATTACACCACGTCCGCGTACGGTCACATCCGGGTTCAGTACCATTTTACCGAGGTCGTCGTTCATGTAGAAGTCGAACTTATCGTTATCGTGGTATTTGAACCAGTTGAAGCGGCGCACTTTGTACGGACAGTTGTTGGCGCAGTAACGGGTACCGATACAACGGTTATAGGTCATCTGGTTGAGACCTTCGTTGCTGTGTGTGGTAGCCAGTACCGGGCAAACCGTTTCGCAGGGGGCCTGTGAACAGTGCTGGCACATTACCGGCTGAAACACCACCTGCGGCTCGGCAGACGGAACCTCGGCCTCATGCAGCACGCTCAGGTTATCGCCCAGCCCTTTGGCGTTCTTGATGTCCATTTTGGAAGCATCGCTGCTGTAGTAGCGGTCGATACGCAGCCAGTGCATATCGCGCACACGGCGGATCTCGTCTTTACCTACCACCGGAACGTTGTTCTCGGCATGACAGGCAATTACGCAGGCGCCGCAACCGTTACAGGCATTCAGGTCGATCGACATCTTCCAGTTGTGGTTCGGACGATCGAATTTTTTCCAGAAATCGGCCTCGTCGCCGGAAAGATGACCGTGGGTCTCCTTGCCTTTGATCTTGTCGAAACCGGTATGGAATGTGTGAATATGGTTACCGGATGCAGGATCCGCTTTGAATTGCTTGTAAGACGTTTCTTTTACGATATCGCGGCCCATCATGGTATGGTGGGTCTGTGTGGCGCCCATTGCATAGGTCTCACCCGTTTTTTCGATGGTTCCGCCAAAGGCAAAGCCTTTCCATTCGCCGCCTGCCAGTGTGGCCAGCGGGAAGGCATTGGCACCTACCGCAGCATCGTCTTTAAATACTTTACGGCCATAACCCACAGCTACGCCTACTGTACCTGATTTCTGACCCGGAGAAGCAACCACCGGCAGTTTTATCTCTTTACCGTTTACTTTCAGTATGGCCAGGTCGGCAGGGTCGTTCTGCCCGATATAGGTGCTGAAGCCCTGCGCCTCCATGTCTTCGAGCGACATGGTAATGTAGTTGTCCCAGGTGATGCGTGAGATCGGGTCGGGGAACTCCTGCAGCCAGGGGTTTGCCGCCTGACTTCCGGAACCGATACCGGTTTTCTGGTACAGCACCACTTCCACACCTTTGGCACCGCCATAGGTTTTTACCAGGGCAGCGGCGGCAGAAGAAACGTCGCCGGCGGCAGGAGCCGGGGCGGCAGCTTCAGCAGCGGGGGCCGCATGTGCATCTGCGTGGGCGGCGGCAACCGGAGCAATTACCGGGGCGGCCGTTGTGGTGAATACGCCGTCGTGTACGCTGTAGTTCCAGAAATCGTCGAACAGCAGGTGCTGCGACTGACGACCGAACAGCGTGTTACGCCAGTTTTCCTTGATATATTCTCTCCATGCGGTAGAGTTCTTGTCGCTGCGGCTGGCTAAACCGGCCCAAACGATAAAGTTCTCCTGTGCATGACGTGTGTCGAACAGCGGGTGGATGGTAGGCTGGGTAAGACTGTAGAATCCTTCGTACGGATTGTGGTCGTTCCAGCTTTCCAGGTAATTATGGTCGGGTAAGGTATAGGTTGCCAGGGCAGCGGTCTCGTCGCGGTCGCCGGCAAAAGATACCGAAAGTTTCAGTTTTTTAATGGCTTCGGCCCATTTGTCGCCATTGGCGGCATTGTACACCGGGTTAGCCTGGTAGAAGATCACACCCTGAACGGCTCCGGAAGCGATCTCGGCCAGTACCTGCTCGGCACGCTGCTCATTACCCTGTTTGGTATACAGCGGCGTGTTAAAGTCGAGGGTAGTACCGTTGGCGCCCAGTGCCTTGTTGATCTCGGCCGTGATGATCTGTGCGTTCACGTCGTTCAGACCACAAACTACCAGGGCTTTGCCGCGGTTAGCCTTCAGGTGCTCGGCACATTTGGCAATGCGCTCGGCGTACGTCAGGGCAGGCACCTGTACCGAAGCACCGGTTACCTTGTTATACAGGTGGATCAGCGCCAGGGCGATCTCCGACTGTTTTACAGATGTGCGGTAATCGGCATTGGCACCGGTGAGCGACATTACCGATTCAAAGGCGAACATACGGTTCATTTTGCCTTTGGGATCGCGGTTCTTCGAGTAACCTACAGAGAAAGCATTGCTGTCCAGCCAGGTACCCAGGAAATCGGCACCGAAAGAAGCGATGGCCAGGGCGTTCTCGAAACGGTGCGTCGGGATAACCGCTTTACCGTTCACGGCCTGGTTGGCTTTCGGCAGGGCCGAATAGGAAATGGAATCGTATTGTACATGTTCCGTGCCCGGGAATTTCGCTGCAAAATCAGCAATGGCCTTGCGGGTAGACGGAGAAATGATCGTTGAGGTAAGCACTACGGTCTTTTTACCGGCGCCGGAAATTGCACCTAATAATTTACCGATCTCGGTATCGGCCGTGCTCCAGCTGATCTCTTTGCCGGCCTTCATCGCCGTTTTGGTACGCTTGCCGTCGTACAGGCTCAGTACAGAGGCGCTGATCTTGGCGGAGATACCACGCTGCCCGGCCACTGAAGGCAGGGAAGTTTCGATGAGGATAGGACGGCCTTCGCGGGTTTTCACCAGCACGTTGGCATAATCGTCGTCATCAAAGAATGTAGTGGCGTAATAGTTGGGAACACCCGGTGTGATGTTCTCCGGCTTTATAACATACGGAAGCGCTTTCTGAACCGGCGTTTCGCAGGCTGCGACAGCGGCGGCAGTTACGCTGAACCCGAGGAATTTCAGGAAATCGCGGCGACCTGTTTTGGTTTCACCCAGTTTTTCATTGCCCAGGAATTCTTCCATCGGAAGTTCTTCGGCAAATTCGTTGTCGCGAAGGTTAACGAAGGCTTTGGTTTCGTTTAACTCCTCGAGACCTTTCCAGTATTTCTTTTGATTACTCATATATACTATTGTAGGGAAAGCTGAATATTAATAATGACATTTACCACACTCCAGACCACCGATACGGGCCACGGTAAACTGGTCGCCTTTTTTGTAACGCTCGGCCAGGTAGTCATGTAATTTGTCGTAGTATGGATTTTCTTCGAATTTCACTTTGGTTTCACGGTGACAGTTGATACACCAGCCCATGGTAAGCGGGGCAAACTGTTTCACTTCTTCCATCTCTTCCACTTTACCGTGGCAGGTCTGGCACTCCACGCCGCCTACACGGTAGTGCTGCGCGTGGTTGAAGTACGCGTGGTCGGGCAGTTTGTGGATCTGTACCCAGTCGATCGGTTTCTGAACATACTGTTCAACGGCACGGAAAGCGTCGTTATCGCCACCCAGCCACTCTTCGTATACGGCCAGTACCTGTTCTTTATCCTGGTTGTTGTAGTTGTCGATATAGGCGCCTTTATTCGGGTCGAAACCGATAGAGGCATAAATTTTGGCGATCTCGTTCTTGCCGTACAGCGGTCCTTCGCTTACTGCCTTGTGACAGTTCATACAGGTAGATGAAGAAGGAATGGTGGCATGTTTCGACTCTTTTACACCCGTGTGGCAGTATTCGCAGGCGATCTTCAGTTCGCCGGCGTGCTTGGCGTGCGAGAACTTGATCGGCTGGTGCGGCTGGTAGCCCTGGTAAACACCAATGCCCATCAGGCCGTCCCAGGCCAGTTTCAGTACGAAACACAGACCTACGAAAATGGTTACACCCACAATGGCTTTGTTCTCCCCGGCCCATTTTTTAGAGGCCTTAAAGCAGTCCTCCGCTTTGTCCAGGAAGGTACGGTCGTCCGTAGAACCTTCGCCTTCGCGTTGTTTCACCAGTTCGGTAAGCGAAACGGAAATTTTATACAGTGCGTAGATCAGTACCGACAGGATCAGTACCACTACGATAAGTACGTACATCAGGGTATTGCCGCTGTCGCCGCCCTGGGCACCCGCTCCGCCGCCGGCTACGGCCGTAGAGTCCGTCTTACTTCCGGTATCATCACCGGCTTTATCGATATAGTCGAGTATGGCGGTAACCTCTTCTTTTTTCAGGTTGGGGAAGCCCGGCATCACCGACTTGTTGAACTTCTCAAACAGGCCTGTTGCGTAAGAATCACCCGTTTTCAGGTAATCCGTAGAGTTAACGATCCATGCATGCAGGTTGTCCTCTGAACTCCAACGCGAACGAACTCCGGCCAGACCCGGACCCACCAGTTTTTTGTCGCTGGCATAGTGACAACGGGCACAGTTACTTTTGAAGAGGGCTTCCCCGTCTTGCGCAAAACTGCCTCCCACGGTCATAAATACCATGAAAAGTGCGGCAAAAATTTTACTTACTCTGTTGAAAACGTGAATCATATACGTTTAAAATTATGTCGAAAGTGTGTTAATAACACGTTAAACCGCGGCAAAATTAGCGACCTGAAGGGAACTGCCAAAATAAAATACCTAAATGTAGGTAGCCCGAAGCCTATTTAGAACCCTTCTAAATAAGACGCCCGGAACGCCCTTTTTTCCATCCGGTTAAGAACCACTGAATTCCGCACGGATAAGGGCCCGAAAACAGTTATTGACAATGTTTATAACCCGAATATACGGCCGCTCAAAATAATACCCCCGCAAAGCTATTTTTTTCGGACAGAAAATTGTCCTTTTAAAAAGATTGTTTATATTTTCGTCCGATGAATGACAAAAAAACTGTCACTATGTATTTTTCAGACAATTTACGTTTCCTGCGCAAACGCCGGAAGCGTTCACAGGACGAAACCTCCGGTGCACTGGGCGTAAAACGTACCACCTGGAGCGCCTACGAGATCGGCAATGCCGAACCGGGCTACGATATGCTGCTGAAGATCGCCGATTACTTTAAGGTGCCGGTAGACATGCTCCTGCGCGAGAACCTGGCCGGCTTCCCGGAAAGCAAGATCCGGGAAATAGAACTGCACAGGGAGACCGACGTAAGCGGCAAAAACCTGCGCGTGATCGTAACCACCGTAGATGCCGACAATAATCCCAACATAGAACTGGTACCCGTAAAGGCACGGGCCGGCTATATCGGCGGTTATGCCGACCCGGACTACATCAGTGTGCTGCCCACCTTCCGCATGCCCTTCCTGAACAAGGAACGCAAATACCGCACCTTTCCCGTAAGCGGGGACAGTATGCCCCCCGCAGTGGACGGCTCCTGGGTCACCGGCGAATACGTCGACAACTGGCTGAACATACGCAGTGGTATGCCCTGCATCGTGGTTACCAAAGACGACGGTATCGTGTTCAAGATCGTGCATAACAACCTGAACGACAAGGACACCCTGCTGCTCTGCTCCACCAATCCCGCATACGAGCCCTACGAGGTTCACTCCTCACAGATACTGGAAGTGTGGAAGTTCGTCAACTTCATCAGCCAGGAAATGAGCACGCCCAACATTGGGCAGCAGGAACTGACCAATACCGTACTGAACCTGCAGCGCGAACTGGCGCAGGTAAAAAATGTGATCCGCAAGGGAGAGGCTTAGGCTTAAATTTCTTCTTCCCATCCCCCTTCCTGGGGATCGTATTTGGCAAACTCCCCTGAATCTGTGAATTCGGAGGACGTCATTCTTTAAGTTAGAACTAAAATCATTTCTGTTGCACCAAAATTGATATCGAAGCAGTCATTAAAATTCTTAAAATTGTTATGGCTACTTTCAACTTGTAAACATGTAATCAATTACTATCAAACCGATTAAAACAGAGTGAAAAATGAATACAACATATACTGCGATGAAAGCTGCCACCTGTTACACAACACAGGCAACACTATGGTTTTTGGTGCTGTTTGGTGTTCAATTACAAAAAAACAGGAAGCTTTTAAACGTGTCCGTGAAATAAAGAACAACCACGGTTTCCAATCAGACTTTGAAGTAAAATGGAATAAGGTATCTCCTGCTAAATTAGATTTTTATCTCAATCTTATCGATTATTTTTTTGACGATGACGATTTACATTTCAGAGCCCTTATAGTACCTAACAAATCACTTTTAAATCATAAAGCATTTAATCAAGACCATGATACCTTTTACTACAAAATGTACTTTGATTTATTAAAGGTTATCCTCTCTCCCCAATCTGCATATAACATATATCTCGATATTAAAGATACCCGAAGTCAACACAAAATAATGGAATTACATAACGTTCTTCGCAATAACCATTATGATTATCATAACCAGATAATAAAAAAAATACAACAGGTTCATTCCCACGAAGTAGAACTACTCCAGATAACGGACTTACTGGCTGGTGCCATCAGTTATTTGCACAGAGGATTAAGTACCAGTACAGCTAAAACAGAACTGATAAACAGGATCAAGGAAAGATCAAACTACAGCCTATTGAAATCTACTTTATATAAAGAAGATAAAATGAACATCTTCGTTTGGAAACCAAAAATAATAGAGCATGAGTAGTAATGAATTACCAGACCTCTTATTATTAAATGATTATGGCGGAGATTATACCGCATATATAGAGGAGGTCTATAGGGTTTTTATGCAGGATTTTGTAAAAAACAAGACCCGGTTCAGACAAGAAGAAATCAAACTTAAATGGCATCCAATTTATCAGGAAAGAGCCTACACCTTTTATCATATAACACATGTAGGAGCAGATGAGCAAAACAGACTGCCAGATTTACGTAGATGTGAAAGAATATCTTGGGCCAATCCCACGATTGAGAATTGTGATAACTGGAATTTGAAAATATGGCCTCAGATACGAACCGGGAAGGGTGGCACAAGAAATCGTTTATGCATCTGGTTAGAAAGAGAAAATGAACCTGACTATATAGTGATTCTTGATATAAGAGAAAATTACAAACTACTATGGACCACTTTTGTACCTCAATACTCTCATGAGAAAAGAAAAAAACAAAAAGAATATGAGGCATGGCTAAAAACGCAGAAATCGCCAGGGGATACCTAACGATTTCGTAACTCCTTTAACGCATGGTTATTGAGATGGAGCAAATATACGCAAAATTTCATACGTAAAAACAATAAACCTGTTAAAATTCTCCAAAGTTCTTGCAATATTATTCTTCCCATCCCCCTTCCTGGGGATCGTATTTGGCAAACTCCCCCGAATCTGTGAATTCGGAGGACGTCATGGCAATTTCGAATATACCTTCGCCCGTAGCCGAAAAATAAAGTCCGCGGGCCGTAAGCATAGCCTGTGCAAAGGCATTGCCGTCATCAAACTCATAAAAGATACGCTCGCCGTCACGACCGGTTTCCCGGTAATGATACTTTTCCAGGCGTGCACTCAGTTGTTCTTTCTGCGCTTCGGTAAAAGGCAGCAGGTTGGCCGGATCTTCAAAAAACTCCGGGTCGCCCGCCACTTCCTGCGCCCTTTGTACTTCCTTCCGGAAAATATGCATACTGAAACTCATCCTTCTTCTGTTTACAAAGGCAAGATACAAATCCTTTCCGCACCTGATCTGCATTCTTGGTATTTACCAACACCCGGGTCCCGCCCTGCCTGTACTTTTGCTGCAAAATTCACGCTTTATGAAAAATCAAAAGTTTATTCGCATCGCCAGCCGGGCCTTTATCGTCTTTTCTATCCTTAGTCTTTCTGCCGTAAGTCTTTTATCGCTCTATGATCCCCAGGCCACTATGGACCTGGTGCAGGTACAGCTGGGCAATACCGACGCCGCCAGTTCCATACGCGGTGTATATGGCGGAGTTGGCCTTAGTATATGCGCCGCCCTCGTTTACCTGCTGCTGCGCGACACCCGCCTGGGCGTTAGGTTTCTAACCCTGTTCTGGGGCATGTACGCCCTCTCCCGCCTTATTACCATTTTTGCCGACGGAGCCCTGGGCGCCTTCGGCAGCCAATGGATCCTGATCGAAAGCCTGCTCTGCGGCACAGGACTGCTGTTGCTGCTGCTTACCCGAAGAGCAAGAGCCTGATATTCAACAAGCTTTGAGCAGGGAACGCAACTTTTGCCTTCCCTGTTTTTTTGCTTCAGTTCGTATACACTTCTTTTACCACCACCGACACGTTTTCATCCCGGCCCGCTTCCTTTAGTTTTTCCAGCGAAATATCCCCGATGATATACCCCGAACGGTGATTCAGGAACGATTCGTCTACCCTGCTGAAGTACGCCCGGTACTGCTCCTGCTCCTCTACTCCATGCCGCAGCAGCACTTTCAGCCGCAGGTCTCCGGCGGCCTCTGTCTGTGCGGACTGCTGCAGCTTTTTGTATTCGTAGCGGTAGTCGTAGGTAAGCGCGGATATATCGCTCAGCACCGCCGATGCCGTAGGATGTGCACCTGCTCCCCTGCCCGAGAAGAACTGTGTATCCGAAAAGCAGGACTGCGTTTTTACCCCGTTGAACACATCGTCCACCGCAAAAAGCCGGTCTTCCGGAGCCACGAACTTGGGCAGTACAAAAGAGCGCACTTTTCCTTCCGGACTTTTATGCGCATGGGCTATCAGCTTTATTTTCAACCCCTTTTCGCGGGCGTAGTTCAGTTCCAGTTCGCCCAGTCCGTCGATGCCCCGGTTGTAAATATCTGCCGGTTGCAGTACCAGTCCAAAAGCGTGCGCCACCAGGATCAGCAGTTTGTACCTGGCATCAAAGCCGCCCGTGTCCAGTGTGGGGTCGCTTTCTGCATAACCTTTCTCCTGGGCCTGTTTCAGCGCCTCGGCATAGGATATGTGTTCCGTCGCCGTCTTACTCAGTATATAATTGGTAGAACCGTTCACAATGCCTTCTACCGAGTCGAGCAGGTCGTTATCGTAATATTCTTCCAGGTTCCGGATAATGGGAATACTGGCACAGCAGGCCGCTTCGTACAACAGCGGTACATTATGGATGCGCTGTAGTTCCAGCAGTTCGGTAAAATGTTCTGCAAGCATCTTTTTATTGGCCGTCACCACCGCTTTACCTTTTTGCAAAGCCGTTTTCACAATTCCGAAGGCCGCATCCGCATCGTCGATCAGCTCCACTACTACATTAATTTCGTCATCATCAATAATTTCAGCGGGATCTGTAGTAAAATACTCCGCCGCCAGTGGCCTCGGTTTTTCCGGGTGTTTAATGCCTATTTTTTTCACGCGGGCGCGCAGTCCGGGCGTCTTCTGTAATACCTCGTACAGGCCCAGGCCCACACAACCGAATCCGAAGAGGCCGATCGTTACATTCTTTCTGCTCATTGTGTTGTTTTTTTTCGTTTTAACTAAACCGACCCGTTCCTAACCGGCGATCGCTTCCTGTTCTTTCCGTACATGTTCGAACACTTCCTGCAGATCGGCCAGCAGGTCCTCTGCATCTTCCAGTCCCACGGAAAGGCGTATCAGACTGTCCGTTACACCCGCCGCGTATCTTTTTTCGCGGGGTATGGACTTGTGCGTCATAGTAGCCGGGTGGCAGATGAGGCTTTTTACACCGCCCAGGCTTTCGGCCAGTTTAAAGTATCGGGTAGAGGAAACGATCTTTACAGCCAGCTCTTCGGAATCGGTGTGCAGGTCAAAAGAAATAACGCCGCCGCTGAATTTCTGCTGTTTACGGGCAATGTGATGATTTACATGGCCGGGCAGACCGGGATAGTATACGTTACGGACCAGTTCACAGGATGCCAGGAATTCGGCCAGTCGCTGTGCATTTTCCGAATGCTGTTTTATGCGCAGGGCCAGGGTTTCGATGCCGCGTATCACCAGCCAGCTGTCGAAAGGCGCCAATATGGCCCCGGAAGCGTTCTGTATAAATTTGATCCTGTCGCCCAGTTCCTGCGTGCGGGTCACCACCAGTCCGGCGATCAGGTCGCTGTGACCGGCCAGGTATTTGGTGGCGCTGTGTACCACGATGTCGGCGCCCAGTTCCAGGGGTTTCTGCGACACGGGCGAGGCAAAGGTATTGTCCACGCAAAGCAGGATACCGTTTGCTTTCGCGATATCGGCGATCACGCGTATGTCGGATATCTTCAGCGTGGGGTTGGTGGGACTTTCCAGCCAGATGAGCCGGGTGCTGGGCGTAAGGGCTGCCGCTACAGTAGCCGCATCGGTACTGTCTACATAGGTTACCCGGATACCGAACTTTTCGTAAATATGGGTGAACAGGCGGAAAGCACCGCCATAAATATCGTCTACGGCCAGAATTTCGTCACCGGCGCTGAGTAGTTTTACCACCGCATCGATGGCCGCCAGTCCGCTGGCAAAGGCATAGCCCGCCGCCCCGGACTCCAGTCCGGCAATAACGTCTTCCAGGACTTTGCGTGTAGGGTTATTTGAACGGGCATAGTCGTAGCCCTTGTTCACACCCGGCGCTTGCTGCACATAGGTAGAGGTCTGGTAAATGGGAACGGAAACGGCCCCGGTCAGTTCGTCCACAGGCACACTGTGAATAATGCGTGTTTGCTCTTTCATTTTATTGTATTTTAAATAGTTACAAACCTGTCGTTCCAAATTGTACCTATCCAAAACACGCTTGCGGAAGTGCCTGGAAACAAAAAAGGCTCTTCCGACAAGTCAGAAGAGCCTTCAAAATATGTTGTGTATTTATCAGCTGCTTTGTTTCTAACTTATCTTTCTCCGGCTATACCGGGGTTGAATGTAGCACCTTCTTCGCGTAATGCGAAGGGTTGCTAAGACTTCATCGGGTCAATTCCCTCCGTCTTTCTGGATAAGAAAACTTGTATAAGAACGAGGCTGCAAATATAGGGCGGGCTTTTTCACTTTTGCAAATCCCCGGAACATTTTTTTGATTTTTTACTATAGATATTCCGACGCATAAAAAAGAGCCGTCTGTATCAGAAACGGCTCTTAAACGAAAGTAAAATGCTGAAAATATATCTATTATTTACATTTTATTAGACGAATCGAAATAAAAGCAATTAACATCTTACTTTTCAATTCATTAACACACGAAAAATGGGGATCGGCTATTCCCCGAAGTACTTACTGAGCCTCGGAATATTTTTTAAAGTTATCGAGAATGGCCTGCCAGCCCATGCGTTGCATTTCGACAGGATTGGTACCTTCCGGATCAAAGGTTTCGCGTACTTCGGTAAAGCCGTCGTTTTCGCTGAAGCTGATGCGCACCTTCCGGCCATCGGCCATGGTATAGCTGATGAGGTTATGCGGTTCCACCTCGTCGTACACGCCTTCAAAATCGAAACCCATACTGCCGTCGCGGGCTTCCATGCGCGCGGAGAATTTTCCGCCGGCACGCAGGTCATTTTCGGCGCGGGGCGTATGCCAGTCTTCGGAAGCGCTGTTCCATTTCATAATGTGCTGCGGGTTGGTCCAGTACTCCCACACACGTTCAACGGGAGCATTTACGCTGCTGCTTACTGTGATCTGTTCCATAGTTTTGTTATTCGTTATTGATTTTACTACCACAAAGGTAAGGCGGCAGCGGGAGACCACAGGGGGGTAAACGCGGCGATATAAAGGGGCAAATACGACAAAAGCATTCCGCAGCCGGAAGCGGAGAGCTTATAGCCAATAAAAAAGCCTGAGAGCGATGCTCTCAGGCTTTTTTGGAGTCGGGATGACTGGACTCGAACCAGCGGCCTCTTCGTCCCGAACGAAGCGCGCTACCGGGCTGCGCTACATCCCGAAAATTTTTGGACAACGAAAATACGTTTTTCCAAAAACCAGGATGCAAAAATACGGATTTTCCCGACAAAAAGAAGAGGGAATACGGCATCTGCCTGTAAAAATGTATCCCGTACCTTCCCGGGAGCGTACTTAACTATACTGTTGAATTACCTGTTGCAGCTGCTGCAGGGGCATGGCTCCGGACTGGCGCCATACCTGTTCCCCGCGGCTAAAAAGCACAAAGGTCGGCACCCCCTGTACCTGGTAAGCCGCCGCCAGGGACTGGTTTTTATCCACGTCGATCTTCAGGATACGCAGGGTATCGCCGTTTTTACGTTTCAGTTCTTCCAGCACGGGTTTCATCATCTGGCAGGGGCCGCACCATTCTGCCGAAAAATCGATCAGCACCAGGGCGTCCTCTTTAATAATATCTGCGAAGCTTCTCTTTGTATTTTCCATACCTTATTTCTCCTTTCCGGCTTTTTCCGTCATTCCATGCTGCGGCAGAGCACAATTGCCTGATGCACAACCAAAGGCAAAAATACCCATGGCCATAAAATACAGGCCGGGCAGCAGGGCGAACCACTCGGCCGTCCAGATGGCCTGCACGGTAATGGCCAGTCCTGCCAGCAGGTACAAAATGCGGATCGAATTCCAGCCGCTTCGTATACGTTGTATCATGCTCTTTTGTTTCTTTCTATGCGTTCAACCTGTTTTGCAGCGAGGCCCATCCCCCGCCGTTATACACCTGGCTGTATCCTGCCGATGTAAGTATCCCCTTTGCCGAAGCGCTGCGCATGCCGCTGGCACAGCAGGTAATTACGGGTTTGTCCTTCGCGATCTTCGAAAAGGAATTCCGCAGCTCATCGAGCGGTATATTCAGGGAGCCCTTTATGTGGCCTCCTTTATATTCGCCACGGGAGCGCACATCAATGATCTGTGCCCCGTTTCTGCGCAGTTCTGCAAAATCGGGCGTATTACCTGACCCGAACAGGTTCTTCAGTATCTGTAACATGGTTTATGTATTTTGAGAGATCATATAATTTACATCGAGCCAGGAGCCTGCATTTACACAGTCGATATCGTGCTGGCTCAGGAAACGCCAGGCCTGTCCGCTGCGGTTGCCCGAAGCACAGAACAGGATCAGCGGTGCGGGCAGTTGTTTCAGTTCATCCAGGTGGGCCGGTATTTCCTGCAGGGGTATATTGCGCGAACCGGCCACATGTCCGCCCATAAATTCATCGTGTCCACGCACATCGATCAGTGTGCCTTTCCGTTCTTTTATCAGAGATTCAATATTCATATTTCTATTGTGTTTTTTTTTCGTTCCTGCGGAATGTCCCCGCCAGCAGAAAACCCATCAGGGCGCCGTACAGGGTACTGTTGAGCGGCTTTGAGGTAATGGCACAGCTTCCGGAGGAACAGCCTATAAAATAATAGTAGGCATACCCCAGGGCGGCTCCAAGTGCGATGCCTGCCATTGCCTGCCTGTGTTTTTTTATAAAATTCAACATGGTTTAAAAGGTTTTTACGGCTTCGCCCAGGTCAAAAACAGGTGTTTCCCCTTTAAAGACCGACTGAAGTATACTGGCTCCCGCGGCACTGCGGTATCCGCCGGCACAGTGCACCACTACAGGTTTACCGGTGGGTATTTCATTTACCCGGCTGCGTAACTGGTACAGGGGTATTTCCAGGGCATGCTCAAAAATACGCCGGGTCTTCACTTCTGAGGGGTTACGCAGGTCTACAATGGTATACTGCTCCGGGTGTTGCCGGAACAATTCCACATCGGTGCCGGGGCTTGTCTGCACACCGGCGTTACCGGTCAGCCCGGCTTTAACCTGTGTTTCATAGCCTATGGAGGCCGTTCTCTGTAACAGGGTCTGCAATGTTGCAGGGTCAGTTGCCAGCAGGTAAAAAGCTTCGCCCGGCTGTATTACCGAACCCAGCCAGGTTTCAAAGCGGGTATCGTCCATCAGGTTAAAGGCTCCCGGCAGATGTCCCTGGCGGAACTGCGCAGCCGGACGCGTATCTGCGATCAGCACACCCGTTTCCGGACGAAAGCTTGCATCTACATCCCGTATCTCTATCGCAGCCAGCGCCCCGCGGAAAGGCTCTGCCCCCCTGCGGTTTATCTCAACGGCATAGGGAAAATAGGCCGGCACAAAAGGCTGGTCGGCCAGCAGTTCCTGTACAAATTCGTCTTCGCTCTGCGGCTGCATGCTCCAGTTGCTCATTTTTTCGGCACCTACGGTACTGCTGTGCGCGCTGCCGAGGGCTTTGCCACATAGGCTGCCGGCTCCGTGTGCCGGGTATACCAGTACCTCATCGGGCAAGGTCATGAGCTTTGTGCGCAGGGAATGATACATCTGCCGCGCCAGTTCTTCGCGGGCAGCGGTAAGGTTACCGGCAGATTCGCGCAGGTCGGGACGGCCACAGTCGCCTATGAACAGGGTATCTCCTGTAAAAACGGCTTTCGGCCGGCCGTCTTCATCCAGCGCCACAATGCTTATACTGTCCGGCGAATGCCCGGGGGTATTCAGTGCCTGCAAACGGGCGGCTCCCAGCTGTATTTCAGCCCCTTCGTCGAAAGGCTCATGCGGGTACAGGGCACCCAGTAAGCGGCTTACGTATATACGCGCGCCGGTCTGCCGGTGGATCTCGAGGTGGCTGCTTACAAAATCGGCATGCGGATGGGTCTCGATCACCGCTACGATAACGGCTCCGTGCTTTTCTGCCAGCTCATAATAGGGAGCGGGGTTGCGGGCCGGGTCTACAAGTGCCATCTGTCCTTCACTGAGGATAGCGTACGAGTAATGCGCGAGTCCTTTATCTTCAAACTGAAAAATTTCCATACTTACTGATTCATTTTTACGAGTACAAAGTTCCGCTGTTTTCCGCTCCTGTTCCGTAACAAAAGTTACTAAGCCCGGGTGGCCTTATCAAAAAACAGCATTTTAACGGCAATGAGCAGCAGCATAACGGCAAAGGCCTTTTTCAGAAGGTCCTGGGGCACCACGTTTGCGAGGCGTGCCCCGGCAAAACCGCTTACAAAAAACGTAGCGGCCAGTATCAGCGATGCTTTTACATCTACCTGTCCCGCCTTGTAATACTGGAATGCCGCCAGTGCGCCTACCGGCAGCGACAGCATGAGCAGTGTGGTTCCCTGGGCCGTTTGCTGGGAATAGCCAAGCACCATTACCAGGGCCGGGATAATGATCACCGCACCGCCCAGTCCGAGCATACCGCCCAGTACCCCCGCCACGACACCGGTAAGCACCAGGAGCAGGTAATGTGTAAACTCGGGGTTCATGCCTGTTTTTTACGTGTAGAGATACGGAAGGGAACATATAAAGGGCAGAAGCCTGCAAAGGAAGTAAGCAGGAAAATACCTGCTGCGGCAAGCATAATAATGCCCGCGGTACCGCTAACGGTATCCGTTACAAATAAAATAACCGCGATAACCGCAACCAGTATGCGTATAAGCCGGTCCGCAGTACCCATATTCTTTTTCATAACCTTATGTTTTACTTTTTAGAAAACAAAGTTACGAGAACGTACAGGGCCCTTTGGTAACCAAAGTTACAGTTCCGAGAATGCCGATAACAGCTTTACCTGGTTACGGTAGAGGAGCAGTTTACCATCGTCCTCGAGTTTTTTCAGCAGACGGGAGATCACCACCCGGGAACTGGCCAGGTCAGAAGCGATCTCTTCGTGCGAAAGGTTAATAAGGGCAGAGCCCGTTACGCGTGATTTTTCGCGCAGGTAAAAGACCAGCCGCTCATCGAGTTTATGAAAAGCCACCTGGTCGATGGTACGCAGCAGTTCCTGGAAGCGCAGCTGTATGGTACGCATTACAAAACGTTTCCACTCGGGGTATTGCGCCATCCATTCATCCATAAAACGCACGGGCAGGGCCAGAATTTCTGAATCTTCGGCGGCCACTGCCCGTATTTCGCTGGCCTGCGCCTGCATACAGCAGGTAAAGGTCATGGCGCAGCCTTCGTTGGGATTAATATAATAGAGCAAAAGTTCGCGGCCGTCCTCCTCCACGCGGGATACCTCTACAAGACCCGAAAGCACCAGGGGCATTACCCGTACGGTCTGGCCCGCTTCCAGCAACGGCTCACCGGCTTTCACCCGCAGGTGCTTTGCCTGTTTTTCCAGTTCGGCGCTGAGTTCAGCACCAAAAATATCGCGCAGTGTTTCCATCATGGATCCAAAACTACGCAAAGTACGTTATTAATCGAGCGGTATTTCGGTACTGATCGCAATACGGTTCCATGCATTTATGGTCACGGTGGCCATAATTACCTGTGCCGTATAGCTTTCGCCCAGCAGTTCCACAGCGTCGCGGTAGGTTTTATCGGAAACATGCTGCTGAATAAGCGTTACTTCTTCGGTAAGGGCAAGTATAACGCGTTCTTCCGGTGTGTACAGGTCGGTCTCGCGCCAGGCGTTCAGCAGGTAAATGCGCTGTTCGGTCTCGCCGTTCTTACGGGCATCGCGGCTGTGCATATTGATGCAGAAGGCGCAGCCATTGATCTGGGACGCGCGTATCTTGATGAGTTCGCGGTGGGTTTTACTGAGGTCCGAAGCTGCCAGGCCTTTTTCGAGTGCAAACATGGCTTTGTACAGCTCAGGGGCTGTTTCTTCCATAATGAATCGTTTTGTGCTCATATCGATGGTATTTTTATAAGCACAAAGTTCCGGCGCCTGTGGCAGAAAAAACTTAAGCCGGTTTAAGAAATGCTACTGACCTGTTCTTTTACGGATCTCGCTCAGGTATTCGGGCGTCATACCCAGGAAAGAAGCCACCATATATTGCGGCACCTGTTGTATAAAACCGGGGTAGGAGCGGCTGAAGTGCCGGTACATTTCCTCGCCCGAAAAGTCGTACATGTACTTCATGCGCACCTGCGAAGCGGCATACGCACGCTGGCGGATGATGCGGAAATAACGTTCCAGCGCCGGAACCGCGGCCAGTAGTTTTTCGGACGTATTGCGTTCCAGCACCAGCACCTGCGAGGCCAGCACGGCCTGTAAAGAAAAACCGGAGGCCGTTTGCCGGTCCAGGCTGATGTAATCGGCCATCCACCAGTTTTCGATGGCAAACTGGGTGGTGCGTTCCGTGCCTTTGTCATCGATAAAGAACATGCGCAGGCAGCCCTTATTCACAAAATAATCGGCCCGGCATACCTCGCCTTCGCGGAAGAGCAGTTCCTTCTTGCGCAGCTCGGCCGTCTTCAGCGAAGCACGCAATAGGAGCAGTTCCTCCGGCTGCAGTTTTACGAAGGACGCAATATGTGTTTCCAGGTTCGTGTACATGGCTTTACCAAGGTATGAATTACTTATGCTAACCGGATATTGAGAAGCCGGATTTCCCAATGATCTCCCAAAATCTCCTAATTTTTGACAAATTAGGAGATTTTAAAATAAATTATGCGGTTTCCCTTTTAATGCAGTTTCAAGAAGTTCGTTAAAACGTGGATTCCGGTAAAATCCTTTTGTTTTTTTATTCAAGTCCACTTCTTCCAGGTAGCCCATAACCGCCAGTCCCTGCAAATCGGTACGTGCCGTCTGGTTAGAAATACCAAAGCGGGTTTCGATCTCTTTTACGCTAAACAGCAGGTCAGGCTCTTCATAGAGCCATTTTATGATGAGGGCCTGACGTTCGTTCACGCCCTGTATCCGCTGAAAATTAAGCAGACGTCTCTTTTCACGAATCTTCCTCTCAATGTAGGCTTTCAGTTCTTTATACGCCAGCTCCATCACCTTAATTTTGTACTGCAGAAAATAGGTAAGATCGTTATCGTCCGTTTCTGTATACTGAAACGCCCTGGCATAGCGTGCTTTACTCCTGACGATAAGACGCGATACAGACAAATACTCGGTAAGCCAGTAACCGTTTCGCAACAGGTACCAGTAAAACAGTGCCCGGGCCGTCCGTCCGTTCCCATCCACAAAAGGATGTATATACCCGATGAGAAAGTGGATGATACAACCCTTAATGATAGGATGTATGAAGCCCTCCGGATCCTTTTCATTAAAAAAACGGAAAAGATCGTCCATCAGTTCCGGAAGCTCCGTATAAGAGGGTGGCACATGTACCACTTCATTATTTTCTGCATCTACCACTTTCATCTCATTATTGCTGCGGTAGCGCCCCTCATCCCCGCTGTTATCGAGGGTATCCCGGGTCATCAGACGGTGTATCTCCAGCAAACGTTCATGCGTAAGCGGTTCCTGCTTAATTTCCACGATCTTTTTAATGGTCTCGTAGTTGTTTACGATCATTTGTTCCGACTTGGTTTTCGGCCGTACATTCTTCTGCAACATTTCTTTTGCCTGCTGCCGGGTAGTAACCGCCCCCTCGATCTGGCTGGAAGCAATGGCCTCTTCCATAATGGAACTGACCAGGTACCGGTCTTTGTCCTCATCGGGAATAATACTGCCGGATGCCAGGTTGCCACCCATGTTCAGGTCGAACTGGTGTAAGCCCTCCTGAATGAAATCCGTAAGGTTATAAGCAAATGTATAATTCCCGATCTTTATATTCCGTGCCCCTGACGATCTTCTTAATTTTACCAGGGACCACAATTCTTCCGCAGATATATCTCCGGGACGTTTTTCATATTTAACCTTATCCCAATAGAGATACCGTGTATTAATATGACCGATAAGATCAGCGGCATCAACCCACCTGTTTCCGCTGATGGCCTGTTGAATATACTGTTTCCATTCCGGAGCATTTTCCAGTTTTTTCATAAAACCTCCTAATTTTGGTAAGATTTGGAAATATTAGCAAATGTACACCAATTTCCAAAAATCTCCTAATTTTGGTAAAATCTGGAAATATTAGCAAATAACGACCGGCTATAAGCTGTTAGCTATTCACCCTTCACTCCACATCCGTACCAGGTTGGCATATACCTGTTGCAGCAGCAGGTGTTCCGTACTCAGCGGATCGCGGCTGCCTACGGATTCTTCCACGCTTTTGAGCTGGAAAATGAGCTCGCGCTGTTCGGTATCTTTTATGAACGACTGCATCCAGGTTACGGCGGCCACACGCTCGCCTTCCGTTACAGGGTTTACACAATGCAGGCGGGTGGTCGGGTAAATGACCACATCGCCTTTTTTGCCTTTGAACGGTACAAAACCCGTAGCTGTATGGATCACCAGCTCGCCGCCGGTATAACTTTCGGGCTTACTCAGGAACAGGGTGGCACTCAGGTCTACCCGTATCGTTTGGCCGCCGTCGCTCATAATGGGACTGTCGGTATGCCAGCCGTAAGTATTTCCGTTGCTGTAGCGGCTGATGATGGGCGGCAGGATGGCTTTGGGCATAAAGGCCATTTTTATAACGGGGTTCTGGGCCAGGGCCGCAAAAACGATCTCCTGTACGCGCTGTTTTGCCGCATTGGGCGTGCGGGAGGCCTGCTGGTTCTGTTTTACCTCGCGGGCCGCACCGCTGGCGGTATTTTTACCGTCTTCGAAAGGTATCTGCGGCAGCAGGGCATCGATCTCGGACAGGGCCGCTTCGCTCAGAACAGAAGGCAGTACAAGAAGGGACGACGGAAGTTGTTGCATGGGTGTTTTTTGATTAACGTGCCGCCAAAGTACTGCTTTTCTGTAAGTGTTCCTAATGATGTATATCCGCGGAAATGTGTATCTTTTTAGATACGGTTCATGACCGTTTTTTTGTCACTCCATGCAAGAAGAACAGGCCATACAGCGCAAGATCATCCATATTGACATGGACGCTTTTTATGCGTCGGTGGAGCAGCGCGACTTCCCGGAGTACCGGGGCAAACCCCTGGCCGTAGGCGGCCGGCCTGAAGAACGCGGGGTGGTGGCGGCAGCCAGTTACGAGGCGCGGCGTTTCGGAGTACGCTCGGCCATGTCTTCACACAAAGCGCTGCAACTTTGTCCCGACCTGATCTTTGTTCGGCCCCGCTTTGATGTGTACCGAGCCGTTTCCCGGCATATTCACGCCATTTTCCGCAGGTATACCGATATCATTGAGCCGCTCTCGCTGGACGAGGCCTACCTGGACGTGACCCAGGACAAAGCCTCTGTGGGTTCCGCCATAAAGATCGCCCGCGAAATAAAACAGGCCATCCGCGAGGAACTCAACCTTACGGCTTCGGCCGGGGTATCCGTAAGTAAATTTGTGGCCAAGATCGCCTCGGACATGAACAAACCCGACGGGCTTACTTTTATTGCGCCTTCGGAAGTGGAGGCTTTTATGGAAAAACTGCCCGTGGAGAAATTTCACGGCGTGGGCCGGGTTACCGCCGAAAAAATGAAACGCATGGGCTGGCACACCGGCGCCGATCTTAAAAAGCTGAGCGAAGACGAACTGGTGCAGCACTTCGGGAAATCGGGACATTTTTTCTACCGTATCGTACGCGGCATCGACCGGCGGCCTGTACAGCCCGAACGCGAAACCAAGTCCGTGGCGGCAGAAGACACCTTTATACAGGACCTGCATACCCTGGAAGAAATGGAGGCCGAACTGCAGAAAATTGCCGAACGGGTAAGCGGCAGGCTGCAGAAA
The DNA here is from genome assembly GCA_052437175.1 of Flavobacteriales bacterium. Taxonomy (GTDB): domain Bacteria; phylum Bacteroidota; class Bacteroidia; order CAIKAF01; family CAIKAF01; genus JACVCJ01. The sequence continues at coordinate 117,739 of JBQVOK010000010.1, forward strand.
TACGGGCTGCGCGGACGTACTATTACGCTAAAAGTAAAATTCCACGACTTCCGGCAGATCACCCGCAACCATTCGGACACACAGGCCCTGAACGATTACGCCAGCCTGTTTCGCATTGCGACCGAGCTGCTGCATAAAATAGAACTGCGTCCCGTGCGCCTGCTGGGCATTTCCGTATCCAATTTCGGGGAGGCGCCGCAGCGCTCGCCACAGCAGAAAACGCGGGTAAGCGGACAGCTGAGCCTGTTCAGCGATGAGATGTACGAAGAATAGGTCCTGTTTAGCTTAACGGATCAGGAAACGGCGCATGGCTTCCAGGTATACTTTTTTATCGCTGGGATGCGGTACATGGCCCGAATGTTCCAGCACCGAAATCTCGGCATGGAGGGTATCGGCCAGGCGCTGACCGTATGCCAGGGGAAATACGCGGTCTTTCTTGCTCCAGATAACACCGTTGCGGGTGTGCAGGGTACTCATGCGGCTGCGGTACAGGTCGGCATGGGCCACCAGTTCACGCATCAGGCTGCGCTTGGCATCGGCATGCTTCTGCGTTTCGGATTCAAAAACCTGTTCAAAAATGAAATCGGGTACGGGCAAACTATCGTTTGAAAAAACGAAACCGGTGAGTTTACGCAGACCTTCGGCCTCCTTAGGTACAAAAAGATCTTCGGGCGTTGGGGTACCTGCCCGCTGGCACATCTGGCGTATATCATCGGCCCCGAAAGCCGGTCCGGGACTGTTTACAATAAGCAGTTCCTCTGCCCCGCAGGGACGCTGGTTCAGCATTTCCATAGCCACAAAACCGCCGTAGGAAATACCCACAATGGCATCGGGCCGCACCTGCAGCTGATCGCAGAGCTTCCACATTTCGGCGGCTTCATTTTCCAGGGTGGGCTGCATGGTGCTGTTGGACCTTCCAAACCAGGGCAGATCGGGCACCAGGGCCTGCACGCTGTCGTCCAGGCTCAGCATGGCATCAAACCAGGTGGTGGCTCCGCCCACGCCAAAGCCGTGCACAAAAAGTACCGTTTTGGCACCTTCGCCTCCCTGGTAGTAAAAAATTTCAGAAGAATCGGTGCGTATCGTACCCGAATCGTATCCGGCGGCATGCAGGCGTGCATCGCGCAGTACGTTCAGTATACTGAAAATGTTGTTCAGGGCCAGTACAAGCAGTACGGCCAATGCAGAAAGAATGATACCGGTAATATAGAGGCGGCGGCGTTTCATTACATTAAATGTACAACAAAAAACAGGCCATTTTGCACGGACCCCTGCCTCTTTTTGTGGCGTTCCGCCTATTTTTTACCCGTGTTGAAGGCAAAAACAACGCTGCGACCCTCACTGCTGTATTTGTCGGTAACCTGCAGACCTTTGTCCGGGTAGAAATAGGTAATGTGTTTCAGTCCGATGGAAGGAATATCCAACGTAACTTCAGAACCCGACGCTTTGCCCAGGAATTTGGTGCTGATGTCCGATCGCGGATCTGCCGCTTCGGTTGTGAGCAGCTTCTGCGTACCACCTATAAGGTATGACCGCATACCTTCGAAAAAGGTAATGCGGCTGAGTGTGCTGCTGTTGTCGTCCCAGATTAGGTACAGGATGCAGTTCTTTTTCCGGCCCCCGGCGTCGCGGTCGTATACGTATATGCGGTAGTCGTTTGTAGAATGCATCTGGTCGGTATAATAATAGAGTTTCGACTGTTGCTGCGTCAGCACGGAGTCCGCCTTTTCACGCGTTATGCCCAGGCTGATGGAAAAAACGGAGATATCTGCCGAATGGACCTCCGGATGCAGGGTAATATCGTCGCGGGTGATCTCGTATTTCTGCGCATGGCCGAGCACTGAAAACAGGGTAAGAAGAATAAGAGGTACGAACTTTTTCATAGCGGGTATTTTAAGGCAAAGTAACAAAAACAGATACAGAAAAATGCTTACACAAATGCACTATACATCGCCCCAACGGTTTCTGTACCATTTTCTATGGCCGGGAGCCCGTAACTTTTGCTACTTTAGTAGTATGGAACCCGAGAAAAAGCAAAAGCTGCCGGAGGAACACAGGCCCCAGGCCCCCTGGAAGCAAAAGCTGCACGAAGTGATCTTTGAGGCGGATACGCCGGCGGGCAAGCTGTTCGATATCATCCTGCTGCTGCTTATCCTGGCCAGTATGTGCATTGTAATGGCCGAAAGTATACACACGCTGAACCTGCGCTACGGGCCCCTGCTGCGGACCGCCGAATGGGTGCTTACCATCCTCTTCAGTATTGAATACCTGCTGCGCCTGCTTTGTGTAAAGAAACCGCTGAAGTACGTTTTCAGTTTTTTCGGGGTGGTAGACCTCCTTTCGATCCTGCCCACCTACCTGAGCCTGTTCATCCGCAGTTCGCATTTTCTTTCGGTGATCCGGGCCCTGCGCCTGCTGCGGATCTTCCGTATCTTTAAGCTGACCCGCTTTGTACGCGACAGCAATACCATACTGATCTCCCTGCGGAAAAGCCGGCATAAGATCGTGGTATTTCTCTTTTTTATCGTACTCACGAGCATTATCCTGGGTTCCATGATCTACGCCGTGGAGAACGAGGTAAACCCCGCCTTCAGCAGTATTCCGCAGAGTATTTACTGGGCCATTGTTACCCTGAGCACGGTCGGCTATGGCGATATAGCCCCGGTAACGCCTTTCGGTAAGGTGATCGCCTCGGTGATCATGATCATCGGTTATTCCATTATTGCCGTGCCTACCGGCATTATCACCGCCGAAATGGGACGCGCCAAAAAACCGGGCGAACTGAGTACCCAGGCCTGCCCTTCCTGCTCGCGCGAGGGACACGATACCGACGCCAAATACTGTAAATATTGCGGGCACAGCTTGTAGCAGATACTTTGTATCATGTATGCAAACGCTATCTTTAAGGCCCTTTTTAACCGATGATGAAATACCTGTTCAGCACCTTCTGCACACTGCTCCTGACCTGCAGCCTGTACGCAGGTATTCCGCCCCTGGCGCTTAAAGTGATGGAGCGGCTTAAACTGCATCCCGACAGCTGCCATACCGATCTTATCTGTGTAAAGGCCCTGCCGCACAGACCCGGGCAGGCCGTGGTAGTGATACCGGCCTATGCCAGCCGCTTTGAGGAGGAAGGATATACGTATTATACGCTGGACGGCCATATTGCCGTGGCTGATACCCAGAGCGGCCGCATCTGGTATTACCTGCATCAGGAAGCTTCAGAGAACGGCTGGGAAAGTATGAATCCCGAAAAGCTGTATGGCCTGTACATAGACACGGCTCCTTATATACTGGCACCGGGAGTACGGGCTTTTGGTATACGGGTAGAGTTTCACGGGCCCTCGCAGATGAACCCCCACGGGTATACGCTGTTTTCGCTCTACCTGCCTCAGAACGCCACCCTGAAACCCCTGCTGAACCAGCTGCAGACCAGTCTGCACTCCGGCGAACGCGGCCTGCACTGTGCCGCCCTCATCAACCGGACCCAGGTAAGCCTGATCATGTCCGGAGAAAAGCACGAAGGCTTTTTTGATATTATCCTGAGCCGGGAGATCTCCGAAAGCACCTATTACCTGCTGAACGGCGAGTGCGAAGTGAAAAAAGAGAGTCGTTACGAAAAACAGGTATTGCGCTACCAGAACGGCATCTACAAATAAATTCAGGAGGCGGCAAAGCGAAAGTCGAATGCGCCGCGGCGGAGATGCACCCCGTATTCGAGCCAGGCTTTGAGACAGGCCAGGAAATTGGCCCAGCCCTCGGTATTTCCCTTCAGCCAGTTCAGATCGGGCGTACCGCTGATGCTCCGCTCCGTAATACGTATCACGGTAGAATCACTGCCATAAGGCTCCAGCTGCATTTCACTCAGGTGTTCACGGCCATCCACGTCCCAGTAATAGGAAATGTACCGGTCCTTTTCGATACGGCCCACCCGCACGGGCACATCGTCGGGGAATTCGGGGAAATGCCAGATGAGCTCACGCCCTTCTTCCATACGTCCGCTGCCATCCGAAATAAAATAGTTTGCCATGCGGGCCGGGTCTACGATCGCTTCAAACACTTCGTGCACGGGTTTCTGCACCTGGAGAGCGGCATGAATGATCATTTCTTCTGTACGCATATTGCCGGTTTTGATACAGCAATATACAAAAATCTCCCGTATGCCTGTCCCTGGCAGAGAAGCGGCAGTTCTTGCTTTCCGGTATTCCTTGTTGTACCTTTGTGGTATTATTATCAAACCTTAACAGCTTATGACCAGCCTTACCTGTGAGTATACCATCATATTGTAATTATTCTTTGTATTAGGCCTGTACCTCAGCGGCTTTGCCGTATAATGTGCAGCGCCTGTTCCGTTTCCGTATCCCTTCCCGAAAGGCGTTCCCGGAAACCGGGATACAGGGGATGATCAGGAGGCGTTCCGCGGCCCGGGTGCAGCGTTGTGTCCACTGCCGTCGTATACTTCTGCAGGGGCATGCTAAAAATGAGTCCCGGTGGCACCGCGGTTTCGGGCATCATACCGCTGTTGTTCCCCCGGAAGCCACCCCCGCTTTCTTCACCGATCACGGAAGTTTTGCCGTTATAGCGAAGCACGGCGGTAAGATCACTGCACGACGACAGGCACAAACCGTTCGTAAGCAGCCAGCAGCGCCCTGCGTATGCTTTGCGGGCCGGGTTCTGCGGTTCATAGAAATCGAACTCCCTGGTAAACGGCGTCTTCTGCCAGAGGTAACGGCCTTCACGCAAGACCGGTTTGCGGTAGAACAGGCGCGCAGCACCTCTTATTTCCGCAGCAACGGCGGGTGTTACCTCAATGCGGTCCCAGTAACGGAACGTACTGTCGAAAAAATACGAGGCCAGGAAGGCCGCATGCGCATCCGTACCACCGGTGTTGTACCGCAGATCAAGCAGCAGATCGCGGATGCCTTCACGGCGCAGACTACGGAACGTTTTACGTATAAAAGGCCGGAAACGTTGTCCTACGGCGCGAATCGGCGTGCGCGCAAAACTGCGTACCCGGAGAACACCCACACCTTCCTGTATTTCGAACTGCAAGGGCTTTTCGCCGGCAAAAGGCAGCGGAGGCATGGCCACAGCCGCTAATCCGGACAGTTCAACCGTCTTTTGTTCTCCATCCTGCATTACCCCGAGTATATATAGTGTATCGGCCCCGATCATGCTCTGGTACCAGTGTGGAAAGCGGTGATTGAGCATACGCAGTTTCAGGGTCTGGTTATACCCGTCAGAAGGGATGGCGCTCATGAGTATACGTAATATATCCGGAGCGGGACGTCCGTTGATACTTAAGATCTCGGCACCCGGTGTTAATTGCGGTACCGGGGAAAGATCGCGAAGCACGTATATACGCAAATCTCCCCCGATGAACAGTTCCAGCGGCAGCAGAGTGGGTGTGGCCGCCAGTTTTTCTGTGTATTCCGCAGGCAGTGCAATGCCCGTATGCAGGCAGCCGATCTGTGCCAGCAAGGGTTTCAGCAGGCGGTAATATTCGAGGCTGCTCAGGGGTCTGTTGATGGAAGCCGCACTGGAATCGATCAGCGAACGGAAACGCGCCGGGGTTGTATAGCGGTAAAATCCCGGGTGTTTAAGGGCCGCTTCGTCCATTAGATCATAGAGCCAGTGTCTTAAACTATCCACAGGCCAGGTACGCTGCGGCTCAAAGGAGGTCTGGGCAAGGGAAGAGAGAGAAAGCACAAACAGGAACGCGGTCAGGTAAGATTTCATACGGAAGGGATAACGGCTGCAGGCGGGGTTGTATTGTGGTCCGGGAGCCCTGTTGGAAGATAAAATAGCTTACCAAAAAGAGCAGATTTTGAAACTCCAAGAAGCGTTACAGGAAATAAAAAGGACTGCTAAATAGCTGCCCTTTATTTATTCATATTCTATTTAATCTTCAATGCTTTAGTAAGCTGGTCGTAAAGCTGTTTTGCAAGTGGATCACCGCTTACATCCTTTGGTTTTATCTTTTTTATAGCTTGTCCTGCGTCCTCTTTATTTCCCATCATATAAAGGATCGCACCTTTCATTACATACACCTGATTAGCGGGATTTATTGAAATTGCCTGATTAATGTAACTTAGTCTTCGGGTTAGCTTTTCTTCTTCCATCTTATGGTGAATATTCACTACTGCTCCCATAAAGTATAATGCTTGATAGCTATTCTTTATCTTTTCAAAAAACTCACTCTCTACGCGTTCGTACGCTGCTATATCCTTTTTAAAATAGTATTGATAATCCCTTTCATTTTGTAGAGGTTCGTAATAACTAAATACAATGCCTTTATACCCTACTCCATCGTCTGCAGGAATAAAATATACATTATCGCGCCAATGTGTACTAATTACCTCCTTTGCTTCCAGATACTTATGTTCATCTTTTTTTGCCAGTGCTTTGCCAAGCTGACGACCCGCGATTTGAATTAATACATAGGAAACTCGCGAAGAATCAAAAGAAGTGTATAGTAATTCCGGGTGCTTTAGCATAAACTGATAGGGTGCTGATTGAAAATCTAAAACAGCTCTTTGATCGTACACCGCAAAATCCATAAAAAAGTGTACAAATAACGAATCTTTATATGCTTGTTCAGGGAAGGCATTAAAGCCTTTGGCAATCGTAGCAGAATCCAGTGCATTCGCTACATCTAAATTGCGAATATGCCATTCCATAAAAACGTAGTCCTTTTCCTTCTGCTTTGCATCTTCCTTTTGTTTCTTTAATGATTTATCCGAAGATATAGCATATTGAAGTTGACGCAGAAAATCTGCGGGTTGCATCGGCCCGCAAATTCTGTGAAGTTGCTGTTTTTTTCTGTCAATTATAACAAAGTCCGGTTGAGGCCCTACCTGAAACATTTCTTTTATTACCATACCTTCTTTTGAGAGGGTATTGATTGAATAATTATGAAAATTTGTATTCAGAAAGGTTACTACGGCGGAATCAGCTAATGCTGTTTTATCCATTTGTACGCAACCGGGGCAGCCTTTAAAATGGAAATAAAGCATTGAAAAAGATTTCTCATAAGGAATACTGTCTTTCAGCAATAATTTTTCATCTTCAAACTTTACGCTGTACTTCTGTTGCGCAAAACAGCAAAATGCGGTGAATACATAGAAGGGTAATAAACTAAAGCGGTAGAACATTTATGGATGGTGCTTTTATTAATAAACCGGGTCCTAAATTTACAATTTTTTCAACAACTGTTACGTCGGCGTGACACCATGCACAGTATTCATCTATTTGGCAATCTAAGTGTAAATGATTGTTCGCGATGTAATGATATGAACTGCACTTGCCGGGGCCCAAAACAGAAGTAGCGATAGTACAACGGCATTTTATTCTGATCTCTGGATTTTGATTCATACCGAATTTAAGATTAACGGGATTTCCCGGATTGTCAGCAGGGATGTAGTAATACTGCTCATTAGGTATTAATTTAACAACCAACTCTTCCTCATCTTCATAATAAATTACATCTTCATTAAACGCGAGAAAAGCAGCGGTTTGTTCGGTTGCAACTTTCGGTTTACTTTTCCATTTTACCATAGTTGTTTCGTCCTGCACAGATACCTGCATTATGGTTGTGGTTTCAGCATTTTTGCCTATACGTACTTCCGTCATTTCAGAAGTCGTTTTTGCAACATTTGAAACGGACTGATTTTCGTTGTTTTTTGCTTTAGTGCAGGAAAATAATGCCATAATAGGCAATAAAATATAAATGATCTTTTTCATGTGGTTATTGTTATTTAGCGTAAACTATAATACTTCCGGAGATAATACTTGCGGCCTGTCTTGCCCCTATTTTGCATTTCTTCTTGCAAGTCCCCTGATCGCAGGTAACTGTTACAGAATTTTGTTCCTGATTATTGTAAAAGTGACTGATAAAGCATGAACCTTCGCTGTCGTCGCTTTTACAGGTGCAGGAAACTATTAAATCAGTACCCGGAGCAAGAGAAACCGGAGAATCAGGAGCCTTAGGATTTATTAAATATACCTGCTTAAGGAACCTGAAACTGATGTCACTTTGGGACACAGAAGGTAAGATTTGATAATCCTCTGGTTCCAGTAGTAATACGGCTTTTTCTTCCCTTGGTGCGTCTTCACCGTCAAGAACTTCATAAGTATACGTCACATACGGCGTATACACATCACTAAAGGAAAAACGGTACGCCTTTTCTGTAGCCCCGTCAAAAAATTCAACGACCTCAGATGTGATCCCGCTTTTAGGAGTATTCACTACCTGTTTTAATCCTTCGTCCTGATTGCACGAAATGGCAAACAGGGTTACTACCATTGCGCTAAAGATTCTTTTCTTCATAGCTTTAGTTTTTAATTTATAGTTGTTATTTAAGTTACCCTAATTACGAACTAAGCAAGGATGATAAACGAAAGCTATTTTCACTTTTATTTTTAAAATTATAGTTATTATTTCATTTTTGATAGTAGAAGCTTAAAATGCTTTGCAAAGAAGAGCTAAGTAATTAAAAAGAAAAAGAGGAAAAATCCTGAAAAAAAAACAGGATTTTTCCTCTTTAAAATAATGTCGGTTCCTCTCGCGGGATGCCTTTTTTCAGTTCAAGGTTTGCTCAGGCAAGCCTGCGTTGAGGGGGGATTGCTGCGCCATCCCTCCTTACCAAAGGTCAAAATGTAAAAGCGTACATCCCTGCTTATCTTGCTTTATGCGAAACTTTTCCAGGCTCCAATCCTGTCTATATAAGTCCGGATGCGGGGGATTGCTGCGCCATCACTCCTTACCAAAGGTCAAAATGCAAAAGCGTACATCCCTGCTGATCTTGCTTTAAGCTAAACTTTTCCAGCCTCCAACCCTGTCTATATAGGTCCGGAAGCGTCGGGATTGCTGCGCCATCCCTCCTTACCAAAGGTCAAAATGTAAAAGCGTACATCCCTGCTATGCAGGGATGGCTTTTTTCATACCTTAACCCGCTCAGGCAAGCCTGGCGTGTTTTGGCATGAAAAAAGCGCCTCGCTGCAAGCGAGGCGCTTTACATTCTCTTGTGGAGCCGGAGGGATTCGAACCCTCGTCCAAACACGTGACCCATAAGCTTTCTACACGTTTATTCTGCCTTTGCATTGTAGGCCCGCAACCTGAGGACAGACACCCTAATTACGGACTTAGTTGCTGTTTCTTATCCCTGCACCGCAACACAGCAGGGACCAGCCTTATTTAGTCGAGGCTTCCGGACCTGATCCTAAAGGCTCGGACCAGGGGAAACCGCATGTTGCTAATCTTCCTGATTAGGCAGCCATTGCAAAGTTGTAGCTATTGCCACTTGAAAGTTGATGGTCGAGATTTGAGGGGAAACCAACAGCCCCCTACGTGCTTACCTACCGACCTGCCGCGCTGTCAAAACCAGTCGACCCCGGTATCGCTTATCTTAATACTGACGCTGATACATCTTATCGGCCAAAGCCTTTTTCACAAAGGGCTTCACCTTCGTTTGCTTCTTCACCATCACCAAAAGGTAACGTAACGATACAAATATTGTTCCTGTTATAAAAAACAGGAACGAACCACGGGTACCGGTAAGCAAAGCTACCATACCTCCCGCGATGATCAGCCACCCGAGGGCGCCGACAGCCTTTAAGACTTGTTTCTTCTTCGTCATTTCCTGTAAAAACAATTAAGTTTTTCGTATTAAAATAAAAGTACAAAATTACTAAAAAATGCGACACAACAAACATCTTGTTTGTTAATGTTTGTTTATTGCAAACTTCAGCCTGTAACTGTAGTATACGTAATTTCTATACCAAATGTTACTTAAAACTGGAAATAGATGAACTTCTGCAGGTCGCCGCTCACGAACTGGTACGTGAAAAACACCGCCACCACGGCAAATACGGCCTGTAATACCCGGGGCCAGGAGGCGAAAAATTCGCGGTAACGCTCTTTCCAGCTTTCCGGCAGCCAGTGTATGATCATACCCAGCACAAAGATCAGGAACACCTTCCAGTAAGCCGCCAGGATGTCCGGGGCCAGTTGCAGGTTGAACTCGTACCACATTTTGTTGATCATGTCCTTCGCCGTTTTCATTTCGGGCGTATTGATCAGTTCCTGGGCCTGTCCGCGTACGTCTGACTTCTGTGCGTCTGCCGCACGGAAAAAAATACGTGTAAGCGATATGAACACGAAAGTAATGAGTATACTAAAAATGCGCACTACCCAGGTCTTGTTCTCCTTAATGGGCGAAATACGCTTCCACTGCCGGTAAAATACCAGTCCCAGGCCGTTGAGACCACCCCAGATCACGAAGTTCCAGGACGGACCGTGCCACAGGCCGCCCACCAGCATGGTGATCATCATATTGATGTCGGTGGTCACGATCTTCTTGAGCTTGTCCAGCCCGAAGCCGAATGCATAGATGAGCAGTGCCAGCGGGGCAAACACGCCGATCAGCGATACACAGCCGAACAACACGTAATCGGCAAATTTGTACTCGGGAATTTTAACAAAAGCCAGGTAATACTGCCAGCTGAGTACACCCACAATAAGCCCGATGATGCCCAGCCAGAGAAAAGTGCCCACACTGGCCCTTTTGTTGCCGCCGAGCGGAATGTACAGGTAATCGCGTAGCCAGGTAGAAAGCGAAATATGCCAGCGGCGCCAGAAATCCGATACGTTCTGGGCCTTGTAGGGCGAATTGAAGTTCTGCGTAAGATGAAAACCCATCAGTCCGGCTACCCCGATGGCAATGTCTGTATAGCCCGAAAAATCGGCATATACCTGCAGGGAGTAAAGCATAATGCTCATGAAGTTCTCGAAACCGGTGTACATACCGGGATTGGCAAAAACGCGGTCGATAAAGTTCACGGCCATATAATCACCGATCACCAGTTTTTTAATGAGTCCGTTCAGGATCCAGAAAACGGCTATACCAAAGGCTTTACGCGAAAGTGAATAGGGTGCGTAGAGCTGTGGAAGAAATTCAGAAGCACGTACAATGGGCCCGGCCACCAACTGTGGGAAAAACGATACATAAAACCCGAAATCGAACAGGGAACGTGCCGGTTCCAGGCGGCGTTTGTATACATCCAGTGTATAGGAAAGAGTCTGGAACGTGTAAAAAGAAACACCTACGGGCAGTACGATCTTGTCTACATCAAAGGTATTTCCGCCGAAAAAGCCGTTGCCGAATACCGCCAGGTGATTGATCACCTCTGCACTGCCGTTGAACAGGGTATTGTAACTGGCCGTAAAGAAATAGGCGTATTTGAAGTAGGCCAGGATCGAGAGGTTGATGATCACAGACAGGGACACCAGCAGCAGGCGCAGCCACTGTTTCGGAGAACGGGCAATGATCTTCGAAAAGTTGTAGTCCATGGTAATGGTGAACAGCAGCAGCAGAAAGAAAAGTCCGCTGGTTTTATAGTAAAAGAATACAGAGACTACAAAAAGGAACAGGGAACGCATCTTTTTGCGTTCGTAGATGAAGGAATCCACCGCCAGTACGGCTGCGAAGAAAAGCCAGAAGAACATGCCCGTAAAAATGAAGGGCGAGTCCGGGGAAAACACAAAAAACGCTTTCAGAAATTTCAGCACAGGTTCCATTCAGTCTTTCCTGGTATTATGGTTTTGTTTGTTGCAGGTATGTGGTGTAACGATGTATAAGTGCCTCGAACATCAGGTCGCCGATGAGCTTGTAACCCGCCCCGGTAAAATGGATCCGGTCGGATGCGGCCAGGCCGTTCGCCTGCCAGGTGGCCATACTCCCGAAACCGCCCATGATGCTGAACACGTCCCATACGCTTAGTCCGCGCTCCTTTGCCATCTGGAACATGGCGTCCTTTACCGGGCCGGCATTGTAGTTCACGTATTTTTTGCGGAAGTATGTATCGTTATTGGTAACAAACAGGATGGCGCAGCCCGGGGCGGCCTGTTCGATCAGGTCCAGCAGGCGGCCGTAATTCTTCATGAACACCTCCTTGGAGAAATTGCTACCGTGCGCATCGTTCACCCCGATGGCCAGGATCACCAGGTCGGGTTCCAGCACCGAAAGATGTTCTGTAAATTTCTGGCATTTTAGGTAACTGGGCACCGAAGCGCCGTTCACGCCGATGGAATGGTAACTGAAGCCGGGGTCGTCGTTCACGAACTGTACCCCGTACAGGGTAAAAAAGTTCTGCCCGGCACGCGATCTGCGCAGCTGGAAATCGGCCACCTTTTCGTAACCGGAAAATTCGATCTCGGTATAGCCTTTGTCCGGGTAGGTGGTAATACGCGCCGGCATGGCCGAAAGCGGGAATATCTCGAAAGAAGCGGAATCGATGCGGTGAAAGATCCGCAGTTTATTAAAATCGTAATAGCCCTGTACGCGGTTGTTGGGATCGATACGGATCTCCGTCAGTGTATCGTATGTGGTAACACTAATGCCGCTCAGCCCCAGCTCGCAGGCAGAGCTCTGTACATTGCGGCAGGCCAGCCAGTTACCACTATACGTCACCGTGTAGTTGGACGGACTGTTGGTCTTTGCCATTTTGAACGGGAATACAAAACCGCGCGGGCCGCTCATTCCCGGCAGCATGTGTTCCAGTTTATCGCGGAAACGACCGCTGTGTATATCGGCCTGTACGTGGCTTCCGCCGATGTGTACAATGTTCAGGGAACCTTTACCCAGGGTTACCAGGTCGTCCATTTTTTTCAGGAAACGCAGCAGGCGGCTGCTGTCGCCGGGCGATTGTATGTAATTGAGATCGTAACGTACAAAATTGTAGGGATGTTCCTGGTAGGGGTAATAGGGATACTGTGCACGCGCCGTAAGCGCCGCCAGGAACAGGATGATATATAAAAAGCGTTTCCTCACTGTTTTTTACTGTCTGCCTGTGTCTGCAGGTCTTTCATCTGCTTGCGGAAGCGGTATTCGTTGTAATCGTCGATCAGGGCCTTGGTAAATATTTCGGCAATGCGTTCGGCGCCGTCACGGGTAAAGTGAATGTAATCCGGACCGGCCAGGCGTTGTTTTACCCAGCCCGGCATGGAATTACGGCCGCCCATGGCTGCGTACATGTCCCAGAAACCGCAGCCCGTTTCAAACGAAGCTTCTTTCAGGGCGGTACGTACTTCTTCGAGGTAAGGCCAGGTCTGTAACTGTCCGTTCACACGTTTGCTCATATCTGCGGGCCCGATCGTAATGATGCTCGCCTCCGGTGCCACCGCCTTTACGTATTCCAGCTGGGCCTTGAACTCCTCTTTATATTTTTCCACGCTTTTGGGTCCGCCAACAGAAGGCAGCATATTGCCGCCGAATTCCATCAGGATCAGGCGGGTGTTCATCAGGGACATCATACGGCCATAGCCGCTTTTTTCCACCATGGTAAAGCGGGTTCCCGCACTGCCGCGCATAGGTACGTTGTCCACGGTAACACCGGCCCCGCCGTCCAGCGCAATGCCGTACACATCGGGCGAGGGACCGTTGAACTCCAGGGTAAAGCTGTTGGGCAGGCTTTCGAAGCTGAGTTTGATCACGTTCACACCGTCGCCGGCTTTCAGATCGGCGCTTTTACCGTTGAGCGCCACGCTTACGCCTTCGGCGCATTTGCCGTAGTATATACGTACGGCCGTAATGTCTTTATTGCGTTCGTAACCGATATTACTTTTGCTGAAACGTATGGAAGCGCTGTTGCCGCTGTAGCTGCAAACGGCCAGCATGGCGCCGTAGCGTTTGTGCGGGGCTTTCTGTTCGGTGGTGCCGAATACGGCGTAGCGGGTCCAGTTCTCTGAGGCGCTCTGGAATACCGAAGAGGCCCCGATGGGCTGCACGGCAGGTACCAGCCCGGCCCCCGAACCACCGAAGAGCTCCTGCAGACGGTCGCGCAGGTAACCACTGATGCGGTCGCCCTCGATCTGTGAATCGCCGTAGTGCACTACGCGCAGCAGGCTCTTCTTGTGCTCGCGCACGGAATCCAGGGCGGCAAAGAAGGGGTACAGCACTTCTTTATGCTGGTCGGGATACTTGATGCGTGACGAATCGTTGGGGTCATTGTGAAAGATCTTGAGGGAATCGGCAATATTCAGTGAATCGCGGATGAACAGGCTGTCGCGCTTAATATCCAGCGCAAAAGAGGCATCTTTGTAGGTAACCGTGTCCAGGAACAGCTGCGACAGGCTCATGAAGCGCAGCGTGCCCATATTCCCCATCGTTACGCCATCCTTCGGAAAAAGGATAGACACCCCGCAAAGCAGGCCCAGGCAAAGCAACACAAAGAGTAAGACTTTTTTCGGCGTCATCCGCAATCACATTATTTGGGCAAAAGTAACGTTCACATTTGGCATATAGGTATGTCACTCTAAATGTTTTCAACATAAAAAGTATTAAAAGCCGTTTCCCGCGCTGCTGTAAAATAGCTATTTTTGCCACAAACAGATAATTGAATGCTTCAATCCATGACCGGCTTCGGCAAAAGTGCCGTTGAGACAGAAAACTACAGAATTCGCGTTGAAATCCGTTGCCTGAACAGCAGAAATATGGATATTATCCTGAAACTGCCGGCGGCTTTCCGTGAATTTGAGTACGATCTGCGGAGCCGGATCAGTGAGATCCTTTTACGCGGTAAAGCGGACGTATGGATCATGGCCGATGCGCTGCGTACCGAGAACGGCGGCCGTCTCAATATGCCCATCGCCGTTTCGCTGTACAACGAACTGCTGCAGTTCAGCCGGCAGACAGGCGCTCCCACTGATGGCATACTGGAATCGGTGATGCGCCAGCCCGACGTGTTCAAGACCGACGATACCACCGCTTCCGAAGCCGATGCCAACGCCCTGCGCAGAGCCCTGGACGAAGCCCTGGAACAGGTAAAGGCCTTTCGTTTCCAGGAAGGAAAACACCTCGAAGAGGATATCCTGCTGCGTATAGACAACATTGCTGCCGGCAAAGAAGCCGTGAAACCTTTTGAGCAGCCCCGCATCGAACGCATGCGCCGCCGCCTGCAGGAAAACATACAGGCCACCCTGAACCTGGACGGTATGGACGCCAACCGCTTTGAGGAAGAGCTGATCTACTACATGGAAAAGCTGGACATTACCGAAGAAAAAGTGCGCCTGCTGGGCCACCTGAACTACTTTGGCGAAATTGTACGCGGCACCACGCCCGATGCCGGACGTAAACTGGGCTTCCTGGCACAGGAGATCGGACGCGAGATCAATACCATCGGCAGTAAGGCCAACGACGTCGATATCCAGAAAGTAGTGGTAGGCATGAAAGACGAACTGGAAAAAATAAAGGAACAATTACTGAACATCCTGTAAAATGCATTCCGAAAAGAAACGATATACATTAACGGCAGCCCTTCCCTATGCCAATGGTCCGGTACACATCGGCCACCTGGCCGGCTGCTATATTCCCGCCGACATCTATGCCCGTTACCTGCGCCTGCGCGGCCGTGATGTGCTTTTTGTATGCGGGTCCGACGAACACGGCATTCCCATTACCATAAAAGCCCGCCAGGAAGGCGTTACGCCCCAGCAGGTGGTAGATAAGTACCATAAGATCATGGGCGATGCCTTCCGCGATTTCGGCATCAGTTTCGATATTTATTCGCGCACCAGCGCCGATGTGCACAAGAAGACCGCATCGGATTTCTTCCTGAACCTGTACGAAAAAGGCGAACTGCTGGAGAAAAGCTCCGAAGAATTCTTCGATCCCGAAGCCGGGGAATTCCTGGCCGACCGCTACATTACCGGCACCTGCCCCAACTGCGGCAACCCCGAGGCCTACGGCGACCAGTGCGAGAAATGCGGCAAATCCCTCAGCCCGGACGAACTCATTGACCCGCGCAGCAAACTCTCCGGCGCTACCCCGGTTAAAAAACCCACCAAACACTGGTACATAGACCTGGGTAAACACCAGGACACCTGGCTCAAAAGCTGGATCGCCGGTAAAAAAGACGAATGGAAGTCCAACGTATACGGGCAGTGTATGAGCTGGCTGGGCGAAGGCGAGAACAAGCTGAAGCCCCGCGCCGTGACACGCGACCTCTCCTGGGGCGTACCCGTTCCCGAACAGGTACCCGGACACGAGGGCAAAGTGCTGTATGTATGGTTTGATGCACCCATCGGCTATATTTCGGCCACCAAAGACTTTTTTGAACGCGGCAGCAAACCGGCCTGGGTAAAAGGCGAAAACTGGAAGGATTACTGGACGCAGGAAGGCGGCAGCAGCCTCATCCACTTCATCGGTAAGGACAACATCGTGTTCCACTGCATCATTTTCCCGGCGATGCTCGAGGCCCACGGCGGACTGCTGCGCCCCGACAACGTGCCGGCCAACGAATTCCTGAACCTCGAAGGCAATAAAATATCTACCTCGCGCAACTGGGCCGTGTGGCTGCACGAATACCTGCAGGAAATGCCCGGGCGCGAAGATGAGCTGCGTTACGTGCTTACCTCGAACATGCCCGAGACCAAAGACAACGATTTTATCTGGAAATACGACGGCAGCGACAGCACCACCGACAGCTACCAGGCCAAAGTGAACAACGAACTGGTGAACAACCTGGGTAATTTTGTGCAGCGCGTGCTGGTACTCACCCAGAAATATTTCGAAGGCAAAGTGCCCGAGGCCTCGCCGGATATCCTGGACGACGAGCATGCGGCCCTGTACGCCCGCATCCGCGACAGCCGCAGCCAGGTAGAAGAGCGCCTGGAGCGCTACGAATTCCGCGCGGCCCTGCTCGAGCTCATGAAACTTTCGGGCTATGGCAACCAATACATGCAGAGCTTTGAGCCCTGGAAACTGTTTGCCACAGATCCGCAGAAAACGGCCCTGGTACTGCACAACTGCATACAGCTTACGGCACACCTTTCGGTATTGCTGGAGCCCTTCCTGCCCAAAACTGCAGCCCGGCTGCAAAAACTGCTGCAACTGCACAACGCAGACTGGAGTACACTGGAACAGGACCGCATACTGACGGCCGGCACAGAGCTGGGCGCCCCGGAGCACCTCTTTAAACGCGTGGAAGAAAGCGAGATAAACCGCCAGCTGGAAAAACTGGAAGCGGCCCGCAAAGCTTCCGAAGCCACCAGATCGGCCCCCGCAGCGCAAGAAAGCAAAGCCCCCGCAGCGGCCAAAGAAGAGATCCAGTTCGACGATTTTGCCAAAATGGACATCCGCGTGGGTACCATACTGGAAGCCGAACGCGTGCCCAAAGCCGATAAACTGCTGCAGCTGAAGGTAGACACCGGTGTGGACGTACGTACCATACTGAGCGGTATTGCCATGCATTACACGCCCGAACAGGTAATAGGCCGGCAGGTTTGCGTACTGATAAACCTGGCCCCCCGCAAAATGCGCGGTGTGGAAAGTGCCGGTATGATACTGATGGCCGAGGACAGCGAAGGCAAACTGCACTTTGTTCGCCCCGAAAATGTAATAAACAACGGTGCCGACGTACGATAGACTTGATTATTCCGGCAATAATTCTAAATTTGTAAAAACACTGTCGGAACTATGAAAAAAGGTGCAAAAATTGTAATAGGCATACTGGTTGCCGTACTGTTTATTGTTGCCGGTATCGTTTACTGGAACTACTATTTCGTATACAGGGAAGGTACCCGCGTAGGCATTCTGTACAAGCTTTCGAAAGAGGGAGCCGTATTCAAGACCTATGAGGGCGAGATCATACAACCCGGCATACGCACCTCGAGCGACAGCAAGGTCGGTTCCAACGTTTTTCACTTTTCCATCAGCGACGATAAACTGGCCGGGCAGCTGAACAGCCTGCAGGGCAAAGAGATTGAGGTACACTACGTGCAGTACCGCCGCACACTGCCCTGGCGCGGCCGCAAATACCCGGAGCACGAGGGGCAGTATGTGGTAGATAAATTTATATCGGTAAAAAATGAGAATCCGAACGGGTATGGCCTATAGATATACGTTTTTTTTCAGCCTTATCCTTCTCTTATGCAGTGCCGCACAGGCACAGAAAACCCTGGACGGTACCGAACTGCGTACGTCTAAAAAAGCCATTACCGTAAGTGCACAGGGCAAAGAACTGCCCTTTCAGAAATCGGAAGTGTTCCGGTTTCGCCTGCACCCGCATTTCCACGACCATGAGGGCATGTACATTATGGATACCGTGGTGCTGATGACGCGCAGCTGGTTCCGGCAGCACAGCGGGCTGGAAAGCGGATTGGAGTCGATGCAGCTGCCGGGTAAGCATATAGATAAGCTGACCCGCTTCCTGGTATCGGTGGGCGACCCGATGAGCCCGAGCAGCAACAGCGATACCATCGGCATTAAAATCACCCTGAGTTACAAAGGCGAAGCACGTTTCAAAAAGCCGTTCGACCTGGCCCTGCATGTTGATGGCAGCGATGCCCAGTCCATGGCCTGGGGTTAT
Organism: Flavobacteriales bacterium; assembly: GCA_052437175.1. Taxonomy (GTDB): domain Bacteria; phylum Bacteroidota; class Bacteroidia; order CAIKAF01; family CAIKAF01; genus JACVCJ01. Next base: position 136,105 of record JBQVOK010000010.1, read on the forward strand.
ATGTCGTCCATGATCGATCTGCCGGCCCTGGGCGATTCCTGCATCACAGAAACCGTGCCTTCGGAGATCGGCGATTTCCGCTCGGGCTTTATACAGGAAATTCAGCTTATGAATGCCATGCCGGCACGCATGCGTTTCAATTTTTCGGACGCAAAGCGCAGTATGTGCGTGGAAGCTTTTGAAAAAAAGGGCGTTAAAACCCACTGGGAAATTAAAAATATCGTTTTACGCTTCCCCTGATGATGTAATAAACAAAGATCATATATGACACCTAAACCCCTGCTTTATGCAGCACTGGCGGCCCTCATCACCTCCTGCGCTTCTAAAGAATCGGTACAGGTTAAATTTATTCACGCAGCCGCCGGCGCAGGCCCGGTAGACGTCTACTTCCAGGACAAGCTGCAGGCACCGGGCACCGCTTCGGGCAGATCGGCCGGGTATTTTACGGCTGAAAAAAAAGAAAAAGAACCCTATTACGGAGAGATCCGCTCCGGCGAGGTCTCACTGAGTGCAGTGACAAACCCCGCCTGGGAAAACGGCAAACGCTATACCGTAGTGCTTTTCGGCAACCATAACCAGCTGTCCAAAGAGCTTTTCGGCGACAGTTATTCCATGCCGTCTCCCGGTAAAGCAAACCTGCGTTTTATGCATTTTGCCCCCGATATGCCCGAGGTAGACGTATACCTGGACAACAAGCTGCTGTTCGACGACGTTGCCTATTACGGCGATAATATTTTCAACGGTACACGCCCCTTTACCGAGGTGAACGCAGGCGGCACACACACGGTGGAAATACGCAGTACAGGCAGCACGGTACGCAGCTTTACACGCAGTTTCAACCTGCAGCAGGGCAATACCTATACCCTGTTCACCCGCGGAAATGCAGCTGCTTCAGGAGCGAATGCCTTTGCCATGGAACTGGCCATGCATTAAAAACGTATATACATCAATTTTTAAAAGGCACATTGAAGAAACCCTCCCGGATCTCCAGCAGGGTGCCATCGTCGCTGCGGGCGTTGAGTTCAAAGGCTCCGCTTACTTTCTGTGCGTCCAGATCCAGTGCGTCGAGCCTCACAAAGCCCTCCGTATCCTGGTGATGGTCGCGGAATATCTTTTCGAAATTATTATTCCCGTAATAAAAAACGGTATTCGACCCGGTAAAAGGGATCGGCATTCCCAGGCTCTGCGGATCAAAGTAGAAATTAAGCTTCATTTCACCATCCGGACGATCTTTGTTTATAAAGTTACCTACCCAGGAACCAGATACAAACAGGCGGTTATCTGAAGAAATAAGCGTGGCATTGGCCATTTTATTGGATGCCTTGAATTCTTGTCCGTTTATTTTACAGCGGAAAATGGCATCGTCCCAGGTGGGTTTATCACAGGCGGTAACGGCATAGGCACAAAAAAGCAAAAGCAGGCCAGAACATATTTTTCTCATAGGATCTTTTTTTCAAAGATCTCTGGAAAATTGCACTTACCCGCTACATCAAATGTAGTATTTAGCCTTCAGGAAAGCTGTTTGTAAAACTCCCACATGAGGATACCGGCGGCCACGGAAACATTCAGCGAATGTTTGGTGCCTTCCTGCGGAATTTCAATGGCCGAATCACAGAGGGCGAGTATTTCCGGGCTCACGCCCCGTACTTCGTTCCCCAGAACCAGCACGTGCCTGGCAGCGGCATCAAAAGGACTGCGGTGCAGCAATACGGGCTGGTCGGTCTGTTCGGCGGCCCAGATGGTATATCCTTTTTCTTTGTAATGAAGCAGCACGGCAGCCAGGTCTTCGGCCTGCCGCCACTGAACGGTTTCGGTAGCCCCGAGGGCCGTTTTCTGAATTTCGGGTTCCGGCGGACAGGGCGTATAGCCGCCCAGGATCACGGATTCTATACGAAAAGCATCGGCCGTGCGAAACACCGCGCCTACGTTATGCCCGCTGCGCACATTATCCAGCGCTACCACAAGCGGAATTTTGGGGAGGCTCTTAAACGCTTCCTCCCCGATCCTTCCTAATTCTTCTAACTGTAGCTGACGCATACCTTACAACGACTTCTCCTCGCGCGTCTGTGCATCGGCCACCGCAACGGCAGCCATATTCACGATCTCGCGCACGGAACAGCCGATCTGGCATACATGCGCCGTGCGGTTCATGCCCAGCAGGATAGGCCCGATGGCATCGCCCACACCAAACGACTGCAGCAGTTTATAGCTGATATTGCCGGAACTCAGGTCCGGGAAAATAAGTGTGTTCACCTTCTGGTTCACCAGTTTGCTGAACGGGAATACGTCTTTCAGCATATCCTGGTTCAGCGCAAAATTGGCCTGCAGTTCCCCGTCGGCCACCAGCTCGGGGTAATCGCGCTGGAGAATAGCGGTCGCTTTGGCCATTTTCTCGGCCTGGGGCGCATTGCTGCCTCCGAAATTAGAGAAGGACAGCAGCGCTATTTTGGGGGTTACATTGAATTTACGTACCGTTTCGGCGGCAGACAGTGTAATATCCACGATCTCTTCGGCCGTAGGCTCTATGTTTACCGTAACGTCTGCCAGGAAAAAGAGACCTTTTTTGGTAGGCAGCACGTACATACCGGCCGCGGTCTTTACTTCCGGTTTACGGCCCGCTATCTGGAAAATGGGACGCAGCACCTCGGTGTATTTTTTGGTTACCCCGGAGATGAATGCATCCGCCTCGCCGCTCTCCAGCATCATCATCCCGAAATAGTTGCGGTCGCGCATCAGTTTCTGTGAATCGGTGAGGGAGATGCCCTTGCGCTGGCGTTTTGCATAAAACTGCTCGGCATAGGCCTGGCGTTTTTCGTGTTCTTCGAATACATCTATGAAAGTGGCGCCTTCCAGGTCCAGACCGTTGTCTTCGGCCAGTTTTTTCATCTGGGCCATATTCCCCAGCAGCACGGGTTCGCCGATACCTTCGTCGAGCATGATCTGTGCGGCCTTCAGTACTTTTTCGGAGCTACCTTCGGCAAAGATCACCTTCTTGGGTGCTGCCTTGGCCTTTTGCATAATGCTGCGTGTAAACACATCGTTGAGGCCCAGGCGTTCTTTCAGGTGTTCCTTGTATATTTCCCAGTCGGTAATAGGTTCGCGGGCCACACCGCTTTCCACCGCGGCTTTGGCTACGGCAGGGGCTACGGTATGGATAAGGCGCGGGTCTACCGGTTTGGGAATGATATAGGTAGGTCCGAAGGCGATATTGCGTTCATTATATACGGTGTTCACCACATCGGGTACCGATTGCTTGGCCAGGTCGGCCAGGGCATATACGGCGGCCAGTTTCATTTCTTCGTTGATCTTGGTGGCGCGTACGTCCAGGGCACCGCGGAAGATATAGGGGAAACCCAGTACGTTGTTTACCTGGTTGGGATGATCGCTGCGGCCGGTGGCCACGATCACGTCCGGGCGGGCGGCAATGGCCTCGTCGTAACCGATCTCCGGATCGGGATTGGCCAGGGCAAATACCACCGGGTTGGCTGCCATACTGCGGATCATATCCTGGCTTACGATATTGCCCTTGGAAAGGCCCACGAACACGTCGGCATCCTTAAAGGCATCTTCCAGGGTATTGATGTCGCGGTCGGTAGAGAAATAGGTCTTATGTTCATCGCCCGTTTCGCGGTCCTTACGGATAACGCCTTTAGAATCGAGCATTACGATATTGCTGCGGTTCACGCCCAGGGCCTCGAACAGGCGGGCACAGGAAATAGCGCTGGCACCGGCGCCGTTGAAGACCACGCGGGCCTCGCTGAGTTTTTTACCGGCGATCTCCAGGGCATTGAGCAGGGCGGCACCGGCAATAATGGCCGTACCGTGCTGGTCGTCATGCATGATGGGGATGCTCAGTTCTTCCTTGAGGCGTTTTTCGATATAAAAGCAGTCGGGCGCTTTGATGTCCTCGAGGTTGATCCCGCCAAAGGTAGGTTCCAGGGCTTTTACCACCTGCACCACGCTCTCGGGGTCTTTGGCATTCAGCTCGATGTCGAACACGTCGATATCGGCATAGATCTTGAACAGCAGGCCCTTACCTTCCATTACGGGCTTGGAGGCTTCGGCCCCGATATCGCCCAGGCCCAGCACCGCGGTACCGTTCGATATTACGGCCACCAGGTTGCCCTTGGCCGTATACTTATACACATCTTCGGGATTTTCTGCAATTTCCAGGCAGGGTACCGCAACTCCGGGAGAGTAGGCAATGGAAAGGTCACGCTGACTGTTGGCCGGTTTCGAGGGAATTACTTCCAGTTTTCCGGGACGACCGTTATAATGGTAGTCCAGGATATCTTTTTTACTGATCTTACTCATATCCTATATAAACAAACAAGGTACAAAGGAAGTAAATATTTGCAGATTCCACAGATATTCCCCAGTTTGAGGCAGGGCCCCTTTTTGAGATTCCCGGTGTCCCGGACCACGGCTTTTTATGAAAAAGATCAGCCGGTCAGAGTTTAAAAAAGTCACAAAAAATATAGCCGGTTATTTAACAGCAAGATAAGTTCGTATACACATACAGGCATTGTGACTCCGGGCACGTAAATATTTGTTAAACTCCCGTTAACTCTATACTATGTTTTTAAATATGGCACAAATAATGTGAGTAAATGGGCGGATAAACTATACACTATACATGACAAAGTTCTATTTTTCAATCGCGGGCATGATGCTTACCGTAGGGATAGCCTCCGCCCAAACCCGTTACGTGAGTGCGGGAGGAACAGATGCAGGCGACTGCTCATTGCCGGGAAGTCCCTGTGCAACCATCAGCTATGCGGTTTCTGAAGCCGTAGCCGGAGACTCGGTGGTACTGAGTTCAGGCAATTATGCGTTTACCAGCACGCAACTTATTGACAAGGATGTAACCGTTACAGCCGCCAATATCGCCAGCAAACCCGTTATTACCACTTCTGCTTCCGACGCCATTGTGGTGAATGCCAACGGCGTTACGATCAACGGCCTGCGTCTGCAGCTGGGTCTCAGCGCTACCGAAGGTCTTAAAGGGATCGTTTCTTCAGCTGCTTTCGACAACCTGACGCTGACCAACAACGAGATACTGAGTTCCAAACCGATCGCTACCGGTATGGTTTTCGGCAGTTATGCCGTACACCTCTATGGCACTGCCGGACAAATGATCACCGTTGAAAACAACATCATCGGCCCCATGAACGGACCGGCCAACGACAACTTCGGCCGTGGTCTGGGTCTGGGTCTGAACGGTGCCGGTGTGGCCCCGGGTGGTACCATCCACAACAACGGCATTGCCGCCTACTACACCATTCATTATACGGTGCCTTCCGCTTCGGCAGACATCACCGATAACGTACTGGCCGGTATCTTTATGTACAATACCCCGGTTGCAGGTACCAGCACCACCATTGCCAACAACACGTTCGATCCGCTCGACCCCCTGCTGGCCAACAACCTGTATGCCCTGCTGGAACTGCGTTCTATCGACAATGCCACGCTGAACATCGACAGCAACGACTTTGTAAATTACACCAATATCGCCATCCTGAACAGCTCTTCGAACGGGGTGAACATCATGAACAATACCTTTACACCGCACGCTACCGCTACAAACCCGGTAGCCGTTCATGCCAACACCAAAACCATGACCAACGGTGTGGAATCGTATACCTATGCCAACTCGTTCAACCTGTCGTCCAACACCTTTAATGCACCCGCAGCCGGTGTAGGTACGGCCCTCTACATTGCCAAACACTACAACAATACAAACGGTTATGCCAACGTACAGATCGGAACCAATGGTCCCAACGTTTTCGATACCGACCTGCAGTATTTCATTGTACTGGATACCCTGAGCGGCGCCAGCAACAATTTTCCGCTGTGGGCTCCTTATGCCGTAACCACGATGGCCCCGGTTGACCAGGACTTCAACGCCTGGATCATCAACAACAACTACGGCAGCACAAACCCGGCCGTTATCGGTGCCAAAATTTTTGATGTAAACGACAACGGCGCACTGGGTCGGGTGATCCTGGACCCTACAGGTACGCGTTATGTGGCCACTACCGGTAGCAATACCGGCAACGACTGTCTCGATCCCAACAGCCCCTGCGCCGATGTGGATTATGCCTACAACGTAGCTTTTGACGGTGATTCCATCGTGGTCTTTGCCGGCAACTATGCCTGGACAAACACGCTGAACATTGCCAAACAGGGCATTACGCTTACGGCCGATGACATCAACAACAAACCAGTAATTACTTCTACGGCATCAGATGTGGTTAAAGTAACGGCTGAACATGTGACCATCAACGGTTTCCGATTCGAACTGGGCCTGGGTGCAGGCGGCGGTTTACGCGGTATCGTAGCCGAGAACACCTACGACAGCCTTAGCATCAGCAACAACCTTATCCTTTCTGTAAAACCGGTCTCTACCGGTATGGTATTCGGCGCTTACGGTATTGCCGCTTTCGGCGGAAACGGTCTGCATGTGAACATCAGCGACAACGAGATCCGTCCGGCTTCTGCTGCGGCCAATGACGCTTTCGGCCGTGCCATCGGACTGGGTCTGAACGGCGTAGGTCTGGCTCCGGGCGGTGTGGTTGCCAACAACCTGGTACAGGGTTACTACCCGATCCAGGCTACGGTGCCTTCTGCCGATCTCGATATCGACGAGAACGAACTGGCCGGTCTTACCATGATCAACGCGGCACAGAACGGCATCAGCATTAACATCGACAACAATACATTCGACGCGGTGAACGACCTGGTGGCCGCCAACCTGTACGCCCTGCTGGAAGTACGTGCCAATGACGGTGCCCTGGTGACCATCAGCAACAACGAGTTCAAAAACTACCTCAACATGGGTCTGTTCAGCTCGGCTTCACGCAATGTAAAAGCGATCAACAACGAATTTACGCCTTCGGCTACCGCTACGGACTTCGTAAGCATCCACGCCAACTCCAAACTGATGACCAGCGGTGTACAGAACAACACGTATGCCAACAGCATCGAGATCAAAGGAAACGCGTTCAACCCGGGTGTTGCCGATAACGGTGCGGCCATTGCCTTTGCCGATCATTACGGCGTTACCAGCCCGGCTTTCAACGATTCCATTAAAGTAGGCGGCAGCGACGCAAGCGATAAGAACACCTTCGCCAACGGTATTAAGTACTTTATTGCCCTGGATACCCTGAGCGGCAGCAGCAACGGTTTTGCCCTCTGGCAGATGAACGGTTCTTCCGTTACTACCATGAAACCGTTTGCACAGAACGTATATGCGTTCACCGACTGGAACATTTATCCCAGCAATGATACAACCGTCCTGGAAGGCAAGGCTTTTGACGTAGCCGATGCTTCTTCACTGGGCGATGTGGTGTTCGTTCGCCCGAATACCTCACTGAACGAGTCTGACATCATCAGCCTCAGCACTTATCCTAACCCCGCGGTACATACACTGAACATCGCAGGCGAAGGTCTCAGCGGTAAAAATGTACTTAGCATCACCGATATGCAGGGCCGTGTGGTTCGCACACACAATATCAATGCCGCCGGAGGCGTTATCAGCATCCCGGTACAGGACCTGAGCAACGGCATGTACAACATCCGCATCACAGGTAACGGCAACGTATACCAGGCCCGTATTATAAAGAACTAATCGTTTTTTCATAAACACAGGTAAAACCGTCCGGAATCCCCCCCGGGCGGTTTTTTTATGTGCCGGCGCTAACAAAGACCGGCTTTCCGCAAAATGTGGAAAAACACCCCGCTGTATTTCCGGTTTCAATTGCCTAAGTTTGTTGTATGGATATTGTGGAACTGCGCGAATATTGTATTTCGAAACCGCACAGCAGCGAAGGCTTTCCTTTCGGTGGAGACGTGCTGGTATTTAAGGTGGCCGGCAAAATGTTTGCCCTCTGCAGTATCGATGCCCCCCAGCCTTCCGTAAACCTGAAATGCGATCCTGACAAAGCCGAAGAACTGCGCGAACAGCACCCGGAGATCACCGCGGGCTATCACATGCACAAACGCATGTGGAACACGGTCTCTTTACAGGGCCGCCTGAGTGATGCCTTTATACGGGGGCTTATCGATCACAGCTACGAAGAAGTAGTGAACAGCCTTAGCCTGAAAAAACGCCGCGAACTGGGCCTATAAAAAAAAACCGAAGCAACATACTGTTCGCTCCGGTTAGTTAAGGCATGAAAAAAAGCAAAGTCTCCTTTTCAAGGAATATGTTCAGCGGGTCCAAACCCGAAAAAGGTATTCGTGCATAACAAATATATGTACATAAACGACAAATTTTGCTTTTTGTTTCGCCTTTTTGTCTTTTTTCGACCAATTTAATATACACCACCCGGCTAAGGTTTGGCACTGGTTTTCAAAGCACTGTAAAATAGTATGCTGACGTATATACGTTCCTGGGGAAAAAGGGCCGTTTGCCGCAAAAACAGCAGGTGTTCAGATACCTGCTCCACATTTTCGTTCAGTAGACCGGAAGCCGGCAGAGCGTCTTCAATTGTTTCTCTCTACACAAACGCACTATATCTCTTCAGTACCCGCTTGTTCATACCCGATAGCTGTGCAGGAACCCATCACAAAGGAAAATCATCTGTATATAGTAAATAGTTGGTTATAAATCGGGTAAATATTTATACAAAAAAATTTTATGATTTTGATCGCGGGTATATACATGAATAAAAAAGCAGGCAATATGTTACATAGACAAAAAATCTATAAATAAATATTTCTAACTTAGCAAAAAAATTCATTATGGCAACAGGAAAGGAATTACATGACTTGGTAAAAAAGTCAGGGTACACTATTGGTACCATCAGTGTAGCTGTGAAACGTAGTCCCGCAGCACTTCACAAAGATTTTAAAGAGGCCCAGATCAAAAAAGAGCTTTTTGAGAAAGTGAAAAAAGCGATCGAAGCGCTCCCGTCTGACAAAAAAGGGCGTAAAAAACGTGCTACCAAAAGAAGAAAAGCAGCTACCCTGGTAACTGCGGAAGCCGCCAAACGCAACCGCAAGGCCGAAGAGAAGGCCGACCCGGAGAACACGGCGGAAAACGCTTCTTCGGAGCCCAAAAAACGCGGCCGTAAACCGGGTAGCAAAAACAAACCGAAAACCTTCGATTTCAACACTTCTGCCGCCTCGGGCACACGTGACTACAGAGCCCTCTATTTTGAACAGTTAGAGATCAACAACAAGCTGATCCGCCGTCTGCTGAACTTATAACTGTGTATTCTCTCTGTCAATCCCAATATTGACAAAAACTGATCCCGGCGGTTGTTCCGCCGTATGTCATTAACCCATAAAAATGGAGTCCTCTTGTAAGGACTCCATTTTTTTTATCGGAGTTTATCGCATTTGTATTCCACGTTAGCGCAGCAGATTAATATGTCCGTAGAGCGATTTTTCCTTACCGTCGAAATCGATATATTCTACCTTATACACATACATACCCATCTGCACCGGGTTGGAAACATCGTTGCGGAAGCCGCCGTTCCAGCCTTTGTACGGATCATTGGAGACAAAGATCAGCTCGCCCCAGCGGTCGAAAATATAGAGCGAATAGGTAGTTGCGTTCGAAATTACAGGTCTCCATTCGTCGTTTATGCCATTGCTGCCCGGGGTAAAGGCGTTGGGGATATAGGCGTTGGACACTTCGCGGATATCGATCGGTTTCGTGAGCGAATCGCGGCAGGTATAACTGTTGGTCACCCATTGCGTAATGTAATAGGTACCGAACGATGTATAGAAGAACTGCGGCGAAGACGCGGCAGAACTGTTGCCGTTACCCGAAGTATAGAGATAGGAAACGACATCAGGCGAGGATTCGTCGTAGATATGTACAGGCTCCATGACCGGGGCCGATCCGGCAGGTTTGGTGCTGAACCCGGCCTGTGGCAGGGGGCGTACCGTAACGGGCGGATTAAAGTCTGAACTGTCGCGGCAGCCGTTACTGGCCTGCGTGATCAGCAGCACACTGTATGCGCCTTCCTGGGTAAAACAGTATTCAAAGGTCTGATCGTCCGACACCATATTGCCGTTGATGTACCATTCCCAGGCCGTCAGCGTTTCGTTGGGCGGCGCTGTGCTGAGGCTGGTGAGCTTCATACACTGCTCGTCGCAGATCTCGGTCACATAACTGCTTATGGCATCGGGAAGCGGCTGGTTATAGAGGATCATCGTATCCGCAGCGGGCGGACAGGTACCGTTTGTAAGTGTCCACACGTACGCATAATTGCCCAGAACCAGTGCTGAAACGCCTGTATTGTAGAGATTTATATCCGCAAAAACAGGAACGCCGGGGCCACTGATCACAGACCAGCCGCCCTGGGCGGTTCCCTGTGGCATATTAGCGGCGAGGGTTGCCAGTGGACTGTCGCAGAGAAAGATATCCGGCCCGGCATTCGATACCGGCTGGTCGTACACAAATACCTGCATCGTATCCGAAGAAGGCACACAGCTGCCGTTTGAAAGCGTCCAGATCAGCTGATAGGTACCTTCCTGCAAACTGCTCACATCTGTATTGAAAAGCGTATCATCGGAGAATGTAACGCCCGACGGATTGGCAAAGCCGCCATCCAGGGTCCAGAGGCCCGTAGCCGTTCCTACCGGCGCATTGCCCGACAGCAAGGTACTGTAGATATTACACAGCGGAATATCCGCTCCGGCGTTCGACACCGGCTGATCGTAGACAAATACCTGCATCGTATCCGAAGAAGGCACACAGCTGCCGTTTGAAAGTGTCCAGATCAGCTGGTAGGTACCTTCCTGTAAACCGCTCGCATCTGCATTGAAAAGCGTACTGTCCGAGAACGTAACACCCGAAGGGTTCGCAAAGCCGCCATCCAGGGTCCAGAGGCCCGTAGCTGTGCCAAGCGGCGCATTCCCGCTTAATAATGTATTGTACATGTTACACAGCGGGATATCCGCTCCGGCGTTCGATACCGGCTGGTCGTAGACAAATACCTGCATGGTATCCGAAGAAGGCACACAGGTGCCGTTGCTCAGTGTCCAGATCAGTTGGTAGGCACCTTCCTGCAAGCCACTCGCATCTGTATTGAAAAGCGTATCATCCGAAAACGTAACGCCCGACGGATTGGCAAAGCCGCCATCCAGGGTCCAGAGGCCCGTAGCCGTGCCAAGCGGCGCATTGCCCGACAGCAACGTATTGTACATGTTGCACAGCGGGATATCCGCTCCGGCGTTCGATACCGGCTGGTCGTAGACAAATACCTGCATCGTATCCGAAGAAGGCACACAGGTGCCGTTTGAAAGTGTCCAGATCAGCTGATAGGTACCTTCCTGCAAGCCGCTTGCATCTGTATTGAAAAGCGTATCATCGGAGAATGTAACACCCGACGGGTTCGCAAAGCCGCCATCCAGGGTCCAGAGGCCCGTAGCTGTGCCAAGCGGCGCATTTCCACTTAATAATGTATTGTACATGTTACACAACGGGATATCCGCTCCCGCACTCGACACCGGCTGGTCGTAGACAAATACCTGCATCGTATCCGAAGAAGGTACACAGGTGCCGTTTGAAAGTGTCCAGATCAGCTGGTAGGTACCTTCCTGTAAACCGCTCGCATCTGCATTGAAAAGCGTACTG
>JBQVOK010000011.1:0-106809 GCA_052437175.1 Flavobacteriales bacterium
ACAACTGCGTTAGCCTACAACTGCGTTAGCCTACAACCGCGTCCGCCGGACTTCCGGACTACGGACTTCGGACAACGAATCTTCGCCCCTGCGAAGATTCGTTTCGCCTACAAAATGCCTCAAAACGGCTACATCGCTGAAACGGCTCTGCCGCAACTTTGTATCCTCAAATTGAAAATCAGAATGACAATGGAACAATCAAAAACAAAGGAGCCCAAAGTATGGTTCATCACCGGTACATCCCGCGGGTTTGGACGTGTATGGACCGAAGCCGCCCTGCAACGTGGCGATAAAGTGGCCGCCACCGCCCGCAATACCGACAGCATCGCCGACTTTAAAGACAAATACGGCGACCAGGTGCTTACCCTGCCGCTGGACGTTACCGATCCCGCACAGGTAAAGGCCGCCGTTGCCGCCGCACATCAGCATTTTGGCAAACTGGATATCGTGATCAATAATGCCGGTTATTCCCTGGTGAGTACCATAGAGGAAGCCCGGGCCGACGAGATCCGCGCCCTGTACGATACCAATGTGCTGGGCCCCGTATCCGTGATACAGGCCGTGCTGCCCATTATGCGCGCGCAGGGTTACGGGCATATCGTAGGTACGTCCAGTAACCTGGGGCATTTTGTTATCCCGGTCATCGGGTACTACGCCTCGTCCAAATGGGCTTTTGAAGCCATTCACGAAAGCCTGGCCACGGAGGTAAAACCCTTCGGTATTCAGGTTACTATTGTGGAACCGGGTGCTTATGCTACGGAGTTCGGCAGCGAACAGTCGCTGAAATTTGCCAGCACCATGCCGGAGTACGATGCCATACGGGCTGCGGTTTTCGGAGACATCGGCAAGTACGAACGGGGCAATCCCGAGGCTACCGGTCCGGCCATTTTAGCGTTGGTCGATGCTGCAGAACCGCCCCTGCGCCTGTTCCTGGGACGTACGAACCTCGACGGCATTAAACAGACCTACGCCGAACGCATACGCGTGTGGGAAGAATGGCAGCACGTAGCGGCCGCCGCACAGGAATAAACGTTAACATCAGCAGCAGTCTGTAACAGGGCTGTTGCTGATTTTTTCAGTACTTTGTACGAACATTTTATACGATCTGCCGGTATGAAAAAGAATACACACGCGCCGCTTAAATTTACATCGCTCACAGAGGCTGCCAAAGCGCTGGATTTTCCACCGCCGCAGCATCCCCTCATTACGGTCATGAACGGCATAGACCGGCCGCTGGACTTTACTTCGGTGCCGGACGGACACGTGCTCAGTTTCTATAAGATCGCGTTCCGGCCCAATGTAGGCGGACTGGTGCGCTACGGGCAAACGCATTTCGATTACAACGAGGGCGGACTGTTCTTTGCCGCGCCCGGCCAGATCGTAGCTCCCGACGAAAGGGCAAACGCCGGCGAAGCGCCCTGCACCCGGCAGGAGATAGCCATACTGATGCATCCCGATTTTTTACTGCATTACCCCCTGGCGGCCAAAATTAAAAAGTACCGCTTCTTTTCATACGCTGTGAACGAGGCCCTGCACCTGTCCGAAAAAGAAAAGAACATTATCCTGAACCTTTTTCGCAACATTGAAGAAGAACTCAACAGCCGCATCGACGAACTGAGCCAGGACGTGGTCATAAGCCAGCTGGAACTGCTGCTGAATTACGCACAGCGCTTTTACAAACGCCAGTTCATTACCCGCAAGACCATCAGCAACAGCCTGCTGCAACAGTTCGAAGAAACGCTGGATAACTATTTCAACGAGGAGCAGCCCCTGTACAAGGGAACACCCACCGTACAGCAACTGGCCGACAGCCTGGCCATTTCGCCGGGTTACCTCAGCGATATGCTGCGCACCCTCACCGGGCAGAACGCCCAGCAACATATCCACGAAAAGCTTATCGAAAAAGCGAAGGAACGTCTTTCCACTACCAATCTGTCGGTTTCGGAGATCGCCTATGAGCTGGGTTTCGAACATCCGCAGTCGTTCAGCAAACTCTTTAAGACCAAAACCAAACAAAGTCCGCTGGAATTCCGGGCGGGGTTTGGATAGCTTATAGCCGGGAGCTGAGAGAAAAGAGCCGGGAGTAAAGAGGGACGGGGAACGGGGCCGGAAGCGATTGCCGGCGAAGTGAAGATCCGTATCCGGGGAGCAGGCAATTCATAGAAAGAGAATGTATAGCCGGAAAGAAAACGTTGATGGCTCCTGACCTGATCCTGGCAACACCATGTTGCTGGTCCGGGACCGGGTAAAGCGGGTTATGTAAGTGTCTGCATCGGGTCTCTGAGCAGGTGCGGCGCGTTGTATAGCAGGCAGATCAGGTCCGGAACCGGACAGAGCGGGTCTAAAACGACATATAGCCCGTCCTGAACTCCCTGTACCGGGTAGGGTACCTGTGTATAGTACGTATGCAGGTGTGTACACCCGGTTCTGTAAATGGGTATAGTGGCTGGGGTAAATGGGTATAGCGGTTTATGGACCGGCTGTGCGGGGTGGGGTATTTAACGGTAGCGGGTTTACAGACGGGTATACCGGGTTATACATACCGGTATTCGGACTCCGGGACCAGATAGGGGGGAGTATGGCAAGTGGATACTCGGGGCTGCGGCCTCCTTATATGGACTTTTACACATGACTGCAAGGGCTGCGGAATAGGGTACAGCGGGTTGGGAGTCAAAGAGTAAAGAGTAAAGAGTCCGATAGTCCGCGTTAAGCGGTTTGAAGTAGAGCGTTTGGAACCTGGAATTCGCTGCGAAAGGGATTGTAAACAGTGGCGGTAGGAGAGGGGATCCGGAGATAGGATGTACATAAGAGAGGAAATAGAGCGAATTTATTTGTTATATTTATTGCATAAAAAAAGAATACGTTCTATGCTTCCGTTCAGATATTTTCTGCTTTGCATGCTGCTGACAGGTGTGTGGATTTCCTGCGGTGGAAAAACCACGGCTGACCTGCAGCCGGGACCTACAGTCAAGGCAGATTCTGTACAGGCCGAAACGCCGGTTCTGATTGAATCATTCATAGACAGTACATGCATCGGCCGCCGCGGTTTCAATAAAGTAGAATTACTCAAATACCGCCATTCAGATAGTGTATATACGATCGTACGTTTTTACACACTTAGAAACAGAATATATATACGTAAAAATAATTTTCGCTTTGAGAACGATAATATTACCGGACTGAGCACCGAACTGAAAGACCTGACTGCAGATGGTTATAAAGACCTTACCTATACTCCTTATGCTGTGGCCCGCGGTGCGAATGATGTGCGTTATCTTTTTGTGTATAGTGTGGCAGGAGACAGTCTGGTTTTTATCCGTAATTCAGACAATTACCCTAATCTGGAATACAATAAAAAGCTGAAATGCCTCGATGCCTGGTCCGTATATGGAGGGTCAACCACGTCCTTCCTGAGGATAGAAGGAGATAGTTTGTATCCTTTTGCAACGGTGACTCTGTTCGACGGGCTGGAAGTAAAAACGTATGATACAAAAGGTAACGCCCGTCTTATTTTTAGCGACAGTACGGAAAAACAGACCATGCTGCGGTATCGTAATTATAATCCCCTGGAGCTGGCTGAAGCATATTGAGAACAAGGAGAATCATAAAGGGTAAAGAAGACGAAGTATAGAGTTGGCAAACAGCAGGTCGGAAAAAAAATAATTTTGTAAATAAAACGATTTAAATGAATTTTAGACCCTTATTGCCGTCTGATCCATGAAATTGAGTGAACGTTTCCGTGTAATAGCCTGGCTTGTATGCGGAATTTTTGTCCTGATCAATATCCTGTTCTTTTTTGATCCCCTGATGCAGAGATCGGGAATGCAGATCTTCGGCGCCGCACTCTGTCTCTGGTTCTATATCGATTACAAAATGCTGCGGGTAGATCGGTATTACCTGGCCTGCCTGTTGATATCTGTAGCGCTGTTTCTCTATGGTTTTCTGCTTATGTATGTACTTCCGGATGTAGACCCTTCGGGTTGTCAGGGACCACTATGCCTGTTATTTGTGCAAAAACCGCTGCGTTTGCTCTTCCTGCTCCTGATGCGGCGGGAGCCGGTTGTAGACAGACACAGCGAAAATTTTATCGACCGTATCTATTCTATACTGTTTTTTGTTCTCTCGGTGGTATGCCTTACGCTGGATGAGATACCCCGTCTGCTGGGCTGGCGCTGAGTACGTATGGAGTCTGTAGTCCGGGAGTCCGGATTCCGGACCACTGAGAGAACAATGAGCGTCGTAACCTTGATATTTGGATAGATATCCTGAAATTCAGCCCGGGAATCTAAATGTATAATCTCTACATACAAACACCGGATATCATCTCCCAACGTTTCATTTTCCAATCTAAATTCCGGACTATAGACTTTCGGACTCCGGACTTTTTCTATATTTACAGAGACTTATATCACATTATGAAAAAGATACCTGTTCTGCTCAGCTTGCCGTTTCTCTCTATGTCGCTTTTCGCACAAAAAAATATAAAAGGCCGTTATGTCTATAAAATGACGGGCGAATTCATCCGGCCGTATTACGATACCCTGCAGCTGAAAAAGGACGGCACCTATTACCGCGGACGTTATTCCGCGCGGGGCAGCCGGGGACACCTGGCCGACCGGGGTACCTATACGTTTGCCAACGACAGTACGCTGCTGCTGACATCGGCCCCCAATCCGCTGCGGATCGATTTTGTGTATAAGGATATGAACCATACGGAAGAGAAACGGAGCGACAGTGATTCCATTACGTTCGAAATTGTTACACCGGATACCTATGCGATACCTTACCTGGCAATTACCATCCGGATGGAAGATGGCACGAAGAAAAGCTATCGCCCGGATGTAAATGGCCGGCTGCGTATTGCCGAAAAGAACATAAAGGACTTTGCTGTATCGCTGGATGCTGATCAGATCCGCGGTCTGTCTTTTTCCTATAAGCCGGAATATGCGGTAAGCCATCATGTACTGGAATATCGTTTCGAGCGAAACATGGGGCTTCTATACGAACAACCGGTTGTGCTCCGCAAAAAATCCCTGGTTTTAAAACATAAGAATGCCGAATTCAGCGCTGAATTTGTAAAGAAGTAAAATTACGTATGGTGGATAGTTTATACCCGGAGTCCGCCGGTTAAGAGGAATGAGGGAAGAGGCGGGCAAATCGTGACACTTGCGTCAGCCCTGGCTATGGGCTCTTGGCTATAGACTTTTCCTGAAAAACCATACCTTCGTATACCCATACGCATGGGTGCAACAAAACAAGAACCATCATGACTGAATTTCAGAAAGAAATAGCCATACGCTGGGCCGATCTCGACGCCAATTACCACGTACGCCACAGTGTGTATTACGATTACGGGGCGCAACACCGTATCGAGCTGCTGGCTTCCGTGGGCATGACTACCGAAGTGATGCGCAACGAACATTTCGGGCCGGTGATCTTCCGCGAGGAATGTGTGTTCCGCCGCGAGATCCGTTTCGAGGACAAAATATTCATCAATACCCGCCTGGCCAAAGTACGGCACGATTATGCCCGCTGGACCATTCAGCACATCCTGAGTGATGCGGAAGGCGTTGTGCGTGCCGTGATCACGCTGGACGGAGCCTGGATAGACACACAGACCCGCCGCCTGTCCGATCCTACGCCCGCCGCAGCCATTAAAGCCCTGAGCGCCTTCCCGAAAACGGAAGATTTTAAGGAGACGGATAAATAGCTATTCCATTATTTTGCCCGCGGATAACCGCAGATCTGCATTAAGAGTTTCTACCCGCAGATAATCGCTGAGAAGACTAAGGCGTTCTCAATAAAAGGGTATACCTGGCAAAACATGGGTTTATAGAGTGTTTTCCCGCGGATAACCGCAGATCTGTATTAAGCGTTTCTATCCGCAGATATGCGCAGAGAAGACTAAGCATTCGCAATAAAAGGGCCGACCTGGTAAAACATGGGTTTATAGTGTTTTCCCGCATAAACCCGCAGATTTGCATTAAGAGTTTCTACCCACAGATAATCGCTGAGAAGACTATGAGACATGTATGATGCTAAGCGTAGACCGGGCAAAAGCATCTGCGTATTCTGCGGAAAAAAAACAGTGTTAAGAAAAATATCTGCGCTTATCTGCGGGGAACAAGACATCGCAAAAGAAAACACGGCTAAACGTTCCTGCGTATTCTGCGGGAAAAAACAATACGAAGGAAAATATCTGCACTTATCTGCGGGGAACAAGACATCGCAAAAGAAAACACGGCTAAACGTTTCCGCACCCTCTGCGGAAAGCACGCATTAAGTAAAAAACAGGAGAATTACGCCCGGTTGATGTAGATGTTTTTGCCCACGCGCTCGGAGAGCATCAGCTCGGTATTGCCCACCATGGCAACGATCGTACGGTCGTACTCGAAGATCTTGCGTATGGTCACCCGTGCACCCAGTACCAGCTTAACACCGTCCAGGTATTGCAGGAACTCGGTAGAATGCTCTTTTACCCCTACAATAATGCCCTGTTCGTCCACGGCCAGGTCGGCCAGGGTAAAGTCTTTATGATGGTCCATTTTACCTTCGCGGTCGGGGATAGGGTCGCCGTGCGGGTCTTTTTTCGGGAAGCCGAGGTATTCCTCCAGCTTGTCTACCAGTTTCTCAGAACGGATGTGTTCCAGCTCTTCGGCAATTTCGTGGATCTCGTCCCAGCTGAAATTCAGTTTATCTACCAGGAATACTTCCCAGAGGCGGTGCCGGCGCACGATGGCCGAAGCTATTTTACGGCCCTTGGGGGTCAGGGAAACGCCTTTGTACTTTTCGTAACGGATCAGCTTCTTGTCCGACAGTTTCTGTATCATATCCGTTACCGAGGAGGCTTTGGTCTGCAGCACCTCGGCCACATCGTTGGTGGATACGCGGCGGTTCTCCCGGCCGCTGATATGAAAAATGGTCTTCAGGTAATTTTCTTCCGAAACGGTATACATATAGCCCTGTCCTTTGTACAAAGAAACTTAAAATTCTGAAATATGCCCCGTTTTATCCCGGAAATGCCCCATTTTTGAACATTCGTCGGCAGGTTTAACCTGTTTTTCGTATTTTCGGAACGTAGGCCTGCCAGTCTGCGTATACCTTACTATTAAAAGCTAAATCTATGGAACTCTGGTGGAACTCATTAGACATGTACTACAAAGTACTCTGGGGCGTGGCGCTTGCGTCCTCCGCAATTTTTATCTTTCAGGCGGTTATGACCTTCGCGGGTATGGACTCCGGAACGGATTTCGATGCCGATTTTGACGGCGATATGGACACGCACGGCGCTTTCCAGCTCTTTACCCTGCGCAACCTCGTTAACTTTATGCTGGGCTTTTCCTGGACGGCCATCGCGCTCAAGAACACCGTTTCCGCCCAGTGGCTGCTGATCCTGGTGTCTGCCCTGGCCGGTGTGGCCCTGGTGGTGGCCGTAATGTATATGTTCCTGGCCATGACCCGCCTGCAGCAGAGCGGTAATATGGAAGTGAAAGGGGCCGTAGGTGCCACCGGTACGGTATACCTTACCATTCCCGGGCAACGCAGCGGAGCCGGCAAAATTCATATCAAGATCCAGAACACCCTGCGCGAGGTGGACGCCGTAACCGAAGGCGATGCCATTCCTACGGGCGCCATGATCAAAGTGACGTCTGTACTGGAAGACACTATACTTATTGTAACAAAGATCTAAACCTGTAACATTTTTCAATTCTAAATAAGTCTCTATGGAACTAATGATCCCGATCCTGGTGGGTGTGGTAGTGGTGGTGGTCACCTTTGCCGCTATCCTGGCCCGCTACAAACGTTGTCCTTCCGACAAGATCCTGGTTATTTACGGTAAAACCGGCCGCAAGGCAGACGGTATGGCCTCATCGGCACGCTGTGTGCATGGTGGTGCTGCATTTATCGTACCGGTATTGCAGAGTTATGCCTTCCTGGACCTGAAACCGATCTCGATCGAGGCCAACCTTACCAATGCCCTGTCTAAACAGAACATCCGTGTAGACGTACCCTGCCGCTTTACCGTAGCCATTTCTACCGAGCAGGAAGTAATGAGCAATGCCGCCGAGCGTCTGCTGGGTCTCTCTGCCGGCCAGATACAGGAGCTTACCAAAGATATCCTCTTCGGGCAGCTGCGCCTCGTGATCGCCACGATGGACATCGAAGAGATCAATGCCGACCGCGATAAATTCCTGGCCAACGTAGCCAAGAACGTAGATACGGAACTGCGTAAGATCGGTCTTAAACTGATCAACGTGAACGTAACCGACCTGCGCGACGAGAGCGGTTACATTGAGGCCCTGGGTAAAGAAGCTGCTGCCAAGGCCATTAACGAAGCCAAAAAGAGCGTGGCCGAACAGGAACGTTACGGGGAGATCGGTAAGGCCCAGGCCGACCGTGATAAAGACGTACAGATCGCCGAAACACAACGCGACCGCGACGTACAGATTGCCTCTGCCGTAAAGGACCGTGAGGTACTCATTGCCTCGGCCAAGAAAGACGAGGCCATCGGTAAGGCCGAAGCCGAAAAGGAAACCCGTATCAAGGTGGCGGAAAACAACGCCGTGGCCGTAACCGGGGAGAACAAGGCCAAGATCGATATTGCCGCTTCAGACGCCGAACGCCGCGAGAAAGAGGCCGAAGCCATGAAACGGGCCACCGCTGCCGAAAAGGTACAGCAGGCCAAAGCCCTGGAAGAAGCCTACCAGGCCGAGAAAAGAGCCGAAACCGAGCGTGCCGAGCGCGAACGTGCCTCCCAGAAGGCCAATATTGTAGTACCGGCCGAGATCGCCAAAGAAAAAGCCATCATCGATGCCGAAGCCGAAGCCGAAAAAGTACGCCGCGAGGCCAAAGGTCAGGCCGATGCCATCTACGCCAAAATGGAAGCCGAAGCCAAGGGTATCTACGAGATACTTACCAAGCAGGCCGAAGGTTATGAGCGCATTGTAAATGCCGCCGGCGGCGATCCGACCAAGGCCGTAACCTTCCTCATTGCCGATAAACTGCCCGAACTGGTAAGAACCCAGGTAGAAGCCGTGAAGAACATCAAGATCGACAAGATTACCGTGTGGGACGGCAATGGCGGCGGAGCCAACGGACAGACCAACACCGCCAATTTCATCAGCGGCATGATGAAGAGCGTGCCCCCGCTCGACGATCTCTTCCGCATGGCCGGTATGGAACTGCCCGCTTACCTGAAAGGCAAAAAACAGGAAGAAGCCGAAGAAATAAAACCGGCTGAAGAAAATAACAGCGAAGAAGTGAAATAAGACCTTGCTGCATACAGCGAAACAGAGAATGCGTCCTTCGGGGCGCATTTTTTTTGCAGAGAGATACGAAAAGCAAAGCTGCCGGCGTTTTGTATGCAGCCTTAGGGTAATGCCACATATCTATACAAAAAAAGGACGACCGCCCGAAAGCGATCGTCCTTTTCTTTCACTAAAAAGACACGTTATTACAAATCCTGCTTACACCACATTTATATGCACGACTTTCAGCACCGGTTTCAGACGGAAGGTACCATTGCCTCCGGTCACCACCGACTGGTCGGCCACGAAATCGAACTTGATCTCGTAATTGACCCCGGCCTGGAAATCGTAATTCAGGTTCAGCTTCAGACCGGTTTCGTCCTGGCTGCTTAACAATAAGGGAAAGGAAACGCCGCTTTGTACAATCGTATTGTTCGAGCCTAAGATAAGGCGCATCTGGTTCACGCGTCCAACCGGAAGGCTTACTCCCGTGGCCAGTAGCGTGTCAACCCCGTTCTGGAGCTGAAGAAGATCGTAAACACCTGCATTGGTGTTCAGGGTAGTCCAGCCCTGACCGGCCACCTGTAGCTCTACAGACGTAACTTCAACGTTTATGGCATCGTAGGCGGCGGGCGCGTCGGTCATGCGAATGCTCACGGTTCCGGTTTCTCCTGCTTTCTTACAGGAGGCAAAAAGGCCGGCAGCGAGCGCGAAAATGATGATAGATTTAAACGGCGTTTTCATATACAGTTTGTTTTGATCAGGAAGAGTACAGAATCTGTGCCTCAAATTTAGATGTCTGATAATCTGTATTTTGTTTTTGTGTGCCCGGTCCGAAGCGTGGAATTTTTCTACAAAATGCCGTAAAGCAAGACCACAAAGCGTGGAAACAGGGCATAAAAAAAGAGGGCAGCGGGCCCTCTTCCTATTTTTGTACGGTACGGTGTGTTTACCTTATGAAGTGGTCTGGTTCAGGAAGGCGGAATACATCCATACCAGTTTCTCCTGTTCGCGGATGTAGTCGCTCATCAGGGCATTGGTACCTTCGTCGTTGGCTTCGGCACTCAGGTCCAGCAGTTCGCGCTGCAGGGCGAGTATCGTTTTAAAGGAATCCAGGATACTTTCCACGTCTTTGTAGCCATCGCTCACCTGTTTGGCTTCCTTGATGGTACTTTCCTTAAAATAAGACGAAAAATTGTTCTGCGGCGGATAGCCCAGTGTAAGGATACGCTCGGCGATCTCATCGATCTTCAGGAACAGGTTGTTGTACAGCTCTTCGAATTTGATGTGCAGTTCAAAGAACTTATCTCCCCTGATGTTCCAGTGAAACCCGCGTACGTTCTGGTAGAACAGCGAATAATTGGCCAGCAGTACGTTCAGTTTGCCTGCCAGTTCTCCCGTGTCTTTCTTTTCTAACCCGATGGCATTTAATTTTTTCATAATTCTAAGCGTTTAAGATGATCCAAAGTTAAGTAAACCGGTTTTACGTATCTATGACTTTTATCACCGGTAGGTATGCTGTCGTTCTGTGTTATCTATAGTATAGCCAAAAACCGTACCGCTTATTTTTTAATGTGTTTTTCGGCATGGTAACTGCTGCGCACCAGCGGACCGCTTTCTACAAATTCGAAGCCTTTCTGTCTGGCTACTTCGCCCAGGTGTGCAAATTTTTCCGGGGTAATGAATTCGGCCACCGGCAGGTGTTTCATGGTAGGCTGCAGGTACTGGCCCAGGGTAAGAATGCTTACGCCTACGGCACGCAGGTCGTCCATGGTCTCCAGTATTTCTTCCTCGCTTTCGCCCAGGCCCAGCATAATACCGCTTTTGGTGGTGATGCCGGAATCGGTAAGGCGTTTCAGCACTTCCAGGCTGCGGTCGTACTTGGCCTGTATACGCACTTCTTTGGTAAGGCGGCGTACGGTTTCCAGGTTATGCGAAACGATCTCGGGCTTTACGTCGATCACGCGCTGCAGGTTTTCCCATTTACCCATAAAGTCGGGGATGAGGCATTCGAGTGTGGTCTCGGGGTTCAGTTTGCGGATCATTTCCACGGTTTTGGCCCAGATCTCGCTGCCGCCGTCCTTCAGGTCGTCGCGGTCCACACTGGTGATTACGGCGTGTTTCAGGCCCATCAGTTTTACCGATTTGGCCACACGCAAGGGTTCATACGGGTCCACCGTTTCGGGCTTACCCGTAGATACGGCGCAGAATCCGCAGGAGCGCGTGCATACATTACCCAGGATCATGAGCGTGGCTGTGCCCGCACCCCAGCATTCGCCCATATTGGGGCAGTTGCCGCTTTCGCAGATGGTGTGCAGTTTATAGTCGCTAACCAGCTTCCGTACCTGTTTGTATTCCTCGCCCACAGGCAGTTTTACACGGAGCCATTCGGGCTTTTTACGGCGTACCGCGGGCTCCTGTTCGTTATGCTGAATTGAAATTGATTCCATCGTAGATTATACTATTACAAAGGTAGCGATTTTGGTTGTGCTGCTCATAAGAAATACTGATATTTGTATGTATATAAAATATGAAGTCAATGGGAAGCACCGCCACACTGCACTACAGCGGAAATTTACGTACAACGCTTACACATACGCGTTCGGGTACACAGGTAGAGACCGACGCCCCGGTCGATAACCACGGTAAAGGCGAGCGGTTCTCACCCACAGATATGCTCAGCGCCTCCCTGGGCGCCTGCATGGTAACCATTATGGGCATTGCCGCCGATACGCACGGCATCCGTTTCGACGATGTACAGGCCGACATTGTAAAGCACATGGCCGCCGATCCGCGCCGGGTATCCAAAATAGAAGTGCACCTGCGTATAAAAGGCAGCTTCTCGGATAAGGAAAAAACCATACTGGAACGTGCGGGCATGACCTGCCCCGTATTCCTGAGCCTGCATCCCGACCTGGAAAAGGAGATCAGCTTCAGCTGGGAAGGGTAGAGGTTATCAACAGGCCTTTTTCAACTTAACATTTTGGTAAGACTATGTTCTCGCTGAACTAATCTGCCACGGCTTCTTTTGCGGAAATTAATTTTCCGAATGAAGAAGTTTCTACTTTCTGCAGGGTTTCTGACCCTCGTTTCTTCCCTTTTTGCACAAAATCCCGGCCTGGTCATCAGTGAAATATGGGCTAACCCCAACGGTACCGATTCCCCGTTTGAATGGGTGGAATTAAAAGCTACCGCCAACATCGATTTTACAACCACTCCCTATTCGGTGGTCGTAACCAACAATGGTACCGCTACCTCAAACGGATGGATAAGCGGGGGAACCATCAGCTATGGTTTTAACATCAATACAGGTTCGGTAACAGCCGGCGATGTAGTATATGTAGGTGGCAGTTCCATGGTGGTTACGGGTGTTAAACTGCGCCAGATAAATACAGGAACTACGGCCGGTGACGGTTTTGGCTCATCTTCTACGGGCCCGTTTGGTAACGGCGGCGGTAATGCCGACGGAATTGCCGTTTTTAACCTGCCTGTGGCTTCTCTTACCAACAGCACCGTTCCGGTAGATGCCGTTTTTTATGGTACCGCCATTGGCAGTGCTTTGGTAAACGCCGGTGCCGATGGATACCAGCTTCCGCTGAACGACCTGTATAATGGGGGTAAACTGCAGTCGAACTCCTTTATTGCCGGAGATCCCGGTTCTGATATCAGTATCCGCGCTACAGGTATCTACAATACGGCTACCAGCCAGTGGGTTGGAGTACGCAGCTGGACCACCCAGACCGGTTTTACCGACCTGGTATCGGGCATTACACTCACCAGTACCACGCCGCCTGCCCAGGTAAGTATTACAGGCACTGTACAAACGGTGAACGAAAATGCGGGAACGGTAAACGTACCCATACAGGTAAGCGCTGCCAATGCCCAGCCTGTTAAGGTGGTGCTGAGCCGTGTAGTATACAGCACAGCTACGGCCGGCGCCGATTACAATATAGCCGGTGATACACTTACCGTGCCTGCCGGCAGCAATGGCACCTTCAACTACAGCGTTACGGTAAACGACGATAACCTGGCCGAACGTACGGAATACCTGATCCTGAAGATCAGCTACCTGGACAATGCCCAGCAGAGCGGCAACAACTACCAGATCGTCTATATCCGCGATAACGATTACGTAGCTCCCGCGCCAAACAACGAGCTTAAACTGAACCTGCTCACCAGCTTCTCGAACGGTGCCGCCGGTACAAACTCGGCCGAGATCGTATCGTACGATAAGTATACACAGAAGCTGTATATTGCCAACAGCATCGGCGCTAAGATCGACATTGTGGACTTCAGCAACCCGGCTGCTCCCGCACTCATAAACAGTATTTCGGTTAGCCCGTACGGGAATGTGAACTCTGTAGTGGCGCACAACGGCATTGTAGCCGCCGCCATCGAAAACTCCAACCCGCAGGATTCCGGTTTTGTCGTGTTCTTCGACTCCCTGGGTAACTTTGTGAACCAGGTGCAGGCCGGCGCCATGCCCGATATGATCACTTTTAATAAGGACTATACCAAAATTCTTACCGCCAACGAAGGTGAGCCGAATACCAGTTATGCGAACGATCCCGAAGGTTCGGTGACCATCGTGGACCTTACGCCGGGTGTGGCTTCGCTGACACAGGCCAACGTGAATTTTGTAACCTTCGGTTCGTATAACGGTCAGGCCGGTGCACTGCGTGCACAGGGTATCCGTATCTTCGGACCCGGCAGCAGCGTGGCCCAGGACCTGGAACCGGAATACATCGCCATCAGTGAAGATAACCAGAAAGCTTACCTGAGCTTGCAGGAGAACAATGCCATGGCCATTATCGATATAGCCACGGCTTCGATAGATTCACTGGTGCCCCTGGGCAGCATGGATTACAGCAACAGCGGCCTGGACGCTTCCGACCAGAGCGGTTCCATACTCATCGCTTCCTTCCCCGTAAAAGGTCTCTTTATGCCGGATGCCATTGCCTATGCACAGATCGGCGGTGCCGGTTATGTGTTCTCGGCCAATGAAGGCGATGCCCGCGAATACACGGCCGTTACAGACGTAGCCCGCATCAGTGCCACTTCGCTGGACTCTACGGTATTCCCCGATCAGAACATTCTCAAGAATAACAATTTCCTCGGCCGCCTCAACGTGGTACAGGCCACCGGTGACACCGACAACGACGGCGATAAAGACGAACTGCAGGTACTGGGTACCCGTTCCTTCAGCATCCGGGATGCCGCTACCGGAGCCCTGGTATTCGATTCCAAAGACCTCATCGAGCAGGTGATCGCGGCCGATCCGGTATTCAGCTCCATGTTCAACGCCAGCAATTCGGGAACTATTTCCCTAAAGAACCGCAGCGACGATAAAGGGCCCGAGCCCGAAGGCGTAGCCACCGCCGTGATCGAAGGTTCTACCTACCTTTTTGTAGCCCTGGAACGCATTGGCGGCGTAATGCTGTTCAATGTAGATAACCCGGCTGCTCCCGTTTACGTGGGCTATTACAACAACCGTACGGCTCCTTCCGGCGACCCGGACCGCGGTGCCGAAGGTATTATCTATATAAAACCCGAAGATTCGCCCAACGGCAATGCCCTGGTACTGCTGGCCAACGAGGTAAGCAGCACGGTATCCGTTTACCAGGTAAACACCTGTTCGGAGCTGGCCGGTGCTAATATGAATACCGCTGCCGACAGCATTTGCCAGAACGCCACACGGGTACTGAATATCCCGGGTAATGCCAACAGCACTGTGCAGTGGTTACGCAACGATCAGCCCATCAGCGGCGAAACCGGCAACAGCTATACTGCCACTCAGGCCGGCGTTTACAGCGTGGCCGTAAGTAACAGCAGCCTGCAGTGCAGCGATACTTCTGCGCCATTTGTACTCACGGTGAACCCGCTGCCGGCATTACAGATTGCCGTAAGCGATTCAGCGGTTTGTCTGGGTACACAGGTTACGCTTTCAGCCACGGCCGACAGCATCAGCTGGAACGGAGTAGTGCAGAACAACGTACCGTTTACACCGTCTGCCACACACTATTATACGGTTACCGGTTATACACAGGCCGGCTGCTCTGCTACCGACAGTGTACAGGTAACGGTGTTCCCGCCGGCTTCGGTAAACGTACTCAGCGACGATTCCCTGAGCATCTGCACCGGTGGCGAAATTGTACTGAACGCCACAGGCAGCGGTACCATCACCTGGAGCGACGGTATAACGAACGGGCAGACCATTGAGCCGGCCGCCACACATACCTATATGGCGTACATTGCAGACGCCAACGGTTGTACAGATTCATCGGCCGTGTATGTAGAGGTAAATTCCCTGCCGGTACCGCTTATCGGTTTCAGCAACGGAATCCTTTCTGTACCTGCCGGTTTTGCCGGTGTGGAATGGACTCTGAACGGCGTACAGGTAGGTACGGGCAATACATACGTGCCTACATCCAACGGAACCTATATGGTTACCGTACTGGATGGCAACGGCTGTTACGGAACGGCAAGCTACCCGGTAGTGACGGTATCGCTGAACGAACAGGAAACCACCACACTGCGCATGTTCCCGAACCCCGCTTCGGAGCAGGTTACCCTGACACTTTCGGAAGGCAGCTGGAAGCGCGTACAGATACTGGGTATTGACGGACGCGTGATCCGTACGCAGGTACTGAACAATGAAAACACCATTACCCTGTCCGTGCAGGACTTAACGAAAGGCAGTTACATCATTCAGCTTTCGGGTAACGAACATACGGTTCGCCGCATACTGGTGAAACAATAGCGTTTAGGTTTACACAGTTTGTAGGAGGGGTCTGTCCGGTTTACCGGGCAGGCCTTTTTTGATGTTCAGAGACTTTGCAGGTGAAGAATTATTTAGGGAGATGTTCCCGGATGGCGTCGGCAGAGATCGCATTATGGGAGGCGTGATAAATGCATTTGCCGTTTTTAATGAGCAATACCTGCGGACTTTCGTGCTGTACGCCATACATAGAGGCAATACGATCGGATATGTCGCGGTGTTTCAGCAGGTCGAGAAAGAAAAAGGGGACTTTGCCGGGCCCGATATCCCAGCTGCGTTCCAGGCGGTTTTTGGCCATAGCGCTGATGGAGCAGCGCGTGGAATGCTTGAAAATCAAAACACTGTCGATCTCCTCGGAGAAAGACAGTGTCTGAATGTTTTCCAGTTGATGCTGGTCCCGAAGGTTTTGCAGTTCCAAAGAAGGAAAATACGTATTAATTCATCTTCTCACCCTGAACCTGACCATGGCTGCGGTAAGCAGGACAGTCCTGACCGGTTTTACAAGAGGATAGAACCAAACCTACAACGAGGATCAACAGTGCGGAGATGGCGACTTTTTTCATTTTCAACTATATTATATATTGTGTGTGAATTGCAAATATATATGCTGGAGCTATACGCTCAAAATGCCCCTCTTCAAATCTTATTAACAATGTAATTAACGAGGCCCCGTTTTATATAGTATTTACGCAATTTTAGCCATCTTTGTTTTTTTATTTATTTAACGAAATGGAAGTGCAAACGCCTAAAATTGAACAAGGTTGGCTAAAAATACTGGGTCCGGAATTCGAAAGTGACTACTTCCGGAAGCTGAAAGAATTCCTGGTGGAAGAGAAGCAGAAATACACCGTATACCCCGCCGGTTCTAACATATTCACCGCTTTTAACCTCACTCCCTGGGACCAGGTAAAGGTGGTGATCCTGGGGCAGGACCCATACCACGGGCCCAACCAGGCACACGGACTCTGTTTTTCCGTATTGCCGGGTATACCCCCCCCGCCATCGCTCAAAAATATGTACAAAGAACTGCAGGACGATCTGGGTATTGCCCCGCCCAGCCATGGTTACCTGGCCAAATGGGCCGAACAGGGCATACTGATGCTCAACGCCGTACTTACCGTACGCGCCGGTATGGCCGGATCGCACGCCAACAAAGGCTGGGAGAACTTTACCGATGCTGCCATACAGGCCCTGAGCCGCGAAAAAAAAGGCATCATCTTTGTGCTCTGGGGTAATTTTGCCAAAACCAAGCGCAGCCTCATCGACGAAAGTAAACACCACGTGCTCACGGCGGCTCACCCGTCGCCTTTTTCGGCCCATAACGGTTTTTTCGGCTGCGGGCATTTTTCAAAGATAAACGAAATACTGGTGTCGGAAGGTAAAAGCCCGATCGACTGGAGATTATGATCCCCCGGCGGATATATGCCTGGCTGATGCCACTGTTCTTACTGCTTGCAGGCGGTCCGCAGCTTTTTTCGCAGGTTACGCTAAACTTTGTGCCCGACAGCGCCACACACAAACGTGTGCTGCCCTATACATCTCGCAAGGTGAGGGATAGCCTGGACATGCAGCGTGAACTTTCGCATTACCGGCAGTTGCTCTATGCCCGCGGTTTCCTCGATGCCGAAACACAAACGGAGCGTATCGATTCCCTGCACTACCGGGTTACCGTACATGCCGGAACCGCCATGCAGGCCGGACAGATCCGCAACGGAAACCTGCCGCCGGGCAGTTCCCTGGCCCGGGACATCAGTAACCGCAACTGGTTCGGACAGTCGTTCTCTTTCCCGCGTTTGCAGCAGGGCATGCGCAAAATGCTGGCCGAATTCGAAGAGTCGGGCTATCCCTATGCATCGGTATTCCTGGATAGTATCGCGATTGAAGAAAATCGTTTTAACGCCGTGGTGAAGAGCGATCCCGGTCCCCTGGTGCTGTACGACAGTGTGCTCATTAAAGGCAATGCACGCATTACGCCCGGCTACCTGTACGCCTATCTGGGCATCCGTCCGGGCAGGCCCTACAACCGCGCCCGTCTCGAAAAAGCGGATGCCCGCCTGCGCGATCTGCCTTTTGTGCAGGTGCAGGCCCCGCCACAGGTAGAGCTGCTGAATGATAAGGCCCGGGTACTTTTTAGTCTGAATAAAGTAAACACCTCGTTCTTCAACGGTATTTTAGGCGTACAGCCCGGCAGCGGCACGGGTGGCAAAGTGGCCATTACGGGCGATGTACAGCTGCGGCTCTGGAATGTACTCGAACACGGGGAACAGATATTCCTGGAATGGCGCCGCATACAGAGCGGTACACAGAGCGCTAAAATATGGCTGGCTTATCCCTACCTGTTTGCCACCCCTTTGGGTGTTTGGGGGAAATTCGATTTTTTCCGCAGGGACAGCAGCTTTCAGAATATTGAATACGGCGCCGGGGTAGATTATCTCTGGTTCGGCACCAATAAACTGCGCCTGGGTTTTTCCCGCGCGCAAAGCCGTCTTATTGACCGTACGCCCTACGTGGACGCACAGAAATTACCCGAGAACATCGATATGGACTGGGATAAGTTCAGCCTGGAAGGAGAGTGGACCCGCTACGATTACCGCCGTAATCCGCTCAAAGGCTTTTCGGTACAGGCCGCTTTTAACGCGGGAGTGCGGCGTATACGGCCCATCTCCGAACTGCCCGACAGCCTGTATGCCGGTATCCCGCTGCGCTCCCTGCAACTGCTGGCTTCCCTGCGGGTGGAAAAATACTTTAAACTGGCCCGCCGCCTCACCATGCGCTGTTTTTCGCACAGCGCCTACCAGTATAATCCATCGCTTTTCTATAATGAACTGCTGCGCATCGGCGGATTTTCCACCCTGCGTGGTTTTGACGAAGAAAGCATGTACACGTCCGGTTATTCGTATGCGGGCATGGAACTGCGTTTCCTGTACGAACGCAACTCAAACGTATTCCTTTTCCTGAACGGGGGCTTTATCGAACAGAAACTACGGGCCTCTTACGACGGCTTCTGGGCCTACGGTTTCGGCGCCGGCGTCAATTTCAGCACTAAAGTGGGTGTGCTCAATCTTACGTATGCCCTCGGCAGCCGCGACGGGCAACCCATCCAGTTCCGGAACAGTAAGGTGCATGTGGGTTTTACAGGGTATTTTTAGGCAGCTTTAAGCTCATAGCTATACAATGCGTAGCTTTTATCAGCTTGGAGCCTATAGCTTGTAACTTATTACATATTTAACAGGTAATGTGTACTTCGCCCGCCTGAAGCCGCTTTTTTCAGTATGCCTTTTTTTACAAGATCATTTATATCCCGGAGAGCGGTATCGGGAGAGGTCTTTGTCATTTTAGCCCACTTACTGCTGGTAAGATGTCCTTTGAAACCGTCCAGCAGTTTGTTAAGCATTTTCTTTTGTCTTTCATTGCTTACAAAGGCCGCATTTTTTGCCCAGAACCCATGTTTTCGCAGGACCTTATCCATAATTGCCGAAGAGGAGAGGATCGCTTTTTTCAGGCAATTCAGGAACCAGTGGATCCAGTCGGTAATGTCCAGGTTTCCTTTTTGTGTTTTTTCAAGCAGGGAATAATAAGTTTTTTTTTCTTTTTTTACCTGGGCAGACATGCTGTAAAAGCGCTGGTTCATGCCATCAGCCTGCGAAAGCTGCATATCTGTAATGGCCCTGGCTATGCGGCCGTTACCGTCATCAAAAGGATGTATCGTAATAAACCATAAATGCGCTACAGCAGCTTTCAATACGGGATCCGCATCGTTTTTGCGGTTGAACCAGCTGATAAATTCTTTCATTTCTTTTTCCAGCCGCTCCGGGGCAGGTGCCTGGAAGTGGACCCGTTCTCTGCCCATAGGCCCTGAAACAACCTGCATTTCTCCGGTACGCCAGCATCCGGCCTCAATTTTTATCATGCCGCTTCTGCCCCCGGGGAATAGCGCGGTATGCCATCCGAAAAGCCGCTCTTTATGAAGGTGTTTGTTGTTATTCTGGGTAGCGTCCAGCATCATGTCCACCATGCCATCTACGTACCTGTCCGATGGTTCTGTGCCGGAATGATCCAGCCCTAATCGTATGGCAATGGAAGAGCGTACCAGTCCGGGATTTAAATGTTCTCCCTCAATTTCTGAAGATTGCAGCACATCCTGGACCAGGTTTTCGAGGTTCGCATTGTCTTTCAGCCCGAAGCCCAGGATGCTGGCTTTTCCTATCAGGTAGCCCTGCAGGTGGCGCACCTCCGCCAGGAGCGCAAGGAGACTTTTCTCATCCCAGGTAAAGTGGGGCCAGGAGTTGGATTGGTGTATATAGGACGGCATATCTGTCTGAATTCATCCAAAGGTACAACATTCTCCGCAGATTTTGCGGTAAATAAGGTAATTATTCTCCGCAAAGCGAAACTTTTGTCAGCTTATCGCCTGGCAGTTGTGGTTTTGATTTTAAACCCCTATTTTGCCTGGAGTAAACACACCGGACAATGAACAGAGTATCTTTAATTTTAATCCTTATTTTTTTCACAGTAACCTTGCACAGCAGAGCGCAGAAGCCTTCAGAAATATACCGCTTTTCCGACGAGATACAGGCTGCGTTCAAAGCCGATACCACGCCCTGGCTTCATTACCAGACCTGGGCCACGCAGTTTTCGCTCAGCGGGTATCAGCGGCAGGCCCTGCTAACCTGGGATATGGCCGGGGTAAGGCATCCGCTGCTTTCCACCGCCGATACCTTACGATTTGGCCAATTACAGGCTTCGGACGCCCGGGAGTATATCCTGCAACAGGCAAAAAACGAACGTATACTTATCATTAACGAAGCCCATCATAATGCACAGCATCGTGCTTTTACACGCTCGCTGCTCCGCGGTTTATACGATGCGGGGTATCGCTACCTCGGACTGGAAGCCTTATGGGACGAACAGATCAATGAGCGGGGATATCCTACGCTTGGCAGCGGGTATTATATCGTGGAACCCGAGTTTGGCAACCTGATATACGAAGCCCTGCAGATGGGATACACGCTTTTCGGGTACGAAGCTTCAGAAGGAAAGAACGGGAAGGAGCGTGAAATAGAACAGGCAGAGAACATCCGTATGTTCATAGACGCGCATCCCGATGGAAAAGTGCTGGTCCACTGCGGGTTTTCGCATGTGTATGAAGGCCCTGTCACTACCTGGGAAAAAGCGATGGCCGGCCGGCTGAAGGAATATACGGGGATCGATCCCTTTACGGTGAACCAGGAACGGTATACCCCAAAAAGTAAGCCGGAAAATGACCCGCTGTATGTGCAATGGCTCCGCGATCATAAAGCCCCCCAGGTGCTTATAGATTCTGCGGGCAATGTATTCCGCGGAATGGCAGAGCCCTGGCAGACGGACGTGGTAGTGCTGCATCCACGCGTGGAAGATGTGGACGGACGGCCCGGCTGGATAACAACCGGCAAAAAACGGTACGAAATTCCGGCCTCTAAACGTGCTTCTCTGCCACTGCTGGTACTTGCCTACAGGGAAGGGGAAC
This sequence comes from Flavobacteriales bacterium, assembly GCA_052437175.1. GTDB lineage: Bacteria > Bacteroidota > Bacteroidia > CAIKAF01 > CAIKAF01 > JACVCJ01. The sequence continues at coordinate 21,533 of JBQVOK010000011.1, forward strand.
CACCCGAACTTGCCGTGCCGGCAGATGTGCTGGAATTAAATACGCCCGGTACACCCGCCGTGTTGTACCTCTCCGCCGGAAAATACAGTGTACTGCTGCTGGATAAAAACCACCAGGTAACTGAAAAGATCAATGTTGTAGTACAGTAAAGCTCTCAGCTCCGGACCCGGACTCTCGGACCCGGACTCTCAATCCGGCTTTAGTCCGCGCTGCGGTGTTTTGCTGGTATTGCCCTTGTTTTCGCTGTCGTTACGGGCATCGGCGCCACGTACGATCTGCAGGTAATTTTTTTCCACGCGAAAGGCATCGTATTCGCCGGTAGGGCCATAATACTGGAACTGGCCGTTGTATTGCTGCGAGGAAGGTGCCACGTAATCGAACAGGATCCAGTTCTTATCCTTTTGGAAACGGACCGAAACCGAGGCCTTGGCATTGTATTCGAGCACAATGCGGTTGAACATCCGTTTTTCGGTCTTGAAAACAGGAGCTCCGAACTGCGGTTCCCCGATGCGGCTGAAACTGATCACTTCCATTACTTTGCGCGTGGTGAGGCGGTTGTTGTGATCGCGGCCCAGCAACACGTACTGCCCTTTTTTACCGATGGGTTTGGGCAGAATGGTGTAGTATACGGCCCCGTACCATTGTTTTTTACCGTAGTTCTTTGTTTCGGCAAGCTTAAATTCGGGCTTATTGTCCGTGAGTTGCGCCACGTGAATAAGGTCGTTCTTTTTGTCTTCGAACTGCGTAAAGCCAAAGTTCTCATGATGGCCGTCGGCATACTGCACCATAAAGGTAAAGATACGGAAGGTATTGTCCGGGGCTTCGATGCGGCTTATGTTTCTCAGGGAGGGAAACGCATAATGGAATATTTCTTTCTGAGACAGGCGGTCGTCCATATCGCTGAGCAGGCTGTCGGCAGAGGCTTTTTTAAGCTGGTCGGAACAGGCCGGGTCCAGCAGGCGCAGGGCATAGCGGTTCCATTCGGCTTCGGTTTCCGCGGCCGTCTGGGCAAAGCTGTGCAGGACCAGTCCCAGGAAAATACTTAGGATTCCGTGTCTTTTCATACTTAGGGAAACGGGAAGCAGGGGTAAATGTTACCCTGTACGTCCATTTTTAAGAAGATTTTATAAGTGGAGGCGGTCTTTTTTGCTGATCAGTTCGTCCCGCGTCTCGCGGATGTCGGGATCGTCCACACAGCAGTCCACCGGGCATACGGCGGCACACTGGGGCTCGTCATGAAAGCCCACGCACTCGGTACACTTGTCGGGTACAATGTAGTACACGTCCATGTTAACGGGCTTCTGCGACTCATCGGCATTTACAGCGGTACCGTCGGCCAGGGTATAAAGGCCGCTTACCGAAGTACCTTCGCTCATTTTCCATTCCACTCCACCTTCGTAAATGGCATTGTTCGGGCATTCGGGCTCACATGCCCCGCAGTTGATACACTCGTCCGTGATAATAATTGCCATACTTTCTCAATTAGGCGGTTTGCATTACCGCTTTTAAATAATTTTGCAAAAATAATACATCGCTTCGATATTGAGTTTATGCAAACGACATTTATAGAAAGAAAAAAAGCATTCGCACAGCTGGGCGCGGAAATTGCAGGCGTACTGAAAAACCATGCCGAAAACGGACATACGGACGAAGCCTACGCACAGGTGATGTACCAAAGCGAGCGGGCGAACGGCTGGTTTACCTACGCAAATCAGCTGCTGGCCCTGGAAGGCATCGTACAGCTGCTGCTGTCGGAAGCATCCGAACGTTACCTGCAGGAATACGAAGCGGGGTACCGGGAGCCTGCACCCAAAAAAGTGGCGGTGGTGCCAGCCGGCAATATTCCGGCCGTGGGTTTTGCCGACATGATGGCCGTGCTGCTGAGCGGCCATATCTATTATGCCAAATGTTCTTCTTCGGACCTCTACTGGCTGCCGTTCCTGGCCGGGCGGCTCTGTACTTTTCTGCCGGCACTGAAAGAGCAGATCATTTTTGAAACGGCCGTACTGAAAGATTTTGAAGCGGCCATTGCCACCGGCAGCAATAATACGGCCCGCTATTTTGAATATTATTTCGGAAAATACCCTTCGCTCATCCGCAAAAACCGTACTTCCTGTGCGGTGCTTAGCGGTAATGAAAGCGCAGAAGACCTGCGCCTGCTGCAGGACGATATGTTCAGCTATTTTGGCATGGGCTGCCGCAACGTAACCTTTCTGCTGGCCCCGCAGGGCTACGACTGGATGCCTTTTATGGCAGCGGGCGAACACCTGAAAACGCTCCGGGATCATACCAAATACTCTAATAATTACGATTATTACAAGAGCATTTACCTGCTGAACCGTGACCCGATATTCGATAACGAAGCTTTTATGCTGAGACCGATGGACCGCCTGGGCGCCCCGGTATCCGTGGTGCATTACCGGGAATATGAGAACCTGGCGGCTGCAGAAGCATGGCTGCGCGCCCGTACGGAAGAGATTCAGTGTGTGGCAGGTGCAGACGGTAGTTTTTTTGAGCGCGGCGTATCCTTCGGAAATACACAGAAACCGGAACTCTCTGACTGGCCGGACGGGAAAAATGTTTTAGAATTTTTAACAAATATTGGATAATTACAAAAACTTACCTATTTTAGCCTAATAAATTAACTACAAAGATGAAACGATTCTTCTTTTCAGCCCTATTCCTGGCATTGGTATCTGCCGTTTCGGCCCAGGTTACCGAAAATGATGCACCTGCTGTTGTTAAATCAGCTTTCTCGAGCAAGTATAATGTCAATGCGGCAGCCTATACTTCGTATGAGAACGGCGAATCGATCGCACAACACAACGGTAATACAACCCTGTATTCCGTATTTGATGCAAGCGGTACATTTATCCAGGAAGAAAAGGTAGTTCCTTCTTCAGAATTTCCTGCCGCCGTACTTGCGGACGTGCATCAGCGTTTCGGTACCAACCTGGAATACCGCAAGGTTTCCCTGGCCGACGGTTCTACCCAGTACAGCATCCTGTACACGCCGGGCACCGCGCCCATCAAGGTAGAGGTGTATTACAACAATACACAGATGATCCGCCGTACCCTCCGTTAAGCATTTATCGTATTCTCCTTATAACGGCTGTCCTGCAATATGCGGGACGGCTTTTTTTGTTGCATAAAAAAACCGCCTCGCTGCAAGCAAGACGGTTTCTCCCGCAGGAAAACTATTTTTAATCGAAGAACTCGATCTTTACTTTCGGACTGGTGCAGACGGCCTGGCAGGTAAGTACAAAACCTGCGTCCACTTCTTTCTGCGTAAGAATGTTGTTTTCGATCATGCGCACGCTGCCTTCGGTTACTTTGGCCATACAGGTGCTGCAGATACCGGCCTCGCAGGAGTACGGCGGATCGAGCCCGGCGTCCTGGGCTGCAGCCAGGATGGTCTTGCGCGGCCCTACACTCAGGTTGTGCGTTATACCGCCGAGCGTCAGTTCTACTTCGGCATTGCCACCCGCGGCAGGTTGTGCAGTACCGGTGGCGTTTGCCTGTGCAGCGGCGCCGCTGTTCCCGGAAACCGGGGCCGTAAAATATTCGATATGGATCTGTTCGTCCGAAAGATTCGTATGGAAAAGTCCGTTCTTCACGGCATCCATCATACCGGCCGGACCGCAGATAAATACGTCGGCCGTATATTCTTCGCGCCGCACCTTGCTGTAGATCTTTTTTACCGTATCTACCGTCAGCGGGCCTTTGATGCCGCTGAAGAAAAGTCCGGCCGAATCGTACACGTGCGTTACTTCAAAACGGCCTTTGTGGCTTTTTTCAAACTGCTCCAGCTGGTCTTTAAAGATCACCGTGTTCTTGCTGCGGTTGGCATATACCAGGTGTATAATACTCTGCGGCTCAGATTGCAGTACCGTTTTCAGGATCGACATCATGGGGGTGATGCCCGAACCGCCGGCAAACAGGATGTACTGTTTTTTAGCGGAGGCATTGATCTCCGGCGTAAAACGACCTTCGGGCGGCATCAGTTTCAGCACGTCACCGGCTTTCAGTGTGGTATTCAGGTATACGCTCATACGGCCGCCCTGTACCTTTTTTACAGTAACGGCGGGCTGCGGATCGCTCAGGGGAGAGGTGCACAGAGAATAGGCCCGGCGCACATTTTCGCCCTGTACATTCATCTCTATGGTAATGTACTGACCGGCTTTATAGGCAAAATCGGCCTTACGGTCTTCCGGGATATCAAAATAAACGGATACGGCATCGTCCGTTTCGCGCTGAACACGTGCTACTTTAATGTCGAAAAAGGTACTCATTGCTATGTTTTTTCACTTTTAAAAAACGGGGCTGCCGTCATTTTTGTTCATTTGCAGGGCCCGAAATCGGGTGCTAAAATACATTAAAATGCCACAAAGGAAAATTGCAGTCATTGCCGGGGCCTCCGGACTTATCGGCAGCCGCTTGCTGGAACAGCTCCTCGGATCGCCCGAATATACCCGTGTCATCAGCATCGGCCGAAGGCAACTGCCCCTGAAAAATGAAAAGCTCGAACAGCTGATCTCCGATTTTTCAGACCTGAAGAAATACGATATCTGGACAGAAACCAGTGTGGTCTTCTGCTGCATAGGCACCACCATGAAAAAGGCCGGCAGTAAAGAGGCTTTTCGCCGGGTAGACTACGAAATTCCTGTACGCCTGGCAGAAGCGGCCTCCCTGGCCGATGCCCAGTTTCACCTGGTGAGCAGTATCGGCGCTTCGGTGACCACATCGAACTTTTACCTGCATACCAAGGGCGAAACGGAAGCTTTCCTGCGCAGTGCGGGCCTGCGTTCGGTACATATTTACCGCCCCTCGCTGCTGCTGGGCAAAAGAGCCGAATTCCGTTTTGGCGAAAAGCTGGGGATCTGGCTGTACGGTGCATTTTCCTGGCTGATGCTGGGACCATTGCGTAAGTATAAAGGTATACAGGCGGATAAAGTGGCGGCGGCCATGCTGCATTTCAGCCTGGCTAAGACCGAAGAAGGCGTTTTTATACATGAGAATAACGAATTGCTGGACTTATCCTAAAAATAACACCGAATTCTCATAATAAATGGTTACTTTCGATTTTCCTAAAATCATAAGGAATGAAGGAAATAAAAAGTGAAGTGGTGTTCCGGCAGTACGACAGTATCTCGGACACACCCGAACAGGCGGGCGAAGGATTGGAAATGGCCGGGAAAGCAAGAGAAAAAGCATACGCCCCGTATTCAAAATTTAAAGTAGGAGCTTGTGTGGTGCTGGCCAACGGAGCCGTATACACCGGTAATAACCAGGAGAACGCTGCCTATCCCGACGGACTTTGTGCCGAACGGGTGGCCCTTTTTAAGGCCTCGGCCGATAATCCCGGGGTGGGTGTGCAATCTGTATACGTGTCCTGCGAGAACGGAGACAATGTATCCGCCCCCTGCGGAAGCTGCCGCCAGGTAATGATGGAATTTGAGGCCCGGCAGGGCAGCCCGGTGGAGATATGGTTCCCCGGCGGCAATGGCACCTACCTGCATGCACCCTCGGTAAGCAGCCTGCTGCCGTTCCCCTTTAAGCTGGAGCCCTGAATGCCGCACAGGGTAAGGTGTAAGGGCGCTTACCCGGAAAAATTCGACAGGGTTGGTAATAGCTCCCAAAAAGTATATCTTTGGCACGAAATTGTTGTCTATGGCTAATAAAAAGAAATATTCCAGGGAAACTTATTTATACTGGTATGAGCTGATGTTACTGTGCCGCCGTTTTGAAGAAAAGTGCGGGCAGCTGTATACCATGCAGAAATTCGGCGGATTCTGCCACCTGTACATCGGGCAGGAAGCGCTGGTAGCCGGTTCGGAAAGCGTACTGCGCAGAGACGACCGTGTGATCACTGCTTACCGTAACCACGTACATCCTTTCGGACGCGGCATGCATCCCAAATACGTAATGGCCGAGCTCTACGGTAAATCTACCGGCTGCTCCGGCGGTAAAGGCGGCAGTATGCACATGTTCAGCAAAGAACTGAGCTTTTTCGGCGGTCACGGTATCGTGGGCGGCCAGATCCCGCTCGGGGCCGGTATCGCTTTTGCCGATAAATACCGCGGGGGCGACCAGGTAACCCTCTGTTACATGGGAGACGGTGCCATCCGCCAGGGAGCTTTCCATGAGGCCCTGAACATGGCCATGACCTGGAAACTGCCGGTGATCTTCATCATCGAGAACAATAAATATGCAATGGGTACTTCGGTGGAACGCACATCGAACGTAACCGAACTGTATAAACTGGGTTCTGCTTTCGAAATGCCTTCCTTCCCGGTGGACGGAATGCGCGTGGAAGCCGTACACGAAGCTATTGAAGAAGCGGTAGACCGTGCCCGTAAAGGCAATGGCCCCACACTGCTCGAAATGAACACCTACCGTTACAAAGGTCACTCCATGAGCGACCCGCAGAAATACCGCAGCAAAGACGAGGTGGAAGAGTACAAAAAGCTCGATCCGATCGAACTGGTGCTCGAAGCCATCCAGAAGAACAAATACGCTACCGAAGCGGAAATTGAAGCGATTAATGAAAAAGTAAAAGCCCTGGTGGAAGAAAGCGTACAGTTCGCTGAAGAATCCCCTGCGCCCGATCCGGAGAAACTGTACGTAGGCGTGTATGCCGAGGCAGATTATCCGTTCATTATGGAATAAGTAACCGAATTAAAACGTTAAGAGCAGAAATAAGTTATGGCAGAAATTGTGCGTATGCCCAAACTTTCGGACACAATGACCGAAGGTGTTGTTGCCAAATGGCATAAAAAGGTGGGTGATAAGGTAAAAGCAGGCGATCTGCTGGCAGATATCGAAACCGATAAGGCCACCATGGAATTCGAATCCTTCCAGGACGGCGTACTGCTGCACCAGGGAGTAAGCGAAGGAGCCACCGCCCCCGTAGATTCTATCCTGGCCATTTTGGGTAAGGAAGGCGAAGATATTTCGGCCCTGCTGAAAGAAGGCGGAGCCCCGGCAAAAGAAACAAAGAAAGAAGAACCGGCTGATAAAAAAGAGGAAGCAAAAGACGAAGCGGCTCCGGCCCAAACGGAAAGCGCTCCCGCCGCCGTACAGCAGGACACTGCTTCGGACAGCCGCGTAAAAGCCAGTCCGCTGGCTAAAAGCATTGCCAAAGATAAAGGCATCGATATCAGCAAAGTTCCCGGTTCCGGGGACGGAGGCCGTATCGTTAAGAAAGACGTAGAAAATTATAAACCCGCTGCCGGAAAGGCGGCATCTTCTTCGGCCACGGCTGTGGTGGGACAGGAGTCTTACGAGGACGTGCCCCTGTCGCAGATGCGCAAGACCATTGCCCGCCGCCTGAGCGAAAGCAAATTCTCGGCGCCGCATTTCTATCTTACGATGGAAATAGATATGGACAACGCCATGGCTGCCCGTAAGGCCATCAATGAGAACAGCGAGGTCCGTATTTCGTTCAACGACCTGGTGATCAAAGCTGTGGCCATGGCCCTGCGCAAACACCCCAAAGTGAACGCTTCCTGGCTGGGCGATAAGATCCGTTACAATCACCACATCCACATCGGGGTGGCTGTAGCCATTGAAGAAGGCCTGGTGGTGCCGGTGCTGAAATTTGCCGATGCCAAGAACCTGTCGCAGATCAACGAAGAAGTGAAAGTATTTGCCGGTAAGGCCCGCGATAAAAAGCTGCAGCCTGCCGAAATGGAAGGCAATACCTTTACCATCAGCAACCTGGGTATGTACGGTATCGAAGACTTTACCGCCATCATTAACCCGCCCGACAGCTGTATCATGGCCGTTGGCGGTATTAAACAGACGCCGGTAGTGAAGAACGGACAGGTAGTTCCGGGCAACGTAATGAAAATTACACTTTCCTGCGATCACCGCAGCGTAGACGGAGCTACGGGAAGCGAGTTCCTGCAGACCTTCAAGCGCTACATGGAAAATCCGATCCTGATGCTTTCCTAAAAGAAAGAACAACGTATAAAAGAAAAGGGGCCGCAAAGCCCCTTTTTTTATGGTCGGTATGGACGCGCTACGGAGCGGTCCAGGTATTATTGGCAGGTTTCAGGTCGGCCAGTCGTCCGCTTGGATCGATCTGCACTTTACGCACATCGCCGAAGGCCACATTTTCGAGCACCAGCTGGTAGTTGGGATTTACCCAGGCCCAGGAAGCCGCTGCGGTAAAGGTCTTATCTCCGTCGGTCTTTTTGGCGCCGCGCATAATATCCAGCGGAATGGTATAATACTGAACGGAGCCGTTCTTTAGGGTTACGGCCACATCCAGCGGCATCGGGAACTGTCCGTTGCGTTGCAGGTTGATCACGGTGCCTTTGCCTTTTTTGTCTACCAGGCCCACCCGGTAATCGATGCCGTTGAGGCTGTATACGTATTGATTCAGGTACCAGTCGAGCTCCAGTTGTGTATATTTTTCAAATACACGCAGAAAATTCACGGGCGTGGGATGTTTAAAGCCCCATTCGTTGTAATAACGGTGCAGGCAGACATCGAAGGCCTGCATACCGGTAATGTAGCTGAGCTGCGCCAGGAAAACGGAACCCATACTATATGACGATATCCCGTAGGCATAATTGGTCTGGAACCAGTCGCCGTGGGTACAGAGCGGCTCACGCAGGCCCACGCTGTCCAGCATACGCAGTCCTTCATAATCTTCTTCAAACGGATTGGCCTTTTTCTCGTTGTAGATGATATCCATACAGTAATTGGTGGCGTAGGTAGTAAAACCTTCGTCCATCCAGGGGTACAGGGTCTCGTTGGTGGCCAGTACGCCATAGAACCAGTTATGAGCTGCTTCGTGTACAGAAACGCCCACCAGGCTGCTTTCGGTACGGCGCCCGGTAATGAGGGTCATCATGGGGTATTCCATACCACCGTCGCCCCCCTGTACAAAGCTGAATTGCTTGTAGGGGTATTTGCCGAACTTGTTCTTCATCAGGTCGAAGAACTGTGCCATTTTGGCCGGCAGGGCTTCCCAGGCCGCCACGTATTTTTCTTCGGGCTGGTAAAAGAAGTGCAGCTCCACACCGTCGTCGTTGGTGTAACGCTTGTGTACGTAATCGGGATCGGCACCCCAGGCAAAATCATGTACGGCAGGGGCTTTAAAATGCCAGTGCAGCTTGTCGCCAGTCGGCGGAGCGGGTTTACTGCCGGGTGTTTCGTAGCCTTTACCGATCTCCTGCGGGTTTTGCAGGTAACCGGTAGCGCCTATGGTGTAGGCTTTATCCATGTGGATGGTCACGTCAAAATCCCCCCATACGCCGTAAAACTCACGGCCGATATAGGGATCGGCGTGCCAGCCCATATAATCGTATTCGCAGAGTTTGGGGTACCACTGGCTCATGGAATAATCGATGCCCTCGGCGCTGTTGCGGCCGCTGCGGCGGATCTGCAGGGGCACCTGTGCCTCAAATTCCATTTTAAAAACGGTGGTTTTTCCCGGCAGCAGGGGTTGGGCCAGCGTAACTTCCAGTATGGTACCGCTGGTTTTATGTTGCAGGTCTTTACCGTCTTGTTTCAGGCTGCGTATTTTCTGATAGCCGATCTCATCGCTTTTCAGTTTACCGATACGGTCGCCGATGCGGCGGTCGCGGTCGCGCAGGTTCTGGTTACGGATGTCCATTTCGCTGCCGGGCTGAAAAGCGTTGAAATACAGGTGATAATACACCCGGTGCAGGGTGTCGGGCGAATTGTTGTAATAGGTAAGTTCCTGTTTACCTTGGTACTGGTGCTTTTTGTGATCGAAGTCGATATCTATCACGTAATTTACTTTCTGCTGCCAGTAGCCGCCGTTCTGTGCGTTAAGTCCGGCTGCCGAGAGCAGCAGTGTGCCCAGCAGCAGCGTTTTCCCGAAATGCCTGCGTGTTGTATTCATTCTGTTTCTAAACTGATGGTGTAAGTATACAGAATTTCGGGCGTATCTGCCATAAATTTCGGCAAAGCGCAGGTTTACGGGCACAAAAAGATTAGGCAAGCGCCGATGTGTCAAGGATAGCAGTTATCTTTCATTCCCGGCTAAAGAATAAAAGTTACTTTTGTATAGGGTGCATAATATGAGTGAGTCACAAAATGTAGAATATAAAAGTAGTTGGCGTGATGAATACCTGAAATGGATTTGTGGTTTTTCTAATGCAAACGGAGGTCGTATTTTTATTGGTAAGGATGATAATGGAAAAGTAGTAGGAGTTGCCGATGCAAAAAAGTTGTTGGAAGATATTCCAAATAAAGTGCGTGATGTACTTGGTATAATGGTGGATGTAAACTTGCATAAAACGAAAAAGGGTGATTACATAGAAATAATAGTTGAATCTTATCCCACACCGGTAAATTACAGGGGCCAGTATCATTATCGCAGTGGTAGTACAAAACAGGAGTTGAAAGGCGCAGCCTTAGACAAGTTTATGTTGGAAAAGCAAGGTAAACGTTGGGATGGGGTACCTGTTCCTAAAGTTGTTTTAAAAGATCTGAAACAGGAAACATTTGATTTTTTTCGCAAACGGGGACTTAAAAGTAGGCGTTTGATAGTAGACAGTCTTACTGAGACTAATGAGCATTTACTTGAAAATCTGAAATTAACAGAAGACGGTTATTTAAAGAGAGCAGCTATATTACTTTTTCATTCTGATCCAGAATCGCTTGTTGTAGGTGCTTATATCAGGATCGGCTATTTTGAAACGGATACAGATTTGCGTTACCAGGATGAGATACATGGTAATTTGTTTGAGCAGGTTGAAAAAACGATGGACTTGTTGTTCACAAAATATATCAAGGCAGAAATCAGTTATGAAGATATCTATCGTATCGAGACCTTTGAATATCCCAGGGATGCAATACGGGAGGCTTTACTTAATGCAGTGGTACATAAGGACTATTCAGGTAATACCCCAATCCAGATCAGCGTGTATAAGGACAGGATAATGTTCTGGAACGAAGGACAGTTACCGGAAGAGTGGACAATCGAAAACCTTTTGGTTAAACATGCCTCAAGACCTTATAATCCGGATATTGCAAATGCTTTTTTCCGAATTGGATATATTGAATCCTGGGGACGAGGTATCAGCAAAATGATAGAGCAGTGCGCAGCAGCTGGCCTTCCCCAACCTTCTTACTACAATACGGGTTCCGATTTTTGGGTGGAATTTAGAAAGAATATCTACCATGAGGGATATCTTCAGACACTCGGTTTAAATGAACGGCAAATCAGGGCTGTGTTGTATGTTAAAGAGAATGGAAAAATCACAAATCGTATCTATCAAACATTAAATGATTGTTCACGAAATACGGCGAGCAAAGAACTTATGGGGCTGGTGGGAAAAGTGTTGTTAAAATCAAGCGGACAAAAGGGTGCCGGTGCCTATTATAGCTTTAAGTAATCCTGAATTGCACAATAATTGCACAAATTGCACAATGAGCACTTAAAATATTCCTGTTAAAATAAGACGACTTTTAATGTAGGTGCATGATCGCATAAAGCACAAAAAAAGCCTCCGGAGAGGCTTTCTGTTTTTTATTGCTGTGCAAAAACTTTTTTGAGCAGGTCGGTGACCCTTGCGTTTACGTCGGTACGTATTTTCAGTTCTTCTTTGGCTACGTATACGAACAGGCCGTCCAGGGCCTTGTTGGTTACGTGTGCGGCCAGGTTATCGGGGATCGGCGTTACAAAGGGAATATTGTTATACGTAGTGGAAAACTGTGTCCAGAGCTGCTGGGCGCCTACGGTCTGCAGGGAGTTCTGTATTTTAGGCTGAAAAGCATTATACAGTCCGTCGTAGGTTTTGCTGCGCAGGTATACCGTAGCGGCATCGTCGTTACCCTGCAGTATGGTAAAGGCATCCTGTATGGTAAGGCCTTCGATGGCATTCCACAGGATGGGTTTGGCTTCAATGGCGGCATCTTCGGCGGCGCGGTTTATTTTGGTCACCAGCTGGGTGCTGAGCCCGGGTACAATGGCGTCCACTGCGCTCACGGCCGTCTGGGCCTCCTGCGGAAGCAGAATTTTAATGGTGGCATCGGCCAGGTACCCGTCCTGTTTATGCAGGCGGGTGGTGGAGGAGTCTGAGCCATGTTTCAGGGCCTCTTTCAGTCCGGCGGCAACTTCTTCTTCAGACAGTTTCCCGTTGTTCAGGAGTTCGCAGGAAGTGGACGAAAATATGCCGGTTGCAATAACGGCCATAGCGGTGATCTTTAAGAAACGCTTCATGTATAAACAGTTTGATAGATAAAAGTACAATTATTGTTCCGTTTCTGCCCGGAAGGGGTTCTTATTCTTTTGTTAAATGAGTCTGGTTTCCAGTGCCCTGAAGCTGGCACGCGGGTCGGCGCCCTCGTACAGCACGGCATACACGCAGTTTACCACGGGCATTTCGTTCAGGGCATTGCCGTGGCGTTCGCAGAAACTTTTTACGGCGTAATAGCCTTCGGCCACCATCTGCATATCGTGTATAATATGTGCCGGCGGATTTCCTGCAGCCACCAGGTTGCCGAAACGGCGGTTGCGGCTGTGGATGCTGTAGCAGGTAACCAGCAGGTCGCCCAGGCAGGCAGAATCGTTCAGGTTGATGGGCGAATAGGGGAAAGTGCGGTTCAGGAAACGCTCGGCCTCGCGCCAGGCATTGGCGGCCATTACGGCCTGGAAATTATCCCCGTAACCCAGTCCCTGTGCAATACCCATGCCCAGCGCATAGATGTTTTTAAGCACGGCGGCGTATTCCACCACGCGCAGTTCTGCATGGTAATGGCAGGATATATAGGTATTACGGAACAGGGCTGCCAGGCGTTCGCCGGTAGACGGATCATTGCCGGCCAGCGTAAGGTAGGAACGCTTTTCTTCGGCCGCTTCTTCGGCATGGCAGGGCCCGCCTATGAAAAACAGCTTGTCGGACGGCAGTCCCCACTCAAACTCGAGGTATTCGGTTAAGGTACGGTCGTTATTGGGCAGCATACCTTTGGCGGCGGAGATCACGATCTTGTCTTTCAGCCGTTCTTTTTGTACCAGGGGCAGGCTTTGTTCGGCAAATGCGGCGGGAACGGCTACCACCAGTACATCGGCCAGTTCGGCATGGGCATGAAAAGAGTGTATGGCATGTACCTTTTCGGTGTCCAGTTTGCAGCCCGGCAGGTATTTATGGTTGCTGCCCGTAGCGTTAAACTCCGCGCAGGCCCGCTCACTGCGCATATACCAGGTAACGGGATTACCCGCGTCCGACAAAATTTTACACAGTGCCGTACCCCAGCTTCCTCCTCCTATTACAATTACTTTTTCCATAGTACCTGGCGGCTAATATCCGTAAATAAATACAATATGTAGCCCTGAACGCTAAAGATAGTGAATCTGCAACGTATCTGCAAGTGTTATATCCCGGGCGATACAGCCTGATTTAAAATTCATCCGGTGCCGATTTGTTTTTATAAATTTTTACTATAATTTTGGACTAACTGCAATGTAGCTCATTAACTGCGGTTTTTGCCTATTCTTATTTTGTGAAATAAAAAACCGTATAAAAGAATAAGGATTGAACTTTCTTGCGCACGCATATCTGTCTTTCCAGGACGATGAAATACTCGCTGGTAATTTTGCCGGAGATTTTATCAAGGGAAAAGCATGGGAAAAGCTGCCCTACAATCTTGCCAAAGGTGTTTTACTGCACCGTGAAATAGATTACTTCACCGATACACACCCCGAGTTCATATACTGCAAACGGATGTTCAGCAAGGACCTGAGACATTATTCCTCGCTGTTCCCCGACCTGGTGTTCGACCATTTCCTGGCGAACGACAGCAGCCGTTTTACCAACGATTCGCTGAAGGAGTTCAGTGAACGGGTATACGGCGCCGTGGAACTGAACATGGGCCACTTCCCGCGGGAATTTTCGTTCATGTTCTTCCGCATGAAGACCGGGAACTGGCTCTACGGCTACCGTTTCAAGGGCGGAATCGAGAACTCGATACGCGGTATGGTGCGTAAGGCCAATGCCCCTTTCGACGAAATGCGTCCCGTGGAGATATTCCGGGAGAACTATACCGCCCTGCAGGAATCTTACCAGCGCTTTTTCCCCGAACTGGAATCATTTGTTAAAGAATTGTTATACGCCGGCTCTTAACATTCTTTAGCAGCCCCTGACTTTATTTTTGCCCGTCTCACAAATCAAGGTACGCATGATGAAAAAAACACTGCTCCTTTCCGCCCTCGCCCTCTTCCTCAGCCACACATACGCGCAGGTAAGCGCTGTACCCGCAGCCTCTGTGGAACAGGATTCCCTGGAAGAAGCCGATATGCTGGAAGCGATACCGGCCGGCGACTGGTACAAGCAGTGGGATACCGCGGTGGTGCATTATTATGGTAATTCTACCCTGGAGATGTTTGCCAATAAAACACTCCAGCTGGTATACAATAAAAGCTGTGATTTCTTTTACCCGGTACCCAACGGGCCTATTACCTCGCATTACGGTCCCCGGGGCCGCCGCGGACGTATGCACAAAGGTATCGATATCGACCTGGAAGAAGGCGATCCCGTGTATGCCGCCTTCGAAGGTATGGTACGTTATGCCCAGTACAATTCCTCTTACGGGAATGTAGTGGTGCTGCGTCACCCCAACGGACTGGAAACCTATTATGCGCACCTGTCCAGGCTGGACGTAAAAACCGGTACCTATGTACAGGCGGGCGATCACCTGGGCTTGGGCGGGAATACCGGGCGTTCTTTCGGATCGCACCTGCATTTCGAGATCCGTTTCCTGGGGCAGGCCATCAACCCGGCCACTATTATCGACCTTTCGAAACACGAACTGGCTATCAGTGAGTATATTCCGTATAAAATGAACCGCAGCCGCCTGGATGTGGCGGGGAACAGAACGGGCAAAATTTCCTCAGCTGTTGAAAAATTCCACACTGTGCGTCCCGGTGACGACCTGCACATCATTGCCGAACAATACTGCGTACCCGTTACCGTGCTCATGGAACTGAACAATATCAGCGAGCATGCCAGCCTGCTTATCGATTCCAAAATACGTTACCAGTAATTCAGGACGAGACAATATAAACAGAAAAAGGGTTTCCTCCGAAACCCTTTTTCTGACTAAATCTAAACCTATGAAAAAAACTTACCTGACTAATAAAATACAATTAGCGTGCCAAAGAATGAACTTAACGTATGTATTTCGTTAAGATAATCTTAAATTGCTCAGGAAGTCTTTCAGACTACGGAACGTTTTAGCGGAAAGTTTTTTGTGGGTATCTGCGTCGGCCCAGCAGTAATCGGTAATATCCTCTTCGAGCTGTATCTCTACCTCGTCCTGTGACGTATGCATCAGGTACCAGGCCGTTTCCTTAAAGTAGGGTTTTTCGTTCTGTATATATATATGGTAGGTATACCCGAGCAGGGGACCGGACTGCAGGTCGCGTATGCCGCATTCTTCCTCCACTTCGCGCAGGGCGGCATGCTCAAAGGTCTCGCCCGGGTCCAGTTTACCCTTGGGCAGGTCGTACTTACCGCGGCGAAAGATCCAGAGGTATTCGCCCCGGGCATTTTGTACCAGTCCGCCCGCCGCCGGTGCCGGCATAAAGAATTTCAGCACTTCCTGTTTCCATTCCTCGAAAGAGGGCACGGTAAAACGGGTATCGGGCATATCGCTGAACAGGGCTTTTTTCATTTGTCCTACAGCGGCTGCGGGGTTCTGTTGAGAAGTTTTGTCCTCCTCGATGCGGAAACAGGTATCCTTTATAAAAACTTTGAATAATTTTGCGTCCATGATCTATACAGAAGAGTGCGCCGTAAATGTAGCGGAATTTTTATTAAAAAAACAAGCCGTTAAACTGAGACCCAAAGAGCCTTTCACCTGGGCTTCGGGCTGGTTGTCACCCATTTATTGCGATAACCGCAAAACGCTTTCCTACCCGGAACTCCGCACCTATATCCGCCAGAACTTTGTAAAGGCGGCCGCTGAAAAATTCTCGCATATCGATGCCGTGGCCGGTGTGGCTACAGGTGGTATTGCCCACGGTGTGCTTATTGCACAGGAACTGGGCCTGCCTTTCCTGTACGTACGCAGCGCCCCCAAAGGACACGGTATGCAAAACCTGATCGAAGGAGAGGTGCCCGCCGGCCGTAACGTGCTGGTGGTGGAAGACCTGGTGAGCACGGGCGGAAGCTCGCTGCAGGCAGTAGAAGCCCTGCGCGGCGCCGGTTGCGAGGTAAAGAACATGCTGGCCGTTTTCGATTACGACTTCGACCTCAAAAAAGAACGCTTCCAGCAGGCCCGCTGCGAACTGATATCGCTCTCGAACTACGAATACGTGATACAGCGCGCCGCCGAACTGAATTACGTGCAGGAAAGCGACCTCGAAATTTTAAATGCCTGGAGAAAAAACCCCGAAACTTGGGGAAAATAAATATCTTCAGCCCCAGGAAAACACAAACACTATTTTATGCTGGAATTAAATACAGACAAAGAACAGATCTCGGCCCCGGCCTCCGAAGTATTCACGTTTTTATCGGACATGCAGAACTTTAAGGAAATGCTGCCTTCCAGTGCTACCGACTGGAAAGCTACCCCGGAGAACTGCTCCTTTAAAGTAGGCGGTATGGCCAAAATCGGACTGCAGTACAAGAGCAAAACGCCGAATTCACGTATCGACATGACCTCTTACGGCGATGTGATCTTCCCGTACGATCTCAGCATCGTTATCAATGAGAAGGATGCTACCTCCTGCGAGGCACACATGGAATTCAAAGGCGATGTAAATCCCTTTATGCGGGTTATGGTGGAAAGTCCGCTGAAGAACTTCTTCGGTTACTGGGGACACGCCCTCAAGAAGAAATTCGACAAGGCGTCATAATACAAACTGAACTTGTTTGATATCATACAGGCCTGACGTTCCGTCAGGCTTTTCTGTTTTCAGGCGTCCCCAGGTGTCAATGCCTGTTATTTTGGCATGGAAGCTGCCGCCCTCGGCCCGCATTTCTACCAATGTATCAAAACCGTATACGTTTCGCAGGTATTGTTCTTCCAATACCTTGGTGGGCACGACCAACAACTGCCGGTAGCGTATGTCGAGACATTCGAGCAGCAGGCGGAGTTCTTCCTTTACATCGAAAGTACGTCCGCATACCAGGGCTAAAGAGGTGGCATTGGGCAGGTTATCGCCAAAATCGGTCTGGTTTATGTTCATGCCAAAGCCGATCACCGAAGATTGTACCTGGCTGCCGGAGAGCGTGTTCTCGATCAGTATGCCACAGATCTTGCGGCCGTCTACCAGTATGTCGTTCGGCCATTTGATACGGCCCTGTATGCCGTGTTGTTCCTGTAGGTAATCGAGTATGCCCAGGCTTACCGACATATTCAGTTTGAATTGCTGTTCGGCCTCCATTTTTTCGGGTACCAGTTTCACACTGGCGGTAATGTTCTTGCTTTTTTCACTGTTCCAGCGGGTATGCTGCTGGCCGCGTCCGGCGGTCTGCTCCCCGGCAAATACACAGGTGCCGTTGGGCAGGGAGCCCTGCTGCTCTTTTACAAAACTGTTGGTAGATTCCGTTTTGGAAATATATATGACATTACGACCGATAATTTGGTTTAGCATATTTTTTGTTCCTGTGGGTTTATTACATTTGCAAGATACTTATAGGAATGACAAAGAAAACGAAACAGCAAAAAGAAGAAAAAAATATTTTGGTTGATCTGATAATAATGGGTCTGGAAGAAAAAAAAGCCAAAGATATCACCGTACTGGACCTGCGTAATATCTCAAGCGCTGTTTGCCAGTACTTTATTATAGCAACCGGTGAGTCTACCACCCAGGTAGGCGCACTCAGCGACTCGGTTTACGATATGGTCTTCAAGGAAAGCCGTGAAAAACCATGGCATATTGAAGGCGAACAGAACGCAGAATGGATACTGATCGACTACAGCGATGTGGTGGTACATATCTTCCTGCCGGAAGTGCGCGAATTTTACGGTATAGAAGAACTCTGGGCCGATGCTGCCGTTACTACCGTTGCCGGTTAAACCAACGGGGCCGAACTCCGTTTATTTAAGAACAAACGTATTTTAAAATAATCATGTCAGAATTAGGAAATAATAATCAGAAAGGTCCGGGAGCTCCCAAGCCGCAGGGGAAAAAACCCAAACTGGGCTTTTCGGGATACTGGATCTACGGCTTGGTGCTGCTGATCTTTGCCGGTGTATACCTCTTCAGTAAAACGGGTACGCCCGACAACACCAACCCCAAACTGTTCGATCAGATGCTGGCCATGGGCGATGTGGAAAAGATCCAGGTGATCAACGAGAACACCGCTTATATTTACATTAAACAGGACCGACTGGGTAAAGATATCTACAAGGACATCAAAGCGCGCAATATCCCCAACGGACAGCCGCAGTTCCAGATGGAAACCGGCCCCATAGAACTTTTCCTGAAAAAAATGGAAGAGACTCAGGCCGCCCTGCCTGCCGAAGAAAAGGTACAGGTAGACTTTAAGACCGATAAGGACAACTGGCTCAATTCCTTTATCATTTTTGTGCTGCCCCTGCTGGTAATGGTGGGTCTGTGGATGTTCCTCATGCGCCGTATGGGCGGTGGCGGAGCCGGCGGACAGATATTCAACATCGGTAAATCGCGTGCCAAACTGTTCGATAAAGACGCACAGGTATCGGTGAACTTTAACGATGTGGCCGGCCTGGATGAAGCCAAGGTAGAGCTGCAGGAGATCGTGGAGTTCCTCAAGAACCCGAAAAAATATACCAACCTCGGTGGTAAGATCCCGAAAGGGGCCCTGCTGGTAGGTTCGCCGGGTACGGGTAAGACCCTGCTGGCCAAAGCCGTTGCCGGGGAAGCCAAAGTGCCCTTCTTCTCGCTGTCGGGTTCCGATTTCGTGGAGATGTTCGTAGGTGTTGGGGCTTCGCGGGTGCGCGACCTGTTCCGCCAGGCCAAGGAAAAAGCGCCCTGTATCGTGTTCATCGACGAAATTGACGCCATCGGACGTGCCCGCGGACGCGGTGTAGTGCAGGGTGCCAACGATGAACGTGAAAATACCCTGAACCAGCTGCTGACCGAAATGGACGGCTTCGAAAGCAACAGCGGCGTAATTATACTGGCCGCCACCAACCGGGTGGACGTGCTCGACAAAGCCCTGATCCGTCCGGGCCGTTTCGACCGCCAGATCATGGTAGACCTGCCCGACCTCATCGGCCGCAAGCACATCTTCCAGGTACACATGAAGGGTAAAAAACTGGCCCCGAATATCGATGTGGAGCTGCTGGCCAAACAAACGCCGGGCTTCTCAGGTGCCGATATCGCCAACGTATGTAACGAGGCCGCGCTTATCGCCGCCCGTAAAAATAAACAGGAGATCGACCGCAGCGACTTTAACGATGCCATCGACCGTGTGATCGGTGGCCTGGAAAAGAAAAACCGCATTGTAACGCCGATCGAGAAAAAAGTGATCGCCTTCCACGAGGCCGGACACGCCACCGTAAGCTGGCTGCTGCGCTATGCCAGTCCGCTGGTAAAAGTGACCATCGTACCGCGCGGACAATCGCTGGGCGCTGCCTGGTACCTGCCCGAAGAACGTATGATCACCACAAAGGAACAGCTGCTCGACGAAATGACGGCAGCCCTGGGCGGACGTGCCGCCGAAGAAGTGATCTTCCAGAAAGTATCTACCGGTGCCCTGAGCGACCTGGAGAAAATTACCAAACAGGCCTATGCCATGGTATCGATCTTCGGTCTGAACGAAAAACTGGGTAACCTCAGCTATTACGACAGTTCCGGACAGCAGGACTACACCTTCTCGAAACCGTACAGCAACAAAACGGCTGAACTGATCGATGACGAAGTGAAAAAACTGAGCGATTTCTGCTACGAAAGAGCCAAACACCTGCTCGAAGAGAACAAGGAAAAACTTACCAAACTGGCCGAACGCCTCATGGAGCGCGAAGTGATCTTCCGCGAAGATGTAGAGGAAATTCTTGGAGTGCGTCCTTTCGAAGACGACGAGCGGGCCAAAGAAG
Organism: Flavobacteriales bacterium; assembly: GCA_052437175.1. Classification (GTDB taxonomy): domain Bacteria; phylum Bacteroidota; class Bacteroidia; order CAIKAF01; family CAIKAF01; genus JACVCJ01. The sequence continues at coordinate 41,543 of JBQVOK010000011.1, forward strand.
TGTCCGAAGCGGTACGCTCTACCATGCAGCCGCAGTATACGCCTTCAGAACAGGCGCCTGCCAGCCCGGAAAGCCCTTCCGGCGATGTAGAAACTCCGGGTACAACGGGTACGGATAAGCCCCATGACACAAACAGTTAGTCCATCACAGAATACTTTTTCAAATCTTGCAAAGCGCGCCGTTTTCGGTGCGCTTTTCTTGGTTATAACCCTGGCATCGGTCTGGTATTCGAAATACAGCCTCTGGGCCGTTTTTTCGCTGTACTCCATGGGATGCCTCTACGAATTTGTAAAACACGAAAATATCTCCTCCGTATTCCGGCAGTGGATATGGCTCAGCGGCCTGGGTATATGGTCGCTCACGGGACTTTTCGTATATACACAGCAAACGGTGTTCCTGCTGGCCCCCGTACTGCTGGTGCCCCTGCTTTTCCTGGGCGTACTGCGCAAAGACGATAAAGAACCCGTATTTCAGCCGGCCTCCGTGCTCATTACAGCCATCCTGTATACCGTGCTGCCATTCATCAGCCTTATACTGCTGGCCACAGAAATTGAAGCGGGGGCCTATCATTTTGAACTGATCTGCTCCATCTTCCTGCTTATCTGGGCCAACGATACCTTTGCCTACGTGTTCGGCCGCCTGTTCGGCCGTCATAAACTGGCGCCCCTGGTATCTCCGGGCAAAACCTGGGAAGGGACCATCGGCGGGGCCGCAATGACCATTGGCATGAGCTTTGTGCTGGCCCGTTACATTACGCCTATTGCCACTATACATTACGTGGTCATGTGCATGATACTTATTCCCCTGGGTGTACTCGGCGACCTGGTGGAAAGCAAATGGAAACGCCGCCTGGGTATCAAGGATTCCGGGGCTTTCCTGCCGGGGCACGGCGGTTTTTTAGACCGGTTCGACAGTATTTTACTTTCTGCTCCTGTAATATTCCTTTATTTTTACGCCGTTAAAACAAACCTATTCTAAACACAGCTTATCCCCATGCGATTTCACAGAGAAGGCAATACGATAATGTGGGTAACCACCATACTGGTGCTGGCCCTGAATGCAGGCATCTATTTTACCGGAATTTCATGGCTGATGCTGCTCACGGGCCTGGTATCCCTGGTATTCTGGATACTGATCATGCAGTTTTTCCGTTACCCGAAACGCCTCAACGGAGCCGACTCCCTCGATATCATTGCCCCAGCCGACGGTAAAGTGGTGGTGATCGAAAAAGTGTTCGAGACCGAATACCTGAACCGCGAAGTGCGCCAGATATCCATTTTTATGAGCCCGGTGAACGTACACATCAACTGGACGCCCATTGCCGGCCTGGTAACCTATTATAAGTACCATGCAGGTAAATACCTGGTGGCCTGGCATCCCAAATCGTCTACTGAGAACGAACGTACCACCAGCGTGGTAAAACATGCCAACGGTACCGAGATCCTCTTTAGGCAGATAGCCGGAGCCCTGGCCAAACGTATCGTAAACTACCTGAAAGTGGGAGAGACCATTGAAAAAGGACACGAGTTCGGCTTTATCAAATTCGGCAGCCGCGTGGATATTTTTGTGCCTCTGGATGCTGAGATCCTGGTAAAGATCGGCGACAAACCGGTGGGCAACCAGACCGTAATTGCCCGTCTCAAGGCCTGAACCGGTTCTTCTGATATCCGGCAGGTTTCCCGGGTAACCCCGGCATAGAGCTGCGGCAATAAAAAAGGCGGCTCACAGACCGCCTTATTCTGTAGTATACGTAAAATTACATAGTTAGTTTCTGCGCCAGGTGATAATAGGGCGCAAACATGTGGTGCACAAAGAAGTTGGTATCGCTTTCCGGGAACTGCGTAAAGTATTCGGCATCGGGGTACAGCACAATGGTGTGGCCGGTGCGTACATAATTGTTGCTGTGAAAGAACGGGGGCGGTACGGCACCTTCTACCTGTTTTTCCACGAATCCGCCTACCAGTTTACCCAGGAATTTCTCGTATTTTTTGCGGGCTTTGGTCGTAGGTTTTTCCAGTTGATTAAAGAAATACTTGAACAGGATATTCTGGGGAAACTTCTGTTTTTTAAAGAGCTTTTTGGCATTTTTAAAAGGATTGGTGGTATTGAAGTCGTTCAGTGTCTGTATAGAAATGGGGGTTTCGGGCACCCAGTCGGCCGCATTGATCACGTTAAAGGCCCAGCCGTTCTGTGTCTGGCGTTCGTAATCGTAGGCAAAATACAGGTTGCCGGGTTTGGGGCCGGCGCTGCAGTAAGTTTTGATGCGGGTATCGGCCGGGATTTTACCGTCGAGCTGTGCCTGGCGCAGGTAAGCCGTCATCAGGAAGGCGAGTGCTCCGCCCTGGCTGTGTCCTACCACCACCAGGTCGCGTACGCCGCTGTTGAGCACGGAGTCGAGACGGGTCTTCATATCGTTTACCATATAGCCCAGTCCGACGGTCCAGCCCACGTGTACGGCTGCACGTTTATCGGAAGAAAATTTATAATCGAACTGTTGTCCGTTGCCCAGCTGTACCGAACCTTCGGCGGGGATCATGGCGGCATAAAAATTTTCAAGCCAGCTGATGGCCTTGCCCGTGGTACCGCGCAGGTGTATGGCCACGGCTTTTTGAGACGGATCGTACCAGAAATCGTACATATTGTCCATGACAAAGGCCGGTGAGCGGTGTATGCGGGTATAGTGTTCCGGTTTGGGGAATGTGGAGGCCGGATTTTCGGAGAAGGTCGCGATGATCCGCAGCATTTCCAGGTACTCCTGTTTATCGAAGCCGGGCTGCAGGGTCGCTTTTAGCGGAAGCACGAGGGCTAATGCCAGCAATATGAATAAAGATCTGGTACGAAGCATAGATATAGATTTGTTCAAATATGAGAAATAAATGCGTAGGGGAATGGCCTGCACCTGCTTAAATTGGTATGCATGCATAAAAAAAGCCTGTCTCTTGCATTTGACAGGCTCCTCACATATATGTGTGCGTTATGAAAGATTACCAATCTTCACTATCGTTTTCTTCGGTCTTTTCTGCCGGGGCAGAAGTACCTTTAACCGTCACGGACGAGCGAAACAGTATTGCATTGTCACTTGCATCTTCCTGTATTGAGTCGTCTGCATCTACAAAAATACCTACACGATAGGTTCCTTCCGGAACATTTAATTCCGAAAAGTTAATATTTTCTTTTGTAAATTCAAAACTTGCGAAGTGTTTTATACCATCCAGGTTGTATGTTTTGATGAAAATAGGATCCTGGTCGGCCTGGTAGAGGTATATTTTTACGGCGAAAGGCGGGGTCGCATATTCTGAGTTTTCTCCGTCGGCCAGTACCATAAAATAAGCGCCTTTAATGGTATTTGTGGCAGGGTCGAAAGACTCGAAACCCATGTTTTCTTCCAGGTTGGAGGGGTATACATTGCAGTCTTTTATCGTTTGTGAAAATACGGGCAATGTTCCGGTCAGCAGTAAGAGTGTAATGATGTTTTTCATATACCTAAGTAAAGCGTAAAAAGTGATTTTGTTTATTTATTAACAGAGATTTAGGAAATCGGCCGGAATTAATCTTCCATATCTTCACGTACGATCTCCAGCACCTGCTCCAGTTCGGCCAGGGTTTTGAACTGTTGTTGTACGCGGGCCTCGCGGATACCGGCTTCCAGTATCTCCACGGCATCGGGATATTGTTGCAGGGCCTGGTACAGGGTGCCCAGTTTCATGTACAGGGGCAGGTATTCCGGGGCTCTTTCGCGGATGGCCTTCAGAATACCGATCCCCTGCTGTGGTTCGCCCAGGCGTACGTATTCCAGGGCCATGGCGTAATGCAGGAACAGATCGTCCGGCTCTTCGGCCAGCATACGGCGTATTTCTTCAAAACGGTCGTTGGCGTTCATATTTCTACACCCATTAGTTTTTTATGCAGCAGCAGGGCGTGCCGGTCGGTAAGGCCAGAAACAAAGTCGAGCACCCGCCGGGTGGTCTCATACGGCGAAATATCGTCCATGGTCCGCCAGCCCGGGAGCAGGCGCAGCAGGTTTTTTTGCTTGGCGCTCAGTTTTTCTTTTTCGAGGCGGGCCGTAAGTGCGGCATCGCTGAACAGTTCGGTAAGGCGGGGCAGGATCTCGAAGCCGGAAGCCTGCAATTCTACCACGCGCTGACTGTTGTAAATATGTTCGATGGAAAAATCGGAGATCAGCTGTAATTGCGCTGCGTAACGCCCTTTGTCGGTGAGCGCATGCTCGTACCGGCCTTCGGCAATTTCGGGGGCCGATTGCAGGAATACCTCCGATGCGTCTTCGATCAGGTTGCGGATGGCCAGGGCGCGTACAATGCCCAGGCGTTCGTTCAGGTCGGGATAGCTGCGCAGTTTGTCGGGTTTCAGCGAATCGCCGCAGAGTGGCTGCAACAGGGCTATGTATTTTTCTTCGGACAGGATCTTCATGCGGGCGGCATCTTCCAGGTCGATGATCAGGTAACAGATATCGTCGGCGGCCTCGGTAAGGAACACCAGCGGGTGCCGGCAGTAACTGAAAATGCCTTCCTGGTGTATATGCAGCCCGGTGGTCTGTACAAAATCTTCGGCAGCGGCTTTTTCAGACATGTAAAAGTTGAACTTGCGCTGGCTCTTCTTCTGTTTATCGCGTTCGGGAAGCAGGCCCGTGCAGGGATATTTTACAAAGGCGCCCAGTACGGCTGCGGTAGGTTGCAGGCCTTTCTGCATGAGTATGCGAAAGCCCTGGGCATTGCCTTCGAAATGACTCAGATCGTACCATTCTTCTTCCGTAAAGTAGGATTCCCATTTCTTCAGGAAACCCTCTTTAAACCCGATGGAAATGCCGTTCTCGCCGGAGTGTCCGAAGGGCGGGTTGCCGATATCGTGTGCCAGGCAGGCAGCCGAAATAATATTGCCGAAGTCGTGCACGTCCAGTCCGGCCTCCCGTATTTCCGGGTGGCGCTCCAGCAGTACTTTGCCGGTGATCTTGCCCAGGCTGCGGCCCACGGAGCTTACTTCCATGCTGTGGGTAAGACGGTTGTGTACAAAATCCTGCTCGGGCAGGGGCACTACCTGGGTCTTGTCCTGCAGTTTGCGGAAGGCGTGCGAAAAAATAATACGGTCGGTGTCTTTTTCGAACTCGCTGCGGTCGGCCTGCAGGTTATTCTTTTTGCCGGTTCCGGGTCGTTCGGTGCTGAGTAGTTGTAGCCAGTTCATATACCTCAGGATTTTCCGTTGAACAGTTCGCCGGCAGCCGCCATACATTCGCGGAAAGCGTCCATTTGTATATGTGTCTTTATATTGTTTTCGAGGCAGAAGGCCACCAGGTTCTCGGTAGGCAGGTTGCCTGTGAGTGCGTCTTTGGCCATGGGACAGCCCCCGTAACCCAGCATGGCGCTGTCGAACTTCATACAGCCCGATTCATAGGCCGCTTTAACATTCTCGAACCAGTTATCGGGACGGGTATGAAAGTGAGCACCGATCTCTACATCGGGAAAGGCGGGGATCAGCGTACTGAAGAGCTGGCGGATATCGTCGGCTTTTGCTTCGCCGATGGTGTCGGCCAGGGAAATGTGGCGTATGCCCATGTCGTAAAGTTCCTGTACGGATTCGGCCACGATCCCGGCATTCCAGGCATCGCCGTAGGGATTGCCGAAAGCCATGGAAATATATACCACCTGTTCCTTGCCGGTACGTGCGCAGTGTTCCTGTACCGCGGCCACGCGCTGCAGGCTGTCCTGGCGGTTGGAGTTGATGTTGCGCTGCAGGAAGGTATCCGAAATGGAGTGGGGGTAACCCAGGTAACGGATAAAGGGAAACTCGGCCGCACGGTCGGCCCCGCCTATATTACCGATGATGGCCAGCAGCTTGGTCTGGCTGTGCTGCCAGTCGATGGCCTCGGCTACCTCATGTGTATCGGCCATTTGCGGTATCGCTTTGGGCGACACGAAACTTCCGAAATCCAGCACGTCGAAACCGGCTTTCAGCAACAGGTTAATATAGGTGATCTTGTCCTCGGTATCTATAAATGTTTTCAGGCCCTGCATGGCGTCACGCGGGCATTCTGTAAGGATTATATGTTCGCTGCGGGTATTCACGATTCGAATATACTGTATTTTTTTAATTTCAGAACTCCCCGGCCCGTCTGGCCGCCAGGTAGCGTTTTTGTATCTGTTTCACCAGGGGCGGACCTCCGTAGATAAAACCCGTGTACAGCTGCACCAGCGAGGCTCCGGCACGGAATTTCTCCATGGCGTCCTCGGCCGTCATAATACCGCCTACGGCAATAATGGGGAAGCGTTTTCCGCTTTTCTCCGCAACGTAGCGTATCACTTCGGTAGCGCGTGCAGTAAGCGGTCTGCCGCTGAGTCCGCCCTGCTGGTTTACCAGGGAGGCATCGGAGATAAGTCCCTCGCGGGAGATGGTGGTATTGGTGGCAATGAGCCCGTCGATGCCGGTTTCCAGTACGATCTCCACAATTTCGTCGAGCTGTTCGTTCGTAAGATCGGGGGCAATTTTAAGGAATACGGGTTTATAGGAAGGTGCGCGCAGGGCTTCCTGTTTCAGCAGGGAAAGCAGTTTTGTGAGCGGTTCTTTTTCCTGCAGGGCACGCAGTCCGGGTGTATTGGGCGAGCTTACGTTCACCGTAAAATAATCCACCACGGGGTACAGGTTGTGGAAGCACTTCAGGTAATCCTGCTCGGCCTCTTCGTTGGGCGTTACCTTGTTCTTGCCGATATTACCGCCGATCACCGGGCCTCCGGCCTTGCGGTAACGCAGGCGTATGGCGGCGGGTCCGGCTCCCTGGTTATTAAAGCCCATGCGGTTGATGATGGCCTTGTCGCGCAGCAGGCGGAAGAGGCGTGGCTTGTCATTACCGGGCTGGGGCATGGGCGTTACCGTACCTATTTCGATGTGCCCGAAACCGAAAGAAGCCAGCTCAGCGAACAGGCGGGCGTCCTTGTCGAAGCCGGCAGCCAGTCCCACGGGATTGGGAAATTCGATGCCGGCGACCTGCACGCGCAGCGCCGGGTCGTTTATATGGAATATCTTCCGCAGCAGGTTTCCCAGGCCCGGGATACGATGTATAAAGCGTATGCAGGAAAAGGTAAAATGATGTGCCTCTTCGGCATTAAGTATAAATAAAATCCGTACGATTACTGAATACATAGACAAGTGTTTCCTTGGCACACAAAGGTAATGAAGAAAAACAAAGGGCAATAAAAAACCCCTTCCGAAGAAGGGGTCTGTATAAATTTTTCTTATAAGCGTATAAGATGATACTCGTAAATATCGCCCGAATCGTCGGTGAGCTGTAGCTGCAGTACTTTACTGTTGTGTTTTAAAATAAGGTAATTACGGGTTTGCTGGTTGCCGTTCTCTTCCATCAGCAGCAGGCGTTTGCCGTTCTCTTTGATCTGCCAGCTGCCTACGATACCGATCGGGGCGCCCAGTGCATTATAGGTTTCGCTGAAGCGTTTTTCTTTGGTCAGTACAATTTTATAATCGACAAAAAAGGCATTGAAAGTCTGTGTATTGTCGCTTCCGTTCAGGAATACACGGTCCATGCGGTATGTATCATCCAGTTTGCTGGCTACGATACCGTTGCAGGAAGAAAAGGTAAGTGCCGATACGATAATAATGAGTGCTCCGATAAACTTTTTCATAATACTGTATTTTTGCAAAAATAATAAATCTTGAGAATAGGGCTTATTTCCGACACACATAATCAGCTTGACGACCGTTTTTTAACGTTTCTGGAAAGCTGCGACGAGGTATGGCATGCCGGCGATCTGGGCAGTATAGAACTGTGCGAGAGGCTGGAAGCCTTTAAACCTTTCCGGGCAGTGTACGGCAATATCGACGATGCAGGTATACGCATGCGCTACCCGGAGAACCAGCTGTTCGAGTGTGGGGGACTCCGCGTGCTGATGACGCACATAGGCGGTTATCCCGGTAAATACAATGCCCGTACGCTTATGCTTATACGAAAACACCGGCCGGACATGGTCATCTGCGGCCATTCACATATTCTTAAAGTGCTTTACGACCATTCCCTGCAGCACCTGCACCTGAATCCCGGCGCTGCAGGCATACAGGGCTGGCATAAGGTACGCACGGCCCTGCGCTTCGAAATTACCGACGCTAAACCCGGCGCCATGGAACTGTTTGAGCTGCCCCGCACGCTTTAGATTGCTATTTTGCACAATCTTGCGTTTCTTTGCAAAAAAATACTCATGATCCAGCGTATACAAACGGTTTATTTTTCAGTGGCACTGCTGCTGCTGATACTCTCCCTGGTAAGTCCCATATTCCGCGTAGATAATCCCGAAACGGACAGTTCGGTAACCATGTCGCTTATCGATAAAGACGATGTAAGCGGTAACTGGGGTATACGCACGGGCTGGGGAGGCGAACTGGCCAGTATGAGCGGCTTTTTCGAAAAAGGCGGAGCGCTGGCTTTTGCCGTTACCGGTATACTGGTGCTGGCCATCTCTATATTCCTGTACCGTAAACGCTCCCTGCAGATGAAAGTATCCTGGGTAGCTTTTGGCCTGCTTTTTGTACTTACTGCCAGCTCCTGGATCTTTGCCCTGACCATGAAGACCTTCGGGTTCGAACGTAATATTCTCATGTCTTTCGGCCTCTTTATGCTGCCGCTGGCCATGATCCTTACGTTCCTCGGCAACCGCGCCGTAAAGAAGGATGACGAACTGGTGAGAAGCGCCGACCGTATACGATAACGCACTGCATGAAGACAAGAACGCTCAAAAAGAATAAGGTAAACATCGTAACACTCGGGTGTTCGAAGAACATTTACGACTCCGAAGTGCTCATGGGCCAGCTCAAGGCCAATGGCATGGAGGTAAGTCACGAGTCGGCCGTGGACGATTTCAATATCGTGGTCATCAATACCTGCGGTTTTATTGACAATGCCAAGGAAGAAAGCATCAATACCATATTGCGTTTTGCCGAGGCCAAAAAAGACGGACAGGTAGACAAGGTATATGTGACCGGCTGCCTGAGCGAGCGTTACAAAGGCGACCTGAAGGGCGAAATTCCCGAAGTGGACCGCTGGTTCGGCACCCGTGAACTGCCCGCCATTCTTAAAACACTGAAAGCCGATTATAAGGCCGAACTGATCGGGGAGCGCCTGCTGACCACCCCGCGTCATTTTGCCTATTTAAAAATATCCGAAGGCTGCGACCGCCCCTGTTCGTTCTGTGCCATTCCGCTGATGCGCGGTAAACACATCAGCAAACCCATCGAGGAACTGGTGATCGAAGCACAGAAACTGGCTGCCGGCGGCACGCGCGAACTTATTATGATCGCACAGGACTCTACCTATTACGGGCTCGACCTGTATAAGGAACGTAAACTGGCCGCGCTCATGGAAGCCCTGGCCGGCGTGGACGGTATCGACTGGATCCGCCTGCACTACGCGTTCCCGAACGGTTTCCCGGAAGACGTGCTCGATGTTATCCGCAATAATCCCAAAGTGTGCCGCTACATCGATATTCCGCTGCAGCACGTGAGCGACGATGTGCTTAAAAGCATGCGCCGTGGGGTGAATAAGGAAAAAACCTATCGCCTGGTAAATACCTTCCGCGAGAAAGTGCCCGATATGGCCATCCGTACCACGCTTATTTCCGGCTATCCGGGTGAGACACAGAAACACCACGAAGAGCTGCTGCGCTTTGTGGAAGATATGCGTTTCGATCGCCTGGGCGTATTCACCTATTCGCACGAAGAAAATACACATGCCTACCTGCTTCATGACGATGTACCTGCCGATGTAAAACAGGAGCGCGCCAACGAGATCATGGAAGTGCAGCGTGGTATCTCCTACGACCTCAACCAGGCCCGTATCGGTCATACCTACAAGGTGCTGATCGACCGTGTGGAAGGTGGTTATTTTATCGGGCGTACCGAATTTGACTCCCCCGAGGTGGATAATGAAGTGCTGATACCTGTAAATGATTCCTACGCGCGTGTGGGTGATTTTGCCGAAGTGCAGATCGACGATGCCCAGGAATTCGACCTCTTCGGGCATTTTGTATCCTGATCAGCGGCTCAGAAGTCGCCTGCTTTACAATCAAATTTTGTCAGTCCGCCGTTTCGGTAGCAATAGAATTCATAACCGGGTTCGCCTGAAAGCGTACTAAGGTTGCGCTTGTTTAAGCGTCATAAAAAAGTGTGTATACGGAAATCAGCGTTTAATTGCTGTAGATCTGTGTTTTGTATTTCTGGTACAGCGACTTGTATTCCGACTCGCTCACGATGCGGTTACCGGAGCCATCGTTCATATTGATGATACCGAATTCTTTACTGGTAGGGCAGGAGAAGGCATACAGGTATATGGCCTTTTTAGGAGGCCCGGCTTTGGCAACGGGCGGAGGTGGCATTTCTTTCTTCTGGTTCTCCAGTTCTTTTTTACGACGGGCGGCATCGGCCAGGCGTTTGGCCTCGTCTTCGGCAAATTTGCGTTTGGCTTCTTCCTGGTTGGCTTTTTTCTGGGCCGCGGCTTCGGCCAGGGCTTTTTTATTGGCTTCTTCCTCGGCAGCCAGTCGAGCGGCTTCTTCGGCCTGTCTTTTCGTATTTTCTTCGGCTTTGCGGCGAGCCTCTTCCTCGGCAGCTAAGCGGGCAGCTTCATCGGCTTTACGGCGGGCTTCCTCTTCGGCCGATTTCTTAGCGGCATCTTCCGCCGCTTTTTTACGGGCGGCTTCTTCTTCCGCAGCCAGTCGGGCCTGTTCTTCGGCCTGTTTTTTACTGGCTTCTTCCGCTTTACGTTTGGCGTCTGCTTCCGCGGCTAAACGGGCATCTTCCTCGGCTTTACGGCGGGCGGCTTCCTCTGCGGATTTCTTAGCGGCCTCTTCTTCCGCTTTTTTACGTGCAGCTTCCTCTTCGGCAGCGAGACGGGCCTGATCTTCCGCCTGTTTCTTGCTGGCCTCTTCCGCTTTGCGTCGGGCTTCTTCTTCAGCGGCCAGGCGGGCCTCTTCCTCGGCTTTGCGCCGGGCAGCTTCTTCGGCAGATTTCTTAGCGGCCTCTTCCTCCGCTTTTTTACGGGCAGCCTCTTCTTCGGCAGCAAGACGTGCCTGATCTTCCGCCTGTTTTTTGCTGGCTTCTTCGGCTTTGCGTTTAGCTTCTTCTTCGGCAGCTAAGCGGGCCGCCTCATCAGCTTTACGTTTGGCTTCCTCTTCGGCGGCTTTCTTTGCAGCGTCCTCTTCGGCTTTTTTACGTGCGGCTTCTTCTTCCGCAGCCAGTCGGGCCTGTTCTTCGGCCTGTTTCTTCGCGTTTTCTTCTGCCTTGCGTTTGGCTTCCTCTTCGGCAGCCAGTCTGGCGGCTTCGTCGGCTTTGCGTTTGGCTTCTTCTTCGGCGGCTTTCTTCGCAGCGTCTTCTTCGGCTTTTTTGCGGGCGGCCTCTTCTTCGGCAGCCAGTTTAGCCGCTTCATCGGCTTTTTTCTTCGCTTCCTCTGCCTGGAAGGCCGCTTCTTTGGCAGCCAGGTCACTCAGCTTTTGTGCAGGTACCGGGTCGTTCGGTTTCAGGTTTTTGGCCTGTTCGTAAGCGCTTTTGGCATCAGCAAATTTATTGGCGGCCAGGGCAAGGTCCCCGTTCTTAAGGGCAGCGTCAAAATCTTTATTCAGTTTATCCTGTGCGGCTTTGGCATCGGCTTCCTGTTTCAGTATACCCTCAATCTCCTGTATTTTGGTCCTGGGCGCCGTTTCGTTCGGTTTCAGCAGGGCGGCCTCGTTATATGTCGTTTTGGCCGCAGCATAGTCTTTAGAACCGAAGAGTCCGTCGGCTTTGGCCATGGCGGCATCGTATTTATCCTGGGTCTCTTTTTCCTTCGCCAGCAGTTCCTGTTGTTTTTTCTGGGCGTCTTCCGCCTCTTTCTTTTTCAGTTTGGCTTCGGCGTCGTTCGGTTTCAGGGCAATGGCCTTGTCAAAAGCGCTGATGGCCTCGGGGAATTTCTTTTCGGCCAGGGCGGTTTTACCGGTAGTCATTTCGGCATCGAACTGCTTCTGCAGCTCGGCTTCCTGTTTTTTACGGTCCTCGTCGGCAGCGATCAGCTGGTCCACCTCGGCGATCTTCTGTTTCGGCAGCGCTTCTTCGGGCTTAATGCCGGAGGCTTCAGTAAAAGCAGTTTTGGCTTCGGCCAGTTTATTGCCTTTCAGCGCGGTTTCCCCTTTGGTCATAGCCGCGGTGTATTTGGCCTCTTGGGCCGCCTCGTCGGCTTTACGCTGGTTTTCGGCAGCGATCAGTCCGTCGATCTTCGTGATCTGCTCTTTGGGATGTGTTTCTGTGGCTTTTATTTTCAGCGCTTCACCATATTTTGTTTTGGCTTCGGTCAGCTTGGTCTCTCCAAACAGGCGGTCGGCTTCCACGATCAGGGCATCGTATTTGGCCTGGTTCTCTTTCTCTTTGGCTATACGGTCGGCTTCGGCCTTTTCGGCAGCGTCGATCTCGCTAATTTTGGTCTTGGGATAAGCCTCGTTCGGTTTCAGGCTGAGAGCTTCTTCGTAAGCGGCACGGGCTTCGGTATAGGTTTTGTTTTTGAATGCGGCATCGCCTTTGGTAACGGCGGCCGTATATTTCTCGTTCAGCTCTTTTTCTTTGGCTTTACGCTCTTCGTCTTCCTTGATCTTCGCCTCGGCATCGGCTACTTTCTGCTGTGCGACCGCATCGCCGGGTTTGGCAGCCAGGGCTTCGTTATACGCTGTTTTGGCACCGGCATAGTCTTTGGAGGTCATCAGCTTGTCGCCCTTTACAATAGCGGCATCGTATTTAGCTTTGGCCTCTTTTTCCTTCGCTATCTTATCCAGCTCGGCATCACAGGCCTTGATACGCTCTTTGGGATGCGTTTCGGCGGGTTTTATCTGTGAAGCAGCGGTATAGGCGGTTTTGGCTGCGGCATAATCTTTGGCATCGAAGGCTTTATCGGCCTTATCGATCTCGGCTTTATAATTGTTATCGGCCTGCAGGTTCTTCTCTACTTCGCTCAGTTTGGTCTTGGGATAGGTCTCCACCGGTTTCAGGCCAGAGGCTTCCGTATAGCTTTGTTTGGCAAATTCCCAGTTCTTCTGACCAAAGGCCATATCGGCCTTTTTAATGGCCTCGTCGTATTTGGCCTGGAGCTCGGCCTCTTTCTTCTTACGTTCTTCTTCTTCCTGGGCCTTGCGGTAGGCTTCGGCGTATTCGGCCTCCCGTTTGGCCAGGGCTTCCTGTTTGGCTTTGGCCTCGGCTTCGTCCTGGGCTTTCTGTACGGCGGCGGCCTGGGTTTTTATGGGGTCCAGTTTCTTTTTCTGGGTGGCTATACTGGTAAATTCCGATTTGTCGAAATCGAAATCATACAGCGTTTCGTTGAATTTCAGGGTGGCGTCTACCTGGTTACCGTCGGGACCGCCGGGAAAACTCTGCGTAAGGTATACCGGCAGGGAAATGGCGTTGAGACCGTCGTTCACCGCTTCGGCAGGCACCGTGGTATTGACGCGGAATTTACGTGTGATGTACCCGTTCTGGGTAACGGTGATGGTGTAATCGCTGTTGAAATCGAGCTCCAGCTCAAAGGCGCCGGAAGAAGAAACGGTGGAAGAACCCACGGAACGGCCGCTTTTCTCGATCTTTACCGTAGCGCCGCTGATGCTGCCGGTTTCCAGGGATAACTGACCGTCTACACCCAGTTTTTTCTGGGCAAATACAAAACCGCCCAGCAGGAAAAATGCCGGGATGATCAGTATTAAATTTTTGAAAGACAGATCTTTGAGGGACTTCTTCAAGGATAATCAACTAAATAGATAACACACACTTTAACGGCGAAAATAGGAAAATTATTTTGTATTCAAATGTTTTCCATGCCACTTTGTTGATTTATTTCGTATGAGGTATTTCTTTCTCCGCTTGGTAAGTGTATCTTTGCGTCCCTGTAAATAATAGCGTTTAGCATGAGTAATTTACGTATATCCTTTCCGGATGGCTCGGTGCGCGAGTTCGAAAAAGGCACCTCGGGCCGGCAGATTGCCGAAAGCATCAGCAGGGGGCTTGTACAAAAAGCCCTGGCCTGCGAAGTAAACGGAGTGATCCGCGATCTCTCCTTTCTGATCGAAGAAGATTCCACGCTGAAGATCCTCACCTGGGACGATACGAACGGGAAACAGGCTTTCTGGCACTCTACGGCACACATCCTGGCAGAGGCTGTGCAGGCGCTGTACCCGCATGCCAAATTTGGTATCGGTCCTTCTATCGAGAACGGTTTTTATTACGATATCGACTTCGGTGATTCGGTGATCAAAGAAGAAGATTTGGCCGCCATTGAGCAGAAAACGGCTGAGATGGCCGCCAAAAACAGTCACTTCCGTCTGTATCCGGTATCGAAACAGGAAGCGCTCGATTTCTACACGAACAAACACGACAACGAATACAAGCGGGAACTGATCGAGAACCTGAACGACGGGGAGATCACGTTCTGTGACCAGGGCGATTTTACCGACCTGTGCCGCGGCGGACATATTCCCGAGACCGGCCTGGTAAAAGCCGTAAAGCTGACCAATATTGCCGGGGCATACTGGCGCGGTAACGAGAAGAACAAAATGCTTACCCGTATTTACGGCATCTCGTTCCCCAAGAAAAGTATGCTGGACGAATACCTTACCCTGCTGGAGGAAGCGCGCAAACGCGACCACCGTAAACTGGGCAAAGAGTTGGAACTGTTCACGTTCTCGAACAATGTAGGCGCCGGACTGCCCCTGTGGCTGCCCAAAGGCACCGAACTGCGCGAACGCCTGGAGCGCTTTATGCGGGACGCACAGCGCCGTATGGGTTACCTGCCCGTGGTTACACCGCATATCGGTAATAAACGCCTGTACATTACCAGCGGACACTACGAAAAGTACGGCAAGGACAGCTTTAAGCCCATCCTGACGCCCGAAGAAGGGGAGGAGTACTTCCTGAAACCGATGAACTGCCCGCACCACTGCGAGATCTATAAAAGCAAGCAGCGTTCATACCGCGATCTGCCCCTGCGTTTTGCCGAGTTCGGTACCGTATACCGTTACGAACAGAGCGGGGAGCTGAGCGGACTTACCCGTGTACGTGGCTTTACCCAGGACGACGCACATATCTTCTGCCGCCAGGACCAGGTGAAGGAAGAATTTATGCAGGTGATCGACCTGGTATTGTATGTGTTCAAAACGCTCGATTTCACCGAGTACACCGCACAGATATCGCTGCGCGACAAGGTGGACCGTGCCAAGTATATAGGAAGCGAAGAGAACTGGGAAAAGGCCGAGAGCGCCATCATTGAAGCGGCCACCGAAAAAGGGCTGCCCACCGTGGTGGAATACGGCGAGGCCGCGTTCTACGGTCCCAAGCTCGACTTTATGGTAAAAGATGCCATCGGCCGTAAATGGCAGCTGGGTACCATACAGGTGGACTATAACCTGCCCGAACGTTTTGAACTGGAATACGTTGCGTCGGATAACGGCCGTGAACGCCCGGTAATGATCCACCGCGCCCCCTTCGGAAGCCTGGAACGTTTTGTGGCTGTGCTTATTGAGCACTGTGCCGGGAAATTCCCGCTGTGGCTTACCCCGGAGCAGGCGATGATCCTGCCGGTGAGTGATAAATTCGGCGATTATGCAAAAAAAGTTGCACAGTTCGTAAAAAATTACGACCTTCGCGCCTCCATAGACGAGCGGTCTGAGAAAATCGGTAAGAAGATCCGGGACGCAGAGTTGCAGAAAGTGCCTTATATGCTGATCGTTGGCGAGAAGGAAGAAGCCGAGAACATGGTTTCGGTACGCCGCCAGGGTCAGGGAGATCTGGGCACCATGAGCATAGAATCGTTTGTGAACCTGGTAGAGTCTGAAATAAAAGATAAACTCACCCGGGTAGAAAAAGAAGAAGTTTAACCTAAAAGAAAGGAGCTGTCCTATAGCACTACAACCGAAGCCTGCCGGCAATAGATTCACACCCAGAAAGGTTGAGCCGGAGCACAAGATCAATGGAAAGATCACTGCACAACGTGTGCGTGTGGTCGGTGAGAATATTGAGCCGGGAATTTATACCCTGAGAGAAGCGCTCGCCCTTGCCGAACAAATGGAGGTCGATCTCGTGGAGATCAGTCCGAACGCTGATCCACCGGTATGTAAGCTAACGGACTATGGCAAATTTCTGTATGAACAGAAAAAACGGCAGAAAGAACTGAAGGCCAATGCGTCCAAAGTCGTACTGAAAGAAATACGATTCGGCCCGCAGACCGACGAGCACGATTTCAACTTTAAGCTGAATCACGCGCGTAAGTTCCTCGCCGAAGGTTCAAAGGTAAAAGCGTATGTGTTCTTCCGCGGACGTTCCATCGTCTACAAAGAACAGGGTGAGGAGCTGCTGCTCCGTTTTGCCCAGGCCCTCGAGGAAGAAGGTAAAGTGGAAGCACTGCCCAAACTGGAAGGTAAACGTATGCAGATGACCCTTGCGCCGAAAAAGAAGATAAAATAGTAAGTATAACGCAAAACTAAGATATAGCAATGCCAAAGATGAAGACCAATTCCTCTGCCAAGAAGCGTTTCAAGATTACAGGCAGCGGAAAAGTGAAGAGAAAACAGGCTTTTCATAACCACATCCTGACCAAAAAAGAGACAAAGCGTAAACGCAGTCTGCAGAAATTTGCATTGGTTTCCGATGCAGATATGAATAATGTGAAATTCATGCTGCCCGGTAAATTATAAGTATAAACGAATTAAAGAGTATATAAAATGCCTCGTTCAGTTAATCATGTGGCCTCACGTGCCCGCCGTAAAAAGTTCTTAAAACTTGCCAAAGGTTCTTTTGGTCGTCGTAAGAACGTTTGGACGGTTGCCAAAAACTCCATCGAAAAAGGTTTGCTTTATGCTTACCGTGACCGTCGTACCAAAAAACGCAACTTCCGCTCCCTGTGGATCCAGCGTATCAATGCCGCTGCCCGTATGGAAGGTCTCAGCTACAGCGAATTCATGAACAAAGCCAACAAAAAAGGCCTTGCCCTGAACCGCAAAGTACTGGCTGACCTCGCTATGAACGAGCCGGCTGCTTTCAAAGCGATCGTTGATTCCGTAAAATAGTAAAGCATTATACTTTTTTATACAGCTCCATGGTTTTACCATGGGGCTTTTTTTGCTCCCTGCTATTGCCAGGCAATAATGATACACATGTAATAACCATACTGTGAAGCCGGATCATAGGCAACCCCTACGCCAATATCCGTGCAGCGGGCCCAGAAAGATTCCAGTCCCAGCAGGTGCATACGGTGGAAAGCCGGGTTCACCCCTTCGTCGATGATCAGGGAGTTAATATGCTCCTGCGCCGTTTCCGGTCCCGCACTCAGGCTCTCGAACGCATTGGCCTTCTTGTCTTTCAGCTGACTTTCCGGCAGGGTATAGCCCGCCCGGTGGATCATGATATTAATGCCCTCGCCCTTTTTGTTCACATGCGCAAAATAATTCTGCGAGGCCATGTCCCGGGCTTTTTCTTCGGCCACCGCCATTAGTATGTCGTTCTTCTTCAGTGCCGGCATGGCCTGTATTTTGCCCAGGCCGCGAAAGCCTACACTGTCAGTATAGGCCAGCGGGTTCTGCCGTATAGCGTTCAGGTAACGGATGGCTTCGGCAGCCATATTCTTATCTACAGAGGTCTGGGCCTGCAGTACAGACAGCGACGCCAGGGTACAAAGGATGCAAAGGATCTGTTTCATACCCTTATAAACGTAAAAAGGGGCGCAGGTAGTAAGGCCTTTACTCTTTTTAACGTGTTTCGTAAGGTATTAACGTAATTCCAGGTCTTTGATGATAACGGAACCCAGTTCGTCGTTCAGTTTGCGGATAATGGCCGTTTTGGCCATGGAAAGCTCGCTGCGCAGGGGGGCGCTGCTCAGGTACACCATCAGTATGCCTTCGCGGAACGACACTTTTTCGGTGCGGTTATTCACAAAGGGGCCCATGCTTTTCTGCCAGACCATGCATACGCGGCCTTCGTTCAGCTGATCTTCCAGTTTATAGGTCTTCAGGAACAGCTTCAGCGCCTCTTTTATGGTGTACTCGTTATTGTGCATAGGACTGGGGTATTTTCGACTCCACCGGTATCAGTTCCACCGGCTGCTGAATCTTTTCAAAGATACGTAAAATACGTTCGCTGCCGGTATCGGTAATGAGCACCTGCCCGTATTCGGGGGCGCTCAGCAGGCCCAGCATGCGTTCCACACGTTCGTCGTCCAGCTTGTCGAAAATATCGTCGAGCAGCAGTATGGGATGCAGTCCCGTTTTCTGGCGCATATAGTTGTACTGGGCCAGTTTCAGGGCGGTGAGAAAGGTTTTCTGCTGTCCCTGGGAGGCACTTTTTTTCAGGGGCAGTCCGTGCATGCTGAAGGCAAAATCGTCTTTATGCGGCCCGTAGGACGTGTATCCCAGGCGCAGGTCCTTTTCAAAGGATTCTTCCCAGCCGCTTTCGGGATTTTCATCGTCCCAGCCCGTTTTGTATTCCAGGGCGGCCTGCTCGTCCTTACCGGCCAGTCCGCAGGCAATATCGGAGAAGGTTTCATTGAATTCCCGGGCAAAACGGCGGCGCTCTTCTACTATTTCGCGGGCGGGGCCCAGCATCTGTTCGTTGTAAATGGAAATAATGTCCTTACGCACCGGGCCTTTGTCCATCATCTGTTTCAGCAGGGCGTTGCGCTGCAGCAGAATGCGGTTGTACTGCACCAGGGCATCGAGGAACGGGCGTTTGAACACACTGATGACCGAATCGGAAAAACGGCGCCGTTCTTCGCTGCCTCCGCCGGAAAGTTCCTGGTCGTTGGGCGAGATCACAGCCAGGGGCATGAACCCGATATGATCGGCCATTTTTTCGTATTCTTTTTTGTCGATGCGGAACTGCTTGCCGTTCTCTTTCTTGAAACCGCAGTACAGCTGGTGCTGCTTACCGTTTTTCTCTACCATGCCCTCGATAAAGAAGAACTCCTGCCCGCGGCGTATGTTCTGCGTATCGGAAGCATTGATGAAACTTTTGGTCCAGCCCAGGTAATGTACCGCATCCAGCAGGTTGGTCTTGCCGGTGCCGTTCAGCCCGAAGATCAGGTTGAATTTAGGCCCGAAAGTGGTTTCGGAAAACTCATAATTCCGGAAATTCCCCGTTTTTAAATGTAGGATCTTCATGCAACATTGCAAAGGTCTTAAAAATCTTTCAATTGCCGTGCCGGATTTATCAACTTCGGAGCCTTGAAAACAGAATGCCGCGAAAAAAAACTAAACTATGTATGCACACTGAAAAAAATGTATATTTTTGCTGCCTAATTTTCGCAAAAAAGCATGTCAGAACTGAAACAACCGAAATATGAAGAGGTTAAGCCGTCAAAAACAGAACTTAACCTTGAACTTTGGGCAAGAAAGAACCGCAACATTGTAATCGGCGCCATTGCCGTCATTATTCTCATTCCGCTGGGCTGGTTCGCCTATGAGCGTTATGTGGCCGAACCCAAAGAGATCGAGGCTGCGGATGCTCTTTTTGCCGCAGAGCAGTATTTTGCACTGGACAGTTTCAACCTGGCGCTGAACGGAAACAACGAAGTACAGGGATTTATTTCCATCATCGATAATTTCGGCGGTACCGATGCGGCCAATCTTTCGCACTATTACGCCGGCGTTTGTCACTACAACCTGGGCCAGTACAACGAAGCCATCGAACAGCTGAAGGACTTTTCTACCAGCGACCTGTTCCTGAGCGGCATCAGCATCGGCCTGATCGGTGACTCGTACAGCGAACTGAAGAACTACGAAGAAGCCGTTAATCACTACGAAAAAGCGGCCAAAAAGAACAGCAACGACCTGGTAAGCCCCGTTTACCTGCGTAAGGCCGCACAGCTTTACGAGATCGAGCTGAACAATCCCGATAAAGCCATTGAGCTTTACCAGAAAGTGATCACGGAATACCCGCTCAGTCTCGAAGCGGAGGTCTGCACCAAATACCTGGAACGGGCAAAAGCGAAAAAAGGATAATCTTAATACACAAGGCCGGTCTCCAGGACCGGCTTTTTTTTGAACTCAGGTTATGGCAACAGCACTCAAAAATTTATCGTCATACAACAGCGAAGATATGCCCGATGCATCGAACGTGGCCATCGGTATCGTGGTTTCGGAATGGAACAGCGAAGTAACCGGCCCCCTGCTCGACGGCGCGCTCAACACACTCGTTAAACACGGCGTAAACCCGGAGAACATCTGGGTAGAGAACGTACCGGGTACCTTTGAGCTGCCACTGGGCGCCAAATACTTTGCCGAAGACGGCGACGTAGATGCGGTGATCTGCATCGGCTGCGTGATCCAGGGCGAGACCCCGCATTTCGATTTCGTATGCGATGCGGCGGCCAACGGCATTATGCGCGTAGGGCTCGATTATGGTATTCCCGTGATCTTCGGCGTGCTTACCACACTTACCCAGGAGCAGGCGCTGGACCGTGCCGGCGGAAAGCACGGCAACAAAGGCATTGAAGCCGCGGTGACCGCACTGCGTATGATTCGCCTCGGCGATGAGCTGGCATCCTGATATTTTCGTATCTTTGATACAGCGTGTATTCCGTATGTTGCGGATAATGTGGAAATAAAGAGCTTGAATTGAAAAGGTTTTACGGGAAAATAGCTCCACCCTGGCTGGTGCTCTTTGCAGATCTGCTGATCTGTACCATAGCGCTTTTTATTGCCTATCAGCTTCGTTTTAACTTTAATGTACCCGGCCGCGAGGTAACCCATTACAAGATCGTATGGCCGGTAATGCTTGGTATACGTTTTACCACGTTCCTGCTTTCGGGTTCTTTTAAGGGTGTGGTGCGCTATACGGCCACCAGCGATGTGGTACGCCTGCTGCTTACCGTACTGCTGGGCTCCATGATCATGGCCATGCTGAACCCGGTATGGCTGCATTTCCAGGGCTTTCACCTGGTGCCTTACAACGTACTGCTTATCGACTTCCTGGTATCCCTTTTCCTAGTCGTGGGCTCCCGGATGGCTTTTAAAGTGATCTACCGCCGCATTGCCCTTTCGGAAAAGACCCGGCACGATATTATCATTTACGGGGCCGGGGAGGACGGACTTATTGCCAAACGGGCACTGGACACCAATATCCGGGCACGTTACAATGTGGTGGCCTTTCTCGACGATAATCCCCGCCTGGAGAACGTTAAGCTGGAGGACGTACGCGTATGGCACACTTCCCGCCTGGAAGTACTGCTCGATAAGTACCGCGATGCCGAACTGATCTTTGCCAACAAGCGGATATCTGCCGAAATGCGCCAGCATGTGGTAGACGTTTGCCTCAAATACGAAGTGCGGGTGTACGATCTGCCCCCGCTCAAAACCTGGCTCGAAAGCTCCAATGCGCCCATACGCCTGCAGGAGGTTAAGATCGAGGACCTGCTGGCCCGCGATGCCATACAGATCGACAATCCCATTCTGAACAGCGAATTTTTCGGTAAGGTGGTCCTGGTCACCGGTGCGGCCGGCTCCATCGGCAGTGAACTGGCCCGGCAGCTGATCGATTATAAACCGGCCCGGCTCATTTGTGTAGACCAGGCCGAAACGCCCATGTACGAGCTGGATATCCTGCTTTCCGGCGCCGAAGCTTACCAGAACGTAAGCCTGCGCATTGCCGATATTACCGATGCGGCCAAGATGGAACAGCTGTTCGGGCAACACCGGCCCGATTATGTATTCCACGCCGCGGCGTACAAACACGTACCCCTGATGGAGAAGAACCCCGCCGAGGCCATTAAGGTGAACGTGCTGGGCACACAGATCATTGCCGACCTGGCACACCGCTTCGGGGCCCGTAAAATGGTGCTCATCTCTACCGATAAGGCTGTGAATCCCACCAATGTGATGGGCGCCTCCAAGCGCATCGCCGAGCTGTATATACAATCGTTCAACGATTGTTCGGACACACAGTTCATCACCACGCGTTTTGGTAACGTACTGGGCTCCAACGGTAGCGTGATACCACGTTTCCGTAAACAGATCGAGGAGGGCGGGCCCATTACCGTGACACACCCCGAGGTAACCCGTTATTTTATGACCATTCCCGAGGCCTGCAGCCTGGTGCTGGAAGCCGGGGCCATGAGCCAGGGCGGGGAAGTGTTCATCTTCGATATGGGCAAACCCGTGAAAATTGCCGACCTGGCACGTAAAATGATCAAACTTTCGGGCCTGGAGCCCGATGTAGACATAAAAGTGGTATTTACCGGGCTGCGTCCGGGCGAAAAGCTGTACGAAGAACTGCTGATCTCCGGCGAGGACAACCTGCCCACGCACCACCCCAAAATTATGATCGCCCGCGTGATCCGCTACGGAAAGGCCGACTTGGACGCGCACCTGAACGAACTGGCCCACCTGGTGCGTACCCAGAACAACCAGCACATCGTAGCCAAAATGAAAGAGATTGTACCCGAATACAAGAGCGCCAATTCCGAATTTGAGAAGTTAGACGTAAAACAACACCGTTCATAATGAAAGAATCTGCCAGCGAATGGGCCGAAGAAGCCCTGAGGCTACAAAATGACATAGCCCGCTTCCTGGGAATGGATGCCGGGAACCTGGTTTTCGAGTTCAGCGAAGAAGCGGACCGTACCCTGCTGCACCTGTTCACCATCAACAGCAAGCACCAGCAGCGCTTTTTATTCCACGCTTCCGTTGGATATACTAAAATGGAAGCCCTTGTGGATATGCTGCAGTACGTAAAGGAATTCCGCAACACCGAAAATTCGTATACGATACAATGGAGCCTGAAGGGCGATAATTCCCTGCATACTTCGTATTTCCGGGCCAAAGATATTTTCCAGGCACTGGAGAAGTTCAGCTTCGGCCGCGACCGTACTACCATGGTGGTATTCAGTATTACCTTAAACCCGCTTTCCTGATGCAGATATCCGGGTTCAATTACGTAGTGCCGGTACAGGTACGTTTTGCGGATACCGATGCCCTGGGGCATGTGAACAATGCCGTATACCTCAGTTACATCGAAATGGCCCGTGTGATCTATTTCCGCGAGGTGTTCGGCGAGCTGATCGACTGGAAAAGCACCGGGCTGATCCTGGCGAAGGCCGAAGTGAATTACAAACGTCCGCTTTACATCAGCGATGAACTGCACGTAGCCCTGCGTACCAAAAGCATCGGCGAAAAAAGCTTCGTAAGCGAATATGGCCTGTTTGTAAAGAAAGGCGATGAGTATACGCTTATTTCCACCGCGGAAACCGTACTGGTATGTATCGACTACACCACGGGTAAAACCTTTGCCATGCCCGACAGCTGGCGCAGCGCCATTTTTGAACGCGACGCAAATCCCGCCCTGCAACCTTGAAAAGTGCGTTAAAAATATTACAACTTGTTAAGGACTATAAAGGCAAACTCGCTCTTTACTGTGTCTTTATTATTTTAAGTTCTGCTTTCGGAATTGTAAGTGTAGCTATGGCTATCCCTTTTCTGAATGTGATCTTTGATCGTGAAACTGAAAATTCTTCAGCCATAGGCGGAGTATCTTCAAACGCCGGCGATATTTTCGACAAGCTGATCGGTTTCATCCGGGAAATAAAAGCCCAGGAAGGTCCGCAGAACGCCCTTATCTATATTAGTATAGGCATTATACTACTGTTCTTCCTGAAGAACGTATTCCGTTACCTGGCCATTAAAGTACTTACGCCGATACGCAGCGGGGTTATTTTTGACCTGCGCCGCAAAATGTTCGAGAAGATCAACCGGCTGTCCGTAGGCTTTTTCACCGAACAGAAAAAAGGCGATATGCTCACACGGCTCAGTTCCGATATCGGTGAAGTAGAATGGGCCATTATGGCCTCGCTTTCGTCCATCATCGAAAACCCGGTAAAGATCATCCTGTCCCTGGCCTTTATGTTCAAGATCAGTCCGCAGCTCTCGCTCATCATGCTGCTGGTACTGCCGGTAAGCGGTGTACTGATCGGGCGGGTAGGCAAGAGCCTCAAAAAAGGCGGACACAGCGGGCAATCGGTACTGGACCGCATTATGTCCCTGGCCGACGAGACCATCGGCGGCAGCAAGATCGTGCGGGCATTTACGGCCGAACGCTTTGTAACACAGAAGTACATTACGCTCAATAAAGAGTTTACCCGCATTCATGCTAAAATGCTGAACCGAAGAGAGCTGTCCTCACCCATGGGCGAATTCCTCGGTTCCATCGTGGTAGCGCTCATTATGTACCTGGGCGGACTGCTGATCCTGAATGCCTCTTCCATTAATTCGGGCCTTACACCGGAAACGTTTATCGCCTTCATCCTTACGTTCTCACAGCTGATCTCCCCGGCCAAAGCCACGGCCAATACGGTGTACAATCTGCAAAAAGGGATGGCCTCGCTGGAGCGCATTGAAGAACTGCTGCAGCAGCCGGAAAAAATTAAGGATGAGCCCGGCGCACAGACCGAATGCAGCTTCGAAAAGGAGATCCGTTTCAACGATGTTACGTTTGCCTACGACCAGGAGATCATTTTACACAACATCAGCTTTGTCCTCGAAAAAGGAAAGACCCTGGCCCTGGTAGGCGCTTCGGGGGCGGGCAAATCGACGCTGTCTGACCTGCTGCCGCGTTTCTACGATGTAAGCAGCGGTTCCATCACGATCGACGGCCGGGATATACGTTCCTTTACCACACATTCCCTGCGCAAAAAGATGGGTATCGTTCCGCAGACCAGTATATTGTTTAACGATACCGTACTGAACAATATCTGCTTCGGCGATGAAACGCCCGATATCAACCGGGCCATGGATGCTGCGAAACATGCCCATGCCCACGATTTTATCATGCAGCTCGATAACGGGTACGAAACCACGGTAGGCGAGGGCGGAAGCCGTCTTTCGGGCGGACAGCGGCAGCGTATAGCTATCGCGCGCGCACTGTACAAAGACCCGGACATACTGATCCTGGACGAGGCTACCTCCGCGCTGGACAGCGAAAGCGAAAAAGCCGTACAGGAAGCTTTGGAAACCCTGATGCAGAACCGCACCTCCATCGTGATCGCACATCGCCTGAGTACCATACGCCGGGCCGACCAGATCATGGTCATGGAAGGCGGACGTATCCTGGAAGCGGGGACACACGAGCAACTGCTTGCCGGTGGCGGTATGTATAAAAAAATGGTGCAGCTGCAGTCCTTCGGCGAATAAAAATGCTATCTTAGGTTCTGGTTAGGGACCTATGAAAAATTTACTTGTTTACGTACTTCTTTTGCTGCCGTTTACTGCATCGGCGCAGCCGTTCCGCTCGGTAATGCAGGAAGAAAGCGAGCATTACCGGAACCTCGGCTATTCCGCTATGGACTATTACCAGCTCAACAGTCCGGCGGCCATGCCTGTACGGGAACGGGCGGCCTGTATGCCGCAAAAGACGGTGCTGGGCTGGCATCCCTACTGGGGAAACGGCCTGGAAGTGAATTACGACTGGGATCTGCTCAGCGATTTTGTATACTTTTCCTACGAGGTAAATCCCTATACCGGGCAGCCCAACAACACCTACAATTTTCTTACGGTACCTTCGGTAAGCACGGCCCTGGCCAACAACGCACGCGTACATCTCTGCGTAACGCTTTTTGCCGATCACGCCACGTTCTTTTCCAGCACGGCGGCAAAGACCACGCTGGTGAATAACCTGGTTTCCTTGCTGCAGGCCCGGGGTGCACACGGCATCAATATCGACTTTGAGGGCGTGCCCGTGTCGCAGAAGGCGGCTTTTACGGCTTTTTTACAGCAACTGGGTACGGCGCTGCACAACGCCGGCAATTACCAGCTTTCGGTATGCCTGTACGCGGTTGACTGGAGCGATCTTTTCGAAGAGCCGCTGATAGAGCCTTATGTCGATTTTTTTACCCTGATGGGTTACGATTATTACTATTCCGGCAGCACACAGGCCGGTCCTACCGATCCGCTTTACGGTTTTACGACGGGTTACGACCGCAGCCTGTCGCGCAGCGTTACCTATTACCTGGACCAGGGCATTCCCGCGCAGAAACTGGTACTTGGTCTGCCTTACTACGGCCGGGAATGGAACACGGTGTCGGCATCGGTTCCGTCCAATGTAACGGCAAGTCCCTCTTCGGCCTCGCGCACTTATGCCTATGTGAAAAACAATGCTTCGGGAAATTACAGCAATCCACAGCTCAATGCCACGGCGGCTTCGCGGGCATATATCTTTCCGAATGCCGGCGCTTACCGCCAGTGTTTTATTTCAGAAGAAGCGGAGCTGAAGCAACGCTATACATTTGTAAAACAACGTAATTTAAAAGGCGTGGGTATCTGGGCCCTTAGTTATGATGATGGATATACGCAATTGTGGGATGCTCTGCGTTCGGAGCTTACGGACTGCTACGCGGACCCATGCTCGGATACGCTGTATGATATGGGCGGCCCCGCTATGAATTATTACGACGACGAAGATTATACATTTACCATTGCCCCGCCGGGAGCGGTTTCCATACAGCTGTACTGGGACCAGTTCGACCTGGAAAGCGGTTACGACAGCCTGTACATATACGCCGGCAGCCAGGCGCAGGGTACGCCCTTACTGGCCTGGAGCGGAAGCACGCTGCCCGCGCCCATGTCTGTTTCCTACGGGGCTTTTACACTGCGTTTCCGGAGTGACGGTTCTACCCGCCGCCCGGGATGGCGCCTCCGTTACTATTGTGTGGCCGATACCACGCCTCCTTTTACACAGGTATTGCCACAACAGGCCTGGCTTACAGACTCCATGCCGGTACAGTTCAGCGATACGGATAATGTACAGCTGGCGCGCCGTTACTGGCTCGTAAGCGATTTTGACGGCAGCCTGTTCTCCGCCAACCGCAATGCCGGTTTCTTTGAGGATCCGTTTGAATCCAATGTATACAACTGGCAGAATTACTCCGGTACCTGGAATTATACGGGCGGAGAACTGGAGCAAAGCGACGAGGCCAACGGCAATACCAATTACTATACGTTTTTTAGCCAGTCCGACCCGGCATACATATACGAAATGGAAGCCGCGGGTTCCGGAACAGGAAGCAACCGGAGGTTCGGTCTCCATTTTATGTGCGAGGAAGGCGTCTATGCCAACCGGAAAAACTCTTACTTTGTCTGGTTCCGCATTGACGATCAGCAACTGCAGTTTTACAAGGTACAGAACGATACTTTTCAGCTGAAAAAAACCGTTAGCTGTAACCTGCTGGCCGGGCAGTATTATCGTTTTCGTATAGAATTCATGAAACAGAGCGGCCGTATAGCCGTGTGGAAAGACGACCAGTTCCTGGGCGAATGGCAGGACCCGCAGCCCTATACCACGGGCAGTTATGTATCCCTGCGTACGGGTAATGCCCGCATGCATATACGTTATTTGCGGATCTATAAGCACCGGGGCAGTTCGGCGTATATACATACAGGGCCGGGCGCTGCGGTGGAATGCCGTTACCAGAACGCTTCCCCGTCTTCTTTTGCCGCACGTGTATATTCCCTGCTGAACGATGCGGCAGGTCTTTTTGCAGCTGCGGATTCAGGGATACGTGTAGACTATACGAAACCTCTGTATACAGGCACCTGCACCGAAGAACTGCCCGATCGTGACACCCTGTATGCCGGAAGTGTGGCCCTGCATCTGCCGCTCTTTTCGGATATACACTCGGGTTGCCAGGCCATGTACAGTATACTCGATACGGCAGGGAATACGGTAGCCGGTCCGTTTTTATATACAGATTCCATCGTTAATTATACACTTTCCGGGCTTACGGGAAACCGTTATTACTATACACGCGCATACGCAGAGAACGGTGCCGGGCTGTATGCCGATACGCTCACTTCAGACGGCTTTTACCTGGGCGTGGCAGGGAGTGCAGGCGTTGAAATGCATACAGGAATTCCCCTGCGGGTATTTCCCAATCCCTTCCGCGAAGTGTTTACGGTACAGATGCCCGCGGGAGAGCGTTTTGTGATCACCGATATTTCGGGGCGCAGGCTGTTCAGCGGGGTTTCCGGGGCCGATATATTGCAGATCGACATGCGTGTATACAAAAGCGGAATCTATTACCTGAAGACCGAAAAATACACAATACCCATAGTAAAATCAGATTGATACATGAAAAAGTTTACCACCTTATTTTTTACCCTTTTTTGTATGTGCGCCTGTACATCTGTGCGCAAAAGCGTTCCGGCAGGGGAGTCCGGCCCGGTGCAGGCTGAGCGGAGCATCCGCATCGTATTCTGGAACGTGGAGAACCTGTTCGATACCATCAACGATCCGCTTACGCAGGACGATGAATATACGCCCGAAGGCAGCAGGCACTGGAACGGCTTTAAATACCGGCATAAGCTCCGCAACCTGGCACAGGCCCTGGCAGCACTGGGGGGCTGGGAACGCCCGGCGGTGATCGGCCTCTGCGAAGTAGAGAACCGCAGCGTGGTGTACGATCTCTTCCATACCACTATACTAAAACAGGCCGGTTACCAGCTTATACACGAAGAATCAAAGGACCCGCGCGGTATAGACCCGGTTTTCGTATACGACCCGAAACAGTTTCGTGCGTATACGCATAAAAAAGTAGAGCTTGTATACGAAAAGGATACCGGCAGACATATACTCTATATGGCGGGTACGGCAGGCAGGGGAGATACGCTGCACCTGTTCATGAATCACTGGCCCTCTAAGTTTTCCGGGGCCCGGGAAACAGAGCCGAAACGCATGCGGGCCGCGCAGACCCTGCTCGATTTCTGTAACGGCATCTGGATGAACGACTCTGCGGCCTGTATCATAGCGGGTGGAGACTTTAACGATGAACCCAGGGAAAAAAGTATAGTAATGGGCCTGCAGGCGGCCGACCCGGCACAATGGGCCGGAAACAGGCGTTTGTATAACCTGGCAACGGGTGTGGAAGGCGGATCGCACAAATTCAGGGAACACTGGTCCCTGATCGACCAGGTATTTGTAAGCGGAGCCTGTCTGAAGCGGCTCTATGGCCCTTCGCAGCAGCTGGGTACCTTCCCCTTCCTGCTGAAGGACGATCTTACGTATATGGGTCAGAAGCCATTCCGGACCTTTACCGGCTTCAGCTGGGAGGGTGGTTATGCCGATCATCTGCCGGTATACATCGATCTGTATGTAAAATAAAAAAACCGCCTCGCTGCAAGCGAGACGGCCTTTTATCTATAAATTAAGTATAGAAATATTATTTGTTACCGCCGCGGCCTGTAACTTTCTGCTCGCCGCCTTCAGAACCGCCGCGACCAGTTACTTTCTGTTCGCCGCCTTCAGAACCGCCACGACCGGTTACGGTGTTGTCAGCCGGAGTTTTGGTTTCTTCAGTCGGTTTTGTAGTGGTAACCGGTTTCTTCGGTTTAGCTGTAGATTTAGCTTTCGGAGGAGTAAGTACTTTATCGATCGTGTGGATATAACCGTTGTTACATTCTTTGTTCGATTCCAGGATGTTGGCACCACCGATCATACCGTTGGATTCCTCGATCACTTTACCGTTCAGGGCCTGCAGCTGACCTACGCCCTGTACGTCAGCAGCCATCAGGCGGCCGGCAACCACGTGCTGTAATAATACGTCTTTCAGTTTTTCTACGTTTTTCGGGTCTTTCAGTTCGGCCAGCTGTTTCTGGTCAAATTTGTTGAAAGCGTCATTGGTAGGAGCAAATACGGTGAAAGATTTGGTCTGGTCTTTCAGGGTCTCTGCCAGGTTCGCTGCGGTAAGCAGTTCTACCAGTGTAGACAGTTGCGGGTTTTCAGAAGCTGTAGTAGTAATATCCTTAACAGCGTTCAGAGCGGCCAGGGCCTTATCCATGCTGTCTTTTTTCATAGCCTCGATCTTAGCCAGTGAGTCCGCTTTTGCTTTATTGGCATCTGCATCGCTTTTGCCACCGCCACAGGCAACCATTCCGATTACAGCAAACATTGATGCTGCATACATTAGTTTTTTCATTGTGTACTTCCTTTTTGATTTGGGACAAAAATAGATAAGGATTTTCAAACTTCGGCAATACTTATAAAAAAATCGACTGAAAATTTTCGGGACTAAAAAAAAACTATAAATTTGCCGCTTAAACCGAGTAAAAAAAGAAAATTATGAAAAAGAATCTTTTGTCTGTTGGTGCGGTTGCCCTGGTGGCTTTCGCAGTATCGTTCAGCAGCTGCGGAACGAAAGGTTGTTTAACAACTACTGATGATAACTACAACTCAGAAGCTACGATCGACGATCCGGAAGCTTGTGACGCTATGGCTACCGATGCTAAATTCGTAGGTAACTGGACATTCCAGATCTCTGGATCAGGCACTTATGCTGTTAGTGTAACAGATGCATCTGCCGATTACTCAATTACTGCCAACACAGATTTCGGTCTGAACGGTGTTTCTCCCCAGAACGTAACCCTGGCGGTAAACCAGAAAGAAGCTACTGCTTCTAACGTTACAATCGGTAACGCTACTATTACAGATCTGAAATTTACATACATCAGTACATCTCAGGCTACTCTGTCAGGAACGATCAGCGGTACAGGTACATCTGCCGACGGAAACTTCTCTGATAACGGTACTAAATAATTTTTTGTTAAGTCAGAAAGAAAGGGGGCCTTTGGCCCCTTTTTTGTTTTATCGTCCGTATACAAAACCAGTGAACGATGAAAAACAGACTTTTTGCATACTCCATTTTTGTACTTACCCTGCTGCTGCCGGCCCTGCTTCCCGCGCAGACCGTAACCGGGCGCAGCGGACAAACCCAGCCTCCGCCCACGCTTATGCGCTACGAGATCGTGAACGGCGATACCGTGTATTATACCACCCTCAGTAATGTAACCATCCTGGAACTGCGCAGATTCAGTAATAAAGAAGACCAGAAACGCTACGATAAACTGGTGCGTTCCGTACGCAAAACCCTGCCCCTGGCCCGCGAAGCCAAAAAGAAACTCGATTATTATGAATACCTGATGGCCGGCCAGGACAAAAAGGAACGTAAGGAAACGCTGAAACGCATGGAAGACCAGCTTACCAAAGAATTCGGCGAAGATGTACGTAACCTGACCAAAAAAGATGCGGCTGTATTGTTTAAACTGATCGACCGGGAGACGGATAACACGGCCTACAGCCTCCTGAAAGAGCTGAAAGGTGGTTTTAACGCCTTCTTTTACCAGATCGCGGCCAAATCCTTTAAACTGGACCTGAAATCGGATTTTAACCCCGAAATAAATATCTACGATCAATACATCGAGGAAATTGTGCAAATGCTCGATTCCGGACGTATTTAACGGCTTCTTTTGCTGTTGTAAAGAAAAGTCCCGGGCCCTGGTCCGGGCTTTTTTGTATACAGAAACATCGAAAAAATTCTGCAATAGTGGCGATATGTTCTATTTTCGTAGCCAGTCAACAGTATTGTATGAAAAAAATATTCTTCTGGATAGCTCTGCCGGCCCTGTTTATAAGCGGGGTGCACGCCCAGCAAAAGTTTACGATGGCCGAGGCCACCTCGGGACAATGGACCAAATTCCGCCCCGAAACCCGCAACTTTGTACAGTGGAAAGGCGATGATGCCGCATTTACGTATATCGATAACGAATACAGTGCGCTTTATGAATGTAAAGAGTCGGGCAAATGGGAACCGGTAAAATTCCTTACGCTGCAGGACCTGCAGGCCGTGCTGAGCGCTTCGGGTGATAAGGCGCTGAGCAGCCTCAAACTTTCGTATTTCCCTTACCAGTACAAGTGGCTGGATAATACACGTATCCTCTTCTCCGCTTCAGAAAAGGAAGGCGTGGTGTATTTCATATACGATACGCAGAATAAAAAAGTGCTGAGCAGCATTGCCGTGCCTTCTGACGCAGCCGAGCAGTATATTTCGGATACGCATGATAACGTGGCCTTTACCCGTGGTAATAATATCTACATCATCAATGCCGATGGCAAAGAAACGGTGGTAACCGCAGGGGATGAGGACGGTATCGTGAACGGAAGCAGCTATGTACACCGCCAGGAATTCGGTATAGACCGCGGTATGTGGTGGTCACCCGACGGCAAACGCCTGGCTTATTACCGCAAAGACGAAACGCAGGTACAGAAATATCCGCTGGTGAACACCGCCGCCCGTATGGCCGAAGAAACGCCCATCCGTTACCCCATGGCCGGTATGACCAGCGAAACGGTGTCTTTGTACATCTACGATCTGCAAAGCAAAAAATCGACACGCATGGAAACCGGGGAGCCGCTCGATCAGTACCTCACCAGTATTACCTGGGAGCCTTCGTCACAGGCCGTTTATATAGGCATTCTGAACCGCGGACAGGACCACCTGCGCCTGAAAAGATACGATGCAGGCAGCGGAAAGGAAAGCGCCGAACTCTTTGAAGAAAAGGCGAGCACCTATGTAGAACCCCTGCATCCGCTGGTTTTTGTGCCGGAACTGAAGAACAGTTTCCTGTACCAGTCTGAAAAGAACGGGTACAATTACATTTACCTGGTAAGTACCGACGGCAAACAGAGTAAATCGCTGGGCAGCAGCGATGTGGTGGTGGAAGAATACCTGGGCTATAACAGCCGTTCCGGGCTTATTTATTACATCGGTACGGCCAATAATGGCCTGGACCGTGCCCTGTATGCCGTAAACGTGAAGAACGGCAAAACCACGCAGCTAAGCAGCCGCAGCGGTACATACAGTGTGCAGATGAACCCGAAATGCGACCGGGCTTTTTTCAGCTTTTCCAATACATCGGTACCTTCAGAATCGGGCCTTATCGACCTGCGCAACGGTAAGGAACAGGTGCTGCAGACGGCTGAAAACCCCTATAAAGAATACGATCTGCCCCGGATGGAACTGGTTACGGTAACGGCGGCCGACGGTAAAACCCCGCTCAACGGCCGTATCATCTATCCTTCGGGCTTCGATGCCTCTAAAAAATATCCCCTGCTCGTATACGTATACGGTGGGCCGCATGCCCAACTGGTAACCAATACCTGGCTGGGCGGGGCTTCCCTGTGGGACTATTACATGGCACAGAACGGTTATGTGGTGTTTACGGTGGACAACCGCGGCTCTGACGCCCGGGGCAAGGTGTTTGAGCATATCATTCACCGCCAGCTGGGACAGAACGAAATGGCCGACCAGATGGCCGGTGTGCAGTTCATGAGTGCAAAGAACTTCGTGGATAAGGAGCGCATTGGTGTATACGGCTGGAGTTTCGGGGGTTTTATGTCGATATCGCTCATGCTCAACCAGGCGTCTGTCTTTAAGGTGGGTGTGGCCGGCGGACCGGTGTGCGACTGGAAATGGTACGAGGTCATGTACGGCGAGCGCTACATGGATACGCCGCAGGAAAATCCCGAGGGATACAAAAAGACCTCTGTGGTAGAAAATGCCTCTAAACTGGAAGGCAAACTGCTGGTGATCCACGGGGCCCAGGACGATGTGGTGGTGATGCAGCACAGTATGGAATTTATCAATGCCTGCATTAAGAACGGCAAGCAGGTGGACTATTTCCTGTATCCCGACCACAAACACAATGTGCGTGGTAAGGACAGGGTGCATCTGAACCAGAAGATCGCCGATTATTTCGATCTGCACCTGAAGAAGAAATAACAAAAATGTATATACGAAAAAAGGCGCCAGGAGCGCCTTTTTTTATGCGGTATACGCCGGGGTTCAGAGACCGGCCAGTTCTTTCAGTTCGGTCACAAAACGCTGTGCCAGGGCATCGGCGCTGTGTGCATGCTCACTTTCCGAATAAATGCGGATAATGGGCTCCGTATTCGATTTACGCAGGTGTACCCATTCCCTGCCGAATTCGATCTTAACACCGTCCACGGTAGAGTGGGGTTGTTCTGCATAGCGGCTGCGGATCTTCTCCAGCAGTCCGTCCACGTCCATACCCGCCTGTAATTCAATTTTATTTTTAGAGATGGTATAGGCGGGGAAACTGTTGCGCAGGGCGCTCATTTTCAGGTGGCGTTTTGCATACAGGGTCAGGAACAGGGCAATACCGGCCAGGGCATCGCGTCCGTAGTGCAGTTCGGGCAGGATCACGCCGCCGTTGCCCTCGCCACCGATCAGGGCCTGTGTTTTTTTCATCAGTTCCACCACGTTCACTTCGCCTACGGCCGAGGCGCTGTAGGACCCGCCGCGGGCTTCGGTAATATCGCGCAGGGCGCGGGTAGACGACATGTTCGACACCGTGTTGCCGGCTTTGTGTTCCAGTACCAGGTCGGCCACGGCCACCAGGGTATATTCCTCGCCGAACATACTTCCGTCTTCGCATACAAAGGCCAGGCGGTCTACGTCAGGGTCTACCACAATGCCCATGTGGGCACGGGTTTGCTGCACCTTGTCGGAAATGTCAGTAAGGTGGGCAGGCAGGGGCTCGGGATTGTGCGCAAAATCGCCGTGAGGTTCGGGGTTCAGCACCGATACATTCTTAACGCCCATGCGGTGCAGCAGCTGCGGTACGGCAATGGCGCCCGAGGAGTTGATACCGTCTACCACCACCTGCAGATGCGCGTTCTGAACGGCTTCCAGGTCTACGTAAGGCAGTTGCAGGATGGCTTCGATATGTTCGGCGATAAAACCGCCTTCGATAGGGGTCACCTGTCCCAGTTCGTCCACCGGGGCATAGCTGAAGTCTTCCGCTGCGGCAATGGACAGCAGTTCTTCGCCCTGGGCGGCCGAAATAAATTCCCCCCGGGCATTCAGCAGCTTCAGCGCATTCCATTCTTTGGGATTATGGCTGGCAGTGAGGATGATACCTCCCTGTGCGCCGAAATGCGGCACGGCCATTTCAACCGAGGGTGTGGTGCTCAGGTCCAGGCTGATGACGTCGGCACCGCAGCCGGTCAGGGTCTGTGTGGCCAGCTGCAGGAACATGGGGCCGCTCATGCGTCCGTCGCGCCCGATCACTACTTTTATTTTACGTGTTCCGGCTTCTTTCTGAAGCATTTGCGCAAAGGCAGAGGTGAATTTCACCACGTCGAGCGGTGTCAGGTTATCATCGGGTTTTCCGCCGATGGTACCACGTATGCCCGAGATCGATTTAATGAGTGTCATCCTGTTCTTTAGTAAAAATTAAATTTTCATAAATAACTCCGGGCAAAGGTATCATTCAAGGCGTTCACCCATAAGCTGTATAACAAAATTTATGTTCATAGCCTGTTCAAAACTACCCCGTCTTCCTGTAAAAGGGGTTTCTTTTTTCATAACTTTGTAGTATATTTAAGAAATCTTTGCGGAGGAAGACAAGTTGATGAACGAGGAGTTTGAACGTAATGAAGAGCAGTTTGCTTCCGTATTGAAACAATACGAAACCATGATCAGGGAAAACAAGGTCGTTTTTTTTGATCTGGAGCAATTTGAAGACATCTTCGATCACTATTATGCTAAGAATAAGGTAAGTAAGGCCGAAAAAGTTCTTGGCATCGCATTGGAACAACACCCGTATTCCGGTGAACTGAAGATGCGCCAGGCGCAGATACTCATGCGCCGCAAAAAGTACGAAAAAGCCATAGATATTCTGGATAAGCTGCTGTTGATAGAACCGGGTAATGCCGATCTGTACCTGCTGCTGGCCGAAGCCTATTCGGACAAGGGCGACATGGAAAAAGCCGTGGAATGTTACCTGCAGGCCCTGCCTTTTATGGACCGCGAAGAGCACGATTACGTGTTCATGGACATTGCCGGCGAATACCTGAGCCATTCTGAATATGAAAAAGCCCTGGAATACCTGCAGAAAGCACTTAAGGTAAATCCGCATAACGACCTGATATACCTGGATATACTCTTTGCCTGCCAGGTGCTGGAAGAAGTGGAAAAAGCCCTCACGATCTATCGCAAACAGGTAGACCGCGATCCGTACAATCACCTGGCCTGGTTCTACATGGGCGTGGCCCTGGCCGATGCCGACCGCAATACCGAAGCCATCGAGGCCTTTGATTTTGCCATGGTCATTGACCCTAATTTTTCGGAGGCCTTTTACCAGAAAGCCGAAATACTGATGGGACTGGGCAAGTACGAAGAAGCCATCCTGGTGCTGAAAGACCTGAACGACGAAAGTAAAATGACGGCCGCCTCCTGCTACATGCTGGGCGAATGTTACGAGAACCTGGCCGAATGGCACGACGCGCTGCATTACTACCGCCTTTCCACGCGGCTGGACCCGAATTTTTCGGATGCCTGGCTCAGTATCGGGGTGGTGATCTATAAACTGGGCAGTATCGACGAGGCCCTGGGCTATGTGCAGAAGGCGCTGCGCCTGGACCCCAATAACGTGGACGCCCTGCTGTACCTCGGCGATATCAAGAAAGAAGCGGGGGCCTATCCCGAAGCGCTGGAAGCTTACGAAAAAGCCGCCCTGCTGGATAATGCCGTGATCGACCTCTGGCTCAATTATTCGGACCTTTTTGTGCAGATGGACGACCTGGACATGGCCATCGACATTATACGCGAAGGCTGCCGGAACATTCCCGAGTCGGCCGAGCTGAAATACCGCTGGGGCGCATACGAGTACATGAAAGGCAACCGGCAGGGAGCGTACATGCTTATCGACGATGCCGCTATGATAAATGCAAAAATTGCAGAAACCGAATTGTTAAATTTCTTTCCTTTGCTGCGGAATGATGTAACGATTCAGAATATTATCTATCGAAACTTGAACGATGAAAATTAAATTACCTTATTTGCCCGAACGCCCTGAGAAACCCCGCACCAACGGCCTGGCCATGGTGATGGACAAGGGACTGGGATTACGCGCCGCCGAAGACATGGTAGAAGTGGCCGGGAAACATATCGACTTTGTAAAACTGGGCTTCGGTACCGCTATGGCTACCGGACGCCTGGAAGACAAGATACAGTTTTACAAGCAGCACGGACTGCAGCCCTACCTGGGAGGGACCTTTTTTGAAGCCTGCGTGGTGCGCGACAAGTTCAACGACTACAAAAAGCTGCTGAAAAAGCTGAAGATCGAAACGGCCGAGGTTTCCGACGGCAGTATCCACCTGGAAGCCGAAGAGAAGGCCAAATACATTTCGGACCTCTCCCGCGATTTCCGCGTACTTTCTGAGGTAGGTTCCAAGGACTCCGGGATCTTTATTGCCCCGCAGAAATGGAAAAAACTGATGCAGATGGAGTTGGAAGCCGGTGCCTACAAGGTGATCGCCGAAGCCCGCGAAAGCGGAACGGTAGGTATTTACCGCCCGGGCGGTAAACCGCACGTACAGCTTATCCGCCAGATCCTTTCGGCCGTAGACGGGGACAAGATCATCTGGGAAGCGCCCAATAAAGCCCAGCAGGTGTATTTCATCAAACTGCTCGGCGCCAATGTGAACCTGGGGAATATCGCCCCGGACGAGATCATTTCGCTGGAAGCCCTGCGCCTGGGCCTGCGCGGAGATACCTTCTTCGAGAACCTGCCCGAAAGCCTCAAAAAGCAATACCTGCAGTTCAACGAAGAGGGTGTGGAACCCGAAATGGAAGAAGAACCAACCGAAGAAGAATAAGATTTTATGCGTGAATTAACCGTACAGGAACTGAACGAGTGGAGAAACTCCGGCAGGTCGTTCGTATTGATCGATGTAAGAGAACCGATGGAATACGAGACCGGTAATATCAGCGGGGTATCTATTCCCATGGGCGAAGTGCTGCAGCGCATCGGTGAAATTCCCCGCGAGGGCGATGTGGTGATCCACTGCAAATCGGGCGGCCGCAGCGGCAATATTGTGCGTTACCTGGCCTCCGAACTGGGTTACGATAACCTGTATAACCTGCAGGGGGGCATGCTGGCCTGGAAAAGCCAGATCGATCCCTCGGTACAAGTATTATAAACGTTTTTCATGGAAGTTATAAAGACTTTTCTGGATTTTTTCTTACATCTGGACGATCACCTGCGGGACATAATCCTTAAGTACGAGAACTGGACCTACCTGATCCTTTTTGCCATTATTTTCGTGGAAACGGGCCTGGTTATCTGGCCTTTTCTGCCGGGAGATTCCCTGCTGTTCGCCGCGGGCAGTTTTGCCGCCGCCGGTATGCTGAACCTGGCCTACCTGCTGGTGCTGCTGTTTGTGGCCGCCTTCCTGGGCGATACGGTGAACTACCTCATCGGCAAATACTTTGGCGAAAAGATACTCTCTCTCAAACTCAGGGGCAAACCCATCGTAAAGCCCAAATACATGGAAAAGACCCATGCTTTTTACGAAAAGCACGGGCCCAAGACCATCATACTGGCCCGTTTTGTGCCCATTGTGCGAACGTTTGCGCCGTTCGTGGCCGGTATCGGTACCATGAACTACCGTAAATTCATCTCCTATAACCTCATCGGAGGGTTTATATGGGTGGTGGGCATTACGCTGCTGGGCTACTTTTTCGGTACCATTCCCATCGTAAAGGAGAATTTTGAGCTGGTGGTACTGGGTATCATCGGGCTTTCGGTACTGCCTATCATTTTTGAATTTGTCCGCGGCTATTTCGGTAAAAAGAGCGCTGCGTAATGAGACACTTCGGCCTGATCGGGTATCCGCTGGGGCATAGTTTTTCACCGGCATACTTTGCGGCTAAATTCAGCCGTGAAGGCATACAGGATGCCGTTTACGAAGCCTTTCCGCTGGAACAGATCAGCGATTTTCCCGCCTTGCTGCAGCGCTATCCCGATATCGCCGGGCTCAACGTGACCATTCCCTGGAAGGAGGCCATTATCCCTTACCTGGACGAACTGAGCGCCGAAGCCCGCGAGGCCGGTGCCGTAAATACCATTGCTTTTGAAGACCGGGACGGAAAGCGTATCCTGACGGGTTACAATACCGATATCGCCGGTTTTTCGCAGACCCTGGCGCCGCATATCGATTCGTACCACCATACGGCACTGATCTTTGGTACGGGCGGGGCGGCCAAAGCCGTGGCCTACGTATTGCGTAAAATGGGCATCGATCATTATTTCATAAGCCGGGGAGCCGAAGACCGGCCTAATCGTATACTGCCTTATTCCTACCTGAAACCGGAGCATATCCGTTCCATAAAACTGCTCATCAATACCACGCCGCTGGGGCAGCACCCCGATGTAGACAACTGTGTGCCGATCGCGTACGAAATGCTCGATCAGATGCACGTACTGTACGACCTGGTGTATAATCCCGAAATGACCTTATTTTTGCAGAAAGGGCAGGAGGCGGGGGCCACCGTCATTAACGGCAGCGCCATGCTGAAGGCACAGGCCGAAGCCGCCTGGAAAATCTGGAACCGACATGAATAAACCGGCACGTATAGGACTTACCGGAGGTATCGGCAGCGGCAAGACCACCGTGGCCCGGATCTTTGAAAAACTGGGTGTCCCCGTTTTTTACAGCGACGAATACGGTAAAAAAGCCTATGCCGACCCGGACGTACAAAAAGCGGTGCGGGAACTGCTGGGCCCTGCTGCGTACGGTACAGACGGCAATATAGACCGGGAATACCTGCGCGCGCAGCTCTTCCGCGACAAGGATCTGCTGGGCCGCCTGGAGGCCATTATTCATCCCTGGGTGCGCAGGCAGTTCGTGCTCTTTTGTGAAGCGCACGCGGAGCAGGTATATGTGATCAACGAAGCGGCCATCCTGTTCGAAAAAGGGCAGGACAAGGCCATGGACCACGTATTGCTGGTTACGGCAGACCGGGAAGAACGCATCCGGCGGGTTATGAACAGGGATGGGATCAGCCGCGGGGATGTTGAAAAACGGATGGCGCTGCAGGAGAGCGAAGAGTCCAAGATATTGCGGGCGGGAACCGTTATTGTGAACGATGAGGAGGCCAGCCTGGACGAAAAAGTTTTTAACATTCACAAAATCTTCATGACAAAGAATTGGGGAATTTAAAAAATTTATCGCTTATTTGTGCCAAGCATTTTAATAATTAAAACCTATGGAGCAACAACAAGTAGAACAATGGCTGGCACAGAATGCCAAGAAACTCCCTGCTGAGAGAGTTAACGAACTGAAAGATTTACTGCTGAAAGCGGACGAAAACAAAGCTACCGCTGCGCAGGCAATCAGTCTGAAAGATGGTACCACTATGATGTTAATCGCCTGGATCGCCGGTGCTTACGGTGTTGACCGTTTCATGCTGGGCCAGACAGGTCTTGGTATTGCCAAGCTGTTAACATTAGGTGGCTGCGGTATCTGGGCCATTATTGATATTTTTTCTGCATCTAAACGTGCGAAAGAGTACAACTACAACAAACTGAGAGAAGTACTGGCATAATACTTTGACTATGCCCGGCAGCCGCTTTTTTTGCGGCTGCTTTTTTATTTAATACCTTTGTAAACCTATGGATAAGCAGGCACACATACAGTCATTCCTGATGACAAACCGGGAGAAATTTCCCGACCACCGCATACCCGAGATCGAGAGTATGCTCAGTAATATCCCGGAAGATAAGATCTTCTATTTTTCGGCGATCGAGCTGAAAGATCCCACAACCTTACTTATTCTTTCCATTGTGGCCGGAGCTTACGGAGTAGACCGTTTCATGCTGGGTGATACCACCAACGGGATCTTCAAACTGATCCTTACGAACCTCTGCTGTGTAGGATTTATCTGGGTGATCATAGATATTTTCAATGTACAGAGCCGTACACGGGAGTTCAACTACAACAAATTCCTGGAAACATACCGTTTAAATGGAGGCGACATCCAGTAGTCTTCGCAGTACGCACAGGAAAGAAATTTCTTACTTTGTGATATTAACAGCAGGCCTCGGTCTGCTTTTTTTTGTTGCCCCTCATCTTACGTCCAATAATGTACCCTTATGCTTCATCAAGACCCTTACGGGGCATCCCTGCCCGGGCTGCGGACTTACGCGCGGCTCGGTAGCCTTCTGGGATTTTGACCTGGCCACGGCCTGGCATTTTCACCTGCTGGCCATACCGCTCAATATCTTCCTGGTAGTTGTCTGGTTCTGGCTCCTGAAAGACCTGCTGCAGAAGAAGCACAGCTTTGTCCGTTTCTTCGAAAGGCCTTATCCCTGGTATGTATACGTTCTTGCCGTAGGTATACTGTTGGTCAACTGGATCCGGGCATTTCACAACGGATTATAGAATATTGGTCGTTATTTTGGAGTGCAGGCCGTAAAGTCTTAGTATATTGCATACATCTAAAACCTGAGAACCTTTTATGGAAAACATGAATTCCGGCAATCCGCCTTCCTGGGGAAATAATCCTTACGGCTACAACATGAGAAACTCGGCGCCCCTGCCCAATGTAACCACCGCACTGGTACTGGCCATCCTGTCCGTATTTCTCTGCTGCTGCTATGGTGTACCCGGACTGATCACCTCGATCGTGGCCCTTTTCCTGGCCAATAATGCCCTTAAACTCAACCGCCAGAACCCGGAGGAATATCGCCGCAGTGACGTATCCAATGCCGGAGTGGCCCGTATCATCGCTATTATCGGCATCGTACTTTCGTCCCTGGGTACCCTGTACTTTATTGTATACGTTATCCTGCTGATCGTAAATCCGGACCTGGCCAACCGTAACGACGATGCGCTGAAAGATATCTTCGACTAATTAATACCCCAACGAATATGGAAAATACCAATATGCCGGATGCCGGTAATTCCGAACCAAAGCCGGTTTCAAGACCCTTTATCATTCCGGAGACCCTGCCGGAGTCCGAGAACATTATGCTCATGGGCATTTTATCGATCGTAACAGGCTGTATCGGGATCATTTTCTCGATCATCGCGCTGCGTAAGGTGCCTGCGGCCAGAGCTTTGTACCAGAGCAATCCGGGTAAATACAGTTCCGAATCCTACGGTAAGGTAAAAACGGGCGAAGCCTGTGCCTGGGTAGGACTGGTGCTGCATATTGCCGGTTTCCTGTTCGGTATCGTCTACATTTTCTTCATCATCGCTATGTCGGCCGGTAACAACTGGTAGGGTTATGGCGGCGGAACTATGGCCCATGCTGCCCTGCGCGTTTAAAACGTTCACGGGGCACGAATGTCCGGGCTGCGGTATACAAAGGGCTTTCCAGGCTCTGCTGCAGGGAAACCTGCAGGAAAGTATACAGCTGTACCCACCGCTTATTCCCATGTTGCTGCTGCTGCTGTTCACGGCATTTCACCTGCGTTTCCGTTTTGCCGGCGGGCATCGCATTATCCTGTGGGGATACATCGGGGTCATGGTATGTATCGCAATCCGTTACCTATGGAAACAGTGGATGTAAAAATACCTTCGGCCGCGTCTGTACGTGCTGCTGACGCCTACACGATCAGCAGCCGGCAGATATCTTCCGCCGCGCTTATGTACCGTGCAGCCTTGGAAGCGTCTGTCTTTGCATACGAACGTATTTCGCCCGGCATGCGCCTGGTATTTGTATGCGGCCCCGGTAACAACGGGGGCGACGGACTCTGTATGGCACTGGTACTTTCCGCTTTTTTCCCGGTACAGGTGGTGGAAGTAGCTGCTGACGAGCGGCGCAGTGCCGATTTTATACAGTACAGGGCACAGCTCCGCGAAAAGGGAATTCCCTGCTGTACCTACCCGGACTGGGACAAAAACACAGAAGGCGCGCTGGTATTCGACTGTTTGCTGGGTACCGGACTACAGGGAGCACCCCGCGGCATTTTTGCCGAAGTGATCCGGCGGCTGAACGAAGATACGGCCGAGGTCTGGAGTATCGATCTGCCTTCGGGCATGCAGGGGGACAATAATGAACACCTGCAGCACGGTATTGTGGTAGAGGCTGCGCATACGCTGAGTTTCCAGGCACCGAGGCTCAGTTTTTTCTTCCCCGAGAACGAAATTTTTACCGGGCGCTGGCATGTGCTGGACATCGGGTTGGATACCTCGCGGTTTGAGGCCCTGGCATACCTGAATACCGAAGTAGAACGGCCGGTCGTATCCCGTTTTGCCTACAAGAACAAGCTGGGAAAGACCTTAGTGGTGGCCGGCAGCGAAGCCATGCCCGGGGCGGCTTTACTGGCGGCGGGCGCTGCACTGCGCAGCGGTACGGGTTACGTGTATGCCCTGGTGCCGGCAATGCTAAAAGAAGCGATCCACATAAAATACCCCCAGCTGATCTGTTATACACGGGAAGAGGATGTTCTGCCCGACCTGTCCTTTGCATCGGCTATAGGCGTAGGTCCTGGACTGGGTACCGGCCCCGAGTCGATGCAGTTACTGACGCATATACTAAAAGAGACAACCGTACCGCTGTTGCTCGACGCCGATGCCCTTACCCTGATGGCGCAGGAGCCCTCCCTGTGGCAATATACGGGCGAACGCACGGTAATTACGCCCCATCCGGGCGAATTCGACCGCATAAGTGGCACAACATACCACAGCGGCTACGAACGCTGGCAGGCCCAGGTATCTTTTTCGCAACAACAGGGAATTACCATTGTGCTCAAAGGCGCATATACAAGCATTACTTCGGCCGGGGGCAAAAGCTGGTTCAATACTACGGGTACGCCGGGTATGGCCAAAGCCGGCAGCGGAGATGTGCTTACGGGACTGCTCAGCGGTTTGCTGGCACAGGGCATGCCCGTTACGGAGGCGGCCCGTTATGCAGTGTTCCTCCACGGCCGTATGGGAGAGGCCGCGGCACATACACATGGCCTGCAGGCCATGAATGCGGGCGATCTGCTTTTGTGAAAATTATATAAATACAGACCTGCTGCCGGGGCATTCAAAACCTTTTACACCGGTGGGTTTTATGCTTTATGGATTAATTTTCAGTATAGTTAAGCGCTTTTTTTTCGTGGCATTAGTCGATCCGTATGCAGGGTAGCTTAGGTACTTATCAAATTAATTTTTTAGGTTTGTTTTATACAAACACGCATTCATGTTATCAAAAAGGACACAATATGCATTAAAAGCCGTCGGTTACCTGGCGTCAAAGCATGGTTCGGGCCCTATCCTGATTTCAGAAATAGCCAGCCGGAAGAATATACCGCTCAAATTCCTCGAAAACATATTGCTTGAGCTGAAACAGAAAGGTTTACTGCTGAGCAAAAAGGGAAAAGGAGGCGGCTATTACCTGGCGTTCAATCCCTCGGACATTACCATGGCCACGGTGATCCGTATGGTGGAGGGACCTATTGCGATGCTTTCCTGCGTGAGCCTCAATTTTTACAAAAAATGCGAGGATTGTAACGAAGAGGTCTGTTCGCTGCGTCAGAATATGGCCGAAGCCCGGGATGCGGTATTAAAAGTCCTCGAAAATAAATCCCTGGCACAACTGGCAGATAAGGGAAATACGGGCGGGAGATCTATCTGATACATATACGTAAAGAGCGGGTTACAGGTCCCGGAAAAATTCATCCAGCGTCATATTATGCGCATCGAGTATTTTGAGCAGGGAGCTCATGGTAAAGTTGGTGCCTTTTTCCATGCGCCAGTATTGCACGCGTGGAATTTTGTGCTCCCACGCAAAGAATTCGGCACTTACGTATCCTTTCTCCAGACGTAATTCCTTCAGTTTTCTGCCGATTTTCTCCAGTCGCAGGTCCATTTTCTTCATTTCCTTCATAACACAGCCAAATTCCACATTTCACGCATGTGTGAAACACCACAAAATATGTTTCATATTTGATGTTTGAAAAATGAAATTTATATTTGCGCTGTTAATCAATTCGAAAAAATTATGAAGTACCTGCTCCGTGCTCTGAATTCTGTGTATCAGTAAGTTCAGTGCGTTTCTATTGCCTTCATCCTGCGTTATTTCCCCGGTCTTCTTTCACCATTGCCTGTTGACACCTGCGCTCTCTGCGTTCTCGTAACCTTAATCCTTTACAGCAAAAATGAAAAATGATCAGTTTACCTATGAGTTTCAGGATATTTTATCACGTCAGCCCGCCTTTACGATCCGTTCCGGCATCTTTCTCTGGATCTTCTGGATATGCAGTGTGGTGCTGGGTTCTCTTTTTCTAATGATACTGCTGGCCAATTTGTTTAACGGGGTGCTGACCGACAACCTGATCGCCCTGC
This sequence comes from Flavobacteriales bacterium, assembly GCA_052437175.1. GTDB lineage: Bacteria > Bacteroidota > Bacteroidia > CAIKAF01 > CAIKAF01 > JACVCJ01. Next base: position 86,504 of record JBQVOK010000011.1, read on the forward strand.
TCTTTGACCGCAGTCCCGGAGAAGAAGGCCGGCGCTGGTTCCTGTACCTGGTATCGGCGGTTTGTGCGGCCATTGCCTTTCATTCGCTTTCCATTGCCTGGCTGATACAGCTGGTGCTGCAACGCAATACACACATTTCGCTGCAGAACGAATTTATCGAACGCATACTGGAAGAGCACAAAGAACTGGAATATGTGGCAGGCGTGCTGAAGGAGGATTACAGGAGGCTGCATTGATTTGTATACTGAAATTTTACAGGTCAATGAATATACTAAATTTAGTGTAATCCCTGAGGCTGCAGCGACCCTTGCAACAGTGCTCATTTTCAGTATGAGGAGTTGGCCTTATATTCCGGCTACTACATAACAACTGTGCCGGCGTAAGAAAGATTAAAGTCTTTGACGTTTAGTAAATAATATTATATTCGTTATACATTTATAAACCCCAATAATGAACACACCCGCTACTCTGAATGACGCTGTTAATGCAATCCGCGAATGGCTTGTCATATGCAAGAATAAAGAACTGATACGCTCTGTTATAGGTAAGCATTCCTCATATTTTCAAACGGATACCCCCATTAATGAAGATATGCACATGTATCCCGGCATAATTGCTGGGGAACTTTATATGTTCCTGATTCCAGCAGCGCAGGATAAGGCAGACTTTATAGATACCAGGGCTATTCAGAAATATAGTTTGAAGAAAGGGGATGCTTCGGGACCCACAGCGATCACAGATAAAGAGGCCAGTAAACGTATAGCCCTATGGGAGGACAAGTGGGAAGTATGGCTTAATGATGTTACATACACAGAAGGCGTATTCCAGGCCTTTTATGTGCCCAAACCAACAAAAGATATATCGCAGCCTATTTCCGGCTTTACCATATTTCTTTCGCTTACCCAGAATGAGATGCAGCGCTATAAGGCGGGGCTTGTACTCGGAAATATAAGTGTTACCAGCCAGGTTTACTACTTTGATACGGTAAGGCTTGTTCCGCCGTTTAAGCCCAAACATCACCCGCCGCTTGTATCTGAAACCTTTCATTTGCTGGAGCTCGCCAAAAGAATCGGATCATGAACCTCTATGAAATTATAGATTGGCTCACCTGGCTTGTGCCCCTTATACTTGCCGCAGGCATTATAAAAGGCATTATACACTTCCGTAAGCTGTTCCCGGTGTCCCGCATCATTGCCATTTATCTTTTTGCGGCGTTTACAACGGACATCCTCAGCCGCATTTACATATACACGTATAAGGATAACCTGGTGTTTCTTTTTGTATTTGGACTGGCGGAGCTTTTTCTCTTCGGTATGCTCTATATCCGGTATATACTGCAGAAAAGAAAATTTCTCTTCCTGGTTTTAATGACTGCCGGCGCCTCATTTATCCTGTATGAAATGTATAGCCTGCGCTCCGTGCCGGTGGAGCAGTTCCAGTCTTATACAAAGCCGCTGGTGGCCTTTGTAACCGTGCTCCTGGCATTGTCCTTTTTCCTGGAACAGGTGCGTTCTGCAGAGTTACCCGACCGCAGGATACTCCGGCTGAATGCGGGCGTACTCTTTTATGCTTCGTTTACTCTTGTATTCTTTATCCCGCTCAACTTTTTTATTACCCGCCAAACCGATCTTACCTTCGTATTCTGGCTGGGCAATATCACCTGCACCCTCGTTTTTTATGTATTCCTTACCCTTGAATTATGGAGAAATGGCATCAACCCGAAACCATTGCCCTCTGGCTGACGCTGAGCCTGCTTTTTGTATTGTTACTGGCCGCTGCGGTTAGTCTGCTTGCTTACGGCAATTTCAAAAAAACACTGGAAGCTAAGCTACGGGAACACCGGACGGAGATTGAACACCGGCAACATCTGCTGGATATCCAGGAGAAAGAACGCGGGCGTATCGCCGCCGATCTGCACGACAACCTGATAAGCAAACTTGCCGGAATACGTCTTAAGATGAGCCTGGGGCATTCTGCGCAGGAAACAGAACGTATGCTGCAGGAAAGTATACTGGATGCCCGTCGTATTTCACACGATCTGAGTCCGCCGCTGGCTGAATATAAATCCCTTGCCGAACTGATCAAAGAAGTGCTGACACCCTGGTACGGGCATTTTACGGTACGGTTTCATGAATATACACAGCATGCCGGGATCATTACGCCTGAAGTAAAAATCCAGCTTCTGCGCATCCTGCAGGAACTTATTTCCAATGCCTATAAGCATGCCTCCGCAGAGCAATTGTCTGTATTCCTTCGTCAGAGCCGTACAGGTATCGTGATGCGGGTATGTGATAATGGTTGCGGTTATAATCCTGCGGACGTAAAGGACGGACTGGGCACCCGGAACATTGCAATGAGGGTCCGTTACCTGAAAGGGCGCTATCGCCTGCACACGGCACCGGGAAAAGGGACGCAGGTACTGATTGTTTTACCTTATACTATGGAACCTATATGAATCCTATACGAATTGCTATAACGGACGACGATACGCTCATCTCTGAACTGCTGCGGGAATTCCTGGACGGCAGGGACGGACTGGAGGTGCTCTTTACCGCCCGGAGCGGGCAGGAGCTTTTTCGCACACTGAATATTGCCGGAACGTACCCCGATATCCTTCTGCTCGATCTGCGCATGCAGGAAATGGATGGGATACAGGTAATAGAAGAGTTACGGAGTACCTACCCGGGGATCCACATCGTTGTCATCAGCTCGTATTACCAGGCTTCGTTCACGGGCTTTATGCTCAAAGCCGGTGTAGCGGCCTTTCTGCCTAAAGAAATAGCGCCGGCTGAACTTCCGGGTATTATCCGGGCGGTAATGCGCGACGGATTTTACTTTCTGCCCGGCCAGCCACAGGCTTTACGGGAGCAGATATCTGCCCGTGCACCGGCACCTGTGCTGCAGAGCGATGATGCCATCAGCGAGCGCGAGCTGGAGATATTACGCTTACTCTGCCTGCAGAAAACGGCAAAAGAGATCGGCGAAAAGCTCTTCATTACCCAGCGTACCGTGGAGGGGCATAAGAATAATCTTTTTGCCAAAACCGGGGCAAAGAACATCGCCGGACTCGTGATATACAGCATACAGCGCGGCATTATACGGGTAGAAGAGTTGCCAGCAATCCTGTAAACCGTACTCCGTAATTTTACCTGTTCCGTAAAAACGGATATTTTCTACCTGCGCCGGCAGCGCTGCCCGGTCTACTTTTGTCATGTCAGAATAGAGAAGCTTCCAAAAATGACAGGGGCAAAGCCGAAAACCCCGGATAGAGTAGGCAGAATTTAATAAGTATCAAAAATGTCAAACTACATTCTTAACATCAAATTTACTGATGAACAACTCGACTTCATAAACAAGACCAACACGAAGGTCATCATTGCAAAACCCACCAGCCAGGAGGGACCCAGTATTGCCTGGCAGGCATTTAAGCCGATGCAGTTTAACCGGCTTTCCTGGGAAGAGAAGTACGGTATCTATGTTTCTACCGGGCAGCTCGAACATGGAGCCTACCTGACCAAGCTTTCCAAGACGTCTGTGGGAGCGGTTGACGGCAGACTCTATACCCTGAAGCCGTCCGGTGTGATCAGCGGTCCGGATGGAGACGGCGTTAATAATGCCTATGCGCTGCAGAACAACTACGAGAATAACTTTATGACCGTAGGTCTGTACCAGGATGCGAAGCTCAACGGTATTGACGTTCTCGGCAACGTAGTGTCGGCCGCTCCTGTACTGCAGGCCAGCACGGCCATTATGACGCCCTACACAACGGTGTACATCTGGCTGCAGTCGGATGTGGAGAGCAATACCGTAGTTACTACCGTAAAATCAAAAAAGACCGAGCTGAAATTCGGCGGGGATTTAAACACGTTCTCCGTGATCTACGACAGCAAATCGGGTGAATTCGACCCTGTAATGTAAGGGTTACGATTCCAGGTTGTTAATTGGATAAGAGGCAGGAGAGGAGTGGCAACGCTCCTCTCTTTTTTCTCCATCCTTCTTACTCAAACAAAAAAGCCCGGACCTTCATCCAGTTTTTTTTGTAATGGTGAAGACGCTCTTTTACGTCCCGTTTAATTTGTTTTTCTGAGGTTCTTTAATCCGTATAAAAAATGCTTTAATTGGTATTTTGCTTTGCTACAGTGGGATAGACAGACATCTTAACACTGCGAAAATACCGGTATGTGCATATTTTAACAAAAAAATATGCATTTTATTGAAATACTTGTCTATTTTTGAAATACATCAAGTTCTCAACCTGTTCTGCAATGACTCCCAGCCTGTTGCTCCTTACCCCGGGAGCTAAAAGAACCATATACCCGTCTGCCGGCAGTACTCCGCCCCGGCAGCATTTTCGTTATATCCACACTTATACCACTCAACTATGTTACGTCTGTTTTATGTACTGGCTGTTACGGCCCTGTTCCTGAGCCAGCCGCTCAGGACCTCTGCTCAGTATGTGCTTACGGTAATTCCGCCGCCACCCCAGTTCAGCCACGATGACCTGTGGAACCTGAGTATCACCCGCACCAATACGGGCGATAATTATGCGCAGTTCTACGTTGCCATGCGTATACACAATGAAGGAAATCAGCTCGAAGTAAAGACCAATTCATCTACCCTGGCTTTACCCGACGTGCTTACCGTCGTTAACCTGGCAAACATTGCGCAGCTGCAGCCTTTTACCATAAATTATTATAACGGAAGTACCCTGCAGCAGGTGATCGGCTCGGGAGGCATCTTTCCGCCGGGTATATATAATGTGGATTTTACCCTGTACGGCCGTCCCGCGGATGGGAATTTCAGCGAGCTGGCCTCTGCGTCTGAACAGCTGACCGTGGATGCCCAATGGCCCCCCATGCTGTTATCCCCCACAGATGGCGACAGTATACAGCACCCGAACCCCGTACTGAGCTGGACCCCGGCTTTCAGCACCTACCTGTCGGGCAGTGTGACCTACCGCTTACGTGTAGCCGAGATCTTGAGCGGGCAGACCAAACAGCAGGCGATCACTGCAAACCTGCCTCAGTATACAGAGAACAGTGTGCCGATGCCCCTGCAGATCTATCCCAATACCGCTCAGCCTTTAGAAGCAGGCAAACGCTATGCCTGGCAGGTAGAAGGCCGCATGGGCAGCAGCTCCCTGGGCTACAGTGAGGTGTGGGAGTTCTGTTACTGTTTCCGGGAACCGCAGCAAACCATCTACAACAGCTTTTACTATAAACTTACCGAACATCCGCAGTCGCAGTTTGAGCGTGTAAAGGGCAATATCATACCCGTAGCCTTCCCGGAGAAATACGTGCCGGCTGAAGGAAAGCTGATATTCCGGCTGCGGAACATGGCAGGCAAACTGCTTGCCGATGAGCATGATTTTGATGCCCCGAAGAAGATCGGGCTGAATAAATACCAGATCGACCTGTGTTCGGCAAACAGGCTGAACATCGCGAATGGTAATTACACATTCGAATTCCCGACAGCAGGCGGACAGACCTATTTTCTGTCCATACAGCTGAACGAACGTACAGACTGCCCCTGATCTCTTTTTTTATTTACGCATACTCCCTTTCTGAATCATGAATAACCTACCTGTTTTTAAACGTATCCGTGAAAGTAAAGCGGCGCGTGTGCTCGCTTCGGGAATGATCCTGGAACTGCTGGTGCAGACCCTGAGTCCCTTTACTCTGTCGGCCCTTACATCCGGCCCTACACAACCTGAGGTTCAGGGTTTTCAGCCCATCGGTATCACAGAGATGGTAGACCCTTTTACGGGTGATTTCTCGTATAATATTCCGCTGATGGAGATCGGCGGTTACCCGCTGAACCTGAGCTACCAGTCGGGTATATCTATGGACCAGGAAGCCAGCTGGGCCGGTTTGGGATGGAACCTGCATACAGGGGCCATTACCCGGCAGCTGCGGGGTTTGCCGGACGATTTCTGGAACGAGGTGGTTACCGAGCGCAGTCATCTGAAACCGAACAAGACCATCGGCGTAAATACCACATTCGATATGGAGCTGTTCGGCTTCCAGGCAAACGATCTTGTAGCTCCAAGCGGTTCTACCGGGAACCTGTCTGTAGGGATCGGTGTGGTGTATAACAACTATACGGGTGTAGACCTTACCACAACGCTGGGACTGGGCCTTTCGGGAGGGAATGAACTGCCCATGAACGGAGGCTTTACCATGAGCAGCGGAAAGGACGGGTTGCAGATAAATCCGACCATCTCCTATGCGGCCCGTTTTGCCAAGAGCAGTTCCGATGCGAGCGGCAAAGTGAATATCGGCATCGGGGCCGGCATCAGCTCGCGCCGGGGCCTAACCAGTATCGGGTTTAACACCAGTGTGAACTACAGCCGAAAATCGGGCACGATAAGCCGGGAAAATGCCAAGGAAAACAAAATGATCGGAACAAAATCGGGTGGTGGTATGGGAAGCTCTTCTACCATCGATTTCGGTACGGCAACCTATACACCGTCTATCGAAAAAGCGATGGAGACCTATTCTTTTTCCGGCCGTATCAAAGTGGGCGGGGCTACTGCGAACCAGGATTTTGGCGGAAGTGTTTCTGCATTCGGCTCCGTACAGCGCCTGGCCGAAAAGGAGGTGCGTATTCCTGCGTTCGGTTATATGTATTCCGATAAGGCACAGGGCGACGAAAATGTACTGCTGGACTATAACCGGGAGAAGGACAATAATTTCAGCAAACACCATAAGCATTTGCCTGTAACCAGTTTTACACACGATGTTTTCTCCATATCGGCGCAGGGCTTGTCCGGTTCTTTCCGGCCCTTCCGCAACGAGGTGGGTTATGTGTACAACAACCGCAAATTCAGTCCGAGTACCTCGGGCTCGCTGGGCATGGAAATAGGCATAGGTAATATAGTGGACGCCGGCCTTGACCTGAGCCTGAATGTAGTTACCTCGAATTCGGGAGCCTGGAAAGAAGATAATGAAGCCTATACGCATATTCCTTTCCGCGGGCGCAGGTCGAACGACATCCGGGAGCCTTATTACTTCCGCATGCTGGGCGAAAAAGCGGCAGAAGCCGACGCGGCCTATCTTTCTTCTACCCTGAAAGGTGCGCAGACCATTGCCTACGAGAACAGTACGGGCCCCCTGAACCCCAAGGTAACGCTGAAGAACCGTTTCCAGGATATAAAAGGAACATCCCTGAACGGTATTGTGAGTAATGAACGTAATACGCGCCAGTCAAGAAATACAGCGGTCTATGCACTTACCGCGGCAGAGATCAGTCAGGCCTACCCGCATAAGAGCCGTAACCTGTCTCCGCATGCCCGGCCGAATCATATTGCCGAGATCGTGGTGGTAACACCGGAGGGTATGCGCTATGTATTCGGGCTTACGGCCTATAATACCCGGCAGCTGGAACAGTCTTTTGCGGTGGGAGGTACGCGTACAAATCCCAACGGCGGCCTGGCCACCGGCTCAGCGGAGAACCAGAGCGGGCTCGTAAATTACACGGCAGCAAGCGCATCTGCGGATAACGATAAGGGCATTGACAATTATTTCCAGGAAACGGAAACGCCGGCCTATGTACACAGCTGGATGCTTACCGAGATACTCTCTGCCGATTATGTGGATGTAAGCGGAAATGGTCCCAGCCAGGACGACCTGGGAGCCTACGTGCTTTTTGAATACGGGAACCGCGACGGCAGCGGACAACGTGTGCCCGATGTGCAGGACTACGGCTGGCGTACACCCGCTGCGGGGAGTATGAAGGCCGGTTACATGGAAGGCCTTAAGACCTATACCACGGACGACCGCGGCAATGTGGTCTACGGCACCAAAGACATCTGGTACTGCCATTCTATTCAATCGAAAACGCACAAGGTGTCGTTCGAGCTGGAAGACCGCCTGGATGCCTGTGGCACGGATATGTACGGAAATCTGCAACCGTCCAAGAAGCTGAAGTGTATCAAAAGCATAAGCTATGAATCGGCAGAAGCGACGGGAAGTACGCCGGTGGTGAAAAAAGTACATTTTGAATACGACTATTCCCTTTGTCCTTCCACGCCCAATTCGCTGGATGCAGACCAGGGCAAACTGACCCTGAAAAAACTGTATTTTACCTACGAGAATTCCAATGCGGGTATTTACAGCCCCTACGAGTTCAGCTATAATCAGAAAGACGGTAACGGCGCTGATTTTGAATATGTATACGGACACAGCGATCGCTGGGGCATCCTGAAATCTCCCGCGGATAATCCCGATGCCATGTCCAACAGCGATTATCCCTATGCCCTGCAGGACCCGGCGCAGCAGGCAGAATATGCAGCGGCCTGGTCCCTGTCAAAGATCGATCTGCCTTCGGGCGGGTCTGTTTCGGTGACCTATGAAAGCGATGATTACGCCTATGTGCAGGACCGCCGTGCCAGTGCCATGTATAGTATTGCCGGCTTTTCCACTTCGAAGAACGGGACCATCTCCGACCAGACCTATACCCTGGGATCAGGGCCTCAAAACTATCTTATTGTAAATGTACCGGATGCAGGCGCCACATTGAGTTCGGAGGATTTCAGGCGGCGCTACCTGCAGGAGGACCGCTCCCCCGGAGATCAGTACGGCCCGCTTAAATACCTGTATTTCCGCTTCCTTATAAATGTAAACAAACCTGCTGATAAAAAGTACGAATATGTATCGGGCTATGCCGAGATCGACCGCAGCGGAGATTATTGCGGTATGATAAATTCAACGCAGGCCTATATAAAGATCAAAAATATTATCCCGGCGCCGGGAGGGCAGGCCTCCAGTCCGTTTGCGTATGCGGCCTGGTCCTTTTCGCGGCTGTACACGCCCGAATATGCCTATAACCAGCCACAGGTCGACGATAATAATGCCGAACAGGTGATCAAACTGCTTTCTTCGGCCAGTATACTTAACAGTTTGTTGCAGATGTTGCAGGGGGTGAATGGCCGTATGCGCAATGAAGGGTATGGAAGCCACGTGGACACAGACCGCTCCTGGGTGCGCCTGTTCGACCCGGACCATCGTAAATACGGAGGCGGTCTGCGGGTGCAGAAGATTGAGATCAGTGACGGCTGGAACGACATGTCGCCGGACGAAGCAGGCCGCAGTTACGGGCAGCAGTTTTCGTATACGCTTCCCAATGGTCAGTCTTCCGGTGTGGCCTCCTGGGAGCCCGCCATGGGAGCCGATGAAAATCCTTTTAAACTTCCCGTATATAATTCCGATCCTCAGCGCCTGCTGGTGATGAACGAGCGGTTTTATGTAGAGGAACCTTTCGGGGAAAGCTTTATGCCTTCGCCTTCGGTAGGTTATTCAAGGGTAGAGGTAAAAGATATTGTTTACGATGCCGGGGTTACCAGCAGAAGTACGGGTAAGACGGTGCATGAATATTACACGGCCCGGGAGTTTCCGGTGATCGTGAAGCATACAGAGATCGATGCCTGGATGAAGCGCTCAGACCCCATCGTAAGCCTGCTTTCTTTCAATTCCTGGAACTTCCTTACGGCCTCACAAGGCTACAGTATAGAGCTGAACGACATGCACGGTAAGGCAAAAGCCCAGCGTATGTATGCCGAGGGCGCTACGGAACCTTTTGCGTATACGGAGTACCTGTACCGGAGAGACGCCTCCGGCAAACTGGATAATTATTTTAACGTGGTAGGCCGTGACGGCATACAGAGCCGGGAAGAGATCGGGGTAGACTATGACATGGTCGCCGATTTCAGGGAACAGGATACCGAGGGCTATAACGGCAGCCTGGCCTTTAACCTGAACTATGCCCAGCTGTCGGCGGTACCGCTTATTTCTTTTTCGCTTTTCCCGGGTTTTAAACGAGAGCATACCCGTTTCCGTTCGGCGGTAGTTACCAAGGTGATACAGCGCTATGGCCTGCAGGAAAAGACCATTTCCTTTGATAAAGGCGCCCTGCTGGAGACCCGTACCCTGGCCCTGGACAAAACAAACGGCAATCCCCTGGTACAGGAACTTACCAATGAGTATAAAGACAAATATTACAAAACCGATATGCCGGCACACTGGGTGTACCGGGGCATGGGCCAGGCGGCACAGAATATACAGTTTCGTTTTGCCACCACAGGGCTGAACGATAACAGCCGTTTCGACCGTTTTACAGGCGAGATCAAATCTACCCTGTATCCGTATTTACAACCGGGTGATGAGGTATACCTGGGTCTGCGTTATGGTAATGCACCGGTAAACCCCAATTCGAACGCCTACCGCTATTGGGTGGCTAAGGATGAGCCCAGCGGTAAATGGTACCTGATCAACTACGCAGGACAAAAAGCCGTTTTCCCGGCGATATACCCGCCGGCCCTTGTTTTTACGGTGATCCGTTCCGGGCATCGTAACCAGCATCCGGCTACGGTAAGCAGTGTTACCAGTATGGAAAATCCGCTGCGCAATGTATCGGGTACCTACAGGCTGGTGTTCGACAGTACGCTGCGGGTACTGGCCACCGGGGCAACCGAATTCAGGGAGCAATGGCACACCACGTTCAGTATGCCCGAAGTGTATACCGATACCATACGGGTACCGGCCGCCGATTCGGCAGAGCTGGCTTTGCTTGCTGTGTGGAACGATGTATTCTCTAACCAGGCCGATGCCATCCTGGAACAGCATGAAACGGACCCTTCGGTGGGGTATCCCTACAATTACAACACAGGCACCAACTGGGCCGGCGATTACCTGCTTCATTGCAGCCTGATGACCTACATCGGTTTTGGCAGGATCGATACCGATACGGTCGATGCCGCATGGAGCCAGAACGAAATGCCACCGCCCGGACTCTGGGGTATACAGGCCAATACGCAGTATACACGGCTTGGCATAAGCCTGATGCATGGCTCGGGCAGCTGTCCGTACTGCGAACGTATGCTGCTGGTGCCGCTGGAGGACATCAGTACCTTTACTACCACTAACTGGACAGATGTGGTTTCCATCGACTATATACTGGATACGCACTCGGAACCGGCTTCCTTCAACTGGTGGTTCCAGGGGAACAACCCGATCTTCAGTACCTATTTTAAACTGGTATCGGCTACTATGAGTGACGGTTCGCACAAACAGTTCATCCTGTACGACAACTGTTTCGAGCTCGGTGAAACGGCCGGCTATACCTATGAGACCACTTATGGCTGTTCGGATACGGGTAAGGTTGTAAACCCCTACCTGGCAGGCATACTCGGTAACTGGCGCACACGGCGCAACTGGGTATTCCAGGGAAACCGCAACAATACGAACGTATACAGCGCCGAAACCCTGCGTAGTGACGGCTACCTGGCCCATTACAAGCCTTACCATACGTATAACGGCAGCAGCGGTTTCTGGCAGCAGAACACCCAGGTGAACAACCTGCAGTACGAGAACTGGAACTGGACCAATGCCATGACCGTTTACAGCCCTTATGGCTTCGACCTGGAGAACATCAATCCGCTGGGCAATTACTCGGCAGCCGTGTATGGTTTCAAGAACATGTTGTCCACCGGCATCGCGGCCAATGCCATGTACAAGGAGATCGGCTACGACAGTTTCGAGGACTATTACCAGGATGCTTTTGATGCGCCCTGTAAACGGCCGCATTTCTGGATCGCGGATGACCTGGACAAACTGACGGATACCGATGCGCACAGCGGCAGCTATTCCATGCAGCTCGATGAAGAGTATACTAAGAATTTTGAACTTACCCTGCCGCTGGGGCAACAACAGGACCCGATCGTGCCCTATGTGCTCGATCATAACGATCTGCTGCCGGTGTTCTCGCCCAACAGCGGGGCCTCCGCAAAGGAATTTGTGCTTTCGTTCTGGGCCAAAGGAACGTATACCCATAGCACCTACACCTATACGAATATCTCCGCCGATATACTCCTGGGCGCCTCTTCTGTTATGGTACCGGGTTCCTTGCAGAAGTCGAAACTGGCCGAAGGCTGGCAGAAATATGAATATCGTTTTATTATCCCGGCGAGTTCTTCGGGCACCTTGTCCCTGGTATTGGACCCGGGCGCCGAGCAGACGCTGTTCGACGATATCCGCATACATCCTTTTGATGCGAACATGAAGAGCTATGCCTACGACCGCGATAATTTCCGTTTCCAGGCCGAACTGGACGAGAACAACTTTGCCACCTTTTATGAATACGATGAGGAAGGCAAGCTGGTCCGTGTAAAGAAGGAGACCGAACGCGGGGTCATGACCATCCAGGAATCGAATACACACACCTTTAAACGCTAAAGCCATGCATAAACACATTGTTCGCATATTCGTTTTTGTTATAGGCAGCGTGTTTTTTCGTGCCTATGCACAGCCCAATATCCCCAGTATCCTGATCGATTACCCGCTGAACACGTTCCCGGGGAGTACCGATTTTGTGGGTAGCGTTACCGATCCGGCCTATTCGGCCATTGCGGCAAATACGGCAGATTTCCGCGATAAGGAAGCGGCCATGCTGGTGTCGCTGTATACCGATCCGGACGAGAATGCCTGTTACCCGGGGTACATGAAGATACAGGTTCAGCTGGAAGTAAATTACCGTACGGTGAACCCCTTCGGGAGTCCTTCGTCCGTCATAACCGACATCATTACCCTGGAAACGGAAAAATCGCCCGACCTGGTCACCCGCGATAAGGAACGTGCCTTTAAGGTATACCCGAATGCCTACTGGTCAGACGTGAGCATTCTCTCGGTGTCGGCCACCCGCGAAGACGGCAGCACCGTATCCTATGCCGATATACCTGCCGACGTAAAGGTGAACCTGGAGCTGCAGCGTACCCGCTACTATAACCTGGGCACCCTGTCCACGAGTATTGCCGTGCCGCCGGCAGGTTCGGTAAATACGTATTTTACCCGCGACAATGTGTTCTATATTACCTGGACCCCGCTCAGCTGGGCATCGGCCTACGAGGTGGAATGGACCTATGTGAACGATTATGCGGCCAGCGGCGGCCTGGGCAGCAGCCTGCCTGCCTCTTCGCTGCCGGTGCAGTTCCGGAACCGCTCTTCACGGGTGCGTGTGCCGGCTACCCAGCGCAGCTATTTTATACCGGTCATCTATTCCCGGGGATACATCTGTGCAAGGGTACGTCCGCTTACCAAGGGCGGGCCGGAGCTCGAAGACGATCTGTTCGGTACCTGGTCTTTCGATTCGCTCAATACCGGCAGTTATACGGTGGCCGATGTGCCTGCGGATGCCCTTTTTGCTATAGACCTGTATAACAGCAGCACCCTGGTCAACAACCTGAATGCCCAGTACGGCATCACCTTTTCGGAAGAAGGCAAAATTTTACCCCAGGGTACCTATGCTGACGGCTCGCTGCGCATACGGCAGAATAACGTAGCCGTAAAAGCGGATGTGGGCGCCCAGACCAGTCGTAATGATTACGGCAGGCTGGGGGTGGTCACGGAGACCATATACGATTTCCTGGGGCGCCCGGCAGTTACCACACTGCCCGGGGTTACCGAACCCGGCTTCTGGTACAAGGCCAATTATAATCTCGACGATAACGGCAATAAGTACAGCTATCTCAACTTTGATTTTGATACCCCGGTACCCGGTACCTGTTATGCAGAATCGCAGGGTATGGACACTACGCGGGGCGTAAGCCGTTACTATTCGGCACAGAACCCGAACAAGAACCGGCAGCAGGCCCGTTTGCCGGATGCGCTTAAGTTTCCCTTTACCCGGGTGATCTATGAGGCCGATAACGCCTCGCGCCCCAAGATACAGAGCGGGGTAGGCTATGAGCACCGTATCGGCAGCGGGCACGAAACACAGTATGTATACGGCAATCCCTCACAGGAAGACCTGAACCGCCTGTTTGGTACCGATGCCGGTTATGCACCCTATTACCAGAAAAGTATGATCATCGATGCCAACGGGCAGGTGAGCATTACCTATACCGACCTGGCCGGTAAGACCATCGCTACCTCGCTGGCCGGTGTAGCGCCTGAACAGCTGGACCCGCTGCTGGACAGCCTGGGACAGGAGTGGCAGGACCTGGGAGAGGAACGGACCGAGGACCTGCTTGAACTCAGCGCCTCGAACCTACATGGCAACCAGAACCTGGTCAGCGCCGATTCGCTGGGATATACCCTGAACCGCTACCTGCTGGTAGCCAGTGAAAAAGAGTATGCGTTCGATTATGAATTTTTCCCGGAGGAGTTTTCCCCGGCCTGTGTGCCCGGGTTCTGCGCCGACTGTGTATATGACCTGGAAATAAGTCTGCGCGACGACTGTGGCAATTACCTGCTGGGCAACGACAGCCTCAGTGGCCCTATGATACTGCGTATACCGGGCTCCGCACTGAACAACGTGTGCGACGGGCCGGACAGTTATGCTTTTGATACGGTGCTTACCTTGCAGCCCGGCGTGTATAACCTGCTGAAACAGGTGCGGGTAAATACCGAAGCGATCGAAAGCTACCTGGATACCCTCATGGCTATGGATACCTGCCTCCTTACACTGGACGATTTTTATACGGCGCCCTCCCTTTCAGACTGTTTTATTACCTGCGACAGCTGCCTGGCCGCTGTAGGCACGCTTACGGCCTTCCTGGAAGAGAACCTGGAAGCCTTTAACGGCGACAGTGTGGCCGTTACCATGGCCTACAACAACCTGAAAGACCAGTGCGAAGGCCTTTGTGGCGATCAGTACAAGGACGAGTGCACCCTGGGCTGGGAAATGATGCTGTACGACGTATCGCCCCTGGGCCAGTATGCGCAGCACGATAACGGCGATGCTTCGGCCTATCCGCTGTCCCTGTTCAATGAAGCCAATGCCTTTCCGCGCAGGGATGTTACCCAGTTCGATAACCCTTTCGGCGCCGGGAATCAGCCGGGCTATACCGTATTTAACCAGCCGCCGGCCAGCTGGCGCAACCCGCGTTACCGGCATCCGCTCAGCGGAGAATGGCTGCGGGGCTATTACGATGTGTACGGCAACCGGGTGCGCATCAGCATGTACGACGACGGCAACGGCAACGAATTACCCGCACTGGCCGCCGGAGAATCGGCCTATACCGATCCGCTTACGGGCGCACGCTATGCCTATCCCGAACAGCTGGCCACACTCAGCGGCTTTCTTTCGGCCTGGCAGCCCTCGTTTGCCCGTTCGCTGGTGGTGTACCATCCCGAGTACTTTAAATATGAATTCTGCAGCGATGCCTTAACGCATACGGTCTCCATCGATAATGGTTCCGGTACCCCGGCGGATGTAAATACCTACGAATATGCCAATATTCTGCAGCGTTATACGGCCGCACTGGCTATGAGCGAACTGGGCATCACGTCCGGTATGACGCGGGCCCAGATCATCGACCGCCTGCTGGAGAACGATCCCTTCTTTGCCAGTACGGTCACTACCTATGCATCGGGCAACCTGCTCAATACTACACCGGCCCTCAGTGCCCGCGATCTGCTGTTGGGCGAACTTACCTATTATCAGAACGATAACGGCCTGGTGCTGGATGCTGTGGGAACGGCCTTTGCAAATGTGAACTGCGGCCCGGCCTCGCCCTCATCGTGCATCCTGTCGGTGCCGTCTGTCATTAACCTGGCCAACCCGGCCATACAGCCCGACCAGGTATGGCGGCAGATCGCCGTTTTATATGCCACGGCCCGCCACAAAGCTATGGGTATTGCCATGGACGTATTTCCCAAGACCAAAAGAGCCGGCATATTTACGGATTGCATCGGCGAAGATCTGTACATCTACCCGTTCAATTATACCTCTGTCAGTTTTGGCGGTGTGCCGGCCAATCCCTGCCACCTGCCCGAATTTATCCTGTATACGGATAAAACACAGCGTTTCCCTACCATGGCTTCTATGCTGAGCGCGGCCGGATTCAACGATCCGCCTGCGCCGGAAGAACTGGAGGAATACGGGGCCCAGGCCGGATTTACGGCTACAGGGAAATGCCCTATGCAGATCGATTTTGAAAATATGCTGGGACAACTGGCGCTCAACGGTAAGCTGCTCAGCAGCAATACCACCGACCTGAATGCCGGTCCCTACCTGGGTACCGCCCTGCACAACTGGCTGGATAATGAAGGCAACGGCTACAATGCGTCCATCAGTGTAAGTTCCGGCAGTATCGATATCATCATTGCCGGTAATTGTACCACCACACTTAGCTGGCCTGGCGGCGCACCCGCCGGACTGGACTGGGACGATGTATATTTCATTACCGATGTGC
Source organism: Flavobacteriales bacterium (assembly GCA_052437175.1). GTDB lineage: Bacteria > Bacteroidota > Bacteroidia > CAIKAF01 > CAIKAF01 > JACVCJ01. Next base: position 102,693 of record JBQVOK010000011.1, read on the forward strand.
ACGACGGTAAACTGTACGGGTATACCGGTCCGGGACCGGATTCCTACATAGAGATACCGTTCAGCACCTGCCTTACGCTTACGGGCTGCAGCAGCTCTACGGCGGCCGTGTGTAAGCCTACGGCCGAGATCCGCGAGATACAGGCCCTGATGAATGCCCTGAGCAGCGCCGGTACGCTCTGGAATACCACGCCGTTTACCCTGGGCAGTTACGGCCCCCTGCTGGGTTATGGGCTTAAATCGATCCTGGGCGATAATGCCCCGGCAGATTACAGCTGGGTATTCAGCAGCACGCCTGCACCGCATTTCCTGCTGAGCAATAGTGTGAGCGGGGCCGTGCTTACCATTGACCTGGATACGGGCAGCAGTTCGCTGAGTATTCCGCCGGCACAGCCCTATACCTTTACGAATTTTTACCAACTGCCTGCCGTAACGGGTTCCCCTTCGCAACAGGCCGGCTTTAGCTTCGGAGCGGTGGAGAGCGACGGTATCACACCCTATTACATCGATCCGGCCAGTACCGAAGAAAGCCTGCGCGGAACCCTGTCTGTGAGCGGGGGACTGCGCAATGCCTACGGCAGTACCTGCGATGTGATCCCGGACCCGCGTTGCCGTACGGAACAACATATTGCCCTGCGCATCCTGAAAGATCGCCTGGAAGTGGCCCTGTATGCCCCGCAGGCGCTGGATGAATACGAAGATTGTTTTACGTTCCCGCCCACGTTTACGGACGGAACACCCTTCGATTACGACGATGTATCCTGGATAAACGAGGTTCGTGCCGACATGACCCGGGACGAGGACGGACAGGGCAGCCATTATGCGGTGGTAAAGGTAACCTTAGCCAATACCGATACGGCCAGTTTTGTGATGCAGAGCTGTATGGCTATGCGCAACTGCGACCCCTGTGCCCAGGATACCTGCCTCAATGCCTACCTGGAATATAACCTGGCACCCTACATGGGTGGCAGCTTTGAAGCCCCTTTTGATACCTATGTGCTTACGCCCTCCGGGGACTGCCATTTCTTTCCGCAGAGTGAACTTACTTACGACAGCAGTTATGTATCCTTTGAAGCTTTTGTACAGGCCTGGGCAGATACCCTGAACCAGCTGTACGGTAGCAGCCAGGGTATACATGCGTTTGTTTACGACGGCAAACTGGTCATAGAAAAAAACAAAGCATTTATTCCGCCCTATTGTACCTGTGACGGGTATACGGAAATGCTGAGTACCCTGGCGCACGAAGCATTTGAAATAACGGAGGTATCTGCCTGCTGCAGTCCGTACCGGGACTCCGGCAGACCACAGTCTTTACCCGTGACGGAACCCGACCCGGAATGGGAGGAGCCCCTGCCGCCGCTGAATTTTGATATCGCTTGTATCGAACCGGTGGTGCCTTTCCCTACGGATACCATACAGGACCCCTGTGTAAGCTACCTGCTGGAGCTGGCGGCTGAAACGGCCTACAATAATTACCAGGCCTACCTGGACAGCGTGCGCAATGCCTACCGCCTGGCCTACCGCAGTAAGTGTATGGAGGCCCTGGAGACCTTTACCCTGCACTATGTGAGCGACGAATACCACTATACCCTGTATTATTACGACCGTGCAGGCAACCTGGTGCGTACTGTGCCGCCCAAAGGTGTGCAACCCATCGACCTGAGCCTTATGACGGCCGTAAACAGCGCCCGGGATGCCGGAACAGAACTGAAGCCGGGCCATAACAACGGCAGTGACGATGCCCTGGCTACGCGCTACCGCTACAACAGCCTCAACCAGCCGCTGGCCCAGATGAGCCCTGACGGAGGACAGAGCCTCTTTTACTACGATAATTTAGGCCGCGTGGTTATTTCGCAGAATGCAAAACAGGCTGCTCTTACAGACAATGTGTATTCCTATACCAGATACGATGCCCAGAGCCGCATTACCGAAGTGGGCGAAATGACGCGTACCGACCTGCTTACGGCCTCACAGGCCTACCTGCACAACCCGCTGAACTACACGGCCTTTTTTGCTACCGGCTTTACCAAAGGCGAGTTTGTACTAACCTATTATGACCGGGAAGCGCCCGGCAGCGGCTATTACCCGGCGGGTTTCTTTAGCCAGGAGAACCTGCGCAAGCGGGTGGCCTATACCACCTATTTTTCAGGTAACGGCTATGCGCCGGGCAGCACAGATTACATGACGGCCAGCTATTACAGTTACGATTACCACGGCAATGTAAAAGAGCTGCTGCAGCAGAGCAATTATATACCGGATACCGATCCATCGGATTTCAATTACAATTACCGCTACCATAAGGTAAGCTACAAGTACGACCTGGTGAGCGGAAAGGTGCTGGAAGTGGCGCTGAATGCCACACGGCAGGACCGTTTTATACACCGCTATACCTACGACGAACAGAACCGCCTGAGCGAAGCCCGTACCAGTGCGGACGGTTACTGGTTCGATACGGATGCGGCCTATTTCTACTACAATCATGGTCCGCTGGCAAGGGTGGAGTATGGTCCGCACAAAAGCCAGGGCCTGGATTACACGTATACGGTACAGGGCTGGCTCAAAAGCATGAACAGTGATCAGCTGGACCCGGAGAAAGATCCCTCGCAGGACGGAAAGACCGGGGGTATTTACCAGTACGTGGCCCGCGATGAATACGGGCTCTCCCTACATTATTTCCAGGGGGATTACCAGAGCATAAGCAGTGGAGACGACTTTCTGCTACAGGTACCCGGTGCATATTACGGCGGGTATGACCTGTTTAACGGCAATATACGGGCCATGAACAATACGCTGCGTACCGGCAGTACCAGTGAGCCCCTGCTGCAGGTATTCGGGTACGACCAGCTGAACCGCATCGGCAGCAGCCGCAGCTATATACAGAATGCGGTGGCGGCCTCCATAACAGACTGGAATCCTTCGGCGCCGCTGACGGATATGTTCCGCACCCTGTATACTTATGACGCCAACGGGAATATACAGGAGCTGCACCGCTACGATAAGGCGGGCGTACAGTTCGACCGGTTGAGTTACGGGTACACGGCCGGTACCAACCGCCTGGACCATGTGAGCGATGCGATCGCAGATGGGGTAGTGAATTACGATATCGACAGTAATGATCCGGGTAATTATGGTTATGATGCTATCGGGAACCTGACCCGGGACGTGAAGGAAGAGATCGGGAACATCGGCTGGAATGTATATGGCAAAGTGGCGAACGTGATCCGCAGCGGCGGTAGCCGCCCGGACCTGTATTTTGACTATAACCCGGCAGGACAACGTATTTTCAAATTACTTCAACCCCAGGCCGATCTGTTTAGCTGGGAGAACTATGTGCTGGATGCACAGGGCAATGTGTTGGCGGTATATGCCATGCGCGAAGGCTCGGATACGATCGTGCTGAAGCAGAACATGCTGTATGGCAGCAGTCGTTTGGGTTTGTGGGAGCGGAATAAAAAGCTTACTTTCACTCCCGTAACAGAAACGATACAATCGGTGTACCGTGGCGATAAAAGATATGAACTAAGCGACCACCTGGGCAATGTGCATGTGGTACTTACCGACCGCAAGGAACTGCACTGCGGCCTGGAGGACAATGTACCTTTCCCGGAGTATTATACAGCCGAAGTGAAGAACCGTTACGATTATTATCCGTTTGGTATGCTTATGGAGGAGCGGAAGTACAGCGCACCGGGTTGCATTTACGATACAGACACGCTGTTCACCCTGGTCTTTGCAGACTACTTCAGTGCGCCGGTGGCAGACTGGTATTACCTGGACGGCTTCTTTAACCCGACGGTGAGCAGTGGTTATATGCACCTGGACCAGCCCGATAATACGCTGTTCAAACTGATCACGCCAACGGCCATCGGTAAGCAGTACCGGGTACGTTTCGGGGTAGATATGAACGGTTGTGATTCTGCCCGGATCGCGGGTAACGTGCAGGGGCTGACTACACAGACCTTCACGAGTTCGGGAGACCATGTATTTTACTTTAGCAGTAACGACAGTATGTACAGCGGTGTATCGTTTTACGTAGATGCACCTTGTGACGTACTGATCGATTATGTGATCGTGGAAGAGATGGATATCAGCTCTGCGGTGGTGTGCGATAGCAATGC
>JBQVOK010000011.1:106819-107072 GCA_052437175.1 Flavobacteriales bacterium
AAAAAGATAATGAGGTGTATGAAGTAGATGGTAGTTTATATACCTATGAGTTGAGACTTTATGATGTAAGAACAGGTAGGTTTTTATCAACAGATCCTTTGGCAGCAAAGTATCCGTCGCATGCACCATATGCTTTTGCTCAAAATAAAGTAATTCAATTTAGAGAATTAGAAGGAGGACAGATAATAGGAACCTGTCTTGGTTGTGGTATGTTTCAAGCATATCAAACATCCGTTACGACGGAGTATAATAT
>JBQVOK010000012.1:0-82053 GCA_052437175.1 Flavobacteriales bacterium
CCGAACAGAGAAGTTAAGCCCCTTAGCGCAGATGGTACTGGATCTAAAGTCCGGGAGAGTATGTCGCCGCCGATTTTAAACCTCATTCCTAATCAGGAGTGAGGTTTTTTTGTTTTTATATACGCCCCGCCGCCAATAAAAGTGTAGCAAGCGCCCGCATTTAAGCGATATTACCTGCGGAATTCCTTATTTTCGTGCTGACCTATGAATGTTTTACACGCCAAACACCTGCAGGAATGGCTCGCCCGTTTCTTCACCCTGAAGAACAACAGCCTGCCTGTGGTGCTCTTCCTGGCCCTGCTGCCCTTACTGGTCTGGTTCAATAACCATACGCTGCAGCTACGCCACACAGATACGGTGATCACCGGTATCGCCACCTTTGATAATGTAGACGTAAACGCCCGTATTTCCCTGTACTATGGCGCCGTTCTTATTTTCTCCCTGTCTTTTGCGCTTCTTAGTGCCCTGTTTTACCTGCTTTATCGTCGGTACGGCATCACAAATACCATGCTACGCCCCTGGATGTATATTTCCTGCTGGGGAATACTCAACCTGTTACTTATGCTCGGACAAACAGGAGGAGAGGCCGGTCTGGAGATGCCTGCCGCCTTCGGTATCAGCTTATTGCTCTGGCAGCTGTTCCGTTATGTTAAGACAATTCCGCGGGGCGTTAAAAGTCCGTTCTTTTTTTTGTTCATCAGCCTGCTGGCCCTGTCGCTGGCAGTTTTTGTACTACGCTGTGCGCAGGCTTCCGGGGGCAAACTGCCATTTTTTGCCGCCTATCTCATTGCTTTTGTCGTTTCTGTACTGCTGGGTTATTTCAGCACCGGTACCCGACAACAGTTCCGTGCTTCCGCCGCACTGCTGCCTTTTTTCTTTTTCGGTCAGCTCTCCGTACTGGCCGATGAACTGTACATGATCGGCAACCAGCGTAACCAGCCTTTTCCTGTACCGGATGTACTCTTTTTCAGTGGCTCGGGACTGCTTTTGCTGATCAGTGTCCTGCTGCTGTTTTTCTACCGCCGTAATATACGTCCGGCGGCATATTTTAAAAAGAGGGCCCTGCCGGCCGTACTTTCCGGGCTGGCCCTGTATGCACTGTACAATCCCTTTGTGGAACAGAGCCCCGATATGTTCGAGCTGGCCAATCCCGCCAACGGGGTCATGCGGCTCTTCCGGCATGGCGAACTGCCTATCGTAGACGCTCTTTCTTCGCATGTACTTTCAGACATCGGCTTTAAACCCCTGTACGTGCTGCTCAACGGGTACAGCAACGACCTTTCCTTCTTTGTGTACGACTTCCTGTATGCAGCTATACTGCTGCTGATCCCGTACTATTTTCTGCGCCGTATATTGCGCAGCGCCGTACTGGCTTTTGCCCTGGTGCTGCTATTCCCGTACCTGCCCTATATTGTGCTGGGGCATAACATCTTTGCTGCTATTCCGCTGATGTTGCTCCTGAACATGGGAAAGCAGCCGGACATGCGTCGCCTCATGCTTACGGCATTGAGTTTACTGTTCCTGATGCTCTGGCGTATCGATGTGGCCGTATCGGCCCTGGCGGCGTCGGGCGTACTGCTTTCGGTACAGGTACTACGTGCTCCGCAGCGTATGCAGGCGCTTATAAGCGTTGTAAAAACAGCAGCCGCGTTCCTGCTGATCAGTGTGATCGTATTTGTGTTGTTGTATATACGAAATAGTGATGTGTATACGAATTTACTCAGTGCAAAAGCCTATTTTGGTACGGCCCAGGCACATGCGCTCACGCATCTTACGCATCACCCGGACCGCCTCTTCTACCTGCATTACGTGGTATTTCCCCTGCTGATGGCGGTATTGCTGCTCTGGACACTGTACCGCAGTTTTTATGCAGACGATAAAAAAGACAGCATTTTCCTGCTGAGCGCTATACTGTTCTTCCTGGTGTATTATTTTGCCAATGCCCAGCGTGGTCTGGTACGGCATTCCTTTATCGAGGAGAACGAATTTCATATTTCATCCTGCCTGTATGTAATTACGGCGCTTTTTGTGTACCGGCTGTACCGCGCTAAAAAAGAGGCCGGACTGATCTTTGTGTTCAGCGTTACAGTGGCTGTATTCTGCTTTTCGGTAGGGGGCGGTTTCGGTTTCCGCAGTCTGAGCGATACCCTGGCCCAAACGGCGGAAACGGGCAGGCTTATCCGTCCGCAGCCCTACAAAATAAACCGGGTGCGTGGTTCTGAAGAGTTTGCTGTACAGCGTTATGCACAGCTCAAAAAATTTATGGATACGCATCTGCCGGGGGATGCCACGTTTGCCGATCTTTCCAACTCGCCCATGCTGTATTTCTATACGGAGCGACGTGTGCCCTCGTACTTTAACCAGTACCTGCAGAACACCGTTACGGACTGGCTGCTGGAACAGAACGTAAAAAAACTGAAGTCGATGAACACTGCCCTGGCGATCTTCTCTTCCGTGCCACAAAGCTGGTTCGATATTACAGACGGTGTGCCCAATACCATCCGTTACCTGCCCGTTACTTCGTATATTTATGAAAACTATGAGCCCTACGCCGTGCTGAACCGCTATTACGTATGGAAGAAGAAAGACCTCGTATTGCCTTCCCCGGACAGTATGCGGGCAGATACCGGTATTATACGGCAGCCTCAGCTTTACGATGTACGGCATTATCCATACATACTCGGCCGTTCGGCGTTGTTACAGCAGCTCCGTCCGGTAACGGAATGGAAATTCAGCAGCGGAGCGGTGTATGACCTGCTCAGCCCGCAGCAAAAGCTTTCCGCTTACCTGCAGGTCGATTTTGAAGATGTGCCTTACGAACAGACCGTGTTCATGCATTATTTTTCCGGGAACGACAGTCTTGGTGGTTTTCAGTTCATACTGCACAGAGGTTCCGGAGTGCAGAACTGTCTGCTGCCGGTGAGCGCCCAGTACAACTGGATATACAATTCCGTTACAAATATGCATTTCCGCGATTCCAACGGCGCCATCATTCAGCCTAAGAGCGTACATTTGTTAAAAAGAGAGCCCAAGGCATGAGAACAAGCTCCAAGATATTCCTGGATACACATGTGGTCGGCCTGGCGGCGCGCCTGCTGAACCTGCTGGTGATCCCGCTGGGTAAGGTACTGCGCCTGGACCACAGTCTCAGCCGCCCGTTCCGCACCATTGCCGTGTGTAAGTACAAGGGCATGGGCAGCATCATACAGGCTACACCGCTTGTGAATACGCTGCGTGCGCAGTATCCCGAAGCACGTATTGTTTTTGTTACCTCTGCCGAAAACGTACAGATACTGAAACACATTCCCGGTATCGATGAAGTGGTGTCCCTGGACGACCGTTCCTTTTCAACGCTGCTGGCCGGTATCCTGCCTTTCCTGCGCAGGCTCATCGGGCTGCGTATCGACGTGTACCTGGACCTGGAAGTGTATTCCAACTTCAGCACCCTGGTGTCTGTACTGAGCCTGGCCCGCAACCGTATGGGCTTTTACCTCAATTCGAAGCATTACCGCCTGGGTAATTATACCCACATGATGTATTACAATACACGCAGTGCCATTTCGGATACCTACCTGCAGTTCGCACGTATGCTGAACTGTGTCGTAATTAAACAGGAACTGACCCTGCTGGATACGGGCATCCGCACGATGGAATACAGGGGAGAACAGATCGACCTGCCTTCCACCCGCTATATAGTGGTGAACCCGAATGCCTCCGACCTGCGTATTGAGCGCCGCTGGCCCGCCGAAAAATACAGGGAGCTGATCCGCTGGCTGATGGCAACATACCCGGATCATCGCATTATGCTGGTCGGTTCCGGTGCGGAAAAGGCCTATGTGCAGGACCTGCTGAAACCGCTGGATGCTCCGCCGGAACAGGTGTTCTCCCTGGCCGGAAGCACCCGCATCCCGGAACTGATCGCCGCAATAAAACACGCCTCGCTGTTCATTACCAACGATTCCGGGCCCATGCATATTTCCTTTGCCACCCGTACCCCGGTCATTGCCTTATTCGGCCCCTGTTCGCCCTCTCAGTACGGTGTTAACGAAAACTGTTACCCTATATACGAAAACCTCTATTGCAGTCCCTGTGTGCATGAATTTGTGCAGCCTCCCTGCGGAGGAAACAATCTCTGCATGAAAATGATCGCGGAGGACAAAGTGAAACTGTATGTAAAACGCATCCTGGAAACCAGGGAGAACCCCGTCAGCATACCGGCGGAGATACTGTTCAAGGTAGGACCGGTCACCGTGGGCCGCCTGGACAGGGCACAGCTTTCTGCCGAACCGGAACCGTAATCATAAAATGCAAGGATATGAAGGACTTTAACTGGACGGAATTTACCCGCCGCATCGCGGTAAAAGCGCTGAAGTCGCAACTTTACAATGCCTGGACCCGGCCGGACGAAATAGAACGATGGTTCCTGAGCAGGGCTGTTTTTACACAGGACGGGGAAGAAACACTGCCTTACAATAATGTACAGTCCGGCGCGGAGTATGCCTGGAGCTGGTACGGCTACGATGTTACCGAGCGCGGCCGCATTACAGAAGCCAACGGAATTGATCATATTCAGTTCACCTTTGCCGGCGAATGCCTGGTAGATGTGACCCTGCGCGAAGAACACGAGGCTGTGGTGGTAGAACTCCGCCAGCATAATATTCCCACCGACGATGCCTCTAAACGCGAAATACGCCTGGGCTGCGCCAGTGGCTGGTCTTTTTTCCTGCTGAACCTGAAATCGGTATACGAAGGCGGCCTGGACCTGCGGAATAAAGACGATCGTTTTAAAGGACACATTAATAACTGACGGATATGGAAAGTAAGGACAAGATCCGTGTACTGGTTACCGGAGCCAGCGGGATGGTAGGCGAGGGCGTACTGCTCGAATGCCTGCAGAACCCCGCTGTAGAGGCTGTACTGGTGATCGGGCGCCGCAGTTGCGGTATTACGCATCCCAAACTGCAGGAAATACTGCATGCCGATTTCTTTGATATAACGCCGCTGGCCGACCGCCTGGGCGGGTATCATGCCTGTTTTTTCTGCCTGGGCGTATCTTCTGTGGGTATGAAGGAACCCGAATACTACCGCCTTACCTATACGCTTACCCTGCATGTGGCCACGGTCCTGTCTGCCCGCAACCCGGACATGAGCTTCTGTTATGTATCCGGGGCCGGTACCGACAGTTCGGAACAGGGGCGCAGCATGTGGGCGCGGGTAAAGGGCAAAACCGAGAACGACCTGCGCAAACTGCCTTTCCGCGCAGCCTATGCATTCCGGCCCGGCGTTATAGAGGCCGATACAAAGCAGAAAAACCTGCCCGGCCTGTACAAATGGCTGAGCTGGCTTATCGGGCTTATGAAATGGCTTATGCCCCGTTATGTATGCAACGTACGGGAGATCGGGCGCGCCATGATCGGGGTAAGCCGCAAAGGCTATGTAAAAAACGTGATCGAGATCAGCGATATAAAACAGCTGGCCGCACAGCAGGACCACTAAGCGTTCTGTCCGGGGAAAAATGGGGTATTGTTGGATCGAAAGTTTATTTTTATATCTTTGAAAATTAAAGAGTTGCTTTTGTAATTAACTTTTTTTAAAACTTCTTTTTAATTTATTGCGGGCTTAATATTGGGCTCATATTGGCAGGCTACTTTCACTGAGTGAATACGATAAAATTAACTCACTGGAATCCATGATATTGAAAAAGTTTTTCACCTTATTTACGATCCTCTTTGCACCATTTTTCGCCCTTTTGTCTACTCAGACCCTGCGGGCACAGCTTTCTCTTACGGCCATCGGTACCCCGGCCACCATGAACTTTAATCTCGGCGGCAGCTCTAACTGTTCCGGCGCAGGCAATGCCTGGGTGAACAACGTAACCATTCCCAACTGCTACTCCAATATGGGAAGTTATGCCTATTCTACGGGTTGCAACAACACCGGAGCGCTGCACGTGTCCGGCACCGGCGGCGAAACCGCTCTGGGCGGCCGCGCCAGTAACTCCACCTCACTTATTATCTGGGGGGTGCGCGTGGTAAATAATACGGGGCAGGCCATCAGCGCGCTGCGTATCAAATACCGTGGCGAGCAGTGGAACAGTGCACAGACCAACGTAACCAATACCGTGGCTTTTTCATACAGTGTTTCCGCTACACCTATTACCAATGTAACGGCGGGGGCCTATACCAATTTCCCGGCCCTGAACATGAGCAACCTGGTAAGTCAGGGCGGTTGTGGGGGCGGCGGAGCGGCCATAAATGGTAACCAGGCGGGGAACTTTGCCGATATTACCGCCTGTCTGCCCGTAAACATACCGGCCGGCAGCGAGATCATGCTGCGCTGGTACGAAACCAATGATGCCTGTAACGACCACATGCTCTGTATCGATGACCTGGAGATCATTCCGCTGAACAATACCCTGACCATAGCGCCTATAACCGGTCCCGGTACCGTGTGTGCCCCCGATACAGGAACCTACTCGGTGAACGCCATGGCCGGTGTAACGTATACCTGGAGTGCCCTGCCTGCCGGAGCTTCTTATATAGGTGGTGCACCCACCGGTAACCAGGCACAGATCGACTGGGCCAGCACCACACCTGGTACCTATGCCGTTACCGTAACGCCCAACGGCAGTTTCTGCGGCATTACCCTGAACCCGGCCACCATTAATGTTACGGTGCAGGCGCCGGGTCCCCCGGTAACGATCTCGGCTACGGACACCACCATCTGTAACGGTCAGGCCATAACGCTTAGCAGCAGCGACAGTACCGGCAATACCTGGAATACGGTCCCGCCGCAGACCACACAATCCATTACGGTGAACACGCCCGGCGTGTATATCGTAACCTCGGTGGCGGCTTGCGGAACATCTTCGGATACCATTACCATTTCTTCCCTGAACAGTCCGGTAATCAACCTCGGCAACGATACCATTGTCTGTACGCCCAATATAAATGTGGTGCTGAATGCACAGAACGCGGGCGCTACCTACCTGTGGCAGGATAATTCCACCAGCCAGACCTTTACGGCCACCACGCCAGGCACTTATTATGTAGCAGTAACCAATGTCTGCGGCAGCAATACCGATACCATTCATTTTGTGTTGCAGAACATTCCGCAGGTGAACCTGGGCGCCGATTCCCTGATCTGCGGTCCCGTGACGCCATTCGTACTCGATGCCCAGAACCCGGGCTATACCTACCTGTGGCAGGACAACAGCAGTAACCAGACCTTTACCGTAAGCGATTCGGGCACCTACTACGTAGCCGTAAGCAATGTATGCGGCAGCGGCAGGGATACCCTGCACATACGCCAGCAGCTGGTACCACAGGTAAACCTGGGCAATGACACTACCGTGTGCGTAGGCACGCCTTTTGCCATGCTGCTGAGTGCCGGCTTCCCGGACGCAACGTACCAGTGGCAGGACAACAGCACCAATGCCGTGCTGCCGGTAACGCAGCCGGGTACCTATTATGTAGAAGTAAGCAATGACTGCGGCACGGCCTTTGATACCCTGCACGTAATATCCATTACGGTACCGGTAGTGGACCTGGGCAACGATACCCTGATCTGTCCCGGTTCCCCGTTTACGCTCAATGCCACTTCGCCGGGGGCTACTTACCTGTGGCAGGACAACAGCACCAGTGCCAGCTACAGCGATACCATTCCCGGCATTTATTTTGTAACCGTTACCAATTCCTGCGGCAGCGGCAGCGATACCCTTGTGGTAAGCCCATTCCCGGCACCGGTCTCCGATATGAAAGATACCGTACTCACCTGCGGAATTACAGAGCTCCTGCTGGATGCCAAAAATCCGGGTGCTGACTATTTCTGGTCTACCAACGAAAGTTCACAGACCATTACCGTAAGCGAAACAGGGCAGTACTGGGTAGAGATCCAGGTGTGTAATACCACCATCGCCGATTCGGTTTCGGTGGAATTTACCACTACGTCCAATACGCAGTTCAATCCGCCCAATACCTTTTCGCCCAATGGCGATGGCATGAACGACTTTTACCAGGTACAGGGCAATTTTGATAACATAAGCAATTTCACGGCCATGGTGTACAACCGCTGGGGCCAGATGGTGTATTCCAGCTCGGACCAGAATTTCCAGTGGAACGGTGAGCACGGCGGCCACATTGTGCCGGGCGGCGTGTATTACGTGGTATTCCGGATGCGTTCGGAGTGCGACGAAAAAGACACCGAATACAATACTACGGTAACGATCTTCTATTAAGATAAAACGATCTTCATTCCAAAACAGAAAGGCCCCGCTGCGAAGCAGGGCTTTTTTGTTTGATGTGTATACTAAAAATGACCGGGAATAAAGAAAACCCCGGAACAGATAGCTCCGGGGTTTTATCATGAATGATTCCGGTTATTCCTTTACCAGTGTGGTTGTATAGTTTTGTTGTGCCGTGCGCAGGGTTATAAAATAGATACCCGGGGCCTGGTCCAGGGGCAGCTGTATCTGCTGACTGTTGATATAACGTCCGGAATATACGGTGCGTCCGGCTGCATCACGCAGCCGTATTTCCATTTCGGGCGCGGTGTCGGCGAGTTGAATGTTTACCTGGTCTGTAACGGGGTTGGGGTAGACGCGGGCCTGCAGGGTGCTCTCATCTGCATTACCCAGGTAGCTGCAGCTGATGTGACTGAAATCGCTGAAACTATAAGGACTGGCATCATATTGGGTAAGATAATGCATATTTACATCATTACTGATGCTTACAAACTGGGGCCGCAATATACCCATGAAACCGACGAGCCCTACTTTCTCTATCACCCGAAAGCTGGCAAAGGTGGGATCGGGCGGTCCGCCAAAGTCATCTGCCACGGCGATACTTTCCATATCGTAGTATCGCAGGGGTTGTCCGAGCACAAGGGTAGTACCGGTATCTACCACCTGCATGGTGATAAATACGGTATGGGTATCACAGGAACAGGCGAAATCTGCATTTGAATGGTCGAAACGTATCGTATCACCTATTGCCATGCCGAAGTTATGCAGCAGGTGATAACCGTTGTTATCGTAAACGTAGGTGGTGTCGCCGTTTACATAGTACAGCTGGGTTTCTGTTTCCTGGAAAGCTCCGGAGCCCGTGGGGTAACCGATACGGACCTGCTTCATGGTTTTGCCGTCTGCAACGGTGTCTGCCGCCAGGCGGGCTTCCATCCGGGTAAAGTCTGTGCTCAGCGAGGTTTTGCAGTATTGCCATACACTGCCATCGGGGGCAAAGGTCTGGGCCTGTAACAGGCTGCTGCAGCAAAAGATGCTGAAGGATAATAGAAATGTGCGCATAGATGTTGTATATTCGTTGTCGGGGACGAATATAGGACACTGTTTGGAGAAAGGCCCGGCCTTCTGAACCTGGCGCCGGGATATTTAGTTTACGTCGGGCCGTGTCGGACAACTTCTCTAAAATTAACAAATAAATTTTTTCTTTAATCGTATGCGTGCATACTATTTTTTTATAACTTGCACTACCATTTCGAAAATGAATCAATATGGAAATCGCAACAGAACCTAAAAAAGCAATGAAAGGCGGAGAATGGATTATCCGCGAAACTCCCTATGCAGATATCTTTATTCCCGAAGAATTTGACGAGGAGCAGCGCATGATTGCGCAAACCTGCCGTGACTTTATACAAAACGAGGTATGGCCGCGCCTGGACGAGATCGACAGCATGAAAGACCCGCAGTTACTGCCTTCGCTGCTCGATAAAGCCGGCGAACTGGGCCTGCTGGGCGTGTCGCTGGGTGAACAATATGGCGGTTTCGGAAAAGATTTCGTTACCTCCCTGCTGGTTACCGAATATACCGGAAGCGGACACAGCTTTGCCGTAGGCCTTTCGGCCCACACGGGTATCGGTACCTTACCTATTGCCCTGTACGGCAACGACGCCCAGAAAGATAAATACCTGCCCAAACTGGCCACAGGCGAGTGGAAAGCCGCTTACTGCCTCACCGAGCCGGGCAGCGGTTCCGACGCCAACAGCGGTAAGACCAAAGCCGTACTTTCTGCCGATGGCAAGAACTACCTCATCAACGGCCAGAAAATGTGGATCACCAACTCCGGCTTTGCCGACATATTTATCGTATTCGCCAAGATCGACGACGATGAGAACCTTTCTGCCTTTATCGTGGAAAAAGGTTTCGGCGGCATCAAACTGAACGAAGAAGAGAAAAAAATGGGTATCAAAGGTTCCTCTACCCGCCAGGTATTCTTTGAAGACTGCCCGGTACCGGTAGAAAACCTGCTCAGCGAGCGCCAGAACGGCTTTAAGATCGCTGTAAATATCCTGAACATAGGCCGTATCAAACTGGCCGGCGCTGCCGTAGGCGGTTCCAAACAGTGCATCAGTCACGCCGTTAACTACGCCAACGAGCGTCAGCAGTTCGGTCGCCCCATCAGCAAATACGGAGCTATCCGCTACAAGATCAGCGAACAGCTTATCCGCACCTTTGCCACGGAATCGGCTACCTACCGTGCCGCCCGCAACATCCAGGATTCCATAAACCAGTACATTGCCGACGGTATGGACCCGCATAAGGCCGAACTGAAAGGCGTGGAGCAATTCGCCATTGAATGTGCCATGCTGAAGGTGAACGGTTCCGAAACCCTGGACTATGTGGTGGACGAAGGCGTGCAGATCTACGGCGGTATGGGTTACAGCGCCGAGGCCCCGATGGACCGCGCGTACCGTGATGCCCGTATCAACCGCATTTTTGAAGGTACCAACGAGATCAACCGTATGCTTACGGTGGACATGATCCTGAAACGTGCCCTAAAGGGCGAACTGGACCTGATGGGCCCTGCCATGAGCGTGGTGAACGAAATGATGAGCATCCCCGAGCCCTTCGAGAACGACGGTACCCTGTTCAGCCAGGAAAAAGAATACATCCGCAAGTTCAAGAAAGCCATCCTGCTGGTTGCCGGCGGCGCCGTGCAGAAACTGATGCAGAGCCTGGCCAAGGAACAGGAGATCCTGATGGACATTGCCGATATGGCCATCGATACCTATGTAGCCGAAAGTACCCTGCTGCGCGTGGAAAAACTGGTTAGCCAGCGCGGCGAAGAAGCCTGCAAAGAGCTGATCGAAATGGTACGCGTACTGCTGAACGATACGGCCGACCGTATCGGTATCAAAGGCAAAAATGCCATCAACTCCTTTGCCGAAGGCGATGAGCAGCGTATGATGCTGATGGGCGTAAAACGCTTCAGCAAAACAGAACCGTTCAACGTGAAAGATGCCCGCCGTATCATTGCCCAGAAAGCGATCGATGCCAACGGATATCCTTTCTAAGAATTTGATAAACAGATTAAAAGCCTCCTTTCCTTAGGGACGGGAGGTTTTTTTATGAACGCTTAAGGGGAACACGGAATATATTCAGTACCTTTGCCCCCTGAATTATTGCGGGCCTACGGGCTCCTTTATTCACAGGAGGCTCATTATTAAGTTATTGTGTATTTCTGATGGACTCCGCACTGTTATTACGATCAATTTTGGTTCGTTTTTGGTTTTGGTTGTTTGATCGTAATAGAATTGAAGGCCTTCGTTTATTCGGAGGCCTTTTTTTGTTTCAGTACCTCGTACTCCCAGGCCAGGAAATAATTGTGCCCGAAGCAGAAATAAGGCATACGGTAGCGTTCTATGCCCGAAATGATCAGGTTGAGCGGCCGCGGGAATACCGAACCCGCATTGGCGTAAAAGAACGAATAGCGGGAAGATTCCAGCTCGGCAAGGGTATAGGGGATTCCCGGATCTCCCCATCCGATGCGTAAAAGGCTGGATGCGAGTATGATCCTTGTCAGTTTATCCTCGGTCTGGCTCAGCTGGTTGTTCAGTTCACTGACCAGGTAGGCCGCATCTTTTCCCTTAGGGTCAAAACCGGGCTCCGAGGCCAGGAAACGCGCCACATGATACAGTATGGTAGGGTAGCCGATATATTGGGGCGATAGCTCACGGGCCATCCGTGGGTGCCGGGCATAACGGTAATTCTTCCGGATATAGGCCGCCGAAAGGGAATCGTAATGGTTATATGGCTGCCCGATGTGGTTGCGGTACAGCAGTATGTTCGAAAGTACGCAGATATCGATCTCTACCGGCATTTTATCGCCCAGCCAGGTGGAATACACGGCTTCGTCGCGCAGGCGGGCCGGCAGATTGCGGGCCCGGAGTTTTTGTCCGTTCACGTTGGACACCAGCAGGGAATCGAACCAGGGATCGGCACTGCCGCTGTACAACATGCGCATATACACATTGTCGTCTGCATCGTCGGGGATATGGCGCCTGGTATTGCGGCTCCAGCGATTATTGCCCGGGAATTGCTGCCGGGGTTCCGTGGGCCAGAAATTAATGGTACGCGGGCGCTGCGGGTTGCGGTATTTTTTTAGTTGCTGCCGGAAAGCGTGTTTCAGGGCGGCCAGGCTGTGCTTTTCGCGGGCAGTTAGTTCATTGCTGTACGATTCCATGCCGTACAGTACCACCAGGGAGTAAAACACGGAATGATCGGCCTGCAGCTTTTTACCTTCTTTACGCAGGCTGCTCAGCAGGATATTCATTCCAAAGGAATCCCGGATCTTAAAATAGAGCGAATCCCGCTGCTGGGCATGCAGACTGTGAACCAGCAGGAAGAGCGGGAGAAAGAGGGCGTATTTTCTACAGACGGAAGCCAAAACCGAGTTTAAATTGAAAAGGTTTGATCTTTTTATCCACGATACCGTCGCCGTTGTAGTCGTTCTGCAAATTGGTAAGGCGCCAGATAAAATCCACCCGGAAAATGCGGAAGATGTTCTCGATACCGAACCCGACCTCGTAGTAAGGTTCCAGCAGCGATGGTCGTATGTGCGCCGTTTCGGAATAGGACGGGAAACGGATGTAGGAGGCGTGTTTGTCGTAATTCTTCAGGCTGCCCCAGAGGCCGCGGGCATGGATCACTTCGCGCCATTTCAGCTTGCGGAAACCGGGAATGCGGTTGAACAGCAGTCCGTCCAGGTGCCACTCTACGTACAGGGTAGCGTATTCGTCGCTCACAAATTCGGGGGAAAGCATATTGTTGAAGGACGAGCGGGAGAAAATATACGTGGGGTTACCGTTGTGGTTAAACAGGTAAGGCCAGGGCACGGCGCCCCATACCTTGCCGCCTTCGGCCCAGTAGTCCAGGAAGCCCACGGGCCCCATGCGTATGCGGTCGTACACGTTCACCACCAGGCGCTGGTAGGTAAAATCGCCATCCCAGAGATCTTTGATGCCCGCACTGAAATTGACCTCGAGCACCGGGAAGCGCGTACCGGTAGGTGTGCGGTCGATACGGCGCACAATGTACTTTTCGCGGAAGGCAAAACGTCCGTAAAAAGTAAATTCGCTGGTCGTAAGTGTGTTAAAATAACGTGTGGAATCGGCCCCGCTCTGGAAACGGAAATAATTGGTGCCGCTCAGGTCTTTGTGGCTGAATCCCACCCGGGTAAGCAGTCCGCTGAACCATTCGTGCTCATAGAAAACCTTGAACTCTTTGGAGTACAGCAGGTTCTTCATGGCCTGGCGCCGGAAAATGGTCTGTATGATGTTGTCGTGGTCCCAGCCGCCTTCGGTATCGTAGGCAAACTGTTCCATATCGTTGCGGTAGGATATGCCGAAGAGCCTCCAGGGATTCCGCGAACGGTCGAAATGCCAGTAGAACGAGGTCTTGTATTTGATCTGCCGGTCCAGGAAACCGTAGGCGATATACGCGTCGGCAAACCAGCGCTTGCTCATCGACAGGGAAGTGCGGCCGCCAAACTTGATGCGGTTGCCCTCTACCGGGTTCCAGGAGTAGAACTTGTAGAACTGCCCGATCTCGAAACGCTTCACCTGCAGGTAACCGGTGGTAAAGAGTCCGCCCAGCACGCGGTAGGTCTTATAGCGGGGGGTATTCTTTACGCTGTCTACCATTTCGTAGATACCTTCTTCGCGCTGGTTCAGCACTTCCAGGCGCACGGTGTCCCAGTAGGCTTCTTTTTTCTCTACGGCGCCTTCGATCACTACAATGTTATTGGGGTTACGGATCACGCTGTCGGGAATGGGCGCGTCGATCACGTAATTCTCGTAGAACCCTTTTTTACGGCCCAGTATGGCAATGGCTTTGCGGGTAAGCGGGGCAAAATCTACGTACACGCTGTCGCGCAGGGGCAGCCAGCGGTTGTCGGCCTGTTGCTTAAAATACTGGGCGGCGTAGAACTTCTGGATAAAGTTTACGTTCACGTTCTCCGACAGTTCCAGCTGTACGCTCTCTACGGCAAAGGTGGTATCGTGTATCCACATATTGCCGTTAAAGGTGTATTCCTGCTTGCGCCGCGGGAAAAATTCCATGTAGTACAGCTTCTTTCCGTCGCGGAAGGTACTGTCGCTCAGGTAATAATTGTAAAAGAAAATGCCATTGGCTGCAATGGGGCTCACGAAGGTCTTGCCGGCGATCACCAGGTAATCGCGGTAAATATTAATGTTCTGGTAAAAATCGCCCGTGAACTGGGAAACGTTCTCGTTTTCGTTGCCCGCTATCCTGGAGGCCAGGATGTATTCCTTGCTGATGGCCGGAACTTTTTTACGGTACATGCGTGAGTAGCTTTCCGTAATAAAAGAGGGCAGGTATTTTTTGCCGTCGCTGCCCGTGCTGTCCATATAGGTCCACATAAAGTCGAAGGGCTTCAGCAGCACATTGTTCTTCAGGCCTTTAGGAATATTATATACGTCTACCTCTATTTTCTGGTATACGTTGTACTGCAGGGTGTTCAGTTCTTCGGGGTTGTTTTCCGGTTTGTGTTTGATCACTTTTTTGATCAGGCGTTCGGCCGGGTTTCCGTCGTATTTGATGGTAACGGAGTTCAGGGTCTGGTTGTCGGGCTCCAGGTAGATCTCTAGGCTGTTCATCTCGCCGGGTTTCAGGCGGATATATTGTTTACGGAAGCCCAGGGAAGAGATAATGAGCGTATCGGCTTTTTTCTGGGTGAGCAGGCTGAATTTGCCTTCCGTATCGGTAATGGTGCCTGTGGTACTACCTTTTACCAGTATGTTCACAAAAGGCTGCGGAACTTTGGTAACTGCAT
Source organism: Flavobacteriales bacterium (assembly GCA_052437175.1). Lineage (GTDB taxonomy): Bacteria > Bacteroidota > Bacteroidia > CAIKAF01 > CAIKAF01 > JACVCJ01. The sequence goes on from JBQVOK010000012.1 coordinate 15,087, forward strand.
CATAAACAACCCCGTTTATTTTGGTGGTGGGCTGTGCAAGTATTTTTTTTAGATTGAACGAAAAAATAATAAATAACCATAAGATATATATGGCTATACGTTTGTTTTTTTGGTATGTAGTAGTTTGAAGCCGCTGCATAGATCAGGATTCCTGCAGTGCGTCCCAGTATTCCATGGCACGGCGGGTATGGGGTATAACAATGGTGCCCCCGACAATGTTTGCCACGGAGAATATTTCCAGTATTTCGGCCGTACTGATGCCCTGTTCATGGCATTTGCCCAGGTGATAGCGGATACAGTCGTCGCAGCGCAGCACCATACTGGCCACCAGGCCCAGCATTTCCTTGGTACGGCTGTCCAGGGCGCCGTCCTGGTAGGTATTTGTATCCAGGTTGAATAAACGCTTCAGCACCAGGTTGTCCTGTGATAAAAGGCGTTCGTTCATGCGTTCCCTGTACGCGTTGAATTCTTTTACGGCATCGTTCATAGTTCGTCGATAGTATCTCTACAAATATATACGCAGTTAAACAATTAATCAAACAAACATCTTTTTTATCGCGGGCTGTTTACCTTTGTACCGGATGGACATGCTGTTTTCTACATACCTGTTGCCTGCGGTGCTGGCTTTTATCATGCTGGGCATGGGCAGTACGCTTACGCTGGACAATTTCAGGTATCTTTTTCGTTTTCCCAAAGGCCTGCTTACGGGCCTGCTGGGCCAGATGGTATTTCTGCCCCTGGTGGCTATTGCCATTGCCTGGGTAGCCCCGGTAAGCAGTGTGTTAAAAGTGGGCCTGGTGCTGGTAGCGGCCTGTCCGGGCGGAGCTACGAGCAATCTCATTGTGCACCTGCTGCGCGGCAATGTGGCCATGAGCGTATCTTTCTCGGCCATCAACAGTTTTCTTACCATGTTCAGCATTTCGTTCTGGGTAAACCTGGCCCTGCGCCTGTTTGTAGGAGGTTCGGCCTCTATTACGCTTTCGGTGCAGGAAACTTTTACACACATCTTCCTTATTGTATTGCTGCCCTGTGTACTGGGTATGATCATTAAAAAATGGCAGCCTGTATTTGCGCATAAGGCCGAGAAACCTATGAACATTATTATGCCCGTTCTGCTGGCCATAGCCATGATCGGCGCTATTTTCATCGATAAAAAGGACGGTGTGCAGGTAGACGGAAGCCTGCTGGCACAGATATTTCCCTGGGTGTTCCTGCTGAATATCGCAGGCCTTGCCGGTGCGTTCTATATTGCCCGTTTTTTCCGCCTGGGTATCCGCAACAGTACCACCATCAGTATCGAGGTAGGTATGCAGAACACGGGCCTGGCCATTTACATTGCCACGGCGCCGGCCATGCTGCACTCGGCTGAAGCGGCCATGCCGGCTGCGGTGTATGCCCTGTTTACCTTTTTCACGGCTGTGACCTGGGGTATTTTCCTGCGCCGTAAGTATGTGCTGGGTGCCTTCCGCAGGTGGCGGGCCCGCTAATTTTTTAGAATGCCGGCAGGTTCTGCAGGTGTTTGCGGGTATCGTCCATAAAGGTTTTGTACAGCAGCTTTTCCCCCGGTGTAAATAGGCTGTCGGCCTTAAAATCTGCCGGTATCAGGCGGTACACCACTTTCGGACTCATTTGTTTCTGTACCCATACCGGGGTATATTCCACCCGGGCTACCTGTGTAAGGCCTGCCGCCTTGGTTACGCGGATGCGGGCCATAATACCGCCGTCTTTATAGCGTTCGCGCTGGTTCGAGATAAAATTTCCCAGGGAATAAAAAACGGGTACTTTTCGTCCGTAGGCTTCGCGTAATTCGTAGGTCTGCACCACGTGCGGGTGTGCGCCTATGATGAGTCCGGCCCCTTCCCGGATAAAAAAATCGGCCCATTTTTTCTGGTCAGCCGAAGGGCTGCGCTGGTATTCCAGGCCCCAGTGTACGGTCATAATAATCAGGTCGGCCCCGGACTGGCGGGCTTTGGCAAAATCCTGCTTCAGCTGCACGGAATCGAGCAGGTTCACCACGGTGGGTTCCGGTACGGGCAGTCCGTTGGTACCGTAAGTGGCGTTCAGCATGCAAAAGCGGATGCCGTTCTTTTCGTACAGCAGGGGGTACAGCGAATCGCGTTCCAGTTTGTTGCGAAAGGTGCCGGTATGTATTATTTCCAGTGAATCCAGTACGTCCAGCGTGCGTACCACGCCTTTTTTATTGCGGTCGCAGCTGTGGTTATTGGCGGTCTCCAGCAGGTCGAAGCCTGCATTTTTTACGGCCGTGGCGTAGGCGTCTGGGGCGCTGAACATGGGATAGCCGGTATAAGGTGCGCCGCCCAGGGTAACTTCCAGGTTGGCAATGGCTACATCGGCGCTGCGGATGAGCGGGGCCAGGTAATAATAACAGGTGTCGTAGCGGTATTGTCCGGAAGCGTAATCGTAAGCGGCCTTGATCTGCGGACCGTGGTTCATCAGGTCGCCCGCAAACAGCAGGGTACAGGACAGGGTATCGTTTTGGGGAACGGGCGGCGGGGTAAGCGCTCCGGCAGGCTGCACAGGCGAATGACAGGCCGCGGCACCGCACAGCAGCAGCGCGCAGGTAAAAAGGCCGGCAGCGTGTATCTTTTTAAAGGGCATGGTCTTTGGGATGTTGCAGGATAAAGCCGTGTGCAATGGCATACTGACCGGCCCCGTACAGGGCCATGATCACCACCGCTGCGGCATCGAAAGGATACAGGAATTTATTAACGGCGATACAGGTGTCCGAAAGTATGAACAACACGGCTCCGCCCAGCACCAGCGAAAAGGAAGCCGGTGTAACAGTCTTCTGGCGCAGGCTGGCGGCCCATCCCATCAGGCAGATCACAAAAGCGTACACCATAACCGGAATGCTCAGGTTCGGGTCCAGGGCCTGGATACTGGGTACGGCCACCCACATAAAAGCCGCGTAAAAGACCAGGAAGGGAATAAAACGCAGCAGCAGGGTAAAAAAGGGATATTTTAGGGTACCGCGGGTTTCGCTGAAAAAGGTAATGATGTAAAATACGTGCGCTACCAGGAAGGCACCCAGGCCGAATACGAACAGGTCGTCCCGGCGGAACATAAGCAATACATCGCCCAGCAGGCTAAAGATAAAGCCCAGGGTGAGCCAGCGCCGGCTGCCCTGCCACAGGCCGCTCTGCTGCTGCAGCCAGGCGATGAGCAGGATCATGATCAGCGGTTTGGTAAAATATACGCCCGTACGGTCCTCTCCCGAAACTTCGAAGAGGATCTCCAGTAAAAGCAGGATAAAAAAGAGGAAGCGGAAGCGGGAGATCGAGAACATACTTTTCATGAAGCAGCCGTTTTTGCGGTCGTTTTAGGCGTTTGTGTCTGTGTGCGTAAAAAAGAAGGAATGAATACGTAGGCCAGCAGTGCAATCTGCATCAGCGGGTAAAACAGCAGCATGCCGCTAAACCAGGCCTCGTGGCTAAACAGCAGTATCAGGGCCATACCGGCCACCAGGCGCAGCATTTCCACCGGCCAGCCATAGCTGCGGTTTTCGAGCAGGGCGCCCAGGCTGAAGATCGTAAGCAGGATAAAAACGGCCAGTCCGGCACACTGGGCCAGGTTGCTGAAATTATCGCCCAGGATCCAGTCGTTGGCAAAGAACATATAATAGGTAACCGCCCCGATGGTGAACAGGAATTGCAGGAATACGTACCACTGGATGCGCGGCAGCACTTCGATGCCGAATTTTTTAAAAGAAGCGGCGTTCACTTCCGGGGCATGTTTTACACCGCCCTGCTCGGCCGGGAACCAGCCGGGAGATTTCAGGAACATGCGAACCTTGTCCATTCCGCGCGCTTTGGACGCGTGTGCGGCCAGTTCCTGCCAGTAATGAAAATTGGCATGGAAGGGATTCCAGCTGCGCAGCGGCACGGTAATGCCGTACACCACTTCTTCCTCTTCTTTCTGAAAGGTGCCGAACATGCGGTCCCAGATAATGAGGGTACCGGCATGGTTCTTATCGATGTACCTGGGATTGCTGCCGTGATGCACGCGGTGGTGCGAAGGCGTGTTGAAGATCCACTCGAAAGGCCCCATGTTGCGGATGAGTTTGGTGTGTATCCAGAACTGGTACAGGGTGTTCAGCGCTACAATGATCACCATGAGCATGGGGGAAAAACCCAGTAAGGAAAGCGGAATATAAAACACCCAGCTGAAACAGGTCTGGAACCAGGACTGGCGCAGGGCTACGCTCAGGTTGTATTCTTCGCTCTGGTGGTGTACAATGTGTGTGGCCCAGATGGCATTGATCTCGTGGCTGAGCCGGTGAAACCAGTAGTAAAAGAAATCGACCCCGATGAACAGCAGCAGGGCATAGTACCAGGTATCCGGAATGGTAAAGATGCGCCATTCCTCATAAATAAAACGGTAGGCCGCAAAGGTGAGTATGGCAAAAAAGGCCCCCAGCACCTGCTGACCGATACCGCAGCTGATATTGGTTATAAAATCGCTGAACGCATACACCTTTCGCTGCCGCAGCAGGCCCGCGACAAATTCTATGGCAATAAGGAACAGGAATATCGGTACCGATAAGGCAACTAAATTCATGGTGATGGTGTTTTATGGCGTTATTGTTTTACAAAGGTAGCGTGAAAATACGTTTTTTGCTGATCTTTTAACACAATGCTGTACAGGCCCGGACGAAAGCCCGAAATATCGAGACTGTGTTCCTGCAGGTTCCGTTGCAGCACCTGTTTGCCGGAGGCGTCGTACACCTGTATGCGGGCGGGCAGGGGTACTTCGGCAGAAAAACGCAGCAGTTCCTGTGCCGGGTTGGGCCATACCTGCAATATCTTTTGCTTGGCCCCGGAGGGTGCGGCTGGCGTACCCAGGTCGCTGCGTACCGAAGCTACGGCATAATCCCCGAATTTTACATTGCGGGCATCAATGCTGCCTTTTTTGGTGGAGGCGTTGAACGTGAAAACGGTATCATCTTCGTATACGGTCCAGGGCTCGCCGGAGTTGCGGCGGTACACGATGCGCAGTTTGTCCTGCGTGGTAATAATGCCCTGGTCATACCCGTTGGTGGCCCCGTCTATATTGAGGGAGAGCGAGGCATTGAAGCCATTGCCGCGGATGCCCTGTATCGTCCAGTAGCGGCCCGGAGATATCCACAGGCTGTCGTTAATGGCTACCGAGGCCTCGGGCGGTACACGGTGGTTCTCGATGCGGATAAAGGTACTGTCGGCCCCGGCATTGCTTACGCGCAACATGGCCTTGGTATAGGTAAAGGTACTATTTCCCGTGCTTTTGATCTCTTTTTCTACGCCTACCGTAGCCAGTGCCAGCGGGTGCTCACGGTTCAAGGCTACCACTACGGGCTGAAACGGCAGGGCAAAGCTGTGGGCCCCGTTCAGGGCGGCATGGTCTACCCGGGTGCTGAACTGCTCACGGTTAGCGCCTATGCAGGTAATGTACAGGGGTATATGCGCGTAGGGATGCGTAACGGCCCGGTTCTTCTGCAGGACAAATACGGTACAGATGTTGTTCTGCCAGGTAAAGCTGTCCAGCGTAAGGGTGGCAAAACCCGGCTGCAGCAGCCAGTCGTTCTTAAAATCCTGCAGGTTCAGGCCCGAACTGTTCTCCAGGCCGCTGATAAAATCTTCGGTATTGATATTGTCCAGTATATGGTCTGCCTGTATCTGCTTCATGCCCGTGTAAAAAAGACTGTCGCCCATATAGGTGCGCAGGCTGCGGATCACGTTGGAACCTTTTACATAGGTATGCGTGCCGTAGGTATAGGTCTGGGGCACGCCGCTCAGGGGCCAGTAGCCGCCGTCGTCGAGATGGGCCTTGTCCAGCACCATGTCCAGGTTGCCCATATAGGTATCGTAGGCGCTCTGGTAAGACACCACATCTTCCAGGAACTGGAGTTCGCAGAAGGAGGCAAAACCTTCGTTGAGCCACATTTCTTCGGCGGTTTCGCAGGTGGTGTTATCGCCCCACCAGTGATGCGAAAGTTCATGTGCCATAAGGGTCTGGTAGGCGGTGGTGCCGTTGGCCACAATGCGCGGGTAGGCAATATTGCAGGCGTGTTCCATGGCTCCGCTGCTGAAGGGCACCAGGCTGAAGCCCACGCGGGGGAACAGGTAGGGCCCGAAACGGTTCTCGAAACTGTGCATGGCGGCGCCCAGGTTCACAAAAGAGTTCTTCATATTGGTGGTATCGGCCGCCAGGGCATGCAGCAGCATGGGGATCTGCGGACCGTAGAGCGATTGGTAGCTCTGTGTCACCTGCCGGTAGGCATTTACGTTCACCGAGGCCAGGTAGGCCGGGATGGGCAGCGCCAGGTCCCAGTGATACACGTGGTTACCGCCCGGCAGTGTATCCGTATCGTACAGTATGCCGCCGCAGATGGCTTTGTGGGGCGGTGTTACCTCGATATGAAAGCCGTAATGCGATTTTACATTAAAATCGTCGATACAGGGAAACCAGAAACGTCCGGCGGAATGGGGAATATCGTTGAGGGTAACCCCCAGGTTAAAGGCATAACCGCCTGTCCAGTAGAATCCGCCGAAATTACCGCCGCCGCTCAGGGCAGGTCCGCCGTAGTAAATACGCAGCAGCAGCGAGTCGCCGCTGTTCTGAACCTGCGGGAACTGTATGCGCAAACGGTTATTGCTGTGCTGAAACGTAAGATGTGTACTCTGCAGTACCACACTGTCTACCTGTAAAGACTGCATAAGGTCGAGCGGGAGAGAAGTGACCCCGTTCTGCCGGATCCCGATCCGCAGGCTGGCATACCCTGAAATGGTCTTGCCTGTGAAGTCGGTAATGTTCAGGTGCAGGTCGTTCCTCCGGATGTCAAATGTGTCGGCACGAAAATCGGAGCGGAAAGGTGAAACCGAACGGTTTTGTGCAAAAAGCGGAGCCTGAAATATGTAAACAGCCCCGGAAAGCACACTTGCAAACAGGATTATTTTATTTCGTAATTTTCTAATAATCATTTAGTTTATAGGTTTATCTGAAGTGGGGGTTAATGTTATTTTATTCACAATCTGTATTGCATAAAAATAGCAAATCTCCCGTTTTTCAAAGGTTTCTTTGTATTTAAATTTGTGTATAGCCGGTGGATAGCGGTATCCGGACAAGTGTAAACACGCCGTTTGTGTATTTATAATAAATTATTTATCAGATAGTAAAGTGTATTTATATAAACTAAATTTTAGTTTATTAGAGCCTATCTGTAATCGAACCCACAACCCGGAATTCATAAAAGTAAATTGGGATTTACATTTTAAATTAATCTGCTATTCACTGGTTTAGGACATTTGTAAATTCCGTATATATGGACTGTGGAAGGCATCAAACAACGCATAAAAGAGCTGATCGTTTCCGAGGGACTCACCGCTTCGATCTTCGCAGACCGTATCGGGGTGCTCCGCTCGGCCCTCAGTCACATACTTGCCGGCCGGAATAAACCCGGTGCGGACTTTATTGAAAAACTCCTGCTGGAAATGCCCTATGTAAATGCCAACTGGCTGTTTACGGGTAACGGCGAAATGTACGTGGGTAAACTGCGTCCCGAAGTCCTGGCCGAAACGGCGGCAACTTCGAAAAGTCCCGGCCGTCAGCTGGATATCCTGTCCCAGCTGGCCGAAATGTTCCCTGAAGAATATGGTCAGGCAGAGGAGCCGAAACCACAACCCGCAGCGGAACAGCTTCCCTTACAGGCATATAACCCTGCACATCAGCCTTCTTCCGTACCGGCGGGGGCCTATGCCGCAGCGGCGTCCTCAGAAAAGAAAGTAGTAAAGATCATCTTCGTATACGACGATAAAACCTTCAGCGAACTTAAACCGGAATAACCCATGAATTTAGAGAACATCCTGTATAAGGCCCAGACCTCTTCTTTTTACAGTAACCTGTTAAACAGGGTATTGTGGAGAATGATCCCCTTTAACAAACCGCATCGTTTTAAAATAAGCGTGCTCGACGACCGGCAGCTGAAGGTAACCATACCGTACAGCCGCCGCAATATGAACCACTTAAAAGGAATACATGCCTGTGCGCTGGCCACGGCTTCGGAATACGTATGCGGACTCTCCCTGGCGCGGCATCTCGATCCTAAAAAGTACCGCTATATCCTGCAACGTCTCGAAATGGACTATACCTACCAGGCCAAAAAGGCAGTGAGCGGCAGCTTTGGCATTCCTGCTGAAGAGGTGGAACGTATTAAAGCCGAACTGGAAAATGCCGAGAAAACGGTACAGGTCTTCCGCGTAGAACTGTTCGATGCCGAAAAGAACCTGATCTGCACGGCCGTTACCCACTGGCAGCTGAAAGACTGGAGCCGGGTAAAGACCAGAGTATAATTATTCTTCTACTTTGAATGTGAGTGAGGTAGAGGCTGTTTTTTGTTCACCCGTACGCGGATCTGCGTAAAAAAGTTCGCCTTTCAGTTTCTGTATGCCCGTTTTGCGGGGTTTGAACAGGTATATGGCTTCCCCTTTCTCAAAACGGGTAGCCGTATCGCCGTTAATGATGATCAGCGGCTCTTCGTCTTCGTTCCAGGCTTTTATGCCCATGCGTATCTTTACGGTCTCGTTCTTGTGTATCTGCATCGACTCGGCGTCCATATACAGGGATACCGAGCTGAATTTAAAGGCCAGGGCATTAATGCGGCCGTACACGTAGCGGCCGGCCGATAACCCGGTTTTTAAAACCCGCACTCTCAGGCTTTTTAATTCGGTAAGGCAGGATACAATAGGCACATTGATCAGGGAAAAATCTTCCCAGTAAAAAGGTTCCGAGTTATTGGGATCGGGTTTATCGTACAGGCGGGAGTAGATGAGCACCGCCGTGGAATCTTCCGGGTTTTCGATCACCCGGGAAGAACGCATGGTCTTATTGTAAGCCGCGATCTTGAGGTTCAGCTCCGAGCCGATGTTCTGCACAAAACTCTTGAAGTAGCTGCGGTTGATCTTATTGCTGTGTGGTTCGCGGATGTCGGCCAGGCGAAAATGGTTGCCGTCGGTAATGGTGTCCAGTCCGTTCCGGATCAGCGAAGCGGTAAGCCCGTCCTCGATCCGGCGCAGGGATTCCAGTACTTCGCTGGTCTCTTTCTGTACCACGTCAAAACGTTTGTAATAGCTCAGGTAACGCAGCGAGTCGTTGTGTAGTGAACGATGCGTTACAAAACGTTTCTGCAGTATGGCGTATTCCTGTTCCAGCAGGTCAATTTCGTAATTCAGGTTGTCGTACTGGTTTTGGAAAGGGGCCACGTACTCTTCACGGCTCAGCCGGATGGAGCCTTCCTGTACTCCCGGGCCGCAGGCGCTGAGCAGGGTAAAAAGACCGCCGTAAAATATAGAGTGATACAGATTGTTCATAGAATAGCGCGGTAATATTACTGATACTTCTCGAATAAATTCCCTGTAGCGTGCAGGAATTTTATCCGGGCCAGGGCATTTTTGTTGGTAAGTTCAATGAGTTTCTGCTGACTTTCGATCAGTTTGCTCTCCCGGGAATTCAGCAGGAACAGGGAACTTTCGCCGATACCGAACTTGCGGTTCTCGGCGTCGAGCAGGCGCTGGTAATTGTTTACCGTGCTGGTATACAGTTCGGTCTGGTAAGCATAGGTACTGCCTTCGTTAAAAACGCTGTTCAGTTTGGTCTTGAGCTGCAGCAGTTTGATGTCGGCATCATAGATACTGCTTTCCAGTTTGGCTTTGGTAGATCCGTACTTGCCCAGGCCTTCGCGCATCAGTATGGGATATTTGAAGTGAATGCCGTACTTGAAATTATTGTGAAAGCCCGTAAAATTCCACTGGCCGGGGTTATTGCCCACCGGCTCTGCCAGGAAATTGTACTGTACCTGCAGCTGGGGCAGTATGCTGTTAAAGGCATAACGCCGTTCAAACTCGTACATTTTTACCTTCAGGTTCTTCTGCAGGTATTCGGGGTGCTGGGGCAGCAGGCTCTGGGCGCTGCTGAGGCTGTCCTGGTTAAAGTTCCAGGCGTTCCCGCGCGAGACTTCGGGGTATATCTGCTGCAGCTCTACCGGAACATAGCCGTCGGCCCAGATAAAAAGGGAAACCTGGTTGCGGCTCCGGATCTCGTCGAGCTGTGCCTCGGCCAGCATGTACTGCCGGTTCTGAAGCAGTATCAGGGCTTCGGTGGTATCTATGGCCGGAAAGGCGCCGGTTTCGTAACCGCGTTTTACGGCATCGAAACGCACGCGCGAGATCTCGGTATAGCGTTCCAGCAGCAGGCGGTTCTCATAGGCGCGGCTCCATTCGCGGTAAGCCTCTTCGGCATGCAGGAACAGGTCGTTGAGGATATTTTTCTGTTCGTTGGCCGAAATATCGCGCATCATGCGGCCCTGCTGCACAGCCAGTATACGCTCGCTGCCCAGCAGGTTCTTCAGCAGGTCCATGCTTATGCCGGCATAGGCCAGTCCGTTGGAAGGTACCGTACGTTCGTTGCTGATATAGGTGCCGGTATTCTGTTCGTAACCGGCCTTGAGATCGATGCCGGCCCAGACGGGAACTTTAAGTTCGCTGCTGAACAGGCGCCAGTATTCGGTAGAATTGTAGCGTTTATTGTCCCAGTCTACACTAAGCACGGGGTCAAAAGCGCCTCGGGCCGACATGTACTCGAAACGGCCCTGTTCCCGGGTGAGCGTGGCCTGGCGGACCACCGGGTGATGATTCTGTACAATGCGTACAAAGTCGGCACGGGTCAGGATACTGTCGGGGGATTGAGCACGGACGGCCGCACCCAATCCCAAACCGAGGAAGAGGAGCAATGCAAAGAGTCTTTTCACTTTTTAGCCTCCTTTCCTCCGGCAGCGGCGGCGTCTTCCGGCTGGTAGAACTCCGGCGGGAATGCATTGATGCGGCGCCATATCTCGCGGTACAGGGGTACATTATTCAGCAGCAGAATGCCGTAAGCACCCGTACCCACCCGAACTTCCTCGGGCCAGGGCTTGCCTTCCTTGGTATTTTTCAGCACCAGGCCGGTAAGGGTTTTGTCGTTTACATCGGGTTTTACCAGGATACGGTATTTGCCGTTGGCCGAAATATTGCGGTCGATCACGGCAATTTCGCCCCCGAAGGTACCGAATGAAGTGCCCGGCCAGCCGTTGAATACAAAGGCAGGCCAGCCGTCGAACTGCAGGCGCACGTGTTTACCCAGGCGCAGCAGGGGCATGTCTACCGGGTCTACATACAGTTCTACGGCCCGTTCCGACTGAGAAGAGGGCAGTATCGTGGCCAGGGGATCGGTCTCCTTTACGGTTTCGCCCACACCGGCCTTCATGGTAGTAACCACGTAACCGTCCTGAGGGGCCAGTATATAATAGTAGCCCGAACGGATAATATAATTGGACAGGTCGCTCTGCATCTTGGCAATTTCAGACTCGGTGCTGTAAGCCATGCTCAGGGCCGAAGACTTGTCGCTTTCGGCCTTGGCTATCTTTTCGCGGAAATCGTTCACCAGGGTGTTCAGCTCAATTTCGGCATTGATGCGTTCGTTCTTGCTGATGATGTAATCGTTCTGCGCCTTTAAAAATTTGGCAGACGATTCCTGGAACTTATTGAGCTTGTCTTCGTATTCGGTACGTGGTTTTATGCCTTCGTTGTATAGCTGACGGGCCCGGTCGATCTGCAGGCGGGCAACGCGCAGGGCGGTGTCGGCGGCGACCACGTTCAGGCTGTCGGTCTGTACCTTTAGTTTGGCCTGCTGTACCTTGTTACGGGCCTGCTCCAGTTTCAGCGGCATGTTCTGGGACAGGGCCCCGATCTGCACGTCGAGGGCTTTGGCTTTTTCGCCGTAGCTTTCGGCACTCATTTCTTTACTTTTCAGCGACAGCTCGGTACGTGGTATCAGGTTAGGATCGAAGTATTCAGTCTTGATCTCGCTCAGTTTCACCAGGGTATCGCCTTTTTTTACGGCATCGCCTTCCTTGATGTACCATTTTTCGATACGGCCGGCAATGGTGGCATGTACCTGCTGGGGCCGGTCTTCGGGACGCAGGGTGGTTACTTTGCCCGTAGCCGTAAAATTCTGGGTCCAGGGCAGGAACAGGCACAGGAAGGCCGCCCCGATAAGTACACTTATCCAGCGTGAAAGTTTCATGGCGCGCCGGGGCTGGTATATTTCATTGTCGCTGATGGCACAGCTGATCACATTTTCTTCGGTATCCTCGAACAGTCCTTTCATCTTAATACAAATTTTTTAATACCTGCGGATTACGGAGTCCTTCTTCCACGGAGCCGTAGAAGGTCCTGCGGCCGCCTTCCAGCAGCAGTATCTTGTCGCATTGGCGGGTAAAGGCCAGGTCGTTGGTGGTGGCTATAATGGTGGTTTCGTTACGCAGCCCGTCCAGTATTCTCATGATCCTGTCGCCGTCGCCCTCGAAATTGTCCAGTGAAAAATCCTCCAGCAGCAGCAGGCTGGGTGATTCTACCAGGTTACGGGCCAGGATGATCTTTTCCACGAAACGTTTGGGCAGGTTGGCATCGTTGTAGATCAGTTTGGTATCGAAACCTTCGGGCAGGGTCTTGATAAAATTGAGCAGATCCAGGCGCTCGCATACTTCCAGCATCCGCTGTATGGAAATGTCCGGGCGGCTCAGGCGTATGTTTTCTTCCACCGTACCGTAAAAAATGGTCTCGTGCGAATAGTTGCCGTCCAGCTGTGCACGCATATCGTCGGGGTTCAGGTTGCGGATCGAAATATCGTTGATGGACACCACACCTTCGTAGTCGTGATACAGGAATGGAATGATACTCAGCAGGGTAGACTTTCCGCTGCCGCTCATGCCCGTAATGGCCACGCGTTCGCCGGGCATGGCCGTAAAATGAATATCGTCCAGCACCTGCTTGTGGCCTATTTTATAGGAAAGCTCGCTTACGTCCACTTTGGCGCCGCCTTCAAAGGGAAGCTGGCTCAGGCGCATACCTTTTTCTTCTTCCAGTTCCAGGTCGGTCACCGAAGAGAGTTTTTCTACGGCCGTAAGTACGTCGTAAATGCTGTCCAGGTTAATGATGAGTTTTTCTACGGCATTCAGTAACAGGATAATAATGATCTCCGAGGCCACGAACTGCCCCAGGTTGATCTGGTCCTTAAGCACCAGTCCGGCGCCCAGTATAAGCAGGGCCCCCGTAATAATGGTCTTGAACGAGATAATGATCCAGTACTGACGCATCTGTATAAAGAAGCGTTTTTTACGGTAATGGAAGTATTTGCGGGAAAGTTCCTCCGATTTCTGGTTGGGCAGTTTGGACCCGCCGGCCAGTTTAAAGGTGCCCAGGGCGCGCGAAACTTCCTGCAGCCAGTACAGGATGCGGTATTTATACTTGCTTTCGGCAATGCTGGCGTCGATGGCCCGCATACCCGTGGCCCGCAGCAGCAGTACCAGGGCCAGGAACATGAGTATACTGAATACAATAAAGCTGATGTGGTATACCGAAAGCAGGATGAGACAGAAAATGATCTGCAGTACGGCCGCACTGAGGTCAAGCAGGATCTTGGGCAGAGCCTTCTGTATGGTGGTGGTGTCCAGGAAACGGTTCACGAAAGAAGGCGCGTATTTGCCACGCAGGGCTTCCATTTTAATACGCGGGATCTTGTACGAGAACTCCGTTACCGAATACTGGAAGATCTTCTGCTGCAGGTGTTCGGCCAGCTGCATCTGTAGTATGGTCACCCAGCCCGCGAACAGCGTACCGAAGATCACAATGCCGATGAGTACCGTGAGCGATGCCGACATGCGGGCGCCCATAATGAGACCTATGATGGACTGTATGCCCAGGGGCAGCGTAAGGTTAAGGGCCCCGGCCAGAGCAGCGTATATAAGCAGTTTGATTACGATGCGCCGGTCGTGGCGCAGCAGCTTAAATGCCTTGTTAATGAGTAATTTATAGTTTGCTCTGTGCTCCATTGTCTGATTTTAGGTGCTTATCGGGGATTTTTGAAACCCCCGGTTTATTAAACCGCTTAAAGATAGTGAATTACCCCGCTCCGGGCGCTATTTTTCTGGTAATTTACTATATCGGCCGTATATTTGTATATACCGCTTTTTACGGATTTCACAAAAATAGCAATCGGGACGGGCTTTACAGAACGCGTTTTATTTAAGTTTTGTTTAAAAAGAGCATGAAAATGTGAAAGAACTCTTAAAATTTAACGGGGACTTTACACCCGGGAACCGCAATGTTTTTTTATTTGCTTTCTGCGTAACAAAGCCGGAAATTTGTCGTAATAATTTTTTGAATCAGTAAAAGACTACGTGGAAGAACAAATTGAAATATACGGGGCAAGGGAACATAACCTGAAGAATGTGTCGCTGAACTTACCCCGGAACAAGCTGGTGGTGTTTACCGGTTTGAGCGGAAGTGGAAAAAGCAGCCTGGCCTTCGATACCATTTATGCCGAAGGACAGCGTCGTTACCTGGAAAGTTTTTCGTCTTATGCCCGGCAGTTCCTGGGCAGCGGGGAACGGCCCGATGTGGACAAGATCAGCGGTCTCAGTCCCGTGATCTCCATCGAACAGAAGACCACCAGCAAAAACCCGCGCAGTACCGTGGGCACCGTTACCGAAATATACGATTTCCTGCGTCTGCTGTACGCGCGCACGGGCGAAGCCTATTCCTACGTGACCGGGGAACCCATGGTGCGGTTTACCGACGAGCAGATATTCGACTGGATCATGCGCGATTACCAGGGACAGGAACTGCACCTGCTGGCCCCCGTGGTAAAAGGCCGTAAGGGACATTACCGCGAGCTGCTGGACAAGATACGCAAAAGCGGCTACATCAGTGCCCGTATCGATGGAAAGATCGTGGACATATCCTTTGGTATGAAGCTGGACCGCTATAAGGTGCACGATATCGAGATTGTGATCGACACGCTGGATATCAGCGAAAAGAATGCCACCCGCCTCAAACGCTCCCTGCAATCGGCCCTGAAACAGGGCAAGGGCAGTATTATGGTATGCGACGCGGCGGATAAAAAAGCGGCCGTACGCCATTTCAGCCGGCACCTGATGTGTCCCACCAGCGGTATTTCTTACGACGAGCCCGCTCCGAACCTGTTCTCCTTCAACTCGCCCTACGGCGCCTGTCCCAAATGCAACGGACTGGGTACCGTGCTGGAGCTGGAACAGTCCAAGATCATTCCCGATCCTAAAAAAAGCATCAAACAGGGCGGTATAGCCCCGCTGAAAGACAGCACCGGCACCTGGATCTATAAACAGCTGGAGCAGATCGGCAAGAACCATGATTTTACACTGACCACGCCCATCGAAGATATTCCCGAAGAAGGGCTCAATGCCATACTGTACGGCACCGAAGAAATGGTACGCAGCGAAGACAGCGAAGGCATACACACCACCCGTATGCAGTTCGAGGGGATTGCGCAGTTCATACAGCGCCAGGTAGAAGAAGACAACAGTGCGCCCCTGGCACGCTGGGCCATGAGCTTTATGGAACGCAAGACCTGCGACGAATGCCGGGGCAGCCGCCTCAAGAAAGAGGCCCTGCACTTTAGGCTCGACGGTAAAAATATATTCGAGCTTTCGTCCCTGGACGTGGTAGCGCTGAACGAATGGCTCCACGGACTGGAGAAACGCATCAGCGAACGCCAGGCCATCATTGCCCGCGAAGTACTGAAAGAGATCCGCAAGCGTGTGGGCTTCCTGCTCGATATCGGGCTCGATTACCTTACGCTGGACCGGGCCGCAGGCACGCTCTCCGGCGGTGAAAGTCAGCGTATACGCCTGGCCACACAGATCGGTTCGCAGCTTACCGGGGTGCTGTACATCCTGGACGAGCCCAGCATAGGCCTGCACCAGCGGGATAACGATAAGCTCATCGACTCGCTGCGCAAACTGGTAGACGGCGGCAACTCCGTTATTGTGGTGGAGCACGATAAAGATATGATCCTGGCGGCCGACCACGTGGTAGACATCGGGCCGGGCGCGGGTATCCACGGCGGACGTATCGTAAGCGAGGGCACCCCGCAGCAGATACAGCAGTCCGATACGGTAACGGCCCAGTACCTCAGCGGCGAAAAAGAGATAAAAGCTACCGAAAAACCGCGCGAAGGCAATGGTAAGTTCATTGAGCTCACGGGCGCCACGGGGCACAACCTGAAAAACGTATCGGTAAAATTCCCGCTGAACAAGTTTATTGTGATCACGGGCGTTTCGGGCAGCGGTAAGTCCAGCCTGGTACGCGAGACCCTGCAGCCGCTGCTGAGTCAGCATTTCTACAATTCCATTGAAAAGCCGCTTCCCTATAAAAAGATAAAGGGGCTCGATAACGTGGACAAGGTCATCAGTATCGACCAGAGTCCCATAGGCCGCACCCCGCGCAGCAACCCGGCTACCTATACCAAACTGTTCGACGATATCCGCATGCTGTTCTCCGACCTGCCCGAAGCCCGCATCCGCGGCTATAAACCGGGGCGTTTTTCTTTTAACGTAAAGGGCGGTCGTTGCGAAACCTGCCAGGGCGCCGGCGTACGTACCATTGAAATGAATTTCCTGCCCGACGTGCACGTACTCTGCGAAACCTGCAACGGCAAACGCTACAACCGCGAAACACTGGAAGTGCGCTACAAGGGCAAAAGCATCAGCGATGTGCTGGATATGAACATAGAGGCGGCCACCGCCTTTTTTGAACCTATACCCCAGATCTACCGCAAACTGAAGACCCTGTGCGACATCGGCCTGGGCTACATTACCCTGGGCCAGAGCGCCACCACGCTTTCGGGCGGAGAGGCCCAGCGCATAAAACTGGCGTCGGAACTCAACAAAAAAGATACCGGCAATACCATGTATATACTCGATGAGCCCACCACAGGGCTACACTTCGAGGATATACGCATACTGCTGGACGTACTGAACGAACTGGCCGACCGCGGCAATACCATCATGGTGATCGAACACAACCTGGACGTGATCAAATGTGCCGACCATATTATCGATATTGGGCCGGAAGGCGGACAGGGAGGGGGAACCGTGGTTTTTGAAGGTAGTCCGAAAGAAATGCTGAAGTTCAAAAAAGGATACACCGCGGCCTTCCTGCGTAAAGAAATGGGTAAATAATGAAGTATGTACTGCTGCTGAGTGGGCTTCTGTGTACTTTGCCCCTGCGGGCACAGGTGCAGGTGGATACGCTGCATGCAGGGCCGGGCTTAAGTATACGTGGTCTTACGTATACGAAAAGGGGAGAACTCCTGGCGGCGGGCAGTAAGTCATTTATATGGAAAAACGGGCGGCAGCTCGCTTTCCCGCATCCCGGGAAGGACTTCAGAGATATATACGAAAAAGCGGACGGCAGCCTGCTTATACTGAGCGCGGGTGATTCCTGCGCCCTGTACGATGAGAACGGACGCTGCATATATATGGAAGAAGATCCCGCTTTCTTTGCTGATGATATTCATTTTGCCAATGCCCGCGAAGGCATGGTGCTCTGCGATCCGCTGCAGGATAAGTTTCATTTCCTGTATACGAAAGATGGCGGAAATACCTGGTCTGTAAAGCAGTTGACGGGTATACGAAAAGGAGAGGCCTTTTTTGCAGCCAGCGGTTCCTGTATGTATTACGATGGCAATGACCGACTGTGCTGGGTAAGCGGTGGACCAGAACCTGCATTCCTGCGCCTGCGCGGCGGACGTTTTTCCAGGCAGCGGCTTCCCGTACAGGGGGGCAGTGCCAGCAAAGGGGCCTATTCCCTGGCCCGGAAAGGAAAGATGTATGTGGTAGCCGGCGGCGATTACACCGATCCGCAGCAGGGAGACAGTACCTTGTGTTACAGCACCGACGGCGGCAAAAGCTGGCAGCGGTCCGCAGGTTCGGGCGGCTACCGTTCTTCAGTGATCGCGCTTACAAAACGTATATGGGTATGTACGGGGCCTTCGGGTACCGATATTTCGTACAATGCGGCACGCAGCTGGCACCCCCTGCTGAAGGAAGGTTTTCATGTATTGCTGCGCAGATCGGCATCTTCATTCTATGCAGCAGGCAGCGGCGGACGTATTATGCATATACGTTTATGATCCGCTTTTATCCTCGTACCAGAATTTTACCTCCGATTTGTGTTTGATGAGGTCTATCTCGCCTACTTCTACTTTATAAGGATAGATGCCGGTGATCTCCTGTATACGTTTTTTCAGTTCCTCGTGGTTCTCGAATTTTACGATCTCCACATCGGCGATCTGCATGATCTTGATCTTTAGCTCCGGTTCGTAGGTGAATTTTTCGAGTATATAGGTCAGCACGATCATCACCAGGTTAAAGAAACCGATCTCGGTAAGGCTGATGCGTTCGTTCATCAGGGCGTTCACCACAGCAATTACGATCAGGGCGAACAGGTAGGTCATTTCCTTCAGCGGCAGCGAACCCGAGCGGTAGCGCAGCAGTCCGAACAGCGCAAACAGCCCGAAGGCAAAGCCCATTTTTATCTTTACACTGTTCAGCAGCAGGCACACGAAGAAAATAAGCGTGTTGAACATCATCAGCGTAAAAAAGTACTCCTTCTTTTTATGGTTCTTGTAATACAGGAACCAGCATACAAAAAGGGCGGGCACCAGGTTAAAAATGTACTTCAGTACGGTTTCTTTAAGTGAAAGCGTGTCAAGGAGTTTTATACCGAAAATAAAATTGTCTTCAAACATGGAGTTGCAGGTTACTGGTGTAAACATAATAAAAAGATAAGATTATACTAATACACACCGGAATATTTTCAGGCTTCATAATGAGCCATATACAGGGGCCTTCGGGAAAAGTTACAGGAATATTTCTTTTTTTTTCACACTTATGCTACATTAGGGGTAAATTTTAGAAACAGCATCATGAGTCTTACCCGAACATTTGACATTTTACCTTATTTAAAAGAAAAACACAACCGACCGGATACCGTAGCCTATAAACGAAAAGGCGAATGGAAAAAGATCAGCACGGACGAATTTGTACAGATCATCAATGAGGTAAGCTACGGGTTACTCGCAAGCGGAATACGCAAAGGGGACAAGGTGGCCATTATTTCGGGTAACCGTCCGGAATGGAACTATATAGACCTGGCCTGTGCACAGATCGGGGTTATTACCGTGCCGATGTACCCTACACTGAGTGCGTCGGATTATGCCTTTATCCTGCAGGATTCGCAGACCCGCATGGTGTTCGTGGAAAATGCCGAATTTGCCGAAAAAGTGGCCGAGGCCAAATCCAAAGTAGCTTCGCTCGAGTCTGTATATACGTTCGAAAGTGTGGCCGGCCTCAATAAATGGACCGCCATACAGGACGCCGGCAAACAGAACCCGGCTCCCGAAAAGGTAAAAGAACTGTCAGACTCCATTGCGGAGACCGACCTGCTCACGCTCATTTATACCAGCGGTACCACCGGGCTGCCCAAAGGCGTAATGCTTTCACATAAGAATATTATGAGCAATGCCATTACCGGGGTAGACGACGCCTTTACCATTTACGATGCCAATATGAAGGCGCTGAGTTTCCTGCCGCTCTGCCATATTTTCGAACGTACCATCTTCCATATATATATGCTCAAAGGCATCGGCGTGTATTATGCTGAAAGTATGGAAACCATCGGCGACAACCTGAAGGAGGTTCAGCCCGACTGTTTCTCTACCGTGCCCCGCCTGCTGGAAAAAGTGTACGACAAGATCGTGGCCAAGGGACACGAACTTACGGGTATTAAACACAAACTGTTTTTCTGGGCGCTGGACCTGGGACTTAAATACGAACTGGGCGGTAAGAACGGCGCCTGGTATCATTTTCAGCTGAAAATTGCCGATAAGCTTATCTTCAGCAAATGGCGCGAGGCCCTGGGCGGCAATGTAAAACTGATCGTGTCGGGGGCCGCAGCCCTGCAACCCCGACTGGCCCGTGTATTTACGGCAGCCAAAATTATTGTGCTGGAAGGGTACGGGCTTACCGAAACCTCACCGGTGATCTCTGTGAACCGTATCGATGAGGCCAACCGCCACTTCGGTACCGTGGGCACCCTGTTCCGCGACGTAGAGGTGAAGATCGATTCGGCCGGCGGTGAATACGCCGAAGGCGAAGGCGAGATCCTGGTAAAAGGTCCCAATATCATGATGGGCTACTACAACCGTCCGGACCTTACGGCCGAGGTGATCGACAACGACGGCTGGTTCCATACCGGTGACGTGGGTAAAATGGTAGACGGAAAATTCCTGAAGATCACCGACCGTAAAAAAGAGGTGTTCAAGACCAGCGGCGGTAAATACGTGGCGCCGCAGCCGATGGAGAACAAATTCAAGGAAAGTATATACATCGAGCAGATCATGGTACTCGGCGAAAACCGTAAATTCCCCTCCGCACTTATTGTACCGGCCTGGGAAGTGCTGGAAAAATGGGCCAAGGACAACGGCATTAAATACGCCAACAGGGCCGAGCTGGTAGCCTCGCAGGATGTAACGGACCTGTACCAGAGCGAAGTGAACAAGTACAACGAAGGTTTCGGGCAGTGGGAGAAGATCAAAAAGTTTGAGCTGATCCCGAACGAGTGGAGCATCGACGGCGGCGAAATGACGCCCACGCTCAAACTCAAGCGCAAGCCCATACTGGCCAAGTACGCTCACCTGGTAGAAAAAATATATGCCGAATAAAAAGCGCTAAGTGGATATAATTAAAGAAGCCTTCCTGCTGCAAACGGGAAGGCTTTTTTGTGTTCTCCGGAAACTAAAGGCAAAAAAAAATCGCCTCGCTGCAAGCGGGACGACTTTACTTTTTTTAGGGTGGATGATCGGGTTCGAACCGACGACCCCCAGAACCACAATCTGGTGCTCTAACCAGCTGAGCTACAACCACCGTTTTTAAGCGAGTGCAAAGATAATAGCTTAATCGGGATTACGAAAAAAAAATCGCTAAAAAAGACGGTTTTTCGGCGTATGAATAAAGAGTCTGACTGAATTTCAGGTGTTTATTTACTCTAACATGCAGATATTCGCACAAATAGTTACGTTTTTATTTCTTTTTTATTAAATTTGTTTGAAGTATTAACTTAAGAATGTGTATGAAAAAACAAGTACTATTAACAGGAATGGTCCTGGTTTCGGGTTTTGCGTTTGCGCAGCAGGCCCAGGTGAAACCTCAGGCAGAAAAGGCGGCGGCAACGTACAACCGCAAGGCAATGGTGGGAAATGAAGTGCTGGGCTCTATTATGGCTCCGGCAAATCCCTATGTAAATAACAAAAGCACAGATTTTGAACTGGGTTACCCGATCGGTAATACCTATTATGACCTGCAGACGAACGGAAGTCTCTGCTCCCGTATTGTGAATTTTGACGATAATACGGTAGCTGCCACCTGGACCTTCGGTTCCACGGCGCCTTCCTTCGCAGAGCGCGGTACCGGGTACAACTACCTGAACGCTGCGTCTGACTGGCGTGCCATTCCCGGCGCCCGCGAAGAAGCCAGTGTACGTACCGGCTGGCCGAACATCGTAAAAGTAGGCAGCACGGCCGAGCTGGTATTCTCTCACCAGGGAACCACCAACACGGTACACGTACTGCGTCGCGCTACCAAAGGCGCCGCTACCTGGGACCAGGATGCCGACATCGCACTCAGCGGTCTGTGGCCCCGTGTAGCCGTATCCGGCAATACCGTGCACGTAATTACCAACGGTAACCCCGATGCAGCTCCCACAGCCGGTCTTACCAGTCCGCTGTACTACCACCGTTCTACAGACGGCGGTGCTACCTGGAGCATTACAGACCAGATCATCCCCGCACTGGATTCCAGCCTGAACTACGGTTTCAGCGCCGACGGATACAGCATCGATGCCAGCGGAAACACCGTAGCCATCCTGGTAACGGATGATTACAATCCTACCTTCCTGCTGAAATCTACCGACGGCGGTAACAACTGGACACGTACCGATATCATCGATCCGGGTCTGGGTAAATATTCTACCGTGGCTGCCGGTTCCATCTCCGATGTGAACAATGATGGCATTGCCGATACCATCAGCAACTCAGACGCCAGCGGCGCTGTGATCATCGACGGAAGCGGTGTGGTACACGCGTTCTTCGGCCTGATGCGCTACCTCGATGACGATCCGGCTGCAGATGCCAATACCAGCTTCTTCCCCGGAACAAACGGTCTGGCTTACTGGAGAGACAATAACCCCACACAGATCGACACCATTACCGGTGCCCTCGATATCGACGGCAGCGGCGTTCTGCTCGATGACTATGCAGCCCAGGAGAACCTGGCCCTGTACTACCAGAGCCTTTCTTCATGGCCTTCTGTAGGTATCGACGCTTCGGGCAACCTGTACCTGGCTTACTCAGCCGTTATGGAAACCCTGAACGACGGTATGGATCCCTTCCAGTTCTACCGCCAGATCTATATCATGAAATCTACCGACGGTGGTAACAACTGGGATGCACCTTACCACATTCCCACACAGTTCCAGTTCGGCGAATACATCTTCGCCAGCATCAACCGCAACATCACCAACAACGTAATTCATATCGTATGTCAGCGTGACGGTGCTCCGGGCCTCAACGTACGTGGCGATGAAGACCCTGCCGGCGATAACGAGATCCTGTACTTCCAGATCCCGACCAGCCTGCCCGAGAATCTCAGCGTAGCCGATATCCAGCAGAACAACGTGGTTGGTGTATACCCGAACCCCGCTGTAACCGATGCAACCGTTACCATTAATGCCGGTACCGCTGCTGAAGCTACCCTGCAGGTGATCGATATTACCGGTAAAACAGTGATCCTGCGTAACCAGAACGTTACAGCCGGTTACAACGCCGTAAACCTGGACGTTCAGAACCTGAGCGCCGGTATGTACTCTGTGAACGTTACCATCGGTAAAGATGTGTACACACAGAAACTGATCAAAAAATAATACGTTATTCTATTGATAGAAAAGGCCTTCGGAAACGGAGGCCTTTTTTGTTGGGCCCGGCCGGAAGAAATTTATGCACAGCTTGCATCTTATATTATGCACGCATAACATTTTTTTTATATTTGTGAAGATTTACCATTATGAAAAGGGAAGACACCGTCGATTTCAACATAAAATACACCTGGCACCTGGTGTCGCGTATGTACAACAATGTGGCCCAGCAGTACGATATTACCACCGCCATAGGCTTTGTATTGCTTAATATTGATGTAGATAACGGAACACCGGCCACAAAAATTGCCCCGCTGCTGGGCATGGAACCCCGCTCACTTACGCGTATGCTGCGTACCCTGGAAGAAAAGGGGCTTATCTACCGCCGTGCCGATGAAGAGGACCGCCGCCTGGTGCGCATTATGCTTACCGATCTGGGCAAGGAAAAACGCGACATTGCACGTGACACTGTAAAGCACTTTAATAATTACATAAAATTATCGGTACCGGAACAGGAGTTGCGTACCTTTATAAAAGTAATGAAGCGCATCAACGAGCTTATTGAAAAAGAACAAATATTGTTTTAACGAAATAAAATATAAATTTTCATGGAAATGACAGCTGTTAGTACATCGCCTGCGTACACGGGGAGCGTTCTTTCTAAAAGACGGATCCGCAAAACCGCCGTACTGGGTTCTGGTGTAATGGGATCGCAAATTGCCATGCACATGGCAGGCATCGGGCTCGAAGTAATACTCCTGGACATCGCTCCGAAGGAGTTGCTGCCCGAAGAGGAGAAAAAAGGACTCAAACTCACCGACAAGGCGGTACGCAACCGCATTGTAAAAACGGCCTTCGACAGCGCCGTTAAACTGAATCCGGCCCCTTTATACGACAAAAAATTCGCTTCACGCATACAGCTCGGGAACTTCGAGGACGATATGAAACTGATCGCCGGTTGCGACTGGGTGATCGAAGTAGTGGTGGAGCGTCTCGATATTAAAAAGATCGTGTACGAACAGGTGGAGCAGTACCGTAAACCGGGTACACTCATTACCTCGAACACATCCGGTATACCGATGGAACTGCTGATCGAGGGCCGCAGCGCCGATTTCCAGGCAAATTTCTGCGGAACGCACTTCTTTAACCCGCCGCGCTACCTGCGCCTGCTGGAAGTGATCCCTTCCTCCAAAACAAATCCCGAAGTGGTGGATTTCTTCATGGAATACGGCAGCCGTTTCCTGGGTAAGACCACCGTGCTCTGTAAAGATACGCCGGCCTTCATCGCCAACCGTATCGGGGTATTCGGCATTATGGCCCTCTTCCATAACATCAAGGAACTGGGACTCACCATTGAAGAAATAGACAAACTTACGGGCCCGGTGCTGGGCCGCCCCAAATCGGCCACTTTCCGTACGGCAGACGTAGTGGGTCTGGATACCCTGGTGAATGTAGCCAACGGTCTCAAGGCCAACCTGCCCGACGATGAGGCCAAAGCCTATTTCGAACTGCCGGAGTATCTCACCAAAATGATCGAGAACAAATGGCTGGGACAAAAGACCAAACAGGGCTTCTTTAAGAAAATGGCCGACGGCGAAATTTATTCGCTCAACCTGGATACCCTGGAATACGTTCCGCAGAAAAAAGTAAAATTCGCTACGCTGGAGGCCGCCAAACAGGTGGATAAACTCAGCGACCGCATCAAAGTGCTGATGAACGGCAAGGATGTGGCCGGCGATTTCTACCGCAAAACAAACTTTGCCCTGTTCCAGTACGTGAGCAACCGCGTACCGGAGATCACCGACGATATCTACAAGGTAGACGACGCCATGAAAGCCGGTTTCGGCTGGCAGATCGGTCCTTTTGCCATGTGGGATGCCGTAGGGGTGAAATGGGCCGTTGAAAAAATGGAAGAGGCCGGTAACAAAGCCGCCGCATGGGTATACGAAATGCTCTCGGCCGGTTTTGAAAGCTTCTATAAAGTAGAGAACGGAAAAACCCTGTATTACGACCTGCACAGCAAGTCCTACAAGGTGATACCGGGTCGCGACAACTTTATTATCCTCAACAACATCCGCGATACCCAAAAGGTATGGAGCAACAGCGGAACCACGCTTACCGACCTGGGCGACGGCGTACTGAACCTGGAATTCCACACCAAGATGAACTCCATCGGCGGCGAGGTGCTGCAGGGCATCCACAAAGCCATCGATATGGCCGAAAGCAAGGGCTACAACGGTCTGGTGATCGGTAACCAGGGCGAAAACTTCTCTGCCGGTGCCAACCTGGCCATGGTGCTTATGCTGGCGGCCGAGCAGGAGTGGGACGAACTGAACTTTGCCATCAAGGCCTTCCAGAACGCCACCATGCGTGTACGTTACAGCTCTATTCCCGTAGTTGTGGCCCCGCACGGGCTAACGCTCGGAGGCGGCTGTGAACTGTGCCTGCATGCCGATGCCGTGGTAGCTGCGGCCGAAACCTATATCGGCCTGGTAGAAGTAGGTGTGGGGGTGATCCCCGGTGGCGGCGGAACCAAAGAATTTGCCCTGCGCGTAAGCGACGAACTGAAAGAAGAAGATATACGCATCCCTACGCTGAAGAACCGCTTCCTGACCATCGGTCAGGCCAAAGTGGCCACCAGCGCGTACGAAGCCTTTAACCTGGGCATACTGCGCCCCGGACAGGATAAAGTAGTGGTGAATATCGACCACCAGCTGCAGGAAGCCAAACGCGAAGTACTGCGCCTGGCCGAAGCCGGTTACACACAAAAACCGCAGCGTAACGACATTACCGTACTGGGCCGCGAAGGTCTGGGCGTGGTATATGCCGGCGCCAACAGCATGTACAGCGGACATTACATCAGCGAGCACGACGTACTCATTTCCCAGAAACTGGGTTATGTACTCTGCGGCGGCGATCTGAGCGAACGTACCGTGGTAAGCGAGCAGTACCTGCTGGACCTGGAGCGCGAAGCCTTCCTGAGCCTGCTCGGTAACCGCAAGACCCTGGAACGTATACAGCACACGCTGAAAACCGGTAAACCACTCAGAAACTAATCCGGACTTTATCTGTTTAAAATCAAACTAAAAAAACAAGAACAATGAGTACATCATATATAGTAGGCGGATACAGAAGTGCGGTGGGTAAAGCTCCCCGCGGCTCTTACCGTTTTTTGCGTCCCGATGACCTGGCCGTTCAGGTGATCCAGAAACTGCTGGCCGATTTTCCGCAGCTCGACGTAAACCGTATCGAAGACGTTATTGTAGGTAATGCCACTCCCGAGGCCGAACAGGGCCTTAATATGGGTCGTATGATCTCCCTGATGGGACTGAAGACCGATACCGTACCGGGTATGACCATTAACCGTTACTGTGCTTCCGGCCTGGAAGCCATTGCCATTGCCGATGCCAAGATCCGCAGCGGTCAGGCCGACTGTATCCTGGCCGGTGGGGCCGAATCGATGAGCCCGATCCCTTTCGGCGGCTGGCGTATCGTGCCCAATTTTGAATATGCCAAAGATTTTCCTACTTATTACTGGGGCATGGGTCTTACTGCCGAAGAAGTGGCCAAGCGCTACAAAGTATCGCGCGAAGACCAGGACGCCTTTAGCCTGCAGAGCCACGAACGTGCCGTAAATGCACTGAAAAGCGGCCATTTTGCCGATCAGATCGCGCCCGTTACCGTGAAACAGGTGTACGTGGACGAAGCCGGTAAGCGTAAGGAAAGATCCTACGAGGTAACCCTGGACGAAGGTCCGCGTGCCGACAGTAACCTGGCCGCGCTGGCCAAATTACGCCCGGTATTCATGGCCGATGGTACCGTAACCGCCGGTAATGCCTCACAAACCTCCGACGGAGCCGCTTTTGTACTCCTGATGAGCGAAAAATTTATGAAAGAACTCGGTATCGAACCGGTAGCCCGCATGGTATCTTATGCCGCCGTGGGACTGGAACCGGCCATTATGGGCGTAGGTCCCATTTATGCCATTCCGAAGGCCCTGGACAAAGCAGGACTTACCAAGAACGATATTGGTGTTATAGAACTGAACGAGGCTTTTGCCTCCCAGTCACTGGCCATCGTACGCGAACTGGGTCTCGATCCGGCTAAGGTGAACCCTAACGGAGGCGCCATCGCCCTGGGACACCCGCTTGGTTGTACCGGTACCAAACTTACCGTGCAGGTGCTGAGCGAACTGAAACGCACACAGCAGAAATACGGTATGGTTACCATGTGCGTAGGAACGGGCCAGGGTGCCGCCGGAATTTTTGAACGTTTATAAGAATTTCAATCTGCTTCAGAAAGCTGCTGTGTATTCAGCAGCTTTTTTTTCAGCTCATTCCCTTACATTATCAAATTGTTAATTTTATACGTAAAAATTACATCAAGTGAAAAAAGCCCTGTATCTGCTGTTTTTTCTGGCTGTTCCGGCTCTCCGGGCACAGCTTAGCCGCTTTCCCTATGTGCAGAGTACTACACCCACCAGTACCATCATCGCCTTTAAAACACCGCTGCCCACAACGGGTTCCGTGGCCTTCGGCCCTTCGGCGGCACTAATGACCGATTCGTTGTTCGAAACGGGAGCGGCCACTACACACCACGCCCTTACCCTGGGCGGACTGCAACCCAATACCACGTACTATTACCGGGTATATTCCAACGGCGTACTGCAGGCGGCCGAGTATTTTAAAACGGCCAACGATTCCTCACAGCAGCAGTTTTCTTTTATCCAGTACGGCGACTGTGGTTTCAACAGCAGTATGCAGCACCAGATAGGTGCGCTGATGGAGGCCGATAATGCCGAATTTGCCGTGGTCTGCGGCGATGTGGACCAGGGCGGCATCCCGCACGTAAGTTCGGCCAGCGGCGGCGATAATTACGACGAGATCTTCTTCGATATCTACAACAACGGCACCACGACCAAAATGCTCTCCCGCGAGTGCCATTACACCGCCATCGGTAACCACGATACCTATGCCAATAACGGGCTTACCTATATGCAGGAATTTCACCTGCCGCACAACAATCCCGACAGCTCGGAACGCTATTATTCCTTTACCTGGGGCGATGCCCTGTTCATTGCACTGGACGTGATCACACCTTTTGATCCGACCAGCTTCCCCATAAACCAGGCCGACCTGGAAGACCGCTGGTGGACCGATTTTCGCGCCGGATCGCCACAGTACGTATGGCTGGAAGATCAGCTGCGCTGCAACGACCGCAAATGGACCTTCGTGTATTTTCATGAAGGGCCCTGGACCAATTACTGGGGCGTGGATTATTCTATACCGAACTTCCTCGGTGGCGATTATTACCAGTTCACGGGCAACGTAATGGTACGCCAGCACCTGGTGCCGCTTTTTGAGCAGTATAAGGTAGATTATGTACTCGTAGGGCACTCACACCTGTACGAAAAAGGCGAGAAGAACGGTGTAAAGTACATTACTTCGGGTTCGGCCGGCGACGGTAGTGTAAATGCCAATGTACAATATGCCAATCACCCGGAGATACAGCTTTCCATACTCGACAATGTGTATGTAAAATTCTTCGTGAACCAGGATTCGGTGCGTTTCAACGTCATCAATAAGAACAGCCAGCTCATCGACTCCGAATTCAAGACCAAGGGCTATACACCGTATTCGGTGCAGGCTACCGTGGTTTCCCCGGCCTGTAACGGCGCCGCGGATGGTTCGGCCTCGCTCAGCATACAGGGGCCGCGTCCGCCGTACAGCGTGCAGTGGTTCGACGGAACTTCGGGTAATACACATACCGGCCTGGCCGCAGGCACCTATTATGCCTATATTACCGACGGACAGGGCTGCGAAAAAGTGACCCAGGTAAGCGTAACAGACCCCGTGTTCTTTTCTCCGGCCATACAAAGTGCACAGAATTCCCCGGCCCAGATCTGTGCCGGACAGGACCTTACCTTACAATGTGGCAACTTTGCGTCTTACCTCTGGAGCACAGGCGCTGTAACGCCCCAGATCCAGGTGAGCGCAGCCGGTTCTTACACGGTAACGGTAACCGATTCGCTGGGTTGTTCCAAAACCTCGGCGCCATTCGTGGTAACCCTGCTTCCCGCACCGGATGCCCAGTTCAGCGCCGGACAGAACGGTCTTAATTACGTATTTACAGCCCAGGACGCCAGTGCCACTTCCTATCAGTGGGATTTTGGCGACGGTACCCAGCTGACACATACCCAGCCGACCATTTTCCATTCCTATACGCAAAACGGCACCTACACGGTAACGCTTACCGTAAGCGGCCCCTGTGGAACGGATACCTATACGCAAACAGTTTCTTCATCGGTATCGCTGGAAGAAAAAGAACTTTTCCCCGTATCGGTATACCCGAACCCGGCCGGAGAGAGCGTATGGATAGAGGCCGAAGGCCTGTCGCGCGTGCAGCTCTACGATATTTCAGGCAAGTGCCTGCAGGATAAAGGCTTCAGCGGCGCTAACAAGCAACAGCTCGACGTATCGGCATACCGTCCGGGCGTTTACTGGCTGCAGATCCGCGGCAGCAAAGGCAGTGTCATCCGTAAGATAAGCGTACAGTAAATACCATATACACCATAGACAAACACCTGTACGTTATGAAGAGAGAATCCCCGCGGTTCTCTCTTTTTTATTGCCGGGATTTTACGAACTTCGTACGGATATGGATAAAGAGCAGGACACCGAAATATCGAAGAAAAAGCCCAATTATCCGCTGGGCAGCGGTTTGCGTGCCTACCTGCAGGAATACGCGCGCGCGCGTACCCTGCCCGTGATGTACGAAGACCTGCTGTATTTCGAAGGTACCGTATCCGTATACGATAAGTACGGCAGGGATACCCTCTGGGAAACGGCCATGTACCGCCAGCCCGACCTGTCAGCGCTGCACGAAGGCCTCAAACAGATCTATGCCATTCTGAAGGCCGGCGGCGAAAGCCCGGAACACATGCAGCACCTGCA
Source organism: Flavobacteriales bacterium (assembly GCA_052437175.1). Classification (GTDB taxonomy): domain Bacteria; phylum Bacteroidota; class Bacteroidia; order CAIKAF01; family CAIKAF01; genus JACVCJ01. Next base: position 44,917 of record JBQVOK010000012.1, read on the forward strand.
CATCGAGCGTATCGACTACTGTACGTTCGGTAATTCACATCCGTTTCGTATACGTATCGTGAACAATTTCAACGATAACTACGACTATTTTTACATTAAGAAGGCCGACGCCTCCCGCGTGTACGGACTGGAACTGGAGCATATACTTTCACCGTCGCGCATGAACTACTTTACCGACCGTTCCACCCTGGTCGAGGAGCATATAGCCGGTATCCCGGGCGATCAGTTCATACAGGCGTACATGGAGAACCCGGGCTTTAACAAAGTGCGTATAGCCAAGGAATTCGTTAAGTTCAACGAGCGCTGTTTTGTACGTCTGCTGGGCGATATGCGCAGTTACAACTATGTATTCGACATTACGCCTGATTTCGAAGAGGTGCAGTTCCGTATACGGGCCATCGACTTCGATCAGCAGAGCTACGAAGGTAAGAAGAACGTATACCTGCCGCAGTTCTTCAAAGAGAACAACCCGCTGGTGCAACTGGTGCGCGAACTGCTTTCGCCGGGCAATATAGAACAGTATAAAAAAGAGGAGAGGGCCCTGATCCTGCGCCGGAGCCAGGCCGCCCGGCAACAGCTGAACGCCCTGCTGGCAAATATGGAGACCGATACGCTTTCTTCCCCGGAAAAATTGAAACAGCTGCGTACAGAACTGGCTGATTTTTATTCGGATGCAGGTTTTCTCCACTGTGAAAGTATGGGTGCCCTGGTAAAACGTTCCCTGGAACAGTTGTAGGGCCGTTCGGATAAAATTTCCTATATTTACCCTATGCAAACCATGATGAAATATATTTCTGCTTTCGTATTCCTGCTTTTCCTGGGAACGGGCAGTGCCCTGGCGCAAAAGGCCGAAACCATACAGATCAAAACCCAGATATTCTGTGATCACTGTATGCAGTGCGAAAGCTGCGGCAACCGTATCCAGAATGCGGTGTATGCCGGTAAGGGTATACGCACTGTAAAGGTAAAAGCCGAAGAAAACATCATTGAAGTGAGCTATAACCCCAAAAAGACCACGGCCGACGATATCCGCAAGGCCATTACGGCGGTGGGGTTCAGCGCCGACGATCAAAAGCCGTCAGCCACAGCTTACAGTAACCTGGATGCTTGTTGTAAACGCCGTTGATCTGCAGAAGTATATGAAGAAGATCGTATTCTATGGTATGACCATGCTGCCCCTGTTAACGGCCTGTAACGGGCTGCGTAACGAGACCGACAACGTGATCGGCAAAAGCGGCGAAGTAGTAGGAAAATCGGCCGGGGAATTCTTTTCGGGCGTGGGCGAGGGTGTGGAAAAAACGCTCGATTGTAAGGTGATACTGTCCGACGAGCTTAAGAACAAGGGGCTCAGTACCGGGGTATACACTATAGAAAGTTCTACCGCGGGGGCACAAAACGTGTTTACACTCTATTTTATTTTTGCAAAGGACTTTTCCGGTGAGGTACAGGCCCGCGTAAAAGATCCCTCAGGAGCCGAAAAGGGACGCGTAACCCGCAGTATATCCGATAAAGCGGGGAATGCCGGTTATACGGAATTTGCCTTTGATCCGCGTACCAATATCGAAAGTAAAAACGTGATCGAACTGAGCCTGCTGAAATAAACCCCGTTTAACGGCTTATTTCCATTTTCAGCTGCATGTTCTTGATGCGCTCTCCCGACGTGCGTTTGAGCAATGCCGGCACTTTGTCTTTTTTTACAGCAACGTACGAAAAATAATCTTTCATTTCGATCAGTCCCAGGTCGTCTTTACCCAGTCCGCCTTTCTGTGACAGGAAACCTACGATATCCAGTTTACGCAGTTTGTCTTTTTTGCCTTTGCCGATGTACAACGTCACAAACTCAGGTTCGGGGGGCAGGGGAGCATTCGTTTCCGGGATAAATTCGGGGGTATCTGCCGGCAGCCAGTCCGGACCGCTTTTGCCCTCTTCGCTAAAGAAATAGGCCGAACCTCCGGCATGCATGCGTGCGGTGCGCCCGTTACGGTGTATAAAACTGTCCTCGTGCGGGGGTAGCTGCAGGTGAATGATCTGGCGTATCTCCGGTATATCGAGTCCGCGGGCCGCCAGGTCGGTACATACCAGCACCTGTACACTGCCGTTACGGAATTTTACCAGGTTACGCTCGCGCTCGTCCTGTTCCAGTCCGCCGTGGAAAAAACAGTTGGGGATGCCCTTGCGGCGCAGGTAATCGCTGGTTTCTTCCACCTTTTCCTTAAAGTTGCAGAATACCAGGGTAGAACCGCCGCCCAGGGTACAGAGCAGGCGGAAGAGCGAATCGGAGGCTGATTTTTCTACCGGCACTTTGTGCAGATGAAGCTTACTGACCGGTGCATCCGGCAGAAAATTGAGGTACAGGGCATCCTGCATCTGTATAAAATCGGGCAGGTCTATGGCCTGTGTGGCCGAGGTGAGCATCCGTTTCCGCAGTTTCGGGAACTGGCTGCCGATAAAGCGCATATCTTCCTCGAAACCCAGTTCCAGGGCCTTGTCGAACTCGTCGATGATGAGCGTCTGCACGCCGTCGGTACGGAACGTATTGCGGCGGATATGATCGGCCATGCGGCCCGGAGTTCCTACTAATACGGCCGGGGGATGCAGCAGGTTCTGGCGTTCGGTCTTCATCAGGTGTCCGCCGTAACAACTGTTGATCTTATAGCCTGTACGCAAACTTTTGAATACCTGTTCGATCTGCAGCACCAGCTCGCGCGAAGGGGCCATGACCAGGGCCTGCACCTTATTGCTGATGTTGGGGTCCAGGCTTTCGATCAGGGGCACCAGGAAGGCCAGGGTCTTGCCCGAACCGGTGGGTGAGAGAAGTACCAGGCTGTTTTCCTTCGGAAAATGCTCGCGTGCAGCCTGTTGCATGGGGTTTAGTTCTCGTATGCCCAGGAGGGCCAGGTTCTCTTCGATCGTTTGCTTGGGATTTTCCTGCATGGGACAAAGGTATCCTAAATTTGGCTCAGGTGAAATCTCTTTTGAACTGTGCCGCCCGATCTTTGGAAACAGCGATCTCCGGCTGCCCGGTATGCGGGAAATACAGCAGGATACGGCCCAGCGCATCGGTACGGAATCGTTCCAGCTGAGCGATGTTGACAAGGAACTGCCGGTTGGCCCTGAAAAAACAAGTGGGATCGAGCAGTTCGGCGGCTTCGTCGAGCGAACGGTAGTCGCATACAAATTCGTCCCCGTTGCAGGTTACAATGCTGATGACCTCGTTCAGCTTCTGAAAATACAGGATATCCGGGGTCTTTACCAGCACCACCGAACGGCCCTCGTGCACGGCCAGGCGTTCTTTGTAGGGCTGCACGGAGGGAAATTGTCCGAAGAAATTGCGGAACTGCTGCATAAAATCGGGATTACCGAACTTTTCGTGCAGGCGCTTGAATTTATGGAATGCTTCAGCCAGCTCTGCAGAGTCGACAGGCTTTAGCAGGTAATCGATGCTGTTGAGCTTAAAGGCCCTCAGGGCGAACTCGTTGAACGCCGTGGTAAAAATTACCGGCACCGGGGGAATATCCTCCCTGAAAATATCAAAGGCAACCCCGTCTGAAAGTTGTATATCACAAAGGACAAGATCGGGCAGAGGCATGGTAAGCAGGCGCGTCCGGCTTTCTTTTACACTGCCGATAGGGCCTTCTATATAGCTGCCGGGTTCTATTTTGCGCACTTCGCTCAGCAGGCTTTTGGCGGCAAAAGGTTCATCCTCAATAATTAGTATATTCATAAGAGAGGCAGTTTTACGATGAACTTTCCCTGTTCTTCCCCGGCCGAAAAGGGCCCGGCCGAGAGCCAGGCATAAAGGTTTTTCAGTTGCTGCAGGCCTTTCCCGTTCGATGTTTCCATGGTCTTTTTAAGCCGCAGTGTATTTTCTACGATCAGGATGTCTCCGTTGTTCCATATACGAATATACAGCGGATTTTCTACAGATACCTCATTATGTTTGAGTGCATTTTCGCTGAGCATTTCCAGTGTAAGCGGCACAATGCCCTTGTCCAGTGCTTCGGGCTCGAGCTGTACCTCAATTTGCAGTGCCGGACCGTAACGTATGGCCAGCAGGGAGCTGAAATGCCGGAACACGGCATATTCCTTGTCGAGCGAAACACTTTCCCGGTCTTCGTTCTGCAGGCTGTACCTGTATACTTTGGACAGGTGCTGCAGGAAGCGGGTGGCCAGTTCGGGCTCGGTCTTGATAAGTCCGTCGAGGGCCGAAAGGGCATTGAACAGGAAATGCGGATTTACCCGGTTACGCAGGTTGTGGATCTGCATCATGGCCTTTTCTTTTTCGAGCCGTTCGGTACGGATAAGTCCTTCTTTCCAGCGCAGCAGCAGAAAATGCACGCCGAATCCCAGGCTTATCGCCAGCCCCAGGAACAGGTCGATCATAAGAATCATCCAGTAATTGAGCCAGTTCAGCTCAAAAGGCATGCGGTCCTTAAAAATAAGCATATTGGGCCAGCGTATACACATAAGCAGTGCCCAGTTACAGAGGGTGTGTACAATAATACGGCGCAGCAGGCCGGCAGAAAAGGGCAGGCGGCGGCCCAGGAAACGGTTTATATAATCGAAGCCGAACCAGAGTATCCAAAGGGCGGCAAAGGAATACAGGGCCAGGGCGGCGTGTTCGGCAACGCTGAGCGTTGGCCAGCCGGTGTACAGGCGTAGCAGAATGGAAACCAGTGTCAGGGGCAGGATCACCCGCAATGGATTCAGATATCTGGCCGGAATGGATTTCATGGCTGCAATATACGTTCTCCGGTGATCAATCCGTCGGTCATTTCAATGATACGGTCGCCCGACTCTGCAAAATCGGGGTCATGGGTCACGGCAATAATGGTCTGTCCGTACTCAGAAGCCAGTTCCCGGAAAATGTCGATAACGCGCTGGGTATTGTTCTTGTCGAGATTGCCCGTAGGTTCGTCGCCCATGATAATAGCGGGGTCATTGATGAGGGCGCGGGCAATGGCCACCCGCTGCTGTTGTCCGCCCGAGAGCTTTGAGGCATTCTTGAGGGCATGTTCGGCCATATCTACCTTGCGCAGTTTATCCATGGCCCGTTCTTCCGCTTCGCTGTGGCTGTAACGGCCCAGCTTGAGTGCGGGCAGCATAACGTTGTGCAGTGCCGAAAATTCGGGCAGCAGGTAATGGAACTGGAACACAAAGCCCAGGTGCGCATTGCGGAACTGGGCCAGTTTGTTCTGGCTGAGCCCAGTGAGCAGGGAACCGTTCATTTCAAGGCGGCCTTCATAGGCTGTGTCCATTGTGGATAAAATGTACAGTAATGTGGATTTTCCACAGCCGGATTTTCCCACGATGGACAGGAACTCGCCCCGGCCCACCTTAAAGTCTATACCTTTCAGCACCTGGAAGGGAGCGGGTTCGGTGAAGGTCTTTACAATATTGCTTGCTTTAAGTACTGGCTGCATAATGCATGGTTTAAAAAATTGGTCATCCGCGTATAATTTCTACCGGATCGATGCGGGCGGCCTTACGCGAAGGGAAATAACCCGCAAAAAGGGTGGTTACCATACCGAACCAGAGTCCGCTCAGGTAGAACAGCGTTTTAAAGTTCACCGGGAAGGTCTCTACCTTAAAGATGCCGCCTGCCGGGAAGGGCGCCAGGGAGATGAGGTAACTGAAAAAGAACCCGATAAGCAGTCCCAGCAGTCCGCCGAAAAACCCGATAAGCAGGGCCTGCAGCAGGAAAATGGCTACCACGTCCCGGCCTTCGAAGCCGGTGGCCTTCAGTATGGCGATATCGCGCATTTTATTAATGATGTTCATGTTCATGATATTGTATATACCAAAACCGGCTACGATCAGCAGGGTAAGGGAAATAACGGCTGTCATAAAATAGCGGATCGATTCTCCGGCAAGCAGGGCGGCATTGGCCTCCTTCCAGTCCTCGGCTTTGTACCCATAGGTTTCGGTGAGCCTGTCTTTCAGGTCTGTGGCGGCTTCTTTGTCATTGAGGCGTATATGTATATCGGTGATATAGTCTGCGTTTTTGTTCAGGAGCTTCTGCACGGTCTTCAGGTCGGCATAGGCCCTGGTATCGTCGATCGCGCCTACCCCGGTAGAAAAGGTTCCGGCCACCTTCAGCATAAAAACACCACCTTCGGGCGTGGTCACCGAAAAGCGGTCCCCGCCGCGTATGTTCATCTTTTCGGCCAGGCCAGAGCCTAACAGCAGGGCATCGTCACCGGTCTTCATATCCTGTATATTGCCCGATTCCATTTTTTTGTCCAGGCCATACATCTGTATCTCCTTATCGGCATCGGTACCTACGATGGTTACGGGCAGCTGTACGGGACCATTGTTGAAGAACACCTGCGAAACGGCCTGGGGCAGTACCCCGGTGACCCCGGGCATTTTAGCGATCTCGGCCGCAATTTTAAGACCGTTCTTAATGCGTGGCAGTTCATTTTTAGGCCGTTTACCGCTCACCATAACGGTGCGGCTGCTGTCGTACAGTTTCTGGGCGGGGGAGGGCTGCGAGCTTTCGATGGGATTGTACAAACGCACGTGGGGCGAGCCGTCGATGGCTATATCAAAAAGAAAATCGTTCACCCCGGTCATAAAGCTGATCATTACAATGAACATCGATATACCAAAAGTAACCCCCAGCATGGCCACCAGGGTCTGCTTTTTTTTGGCCAGCAGGTGCGTGCGTGCTATCTGGAATGCCAGTCTCAGGTTCATGGCAGTATAACGGGGGTTTGTTTATCGATGCCGTCCAGTATCTCTGCATAATTACCCGAAATGAGGCCTGTACGTACCTTCACGGTTTTCTGTTCCTTTTTACCGATGGCTATACGCAGACTGTCGCCCGGCAGCAGTGCTTTTTTAGGTACCAGCAGTGCTTTGCGTTCTTCGGCCACCACGATATCGGCCTCACAGTTCAGTCCGTACACGGGGCCCAGGCCGGTGGCGGGTATCGCGGCCTCTACGGTAAAGGCCTGTTCACGTTCGTTCATGCGGGGCAGCACGCGCAGTACCTGTCCCTCGATGATCTTTTCGCCAAATACATCGCCGCTGATCAGCACTTTCTGGCCCGGCCTTACCCGTGCAAAATCACTTTCATCAATTTTTAGTCGTGCAATAAGCTGCCCGGCGCCCATCAGGGCCAGCGCATCGCCCGGACGTACGTAATCGCCCGTTTTTTTGCTGAGTTCATACACCATAGACGTGTACAGGGCCCTGGGCATACGGAAGTCCGAACTGCTTTCCGCCGAAAGAAACGAGCCGCGGGCACGGCTACGCTCATTCTCCAGGTTCAGGCGCAGGTTCTCGGTCTGCCTGCGTAATGCAGAAACATCGGCACGGCTTTGGGTATAGCGCAGTTCGGCCTGTTCGAGTTCGGCCGGCGTAGCGGCTTTTTCGGCGTATAGTTTTTTATAGCGCAGGTAAGAAATGCTGTCGGTCTGTACACGGGCCCTTGCCGATACCAGGCGCGATTCCAGCTCGGCCAGTGCCGGTGAGGAGCTACCGGTGTTCTGCAGGGTAGTGCGGTATATTTCCGAAGCGGCATCCCGGTCGGCCAGCATACGGTCGTTCACGATCTCGAGTAGTACTTTACCGGCCGCTACAGTGTCGCCTTCTTTTACGTATATACTTCGTATGATGCCTTCTGCCTGGGCACGAAGTGTATACTCATTTTCGGGCACCAGTACGCCGGATGCATATACGGTTTCTGTGATCATTTTTTCTTCGGGCAGTACAGGCTCTTTTCCGCGTTTACACGATGTGTATACTAAAATAAGAAGCAGGCTGCTGAATACCAGTTTATTTTTCATCGGACGTGTTTTTTAAAAGTTGTGGCAGGTACATAAGGTAGGCCAGACGGGCTGCGGTTTGCAGGGATTCCTGACCGGTCTGTACGTGTTCGTAGAATGTTTCGGCGTATTCGGTAAAGGAAATAAGCCCTTCACTGTATCGTTTCATGGATATACGTTCTGCAGCGGCGGCGGCTTTTTCACGTTCCAGGGCCAGGCGGTAGTTATCCCTCAGGGTCTGTTGTTCCTGTACGATACCGGCATGTTCTTTTTCGAGCCGGCTTTTCTCGTTCTGCAGCTGCCATTCATTGATGTGTGCTGCAATGCGGGCCTGCTTCAGGCGTCCGTAATTACGGGCACCGCCAAAAACGGGTACCTGCAGGCGGGCCCCGATAATGGCCTGGTCATAGGTGATATCGCCCGCAGATGAGCTGAAGGGCCGGTCGCTCTGGTAATAGTACGCATAGCGTCCGCTGAGGGACAGCGAAGGAAAAAAATCGGCCAGGCGTGCCCGGGTCTGCAGTGTACAGGAGCGGTTCCGCAGGGTATAGGCAATGAGCGAAGGACGTTCATTTACGGCAGGCAGGGCGGAACTTTCCTTTTTAGTATATGTGTCAAGGCTATCCTGTACCTGCAGGCCGTCCTGCTGTAGCAGCTGTTGCAGGTTGCGCAGCGCATTGCCTGATTCCAGTACGGTATTGTTATAGCTGATCGCGGCGGCGCGTTCCAGGTTTTCGGCGCGTATTTTTTCGGCTTCAGCGTTTTGCCCGGCCTCGTATTTTTCCCGGGCGATCCGTGCTACCTCTGCAGCGGTCTCCATGCGCCGGAGCGCCTGCTGTTCCAGCGCCGCGGAGGCCATCACGGAAAAATAGGCCTGTGCGGTCTGTATGCGGATGTTTTCGGTACGGAGTGCGGCCTCGGTTTCGGCAATGCGTACTTCGGCGGAGGCGGCCGAAAGTTCGAACCACTGGGAGGCTTTTATAAGCGGCATGCTCAGGTCGGCGCCCGCATTCAGGTTCCAGGGCAGACCAAAACGCAGTTCTTTATAGGTCCCGGGCGCTCCGCCGAATATCTCTGCGGGAACCGGCTGTACGGGCAGACGGGCATTGTAGTCGGCAGCGGCAAAACCAGTGATCTGCGGGTACAGCTGGCTTTCGGCCAGGAAACGTTCGCTTTGCTTCAGCTGCGTTCCCGCCCGGGCGGCAGCCAGTTCGGGATTATTCCTGTGCGCCGTTTCCAGGGCCTGGTCTATATGGGTAAGGGTGAGCGTCTGCGCAGGCAGCGTATGGCAGGCAAGGCAAAGGGCCAGGACGGAAAGATAGGTCTTCATATACCGCATATTTTAGCGCAAAATTGCAGCGGAGCGGGCAGGAGCGAAAATCGGGTACAGCGAAACGGAAATGTAGGACAACGAAGCGGAAAGGGAAGTGCAGGGGACTAAGCCGGCTGAATATACCCTGTTGCGAAAATTTTTACGGAAATAGTAAAAAAGTGTGCGTCTGTTAGTATTTCCGCGTTAAACGGACTTCTTTAAAAATGAATATTTATATCTTAGCCATCAAATTAATTAAATCTATCGTTTTTTATGGAACCTGTACAAACAGAACCGCTGGGAAAAACCCTTATTAAAATCCCTCTGGCAGAGGCTGTTGATCTTACACAGAACTGGGTGGAATACACGCAGCTGAACAAACCTTTTGAACCGCATCAGGGTGCAAAAAGAGCGTTCAAGGTAAGCAAGGAAGACATTATTGCCCTTACCAATCAGGAAGGTTTCTGCGGCATCCGCATCTACCTGGGTAAAGATACTCCCGATGCCGAAGGCGATATGCGCCTGGTGCTGGTGGCAGTGAACGAGGAAGGTGACGATATCATCGTGGAGCCGAACCCGGGCGTATACGATTTCTCGATGCCATGTCCGAGTACCTGCGACCTGAAAAGTCCGCTGTATAACGGTATACTGCCTCCTCCTGAACAAGTATAATGAAGGATATTGCAAACGAGATCATAAAAAATTCACCGTTTGCTATTTTATTACCCCTGTTTACCGGGCTTTTGCTTTTTCGTAAAAGCCCGGTAAGCAACCGGGTACTTATTGTGCATATATGCCTGGCTACCATTGTGAATTTTGTTTCGGCCTATATGTGGCACCGCAAGCAGAACAACCTGCCCCTGCTCCATGTATATACGCTTACTGAATTCCTGTTTCTCTCGGCCTATTATGCCCTGCGGTGGAAAAGCAACACGGCCCGTATCGTTATACTGGTTACGGCGTTGCTGTTCACGGCTTTTGCCGTTTATAACTCGCTCTACCTGCAAAGTATCTATCACATGAATTCCTATGCGCGTAGCCTGGAAGCGCTCATTCTCATAGGATTCGGGGCCGCGGGGTATTACCTGCTGCTTACGGAAAAGAGCGAGGAATCGATCTTCAGCCGCTCTTTTTTCTGGATCAATACGGGCTATTTCCTGTATTTTTCCGTATCTTTTTTCCTGTTTACGCTCAGTAACTACGTGCGTATCATTGAAGCGGAGATCCGTCATACGGTGTGGGCCATCCACGCACTGTTCATGATCGTTTTATACATCCTGGTGGCCATTGGTTTATGGAAACGAACGTAACGGAAAATATCTATTTTATACTTGTAGCGGGCACGATGGGCATGTTTATCCTGGCCCTTACCGTTATTTCGGCCATTATTTACTACCAGAACCGCCGCATCAAACACCAGAACGACCTGCGGCAGCTGGAGGTGGAGCATCGCCTGCGCCTGCTGCAGAACAGCATCGACGTGCAGGAAAAAGAACGCAAACGTTTTTCCGAAGACCTGCATGACGATACGGGTGCCATACTGGCCGCGGCCCGCCTCAACCTGTACAGCGTTATGAAGAACTCCGATCACCCGGCACTGCTCGAGACCAAAGAACTGATCGACATTGCCATTTCGGGCATACGCCGCATTGCACACGACCTTTCGCCGCCCGCACTGGCCCGCTTTGGCCTGTACCATGCCCTGGGCGATTTCTGCCGGCAGATATCCGTGGCCGAGGAAATATCCGTGGAAACCGAAATTGCCGACCTGGAACGGCTCGACCTGGACACCAAGACCGAAATGGCCGTGTACCGTGTCTATACCGAACTCATCAACAACACGCTCAAACACAGCGCATGCAAGCATATCTGCGTGCGCATCCACTATAAAGACAAGCGCATCGAAGGCTTTTATTCCGACGACGGAAAAGGCTTCGAGATCCCGGAGAACGGCACGGGCCGTGGCCTGGGCTTTAAAAATATGGAAAGCCGCATATCGGCACTGCTCGGGGAGATCAGCTTTAGTTCCGGCCCCGGCAAAGGCATGCAGGCTCAGATGTACATACCTTATACTCCTACAATATGAAAACGATTCGTATAGCCATCGCCGACGACCAGCTGCTCTTCCGCAGAGGCATGGTTTCTCTGCTGGGGACTTTTGAAGGACTCGAAGTGGTACTGCAGGTTTCAGACGGTAATGAACTGCTGGCCGGCCTCGCTGCCATGGAACAGCTTCCGGATATTATCCTGCTCGACCTGCGTATGCCTGGCATGGACGGGCTTACCGCCATTGAAGAGCTCAAGGACCAGTACCCGGAAATACGTATCATTGTGCTTTCGGCACTGAAAGAAGAGCGTTTTGTATTACACATGATGGAGCACGGAGCCAGCGGATACCTGGTGAAGGACAGCGAGCCGGAAGACGTATATACCACCATCTGCAATGTGTATCATTCGGGGATATATTACAACAACCTGATGATACAGGCCATGCATGCGCATGTGATGAACCCCGGCAAGAAAGTGGCAGTCTCCAAGTATGGAATAGTGCTTACAAAACGAGAAAAGGAGATACTGCAACTTATCTGCCAGGAATACACCATGCCCGAAATAGCCGAACGCCTGTTCATCAGCCACCGCACCGTGGAAGGGCACCGGAACAACCTGCTGACAAAAACCGGAGTGCGCAATACCGCCGGATTGGTGCGTTTTGCCATACAGAACAAGCTTTTCGATGTGGAAGAATAAAATGGCTTGGACTAAACTATGAAAAAGTAACTCCGCACATCTGCCATCCCGTGCATGGGTATATTTTATGTCTGTTCGTTCATCTTTAGTAACAAACGCGGGATCGGAGCAGAGAGAAAATCCCGTGTCTGTTGTGGTGATGGGTGAGGATCAGTTATAGGAATTGAGGGCCTGAAGGTCAGAAATAAAAACAGCCGCTGGATGAACGGCTGTTTTCCGTTGTGTAGGGAAAGGATAAACGAAGTAAGGTGTAAACGGTGGTGTTGTTATGTTAATGGTTACAGGCTACTGTATTCTTTTAGTAATTTCTGGTGTTTACGGTTCAGTTCTTCCAGTTTCCTGCGGTAGTCGCTCATCAGCTTTTCCCAGAAAACCGAACGTTTTTCAAATTCATCGGTCGTGATACGGTCCCGGCCGAAATCGTCGAGCAGGCGGGTGGTGTACTTTCCGGCCGTGGCCAGGGCTTCGGTATACAGCTTCTGGAAACCGATCTGCGGGTACAGCAGGTATTCTTCTTCCGAAAAGCTTACATCAAAGCAGAAAAGTGTTCCGTCGATCTCCCGGTTGCCCGGGAGCGCTGCCGGATAGAAACTGCGGCGGCTTATGCCCAGGAAAAGATGAAAGCCGTACCCCAGGGCAATGTGTGCCGTTCCGGTCGTTTTTTCGTTTCCCTGCTCCGCAGAAGATATACCCGATACGGCTTCCAGGGCTTTGCCCGTGGCATACAGCTCCAGGTCCTTCATGCTGGGCAGGGGACGGCCGTTCAGTAAAGGCCCGGTACCGGTGTTCTCACTGAAAATACCTGCCGAAACCGCCTGGAAAGCGTCTCTCAGTAATTCGGGCGACCAGCTTTCCATATACCGGAAATCGCTGCGGCTTCCCGAAAGTACCTGCTGCCGTGTAAATGTGTTCGTGCGGTAATAATCGGCGGCCATAGCTTCTAAACCAGCGGTCAGTTCTGCACTTTGCGCGTGCAGTTCAGACTCCCTGGCGGCAAGCCATACACGGAAGTCTTCATTTTCTTCCAGCAGCCGCTCTATGGTTTTCGATTTTCCCATGCGAGGTTTCATTCATTTAGCGTCACAAAGGTGAGCGAAGCCCCTGTATTTTGTAAGCGTGGATTCACCCGTTTTTTGTTCCGCGTATTTTTACTCGGTTTAGAAACAAAATGCTGTTTTTTATGTATTATTGTTGAAATTACATAAACCTTTATGGCTATAGATGTTGCCGCAGATGCGGTTGTATTCGGGTACGAGGTCCGGCGCGGACTGGAAGTACTGCTGGTGCAGCGCCGCTTAGAACCCTTCCGGGGAGAATGGGCCCTGCCGGGCGGTTTTGTATACGAGAACGAATCGCTGGAAGCCGCTGTGGAACGTGAACTCCGCGAAGAAACCGGGGTGCAGGTGAACTATATGGAACAGCTGTATACCTTCGGTGAACCGGGCCGCGATCCGCGTAAGCGTGTGATCTCCGTGGCCTATGTAGCCCTGGTAAAACAGTCGGTACACCGCGTACTGGCCGACAGTGATGCCGCCGATGCCCGCTGGTTCCCGGTGGATGCCCTGCCGGCACTGGCTTTCGACCATGCACAGATACTCAATAAAGGCCGGGAACGCCTGCGCGCTAAACTCAGCTATGAACCGCTGGGCCTGGAACTGCTCGGGGAGAAGTTTCCCTTCTCGGACCTGCAGAACCTCTACGAAACGGTGCTGGGCCGCAGTATCGACCGCCGTAACTTTAAAAAGAAGTTCATGGCCCTGGGCATCCTGGACGAACTCAGTGAAAAAAGCAGCGGACTGGGCCGGCCGGCAACCCTGTTCCGTTTCAATAAAAAGAAATACCAGGCCCTGAAAGAAAAAGGGATCGTGCTGGAAATTATCTGATTAGTAGTGCGTTTATCCCGGATGGACGCCTTTTTGTATACATTTTAAACGCTGCCCCGCACCAGTGCTGTCGTAGCCCGCGAATACCGCAAAAAGCTCGATTATGATGCTACGCTTAACGGTGGCGACGCGGCTTTTGTTCCCTGGCAGGGACACGATTTTAGTTTCCGCGGTATGGCCGGCTGGAGGCCATGATGAGCGGAGCCGGGCGACTTAAAAAACAATAAGTACAACTAAAATATGAACAAAGGCCTGTCATACGACGGGCTTTTGTATTTTTGGGGCATGACACAGCCAAACAATCCTTTACACGGAAAAACGCTCGAAACGATCGTGGTGCAGCTGCAGGATTACTACGGCTGGCAGGAGCTGGGCCGGCGGATTAATATACGCTGTTTTAACGAGAACCCCAGTGTGAAGTCGAGCCTCACTTTCCTGCGCAAAACGCCCTGGGCCCGCAAAAAGGTGGAAGACCTGTACCTGGAAACCTGGAGCAGTGAATAAAAAAACGGCCGTTATACACGAAAACCCCGTTTTTTCGTTCTGAATACACCCCAATAGTTATTCAGACTTTGAAAAAAACGTTTCTCCTCATCATACTGTTGTTTATAAGCAACGTTTTGGAACTCTTCTCCCAGGAAAGTAAAAATTTTTACATTATTGTATACGATTCGCTGGGTCATAAAATGCCCGATGCCTGGGTAAGCCTGCTGCGCAACGGGGATTATCTCGAAGATTTTTCTAATGCCGATTCTTCGGGCATCATCCGGCTTTCCCCGGAAAAGTTCAGGCCCCGGGCGGCGTATTCTCTCAAAACCGAAGCAGATGGCTATCGGCTGGATTATCGTCCGGTAAAGGCTGTGCAGGATACGATCCTGTTTCAGCTGAAACACAAAGACCCGCATTACCTGCCGCGTCGCGAAGGCTGGGCCTGGGAGTATGCCTACTCCACCGAAATGGGCTATTACCAGCCTGAAACGCCTTATTCCTTTGAAGATATTCCGCCCAAACAACGCCGCAAACTACAGGAACACCTGCTGGCAACGGCCGGCCCCGCCATGTATTCCCGGCTGTTTGTATCCGGTGGCGAAATGGTTAAAGGCAGCCGTTTTTTCCGCTACGAAAAGTATCGCTATCATACGGCCTATATGTTTTTCATAAGCTTCCGGGATACGGCTTCCGGTATCGGTTTATATACCTCCCAAGTTACGATGGCGCGTAACGGTGCCATACGGTCGCCTTTTCGCTGTCCTTCGTCCTGGATCTCGCTGGACAGTGCCCGTTCTATCTGCCGTGTGGCCGGTCTGCACGGAGAGCCTGATTATGTGGGTTTTTCATACGATCACCAGACGGAAACATACTACTGGCGCCTGGGCTTTGAACGGATGTATTCCTTCGATGATGAATTACACCTGTTTGCCAATATTGAAGCTGCCCGGGGAGGGCTGAGCATTGATTCGTTCACTGTATCGCCGGGCGCGATAAAAGCAAGAATGGCGTATGGTTTCCCGGACCCGGCGTTTAGGCCCCAAGCCGTATACCTGCAGCGGCCTGCGCAGTGGGAACAGCTGCCCCGATGGCCCTCATCCTATACCACAGGAGGAAAAAACAACCGGAAAAGCCATGTACATGTAGAGTACGAAGACTTGAAAACGTATATAAATGAAAAACCGGCTCAGGGTACCTACCTGTATGAAAATGAATATATGCTGGAGACCGTTATGTACGGAAACGGCATCCTGCAAAGCCGCTATATATACGAAAAAGAAGGGGATAGTCTGATCCTTAGGAGTATAGAAGACGCCGATACATTAACGAACGTATGTCATTACCGGGAGTTTTACCCGAACGGACAACTGCAGATGAGCGGGTACCGGCCGGTAAGACGCTTGCGTTTGTTGATTACGAACGAAGAGCAGATGGCCGCCGGCGTGTTTGAGTATTTTTACCCGGACGGAACACTTTTGCAGCAATATACCATCCGGGACGGCAAAATGCAGGGCGACTGGAGTGTATATTACCCCGACGGAATGCTGAAAATGCGCATGGAATACAAAAACGGAGTGCCTGCCGGAAAATGGTTCCAGTATGACGAAAAAGGGAATGTAAGCGGATACTGCATATTTACAAACGGTATAGCACAGGGCGAATGGACCGATCGTAACGGCCGGCGAATCGTAAAACCCTGAACCCGTCAGGACGTTTTATTCCCCGGGTAGTTCTCTTTCTGGGTGTTCTCCGGCTCTATCTGTGCGGCCAGTTTACGCAGGTCGGTACTCAGCTGCAGCATCTGTATAAAAAGCGGGTCAGATTCTTTTACAATGTCGGGCACGGCATGGATCACAGGGTCCTGTATCTCGCAGGGCTTGCCTGAAACCGCCTGGTAAGCGCCACGCATCGTGTGGAATATCTTACGCAGATCGCGTACCTGGGTATCGCTCGGCGCTTCCTGCTGCTGTATGCGCGAGGAGAGGGCCGCCACGCAGGACGAAAACACCGTATTCAGCAGGATAAAGCGGTTGGCCTCGTTCACGTACAGGCGTTTGCTTTTGGGTTCATTCAGCATACGCTGGAAGGCGGAGCCCAGGTTGGAGCTGCTTACGTAGATCTCTTTGCGGGCAATGCGGTAGGCGCTGTGGGTGGCAAAATCGTCTGTGCGGTATTCCAGTGCGGTCTTCAGGTAATTGAGGTTACGCAGGATCATATCGGCCATCATATTGCGTATCTGTGCGGCTTCCCAGCTGGGCAGGATAAAATAACTGGCCAGTGCGGCTATGCCGGCCCCGATAAAGGTGTCCATGATGCGTTCGCGCAGCAGCATCATGCTGTCGTTATGTCCGATAAAACTGAAGAGGATCAGTATAAAAGGTGTCATAAAGAATACGCTCAGCACATAGCGTATACGGATAAAGCTGTAACAGAGCAGCATGAACAGTACCAGCAGCCAGAAACGCACCTGCAGGTCCTGCACCACATACAGTATGCCTATGCCCAGTAAACCGCCGGCTACGGTACCCAGTATACGTTCATAATTCCGCTTTTTGGTCTGACTGAAACCCGGTTTCAGGATCACGATGATTGTAAGCAGTATCCAGTAACTGTGGTGACCGGTATACAGGCTGCGCGCCAGCAGGAAGGCGGCAAGGCACACCAGCGCCACCCGCAGGGAATGGCGAAATACCGTGGAGCGGAAACTGAGGTTATCCCTGAAAATTTTCCAGTCGAGGCTCTGGTGCGAAACAAAGTGTTCCAGTTCTTTACGCCGGTGTTCGGGTACCTGGGGCATTTGTCCCTGGTAACTGTAAATCTGTTTGATACGCTGCGAAAGCGAGCGCATATTCAGCCATATTTTTGTAAGCATCAGGGTATTTACGCCCTGTGCGCTCAGTGCTTCCAGCTCTTTTTTGGTTTCATCCAGCAGACCTTCGTTACGCGGTCCGCGGTCCGGATCTTCGTGGTTGTGAATACATACGGCAATGTAACGCAGGTCACGGGCCAGTTCTTCGATCAGCTGCCGGTAGCGGTGTATCAGGGGCAGATGGCCGTACTCGCTGCGCATGCGTGTATAGTCGAGGTGACTTTCCGTAGCTTTTTCATACAGGTCGATCACGTCGATAAAGGTCATAATAAGCATATTGCCGCGCTCGCTGGAGTCTTTGAGCAGTTTACGCGTTTTAAAAATGAGTTCGCGTACACTGTCGATGTCCTGGTATACCAGCACCTGCTGATCGAGCAGGCGGGTCTGGCTGGCCTCGAGGTCCTGGTCGGGATCGTAAAAAGCAGCTTTGATGCGGATGTATTCCGACACTTTTTCCATGCATTCGCCCAGGGTCTGTTCGGCCGGCCGGTAAGGAATTACCTGGTACAGCGACTGGCTGAAGAGTGCATACCATACGCCTCCGCAGAGCAGGAAAAGGGCATGCAGCAGGGTTTCCTGCGCCGTCAGCTGCTGGTCGATGCCGATAATGAGCACCAGCAGGCCGGCTATACCTACAGAAGAAGCCCGGGCACCGTATACGGTAAGCATGGAGAGCAGGAAGCAGAGCAGGGGTATTTCAATGGCCAGCAGCCATACCGAGTGATTGGTAAAACCAATGAGAAGTGCCACCAGGAAAATAAGCAGGTTGGCGGCCATAAGCGCGTTACGTTTGTGTCGTACAGGCCCCGGATTGTCGGTAATGCTCACGTACAGCGCGCCCAGGGAGATGGTGATACCCGTTTCGGGCAAACCAAAGAAATTGAGGATAACCGCCGGAAATACCACGCCCACTGTAATTTTGAGACCGTCGTAGAAATACTGGCTCAGTAAAAACTGCTTCAGGCTGAGTGCCGAACGTTTATCCGGGAATTTCATGCTGCAAAAGTACGGAAGTTTATCCGGTTTTTACAGCGGAAAAAAGCGTATATGCATCAGGAAAAAGAGCGGCGGTTTTGTAAAAGACCCGCAAATACAAACAGGTAAAGAACAAGGCAGTAAAGGTTATGCAGTGTCCACTCCGGGGTACTGATGCGTATACGTAAAGCCGCCATATACGGATGGATGATCAGCTGGAAGAGGGGTTCCGAAAAATACAGCAGCAGGCCTATGTTCACGAGGAAAACCGGGTCGCGGTATATTTTTTTTATGCGCAGCTGTTTAAGGATGCGGTAATAGCTTGCGGCACAGAGCAGTATAATGCCGATGCCCTCCACACAGCGGGGCAGCATGTCCGGGCGGTTGTTATGCGGCTGGTATACGGCATGCACCAGGGTAAGTGCGTTAAAGAGCAGGAAGCTGATCCAGAGCACACTGTCGGGCACAAAGCCGCTGAGCACCCGCCGGAAGTAGAGCAGTACCAGCCCCGCCTCAAGCAGCGTATATACATGCAGCAGAGGAAAATTGCCGCAGTCCGGAGGGGTCAGGATCATGCGGCAGATACTGAAGAGCAGCATCAGGGAGAGCAGCCAGGGCAGTATACGCAGCGGGGCACTGAGCCGGGTATACCAGCGCCAGGCCGTACTGAGCGGAAGTGCCGCGGCGGCCATGGTTATACAAAGCAGTATGGTTGCTGCAGGATACGGCATAAATAAAGGGCAAACGATCGCCATCGGGTCCGGTTATAAACTCCGGACCCGGCAGAGTGTAAAAGGTTCGACAAGGGGTGATAGCCGGTGAAGGGAAGAGAGGGGGGTGAACAGAATAGGACGGCCGCCGGCCTGGTATGGGTTAAAACGAGCAATATTCATAACAATCAGTTCTTTGTTTTACAGTTCTGAGGGCAACCGGGACAGGGGCAAATCCGGGGCTAAAAGTACTCGGGACACTTTTCCTGTACAAGGGGGAAATGTCCTGATTTATAAGGGGGGTATTTTTACGGGGTCGGGGTGTATACAAATAAAAAAAGCCCATCTGCATCCAGATGGGCCTTCAGAAAATTTTCTGTGTAAGAGGGGATCTTATTCGCCTTCTTCTTCAGACTCGTCTGAATACCAGTCGAAATAAGTGATCTTGCCGTCAGTTTCGCATACTTCGTACACGTTTACCTCATCGTCCCATTCCAGGCTGAAGCGAACGCAGTTGTCCTTGGTAAGGAGCTTTTTAGGGTTCTTGCCGTAAGGGATCATTCCGTTGGCAATTACGTCGGCAGAGCCGTACTTTTTAATGGCGGCGCTGGCCGCAGTTTCTGTGCCGTCCAGCATGGCCAGGAACGCATCAATGATGGTACCTGCCGGCACGTTCAGCGCAGACGGACTTTCCGCAGAAACAGCTTTTACGGATACGGAAAAGGAGAGGGCAATAATGCCCAGCATTGCAATAATACGATTGTATTTCATAGAAGGGGAATAATTAATGGCTGCAAAGGTATACGAGTTTTTCAATTACTATACGCAGGGTTGAAAAATATAATAGGATACCGGCCGTTTTAAAAAGCTGTACCTTTAAAGAAAAAAATGCGCCTCTTAGCCTATTGCCTGTTTCCCTGTCTTTCGGTCTGCTGTGCTTTTGCCCAGAACGATTCGCTGCCCCTGCGTAACCGCCAGGTGATCGAGGCCGTGCAGCAATACGGACCGCAGATATCGCCCACCTATGAAAAAGCGGTGTGCACCGAACTGGTCATCGGCATACTGAACCGTTTCTTTACCCTGACGTCCGACGATAAAAAACGTATACGCATCATTGTAAAGGAGGACGTACATAAACTGATCCGCGAAGGTTCTGCATTGCCCAAGGGTGTTTATTATGCGCTTACGGTCAATGGCAAAGGCATAGCGGTAGACCGGAGGGAGGACGTGCTGCCCGGCGATTTTGTGCAGTTCTGGTATCCCGGTTCCTGGGGCCATTGCGGCATTGTAAAAAGCATCGACCCGGCGGCCTGCCGTATGGAACTGTATTCGTCGTTCCCGGGTACGGGCGGCTATGGCATTCAGCAGTTCGAAATACCGGACTACAGCTGGTTTGTGCGCCTGCGTTAAACTACGGACATACACCCTGTCGCAAACACCCCCTTAACTTGACGTTTTTACACCGTATATGCGCCGAAACTTCGCCGTACTTTTGTCGTATACTAAAAGAAAGAAGCGACATGCAGAAAATTACTCCGTTTTTACTGTTCGATGGCAATGCCGAAGAGGCGCTGCAACTCTATACCTCTGTTTTTAAGGAAGAGGCGCGTGTCCTGTCCGAATCGCGTTACGGCCAGCACGGCCCTATGCCCGAAGGTACGCTCATGTCGGCTACCTTTAGTTTGTACGGGCACGAATACATCGTTTTCAACGGCGGACCTAAAGTGGCTTTCAGCGATGCCATATCCCTGATGGTACTTTGTGAAAGTCAGGCCGAAATAGACAGTTACTGGGACCGCCTTACCGATGGCGGTATGGAAATGCCCTGCGGCTGGCTGCGCGACCGTTTTGGCCTTACCTGGCAGATCGTACCCAAAGGGCTCGATAAAATGCTGATGGACCCCAATCCCGCCAAAGCCGGCGCTACGATGCAGGCCATGCTGAAAATGAAAAAAATGGATATGGCAGAACTGCAGAATGCCTACAACAATGCCTGAGGCCGGTTAGAGAAAACCGTTGAAGGCCGGTTTGTAAAAGACGAACTGCAGCATCAGGCTAAACAGTGAAACCAGGGCCATACAGCCGATGATCAGGAAGGCGATGCCCTTGCCTTTGAGATCGGGATGTTTTTCCGGGATCATATCAAAAATGCTGAACAGGGTTTTGGTACAGCGCCAGGAGAACACACCAAGCAGGCCCAGCGTGATCATCAGGCCAAGCAGGTATGCCCAGCTGTACCCATGGCCGATAAGATAGCCGCATATAATGGCCGAGGTGCCCGACATTCCGCCCGAAACAAGGGCCGTTTTGGCTTTGAGACCGATAAAACTTACGGCAACAATGCCGCATGTGATCAGGAATACGCCGTAGATCGTAAGGACCGTGGCCGAATGTGCGATGAATTGCATAACGTACGTGTAAACGGCGAAGATAGAAATTGTTGCATGCAAAAAATAAAACAAACAGAGAATTAATGGCAAACGTGAAAGATAAACACGACCCCGGAGGCGTAACGGCCTATATTGAAAAACTGGTGCCCGAACAGGCCGCGCTGGTAGAAAACGTACGCCGCGCGATCCTGGATGCCGATGTGCGCATCGGGGAACAGCTGAAATGGAATGCCCCTGCCTTTTTTTATACGGGCGAAATGCAGGATTTTGACCCGAAAACCTATAAACGCGATATCGTGGTGATGAACCTGCGGCAGAAAGGTCACCTGCTGCTGATCTTTCCGACCGGGTCTGTGCTGCGGCATGCACTGCTCGAAGGCGATTATGCCGACGGCCGCCGTATGCTGAAGATAAAGGACGAGGCTGACCTGACCGAGAAAAAGGAGGCCCTGCAGGAAATACTGCGCGCCTGGATTACCGAAAGCATTGAAAAGAGCTGATCCCGTTGCCGGGGCTATTTTTTAATTTTGGAAAGGGTCTGTCCCTTTGCTTTCGTGGGCTTGTCCATGGTACGCAGGGCAAAGGCCACCGATTCTGCAATAAGTTCCTTTACCTGCGGATTCCGGTAATCTGCCGGCTGCTGCACATCGATATGCCGTATCAGGTTGCCGGTACCCGTGAGCAGTCCGTGTGGGTCTTTGAGCAGTGTGCCGCGGTTAAAACCCAGGTTTACATGTTTTGTATAGATGGGTAACATACAAAAGGCATCCGACAGTTTATCCGACACGGAAAAAACGGCCGTAAGCGCATGGGTATGGTACAGCAGTTCGTTGCTTTCGGGGTACAGTTCCAGTATGTAATTACGCAGGTCGCGGAAAAGCGCCTGTAATTCCTCCGGCTTCAGACTGAGCAGGAAGGCAAAATCGGGATGGATGGGGCGGATGTCTGTCATAGGGCACAAAAGATACTACTATTTCATTTACCCTTAGTATCATCTTTTCCCGTGGTATACAAAATAATTTTAGCGCTGTACGAATTGATCTGGCCTGTGCAGGATTCCGACGTTTTCTGATGGGTTCCATCAGGGATCGTTCGTTTTTTATCTGAAAAACCCTTACGAAGGGGCCGAAATTTTATCACATTTCTAAAAAATATGCTGCCTGATAGTAAAGCCGAAGTCCTATTTTTCGGCGTTTTATATCCCTGAATGGGTGAAATACCCCACAAATATGCCTATGAAAAACATCACTTTTATCCTGCTTTTAGTACTGCCTTTTGCTGCCGGAGCACAGCTGCCTCTTGTAAACGGCTGGACCCGGTTCAGTGCAGGAGCGGATACCCGCATCATATATGTAAGCGATACGGACGGAAACGATGCCAGCGCCCAGACCTATACTGCCGCGGCTCCCGAAGTGGGGCCGGATCCTTTTGTGCCCGCGGGGGCCGTTCAGCCCTATAAAACCCTTAGTGCGGCACGGGCCCAGCTACGGAACGGTTTCCCGGACTGGATACTGCTGAAAAAAGGCGATGTGTTCACGAACCAGCATTTCGGTACCCTGAGCATCAGTGGTAAAAGTGCCGCAGAACCTATGCTCATCGGTAGTTACGGAACGGCTGGCGAACGGCCGCGTGTGCTCACGGGCGCTGCGCACCTGCTGGCATTTTCAGGGGCCGCCTCCTATATTGCCCTCAGCGGAGTGTATGCCGAGCCGCATACCCGCACGGGAGCCGACGAACCCAGCGCCGTGTATATTCTGAATGCACCTTTTCATTCCTTCCTGGTGGAGGACTGCTATTTCAACCGGTTCAGCATGCAGATCGTTGTGCAGGACTACAGCGGATCGCCTGCATACACACACGTGGGTTTCACAGCCCGCCGCAATATTATTGCGGATGGGTACAAGACCGGAGGCGGCGGTGGTGGCGTGTATATGCACCGCGTAGACAGCATCCTGTTCGAAGAGAACCTGATCGACCATAACGGCTGGAATGCCGGCCTGCCGGGAGCCGAAGCTTCGGGCTTCAGTCACAATACCTATTTTCAGTCCAGCTGCGGCCACCTGGTCTTCCGCAACAATATCGTATCCCGGGCATCGGCCGTGGGTATCGGGGCCCGCTGTGGCGGCAGGGTAGAGAATAACCTCCTGCTTTCCAATCCACGCAATATTTTTATCGGTTCGTTCGATCAGGGGCAGATCAACTGGCCTGCAGAAGGTGTGGCCGCCGAGGTATGGAACAACGTAGTACTTGGTGCCCGTGAGGAGGCCTTTGATGCCGGGAACGGTATTACCATAGACCGTGTGCGGGATGTGGACGTATACCGCAACATCGTGGCGCATTTTACAGATACCGGGACCTACAATATAGCCATGGGCCTGGACCATATCGATCATGTGAAGGTCCGGCGAAACATTATTTACCGCTGGGGAAACAACCAGACCTCAGGCTCCGACATGGCCGGGGGTATACAGTTCGGGGGCAACAGGGCCGGTACGAACCGTGTCGATTCTAACGATATACAGCTGCTGAATCCGCAGGGATACTGTGTACAGACCAATGGCTCTTTTGCAAACCTGGCTTTCAGCGGCAACCGCTATCATAATGTAGTAAACGCAGCAGACTGGTTCGGCGCAGGTACCTATGCGACCTGGCTTTCGGCCAGCGGAGAAACGGGCTCGGTACAGGAACAGGTGGCGTATACCGACCCGGAACGAAACATTGCTTCGTATCTGAATTCTGTCGGGCAAAGCGGTTCTCTGCCGGAATTTATCACATTTTGTAAGCAGATGAGCCGCGATAACTGGGACGAGCGCTATATGGCTCCGGCCGTGAATACGTACATCCGCGAAGGTTTTGATATGGAAGCGGAACAGCCGTCCGTGTCAGACCCGCTTACAGAGGCGTTGTCTGCGCTGCTGCTGTTCCCGAATCCTTCTGTTGATCATACGCTGAACATCGTGCTTCCGCAGGCCGGCGTGTACAATATATACAATATGAGCGGACAGATACTCCATTCCGGGCAACTGCCGGCAGGCACAAATACGCTTATACTTCAGGATTTTACACCCGGAATGTACATTATCCGTACCGGAAAACAGGCCGTACGTTTTATTCTTCAGTAGGGTCAGACCCGGAGTATTCCCCGGAAGCCGCGTGCCGCGTAGTAGGATTCCGCACCGTTATGGTATACAAAAACGGTATCGTAGCGGCGGTCGCCGAAAATAGCGCCACCCAGTTTACGTATGGCGGGTGGCGTTTGCAGCCAGCTGGAGCTCTTCAGGTCGAAGTTGCCCAGTTGTTGCAGGGCGCGGTATGCTTCTTCGTTCAAAAGCTCGATCCCCATTTCAGCGGCCAGGTTCAGAGCGCTGTCTGCCGGTTTATGTTCCTTACGGGATGCCAGTGCCGCCGCGTCGTAGCAAAGGCTTCTGCGGCCTTTCGGACTCTCTGCCGAGCAGTCGCAGAAAGTATATTCCCCCGTTTTTTTATCGAAGGCGATCACGTCCGGCTCGCCGCCGGTATCTTCCATCTGTTGCAGGCTCCAGAGTTTTTCTGCCTGTTTTTGAAGCCGGGCCTGTACATCGGCCCATTCCAGGTCTTTATGGCGGTTCATATTCTTCTGGAAGCGGCTTTGCAGCAGGGCCAGCAGTTCTTCTGCCTGCTCTTTGCTCAGTGTTTTTTTACCGGGTTTACTCATAAAAAATGGCTATCGTTTCAAATATAGGTACTAAAATTCTTTTTAAATGCTTACGGGTACACGCTGTATCCTGCGCGTGGCAGGCCTGAAGTACCAGGAAAGGCTGGTCAGCAGGAGCAGCAGGAGCGGAGGAAGGGATTCTGTAAAGGGATCGCCCGCGGCAATATGCGAAAATACAGCGCCGGATAGGACAAAGAAAAAGCCTGCATAGGCCCATTCCTTCAGCAGGGGAAGCCGGGGCAGCAGCACGGCAGTTACGCCGAGTATCTTCCAGGCGCCGATCAGTATAAGCACATAGGGCGGATAGCCGAGGCGCTGCATCATTTCCGTTTCTCCGGCGGTGCCCAGCAGTTGTACGATGCCGGTGGAAAGCATACCCAGGCAGAGCCACAGGGTAACGATCCAGTAAATAATGAGGTTTCTCTTTTTCATAGGTACTTTCTGTATTATGTTAACTTAGTCGCGATCTCCTGCAGGCGGTCGTGTGCCATACTGATCCCGTGCGCAAAAGGCAGACGTAAGGCATTGGCGCGGTCTTCTGCCGATCTGTATACGATATGGATGTGCAGTTTACTGCGTCCGCCGGGTAAGGCCTCAAATTCCAGGAATTCCAGCTGGGCGGGAAAAGAGGTGTTTCCCATTTCGAAGGTACGGGTGATCCGGGTGTCCGGCACACAGTCATGGATAACGCCATGGGCACTGAACAGCAGCTTCCCGTCTGCATCCCTCGTTTCAAAACGGTATGCGCCCTGCGCACGACTTTCCAGCTGTAACACGCGCGTACCCATCCACTGCGTTACGATATCTGCTTCTGTGTAGGCTTTAAACAATAGTTCCAGCGGCAGATCGAATTCCCGGGTAATGTCCAGGTCCTGCGTGCCTTCAGGGGCATGTACCTTTGTTTTTCGTTCCATATACTTTATTTTTTGGCTGTATAGTTTTTCATAATGGCCTCCAGTTTGTTAAAGCGTTCGTCCCACATAGCGCGGAACGGCTCTATGAAATCGGCGATCTCCTTCATTTTGTGGAGGTTCAGGTGATAATGCACTTCGCGGCCGTTCTGTTCCGGGCGCAGCAGTTCACATTCGGTGAGGATCTGCAGGTGGCGCGAAACGGTAGGGCGGGCGGTATCAAAATTGGCCGCTATGGCGCCTGCGGTCATAGATTGTCCAGCCAGCAGCAGCAGGATGGCTCTGCGGGTGGGATCGGCTATGGCCTGGAATACATCGCGTCGTAAATTCATAATGTAGCTATTTGACTACAAATATACGTGTAGTTATTTGGCTACGCAAATTTTTAAGCATTTTCGGGCAAGTGCGCGTAGGAAATGATGGAATGAGGTATATTATGTAAAGTAAAAGCAGGCCTGGCAGAAAGGCTGCGGAAGTGGCTGGACTTTATTATTTTTGTCTATATACCTAATGTATGCAGGACGCTGTTTCAAAAGATATGGTTTCAAAATGGATCAGGGCCTGGGCTTTGTCCAGGAAATTGCCAGCTCCGCTTGATTTTGCGTCTGGTTTTAAGGTGAACGTAGGTTATGAAAAACAGAAGACGCGCTACGTTTTTCCGGAACTGAATGAGGATTTTATACGCCTGGCTAAGGGTATACAAGAACCCTGGGTCTTTTTGAAAGTTTGCGCTTTAGCGGCCGACGTAAAAAAGTCCGTACCCGAAAAATGGAAGATTCAGCCGCAGGGCTATATGATGTGCTGCTTCAAGCGGATGCATATCCCGGATCGTTCTTTGCATGCTGATTACCGGCTTGAGCGGGACATCGAAGATCCGGATGTATCTGTTGTGCGCATATATACCCGGGAGGGCGAACCGGCCAGTATCGGACGTTTGGTGATCGTAGATGATCTGGCTGTTTACGACCGGATATCAACCAATGAAAAACACCGGAGAAAAGGTCTGGCTACCGTTGTGATGAAAGAACTGGAACAGATCGCACTGGCAAAAGGTATTTCTAAAAATTTCCTGGTGGCCACGGAAGAAGGCCGGGTATTATATGAAGCGCTGGGTTGGACGCTGTATAGCGTTTATACGTCCATAGTTCTGCATGGTTGATATTGACAGCGTGGCATTTAGATTTCCTAATTTGTCCTATAATTTATGTTATGTAAAGTAATAAATTCAGGCAGGCATCCCCTCAAAACCCGCTATGGCATTTTCGCCGGTTCGCGTTCCCGGTATGCATTCGCTGAAGAATCAGTGTCAGCTTTCCGGAACACTGCACACTCCTCTCCCGGATCTGTGCGCAAAAAAAAAGCCACCCCGCAGGATGGCTTTCTAATTTGATAGAAACGATGCTTATTTCGAATATTTCATTTCTTTTTCTTCGTCGCCCAGGAAACCGTACAGGTCTGCCAGGGTCCGTTTCAGTTTGTCGTTCGGGTTCAGTTCATACGCCTGTTCCAGTATGGTGCCGGCTTCTTTGTACAGTGCGCTGGCTTTTTCTTTCATGGCTTTGTACTTGGCGGTTTCGTTCAGCGGTAAAGCGTTCATCTCGTTGATGATCGGGTTCGCTTCCTCCAGGTACGTACCGGCCAGGTTGTTCATGGCTTCCGAGAATTTCGGGTCCAGCTCCAGCGCCTCTTTGTAGTATTTGCGGGCCGTTTCATAATCTTTCTTCTGGTCGTAGATAAAGCCGGCGTTGAACTTCAGGTTACGCAGCATGTCCTTATCGTCCTTATAGGCTACCATGGCTTCGTCCAGGGCCTGTTTGGCTCGGTCCATCTGTTTCATGCTGAAATACAGGTTGAACTCAGACGTAATAAAACCGGCCTCCTGCGGGAACTGTTTGCGGGCATCCGAAATGGTTTTCAGCGCGGTAGTGGTATCGCCTTTCGCCAGGTAGATATCCGAAATGGCACTGTACAGCGGGGCATCGGTAAACTTGTATTCAATGATACGTTTACCCAGTTTCAGGGCCATATCCTGCATTTCGGTCCTTTTGGCCTTGTCTTCGGTCTCCTGCCATGCCATATTGGCACTGATGAAGGCGTTCACGAGGGCATTGGTATCCACTACATTGATGCTTTCTTTCAGGTCAAAGGCTTTTTCGAAAGATAAGGCGGCGATATCGTACATTTTCTGTTCCGAGGCCTTGATACCGGCATTGTAGGCATAAATACCGATGGTGTTCATGATCATCGTGAGCTGGTCTTCTTCGAAAATTTTCGGTTTGCCCGTCTTTTCGTTCACCTCTACGGTACGCGCCTTTTTCACGGCAGCGATCACTTCGTCCAGTGCGGTAGCCTGCAGCGGAACGATCTTGGAACTTTTATTGGTATCGGATAAAATGGTCAGGTATACTTCCACTTTACGTTTCCATGTTTTGGATTTCCCGGCGGTTTTCGGGTCCTGGGTGGCCATATCGATGGCGGCCTTGGCATCCAGCAGGTTTTTAATGGCTACGTCTACATTGCCGTTGGCCAGTTCCGAACGGTAAATGTTCATCGATTCGTACGCTTCCAGCACCTTGGTTTCCTGTGCAGTGGCCAGGCTTAAACTACCCAGGGCCAGGGCAAAAAATAATGCGATCTTTTTCATTGCGGATTCAATAGTGTTCATTGTTTCAAATTACTTTCAAAATCAAATATACGGCTATACCTTTAACGAAAAACAAACAAAAAAGGCAGCTTATCGGCTTATTCGGCCGGCTCCTCTCCTGTTTCTTCCCCGTCAATGCCTTCGTTGTCGGGGTTGCTGAAACCGTCGGTACTGGCCTGTCCTTCCACCACTTCGTCTTCGTTCATGGTATCGGGGAGCACTTCTCCGTCGATGGCAACCGCCTGTATCTCATCGTCTTCGTTGATGCCGGCAGGTACTTTGGCAATGGCGGCGATACTGTCGCTGCCCTTCAGGTTAATAAGACGTACGCCCTGTGTGGCGCGGCCCATTACCCGAAGTGATTCCAGGCTGAGGCGGATGAGCGTACCTTTTTTGGTAATGATCATCAGGTCCTCTTCGTTGGTCACTTCCAGTACCGATACCAGTTCCCCGGTCTTGTCGGTCACCTTCATGGTCTTAACCCCTTTACCGCCGCGGTTGGTGATGCGGTAATCCTCCAGGGCCGACTGTTTGCCGTAGCCTTTTTCAGACACCACCAGGATATTGTTCTCTACGTTGTTCACGCAGATCATCCCGATCACTTCATCTTTTTCGTTATCGAGCGAGATACCGCGTACCCCGGTGGCCATACGGCCCATGGGACGTACCTTGTTCTCGGGGAAACGGATGGCGCGGCCGCTGCGGATAGCAATGATGATCTCGCTGTTATCGTTGGTAAGGCGGGCTTCGATAAGCTCGTCGCCTTCGCGTACGTTAATGGCGTTGATACCGTTGCTGCGCGGACGTGAATAGGCTTCCAGCGTGGTCTTTTTGATGGTACCGCGGCGGGTACACATCACGATATAGTTGTTTTTGAGGTAATCTTCGTCCGAAAGCGTTTTTACGTTGATATAGGCCTTGATCTTATCGTCGCTTTCGATATTGATCATATTCTGTATCGGGCGGCCTTTGGCGGTTTTGTCGCCCTCAGGTATCTCGAACACGCGCAGCCAGTAACAGCGTCCTTTTTCGGTAAAGAACAGCATGTAATCGTGTGCCGTGGCTATGATCAGGTGTTCCAGGAAATCTTCGTCGCGGGTACCGCTGGCACGGCTTCCGGTTCCTCCGCGGTTTTGGCGGCGGTAGTCTGCAAGCGGAGTACGTTTTACATAGCCTTTGTGCGAAATGGTAATGGCCATGGCCTCGTCGGCGATCAGGTCCTCGATACGCATGTCCTCGCCGCTGTAAACGATCTCGGAGCGGCGTTCGTCGCCGTATTTCTCCTTCACCAGCAGCATTTCCTTCTTGATCTCAGCCATACGCAGGGCTTCGTCTGCGAGCAGTGTCTTAAACCAGGTGATCATTTTCATGAGGTCGTCGTACTCCTCTTTCAGCTTATCGCGTTCCAGGCCGGTAAGGCGCTGCAGACGCATGTCGAGGATGGCACGGGCCTGAATTTCCGACAGGTTGAAGGTGCTCATAAGGCCTTCGCGGGCAATTTCCGGTGTGGCGGAAGCCCGTATCAGGGCGATCACTTCGTCGATGTGGTCCAGGGCGATCAGCAGACCTTCGAGGATATGGGCGCGCTTTTCGGCCTGCTCCAGGTCATACTGCGTGCGGCGGATCAGCACTTCGTGACGGTGATCGACATAGTGCAGGATCAGGTCGCGCAGGTTCAGCATCTGCGGACGGCCTTTTACCAGGGCGATATTGTTCACGCTGAAGGAGGTCTGCAGCGGTGTATGCTTGTACAGGTTGTTCAGTACCACGTTCGGAATGGCGTCGCGCTTCAGTTCGTACACCAGGCGCATACCGTGGCGGTCGCTCTCGTCGCGCACGTAAACCAGGCCCTCCAGCTTCTTATCGGCAATGAGGTCATTGGTCTTTTCGCGCATTTCCTCTTTGTTGATCTGGTACGGGATCTCGGTTACGATAATGGCTTCGCGGCCGCCGTCCAGTGTCTCAAAATGGGCTTTGGCGCGCATGATCACGCGTCCGCGGCCTGTCATAAAGGCATCCTTTACGCCTTCATAACCGTATATGATACCACCGGTCGGGAAATCCGGGGCTTTTACATACTTCATCAGTTCTTCCACCGTGATCTCGCGGTTGTCGATATAGGCCACGATACCGTCGATCACTTCGCTGAGGTTGTGCGGGGCCATATTGGTGGCCATACCTACGGCGATACCGGCTGAACCGTTCACCAGCAGGTTGGGTATGGCAGCGGGCAGCACGGTCGGTTCTTCGAGCGAGTCGTCGAAGTTGAGACGCATGTCTACCGTATTCTTTTCGATATCACCGAGCATTTCTTCGGCGATCTTGCGCAGACGCGCTTCCGTGTAACGCATGGCGGCCGGCGGGTCACCGTCGATGGAACCGAAGTTACCCTGTCCGTCTACCAGCGGATAACGCAGGCTCCAGTGCTGGGCCATACGCACCATGGTATCGTATACGCTGCTGTCGCCGTGCGGGTGGTACTTACCGAGTACCTCACCCACGATACGGGCCGATTTTTTGTAGGGCCGGTTGCTGAGTACGCCCAGCTCGAGCATACCGTACAGTACACGGCGGTGTACAGGCTTCAGACCGTCCCGTACATCGGGCAAAGCGCGGGAGACAATTACCGACATCGAATAGTCGATGTAGGCCGTCTTCATTTCATCTTCAATGTTGATCGCTATAATACGACCGTCGTTGTTGTTTTCTTCGGGGAGTACGTTGTCCTCGTTTTCAGCCATTCTCGTTTAATTTATTTCCGTTTTTGCGGTGCAGATCGCACCCAAAAAGTCCACGAAAATACAATCTTCTGCCCGCTTTCGGAAATACTTTTTTCAACCATTTGCACAGATTGCTGTTAACAAAGAACGAACGTACGTTAAATGCGGTTTACAGTTACATTGTATTTTTGATCAGGTTATGACGTTTTGGCAGGAAAACCAGTTTGGTTCAGCTTTTGTTAGTTACGTTATAATTAAGCAAAAATCGTAATGAAAGTAACACTTTTTTCATTTTTATACGTTTATTTACATACAACTATTAACTTCATAAATACAGGCTATGGATGCTAAATTCTCACCCCGGGTTCGGGACGTTCTGACCTACAGCCGCGAAGAGGCCATGCGGCTGGGACACGACTATATTGGGACCGAACACCTGCTTCTGGGCCTGATTCGCGACGGAGAAGGCGTAGCGATAAAAATACTGACCGGTCTCGGCATACAGCTCAACGAACTGCGTAAGTCCGTGGAGAACTCGATCCGGCCCGGCGCTTCGCGCTCCGTGAACCTCAACAACATTCCCCTGGTAAAACAGGCGGAAAAAGCACTCAAACTTACGTACCTGGAAGCCAAAGTGTTCAACAGTACCATCATCGGTACCGAACACCTGCTGCTCGCCATTCTCAAAGATGAAGACAGCGTGGCCACCAAGATCCTGAAAACGTTTAATGTGGATTATACTACCGTGAAAGAAGAATTTGAATACCGTCTGTCCGAGAACAATTTCCGCTCCGAAACTTCGGGCTCGGCCTCGGACGACGAAAACGAGGAAATGTACAGTGCGCCCAAGAAACCGGGCGACCCCAAATCGAAAACCCCCGTACTGGATAATTTCGGACGCGACCTGAGCCGTATGGCCGAAGAAGGTAAGCTGGACCCGATCATAGGCCGTGAAAAAGAGATCGAGCGCGTATCGCAGATCCTCTCCCGCCGTAAAAAGAACAACCCCATACTCATCGGGGAACCCGGTGTGGGTAAATCGGCCATTGCCGAAGGGCTGGCCCTGCGTATCGCACAAAAGAAATGTGCCCGTATCCTCTTCGATAAGCGCATCGTATCGCTCGACCTCGCTTCCCTGGTGGCCGGTACCAAATACCGCGGCCAGTTCGAAGAACGTATGAAGGCCCTGATGAACGAGCTGGAAAAATCGCCCGACGTGATCCTGTTCATCGACGAGATACACACCATTATCGGTGCCGGTGGTGCCAGCGGATCGCTCGATGCCAGCAATATGTTCAAACCGGCACTGGCCCGCGGCGAAATACAGTGCATCGGTGCCACTACCCTCGACGAGTACCGCCAGTACATCGAGAAGGACGGCGCCCTGGACCGCCGTTTTCAGAAAGTGATGGTAGAACCTACCAGCGAAGACGAAACCCTGCAGATCCTGCAGAACATCCGTGAGAAATACGAAAGTCATCACAACGTAAACTATACCGATGCCGCACTGAAAGCCTGCGTAATGCTTACCTCCCGGTACATTACCGACCGCTTCCTGCCCGATAAGGCTATCGACGCCCTGGACGAAGCCGGAGCCCGTGTGCACATCACCAATATTAAAGTACCGGCCGCCATCGTAGACCTCGAAAAACGCATCGAAGAAGTGCGCGAAGAGAAAAACAAGGCCGTGCGCAATACCCGTTACGAAGAGGCTGCCCGCCTGCGCGACAAGGAGCGCCTCATTTCCGAAGAACTGGAAAAAGAAAAACGTAAATGGGAAGAAGAAACTAAGGCTCACCGCGAGACCGTTACCGAAGACAATGTGGCCGAAGTAGTGGCCATGATGACCGGTATCCCCGTGAATAAGGTGGCCCAGAGCGAGCTGAACAAGCTGGCGAAAATGTACGACCTGATCAAGGAAAAAGTGATCGGCCAGGACGAAGCCGTACGCAAGGTGGTGAAATCCATCCAGCGTAACCGTGCCGGCCTCAAAGACCCGAACAAACCGATCGGTTCTTTTATCTTCCTCGGTCCTACCGGTGTGGGTAAAACCCAGCTGGCCAAGGTCATCGCCAAGTACATGTTTGACAGCGAGGAAGCCCTGGTACGCATAGATATGAGCGAATACATGGAGAAATTCTCGGTATCGCGCCTTATCGGAGCGCCTCCGGGATACGTGGGATACGAAGAAGGCGGACAGCTCACCGAAAAAGTACGCCGCAAGCCGTACAGCGTGGTACTGCTCGACGAGATCGAAAAAGCCCACCCCGACGTGTTCAACCTGCTGCTGCAGTGCCTGGACGATGGTCACATGACCGACAGCCTGGGCCGCAAGGTAGACTTTAAGAACACCGTGGTGATCATGACCTCCAATATCGGTTCCCGCGAGCTGAAAGACTTCGGTCAGGGTGTGGGTTTCCGCACTACGGCCAAAGAAACACAGGCCATGCAGCATAACTCCGGTGTGATACAGGGCGCCCTGAAACGTGCCTTTGCCCCGGAATTCCTGAACCGTGTGGACGATATCATTATGTTCAACAGCCTGAGTAAAGAAGATATCTTCAAGATCATCGACGTGGAGATGGAAGGCTTTATCAAACGCCTGGAGCAGGGTGGCTACAAGCTCAAGATCAACAAAGAGGCTAAGGATTACATTGCCGACAAGGGTTATGACAGCAATTTCGGTGCCCGTCCGCTGAAACGCGCCATCCAGAAATACCTGGAAGACCCGCTGGCCGAAGAGATCGTGAATGCCAACCTGGAGCAGGGCGATACCATTACCGTATCGTTCGATAAGGCCAAGGAAGAGCTGAAGCTGAAGATCAGCAAGTCGAAAGGCAAAAAAGAAACCGAAGAAGAGACCGAAGCGTAAGGACTCTCTTCAGACGATATGAAAAAAGCCTTCCTCCGGGGAGGCTTTTTTTAGTCCGGGGTATCGGGTCCGGAGTCTGAAGTTAAGCATGGCTAAGAGCTAAGAGGCCGGACTTCGGACCCTTTACTTTCGGACTTATTTCTCTTACATTTGCCCCGGATGAAATGGACGGAACGCATATCCCGGGTACGGCCGGCATGGATATTTGCCGCAGTGGCCCTGCTCAGTATCCTCATCAGTGTGCAGAAATTGCTGCTGCCGAAGGAACTGTTCTTCGGAGAACTACATACCGCCTACAACAATTACCTCATTTTTAAGCAGTCTTTTACGCACCTGCTCACAGAATCGCCCCTGTATACCTATTACCCTGCCGAATACGGCGATCTGTACAAGTACAGCCCGACCTTTGCCCTGCTTATGGCACCCTTTTCGGTCTTACCCGACTGGGCCGGACTTATCCTGTGGAATCTTCTGAACAGCTTATCGCTGTTGTATATTTTATATAAACTACTTGAGAAGAACCGTTATTCTTTCTTGTTTATCAGTGCATTTATTCTTTTAGAGTTGCTTACTTCCCTGCACAATGCGCAAAGTAATGCCCTGGTCACAGCCCTGATACTCTGCTTTGTATATGAGAACCGGAAGGGAAATGCCTGGCTGGCTGCCTTTTGCCTGGCACTTTCGGTGTACATAAAGATCTTTGGCGGACTGGCCATACTGCTGGCTTTCTTTTCGCCCCGACCCTGGAAAACGCTCCTCGCCTTTTCTGTATGGATGTTTATTTTACTGATAATGCCTGTTTTGGTGGTTTCACCTGAATATCTGCTTGAGCAATATACGGCCTGGTTGCATTTGCTGAGGACCGATCTTCCGCATGAAAATAACCTGAGCCTGTACAGCGTACTGGGCTCCCTGGGTATTCCGCCTTTCCCGAGCATATACCTGTCTTTTTTCGGACTTATTTTACTGATAGGTATTCTATTGGCAGGTTTATATAGGAAAAGAAATGAAGATAATGTTATCTATTTATCTGTAAGCCTGGTTTTAATGTGGATGGTGCTGTTCAATCATAAGTCAGAATCTCCTACCTATATTATTGCAGTTGTGGGTATTGGAATACTTTACCTGTTGTCTGAAAGGAATTGGTTATCTAAAGTTATTTTGGTTCAGTCGTTTATATGTATTTCCCTCAGCTCTACGGATCTTTTTCCTATTGATTTCCGTATGCTGTACCTGTACCCTGCCCAGGTTAAAGTATGGGGACTCATCCCCGCCTTTCTCTACGGCTTGTACCTGCTGTTTGCCGGGCGGCCGCTCAGGAACCTACCAGGAAAACCGTAGGCTTATTGTCCAGGTTTACAGGGTTTTTCTTCCACTCATGTACTTCTTTCGTAGAGATGTACTCGTTCTCTGAACTGATAAGCGATGCAATACAGATGCGTGTAGCCGGCTTCAGGATTTGTAACAGGTTCTTCCACAGGGCATTGTTCCGGTAGGGTGTTTCAATAAAGATGTGTGTGGTACCGAATTTTTCGGAATCGCTTTCGAGCCGTTTCAGCTCTTTGATGCGGTCTCCCTCGCCTTTGGGCAGGTAGCCGTGGAACATGAATTTTTCGCCGTTGAGTCCGCTCGCCGCCAGGGCCAGGAAAATACTACCCGGACCCACCAGGGGCACTACCTGGTACCCTTTTTTGTGGGCCAGCAGCACGATATTTTCCCCCGGATCAGCAATGGCAGGCAGTCCGGCGTCGCTCAGGATACCGATATCTTCTCCTCGGGCGCATACGGCCATCAGGTCCATAATATCCGAAATATCCCCTTTTTTTACGTGCATACTGTAAAATTCCAGTTCCTGCAGGGGCAGTCCCCAGTGTTTCAGCAGGGCCCGGGCACTTTTGGGATCTTCTACTGCAAAATGCCGTATATGCTGAATACGTTCGCCCAGCGTGGCCGGGAAAACGGCAGCATGGGTATTTTCGGCCAGTACGTTCGGAATAAGATAAATCTTAGCGCTCATGGGCCTCAAAAGTATGCAAAAAAGCCTGCGCGGCGTTACGTACCCAGTCGTACACCAGGGCAAAACCTTCGTCGCCGCCGTAATACGGGTCGGGCACTTCGTCAGACGGACTTTCGTTCCAGTAAGAAAGCATCAGTCGTACTTTAGACCGCTGAGCCTCGTTTTCGCAGAGCATCAGCACATTGCGCAGGTTGTCGCGGTCCATTACCAGGATATGGTCAAACTCGTCCAGGTCTTCTTTCCGGAACTGCCTTGCCCGGAGCCCTGAAATATCCAGTCCCTGGCTGCGCATATACGCCTGGGCGCGGCGGTCGGGTGCTTCGCCGGCATGCCAGCCACCGGTTCCCGCGCTGTCCAGCTGTAAGGAAATACCTTTTTCTTCGGCGGTCTGCCGCAATATACCTTCGGCCATGGGCGAACGGCAGATGTTCCCCAGGCACACGGTAAGTACCTTTATGTGTGACATACGGTTAAATTTTGTTCAGCACGTCCATAGCCTGGGTAACGTGTTCTTCGGCTTTGAACTGCGAATTGAAAATATGGCGCACGGTACCTTCCTTGTCGATCACGAAAGTAACGCGGCCGGGGATCAGGAAAAAGGTGGACGGAACGCCGTACTTTTTACGTACTTCATTGTTGTTATCGCTCAGCAGCACAAAGGGCAGGCGGTGTTTCTTCACAAAGTTCTGGTGCGAAGCTGCGTCGTCGCCGCTGATGCCAATCACTTCGGCACCCAGGTCGCGGAAGGTCTCGTAACTGTCGCGGAAACTGCATGCCTGGGCCGTACAGCCCGGCGTTTCGTCCTTGGGATAAAAATACAGTACAATGTTCTTTTTCCCGAAGAAAGAACTCAGGCGCACGGGGGTGCCTTCGGCATCGTTCAGCGTAAAATCGGGTGCTTTGTCCCCTACTTTCAGTGTTTTTGAATCAGCCATAAAAATTACAAAGAATAAAAATACAGACAAAATTCCGAGGCAGACGAGGATTAGAGTG
The DNA here is from genome assembly GCA_052437175.1 of Flavobacteriales bacterium. Taxonomy (GTDB): domain Bacteria; phylum Bacteroidota; class Bacteroidia; order CAIKAF01; family CAIKAF01; genus JACVCJ01. Next base: position 81,916 of record JBQVOK010000012.1, read on the forward strand.
GTCGGCGTCTTACTAAACCTTTTCATATATGTCTATTTGTCATAGTATGCAACAAAGGAACAAAATTTGAACGGTTTGGTTTCATCTATGCGGAAAGAAAATGACATACAGCTGCTGCGGAACCTTTCGTGGAGTTTC
>JBQVOK010000012.1:82063-87364 GCA_052437175.1 Flavobacteriales bacterium
TTCCTGATCACCCTGCTGCCCATACTGGTATTTGCCACGGAGCAGATCGGAGGCTATAACTGGAACGATCACGGTATTCTGCCCCGCAGTGTTTCCGGACTGCAGGGGGTATTGTTCAGCCCTTTCCTGCATGGCGACTGGACGCATGTGCTTTCGAATTCCGTACCGCTTTTTGCCCTTTTGTGGCTTATCCGCAGTCATTTTCGTGATATATTCTGGCCCGTGCTCATTTTTGTATGGGCCGCCTCCGGGTTCTGGACCTGGCTCATTGCACGCGACTCTTACATTGTAGGCAGCAGCGGTATTGTATATGGACTGGCCGCTTTTGCCGTAACGGCGGGCTTTATCAGTAAGAACCGCCAGGCACAGGGCATCGGACTGTTTACCCTGTTCTTTTACGGCTCGATGGTCTGGGGCGTATTTCCGCTGGAAATGAACCTGAGCCAGGGTATTTCCTGGGAAGGGCATGCCTGTGGTGCCGTAGCAGGTTTTATTGCCGCCCTGGTGATGAAACCGGGTATGCCCGAACGGCCCAAATACAGCTGGGAACTGGAGCCCGAGCCCGAAGACAACGAAGAGAACGATTACTGGAAACTGCCCGAACAGCGCGAACCGCGTCCCGAAGAAACACCCGGCGATGTTAATAATTCGCTAAACCCTCCACAGTAAGCCGGAGCTGATTATTTTTGTAACGTGAAACAACAGCTATCTGTATTCCTTTTCATCCTTGTACTGCTTTCCGCCGGCTGCGTGGACGACCGTAAATACAAGACCTTTACGGGCAATGAGATCTTTATCCTGGAAGTTCCCGAAGAGCTGAACCCGGTAGAAAACCAGAAAAAGAACGCCGCCGTGAGCCTGGCCGGTAACGAACGTACCCCGGTGGAGGTGATCGTAAGCTATGAACCCAAGGAAGGACTGAAAACCTATGGAGTGGCTTTTTCGCTGGACGAGATGTACCAGCTCGAGGTAGACCAGTTTGGCGAATACCTGCAGGAACTGAAGACCGAAACCCCGGCCGAATGCCGTGTGGAATACATGCAGGGCCTGCGCGGGCTCATCAGTGGTAAACGCAATGGCAGGGAAATGATCTACGACCTTACCGTATGCGACGCTCCCCGTTATTACTTCCGCTATGCCGTGGGCGCCCCGGCCGAGTATTACAAAAAACACAAGGTGCTCATCGAGGATATCCGCGACAGCTTTGAAGAATACAAGGACTTTAAGGCCAAAGACGGCAGCGAAGGCGCCAATTAACCCCGGCCCCAGGTCAATTTGGCAGGCTCTGAGTGCCGCCTGGCAGGTTTCATATCTTCTTTATAAAATTTCGTAAAGCCTTCTGTTCAGGTTTTGTTTACCCGTATTTATGGGTTATTTTTACGCAATTACAGTTTTTCGTTAAGATACCCATGAAAAGAATTGTGTTCGTCCGACATGCCAAAAGCAGCTGGACCGATGAGACCCTGAACGATATGGAACGTCCGCTGAACGAACGCGGCAAAGTAGATGCTCCCCTGATGGCCGATAAGATACGCAGCATGGGTTTAGTGCCCGATGCCCTGGTAAGCAGCCCGGCCCGCAGGGCCCGCAAAACTGCCCATAAGTTTGCCAAAGTATACCGGTTTGAGCCCGAAATTATTTTAGATGAACGTATTTATGAAGCAGATGAAGAGGCGCTTATGAATGTGGTGAAGAGCTTCCCGCCGGAGGCAGACACCGTTTTCGTTTTCGGGCATAACCCGGGTTTTACCTGGTTTGTGAACGGGCTCTGCAATGTACGTATCGACAATATTCCCACCTGTGGCTGTGCCGTGGTAGAACTTCCCTCAGAAAGCTGGGAAAATACTTTATATGAAGTGAATAAACTAATTGCTTTTGAGTATCCTAAGAAAGGATTATTCGACTAATCTAAAAATTATATGGGCAGAACTTACAGAACCTGGTCTCTCCTGCTTCCCGGCCTGCTTTTGGCGGCGTCCTGCGGTCCCTCCTTTAAAGAGGTGGCCAAAGGCCTTGAAATGAAAGTGCTGCGCGAAGGCGACGGAAAGGCCGCTTCCGGCGAGAACGATTACTATTACATGCGGGTGCACGTAAAGGATAAAGACGATAAAACCCTGGCCTGTGATAATATAGAACCCGATTTCTTTTACCTGGCACAGAACGGTCAGGCCGCCTACAGCTACGATTTTACCCATGCCCTGCACCTGCTGAAAGTGCGGGACAGTGTGGTATTTCGCTGTGCGGCAGATAGTTTCCTGCTGAATTACTACGGCATAGAGCGGCCCAAATGCGTTACACCGGAGCTGAACCTGCACGTAAGCATCCAGAATATTATGACGCCGGAGGAATACCAGGCCAAAATACAGGCCAGCCGCGAGGAATCGAAAGTAAAGGCCATGACGGAGTTCAGCACCTACCTCAACGAACGTAAAATTGAAGAACCGCCCACCGGCTTCGGTATCGTAAAGGTGACCGAAAGTACGGGCAAAGGCCGCCAGGCACAGTGGGGCGATGAAGTGCTGATACACATGATACAGCGCACGCTCGACGGCCGCGAACTGCAGAACAGCTATACCATAGACGAGCCTATGCTGTACATCATCGGCGGCGATGGCGGGCTGGCCGCCATGGACCAGGGTCTGAAAGACATGCGCGAAGGCGAGAAAGTACGGGTGTATGCGCCCTATTTCCTGGCTTTTGGCGAAGCAGGTCTGCCGCCGCAGGTACCGCCTTTTACCAATATGATCTTTGAAATGGAACTGCTGGAAGTGCACAAAAAATAGTACTTTCTTTTCCGGTTCCGCCTTTTTTTTACCAATTTCACGCACCGTAAACCATTTCAACGCCTTGGGAATTAATTCAACCATACGTAACCTGGGTCGCCTCCGGCAGATCATGAGCGTGTTTGTAAAGTACGGGTTCGAGGACCTGATCGCAAACAGCACGCTGCGTAACCTGGTGCCCGAGGCCCTGCGCCTGAAATGGATGCGCCAGGAACAGCCGGCCCTGCAGTATTCCCGCTTCGAGCGCATACGTATGGCTGCCGAAGAGCTGGGGCCCACCTTTGTAAAACTGGCCCAGGTGCTCAGCAACCGCCCGGACATTATCCCCGACGGACTGGTAAAGGAATTTGAGAAACTGCAGGACCGTGTGCCGCCTTTCGAGGGGGAAACGGCCCGCAGCATCGTGGAACTGGAGATCGGCCGCCCGCTGGAAGAAGTGTTCAAATGGTTCAACGACGTGCCCCTGGCCTCGGCTTCCATCGGTCAGGTACACCGGGCCTGCCTCATAGACGGTACCGAAGTGGTGGTAAAAGTACAGCGCCCCGACGTACAGGCCATCGTGGAACGCGACCTGCAGCTGCTGCAGGAGATCGTAAAACGGGCCGATCGTTACCTGCGTAAACAGGGCGTGCTGAATGCCCAGGACATCGTAAATGTGTTCGAACGCAGCATGAGCAAAGAGCTCGATTATTCCAATGAGGCGCGTAATATTCAGAAATTCAGGGAGTTTTATAAAGACCGGAAAGATTTTTACATCCCCCGTGTGTACCGTAAATACAGTACCGATAAAGTGCTGCTGATCGAATTTGTGTCCGGCTGTAAGTTCACCGATAAAAAACAGCTGCGCGAATGGGGGCTCGATATTAAAAAGACCGTGGAGACCGGCCTGAACATTTACCTGGCCCAGATCTTCGAATACGGGTATTTCCATGCCGATCCGCACCCGGGCAATGTACTCGTGCGCCAGGACGGTACCATCTGCCTCATCGATTTTGGTATGGTGGGCCAGCTGAGCAAGCGCGACAAAGTGGCCTTTGCCAACGTATTTGTGGCCATGGCCAAGGAAGATGCCCGCAAAATGGCCCTGAGCATGAAAAAACTGGCCATCAGTGATAATGTAAAGGACATGCGGGCCCTGGAGACCGATCTGCAGGGACTTATAGACGATTATGCCACCCTGGACGTGAGCGAAGCCAGCATTGCCGAACTTACCACCCAGCTGCAAAAGGTGATGCTGCGCTACGAGATGGTGGTTCCGGCAAGCATATTCCTTATTTTCAGGGCACTGGCTATCCTGGAAGGGATCGGAAAGATCATGTACCCGCAGCTGAAGACCTATGACTACATAAAGCCTTACGGCCGCAAAATTGTAGAAGAACAGCTTTCACCGGAAAACATCTGGAGCGAGATCCAGTACCGGGGCGAACAGATCAGCAGTTTCCTGAGCGGCATACCCGTTGACCTGAAAGAGATCATGCAGCAGACCCGCAGCGGTAAGATCCACTTTGAGGTGGAATTACAGGGCTACGGTTACCTGCTGAAAAAGCTGGACAGCATCACCAACCGCCTGGTGATCACCTTCATCATCTGTGCCCTCATCATAGGCAGTTCCATTACGGCTACGGTACCCTTCCCCGCCCGCTACATGACGCAGTACGGATTGCCTTACTGGAGTGTGCTGGGCTATATAATTGCCGGCGTGCTCTGTGTGATACTGCTGTATGCCATTATACGCCGCCGGTTTTACAAGTAAATTTTGTTATTTTTTTGCACATTTGTAAAAATACTATTATATTAGCTTAAGTTTACCTAATTACGCTAATACTCTTATTACAAATGAAAAAAACTCCTTGTTTTTTGTTTTTCTCAGTCTGTGTATTTATTACAAGCTGTTCGAAAGTCCGCTACAACGATTTTAGTAAATCTGATTTCGCAAATGACCGCGAAGTGTACAAGCTTTATGAATCCATAAAGCCTTTAGGTACGGTATCCATGACCGATCCTTCCGCAAGAAGCATAATTATTTCTATAAAAAATGCGGCTGACAAAGTTGTTGAACGATATGGAATAGACAATGCCCGCAGGTTCTCAGAAGAACTTGCAGATGACAGGCAAGCGATTGTGCCGGAGACAAGACAAGTTCCAAGTTGTTGTACCTTAAATGCCAATGGAACAACAAACTGGTCATGCTGTAATTTTTTCGAGACCCTTGTGGTTACTTTAGACGTTTATGGTATGGAGCCTCCGGAAGGTGCATCCCGCAGCCAGATAGAACAATATTATAAATTAGTGCAGGCATCGATCTGTGCAAATTGTTAAACCTAATACATTCTTAAAATGGAACTGAGTAAAAAACAACGCTGGATCATTTCCGTTTCTTCCGTTCTTATATTGGGAGTAAGCCTTTTTATATATGTTCAGGTCCGCAATGTAAAAAAGACCTCAACCCTTACCCAGGAAGAATATTACCAGGAGCTTAACGGCCATTAGGAAGCCTTAGCGCCGTTTTATTTAGACG
>JBQVOK010000012.1:87374-100276 GCA_052437175.1 Flavobacteriales bacterium
AACAACAAAACCCTTCCCCTTTAAAAATTTACCCAGTAGTTACCCGCCATTTCTCACGCTTTCGGGCTTTTTTTTTTCCCCCCCAAAAAAAAAACGACGGGTACTGCCCGCCGTTTTTTTGTTTATTGTGTTGTAGTTACGTCGTTTTAGCAGGCCAGGCCCCGGGGTACTTAAAGCTGAACTTGGCATAAATATCGCTGCTGTAATGGGCCACGCGGTCAATGGCGCGGTCTACCTCGCCCTGGTCCAGTCCGTCGGCCTCCCGCAGGGAAAGTACATAAAACCAGTCGCCTTTTTTGCATACGTTACAACCGTACATGCTGTAGGCAAATTCCAGCAGGTCGGTCATGATCTCCGCATTCTGCTGTGTGGGTATGGCAAAAACCGGACTCATTACCTGGAAGTACCACTTATCCGGCGCGGTCTGAAAGTTAAACCCGTCCAGCCACACGGTGCTGTCCTTTATTTTCACGCTCCACTGCCCTGCTTTTTCGCCGCGGCAGGCGGCCGGGTCCACCTGGAGTCCCTTGAGGCTGGTCTCAACCAGAAAACTGATGTCCTGTAAATTCATAGCATTGTTGTTTCAGACCGAAATATACACAAAGCCGCCCAAATAAAAAAAGGCCTGCCGTAGCAGACCTCTTTCCGTTTATATTTACCATGCCATTTCAGGGTTTGGTGCCTTGCTGCGCGTCGGCTTTCTTCTCAAAATCGAGCGAAAGACTGTTTACGCAGTAACGCATACCGGTTTCGGTGGGGCCATCGTCGAAAATATGGCCCAGGTGACTGCCGCATTTGGCGCAAAGGATCTCGGTGCGCACCATACCGTGCGAATAATCCGGCTTTTTAAGCACCTTGCCCTCGATCTCCTTGTCAAAGCTGGGCCAGCCGCAATGCGAATCGAACTTCATATCCGATGTAAAGAGCGCTTCACCGCAGGCTCCGCAGGTATACACGCCCTTTTCTTCGTTAAACAGCAGTTCTCCGCTGAACGGGCGCTCGGTACCTTTTTCGCGCAGCACCTGGTAACGGTCCGGCGTTAAAACGGCCTTCCACTCGGCCTCGGTCTTCTGCACTTCGAAATTTCCCGGTTTTTCGGATGATGTAGCCATACTGTCGTTTTTTTGTACGTTCACCTGTGCGTTTCCGCAGGATACCGTAAAGATAACACAGGCGCTCCATAAAATCCATCGTGCCTTCATACTTATATAACGTATTTTAGAATTATTTGTTTTGATATACGGAAAAGAGTGGTACTTTGGATTTATTATTTACTTTTGCAACAATGTTGCACAGGTGTTTCTTTATACTGTTATCCGTACTTCCCCTGCCTCTCTTTGCACAGATACAGGGACTGGTGAAACTGGAAGACGGCGCTCCGGCCTTTGGCGCACACGTGTTTATACATGAGCTGAACCGTGTATACAGTACCGATGCACAGGGCAGATTTGCCGATGCTTCGGTAAAAACGGGGCATTATCACCTGCATGTGACCTTTTTAAGTTACAAGAGCGCGGATGTACATATTGAACTGCCGCTGCGGGAAGCCCTGGTGATCACACTGGAGCCGGGCGACCTGGAACTGCAGAAAGTGGTGATCGAAGATTTCGGCACCAAAAGCGTACTCAACGATCAGTCGCAGAACATACAGGTATTGCAGCAGGAAGATCTGCAGAAAAATACCGGGCAGACCTTTGTAACGGCCCTGGAACGTGTACCGGGCGTGCAGGCGTTGAATACCGGCATCGGCATCAGTAAACCGGCCATACGCGGGCTGGGTTTTAACCGGGTGGTGGTGAGCGAGAACGGCATTAAGCAGGAAGGGCAGCAATGGGGCGGCGACCATGGCCTGGAGATCGACGGCAACGATGTGGAACGCGTAGAAGTGATCAAGGGGCCGGCGGCTATTATTTACGGTTCCGACGCCATTACGGGCGCCATTAATATACGTCCGGGACTACCTCCGGCACGCAATACCTGGTCGGCCTCGCTGCTGGGGCGTTTTAATTCGGTGAACAACCTCTGGGGACAATTCGCGGCTTTTTCGGTGAATAAGAACAATTTCTGGCTCAAAGCCCGCTTCAGTACACAGGATTATGCCGATTATAAAGTGCCTGCCGATAGTTTTGTATACAACAGCTTTGTGCTGCCTATTGAGAACCAGCGTATTAAAAATACGGCCGGACGGGAACGCAACGCTTCGCTGACGGCCGGTTACAGTTTCGCCAAAGGATACACGTCGCTTCGTTTTACGTACTTCGACCAGAAAAGCGGTATGTTCCCCGGTGCACACGGCATTCCGCAGGCCTATTCCCTGCAGGACGACGGCAATGCCCGCAACATAGAGTTTCCCGCGCAGCACGTAAAACACTACAAAATACTCTGGAACACGAATATACAGGCCGGTCGCAAAAACTGGCTGGAATGGGATGCGGGCGTACAGTTCAACGATCGTGCCGAATTGTCCAATCCCGATAACCATGGTTTTGGTCCGGCCATACAGGGCAATACCGAACTGGCTTTCCAGCTGTTCACGGCCAGCCTGGCCACGCGTTTCCATCACGAAGTGAACGAGCGCCTGTCTCTCGTGTACGGCGCCTCGGGCCAGTGGCAGCAGAACCGCAGCGGAGGTTTCGCCTTCCTGATCCCCGATTTCAGGTCCTGGCAGGCCGGGGCCTTTGCCTACGGCAAATGGGTGGCCCAACCGGGCAAAGCGTTCCTGAACGGTGGTCTGCGTGTAGATGCCGGTGGTATACAGGCCGATGAACGAGCCACGCCTTTCTACCTCAACAGCGGCAGCCAGGTATCGGGCTACCTGCGTTCGCCCCGTATCCGCAGGGTATTCGGCAATGTATCGGGCACGCTCGGGTATTCTCTGATCCTGCGTAAAAAACACAATATAAAGATCAACCTGGGTACCAGTTACCGCATGCCTACCGCTCCGGAAATGACGGCCAACGGCGTGCACCACGGTACCTTCCGGCACGAACAGGGTGACAGTACCCTGCGTCCCGAGCGCGGGCTGCAGTTCGACCTTTACTACGGCCGCAAAGGCAGCAAGTGGGAAATGTACGTATCGCCCTTCTTCAATTATTTCCTGAAATACATCTTCCTGGACCCCACCCCGAACTTCAGTCCCCTGCCCGAGGGCGGACTTATTTACCGCTACGATCAGGCAGACGGCATCCATACCGGCCTGGAATACTATGTAGACTATCACATCATCGAGAACCTGCACCTGGGCACCCAGGGCCAGTGGGTGTATACCTATAACCTGGAAAGCGGGTACAATTTTCCCTTTATTCCCCCTGCTTCCGGCCGTATTAACCTGGAATACACGATAAAACCGCGCAAAAAAAAGAATATACGCATCGAGACCGGGTTGCAGGGCCGCTGGGCCGCCCCACAGGTATTTACCGCCCGCAATGAGCTGAGCACACCGGGTTATATCCTGCTGGACGCCTCCGTAACCCTGGAGGCCGAAGTGCGCAAACAGCAGTTCCGGCTCTCGGTTTCGGGCAATAACCTGGTAAATACACGTTATTATTCGCACGTGAACCGCTGGCGCTACCTGGGATTGCCGGAACCCGGACGGAATTTTTCGCTTTCTCTGCAGTTTTTGTTTGGCGGTTCCATAAAAAGTAAATAGATTTGCAACATTGTTGCATATATGAAAAAGATACTTCTGCTTTCTTCGTTAGCTGGTCTGTTGCTGACAGCTTGTAAAGGCCGCGATAAGTCAAAGCCCGAACTTATTCTTACGGCGCCTTCCGACAGTATGGAAGTGCTGGCCGGCAGTACCCTCGACGTAACGGCCCAGGTAAGCGATGACCAGGAGCTGGCCCAGGTAAAGGTAGACATACATAATGCCTACGACGGGCACGGACACGTAAAGATCAGCTATGCGCCCTTCAGTGCCATACGCGTGGAGGACCTGGCCGGTACCGAAGACCAGAAGACCATTTCCATAGCCATACCCGATACGGCCGGCGCCGGACCTTATCACTGCCTGGTGCAGGCAGTGGACGCCGCGGGTAACCTGAGCGAATTTCAGCTGCGTACCTTTATTATACGAAATCCCGACGATGAAATTGCTCCGGCGCTGAATGTCACCGCTCCGGCCGAAGGCTTTACCAGCGCTCTGGGCAGTACGTTTACCGTGAGCGGCGATGCCTCGGACAACGCGGCCCTGCAAAAGCTGGACTATTCGGTTACCCGCGCGGGCTCCGACAATAAACTTTCCCAGGGTACCGAAGCCCTTACGGGCACAAGCGATAGCTTTTCCTTTGATATTGCCACTACCGGTACGGCCTGGACCAAGGGCAGCTATACCCTGCGCCTGGTGCTGTACGATGCCGTTTATAACGTTGACGTTAAAGTAATTACCGTAAATTTAAATTAACATGAGAAAATCGATTCTGATCGCCACCTTCGTGGGGGCAGGGCTTGTATTGGCCGGATGTAAGAAAAACAAGGGCAACATTATTGAAGTGGACTCTCCGAAGGAGAACACCGAATACACGAGCCCTGTGCCGCTGATGGTGCATATCGAGAACGAAGATGAGCCGGTGCACGACATCGAGATCAAAGTGTATAAAAAAGACGATCCTACGGTGCTGGTATTCGACTACGATAACCACCTGGAAGACCACCATGTGCATGTGGAAGATTCGATCTTTGCCAATGTAAGTTCGGCCACACAGTTCACCCTGGACATCAAAACAGGCGAAGATGTGGTGACCACGCTGAAGCACGATTTCAGCATCAAACCTTAATTTTTTTAGCACGGTTTATATAAGGAAGGCCTCGCGGTAAGCGGGGTCTTTCCTGCGTTATGCAGACTTCGGTATACCCGCACAAAACAGTATAACGTATTTGTATACAGGTTTATTTAACTATACTAAAAAAGGCGCCTGGCCTTACCTGTTGCTCTTTTCACAGATTTTTAATGCCTGTATTATTAATTAGTTATGCATATTCCTAAACTATGTTTATCTTTTTTTAAGCAAATCTGAAACGATTTTGTTTTCTTTACGTAAACGTAGATACATACTTCTTGTGATAGGGGGTATCATTTAGTTGTGTATGGAGAGATTTAAAACGGTATTTTTACTGGCCCTTTTGCTGGCCGGGTTCAGCGCGCTTTATTCGTGCAAAAAGAATGACGGGACCAAGGTTGATTTTCAGTCGCCTGTAAAAGGGGGTACTTACCAGGACCCGGTAAATGTAGTGGCTACGTTTACGAACCCGGCGGTAAAGATCGAATTTGTAAAGATCCGGATATACCGCAAAAGCAATCCCACACAAACCGTATATGCCTACGAAAAGGAGGTAAATGCCAAGGAGCTGGCCATCGGCGAGCAGTTCGAGTCCAATGTAACGGCGCCAACGCCTTTCATTATGGAGTACGAAACCGGGTATAAGATACAGGTAAAAGGCGCTTACGAATTTATGATAACGCCTTAAAAAATACGTCGTCTATAAAGAAAAAGGACTTTCTCAACTATGTGGAAAGTCCTTTTTTTATGCGTTTATGTACTGCGGCTTATTTGCCCTGCTGGTTCATGAGCCCGGCGCTGTCCATGCTGATGGCTTCGCGGCTGATCTCCAGGCGGGTCTTTTCCGACTCAATGATGGCGGTTTTCTCTTTCAGTTCGATGATGCGGCCGTGGATACCTCCGATGGTAACGATACGGTCACCGGCTTTAAGACCCTCGCGGAATTTTTTCTGTTCCTTGGAACGTTTCATCTGCGGACGGATCATAAAGAAGTAAAATACCACGATGATCAGACCCATCATCACGAAGGTCATGATCGGGTTTCCACCTTCCTGGCCGGCGGGCGGAGCCATAAATAAAATCTGTGCGGTTTTCATTTGTTGTTTTGCTCTTTTTAAAAATTAGGGTGCAAGTACGTTACCTACCAGTTTAATTTTAGTTTCGGTAGGCACGGTGTTCGCTATTACTGTAATTACCTTTTCCTGTTTATCCATTTTGCCGGCACTGTCGAACTTGGCTTTGATCTCGCCTGTTCCGCCTACCGGAATGGGTTCCTTGGGCCACTCGGGGGTGGTACAGCCGCAGGTGGTCTTGGTATCGCTGATCACCAGGTCTACCTTACCTGTGTTTTTAAACCTGAAGCTGTGTTCCACTACCTGTCCCTGGGTAATTTCGCCGAAATTATATTCCGTTTCGGAAAATTCGATCTTGGCTGCATTTTCAGCAGAAACCGATCCTCCTTCTGCCGAGGCCGGGTTCGAGACCAGGTCGGCCAGGTTCTTCTGCTTGCTCCCGCAGGAGATCATCAGCAGGGCGGCTGCACAAAATAGGCTCCACTTTTTCATTTCTATAACTGTATTTTAGTTTTCTATTAATCCTCTCCCGGTTTTCTGCAGTTTGTTCTCGCTCTTGAGCTTCTGTACGATCTTATCGAGGATGCCGTTGATGAATACATTACTTTTGGCCGTACTGAACATTTTAGACAGTTCGATGTACTCGTTGAGCGTTACTTTAACGGGGATGCCCGGTTGGGAAATCAGTTCGCTCACGGCCATTTTCATCAGCAGCATGTCCAGGAAGGCGATACGCTCGGTTTCCCAGTTACGGGCAAACTCGCGGATGTATTCCTCGTAGCCGGCTTCGTTCAGGATGGTATCGCGGAAAATGTCCACGGCAAATTTCTTGTCTTCTTCTTCGTCCTTATACAGGTTAAAGATGCGCAGACCTTTTTCGGCGCTGGACTGTTCCAGGCTTTTGCTGAGCCACAGTACCACAAAGTCGATATCGTCATTCCAGTGAATGTTCTCATCGTCGTAGATGTTCAGCAGGAATTCCTCTTCCGACAGCAGAGTGCGGCAGAGGCGTATCATGAACTCGGTATCTTTCTCCACCGAATTGTCGCCCGAGTGGATATAGGCCTTGTACGATTCCAGCGAGCGTATCTTTTTAAAGAGCTTATCGCCGGCATCGGGATGATTGGCCCAGCTCAGTTTACGCTTGTTGAGCAGGTTATGCAGCTTTTCGGACTCGTCGATCCAGGTAAAGACGCAGTTGCGTGTAAAAGGCGTACTTTCCATGCGGTCCTCTTCGGTAGGCAGGAATTTTTTGCGGCTGTCTTCCCGTTCGAGCAAAGCGGAGCGGTGTACCTCGGCCAGCAGGGCAAACTGAAGCAGATACAGGTCGTAAATGCGTTCAAAGGATTGCAGCAACGATTTTTCGCCGGCGGCAAGGTTGTCGTTCTCGGTTTGCAGGAATCCGTAGAGCGCCTGCATAATTTTTACACGTATCTGTCGTCTGTTAAGCATTCCGGATCTTAGTAGTTTCTTGAAAAAGGAGTTTTGAGAGCGGCCATGTCCTCGATACGTTTTTCGGCGATGGCTTTGGCAGCTTCCAGGGAGGTAATGCCTTTTTCAGCAGCGTACTTATGTATTTGTAAGGTAACGTCGTAAATGTGTTCGGCTTTGTTCATGGCAATTTCGCGGTTGTAATTGCCCAGCAGCTCAGAATATACATTGATGAGTCCGCCGGCATTGATCACGAAATCGGGCGCATAGGCAATGCCTTTATCGCGCAGGGCGGCCGCATGGATGTTCTCGTCTTTCAGCTGGTTGTTGGCGGCCCCGGATACTACGCGGCATTTCAGCTGCGGAATGGTATCGTCGTTGAGGGTGGCGCCCAGCGCGCAGGGAGCGTAAATATCCATATCCATGCCGTAGAAATTGTTCGGATCTACCGCTGTGGCTTTGTATTTAGAGGTGGTTTCGGCGATCTTATCTTCGAAAATATCGGTCACAAATACTTCGGCACCTTCTTTTACCAGGTATTCCACCAGGTGCTGGCCTACGCTTCCGCAGCCCTGTACCAGTACTTTTTTGCCCTGCAGGCTGTCGGTACCGTATACGTACTGTACGGAGGCCTTCATACCCATATAGGTACCGAATGCCGTTACCGGTGAAGGATTACCGCTGCCGCCCATGGTTTCGGGCAGACCGCTTACATGGTCGGTAGACATGTGGATGTATTCCATGTCCTTGGAGGTCATTCCCACGTCCTCGGCCGTAATGTATTTGCCGCCCAGGTCGTTCACGAACTGACCGAAACGGCGCAACAACGCTTCGGTTTTCTGTGTACGGGCATCGCCGATGATCACGGCTTTACCGCCGCCCAGGTTAAGGCCGGAAACGGCCGCTTTATAGGTCATACCACGTGAAAGACGCAGTACGTCGGTCAGGGCTTCCTGTTCCGATTTATAGGGCCACATGCGTGTGCCGCCCAGGGCCGGGCCCAGTACCGTATTGTGTACGGCAATAATGGCGCGCAGGCCGGTTTTTGTGTCATTGCAGAACAGGAGCTGTTCGTGCTGCATATCAGCCATCGGGCTCAGAACGCCTGTAGCGATCTCTTTTACGTTAAGTTCTTCCACTATCATAAGACAAACAATTTTAATCCGTAAATTTGCTCCCGGGTATACCCTTACCCAAAAAGCCCGGCAAATATACGATAAATTTAGCGCACGTAGTTATTTTGAAAACGCTCTGGAAACTAAATACATACTTTAAAAGATACAAAAAATACCTGTTCCTGGGTCTTGTTTTTGTTACCTTATCGAACTTTTTTTCTGTGTACCAGTCACGCTTTGTAGGTCTTATCACCGATCTGGCGGCAGGTACCATGCAGGAGAACCCCAACCGCATACTGCAATGGATTTTCGAGGGAGCCAGCGGTCCGCGCGTGGTTATAATCAGCGCTTTATGCATTTTTGTGCTGGCCCTGCTCAAAGGCTTCTTTATGTTCTATATGCGGCAGACCATTATTGTGATGAGCCGCCATATCGAGTACGACCAGAAAAACGACATCTTTGCCCATTACCAGAAACTGAGTACCTCGTTCTATAAAAAGCACAGCACGGGCGACCTGATGACGCGCATCAGCGAGGACGTAAGCAAGGTGCGTAACTATACCGGGCCGGCCATTATGTACTTTGCCAACCTGCTGGTGATGTTCGTGATCACCCTTACGATCATGCTGGGCATAGATGTTAAACTCACGTTAATTGTACTGAGTCCCCTGCCGGTGATGGCCATACTCATCTATTACATCAACCGCAGTATCCTGAAACGCAGCGGCATTGTACAGGCGAAGCTCTCGGCGCTGAGCACCTTTGCCCAGGAAGCTTTTTCGGGCATACGCGTGCTGAAGAGCTTTGGTATCACCGAAGCTTTTTCCGATAAGTTTGCCGCCGAAACGGAGTCCTATAAAAAAGTGAACCTGCAGCTGGTGAAGATGGACGCCCTGTTCTTCCCGGTGATCCTGCTGCTGATCGGCCTCTCCACCACCCTTACCATTTACGTGGGCGGCATCGAGGTACAGGAGGGACGTATCAGTCCGGGGGTGATCGCCGAGTTCATTATGTATGTGAATATGCTTACCTGGCCTACGGCCACACTGGGCTGGGTAACCTCCATTGTACAGCAGGCCAAGGCTTCACAGCTGCGTATCGACGAATTCCTGCAGACCGCTCCCGAAATTACGAATCCCAATCCCAACGAGCCTTTTGTACCCAAGGGCGAGATCCGCTTTAAAAATGTGGACTTTACCTATGAACAGACCGGCATTACGGCACTCAAAAACATCGATTTTGCACTGAAACCCGGTCAGCGCCTGGGCATTACCGGCCGCACCGGAAGCGGAAAGACCACCCTTACCCAGCTGTTGCTGCGCATGTTCGATGTTACGGGTGGCCAGATACTGATCGACGGACAGCCCATCGACCGCATCAACCTGGACGATTACCGCCGCCATATCGGTTATGTGCCGCAGGAAATACAGCTTTTCTCCGATTCCATTGCACACAACATTATGTTCGGCACGCAGGACCGCGCCACGGAACAGGAAATACGCAAAGCCGCAGAACTGGCCGGCGTACTGCATAATATTGAAGCGTTCCCCAATAAGTTCGATACCCTGATCGGGGAACGGGGTATTAAACTCTCGGGGGGACAGAAACAACGCATTTCCATTGCCCGTGCCCTGATCAAAAACCCCGAAATACTGATCCTGGACGACTGCCTTTCGGCCGTGGACGCCGAAACGGAAGATATTATCCTGGCCAACCTGGACGGTATGATGAAGGGACGCACCTCCATCTTTGTATCGCACCGTGTATCGGCACTGCGTAAGGCCGATATTGTGATGGTGCTGGACCAGGGGCAGATCGTGCAGACGGGCACCCCGGAAGAACTGCGCGTAGCCGACGGTTACTACCGCGAAATATTCAACAAACAGATGGGCCAGGCCAACCTGGTGTAAAAGTCTCTACTCCCCTCCTACTATAAGGCCAGCATGCATTTGCCGGTAAGGGGCTTGTAAGCAAAAATATAAAGTCTGCTTTTTTCCAAAGCAAAAATAAAACTCTATTTTTTACGGAAGGAATAGCCGGCTTCGATCGGGTAATGGTCCGAGGCCTTCATTTCGGTATGGGTACGGTAAAATTTTACCTGCAGGCGTTCGTCGTAGAACTGGTTGTCGATGCGGATATAATACGGGAAACGGTTATACGAAAAACCGAAGCCGTTGCCGGCATCCTCAAAGGCATTACGCAGGGTTTTACGCATTTTCTGATATGTATACGAATACGGTACGGCATTCATATCGGCGCAGGCGATCACTTTATAGGGCGAATCGTCGATAAATTTCTGTACTTCGGCAATTTCGGTCCTGCGGTGATGATAGCCCGAATGCAGGCGGTTATAGATATTGCGGGCATTGTAGCTGATGTATTCCTTAAAACTGAGCGTATCGCTGTTGTTCAGGCGTATACTCATGGAATTGAGGTGGAAATTGAGCAGGCGTACGGTATCCTTCCCGATCACAAAATCGTGGTAGATGCCTTTGTTCATGTAATGTTCGCCGTATTTGATGGGGCCTGACCTCAGCGAACGGAACCTGGAAAAGGTGATGACGCCGAAAATACCTTTAAATTCATCTTTGTACACGGGATTCATGTAAAAATAGCGGTAGCCGCCGATGCGCAGGATAGAATCGAGCGTATTGTCGTAATCGTCCAGGTCGCTGTGGTAAAATTCCTGCAGGCACAGTATATCGGGCGGCCGGTTCTGGCGCAGCCAGTTGTAAAGAGATGCATTGTTGTAGCTGTTGCTCTTTTTCTGCTCCATGCGCTGGGGATTGAAGGTGGCGATGTTGTAGCTCATCACCGTAAAATCGCAGATGGTATCGCGGTCGGGATGGTAATTGATGGTCTCCCGGATGGGTTTAACGGAAAAAAGCAGCAGCAGTAAAGGCGGCAGCCAGTACTTCCACCTGCGCGAAAACAGCAGGATAAGCGGTATCAGCAACAGGTTCAGCAACAGGATCAGCGGTACGCCGAATGCCAGCAGGTCGATGAACCAGCCTTCGGGGCGTATATACGAAATAAGCAGTACCAGTACCGTACTTACCAGCGGAATACCCCAGCAGATCAGTATGCCAATTACTTTTCTCACCCGATGTGAAGGTACTACTATATCGCCGCATACCGGCCTGCGCAAATGTTAAGATTTTGAGAATTCCGCCTATGGTACCGCTTTGTACATACCGTCGCGGAAGAGGTATTCGGTACATTTCATACCATTGCGGCGGCTGTTTTCTATGATGCGGGATGCTTCGTCCCTGCGGAACAGTGAAAAGGTATCGCAGATGCGCACGGAGCAGTCCTTGCGGATACTGGCAAAATCGATCCCCCAGGAGTTTTCGGATTCGCCGCAGTAGCTCTGGCTGAGGAACAGGCTGGAGCGTATGGCACCGAGGGTATCGTTCACGATCAGTACGGGTACGATATTATCGCCCGGGTACAGGTAAATGATGCCGGTGTAGGGGCCGCTCTGGAAAAGACGACCATAGATATATGCCCTATCCATGCCGCTGAACTTTCTGATCAGCTCCGGCGGGTGGCCTGTTTCTGCACGGATAAGGGTTTCGTAGCAACGGGTATGAAAAGGGAGTGACAGGGCCGGCAGCGAGGCTGCATATTCCATAAAAGAAGGCTCTGTGCTTTTGTTCTGGGCAGAGGTATTGCCCCATACCAGACAAAACAGCAGGACCGGCAGGTACCGTTTTTTCATACGCAGGAAGATAAAAAAAAATCCCTCCGGAGAGGGATTGGCACTGTTTTAAATATACTGAAAAATAGTGATTGCGGATTAGCCTACGCCACAGCTACGCGTACGTTAACGGCGCTGGGACCTCTTTTGCCGTCCTGGATCTCAAATTCCACCGTATCGTTTTCACGAATGGTTTCTTTTACGCCTGAAACGTGAACGAAAACTTCGTTTCCGCTGCCTTCTACTTTAATAAAACCGAAACCTTTGGTCTCATTGAAGAATTTTACTGTACCTTTTTGCATGTTGTTGTTGTTAAATTATAAATAATGCCGTATGCGACGACATAATATCCTTGATCTGTTATGTAATGATATCGGGGGCTCCGGAGAGAACCTGTTTATAAAAAAGAACCGGCCTAAAGTAGTAATTCCCTAATTCGGTGGCCTGTATAAACAAGTTTAAAATTTGAAGATTACAGCTTAAAAAGCTTTACAAAGTTATATAAAAAAGTTTTGCTTTTACAAAAAGGATGTTTTTTTATCTGAAACAGCTCTGCTTTTTGGAACACTACCCTATTTTTTCGATATTGCATATATATGCAGGCAGGGCTTCCCTTTTCGCGGCAACTCATTTACGCATGCGGTATGACGGGCTGGAGTATCATGATCAACCTTATCAGTGTGATACTCGTGTACATCTACCTGCCCCCTTCCGGCAGCGGTATTCCGCCGCTTATTACACAGGCTGCCGTTTTTGGTGTATTTAATGTAATTGCTATTGTTACGGCCGGCGGCCGCCTGGCAGA
>JBQVOK010000013.1:0-49037 GCA_052437175.1 Flavobacteriales bacterium
ACATCCGTTCACTACTACATATAAAGAATACGTTCCGGAAGCTGCGGTTGTTACCGAAGTGATGGACGGATCTTCCACCGAAGACGTAAATCCATTGGGCCCGCTCCACACATAGGTAGCGCCGGCTACGGTGGGGCCGTTCAGGTTAAGGGTAAATCCGGCACAAACCGGTGAATTCGTGGTAAAGTTCGGCGTAGCCGGGATCGGGTATACCGTAACATTCTGTGTAGCCGTGGCGGAAGTACACCCGTTTACCACCACGTACAGCGAATACGTGCCTGAGGCCGCTGTGGTAGCCGAAGTAACAGAAGGGTCTTCCAGCGAAGAACTGAATCCGTTGGGTCCGCTCCACACATAGGTGGCACCGGCTACGGTTGGTCCGTTCAGGCTGAGCGTACTGCCGGCACAGATGGGTGAATTTGTAGTGAAGTTCGGTGTGGCCGGTATCGGGTTTATAATTACGTTTTGTGTAGCGGTGGCCGAAGTACATCCGTTCACTACTACATATAAAGAATACGTTCCGGAAGCTGCGGTTGTTACCGAAGTGATGGACGGATCTTCCAGTGCGGAGGTAAATCCGTTGGGCCCGCTCCATACATAAGTGGCACCTGCCACGGTGGGCGCATTGAAATTCAGTGTGAAGCCTGCGCAAACCGGTGAATTTGTAGTGAAGTTCGGCGTAGCCGGTATCGGATTTATGGTTACGGTACGTGTAGCCGTAGCCGAAGTACATCCGTTCACTACTACGTACAGGGAATAGGTTCCCGAAGCAGCCGTGGTCACTGAAGTGATCGACGGGTCTTCCAGTGCAGATGTAAATCCATTGGGTCCACTCCATACATAAGTGGCGCCGGCTACCGTGGGGCCGTTCAGGTTAAGTGTAAACCCGGCACAAACGGGCGAATTGGTAGTAAAAACCGGTGTGGCGGGTATGGGGTTTACCGTTACAGTCTGTGTAGCCGTAGCCGAAGTACATCCGCTTACCACCACATATAAGGAGTAGGTTCCGGAAGCCGCGGTTGTTACCGAAGTGATGGACGGGTCTTCCAGCGAAGAGGTAAGACCGTTGGGTCCGCTCCATACATAAGTGGCTCCCGCCACAGTGGGGCCGTTTAAGTTAAGTGTAAATCCGGCGCAGACCGGTGAGTTGGTCGTGAAGTTCGGCGTAGCCGGTATCGGGTTTACTACCACATTCCCGGTAGCCGTGGCCGAAGTACAGCCGCTTACCACCGTATATAAGGAATAGGTTCCGGAAGCAGCCGTGGTCACCGAGGTGATGGACGGGTCTTCCAGTGCGGAAGTAAATCCGTTAGGTCCGCTCCATACATAAGTGGCTCCTGCAACGGCAGGCGCATTAAAGCTTAGTGTGCCGCCGGCGCATATCGGGGAGTTGCTGGTAAAATTGGGGGTAGCCGGTGTGGGATTGATCACCACATTCTGTGTAGCCGTGGCTGAGGTACATCCGCTTACCACCACATATAAGGAATAGGTGCCTGCATTGGCCACCGTTACATTGCCTATATTGGCATTGGTACCGCTTTGGGTAAATCCGCCGGGCCCGCTCCAGTAATAGTTGGCACCGGCAATATTCGGTCCGTACAGGTTCAGCTGCTGTCCCTGGCAAAGGGGCGAATTGGTGGTGAAATTCGGTGTGGGCGGCAGGGGATTGATCACCACATTCTGGGTAGCCGTAGCCGAAGTACATCCGTTCACGACCACGTACAGGGAGTAAGTACCGGCCGCCGCTGCAGTTACAGCGCTTATCGACGGATCTTCTACCGAAGAACTGAACCCGTTGGGCCCGCTCCATACATAGGTAGCACCCGCCACGGTAGGCCCGTTCAGGTTCAGGGTTCCACCGGCACAAACCGGGGAGTTGGTGGTAAAATTCGGCGTAGCCGGTGTGGGGTTTACCACTACGGTCCGCGTGGCCGTGGCCGAAGTACATCCGCCTACCACCACATACAGTGAGTAGGTACCCGCTGCTGCGGCCGTTACAGAAGCCACCGAAGGATCTTCCAGCGAAGAACTGAATCCGTTGGGTCCGCTCCATACATAGGTAGCACCGGCTACGGTAGGTCCGTTCAGGTTCAGGGTGTTCCCGGTACAGAGCGGTGAGTTTACCGTGAAGTTTGGCGTGGCCGGCAGTGGATTTACTACTACGTTTCGTGTAACCGTAGTAGAACAGCCGCTGGCATTGGTGCCAATAACCGTGTAGGTGCCACCGGCAGCTACCGTGGCATTGGGTATGCTGATGTTGGCCGTATTGGCCGTGAACCCGTTGGGGCCGGTCCAGGTATACGATGTGGCACCCGTAGCGCTCAGGTTTATGGTTTGCCCGGCGCAGATCGTGAGGGTGGCCGGAGTTACGTTTACCGTAGGGCCGGCCGTAGCATTTACACAAATATTCTGGGTATAGGTACAGCCGAAATTATCGGTCACGGAATACGTGTAGCAGTTAGAGCCGGGGACCGCAGGCGTTACATTGGCCTGTGTGGCATTTACATTGGTCAGGCCGGCCGCAGGTACCCAGCCCTGGGAAACGATGGTAGGTGTGAACGACAGGTTGGCCGGTGTAAGCCCCGGGGCAAAGGTTACGTCCCAGTTAAAGATATAACCGTTGTCCACCGCCAGGTTGTCCGTTACTTCAATGGTCCAGGCACCGTTCAGCGGACAGCCCACCATATTCGAAAACGGATCTACCGGCATGTAGTTACCCGCAACAATAGAGTTGCCCGAGGGAGAACCGGCCGTGACCGTTGGACCGTTTACCAGCAGGGTGGTGGCCGATGGGGTAAAGCAATAGGTGGAGCCGGTGCCCGGACCCACTGCAGGGTCGTCGAGCGGACTGCCCAGGTAAGTGCCGCCACCGCCGGGATAGGCTTTCAGCGTCATGCTCTGTCCGTTCGGGCAGATGAGGCGTATGCGCAGGTCGCCCAGGTACGAGTGTTCCAGGTTAAGGCAGACACTTTGTATATCCGAAGCACTGCTCACCGTCTGAAAGGGACCATAGCAGTTTACATTGACCGCTGTGGTATACGAAACGCCCGATCCGTCGGGCAGGAAGGTGGTGCCGCTCACGGGTGGCGTACAGTTGGCTGTAAAAGGCGTGGGCGTAACCGTGGCATTCAGGGCGGCCGTGGCGCCTACGCAAAGTGTGGCAGGTGATGCCGTAAGATTTATAGTGGGCGTAGTGGATACCTGTACCACCTGGTTCAGGTGATTGCTGTTGTGGCACCCGCTGGGATCGGTGATGGTCAGGTTCACCAGGTAACTGCCCGGGTTGGGGTAGGTGTGGGTCACCGAAGTGCCGCTGCCGGTGGTACCGTCGCCGAAACTCCAGAGGTAGGTGGCCCCGGCCCCGCTGTTCGAAAAGGTACCACTGCCGTTAAAGGTGACCGTCTGTCCCTGGCATACACGGATGATGCCGCTGTTGGTCGCCGGCGAAGACGACACCAGGTTGGAAGTGATGGTCTGGCAGGGTGTGGCGCAGCTGATAGCGGCCACCCATCCCGCAGCTACACCGCTGCTGTTGGAAATAAATACAAAGGTGAGGCACCCGCTGGTATTGGTGGAAGTGGCAGATACCAGGCCCGGACCTGAATTCCCGGTATACGTCCCCAGCGTGGGCGCCGAGGTATTGTTCCCGTCGTAAATGGTCAGGAAGTCGTAGTTGTTTTCCAGCGCAAAGGTGCTGAAGTTCATTACGACCCGGTTACCGGCTACGGACGGGCATATCGTATACGTAATTGTCTGATTGTTCGAATAGTTTCCGTTTCCGCCGTTATCGTAGAACGTACCCGAGCAGGCCGTTCCCGAGCCGTTGCTCATATTGATGTTCTGCGAAAATACCGGAAAGGCGAAACTTAGGGATACAATGATCCCTGCTACTAAATTCCTCATAAATCCCCCTTTATTTAAAATTTAGTTCTGTGGTTCAATAACGAGCAAGAACGATGTTCCGTCGATCCGGTATACCATCGTGCCCTTCGAAAAGAAGTTGAGATCGTATTTCAGCGGATTGAAAGTGGCCGGGTCGAAGCCCTGGTCCCGCTTCAGGTCCGGGTTATCGTGGTTCAGCAGGGCAAATTCCGAGAGCTTCCGGTACTTTTCATCGCCCGTTTGCGGACTTTGAACGTAGCTGATGCGCTCATTCAGAAGCTTTTCCATGCTGGATACCCAACCCGGATTCTGGACCTGGAGTTCCGAAGCCCGTGACCCGTATACTTCCACGATCCTGGGGTCCAGGGGTTTTTGAGCCGATGTAAGGTGCCACATCGACCCGGCTAGAATGAAACAAAGCGTAAACCTTTTCATTATTAGTGGTTTAGATTTAGAAATAGTGTGTTTTACTAATAAGAGCCGGTAAAAGAGGTATGTTTTTCAGTCTCTCAAATTTTGTGAAAAAAATTTAAATTTCCAAATTCAGTGACGTTAAAAACAAGCCGATCGGGTACTACTTACGTATAAAATTGCCCTTGGGTTTACATAAATTTTATTTTTAAGGTAAAGTGCTGTCGGCCAGCCGCATTTTTTTCGTATATGCAAGACATAGCAACCAGAAGTTTACAAAAACACTGCGGTTTCATAACCTCTGCTTTTTTTACAGATATTAATGCAACATTGTTGCTTTTTTTGTTTCTTTGCAGCCTTATTTCAGCCTTGAGTACAAATATCTGGATAGCCGTTTCTTTTCTGAGCCTTACGCCGCTTATCGCTATTCCGTTGTGGTCGGTAACCCGTTTTTCCTCTCCGCAATGGCTGCGCCGGCTGTCGCTTTTATCCATCGGCTCCATTGTGGCCACCCTGGTATTTCATTTTTTACCGGAACACGACGCCCATATCGAATTCAGCTGGACGGGCATTATCCTCGGGCTTATCTTTTCGGCCCTGTTCAACTCGCTTAAGATCGGGCGTTCGCGGCTGAATGCGGTATCGATCCTTTCGGCCGACTACCTGCACAATCTCGTAAATGCCTTTACCCTGGTACTGTGGGTAAGCGATTCCCCGGCCATCTGGTTCAGCCTGGCCGCTTCCCTGTTCATACACGAACTGGTGCACAAGGCCGGTAACTATGGGCTGCTTATTTCTACCGGCAATGCCTCGGGAAAATCGTTGCTGGGTCTCCTGGCCGGTATTCCCTTTTTCCTGGTGGCGCCGCTTTCCTTTATGGTGCTGCCGGTTTCCGATAAAACCCTGCTGTTCCTATCCACCTTTGCCACGGTAAACCTGGCCGTTAGCGCTGGCTTTTCCCTGGCCCATATTTTCAGGGGAAAAAGCGTGAACATCCCCGAATTATTGTGGACTTTGCTGGGCTTTATCCCTGTATTTTTCGTAAATTTACTCACGCATCCGCACTGAGTCATGGAAAAGGAAGTTGAAATCATAAAAGCGCACGGATTACGCAAAACTCCCGTACGGGTAGATATCCTGAGGTATTTCTCCTCGAAGGGCTACGCGCTTTCTCAGCCCGAGATCGAAGACCATTTCAAAAAAGATTTCGACCGGGTTACCATTTACCGTACCCTGCATACCTATATGGAATGCGGTATCCTGCACAAGGTACCTTCCGAGGACGGACTTACACGCTATGCCCTCTGCCAGCACGAGCACGTACATTCGGAGCCGCACGCCCACGAACATATCCACTTTTCGTGCACAGACTGCGGCAAAACCACCTGTATCGACAGCGAGCCGGTGCCGCAGGTACATCTGCCCAAAGGCTTTAAAGCCGAAGAAACCTCCCTTTTTGTAAAAGGTACCTGCGATAAATGCGCGGGCTGAGCCTTTATTTTACTTTTTTCAGGACGAGTATATTGCATTCCGCCGTATAGCCCTGGGCGGCAAAACTGTCGGTCAGCTGCTGTATACGGGCTTCGGTTTCAGACTGATGATCGAAACATTCTTTAGCGATATAGATGGCACTGTCCTGTGCATTGCTGAACCGGCACTGGTCGCAGTATACACGTTTGCGGCAGGCGCCGGCGGAAAGTACAAAGAGTACGGAGAGGACAACAAGAGTAAGGGAAACTTTTTTCATAAGGATACATTATACCTTGTAAAGATAAAGATATGGCGGCAGAATGCCAAGACCTATTTGGTCACGTATTTACTGCATACGGCCGTAAATCCCTGGTCTTCGCTGCTTTCCTTAAAGCCGGCCACAAAGCCGTCGGTATAGCTCTGGTCTTCGCTGCAGGACTGCTCAAAATCCTGCGTGATGCCCTGGCTGTTCTCCGAAAGACAGGAGGCGCAGTAGCTTTTTTTCTCGCAGGAACTGATGCCCAGTGCAGAGCCCGAAAGGAGTGCAAAAAGGATGTATTTCATAGCGTATGTGGTTTAATGTCCTCAAGATAGAAAAAGTAGCTTAATCCCCCGTATTGAAACGTTGCACAATGCCCAGGCGTATGGAGGGAATAATAACGTCGTTGGTGGGGTATACGGCTTTCATATCGCCGCTGATGCCGATGAAATTGACGTCGATATTGATGGTGGTGTTCTTGTTTTCCTTGTTGCTGATGATGATGGGCGTGCGGAAGCCGAAGTCGAAGAAGGGATACAGGCTTTTACTGGTACCGTAAAAATTACGGAAGGTCTGCACCTGGGTAATGGGCGTAACGCAGTTGAAATAGGTATAGAAAACCAGATATTTAATGGGAGAGTATTCAATACCCGTTTTTACGTGTAGGATTCCCACACCGTTTCCACTACCTGTAAATGCACCTGTATCATTACGTTCTGGTGTGTTTTTTATAAGGAACGATGGGGCAAAACGAAATACCCAAGGCCTTCTTTCCGAATTTTTTTTATCCTTACAAAATCCTACCTGTAGGTCAAAATTTATACCAAAAAGAGATGCTTCCGGAAGCCAGAAACTAGCTGCATTTCTGTGTACGGAGGAGTCTGTATTCGAATAACCTGAAAATAAACGTATATTAATACCTAAAGCCCGAGCGCTCGACTGGTGATAATACGTACCTATTATATCGATATTAGGTACTACATTGAGTACATTGGAACCGGAGAAATTTGTAAGAATATCGGGTTGCCCTCCCAGTTGAAAAAGACCACTTCCATTATCCTTGGGTTTAAGTTTTTTCAAGAATTGGTCAAACTCGTCTATTAATTCTTTGTTGCTATTAAGTACATTTTCATAAGAATGCAGTATTTTTTGCAAAGAGTCTAATTGTTTTTCTCCTGCGGAATTATCTATTAAGAACTGAATAACCGGTAATATACTGTCTTGTTTTTGAAGCCGTTGTCTGTCATTGGCCAACTGTACTTTCAGATAAGAGAATTTATCGGCAAGAGAATTGCGTTCCGCATCCTTATCAGAAGCAAGTACAATCTCACTTACATTGATTTTCGAAAGCTCATTAATCGCTGTATCAACTTTACTTTTTCGGTTTTTAAGTTCTGTGTATACTTTAACGTAATTTGATTTAACGATTTCCGTAAATAATGTCAGATATTTTTTTGTGGTATTACCATTCTCTTCCTGCAGTGAGCTTAGTTGCTTTTGATAATTTGCTAGCTCCTTAGACAATCGAACGATACTATCTGTTTTTGCTTTTAAAATCTTGTTGTTATCATCTTTGGACACAGATTTGATGAGAGCACTGTCCGAACGTAACTTAATTAGGACAGATTCTCTTTTATAGAGTTCTTCCTGTATTTCATTCGCTTTTTTACTAAATTCACTTGTGTCGGCTGGAGTCACAACGGTAAGCTCTATGGGATTAGTATTAAGCTTGAGCGATGAAATTGTTTTAGAAAGAGATTTTAATTCGTTGTTTTTTTCAGAGGTCTCTCCCGACAGCGCCTTGCTGCCGAATTGTTCGATCTGCCCGTAGGCGCTCATCACGAGCATAAAAAATGCAAAGAAAAAGATGTGGGTTTTCATAGGATGTGTATTAAACATCCCAAAGGTATTTCACGTATGATCAGGCGGTATGGGGGAAACCCCGGAACCGGTGCCGGGGAAAACCCGGAAAATGCCTCAGCTCAGCTGTACCTTCCCGGCAAAGAGTATCCGCATCGTGGTCAGCCACTCGTCCCAGCTGCGGAATTTATGGTCTGCCAGGCTGAACCGCGGGTTTTCGAAATTGTCCTTCTCCGGGATCACCGTAGTGAAGATACGCGCGGCTTTGGCGGCCAGCATACCGTTTATACTGTCTTCTACCACCACAACCTCGCTGCGTTGCAGGCCCAGGCGGCGGTATCCTTCAATATATGCCTGCGGATGCGGTTTGCCGAATTCGAATTCCGTAGCCGAAACAAAACGATCTAAAACGCCTTCCAGCTGCAGTTTGCGGATCACCGCACGGATCACCGGCAGGGGCGAAGAGGTAACGATCATGGCCGGAATACTCCGCTCACGTATCCAGTTCAGTACGTCCGGCAGGCCTTCCGTGGCATGTCCTTCGGTTTCTATATGCTGCACCACCACTTCTATAATGTCGTGCATCAGCTGTTCGCGCAGGGCCGGGTCCAGGCCCCACTCGCGTATGCGTACGTCCACCACCTCGTCGTTGCGCAGACCGGTAGTATAACTGAAATGCTCCTTGCTGAGTGTAATGCCGAAACGACCGAAAACAATGTGCTCGGCCAGTCGCCAGTAGGGTTCGCTGTCGATCAGCACCCCGTCCATATCAAATAAAATACCGCGCGGATTTATCTTTTCCATAGGTTCCAAAGGGTTGTACGTTTCTGTATCTGTATGTGTTCCAGTTGCGCTAAAAGCGTGGCTGTATCGGTATAACGTTCCGTAATGTTTTCTGTTGTGCGGAGCAGGATTTCTTCTTTGCTCAGTTGTGCCGGCGGCCGCTGAAAAGCCGGTTTTTTGCAGGTTTTCTGCAATACTTCCCACACCGGGGCCGGTATAAGGTCCGATGCCGGTAGCGGAAAAGCCAGCTGCATCTGTTCGATCATGGCGGCGTGTCCGCTCTGGTAGGGTAACTGACGGCTGAAAAGCATGTAAAAACAGATGCCCAGTGAAAAAACGTCGGACCAGCTGCCCACCAGTTCCTTGATGCCCAGGTATTGCTCCGGGCTGCTGAAAATATAGGCCCGCTGTACCGGGTAACGCAGGGGATAGGCCTGTACGCTGCTCAGGTCGATCAGGTGCATCTGCTGCTGGTCTTCGTTCCAGATCCAGTTCGAAAGTTTGATGTCCGTATGCAGGAAGCCTGCCGCATGTACCCCCGAAAGTACCTGCAGGCACTGTTTCCAGCGTTGCAGTATAAATGCCGGGTCTTTCCAGCTGCGGTCGGGGTTTTCGAATACCGACTGCAGATCGCGACCTTCTACATATTCGTAAATATGAAACCGCTTGCCTTCGTGTTCTATACGTCCTTTTTTGCGCTGTACGAAGGGTAGGTCGGGCAGTGCTTCTTCCAGGGGTTGTACCTTATGCCATTTTACGATCACTTTTTCGCCGGACAGGCGCTGTCCCTGCCATACCACGCCGTTTTTACCGCGGGGCCGCAGGGGCTTGTCAAAATCGAAAACGCAGGTTTCTTCCCCGCTGCCGATCTGCATGTTTATTCAAATGTGATCAATACCTTGTTCTTTTCTACGGCGGCACCTTTCTGTACCTTGATCTCCTTCACCTTTACATCGCCGGGAGAACGCAGTATGTTTTCCATTTTCATGGCTTCGAGTACGATCAGCGGATCGCCCTTTTTTACTTCGGAACCGGGCTCTACAGCAATATTGATCACCAGTCCGGGCATGGGCGATTTAAGCTCGTTGAATTTGCGTATACCCATCTCGGCCATACCCAGTTTCTCGAGTTTTTCGTCGAATTCGTCGCGCATTTTGTATGCACGTTTTTCGCCGTTTATACGCAGGAACACCGTTTTTTCGCTGTGGTCGATCCCTTCGAGTATGACGTGAAAAAGCTGACCGCCGCGTTGTATCTTCAGGTATTTCGGACCCACTTTTTCGATGTCGGCGCCCTGTCCGGTCGCTTTGAGCTGCGGCTCACCGGCCCCGTCAAAAACGATCTCGATCAACTGGTCTGCATACAGAGTTTTGAGCATGATTCGCAATTTTAGAACAACGAAGATACAAAGCCCCGCCGTTTATCGGAAGAAAATAGCGAATTTTAGGCACTGCCGCGCTGTTCCCCAACGGCAGAATAATGTAATTTTGTAGTATGAAGAAGAAGCTGAACGATTTTGGCGGACTGGTATACAGTACCAACCCGGGTTTCCGGCCGGAAGAGGACGAAACGGACAATGCTGCCGAAACGCCGGCTCCCGGGAAACAGCTGCTTAAAATTTCTCTGGACCGTAAACAACGTGCCGGCAAGGAAGTAACGCTTATCGGCGGTTTTATCGGCACGGAGGCCGACCTGGAAGCCCTCGGCAAAAAGCTCAAAAGCAAATGCGGAACGGGCGGCAGCGTAAAAGACGGTGAAATACTCATCCAGGGTGATCACCGCAACCGCATTAAAGAATGGCTTGAAAAAGACGGTTACAAAGTAAAACTTGTCGGTGCTTAAGCTTTGCTGACCACTTCCTGGTAATACTTACACCATTCGGTCAGTACGCATTTATCGCATTTGGGATTGCGGGCCACGCAAATATAACGGCCATGCAGGATAAGCCAGTGATGGGCCTTGTAGATCTTTTCCTCGGGAATGTACTCCACCAGCTGCTTTTCGGTCTGCAGGGGCGTTTTGGCATCTTCGGTAAGCCCGATACGTGCCGAAACGCGGAACACATGCGTATCCACCGCCATGGCCGGGGCTTCGTATACCACCGAAACGATCACATTGGCCGTTTTGCGGCCTACGCCCGGCAGGGTCTGTAATTCCTCGATGGTAGCAGGCACTTCGCCCTTAAAGTCCTTTACCAGTTTTTCGCCCAGTCCCTTCAGGTGTTTGGCCTTGCTGTTGGGGTAACTGATGCTGCGGATATAGGCAAAGATCTCGTCCACATCGGCCTGCGCCAGGTCCAGCGGGGAAGGAAAGCGTTCAAACAGGGCCGGGGTTACCATATTTACGCGTTTATCGGTGCATTGCGCGCTCAGTACCACAGCTACCAGCAGTTCAAAGGGATTGCCGTAGTGCAGTTCGGTCTCGGCCTGCGGGTATTGCTTTTCCAGCAGGTCCAGTACGGCTTCGAAACGTTTTTTCTTACTGATGCGCGGCATAGGTATTCCGGAAAAAAAAAGAGGTTTAACTGTGTAAACCTCCCCTTTATTATTTTTAGTTCTTTTATTAGTTGTTGAGCATGATGGGCATTACCAGCATCATGAGTTTTTCGTTCTCGTCGGGCACTTCGGAAGGACGCAGGATACCGGCACGGGTACTTTCGCTCAGGTCCATGATCACGTTCTCGCTGTCGAGGTTCGAGAGCATTTCGTTCAGGAACTTACTGTTGAAACCGATCTCCATATCGTTGCCGCTGTAGTTACATACGATGCGTTCGTAGGCCTCATTGGCAAAATCGAGGTCTTCGGCGCTGATCTGCAGCTCGCTGCCGGTCATTTTAAGACGTACCTGGTAGGTGGTCTTGTTGGCAAAGATCGATACCCGGCGCAGGGTAGTAAGGAACTGATTCTTGTCCACCACCAGCTGGTTGGGGTTATTTTTGGGGATCACCGACTCGTAATTGGGGTATTTACCCTCGATGAGGCGGCTTTGTACCGTAATGTTATCGAACTGGAAAATGAGGTTCTTTTCGTTGAACACCAGGGAAACCGGTGTGTCAAAGCCCAGCAGGATACCTTTGAGCAGGTTAAGCGGCTTTTTGGGCAGAATGATGGAACGTACCTCGCTGCTGCTGATGTCCGTACGGGAATACTTTACCAGTTTGTGTGCATCGGTGGCCACAAAGTTTACGCCATCGGGGCCCAGCTCAAAGTATACACCCATCATTACGGGGCGCATTTCGTCGTTGCTGGTGGCAAAGATGGTCTTGTGTATGGCCTGGGCCAGTACGGCCGAATCCATGCTTACGGAAGCGCCGCCTTCGAACTCGGGGATAGAAGGGAACTCGGCAGGATCGTGCCCGGCCACTTTATATTTACCCGTTTCCGAAGTTACAGTAACGCTGTGGTTATCAGGATGTACGGTAAAAGTGAGCGGCTGGTCGGGGAAGGTTTTCAGGGTATCGGTCAGCAGCTTGGCCTGTATGGCTATTCTGCCGTCCTCATTGGCCTGCACCGGTATTTTTGAGCTGATGGTTGTTTCCAGGTCCGAACCATAAATCGTGAGTTCGCCATTCCTGATATCGAACAGAAAGTCGTTCAGGATGGGTAAGTTACTGTTGCCGGCAACCACACCGCCAACAATCTGTAATTGTTGTAATAACGCTTTACTTTGAATAATAAAATTCATATTCCTCGGTTCGATTAATGGCACAAATATATCATTTTATGCCAAAGTGTGCAGGTATTTTTGTGCAAACTTATCAGCACTTAACGGGGCTGCTGCATGAAGAATCCCGGGGTTTTCAGGATGCGGTCGAAGGTCATGTACTGTATAAATACATATTCTTTGCCATAGGTACTGATCTCGCCGTACATACGGTCGCTGTCCCATTCTACTTCCTTGCCGAATTCGTTTACGCTGTTGGCCAGCAGTTTTATGCGGTGTCCCTTAACCCAGGTGCTTTTGCCGTTGTTTTCGGTGAGCGTAAGGGTGAACAGGTTGTACTTTTTGCGCACGCTGTCCATCTGTATCTGGGGGATATCCACAAAACCTTCGTAGGCTATGTTCTTGAATTCGAGCATATAGCTTTTTACCTGTATGGTGTCGAACCCTTTGATCTCGTTCCCGGCGTAGTCCAGCAGGCGGAATTTGTTCTTTTCGGTCTGTTCCAGGGTGTAACCTGCCGAAGGTTCGTAGGTGTACTCCACCTTTACCGAACGTATATCGCGCGGACTCAGGGCAAAGATCAGGCGGTCGCGCCATTCGAGCGGATTCGGGTTGTAGAAGGAGGTAATGTACCCGTGGTGTCCGGGCAGGTAACAGATATAAGGTCTTTCGGCACCTTCCATCAGTACAAAGGAGCCGTAGCTGTCGGCCGTGGAAGCGCCTACGTAGTAGATCTTATCGATCTTGCCCTTTTTGTAGATCTCTACCTTGATGTTGTTGGTGGCCATGCGCTTCAGGATATTGTCCACGGCGGTGGCGGCCACAGGAGCGCGTACGGTGATGTGCTGCACCACGTCGAACAGGTTCTCGATCATGTCTTTACGGGCCATGTATTTGCCGTTCAGCATCCAGCGGCCGTTCGTTTCGCGGGTAAGGGTGCTCTGCAGCCCGGTCTTATCGGCCAGGAATATCTTGTCCACACCCGAGGTGTCGCTTACGGCAAAATCTTTTTCGCCGGCCTCGAAGGTGGTTTTCTTCTGGGTAAAGTAAAAATAGGCGCCAATGCCGGCCAGCAGCAGGGCCGCGAGGCCGATAAACAGATTGCGGTTCTTCTTCATCCGAAATTAATTATTTGGCAAACCGGTAGCGGCGGTAGAAGTGGAACAGCAGCCCGAACAGCAGTAATCCGCCGATGGGGGCCAGGGTGTTCATCCATTGCCAGTAGGTTTGCTGTGATTTTAAACGTTTGGTATCGAGTAATCGTACTTTAAATTCTTTGGAACGCAGGGGGATCAGCCAGGTATCGTCCATCAGGTAGTTCACGCTGTTGAGCAGGAACTTCAGGTTGCCGCCGAAGTATTCGCCCGTCTGCGGGTAGGCGCCCGGAGGGAAGTTCTCGCGGCCCTGCGGATCGAAGTAGTTCATGGCCAGGTCGCCGTCGCTGGCCACGATCATTTTGGTAGGCTCGCTGCGGAATACGGGTGCGAACTGTGCGGGCATGTTCTCGCGCGGGGCCAGGCGGTTCTCAAATACCGAGGTAAAGGTACCTTCCAGCAGCAGGGCGCCCGGGATATGTTTGCGGTTGAACACCGCGGGCGAAGGTTCCATAAAGGCGATCTGCGGGGTAAGGCGTATCGGCACTTTGGGCGCACGGCTCATGTCGGAGGTGTGCAGCAGCACGGTTTTGGTCACCCCGGCGGCCTGCAGGGTGTCGATACTGCCTGCGTATTCCATTTTTACATTGCCGATGCCGGCCGTAATGATCGATTCGGGATTGGGCGTCATCGAGGGGAAGAACACCCAGGGACGGTATTCCACGCCCTGTTGCCCGGCCTGCTGGCGGGGCAGCATGATCTTGCCGCACTGGGCGTCGTTGAGCAGGTCGTAGTTTACGCGGAAACCGTATTTAAAGAACAGGTCGTCCAGGTTCAGGTTCACGGGCAGGCCCAGGCGGAAGCCCGAACGTGCGCTGTCGGAAGGGAAATAGATATTGTCCATGAGCCACAGTACGCGGCCGCCCTTCATAACAAACTGATCGATCACGAATTTGCTGCCTTCATCGAATACCGAGTCGGGCTTGGCCACGATCAGCACCTGTGCTTCTTTGGGGATGGAATTGAGATCGGAACTGATCTTCACCGGTTTTACGTAGTACAGTTCTTTCAGCTGGTCGCGGAAGTACAGGGACTGAATTTCGTTCAGTTCGCCGTGTCCGTAGGCAAAAGCCACCATTTTACGCTGGTTGATGGTCTTCAGTACAAAGATGGACTGGGAAAAGGCGGCTTCCAGGCCTTCCATGGCTTCCTTGAAAACGGCTTCGGGTGCCCGGCGTGCCTGACTTTTCATGAAATTTACGGGAACCGTTTTGCCTTTGTACGAAACCAGGGCCCCGGGGAATACGGTGATCACCGAGCTTCCGTCGGCCGAAGATTCATTGACCACAAAAGGGGCAAGTCCGCGGCTCATGAGGTCGTGCGAGGCTTTTTCGCGGGTGGAGCTTTCGGCATCGGCAAACACGTTTATAAAGTCGTATTGAAGATTTACCCCCGCGTAGGCCTTGAATTCATCGAGCATTTCGCGGGTGGCGTTGCGCATTTTTTTGAAGTCGGCGTTCAGATCGCCTTCCAGGTAGCATTGTACATACACCACGTCGTCCAGGTTGCGCAGCATGTTCTTGGTGCTGTCGCTCAGGGTGAAGCGTTTTTCGGCGGTAAGATCGAGACGTGCAAACCGGAAACTGCCGATCAGGTTCACGGCGGCCACGATCACCAGCAACATCGCAAAGCGGAACAGGTCGCTGCTTCTTCTACTGCGTTTTTTAGTCTCTTTCATTACCATTTTCTCTTTTGTAACATCAGGTTTGCGGCAAAAAGGAACAGTACATTGGCACTGAGGAAGTACAGCACATCGCGGCTGTCGACCACGCCCCGGCTTATGCTGTTATAATGTTCGGAGATACCCAGGTTCAGGATCACCAGGTCGATCACTTTTACGGAGTTGAACTTCGAGACCATGTCCAGTCCCCAGGTCAGGAACAGGCACAGCACCACCGAATACACCAGGGCAATGATCTGGTTCTCGGTAAGGGTAGAGGTAAAGATGCCCACGGCCACGTACACGGAACCCAGCAGCAGCAGCCCCAGGTAAGAGCCCCAGATGCCGCCCAGGTCGATATCGCCTTTGGGAGAGGCCAGCTGGTAAATGCTCAGCACGTATACCAGGGTAGGCAGCAGGGAAAGTACTACTACCGTGAAGCCGGCAAAATACTTGGCCAGTACGATCTTAAGATCGCTCAGCGGTTTGGTGAGCAGGCTTTCGATGGTGCCCGCCTTTTTTTCTTCGGCAAAGGCCCGCATGGTAATGGCGGGGATCAGAAGCAGGTAAATAAAGGGTGCGTTCATGAACAGCGGGTCTATGGCCGCATAACCGCTTTCGAATACATTGCCCGGCAGCAGCCACATAAACAGAGCATTGGCCATAAGAAAGGCGGCAATGACTATGTATCCGGTCAGACTCCCGAAAAATCCGGTAATTTCCTTTTTAAATAAAGCCCACATAGGTTTTAGCTCAAGCTGATTTGCGCAAAAGTAAAAGAAAAAAACGGACATCCCTATGGATAAATTTTGCCGTTTGTGGGGCCGCAGGCCCAAACACAGGTAAAAATAACGTGCATTCGGGAAATAATGTATCTTTGCTGCCTTGTAAAAAAACAATATTTCAATCAAATCAAGATCCTATGGGACGTATTTTCGAAACCCGTAAGCATAAGATGTTTGCCCGCTACGACCGGATGGCAAAACAATTTACACGTATCGGCAAGGATATTGCCATGGCGGTAAAATCAAGCGGTCCCGACCCGGATAACAACGCGGCCCTGCGCCGTTGCATCCAGAACGCCCGTGCGGTGAACATGCCCAAAGACCGCATCGACGCGGCCATTAAACGTGCCTCGGATAAATCGCTCGATAATTTCGAAGAGGTCCTGTACGAAGGATATGCACCCCACGGCATTGCCATACTGGTAGAGACCGCTACCGACAATACCACACGTACCGTTGCCAATGTGCGCACGCATTTTAACAAAGGCGGCGGTAACCTGGGCAACAGCGGCAGCGTAAGCTTTATGTTCACCCGTATGGGCGTTTTCACGGTTACGGGCTCCGGCGCCAACCTGGAAGACCTGGAACTGGAACTCATCGATTTCGGACTGGAAGATATCGGCGAGAACGAAGAAGGTAAACTCATTATCCGCTGTGCGTTCACAGAATTCGGCAATATGCAGAAAGCCCTGGAAGAACGTAAAATGGAAGTAGTAAGCGCCGAGCTGGACTGGATCCCGCAGAACACCGTTAAAGTTTCCGAAGAACAGGAAGAAGAGGTGATCAAGCTGATCGAACGCCTGGAGCAGGACGATGACGTGCAGAAGGTGTATTCGAACATGGCATAAGCCTACCCCTGATTTTTAGTATATATGGCCTCAAACTTTGTAGATTACGTTAAGATTTTCTTCCGTTCAGGTAACGGAGGCTCCGGTGCAGTGTCGTTCCGCCGCGAAAAATACATTCCGAAAGGCGGTCCGGACGGCGGCGACGGCGGACGTGGCGGCCATATCATCCTCAAAGCCAATCCACAGCTCTGGACCCTGCTGCACCTCAAATACCGCAAACACATACATGCCTCTAACGGGCAGAACGGTATGGGTTCCCTGAAACACGGCTCCGACGGCGAAGATATCATCGTGGAAGTGCCCCTGGGTACGGTGGCCAAAGATCCCGAAACCGGTGAAGTGCTCTTCGAGATCACCGAAAAGGACGAAAAACGTATATTAATGCGTGGCGGCCGCGGCGGATTAGGTAATGACCATTTTAAAAGTCCCACCAACCAGACACCCCGCTTTGCCCAACCCGGCGAAGAAGGCCTGGAGGGCTGGATCATACTCGAACTGAAAGTACTGGCCGACGTAGGTCTGGTAGGCTTCCCGAACGCGGGTAAAAGTACCCTGTTGTCCGTGGTCTCTGCCGCCAAACCCGAAATTGCCAATTATCCCTTTACCACGCTCACCCCACAGCTGGGCATCGTTTCCTACCGCGATCACCGTTCTTTTGTAATGGCCGATATACCGGGCATTATCGAAGGCGCGCATACCGGTAAGGGCCTGGGACTGCGTTTCCTGCGCCATATTGAACGCAACTCGGTGCTGCTGTTCCTCATTCCGGCCGATGCCAAAGACCTTCGCGAAGAATACAAGATACTCTGCAACGAGCTGGAACAGTATAACCCTGAACTGATGGACAAACCCCGTTTGCTGGCCGTAAGCAAAAGCGATATGCTCGACGACGAACTGAAGGAAGAACTGCGTAAGGCCTATCCCGAGCTGTCGTTCTCCTTTTTCTCCAGCCAGACGGGCGAAGGTATACAGGCCCTCAAGGACCGCATCTGGAAAGCGCTGAATCCCTAAACCACATAAGCTGTGAAATACATGTTATTTTCCCTTATCCTGGTGTATGCCTCCGGCACAGCCGCCCAAAACGTACGCATCACGGGCGATAAGAACCAGTACGATCCGGAATTCATCGAAGGTCTGGGACGTATGATGCCCGATAATACCGTTATCCTGAACGGACCCGAGATCAGTATCGAAGGCGATGCAGAAAGCACCGTACGCCTGCCGGCTTATTTCAGTAAGGAGAAGCCTACCCGCATCGAAGGTTGTATGGGAAACAGCTGTATCGTTCTCGATATAAAAGCGCTGAATTATACCGACATTTCTGTAAATATAAAACGTACGGCAAACGGCAAAACGTATATTGATAAAGCCCTGAAGTGTTCACTCAGCGCCGGACTTATACTGGCCCTGGAAACAGACGAGACCGAAAACGGAGAGGCCTACGGGGCGTATGTATATACGTACAGTTCGGGCAACGATTACCTTACCCTGCGCGTGGGTGAGTGCAGCGAAGGCAGGCTGTGCGTACGTATGCAGCGCGAAGGGGCGGGCGTGGCCGGTAAAAATACGGGCGTAGGGAATTCGCCCCTGCTTAAAGGCAGTGTACACTGAGTTTTTGTATTTTTGAACGTGCATTACCTCATCGAATTCGACAAAGCGCTGTTCCTGTACCTGAATACGGCTTCCTGGCTGCAGGCCGATACCTTCTGGATATTTATGTCATCCCGGCTGGCCTGGCTGCTGTACTGCATTCCGGCGGCGGTATTACTGGGTTATGCGCTGCGCACCCGGCTGGCAGAACGTATACTGTGGATACTGCTGCTTTTCCTGATCACGGACCAGTCGGCCAACTTTTTCAAGAACAATATTCAGCGCCCGAGACCCTGCCGGGAGCCGGAATTGCTGGCCGAAATGAATTTTATAAACGGTAAATGCAGTAAATACGGCTATTTTTCAGGACATGCGGCCAACAGTATGGCCCTGGTGGTATTTACCTCGCTGAGCCTGGCTGCGGCCTATCCGCGGCGTAAAGTGTGGATCTGGGCGGGCGGACTGCTTTTTACCTTTCTCGTGTCCTTCAGCCGCATCATGGTGGGCGTGCATTATCCTTTTGATATCCTCAGCGGCTGGACCTGGGGTGCCTTAACCGGACTTTTCCTGTACCGGGGCATACCGGGCATATACCGCCAGCTGAAACGCCGCAGCTTCAGGGAAGCCTGATGATCACAACTGTTTTTCGCGCCAGTGCGGATCGTAATGCACAAAGAAATTGAACCAGATGCTGCGTGAATAGCGCATGATCGGGGGCAGCAGCAGGGTAAGCACCACCAGTATCACCGGCAGTATCAGCAGTATGTCCACATGAAATACCATGGCCAGCACCGCCAGTATAGGCACCGAAATGGCAATGGCAATACCGTAACTTACATAGGTGGCTCCCAGGAAAAAACCGTCCTCCATCAGGAAGTCCTGGCCACATACAGGACATTTGTCGGGCATACCGCCGATATCGCGCAAGCTGTAAATGTTCGGATGCTTAAACAGGTTGCCTTCCTGGCAACGCGGGCATTTTTCCTTAATGACGCTGTATAAAAAAGTCCCTTTCTTCATGTGATATTTTCCTT
The DNA here is from genome assembly GCA_052437175.1 of Flavobacteriales bacterium. Classification (GTDB taxonomy): domain Bacteria; phylum Bacteroidota; class Bacteroidia; order CAIKAF01; family CAIKAF01; genus JACVCJ01. The sequence continues at coordinate 19,400 of JBQVOK010000013.1, forward strand.
TGCCCCGCAAAGATCGGGTATTCCAGCGGGATATCTGCTGATTTTAATCAGTTCTGCTTTGATTTTACTTTGTAAGAGCGCTCCAGTGACACAGTTCAAACAGCAGGCGGGCTCCCACATTGGCATCCCATTCGTCGTCGGAAGGGCCTACCTCGTTCAGGTCGAACCCGATAATACGGCGTCCGCTTTCGGCTACGCTGCGGATCAGGTATACGGCTTCATGGAATTCCAGTCCGCCCGGTACCGGGGTGCCGGTATTGGGGCAGTATTTCGGGTCCAGGCCATCGATATCGAAAGAGATATACACATCTTTGTCCAGCTGTGCCACAATATCTTTTACCTGTGCGGCCCAGGAGCGGCCTTCGTAGCGTTCGCGGGCCAGGTTATCGTAGAACCAGGTCTGTATACGTTTGGGTGAAGACCGGATGAGGTTGTACTCTTCTTCGCAGAAGTCGCGGATACCCACCTGCACCAGCTTTTTTACCTGCGGTACCTCGGCCAGTACATTGTACATGATGGAGGCGTGGGAATAGGTGAAGCCTTCATACGCTTTGCGCAGGTCGGCATGGGCATCGATCTGCAGCACGCTGAAGGACTTATGTCTTTCGCCCAGGGCTTTTATAAACCCGAGGGGAGTACTGTGGTCGCCGCCTACCAGGCCTACGTTCTTTTTCTGATCGAGGTAAGCCGCCGCCTGCGTTTTCACATATTCATTCAGTTTAATGCTCTGGCGGTTGATCTCGTTCTGCAGTGCCTGCATTTCTTCATCGAGCGGCCCTTCGGCCAGGGCATCGATGATCTTTTCGGCCTTTTTGCGGTATTTTTTTGAAGTCTCGTAAATGTCTCTGGGAACGGGGCCCATGTAAACGCCTTTTTTCCAGGCATCGGGGATATGCAGATGAAACAGGTCTACCTGCTTCGAGGCCTCCATGATCACTTTAGGTCCGCGTGCGGTGCCGGCCCCGTAAGAAACGGTCACTTCCCAGGGAACGGGTATCAGCACGGTATCGGATTCTTCGGCTGTAAAAGGCAGCCCGAAAATGTTAGAATCTTCAGCGGCTAAGTTGTTGGGGTCGAAATTCCGGATCTTTTCTGCTTTGCTTTTTAACATGCGTACGAACTTTGCTGCAAAGATGCATAAAATTCAGCAATTCGGCTATTAACGCGGCGTTGTCCAGAAATCATTTGCCCATGAACCGTAGTTCGGCTGGTAGGTATTGTTGTCGATATTGGCGTCTTTTTTACCCCGGCTGTTCAGGATGTACTCCCAGTTGGGCGTACGGCGTTCGCCCAGGGCGTCGCTGTGCAGCAGCTCATAATCGTTGGTGGATATTTCGCTGGCGTAAAAGATAAATTTACGGTTGGCCTGCCTGGGCAGTTTGTAGTACCACCAGATCTCGTAGGGATATGCGTGTGGCTCGTTGGGACGTTCTGTACGTACATCGGGCGGACCGTACTGCAGGAATACCCGTCCGCGGTCGGTCTGGTAGCCCCGGCGTATCTGTGTGCCAAAAGCCTGCTGTACAAAGGCCACATTACGCTTATGTTCCTCGAATCCCTGCAGGGCATTTTCGCCTTTTTTGCGTTGCCAGAAAGAAACGATGTATCGTTTCATGTTCTCTTTATCGTCCGATTTCAGGATACTGTTGGCAAAAGCCTGCTCGGCCTTGTTGGTGATCGGCGCCGTAGAACGGATGTATTCTTCCAGGGAATCGCGGTTGTTCACATAGGTAAGCCACTCGGTACCCACCGAAGCCAGGTCACTGAGGGTAAGGGTGGGCTCGTCACCGGTGATCTCGATCATGCGTTTGGCCTGCGACAGCACCTTATGCTGCAGGTCCTGTATCTCTACCACAAAATAGTAATATTCGGGGGTTACCTTTTCGGTTACCAGGTAATTGAGCACGCCTACCGAAGGGGCACCTTCCATCAGTTTCATTACTTTGGTCTCTTCCAGGATGCGGTCGGTCTGGGCATCCTGCAGGTAATAGCTCAGTACGTACTTTTCTCCCTTAAAGTAAGTGTCTGTGCCGTATAGTTCCATATAAAAAGGCACATAGGGTAGGGTATTGTCGATCACATTGCCCTCAAAAGGCACCATTTCGATACCGCCTTTGCTGAACATCGTTTCCACGGGGTTTTCCTTAGCCGATTTCAGCAGCCAGGGATAGCTCATCTGCGGACGGTTCGGAGAAAAGAACACGTTCAGGCTGTCGCTGTGTACCAGTTTGTTCAGCCCGTCGGAATACAGGTCTTCCATAGCCATTTCCAGGCGGTAGCTACCTTCGGCCAGGGCGTGGCGCTGTATACTTACCAGGGAAAACGTAGCGGCTTCGGCAGCCGAAATATCCCCGGTATTGAGTACTACTTTATCATAGTTCACCAGTTCGGCACCCTTGTAATACAGGTAGGTAACCTCTACCTTGCCGCTGCGTGTACCGCCGGAAGTGCCCATGTTGAGCATGAACGAGCCAGGAGCAATACGCAGGTAGCTTTCTATATAGGGCGTTCCGTTTCCGTCTTTGTATATGGCATAGTCGAAATAACCGTCCAGTTTCGGTGCTGCCGCAGAGGCAGCCGAAGATACAAGCAGGCAGCATAGTAGAACGATATAGCGCATAGTTCGTGTATTTTTACAAAAATACGCAATTCTGCGCAAATGCCGTACTTACAAATTTAGAGGTTTATCGCTTTTCGGCGGCCAGCTTTTCCAGGTCGGCCTCGGCAGAGAGCGGGAAAGGGGCCGAACTGTTCAGGATACGGCCTTCGGCGTCGAGCATCAGGAACGAGATCACCGAACGCAGCTTAAAGGGAGCTACGGCCTCCGATTCATCGATGCGGTACAGGGGCAGGTAAATCCCGTTCCCGAACTTGAACTCCTGCAGGTCGGCCGCATTCGCCTTAACGGCTACGGGTACAAAATGTACCTGTTTGCCGAACTTTTTATACAGGGGCACCATGGCCGAAACTTCCAGGGCGCAGCTCTCGGTCATGGGATCAAAAAAGCAGAGGTATACGGGCTGTCCTTTCAGGTCGGCCAGTTTCAGGGTTTTGCCCTGTTCGTCGGTGATCTCCAGTTCGGGGGCTGTTTCGCCTTTTTTCAGCGGGGCCAGGCGCAGCACAAAGTTGCTGGCGGCAGTGCGTACGGAAGCGCTGGCGCCTTTGGTGCCCAGTTCTTCGATCAGCTGCCATACCCGTTCACTCTTTAGCAGTTTTTTATCCCCCAGCGATTCCATCAGTCCGTACAACAGGGCCAGTTCTTTCAGTTCCTGCCCCGGACCGTAATAGGGTACACTGTCGAAGCGGGCGTTCAGCGCAGCCAGGCCTTTTCCTTCGTTAATGATCGTAAGTATATCGGCGCCGCTGTTCTTCATGTATTCTTCGGCAAACACACCGGTATAGAATTCCTTAAAGAAATAGGCGTATTCGGCTCCATAGATATCGGGACTGTTACGCACGAAATATTCTACGAAGATCTTTGATTTCGATTTACTGCGGGCCACCATTTCCAGTTCGGCAGAACGGTAGGTAAGCAGGTCCTGCAGGATCGGGTTCAGCTTTGTAACGGCCAGGGAATCGCGGAGACGCTGGCAGAATGCGGAGGTCTGCCGGGTATACTGGCCGCGCAGGATCTCTTTTTCATGGTCGATGATGAAATCGTCGAAGGTGTACAGCAGGTCCAGGTACATATCGTTGATGCCGGGAGTGCCGCCGCTCTGCTGTATTTTAAGGCGTTGTGTGCTGTCGTTCAAGATATTGAGGTCGTAACTGCCTCCCGGTTCAATGATCAGCTGTTTATCGTACAAACCGCCGTAAACACGGGCAATATACGGCTTATCGATCTGGAACTCGGCCTTGAACGCCTGGTTCTGGATCCGGGCTTTGGCCAGGATCTGGGGCTTCAGGGAAAAATAATCCTCAAAAATACTGATGCGCAGGTCCTTAAGCAGGGGGTCGTCTACCCGGCCTTTAATGAGCGTGGGCGTATGCTGGGCCCCGAGTGAGCCGGCAAAAAGGATACAGATCAGGAACCACAGGTGTTTCATATACTTTGTTAACGGTTTGCGACCGGTTTTCGATACAAATTTAGGTACTGCTTAACAATTTTTACACTAAAACCATTCGTGAATGGCCGTGGGCAGAAACTGCCGCACATCGCCCCCGTGCCGGTGAATATCGCGTACAATGCTGGAATTGATGGCCGAAAGACCGGGCGAGGAGATGATGAACACGGTCTCGATCTCGGGCACCAGGGCGTTATTGGCCTGGGCAATGTTGCGCTCGTACTCGAAATCGGTGGAAGAACGCAGCCCCCGCAGTATAAAACGGGCTCCGATCTGCTTGCAGAACTCCGTGGTGAGCCCTTCGTACTTGGCGATACGCACAGCCGGGTAATCCACAAAGGTCTTTTCCAGGAACATAATGCGCTGCTCCAGCGAGAAATAGCCGCTGGGCTTGGATGCATTGTGACCGATGGCCACCACGATCTCGTCAAATAAATGCAGGCTGCGTAAAACCATGGATTCATGCCCGGCCGTTACCGGATCGAAGGTGCCGGGAAAAACGGCGATCTTTTTGCTCGTACTCATGTTCGTGCTTTGTGAAATACAAGTGTACGAAATTTTTAGCACAGGCGCAGGGCCGATTTCCCGTGGCAGGCCGTATCTTTGTAAGAAACGTATGTATATGGAACAACGCATCAGCTTTATTACCCTGGGAGTAGATAACCTGCAGGCCATGAAGGAATGGTATACAGAAACACTGGGCTGGACGCCGGAAAAGACCGATAGCGAAGGCATCGTTTTCTTTCACCTGAACGGCTGTATCCTGGGCCTGTATCCCGCAGCAGAGCTGGCGGCAGACATCGGGGTGGCCGCATCAGGTTCCGGGTTTCGCCGGGTTACGCTGGCCCATAACCTGCGTTCCGAAGCCGAAGTGGATGCCCTGTTCGCAGAACTCGAAACCCGCAACGTACAGATCGTAAAACGTCCGGAAAAGGTTTTCTGGGGCGGATACAGCGGTTATATCGCCGACCCGGAAGGCAACTACTGGGAACTGGCCTATAATCCCTTTGCCCTGCCCGACGGCGACGGAAATATGCCCGGACATAAATAAACAGGATGATGAAAGATAATTTTTCAGGACATGCCGCGGCTTATGCCCGTTTCCGGCCGGCTTACCCGCCCGAACTCATCGCTTTCCTGCGCGACCTGGCCACACACCCGGCTACGCTCTGGGACTGCGGTACGGGTAACGGACAGCTGGCTGCCGCCCTGGCGCCGTATTTTGGCCGGGTACTGGCAACGGACATCAGTGAGAACCAGCTGAAAAACGCTTTGCAGCTGCCCAATATACACTATTCTCGGCAGGCTGCCGAAAGTACGGACTTTGACGCACAGAGCGTGGATATGATCACGGTGGCACAGGCCATTCACTGGTTCGATTTCGACCGTTTTTATGCCGAAGTGCGCCGGGTGGCCCGGCCCGGTGCTTTGCTGGTACTGGCCGGTTACGGACTGATCCGCATTACGCCGGCACTCAATGCCGTAATCGATGAATTTTATACCGGAACCGTGGGCCCTTTCTGGGATCCGGAGCGGCATTATATCGACGAGGCCTACGAAACGGTCCCTTTCCCCTTCGAAGAAAAAGAGGTGCCGCCTTTCCGCATGCGTTTCCGCTGGACCATAGAACAGCTGCTGGGCTACCTGGATACCTGGTCGGCCGTGCAGCATTACAAACGCGCCAACGAAGCCGATCCGCTGCTGCTCATCCGGGAACCCCTGCGGGCCGCCTGGGGCAATGCAGAGTACCTGGAAGTTGAGTTCCCGGTGTTTGTTAGAGTAGGAGCTATTAGCCATTAGCCGATAGCCGGCTTTTAGCTAACGGCTATAAACTAGAAAAGGGAACCACCTTGCGGTAATTCCCTTTTTCTATAATGTGTGAACTAAATTTTAGTTTTCGTTCGGGGTGGCCGGATTTTCTTTTTCAACGCGGGGTGCTCTTTCTTTCTCGGCTCTTTCGGGCTTCGGAAGCAGGACTTTGCGGCTGAGTTTGAATTTACCGGTTTTTTCGTCTACGCCGATCAGTTTTACATCGATCACGTCGCCTACTTTTACCACGTCGTCGCTTTTGGCAACGCGCTCCCAGGCCAGTTCAGAGATGTGTACCAGACCCTGTTTACCGGGCAGGAACTCTACAAAGGAACCGAAATCAACGTTCGAAACTACTTTGGCTGAATATACATCGCCCACTTCCGGAACGGCAGTGATGCCTTTGATACGGGCCAGGGCAGCCTGGATACCGGCTTTGTCGCTCGATGCGATCTCTACCAGTCCTTTACCGTCCACCTCTTCGATGGTGATAATGGTGTTGGTGGTAGCCTGGATATCCTGGATGATCTTACCACCGGGGCCGATAACGGCACCGATAAAGTCTTTATGAATTTCGATACGTTCGATACGCGGAACGAAGTCTTTGTAATCTTCACGCGGAGCCGGTTGCGCCTCGATCATCTTGTTGAGGATGTGCAGGCGGCCTCTGCGGGCCTGATCGAGGGCTTCGGTCAGGATCTGCATGGAAAGTCCGTCTACCTTGATGTCCATCTGGCAGGCGGTGATACCGTTGGCAGTTCCGCATACTTTAAAGTCCATATCGCCCAGGTGATCTTCGTCGCCGAGGATGTCGGACAGGATGGCGTAGTTACCGCTGTTGTCGGTAATGAGACCCATAGCGATACCCGAAACGTGATGCTTCAATTTTACACCGGCATCGTGCAGGGCCAGTGAACCGGCACATACGGTAGCCATGGATGAAGAACCGTTGGACTCGAGGATATCGGAAACGATACGTACGGTATACGGATTGTTATCCGCATTTTTGAGCGTGTTTTTGAGGGCGCGCTGGGCCAGGTTACCGTGACCGATCTCGCGGCGGCTTACACCACGCATAGGCTTGGCTTCACCGGTAGAGAACGGAGGAAAGTTGTAGTGCAGCAGGAAACGCTCGGTGCCCTGGTTACGGGGCTGATCGATGAGCTGCTCGTCCAGTTTGGTACCCAGGGTAACGGTGGTCAGCGATTGTGTCTCACCACGGGTGAACAGGGCCGAACCGTGTGCCGAAGGCAGGTAGTCGGGTTCGATCCAGATGGGACGCACTTCGTCGAGCGCACGACCGTCGAGACGTTTACGCGTGCTCAGGGTCATGTTACGGGCAGCTTCCCATTCCAGGTCGCCATAGTATTTGCTGATCAGCGGAGCGATCTCTTCCAGTTCTTCTTCGCTGAACTGCGCCTTGAATTCGTCTTTGATGGCCTTGATGGCATCGCGGCGTTCGTGTTTGGCGGTGTTACCGGAGAAAACCGTGTAAATTTTATCGTACAGTTCGCTGCGCATACGGCTGCGAAGTTCTTCGTTGTGCGGGAAAGCTTCGATCTCGCGTTTTACCTGCGCTTTTTCCACGCGGGCGGCAAGGTCGAGCTGTGCCTGGCACTGTACTTTGATGGCTTCGTGGGCAAAAGCGATGGCTTCTACCATTTCGGCCTCGGAAATTTCTTTCATTTCGCCTTCTACCATCAGGATATTTTTGGCAGAACCGGCCACGATCATGTCGATGCTGGATTTTTCCAGGTCTTCGGCAACGGGGTTGATCACCAGTTTACCGTCGATCTTGGCTACGCGCACTTCGGAGATGGGACCGTTGAACGGGATATCCGAAACGGCCAGGGCAGCAGAAGCCGCCAGTCCGGCCAGGGCATCGGGCTGTATATGCTGATCGGCAGAAACGAGCTGTACAAATACCTGTACCTCGCAGAAATAATCTTCGGGGAACAGGGGACGCAGTGCACGGTCGATGAGGCGTGATACCAGAACCTCGTGATCGCTGGGACGGCCTTCACGTTTCAGGAAGCCGCCGGGAAAACGACCGGTGGATGCAAATTTTTCGCGGTATTCAACGGTAAGCGGGAAAAAGTCCTGGCCTTCGCGGGCCTCTTTGGCAGCTACCACGGTAGCCAGCAGCAGGGTGTTCCCCTGGCGGAGCAGGACCGCACCGTCAGCCTGACGGGCGAGCTTGCCGGTTTCCAGGGTAATACTCAGTCCCGGAACGGTTTCAAATGTGTGTGATATCGCTTCTAAATTCATTGTGAATAGTAATCAGATTTGTAAAAAAAAGAAAAGGCAATTTGTAAAAACTGCCTTCTCATCAATTCTTTCTCTTATTTTCTAAGATCGAGCTTTTTCAGGATAGCCCTGTAACGTTCGATATCTTTATTCCGTAAATAGGCAAGAAGGCGTTTGCGTTTACCAACCAGGTTAACCAGGCTGCGCTCTGTATTAAAATCCTGGCGGTGCTGCTTCAGGTGATTGGTCAGGTGCGTAATACGCTCTGTGAACATGGCGATCTGCGCCTCTGCAGAACCGGTGTTGGTTTCGGTGCCGCCGAAATTTTTAAAGATCTCTTTTTTAGCTTCTGTCGTAAGATGCATATCAGTATGATATTTCTTAATTAGTTGTTACCTATTCGATTTAGGGCTGCAAAGTTAACACCATATTTTAAAAATCCAAACATTTGACTTAAAATCTTTTTTGGATTTTTTCCCCGGAAACAGGTGGAAAATCTTTTTGATTTGAAACTTTCCATTCAAAAAAATGTTTACTTTTCGCCTCCGAAAATACAGCATTCATTCATTATAATATATAGCTTATGTCAGAGAAAGCAGAATTGATACTCGAAGGAAAATCATTCCAGCTGCCGGTGGTGGTTGGGTCAGAAAACGAAAAGGCGATCGATATTACAAACCTGCGTCAGGAAACAGGGTATATCACACTGGATTCAGGGTACAAGAATACCGGGGCTACCTCTTCGGCCATTACGTTCCTGGACGGTGAGGAAGGCATCTTACGTTACCGCGGTTACCCGATCGAACAACTGGCCGAAAGAAGTAACTTCCTGGAAGTGACCTACCTGCTGGTAAAAGGTGAACTGCCCACCAAAGAGCAGCTGGACGCTTTTGCCGAAAAAATTAAAATGCATACCCTCATCCACGAGGATATGAAACGTTTCTATGAAGCATACCCCACCTATGCACACCCGATGGGCGTAGTTGCTTCTATTACCTGCTCACTGTCAACTTTTTATCCCAAGTCGCTGAACCCTAACCGTCCGAAAGACCAGGTAGACCTGACCATTACACGTCTGCTGGCTAAATTCCCGACGATCGCGGCATGGGCGTATAAAAACTCGGTAGGTCACCCGGTGGCTTACCCTAAAAATTCACTGGGTTACGTGGACAACTTCCTGCACATGATGTTCTCCCTGCCCAGCCAGGAGTACGAAGTAGATCCGGTGATCACCAGCGCCCTCGATAAACTGCTGATCCTGCACGCCGATCACGAACAGAACTGTTCTACATCCACTGTGCGTATCGTAGGTTCTTCACAGGCCAACCTGTACAGCTCCATCGCTTCGGGTTGTATCGCTCTCTGGGGTCCGCTGCATGGCGGTGCCAACCAGGCGGTGATCGAAATGCTCGACCTGATCAAGAACGACGGCGGCGACGTAATGAAATTCGTGGCCAAAGCCAAGGATAAAGACGATCCGTTCCGCCTCATGGGCTTCGGACACCGTGTATACAAGAACTTCGACCCGCGTGCCAAGATCATTAAAAAGGCCTGCGACGATGTACTGAATAAACTCGGTATCCACGATCCGGTGCTGGACATTGCCAAAAAACTGGAAGAAGTGGCCCTGAACGACGAATACTTTGTAGAGCGTAAACTGTACCCGAACGTAGACTTCTACTCCGGTATCATTTACCGTGCCCTGGGCATACCGGTGGATATGTTCACCGTAATGTTCGCCCTGGGTCGTCTGCCGGGCTGGATCGCACAGTGGCAGGAAATGATCGATCACAAAGAACCGATCGGTCGCCCGCGCCAGATCTATACCGGTGCTACCACACGCGATTATGTGAACATCGCTGAACGAGGATAATCTTAGATCTTATCATAATTGAGGAAAATCGTCTCGCTATAAGCGAGGCGGTTTTTTTTTGCCTTGTTTCCGGCGTTATTCACAGGGGGAAAAGGCGCTTTCGCCATTATTTTTTGTACAGTAGTGTATTATAGCTTAATCTTGTAGTGCTTACAGAACGGGCTGCCGGACATTACGTTTTTTGTTCCCCCAAAAACAGGCTTATGCAAATTCCGGCGCGTTTTTTGTAATAACCTAATTATTCTCTCTAACGACTAAAGGTATATGAAAAAGGAAATCATTACCGAACTCCTGGCCTGTTAGGCCCGTTTTTAGCTTTTAGTATTCAAAACAAACCGGTTGTGTCCCCCTGCAGCCGGTTTATTTTTTAGCGGTAAGGTTGCGGAATACGTCTTCGAGTTTAACGTCGCTTTTGGCAATGGTAAGTATGGTAAGGCCTTTTTCCACGGCCCAGGCAAAAAGCAGGCTGCGGATATCTTCCTTGTCGGAAGCGCTGATCTCGTAGCGGTTATTGCCTGAGTGCAGCACCTGCTGTACGCCTTTTATCTTTTTCAGTTCGCCTTCGGTCACGGGTTTGTCAAACTCCACCAGGATCACCTGGCGGTTGCCGGCCGTGCGGGTAATTTCGGCGGTGCTTTTATCGGCTACCAGCTTACCTTTGTTGATGATGAGGATGCGGCTGCACATGGCTTCGGCCTCCTGCATAATATGTGTGCTGAGCATCACGGTCTTTTCCTTACCCAGTTCGGTGATGAGATTGCGTATATCTACCAGCTGGTTGGGGTCCAGGCCCGAAGTGGGCTCGTCCAGGATAAGCACACTGGGGTTGTGGATCATGGCCTGGGCCAGTCCCACGCGCTGTTTGTACCCTTTGGAAAGAGCCCCGATCTTTTTATGGCGTTCGGGCGAAAGGCCGGTAATACCGATCATTTCGTCGGCGCGTTTGCGCACATTGGAGGCTCCGTATACGCCGGCGGCATATTCCAGGTACTCGCGTACGTACATGTCAAAATACAGCGGATTGCTTTCGGGCAGGTAGCCCACGGAGCGTTTTACGTCCTGGGGCGAGGCGGCCACGTCGTAACCGTTCACACTGGCTGTGCCGGCACTGGCGGGCAGGTAACAGGTAAGAATTTTCATCATGGTGGATTTACCGGCCCCGTTCGGCCCCAGGAAACCGATCACTTCGCCTGTTTTTACTTCGAAGTTCACGTTGTCAAGCGCTTTCTGTTCCCCGTAAATTTTTGTGATGTTTTTTACCGATATCGCCATTATTAGGTGTAATTTTACCGTTAATTTCTGCGAAGATAACGTAAAGTTTACGAATTTAATATTCCATGCTGCATGGAAAAGGAGTGCTTTTTATGAATGAACAACCGCTGGCCGAACGAATGCGGCCCAAAACCATAGAGGAGTACATCGGTCAGTCGCAGCTGCTGGGTCCCGGTAAACCCATACGATTAATGCTGGAGAACGGCATTCTGCCTTCCATGATCTTCTGGGGCCCGCCCGGAACGGGAAAGACCACCCTGGCCCTGATGCTGGCCTCGTATTTCGACCGGCCTTTTTACCAGCTCAGTGCCATCAACAGCGGCGTAAAAGAAGTGCGCGAAGTGCTGGATACCGCTTCCAAAGCCGGCCTCTTTTCCCAGGGAAAACGCCCCGTACTGTTCATCGACGAGATACACCGTTTTAACAAAAGTCAGCAGGACAGCCTGCTCGGCGCCGTGGAAAAGGGAACCATCACCCTTATCGGGGCCACTACCGAAAATCCTTCCTTCGAGGTGATCAACGCCCTGCTGAGCCGCTGCCAGGTATTTACCCTGCAGCATCATGGAAAGGACGAACTGGTAGCCATCCTGCAACAGGCCCTGGAAAAGGACAAAGAACTGTCGAAGCTGCCGGTAAAGCTCGAAGAGACCGATGCCCTGCTGCAGATCTCCGGCGGCGATGCCCGCAAGCTGCTCAACGCCCTGGAACTGGCGGTAGAAGTACAGCGCAACCGCGATGAGATACGTATTACCAACGAAGAAGTAAAACAGGCCGTGGCGGCCAACCTGGCGGCCTACGACAAGAACGGCGAACTGCATTACGATATCATTTCGGCCTTTATCAAAAGCATACGGGGCAGCGACCCCAATGCGGCCGTGTATTACCTGGCCCGCATGGTTCAGGGTGGGGAAGACGTGCGTTTTATAGCCCGGCGCCTGCTGATACTGGCGGCCGAAGACATCGGGCAGGCCAATCCTATGGCCCTGGTCATGGCCAACAACTGTTTCCAGGCGGTGGAATCGGTGGGCTGGCCGGAAAGCCGTATCATCCTCTCGAACACCGCTATTTACCTGGCCGTATCGGCCAAGAGCAATGCCGCCTACGAAGCCATCAACAGTGCACAGGAACGCGTGCGGCAAACGGGCGATCTGCCGGTGCCCCTGCACCTGCGCAATGCCCCTACCAAACTGATGAAAGAAATGGGCTACGGCGATAATTACGGCTATGCGCACTCCTACGAAGGCAACTTCGTGGAACAGGAGTTCCTGCCGCAGGGACTGGAAGGAGGTGCCTTTTACGTGCCGGGTAACAACCGTATCGAAAACGAATACCGCGAACGCCTCAAACGCCTCTGGAAAGAAAAATACGGATATTAGTGATTATTACTGCCAATATTCTATTTTTACAGTATGAATTTCACCGTGAAAAAGCTCCCGGAGCCGCTGGTTCTGATCTTCGTGCTGCTTGCCGGTCTTTCGTCCTGTAAATTTGACCCCAACTGGGATACGGAACTGGAAGCCCCGATCGCTAAAATGACCCTCACCCCGCAGAATGTAGTGCCGGACGGTGAAGTGGTGCCTGTTCCCAACGGCCTGGCCTATATTTTTGATAAACCGGTGTTCAAACTGCCGGTAGACAGCCTGCTGAACATCCCGGACACCACCATCAATTATGCATTTACGGCTCCCGTAAGCCTTACCATTTCGCCGGGTACCATGATCCCGGTGTATGATAATTACCTCAATTTCAATATTACCCAGGCGGCTCTGCTCGAGGCCATTGTGCTCAACGGTTCGGTAGACCTGGAAATGTATTCCTATGCCCCGCAGTCCCTGGAAATGAAGGTGTTTATTCCCAAGGCAAAAAAGAACGGACAGGCCTTTACACAGCTCGAGAACGTGCCTGCGGCCAACGGCGGTTCGCCGGGTACGCTCAATACCTCGCGCCTGCTCGACGGCTATTCGCTCGATTTTACCGGGGATAACGGCAACCTGAACAACAAACTGCGCCTGCAGATATCGGCTACCCTGCCCGCAGGTGCACAGCCCGTGACCATTACCGCCGGACAACAACTGGTGGGTCTTACGTTTAAACTGCGCAACATAAAACCGCATTATGCCCGGGGAAACCTGTTCACACAGGAAGTGAACTTTTCGCAGGATACACTGAAAATCGGCGCTTTTTCTATTATTAAATCGGGCACGGTTTCACTTACCGACCTGCTGATGCGCCTGAACGTGACCAACAGCGTGGGCGCCGACCTGCAGGTAAAAGTACAGGAACTTACCGGGCTGAACTCCCGCACGGGACAGACCATATCGCTGGTACATCCGCTGATCGGCGGTTCCATCAATATCAACCGGGCCATCAACAACCAGTGGCATACGCCGGAATACATCTCCACGTTCCAGCAGATCGAGTTCAATTCGGGCAATTCAAACCTGAAGGCTTTTGCCGAGAACCTGCCGGATAAGATCAAACTGCGTACCAAATTCATCATCAATCCTAATGGTCCGCTGAGCGGCGGTAACGATTTTATTTATGCCGCGGGCAATTCCGAGATCGGACTGTACGTAGAAACGCCTTTCAGCCTGGCCCTGAACGACCTGGTGCTGAGCGATACCGTACCCATCAATATGGAAAAACTGCTGGCCAACGGCAAGATCAAAGGCGTGGCCTTTAACCTGTACGTAGACAATGCGTTTCCGCTGCAGGCCAATACCCAGGCCTTTTTTATGGACGAAAACGGTACCGTAAGCGACAGCCTGTTTTTCAGCGACCTGATAGCCCCGGCCAGTGTGGACGGACTGAACAATGTAAGCGGCTCTGTACAATCGGTACTGAAGGCCGATATGGACCAGGCCGCACTGGAACGTATACGCAAGGCAAAGACCCTGAAATTTGTGATCCGCTTCAATACCCCGGCCCAGCCCCAGCATGTAAAATGGCAGGACGGCAATTATATGGAACTGAAGCTCACCGGCAAACTTATCTACAACATCTAAATCGACACACGTGATATCAGCAGTAAGCGATACCCTGAACTGGCTTTTCCCTATGATGATGTGGTTCTCCTCCGGGCCGCAGTACCATCCGTTCCCGCAGCATAATGTACAGAAGCCGATCCACATCAGCGCGCGTTTTTCCATAGAAACGAATTCCAATTCGCTCAATTCCGAAATATTCCGCGTGATCAGCGCGGGCCGCGAGGTGACCCCGGCGATGAAAGACCGCAGCGAAAAACGTCTGCGTCCGCTGAACCGTATCGGTCTGGATGTAGCGGGTGAACTTTCCTACGTACATTTCCCTTCGAAATTCATCGGTAAAAACCGTTCCTGGGGCTATTACATCGGGTACAAGAACCGTTTTACGGCCTTCGGTAAAATATCTCCGGATACTTACCGGGCCCTGTTCTACGGCAATTCGCCCTATAAAGGCGATACGCTGCATTTCCGCAACGAAAAAGTGCGTTATATGGCCTATCAGCAGTTGTCTTTCGGACTGATACACCACGTACGCGGCAAGAAATGGACAGGGAATTACGGTTTTGCGCTTTCGTACGTGAATGCCAGCAATTTTGCCGATATTTCGTTAAAGAACGGCAGCCTGTATACCTCGCCGGATGCGTTTACCTTACAGGCCGGCGGCCAGTTTGATATGTTCAGTAACGATGGTTCCAAACCCTACTATCATTACCCCAACGGCTGGGGCCTTTCCGGCGATCTGTTCCTGAACCTGCAGGACCCTTCGGGGCGCAACGCCATCAGTATACAGGCCCGCGATTTCGGGTTTGTAAAAAGTACGGCCTTCGGCAACGGGTACCGCCTGGATACGTCCATAACCTTTGAAGGTGTGTCCTTTTCATCGCCCTACGATATTACAGGCGACGTATTTTCACAGCTGGGCGACAGTGCACAGCAGATCATACAGCGCGGGCGTTATTCCGGTTCAAAAGTGATCCCGCTGCCGGCCCAGCTTTCCATCGCTTACCAGCGCGAGTTTATCCCGTTCCGCCTGTATGGCGCGGCCCAGCTCAGTATGCGTTTCTTTTCGGGTGCCATGCCCATGGGTACCTTACGCGTGTGGGGCTATCCCGATCCGCAGATCATGATCGGGGGGAATATTTCCTACGGCGGCTGGGGAACGTACAACATTGGGGTAGACCTGGGCTTTGACGTAGGCCGGGGATGGGTATTCAACCTGGGTACCAACCAGCTGCAGGGCCTTATCGCTGAGCGCGCGGCCTCCGGTTTCGGCGGATATATAGGCCTGTGGAAAAGTTTTTCGGGACAGAAAAATGTAAAAAAGAATGAAAAGAAAAAATAGTATACTCTTCGCGATCTTGCTGTTACTGGGAGTGTCTGCTTATGCACAGGCGCCCTGGGTGCGTACCTTCGGCGGGGCCAACGACGAAAAGGGGAACGACCTTATCCTGATGCCCGACAGCGGTTTCCTGGCTGTGGGCTTTACGGGTTCTTCGGGCATGGGCGCATCGGACGTATATATGGTACGTACCGATTCCATGGGCCTGCTGCTCTGGCAAAAGACCGTAGGTACCATCAATGTGGATGTTGCCTCCCGCATTATAGCCGCCAATACGCCCGGCGATTACCTTATCGGGGGGTACAGCAACGGACTGCCCCCGTACGAATACAATTTTTATGTGATCAAGACCGACAGCAACGGCGATACGCTCTGGACCCGTAACATCGGCACGCCGGAATGGGATTTCTGTTACGACCTCTGCGCCATGGCCAACAGCTACATTCTGGTGGGCGAAACCTACCAGAACAGCAACCAGGGCACACAGGGTTATATTGTGCGTATGGACGACAACGGGGATACACTTTTCACACGTATGTACCAGTCGCCCTACAACGATGTGCTCAAGGCCATTGTGCCTCTGAACGCTTCGGAATGCCTGATCGCCGGTTACCGTTACAACGAACTGAACGAAACTTCCGACGGACTTGTATTAAAAATGGATACAGCCGGGAACTTCCTGGATACGCTCATCCTCGATTTCGGGTACAACGAATACATCAGCTGCATGGCCGCTTCTTACGGCAACGGTATTATGCTGGGCGGTTACTACCACTACGACACAACCGAATTTTCCATGAGCCTGCAGGTAAAACTGGACGATAACGGCAATTACCTCTGGCAGCTTATGGCGCCGCAGAGCTCGGACTGGGGTGTAGAGATCAATGATTACGGGCATTACCAGAACGATGAGTTCTATTTTGTTTCCGAAAGTCACTACAAGTACAATACCGATAAACAGGCCATGTTCTTCCTGGGCATGGGCAACGGCTTACCGCAGTTCTTCAAGGAGAATGGCATCATAGGTCCGGTAGACGGCTTTTTCGGCAGCGTACTTACACCCAATAAAGACATTGTGGCCACGGGCTATACCCAGAGTTACGGTCCGGGTACACAGGCCCTCATCATTTCCAAAATGCTGAAGGACGGCACCCTTACCAATAGCTTTACCATTGGCCTGGACGAAGAAAAAGAAGCCATGCCCTTCGGGCTGTTCCCGAACCCTGCGGAGAATTTTTTCGGTATCGGCGGCGAACAGGCTGCACAGGTGCGTATCCTGGACATGAGCGGCCGTCAGCTGATGCAGGCCAAGAAAGCCCAGGGCAGTGTACTCACACTCGACGCTTCGGCATGGCCGGCGGGCATGTACCTGGTGTGTATGCAGGCAGAGAACGGCAAGGTATTTACGGCTAAGCTCTGTAAAAAATAAGCACTGAAATTCCGGCATATACTTGAATGCATTGCGCCTGCTCGTGCAGCCCGGCTTTTTATGAGCCCGGTCCGGCAGGCAGAGAAACAGAAGACCTTACACAAAAACATAAGATGAATTTTAGGCTAAAGAACCTGTTGCCCCTTTTTTTTGTACTTCCGGCAGCCTGTTTTGCACAGGACCGCGCACCCCTCATCTCCGGAACGGCCCGCTTTTCGGTGGAACAGGGTACGGTAGAATGCGATATTGTACTGAGTGAATATACCCATATAGACGATTACGTGATACGGCTGAATTCGGGGCTTAATATCCTGAATATACAAAGCCTGGAACCCAACGATTTTATGATGGCGTACGACCGTTCTTTTGCCGAAGACGAGCAGACGGACGAAACCAATTCGTATTATTTCCGGGCCGGTGACGGGCGGAGTAAATTTCTGCCTTCGAAGCTGCGCTTCCGTTACACAGGCAAATTTCCGGTGGTAAGGGATACTTTAGGAGATGAGTATACGAAAGTAGACTGGAGAGGGAATGTCTCCTTTAATGATCATATACTGCGTGCCGATGGTCTGCAGGCGGCCCTGTTCCCGGTTCTGTACGATGTAAAAAAAGAGTATGCCTACGCCGAAGTGCGTTACGACCTGGAGATCGAATGCGAAGACTGCGAAACGATCTACATGAACGGAAGCGCTCCGCAGAAAACAAAAAAGGCACGTTTTAAAAGCGATATCCCGCGGGAACCTTACCTGTTCATGGGCAACTATAATGTGCAGGAAACAAGATCGATGCAGTTGCTGAATACCCGTTTCAGTCCTTCGGAACTGGAGGAATTTGAACGTATGAACAACGAGATCGGAGACTTTCTGCGAAATTATACGAAACAGGAACTCCGCGAAAAAATAACCTGGGTGCAGGGAAATACCACGGCCCGCTTAACCGGCTTCAGCTTTGTAAGTTATCCTACTTTTACCACGGTGGGCTATCCGCCCTATGATCTTCAGTCTTCGTTCAAAGAATCGTATTCCGGCATATTTGCCCAGGTGATGGCGCACGAATTGTCGCATTATTATTTCGGGGTAATGAAGAAGCATAATAATGTACTGGAAAACCTTTTCAATGAAGGATTTGCTGAATTTCTCTCGCTGAAGTATCTGCAGGGTACGGGGCAGGCCGGACTGGCCGGCGTGCTGATCAACTCGAAAAAAGAGTATATAAATGATAAGGAGTTTGTGCTGAGACCCATGGGGAAATTCAAAGACCTGACCCATACCAACAGCCGCCAGACCTATGGGTACGACTATCAGCCCCTGGTTTTACTGGCTATCGAAAAAGAGATCGGAGCCGACAGAATGCAGAAATGGGTAGAACTACTGCTGCGTGAAGAGACCGCCATCTCCGATTTCAGCTTTTTTACCCGGACACTTTCTGAGGCCATAGGCGATGAAAAACTGTACAACCACGTGCTCAATACCTATCTGCTCAGTGAACGCTCGGTAAAGAATATCAATAAGGCCTTGAAGTAGTCCGGAGTTAAAAGTCCGATAGTCCGGAGCCTGGAGGGAGGAGCCAGGAGTGAAGAGCAAGGAGCAAGGAGTGAAGAGCGAGGGGGAAAGAATCAGAACAGTTCCTGTTGTTTGCCGGGTTGTTCGTGTTCCAGCAGCCATTTTTTACGCCAGATACCGCCTGCATAGCCGGTGAGGTTGCCGTTATGGCCGATGACGCGGTGGCAGGGGATGATGATGGCAATGCGGTTCATCCCGTTGGCGTGTGCCACGGCGCGTATGGCCGGCAGGTTGCCCAGTATCAGCGCTTGTTCCTTGTAGGTACGCGTAACGCCATAGGGTATCTGTAACAGGGCCTGCCACACGTTCTGCTGAAATTCCGTACCCGGTGTATGCAGGGGAACCTCAAACTGTTTACGGGTGCCGGCAAAATATTCGTCCATTTCGCGTTGTGCCTGTTCCAGGCAGGGGTGTGTAGCTTGGGTCAGTTCCACCTTCATCAGCTTCTGCAGCTGTTCCAGTTCGGCAGCCAGGTTTTTGCGTTCCATAAATTCCAGCAGGCAGAGTCCGCGGTTAGTGGCGCAGGCCTGCATTTCCCCGATGGGTGTCCGTATCTGTGTGGTGTATAAGGATACAATAGCTGCCGTTTCCATCGTTAACAAAGGTACGTAAGATTTTACGTACTTTTGGCTCAGCGCTCATGAACCCGACTACAGAGAATAAACTCCATTTCTGGCTGCCCTTCTGGGGGATCGTCTGCATCAACCTGCTGCTGAAAGGGATCTTTATAACGTATAACGAACTCTCTTACGACGAACCTTTTTCATTCTTCCATGCCGGCCTGCCCCCTTCAGATATCATAAGAGAACTCATCAGCGGTAATAACCCGCCCCTGTACGAGCTGTTTATGCACTACTGGATGCAGCTGTTCGGTTCCTCGTTGTTCTCTGTGCGTTTTCCTTCACTGCTTTTTGCCTCTTTTGTACCGGCATTCTGGTTTGCCGGGGTGTATACGGCCTGGCGCAAACCGGTGGCATACCTGCTGGCCATACTGCTCACGTTCAATAACCAGCAGCTGATGTTCGCGCACGAAATGCGGGGTTATGCCCTGGCTTTCTTTTTGGCGGGGGCGGCCCTGTTCTGCTTTTTCCGTATACAGAACCTGTATGCAAAAATATTCTTTACGGCGGCCTGCCTGGCCTTAGCACTCTATACGCATTACCTTTCGGCCTTCCTGGCGGGCACGGTATGGCTGTTCATCCTGCTTTTCGGCGGAGATAAGCGCCGCGGACTCTGGCAGACGAGTGTGCTCAGTATCCTGTTCGTACTGCCCCTGGCCTGGGTCTTTTATGCACGCGTCAGCGACCCGGGGAATACGCTCTGGGGCGATGCGCCGAAAATTTCACATCTCTGGGGCAATATCAATATTGCGTTCAATTACCGTTTCTGGCCGCTGCTGGGCGTATTCCTGCTCAGTATGGCCGATCCTAAGGTGCGTGGCCGCTGGAAGCAGGTACCCTATCATTCGGCCGATATCCGCCAGGTGGGTGTGCTGCTGGCCTGGTTCGGGTTCTGCTACCTGCTGCTGTTTGGTTTGTCGTTCAAATGGCCTATGTTCATGGGGCGTTACCTCAGTTTTATATTCACCGGCTTGTTCTTCTGTACGGCATTTATTTTTACCTATTTCTACGATGCCTATACTAAAACGCGGGGCTGGCTCATACTCATGGTCATTATTCTGATCAGCGGTTTTAACTGGCGGCAGGGCAACGATTACCATCCTTCGCAAACGGCAGAACAACTGCGCCGCTTTAAACAACAATACGGCGAAAAGGCCCTGGTACTCGTATACCCGGAATGGTACCGGCTTACCCTGGGCTATTACATCAGCGATGAACTGCGCGGCAGCGATGTGTATACGCTTCGTCCGCGGTTGCTGGAACGCGGTATTCTGCCCCCGCTCTCACCCGAAGAGGCAGAGAACCACATCCGGCAGGAGGCGCCCCCGCACATTTTGTATATCGATGCCGGCGAAGCGTTCGTGTTCGGCAACCACGCCATGTACGATATGCTGAAGCGCGCCGGCTATGTGGAATCGGCAGCTCCCCTGCATACAGACAAGCAGGTAACATTGTATACCTTCAGAGCTCCTCTGCCATGAGTATTGCCGTACGTTACACAATGGCCTTATCCATGATGCATATACCGGCCCGGGCACAGGTCCTGGAGATCGGCTGCGGAACCGGCATCCTGGCCGGGGAAATAGCACGTATGCTGGAATATCCCGGGCATATCAGGGCTACAGACCGCTCGGCCTCCATGACGGAGAAAGCGCTTAAGCGTAATGCCGCGTATATTCAAAAAGACATCATGCATGTAGAGTGTATCGCTTTTGAAGACATTCCGCCGGAAAATCTTTACGATGTCGTTGTTGCGTATAACGTAAACCTCTTCCTGGAGGGAGAGCCGGCTCCCTGGCAGAAGCTGAAGGATCTGGTAAAGCCCGGTGGCCGTGTCTGCCTCTTTTTTGAACCGCCTTACGAAGCCGCCGACACATTTATACAGCCGGTGTTACAGTCTGCGGCAGATGCCGGTTTCAGCGGAGCAGAACTGACGCGTTTTCGTCCCGGAAAGGTACAGGCGTTCTGTGTGCAGGTACCGGTCTGACAATGCCCGCCACGCCCTGGTCAATGCCGGAACGGTGTTTTTAATAATACGTATAAACGAGTTTCTGCACCACCGGCGGTGCGTCCTTATTCAGGTTAAAGGGATCGAACAGCGTAATGGTATCCAGCAGTCCGTTGGCATGATACTGATAGGTTGCCTCACCCAGGAAATCGCCCAGCATGGTCTTACGGGTTTTGATGATCTGTCCTTTGGCGTTGTATGTGTTGGTATAGGTATATTTCAGCTCGCCATACCCGGAAGCTTTCTCTATACTGTATTCTTTAACGGTGGTGGGGGTTTCAAAGATGTATGTTTTCTGTTCTTTGAATTCGCCGTCCTCATAGCGTTTGGAGGTAATTGTGGTAGGGTTGTAGCTAATCGTTACTTCCTTCACCAGTTCCTTGCTGTCTGAATAAAAGTTTTTCGTAAGCACCCGGCCGGCGGCATCGTAGGTAAACTCGGCTTTCCCGTCCCAGTCCCATTCTCCGGTCTGTTTTCCCGCAGCGTCGTATGCATAATGCGTTGTCGGATCTGTGTGCGTTTCCATTTTTATCACGCGACCATTCCGGTCCAGATCGGCTTCTACAAGCAGCGACGATCTTGTGGAATCTTCTTTCCATTGTATGCTTTTTACGCCGGCATTTTTATAGATAGAATCTGCTTGTAAGCGATACGTAGGCCAGTGCTGTGCATAGGTGAACAGGCAGGTGAAGAAGGCCGAAGTGAGGAAAACAGGTTTCATGAATGTGTGTGTAAGGTGTTTGTTTGCTTATTTCAGGCAAGGCCATTCAGGAGGTCTGTGCCGGATGAATAATGTTTTACGTTATTGCTATGGATCTATCTGCAGGGTATCAGTCTAACAACACCTTAGTGCAGTTGTCATCTATAGTTACGCTTCCAGACCAGGTCTTACCGCCAAACTGGGCGGATGCCGTATACGTATAGGTTCCCCAGGGCAGATCTATATATTCGGCAAAGCCCTGGTTAATACCACAGCCCGGGAATTGCAGATAGTAAGAGGTAACCGTTTTACTGGTGCCGTTCAACTGAACATAGATATACCCATATTGCTGCGTATTGGTCCAGAAGTAAATGTCGCCTTCTTCTTCATTGATAGTAACTACGGTTGTTTTGCTGTCGGAACCCGTTTCGTTCGACACGATCACCGTTACGGGGTACTGACCGGAAGAGGCAAAACTATGCGCCGGTTCTTTCAGAACGGAAGTTCCTCCGTCCCCGAAATCCCATTCGTAGGTGTATTGACCCGGATTGCTGGAGTATTTGATATTGGCCTGGAACATCAGCACATCGCCGGGGTAGTTTCCAATGCCGGGAATAACGGATATAGAGCTTACTTCCGGTGCATCCGGTTTTTTATCAAAAGCTCCGCCGCAACTTGCCAGTAAGAATAAGGGTAATAAAGCCAGTAACAGATAGTTGTTTTTCATAAGGTAAAGTTTAGTAGCCAAATATATACCGGATGGGGAAATCTGCCAAATAAATCCATGAGCGCGGGCAGACTTCCCGGCGCATACATAGCCTGCCTGCCACCTGTAACCGTTCTTTTTACCAAATGGTAAATCCGGCAAGCGATATTATGTTTAAACTTGCCTGATATGGACCAAATGATTGAATACATGCTGCAGTTCGGGAACCTGAACAGGCAGCAGACAGACCTTATTCGCAGCAAAGCCCGTACACTCCGGCTAAAAAAGGATGAATATTTTTCTGAGGCCGGAAAGATCCCCAGGCAGGTGGGCTTTGTGGTGGAAGGTGTGATCCGGGGTTGTTATTACAACAATAAGGGCGAGGAGATCACGCGTTGTTTCATCAGTGAAAACAGCCTGGTGTGCGATTATGTCCACTTTGAGGCCCATACCGTATCTTCAGAATATTTACAGGCCTGTACGGATTGCCATTTGCTCGTATTTTCGGCAACGGACTGGGACGAGCTTTCTCATATTATTGTGGGCTGGGACAACATTAAACACAAAATGGTGCAGCTGTGTATGTACCAGAAATCGAGAAAAGGTCCGGTAATATCGCAGGACGCCGGCACACGATATGCGGAGTTTATCGAAAATCATCCCACACTCCTCAATCGCGTTCCCTTATCCTACATCGCATCTTACTTAGGCGTAACGCCGCAGTCGCTCAGCAGGATACGCAAAAACATCCGTTGATGCACTTTTTACCATTTGGTAAATGCCATCCCTGCGTAATCCCTGAATTTTGTACTGAAATTTAAAAAACATACACTATGAAGACGGTACTTATTACAGGCGCAAACAAAGGCATTGGTTTTGAAACCGCGCGGCAACTTTTAGAAAAAGGTTTTTTTGTTTTTATCGGTAGCCGTGATGCAGAGAAGGGGGCGGAGGCCGTGCGGAAACTGCAGGCAGAAGGATTCAGCAACCTGGAAGCGGTACAGCTCGACGTTACCGATCCGGTATCGGTACGTGCCGCCCGTGCGGAGATCGGTAAAAAGGTAGCGGTGTTAGACGTGCTCATCAATAATGCAGGCATCAACGGAGGAAGTGATCCCTATGCTGTACTGGAAGCCCGGGGCGACGAATACCTGGATGCATTTACAACCAACCTGCTGGGTACCGCAAACGTAACACAGGCATTCATCGATCTGCTGAAAGGGTCTCCGGAGCCCAGGATCGTTAACGTAAGCAGCAGCGTGGGCTCGCTTGCCTTGCAGAGCGATCCGGAATGGCCTGCCTACCACTATGCCCGATATGGTGTGTATGCAGTGTCCAAAGCGGCGCTGAATATGTATACGATACAGCTGGCGTACGAATTACGTAACACCAAGGTGAAGGTAAATGCGGTTTGCCCGGGACTTACCAAAACCGATTTCACTTTTTTCCGGGGTGGAGAGGTGCATACGGCGGCAAGCCGCATCATCCGGTATGTGCTGATCGGTAACGATGGCCCCACGGGTAAGTTTTTCAGCGAGGAGACCAACCCGTCCACGGGCGAAATTCCCTGGTAGATACCCGGGGGGCGCCTCCGGGAATAGCAGAGGGTAATATATGTTTTAGGAGGGGGTGCAGATGGAAGGCCTGTAAATGAGATGTATATTATTTAGACTTTACCTTATTTTTTCCTATAGATTTAACTGTTCCTTTCCGGGGCTGTAGCTTTCTTTTGAGTATCCTGTTTGGCTTTATACGCACGGATAAAATCGCTGATTTCCTTCCTGGCTTTATCATCCAGCGGATCACTTTGTATGATGAAATCAACACTTTTTGGCTCTTTGATATAACCCATAATTACAGAGCCTCTATCTGTTCTTTGGAAAGACCGGTGCTTTTGATGATGACATCTATCGGTATGCCGCTTTCTTTGAGTGCTTTAGCCACTTCCATTTTGCCAGACATTTTACCCGCCTCTATTCCCTCATCAAACGCTGTTTCTGTAGCGTAGTCGAAAACAGCCTTGTTGTCCCGGAATACTTTCAGGCTGCGCTCGTAGCTATCCATCTCCTCCGGAGCTAATTTAGCCAGTTCTGCTTTCTCAAAAGCACGGGTAAATACTTCGTCCTTGAACATGGCTGGTATATTCTGAAAATCTTCCAGATGCTTAATGAAATACAACCATTTGTCCAGTCGGCTGCACAGTTCTTCCTCGGTCTTCCTGAAATTGGGCATTTCCAGGTAAATATAGGTCAGCTTTTCGTAAAAGACCTTGTTGTTCTGGTTTTTCAGTTGAATGGTGTGCACCACCTCGCTTCGTTCCGGCTCGCTTTCGTAGTCATCGAAGGTAAAGTCCAGTATGCCGATGCAGTATACCGCTTTGAGGTTATAGTTCCAGTCCCCCTTCTCTGCCTGTTCCCGGATCGGGAAAGTGGAGTAGTAGATGGTACGGTCCTTAAAGTAGTTCTGCTTGGCCTTCTGTAACTCTACAATAAATCGTTCCCCGCTCTCTGTCCGGCAGTAGATGTCATAAATAGCTTTGCGGTCGGGTTCGGTCGTGCCGAGCTGTTCGCCGTTACGGAACGAGAGGTCGGCAATACGGTTCTTCTCGGGCAACAAGCTGTTGAGAAAATCGATCAGGAGGGGCTTGCTTGCCTCTTCCCCGAAGATCTTCTTAAACCCGAAGTCCGTGAATGGATTAATGTATTTTGCCTTCATGCCGTTCTTTGCTATTCGTGTGCAAATATACGGAATTTGAGGGAGTTCTCATAGAGCAAAGCGTTAATGGATTGTTAGCAGGAAACCGCTTGGGAAACCAGGCGGTTTTCCTATTTTTGACCTGTGTACCTGTATACCGTAAATACCCAAACTGCCGTGCGCGATCCTTTTTCTCAAAAATGCCATAAAAGGGAATATTTTTACGGCTTCAATGGCAAAGAGAAGATAGACGAGGTATATGGGATAGAAGGAACGGCGTACGACTTTGGAGCAAGGTTGTATGATAGTAGGTTGGGTAGATGGATTGCGGTAGATTCGTGGGCTGGGAAATATCCGGATTTACGTCCGTATGTGTTTGTCGCAAATTTGCCCATAGTTTTTATTGATCCGGATGGGGAAAAGATTGTTGTTGGAGTAGTATCAGATATAGATCCGGCAGACAACAGCCATGAGCAAATCCAGTCCTAATTTAGGGAGGGTTGCACTGATTATTGAAGAGTATCCGGTTGGGTAAACATTTTAAAGCGGCCAAAATAGATCATTTCTGAAGCACAGGCTGCCAAAGCGCTGGGGAAATGCTTCTGTTAAGAGACATTTCCAGCAGCTGTTTTATCATTTCCTGTTCGCTCATCTCAGTTTCATCGACCATTCTTTTCAGTGTAACGGCAAATATGGGGAAGAGTTCCGTGAAATTTATCTTCCATTTTTTATGCTCCCTGTAAAAAGGATAATGCATCGATGTTTTTACACCTTTGGTTATAAACTCGGCCCGGGCATAATTGCCGTTTACCTTTACATCGCCAATGGTATTATTTATAATGGAATTTTTCCCTGTCATTCCCTTGTCGATGGCATAAATAAACAGGCTGCGTCCGTCAAATTTTCTGATCTCTTCGCGGGTAGCCCGTCCACGGATCATTAACAAGGTAAGCCGGTCCTGAAAAGAAAGAGCTTCTACCGCTGCCGAATCGGCATATTTTATTTTCATGCTCAACTCTTCGTAATAGGCGAGGGTGAGGCTGTCTACGAGGTTTACTGCATCTGCGCCCTGATTGTTAAGAGTGGCTGTTTTATACGCATCAAATACTTTATGGATAGCCTTTATATCTTTTTTCTGGGCATTGAGGATTGTTACGTTTAACGTAACAGCAGTAATAATAAGCAGGTAATATTTCATAAGGCAAAATTAGTACTTTCGGTCATTGAATAGTGTATTCATCCCAATTAAATCTACAACGTATGAATTCGGCTCATGACCGCTCCTGGCAATGTTTAACAGATATTCTGGCTTCTCGCGCATCAATAAAAGCGGCCTGGGAAACGCTTATTCATTTTCATAGAGATTTAATAGCGGACGCTGACCGGGATACTTTAAGAACGTTGGATGTAGAAAAAGAACAGGAAAATTTTGCGGCCTGGTTACAGCATATCTTTGCCGAGTCACCGGTCCCTGCTGAAATTTCAGCTTTCTGGATCGGTCTTGTTAAACTGGTGGACGGAGAAACGGTACGTCCGGCCATTTATATAGCAGGTTCTGAAGAATATGATCCCAATGATGCAGACTGGGCATGTGATCCCGTTTATACCCCGGATGACAGCTATATATATTCAGACGTACTTATGAAACTGGATGATGTTCTTAAAACGGATGAGGATAACTATGATCTCCTCGACTGGATTTTGCCGCTTGCCTATGTTGCCTTTACGTTTGATGAGATTATCCGGACCCAACCGGTCGGCTCAGCTATTCTAAAACAACAGACGCAGGTGTTTGTAACTGTGGGGTATGACAATGGTGACTTCATTGCTGTATCAGACATTCGCCGTGCATGAAACTTGCGGACTTGCAGGCGCCTATTTTTAATGCGTGTACGTTTATTGTCAAAATTCGCTAAAAATTTTGCCACCACTGTTTGCTTTTTCGGATATTCCTTCTATCTTCGCTATATCAACATCGTTAACCCAATTCGTAACACCTATGAATACCCTTTCTGCAAACCCGGCTGTACACCACAGTTCCCATAAACCGTAAGTAATTTTAGTATACCCATGCAGCGCAGGGCCGGAATTTTCCGTGCTTGTGCGGCTGCGTATGTGCATCGGTGTGATGTATTGCCTTATTTAACGTCTTGTACACAACTATAAACGTAAATTAAAACACCTGAAACAAAACCCAATGAAAAAAGTCACCTAATAATAAAACTGTTTTTCCTCGGGGAAGAAAGAAAAGCAAATCCCAGCTCAGCGAGTTCAAACGTTTGTGTATACGGGTAAGGAAGTATACGGAGGAAGCGCTTTGATTGGATATTTAAATATTTATTTATTTTTAATAATTTATGGAAAATAAAATTCTGCAAGGGTATCTGTCTGATTTTAAGAAAGATTTTAATTTTTCGGATACAGTAAAAGGAGATGAATTATTTGAGCACTTCTGTAACTATTGTATTCTATCAAAAGTTCATCCAGAAGCTTTTTATAATGATAATTTTAAGATAGAAGCAATTAATGTCGGAGGTGGACAGGATACAGGAATCGATGGAATAGCAATTGTGGTTAATGACCATATTGTTGACTCTATAGATGAAATAGATAGTCTTAAAGGCCAATTTCAACGACTTGACGTAAGGTTTATTTTTACTCAAAGTAAGACTTCTTCTGAATTTAAATCTTCAGACATCGGGAATTTTATTTTTGGAGTTAAAGACTTCTTTAGAGATTCTCCTACCTTAAGGATTAGTGAAGAGATTGCTCACTTAAGAGAGTTAAAGGAATACATATACACGCAAAGTATATTGATGGATGAATCGCCATTGTGTGAACTCCATTATATTACGACTGGTAGATGGACAAATGATCAGAATGTAGTTGCCAGATATGAATCAGACATGTCTGAGTTAATAAATAAGGGTATATTTAGAAAGGCTACTTTTACTCCAATTGATGCAGCCCAAATAGAGCGAATATATAAAGAGATTAAAAATAAAGTAGTTAAGGAAATTAATTTTGATAAAAATACACCACTTCCAAGAATAGAGGGTGTGACGGAGGCCTATATTGGAATACTACCTATATCAGAATACTTTAAACTAATAACGGATTCTGACAGCAAAATTCAACGTACACTCTTTTATGATAATGTGCGTGATTTTTTAGGACTTAATCCCGTAAATAAAGAAATTCAAGATACTCTTAGAGATAATAAAAAACAATTTAAATTTCCAATATTAAATAATGGGATAACAGTTGTTGCCAAAAGCTTAAATAAAGTAGGGACATATTTTAAAGTTAAGGATTTTCAGGTAGTTAATGGGTGTCAAACAAGTAATATTCTCTATTCAAACAAAGAATATATAGATGTGCATAATACGTATTTGTCTATTAAACTTATAATTACTGATAATCAAGATGTAATAAATGATATTATAAAAGCAACAAATAGGCAAACAGAGGTTAAGACAGAGGCATTTGAATCACTAAAGGAATTTCATAAAAAATTGCAAATTTTCTATGATTCATTTCCAAAGGATATTAAACTTTATTATGAGAGGAGGCCAAGAGAATATGATACAGTATTTCCTCCGATTCCTCGTTCGAAAATAATAACATTACCTGCTCAAATCAATGCCGTGATATCAATGTTCTGGAATGAGCCACATAGTACACATAGATATTATGGCGAGTTGTTAAAAGCATACTCTGGAAAGATGTTTATAGAAAATCATGATCCATACGTATATTACGTAAGCAGCATGTGCCTTCATAAAGTAGATTTACATATAAAACAGAATGTGGTGCCTGCTAGATTTAGGCATTATAAGTATCATTTATTAACTGCATTTAGAATTTTAGTCAGTGGTTTTAACTTTCCTAAATTCAATAGTAAGGACATGACAGCTTATTGTGAATTGATACATGAAACTCTATTAGATAATAAGAAAACAGAACTTGTATTAAAAAAAGCTACACTTTGTGTTGAAAATGCTATAGATAGTTATGAAAGTAAAAAGGGGAGTCGTAATGCTAATGAATACAAGCGATTAAAAGATTTTACTTTTGAAGTGATAGAACAGGCTAAAAAGTTGGATCCTATATATCATAAGAAAAATGTATCTAAAAGGAAATAGATCCGTGATGAAATGTACACCGTTTGTTCTGAAATTATAAAGTTAGGATTAGTCCTGAATTATATTTGTTTCGGCAGCTAAAACTGAAAGCTTCTACTATGGCTTTTCCCAAAAACCAAAAAGCCCCCTCGTGCCACGCCAACGAGAGAGCTTCCTGCCCAAAAATATTATCGCTCTGCCATCTGT
>JBQVOK010000014.1:0-28787 GCA_052437175.1 Flavobacteriales bacterium
GGCTACAGGTATGAACTGGACAGGTCCGAACAGCTTTACATCTACCGTTCAAAACCCGACCATTGCGAACGTAACAACCGCTGCGAGCGGAACCTATAGTGCCTACACGGTGGCTTTGGGCTGTACCTCAGCCACGGCTACCGTAAACGTAACCGTTAACCCGACGCCGGCCAATCCGGTAGCGGGCGGCAACAGTCCGCTGTGCTCCGGGGCCACGCTGAACCTGACCTCAACAGCGGCCAGCGGCAACAACTGGACAGGCCCGAATGGTTTTACCTCTATGGCACAGAACCCGACCATTACGAACGTAACCACCGCCGCGAGCGGAACGTATAGTGTATATGCAGCGGCTTTAGGCTGTACTTCGGCTACCGCTACGGTAAACATCGTGGTGAACCCGACCCCGGCTACGCCGGTATTGGGCAGCAACAGCCCGGTATGCGAAGGCCAGACCCTTAACCTGACCTCGGACGCAGCGGCCGGTAACAACTGGAGTGGTCCCAACAGTTTTGCATCTACACAGCAGAACCCGTCCATCACCAATGCCGGTCCGGCAGCTACCGGAACCTATAACGTATATACGGTAGCCCTGGGTTGTACCTCGGCAACGGCCAGCATCAACGTAACGGTAACGCCTCTGCCGGCTACTCCGGTACTGGGCAGCAATACGCCGGTGTGCGAAGGTTTCGCCATCAATCTTACTTCGAACACGACCAATGGTACTAATTGGACAGGTTCCAACGGCTTTACCTCTACGGTTCAGAACCCTGTAATAAATCCGGCCACTATGGCTGCTTCGGGATTGTATACGGCTTATGTGGTGGCGAACGGCTGTACCTCGGCTACGGCATCGGTTCCGGTGCTTGTAAATGCGGTACCTGCCGCACCGGTGCTCAGCAATACCGGCCCGGTATGCGAAGGCTCGCCGGTAACGATGAGTTCCAACGTGGCCAATGGCATGAACTGGAGTGGTCCCAACGGCTTTACCTCCCAGAGTCAGAACTACACGATCCCTGCAACGGGAATGACGGATGCCGGTATGTATTCTGCCTACGTGGTAGTGAACGGCTGTACTTCGGCCACGGCCAATACCCAGCTGGTGATCAATGCCATTCCGGCTGCTCCGCAGGTCTCCAATAACGGTCCCATCTGCGCAGGCAGCACACTTAATATCGATGCCAGTACCATTGCCGGTGTACAATATGTATGGAGCGGTCCCAATGGTTTCAGCAGCAACCTGGAAGACAATGCACTTGCGGGTGCCACCCCGGCTGAATCCGGTACTTACAGTGTATACGTGGTAGCTAACGGCTGTACTTCGGCCACGGCTACAACCAATGCGGTGGTAAACGCTATACCGGCTGCACCGGTGGTATCATCCAATTCCCCGGTTTGCGAGGGTAGTGCCATCAACCTGAACAGCCAGACGGTTGCCGGAGCGAGCTATGTATGGAGCGGCCCCAATGGTTACAACTCCCCGCTGGAAGATCCTGTGATCCTGAATGCTACTTCGGCACAACAGGGTACCTATAACCTGTATGTGGTAGTGAGCGGTTGTACCTCGGCTACTTCTTCGCTGAACGTAGTAACGCTTTCGGCCTATTCGGGCCTGGTAACGGCCACCATCTGCAAGGGCGAGACCTATACTTTCGGCGGAAACAATTACGGCAACAGCGGACAGTACCAGCTGGTGTTCAGTAACCAGTTCGGCTGTGATTCCATTATTACGTTGCAGCTTACGGTAAGTCCGGCCCCGGAAGCCGATTTCAGCGCACCGGTGAACGTTTCCCTGGGCGAGCCCGTGGCGAATATCTACGATAATTCAGACTTTGCCACATCCGTTGTTTACTACCTGAACGGAAGCACGTTCCATACGCCCGATTTCTCGTATACCTTCAGCCAGGAGGGTGTTTATCCCATAACCCAGGTGGTGAGCAACGGCAACTGCGTGGACTCGCTGACCCTGCTGATCACCGTGAACCCGTATACGAATATCTTTATTCCGAATGCGTTCACTCCCGGTGAGGATAACCTGAACGAAGAATTCAAAGCGGTGGCCAGTTACCTGGAAAATTTCCACATGTATATCTTCGACCGCTGGGGCGAGATCGTATTTGAATCGAACGACGTATACAAAGGCTGGAATGGCGGTATGCGCAACGATCTGTCCAAACCGGTAAAATCGGATACCTATGTGTACAAGATCAAGTACAAAGAATATAAGGGCCAGGAACAGGAAGTGATCGGTCACGTAAATCTTTTACGCTAAATCTTTTTTATAACTTTGAGGGCGCTTCAGGCGCCCTTTTTTTATGCATTTTAAACCAGATAAGGAATACCGTTTTTCGGAACTGCTGTTGTACGGCTTTCATACCGAAAAGGGACAGACGCTGCTAAGCGCCTACATTATGGAGGAAGAGAACGGCTGGGAAGCGGAATTTATGCTGCCTGAAGCTTTGTTTACCGAAGTGCTGCGCACACACTTTCCCGAACTGGCAGAGAAATGTGCCGGGGCCACGGAGATCTTCTTTCCCGATCTTACGCCCGACCCGCCCGTATGGGAGGCCGGCGATGCCGCATGGACCTTCCTTGAGTCCCATACAGAGGAAGACGATATGTTCGGCGATGAAACGATCTACGTATTTAAAAAAGCAGGATAAGCCTACAGCTTTTCGATGTGTTTGCGCAGGTTGGCCAGGGTAGGCGCTGCGGTAAACAGTTCGCTGTTGATGAACAGCGCGGGCAGGGTCTTTACACCGCTTTCGGCACCTTTGCCCATCCCGTCGCGTACGTCCCAGGCGTATTTGTTGTTGCTGAGCGCACTGTACAAAGCAGCGTCATAGATCTGCAGTTCTTTGGCGTAGGCGATCAGGCTGCTGAGCCCCAGGTTACTGCTTTTATCGAGCAGTATTTTGTGCATTTCGCGGAATTTTCCTTTTTCGTGGGCGGCCACAGCCAGTTCGGCGGCCTTTAAGGCTCTCTGGTGTATATTGGTCAGCGGAAAATGACGCCATACCAGCCAGATATCATCCGGGTGCAGGTTCAGTAGTTTTTCAAGTTCGGCAAAAGCTGTGCGGGTCTTATCATCTTCGTAGTCCCCGTAGATCACGATCTGTATGCGGGCCTGGGGCGTTCCGAAAGAAGGTTCTGAGGGGCGGGGCTGGACCTTAAGAACGTTGTGCGAATTTTCCATATACAAAGGTACGCATTTCTGCGCATACGGGCTTTGTCATCCTTAGTCGTTCCTTCTGTTCAGCACCTGCTTCAGGTCTTCGGGAATTTCCATCGGCTGCAGGGGAGGTACGTCGGCACCGCCGGTATTACCCACGGGAATTTTGCCCACAAAAGACTTTACGCCGCCCACCAGTAAACGGGGGATCTGGCCCAGTATTTCGCGAAGGTTCTTAATACGGAACCCGAAACGCAGCATCAGCCAGTGCACCTCGGAATGTTCGTAGGGATAGGCCTGCCCGATGATATGCGCCCGTTCCAGGTGATGCCAGGCCTGCCCAAAACGGTTGCGCTGCATGTGTTCATGGTATGCATCCAGCTCCTGGTAATAGTAGGGCTTTAGTACGGATGGCATGTAAGTGTTCATTAAAACAGGATTTCAGTGTGTTCCGTAAAGATAGTAAAAAACATGGGTATACCAAAAGAAAAAGCCTGCAAACAAAATGCTTACAGGCTTTTCAGTCGGGATGGCGGGATTTGAACCCACGACCACACGCCCCCCAGACGTGTACGCTACCAGGCTGCGCTACATCCCGAAAGAGGAGCACAAAAGTACACTTTTTTTCTAAAAAACCACTTTTTTTTACGTATTCATTATTCCCGGGTTAAACTTCCTGTTTTTTAGTATAATAATGTCGAAATTCTCAAAACCATCCACAGGTTTTTTCGTTTCTTTGTAAACTTTTAAAACAAACACAGTCTAACCGCAACATGAAATTAAGGACACTATGGCTACTGCTGCTCTTTCCGGCAGGAGCTTTTGCGCAGGATAAGGTCACCATCAGCGGCTATGTGAAGGACGGAGGCAACGGAGAAGCCATGTTCGGCGCCAATGTGCTGGCCAAGGAGGTCCGCATCGGTGTTTCCACCAATACCTATGGCTTTTATTCGCTCACCCTCCCCAAAGGGCAGCATACCATTGCGTATATGTACCTGGGCTATGCCACACAGAACCTGAGCCTGGACCTGCAGCGCGATACGGTGATACAGATCGACCTGGCCCAGAACCAGAAAATGATGTCTACCGCCGAGATCGTGGCCGATAAGGCCCTGGACAATACCCAGAGTACCCGCATGAGTACCGTGGAGCTGGACATCAAGGACATTAAAAAGCTGCCCGCCTTTGCCGGCGAGGTGGACATACTGAAGGTGATCACCCTGCTGCCCGGTGTAAAATCGGGCGGGGAAGGCAATTCCGGCTTTTACGTGCGCGGGGGCGGACCCGACCAGAACCTGGTACTGCTCGACGGCGCCCCGGTATACAACGCTTCGCACCTGTTCGGCTTTTTCTCCGTGTTCAACGGCGATGCCATACGCAGTGCCGAGATCATTAAGGGCGGTATGCCCGCACAGTATGGCGGGCGTTTGTCTTCCGTACTCGACATTACCATGAAGGAAGGGAACAACAAACGCTTCGAGGTGGAAGGCGGCCTGGGACTCATCGCCTCCCGTCTTACCGTGCAGGGCCCGATCGTAAAAAATAAACTCTCGTTCATTGTTTCCGGACGCCGCACCTATGCCGACCTCATTGCCAAACCTTTCCTCAAGAACCAGAACGGCGGCGCTTTTTCGGGTTCAGGGTACTATTTCTACGATATCAATGCCAAGATCAACTGGATCATTTCGCCCAAAGACCGCCTGTACCTCAGCGGGTATTTCGGTAAGGACAAGTTCTCCTTCAATAACAAGGAGAGCGGTTTCAAGGCCGGTATAAACTGGGGTAATGCCACAGCAACCCTGCGCTGGAACCACGTATACAGCAGCAAGCTCTTCAGTAATCTTACGCTTATTTTTACCGATTATAATTTTGCCTTCGAGGGTGAGCAGGCCGAATTTGCCTTTAAACTGGGTTCCGGCGTGCGCGATTACGGTTTCCGTCTCGATTACAACTATTACCCTTCGCCCAAACACACGGTGCGTTTCGGCGGCGAATATACCAATCACACCTACAAGCCCAGCAATGTAACGTTCGAAAGTACGGTGAATAACCTGGTACTGCCGCAGCCGCTCAATTACCATACCAATGAGGCGGCCATCTACATCAGCGACGACTGGGAGATCAGCAAACGCTGGAAGATCAATATCGGGGCCCGCGCCACCTATTTTGCCTTCATGGGGCCTTTTACACGCTATGTGACCGATAAACAGGGGCAAACCATCGATACCATCACCTATAAGCCCTGGCAGAAGATCAAGGATTATTTCCGTGCAGAGCCCCGCGTTTCGGGCCGTTTCCTGATCAACGAGAACATGTCGCTGAAAGCCAGTTATACCATGAACTACCAGTATGCACAGCTGGTTTCACGGGCTACGGTTTCCCTGCCGCTTGACGTATGGCTGCCGGCCACCGAAAAGCTGAAACCGCAGTTCTCCCAGCAGATCGCCCTGGGCTATTTTGTGAACTTCCGCAAGAATATGTTCGAGACCTCGGTGGAAGTGTACTATAAACCCATGCGTAACCTGGTGGAGTTTGAAGACGGGGCCGACCCCGCACAGTCTATCAACGACAATATCGATAATACCCTGGTACAGGGCAACGGCGAAAGCTACGGGGCCGAATTCTTTATCCGCAAGTCGAAAGGGAAGTTCAACGGCTGGATCGGTTATACACTGGCCTGGACCAATCGTAAATTCAGCATGCTGAACGGGGGCAAGACCTTCCCGTCCAAGTACGACCGCCGCCACGATGTTTCGCTGGTGCTGAACTACGACCTGAATTACCGCTGGCAGTTCTCCGGAGTTTTCGTATATTCAACAGGAAATACGCTTACCATGCCATCTTCGCTCTATTTTGCCGAGGGTAAACTGATCACCGAATTCGGCGACCGCAATGCCTACCGTTTTCCTTCGTACCACCGACTGGACCTGGGCGTAACCTACGTTACCTCTAAACCCGAAAAGAAATTCAAGTCCAGCATTTCGCTGTCGGTATACAATACTTACAGCCGCATGAACCCGTTCTTTATCTATTACACCCAGGAAGGCAGTCTTTCCGAGGGGGATTTTCAGCTAAAAGCCAAGCAGGTATCCCTTTTCCCGATCGTGCCGGCCATAACCTGGAACTTTAAATATTAAGCACATGAAGAATTTACGTATATATATTGCACTTCTGACCGCAGGATGTATCGTTGCTTCCTGCGAAAAGGACATTACCGTTGACCTGCCTGAGGTGGAGAAAAAAGTAGTGGTGGACGGCGCCATTTTTGAAGGCGAAAAGGCCTATGTGGCGCTCACGTATTCCTTTCCCTTTTTCCAGGATTTTGGCAACCTGGACTTTAACGATCCTGCACAGCTGAGCGAATTCCTGGTGCTGGACGCCGTGGTAACGCTAAGCGACGGTGTACAGACCGAAACCCTGAACCTGGGCCTGGATACCACCAAATTTCCGCCTTTGCTGTACATGGGCAATACCATTACCGGGCAGGTGGGTAATACCTATACGCTTACCGTAGTGGCCAAGGGACGCACCTATACGGCGCAGACCACCATACGTCCGCCGGTGGCTCTCGACAGCCTGCGCTGGCTGCCGGAACCCAATAAAGATTCACTGGGCGCCTGCCGCCTGTTTTTCCAGGAACCGGCCACACCGGGAAACATTTACCGTCTTTTTGCCAAACGCCAGGGCTACAATGCCTATAAACCGGTGCCGGGCAACTCAGTGATCGACGATCAGGCCTATAACGGGCAGTACATACAGTTCCCCTTCAGCCGTCCGGAGCCGGTATCTTCGGCTTTCCAGTCGGGCGATTTTGAGGATCCCGAACGTTTTTTCTGGAAAAAGGGCGATACCATTTCGGTGCTGTTCTGTACGATCGACGTTTCGGCGTATGAGTATATACGCACCCTGGAACTTTCGGCGGGGACCAGCGGTAATCCCTTCAGCAATCCCAGTACGGTAAAGAGTAATGTAACGGGCGGAGCCCTGGGCGGTTTTGTCGGTTACGGCAAATACTTTACGCAGGTGGTTGCCCAGTAATTACATACGGCTGCGGTATTCTTCCAGTTTGCGGATCTCTTTGTCCGTAAGGCTTTGCATACCGCTTTTGCCGATCTTATCCAGGATACGGTCAATCTCTTCCTGTTCGGCCACCCGGCGCTCGTTGTAGCGGTCGTCCAGCGTAAAATTCTGTTTTTTATTAGCTTTCAGGAAGCCGAACATGAGCCATTGCGGGTAACGTATGGCTATAAAAAGAAAAACGAGCGCAGGTACCGTCATACCCAGTATTACCCAGGGATGCATCTGTATAAGGGCGGGCTGATAGGCCACCATAATAAGAATTCCGGCCAGGGCGCCGCCCAGGTGGGCCTCATGACCGATATTACCGGCCCGGCTGCGGATCCCGTAAATGGTGTACAGCATGTAACCCACACCATAGATCCAGGCGGGCATGCCCAGGGCAAAGAAAAGATACAGTTTGGTGGACGGGCTCAGGGCAATGGTGGCAAAAAGTACTCCCGAAACGGCCCCGGAAGCACCTACGGCCGAATAATCATCGTTGTTTTTATTCAGCACAAGGGCCAGCAGGTTGCCCAGCAGCAGGGAGGCAAAATAAATGACCAGGTACATATAGCCCGGCAGGGGACTGCCTTTTTCCAGGAAACTGCCGAAAAAGAAAAGTGTGAACATGTTAAAGAAAAGGTGCATAAAGTTCACATGCAGGAACCCGGAAGTAAGCAGACGATCGTACTGCTTCAGTTTGAGAACACTGCCCACCCGGAACAGGTAGCGGTCCATAAAGGATGTATTGCGGAACCCGATCAGGGAAACGATCACGTTTGCCAGTATGATCAGGATAGTAATGTTTATATTCATAAGCGGATACAAAAGTAATGTAAAGCGCTTAATTGTAAATTTCCGACAAGCTGAAAAATATGTTTGCGTGTAGGTCCGTTCTAAATACTACTTTTACAGCGATGATATTTCGTAATCTATTTATATCCGGAATCTTACTCTCGGCAGCTATACTTCCTGCACGCGCCCAGCGGCAGAACACAGATGCCAATGACCGCTATATCGAGGAGAAGGGAAATGTAATTACCGGGGGCCCCGAAGCCGGCCTGCTGATCCCTACCAGCCTGTTTTCGGGTAATAACGTTGTTACCAATACTACGGAGCAGGTCCGTTTCGGCATAAAACCCCTCATCAGTTACCGTATAGGAGCTACCGTACGTTTCGACCTGGTGAAGTTCAAAAAAATGAAACTGTCGAATATGTTCTCCTTTACCACCGGTTTGTATTACACGCAGCGCCGTTTCCGCGTAGACATAAACGACGTGGGCTCCAATGCGGGCGACAGCCTGCTGGCCGGGGGCAATTTCAATTTTGTCTCGTATGAAATTCCGCTCTTACCGCACCTGCACCTGCAGGCTTCCGATAATCTGTGGCTGCATTTCGGCATCGGGATGGGGCTCGAGTTCTTCCCGAGTCACGTGTATATACCCGATAACTACGAAGAGAACCTGGGTGACAACGGCAGCTGGTTCTTTTATGGTGCCAAGAAATTCCTGGTGATCCCGAATGCCAAGGTCGATTTCGGACTGGAATGGCGCACGGAGAAAGCCGGCTATTTTAGCCTGGGTGCTACCTTCCAGCGGCCTTTTCCACGTGTCATGGACGGTTTTGTGGAATATTGGCGCACGCGCGATAACGAAACGTATGCTATTTATCCCGACGGCCAGAAAGGGCAGGGGAACAATGGTATGAAAGTGATCGGACAGTTCTTTGCCGTGAACCTGCGCTACTACATTCCGCCGTCCAAAGCCCTGCGCGACGCCACGCCCGACTGGATCAAAGACCGCCAGAAAGACGCGCGTAAAAAACGCCGCCAGCGTATCCTCGAAAGTAAATAACTATTTCTGTGTCCTGCTGCGGATCAGCTCCCGGGCTTTTTCCAGTGCGGCATCATAGCCCTGCAGGTATTGCTGTACAGAAGGCATTGCTGGGTGATCGGGCATTACGCCGCGGTCGCAGGCGCCGCCATTCACATTCATTTCAAAACGCAGAATGGGTATGTCGATCTGCAGGCCCGTATTCGGCAGGCTCAGTTCCAGGCTGTACCCGCTGGTATTACCGCAATAGGTACCGCCGGTTTCCTCACCGATGAAAACGGCCGCGGTATGTGCGCGCATCAGGCTCGAAAATTCGGCCGCGCCGGAATAGGTCCAGCCTCCGGCCAGTATATACATATTGCCCCGGAAGGGTTTTTTCTGAAGCGGCGCCGGTTTTTCCACACCGGGTTTGCGCAGCAGGCGCCCGTCTGCCGTCTGGTGATGCTCCTGCCGTAACCAGTGTTCCAGGTGCTTGCGGTCGCGGTTTTCACGGTAATCGGTATATGGGAAAAACGAAAAGGAAAAGGCCGAAAGTTCTACGAACCTGTACTTGGTGTAGGGCTTGTCTGTGAGAAAGGAAAACAGGTAATCTTCGTTACCCTCGCTGCCGCCGCCGTTATTTCGTATATCAATGATCAGGTTGCGGCTGCCCGCTTTTCGTATATCCCTGAACGACCTTTTTACAAATTGCCGGAAATTCATTTTCGCCTCCCGGTACTGGCTGTTGCTAAAGGTATTGATAACCAGGCGGGCAGTTTCATCAGCCTCAAAATGCAGATGTGCCGGCAGCGGATCTTCTTCCTGTCCCGGGATATGCAGATCATTGCTGATCTCCCGCAGCTGTTCCAGGGATACGGAGGCTATACGTTCTGTATACGTAGTTCCGCTGAGCGGATCGCGCAGCTGCAGTTCAAAAGTGTCAGTCCAGCCTAATACCCGGGCATATTCGCGTGCAAAACCAAATTGGTCCAGGTAGCGCTCTTTGGAACTTTGTATATAGCCGTCGGCCGCAAAGGTGTTGAAGAGCCGGGCAAAAATTTCCGCCAGGGGCTGTCCGTTCAGGGCCAGCAGCTGTTTGCCGCGTAACCCGCTTTGTTCGGGCGCATCCGCGAGTATGAACAGGCTGTCGCCGCGCACAAGCACCGGCAGGGGCAGGAAACGGCCTTCTGTTCTCAGGTAGGCAGCGGCCCCGGCCGAAAGATGGATATCACAGTGGTCTTCGCGGGTCCAGGCCACTACAGGTGCGGCCACCCGGTAAAATTCCAGGGCGTTCATACCCTCGTGCAGCCGGGCCTTCTGTGCCTGCACCACGCTGTCGAACCGGGCCGGGGAGGTGTAGCGGTACAGTCCGGTATGTGCCTCTTTCAGGCTGGTTACCAGCAGTGCAAAGTCGCTGTGCAGCTGTTCCGCCGTAAAATGTTCCGGTCCCTGTGCAGATAACAGGCTGCAGGAGCAGAAAAATGCGGTGAAGAGGCGGAGTACAGGTCGTATGTTCATATTCGTATCAAAAGAAAAAAGCCTGCTTCCGCTGGGGGAAACAGGCTTGTACATATTTTGAGATCCTTACCACATTTTGCAGCGGAGGCTGTCCACGGTATACATTTTGTTCTTTTCGGTAACCCCGAAGGCTTCGTAAAAGGCCGGGAAGTTACTCAGTACACCGATAACGCGGTATTTGGCCGGCGAGTGTACGTCGGTGTACAGGCGCTGAATGGCGGCTTCCTTGCGGTAGTGCCCGCGCCAGATGATGGCAAAGTTCAGGAAGAAACGCTGGTCGGGCGTAAGTCCGTCGATCTTCTCGGAACGTTTGTTCTTGATCGCGTTCTTAAAGGCCTGGTACGAAATGATCATACCGCCCAGGTCGGCAATGTTCTCGCCCAGGGTCAGTTCGCCGTTCACGTGAATATCGTCGATGGGTACGTATTTGTTGTACTGATCTACAAAGCCTTTGGCCAGTTTTTTAAAGTTCTCGGCATCGGCGGCGGTCCACCAGTCTTTCAGGTTGCCGTCGGCATCGAACTGGCGGCCCTGGTCGTCGAAACCGTGCGTAAGTTCATGACCGATCACCATACCGATACCGCCGTAATTGAGGGCGTCGTCGGCGTTGGGATTAAAGAAGGGCGGCTGCAGGATGGCGGCCGGGAAAACGATCTCGTTCAGCAGGGGATTGTAGTAGGCATTTACGGTCTGCGGTCCCATGGCCCATTCGCTGCGGTCGATCTCTTTGCCCAGTTTACCCAGCATGCGCTTGAATTCAAACTCGGTGGCGGCCATCTGGTTCTTTACGTAAGGCTGTTTGCTCACGGCCAGGCCTTTGTAGCTTCTCCATTTGTCGGGGTAGCCGATCTTAACCATAATGCGGCCCAGTTTTTCCTGTGCGCGCAGTTTGGTGCTGTCGCCCATCCAGCTCAGGTTGGTGATGCGTTCCTTCAGCGCGGTCTTCAGGTTGTCTACCAGTTCCTGTGCCTTTTTCTTGGCATTCTCGTCAAAGGTACGTTTTACGTATTCTTCGCCGATCAGGTCGCGCAGCAGTACGTCGGCCTCTTCGGTAACGCGTTTCCAGCGGGCGTCCTGTTTATTGATACCTTTCAGCGTTTTTTCGTAGAAATCGAAGGAGGCGGTTTCAATTTCGCTGCCCAGGGCATTGGAATGACTGTTTATCAGGTGAAAAACGTAGTAGTTCTTCCAGGCTTCGGGTTTTTCTGATTTCAGCAGGCCGTTCCAGGCTTTCATGAATTTGGGCATACCCACCACCAGTTCGGCCGGGGCGGCAGTGCCCAGGGTGCTGTAATAGGTGTTCCAGTCGAAGTTGGGCAGGTCTTTTTTCAGCTGATCGGTGCTGTACAGGTGATAGGTAGCCTGCGGATCGCGTTGTTCTACCAGGGTCATGGACGCTTTGGCCAGTTTTTCTTCAATGGCGTAGGTCTCTTCCATGGCTTTCTGTGCGGCGGCATCGTCCAGTCCGTACAGGCTGAAGATACGTTTTACATAAGCTTTATAGGCTTCGCGCTGCTGGGCCGATTTCTCGTCGCTGCGGAAGTAATAATCACGGTCGGGCATGCCCAGACCGCTTTGTACCAGGTACGAAATGTAGCGGCTGGTATTTTTCATGTCCTGCTCCACGAAGAAGGCAAAGGGAGCCATACCGCCCGTTTTCTGCTGTGTGGCAATGTAAGCGGCCAGGGAAGGACCGTCTTTAATGGCCTGTATGGCGTCGAACTGTTCTTTCAGCGGGCTCAGTTTCTGAGCGTCCATAGCGGCGGAATCCATGGCCGAACCATAGAAATAACCGATGATACGGGTATTTTCAGAACCGGCATCGGGATTTTTGGCCGCGTCTTCGCAGATGCTTTTTACCACTTCCTTGCTTTCGTCGGCCAGTATGTTGAATACGCCCCAGCGGCTTTCCGTTTCGGGGATGGGGTTCTTTTCGATCCATTTACGGTTCACGTAATCGTAAAAATCGTCGCCGGGATGAATGGCGGAATCGAGTTCTGATGTGAGGATCAGCGGCTCCTGTTTTTCTTTGTCATCCTTGTTCTTTGCGTCGGATGAATTGCAGCCGCTCATAATGAGTCCGGTACCTAATGTCATAACAAATAATGGAATATATGTTTTCATCGGCTAATGATTTTTGCACCGCAAAATTAGAAGCCGGATCGGGATTAAAAACGATTTATCGACTAACTGCCTGAACTTTTCGAAGAACGTTTGCAGATCGTACGCAGGGTGCTGTCTTCAAAAATACGTTCCCGCCGCCGGAAGGCCCAGGTAAATATACCGGTTTTGTGATAAAAAAAGCCCCGCTCTTCTGAACGGGGCCTGTTGTATTTTTTTTAGTATGCTCTGGCAAAAAGCACCCTGCGCTGCGAAGGTTTTCCCGTGCGTATACAGTTGCCTTCTTCTGCCTCCGAATCGAACGGTATGCAGCGTATGGTGGCCTTTGTTTCGTCTTTGATCAGCTCTTCGGTCTCGCCGCTTCCGTCCCAGTGGGCCAGTACAAAACAGCCTTCGTCGAGGCGGGCCTTGAAGCTTTCGTAATCGTCGGCCTTTACGGTGTTTTTTGTGCGGAAATCCAGTGCCTTTTTGCAGAGGTTGTCCTGGATCTCTTCCAGCAGGTTCAGGATGTGCCCGGAAAGGTTCTCCATGGAAACGGTCTCTTTCGTAAGCAGATCGCGGCGGGCCAGTTCCACCTGGTTGTTCTCGAGGTCGCGCGGACCGATGGCTATACGTACGGGTACGCCTTTCAGTTCGTATTCGTTGAACTTCCAGCCGGGTTTGTGCGTATCGCGGTTGTCGAATTTTACGCTGATGCCTTTGGCGAGCAGGTCTTTGCGGATGCGTTCACCGGCTTCGTTCACGCGGGCAAATTCGTCGTCGTTGCGGTAAATGGGCACGATCACCACCTGTATGGGAGCCAGTTTCGGCGGCAGTACCAGTCCGTTGTTATCGCTGTGGGTCATGATCAGGGCGCCCATCAGGCGGGTAGAAACCCCCCAGGAAGTGGCCCATACGTAATCCAGTTTTCCTTCGGAATTGGCGAATTTTACGTCGAAAGCCTTGGCGAAATTCTGCCCGAGGAAGTGGCTGGTTCCGGCCTGCAGCGCCTTTCCGTCCTGCATCATGGCTTCGATGCACAGGGTCTCATCGGCCCCGGCAAAACGTTCGTTCTCGGTCTTGTACCCCTTGATAACGGGCATGGCCATGAACGATTCGGCAAACTCGGCATATACGTCCAGCATGCGGCGTGTTTCTTCCATCGCTTCTTCGCGGGTGGCGTGGGCGGTATGCCCTTCCTGCCACAGGAATTCGGCCGTACGCAGGAACAGGCGGGTACGCATTTCCCAGCGCACCACATTGGCCCACTGGTTAATGAGTATGGGCAGATCGCGGTAGCTCTGTATCCAGTTCTTGTACGTGTTCCATATAATGGCCTCGGAGGTAGGGCGCACCACCAGCTCTTCCTCGAGTTTAGCGGCGGGATCTACGATCAGCTTTCCTTTATTGTCGGGGTCGTTCTTAAGACGGTAGTGCGTAACGATGGCGCATTCTTTGGCAAATCCTTCGGCATTTTTCTCTTCGGCTTCGAAGAGGCTTTTCGGGACGAAGAGCGGGAAATAGGCATTTTCATGGCCGGTTTCCTTAAACATTTTATCCAGCTGTACCTGGATCTTCTCCCAGATGGCATACCCGTAGGGCTTTATGACCATACAGCCGCGCACGGCGGAGTGTTCTGCCAGACCTGCATTCAGAACCAGTTCGTTATACCATTCTGAGTAGTTCTCTTCGCGTGATGTGAGCTTTTTCACTTGTTAATTAGTTGTTATTGTAGATTGATCGTTACGAAATTTATTCGTATATTTAATGTGCAAAAGTAATAAGACACATTTATTAATCGAACAAAACACTCGCAATTATGAAAACTAAATTCGGAATATTGATTCTGGTGACA
Source organism: Flavobacteriales bacterium (assembly GCA_052437175.1). Classification (GTDB taxonomy): domain Bacteria; phylum Bacteroidota; class Bacteroidia; order CAIKAF01; family CAIKAF01; genus JACVCJ01. The sequence goes on from JBQVOK010000014.1 coordinate 14,513, forward strand.
GCACTGGCTGCCGGGTGTGCTTCCAAAAAATATACGGACCTGAGCGAGGATGATTCATACTACAGTATGGCAGATGCCCGACGGGAGTATCGCAAGGAAATGCAGAAGCAGGCCCAGGCCGATCAGCTTTCGGATTCAGAGCAGTCTGTCACCAATGACGAGGACTCCAAAACCGTTATCGTAAATAACAACTATTACGGAAACAACTACAGTACCTACCGTCCGTGGAGATATTCTTCCTACGGGGCCGGTTTTGCTGCCGGGTATGCCTGGGGTTCGTCCTGGGGCAATCCCTACGGCTGGAACAACTGGTATGGCGGCTATGGCTGGAACAGTCCTTACTACGGTGGCTGGGGTAATCCCTACGGATGGAACAGCTGGTGCTCATGGCACTCGCCCTATTATGGCTGGAACAACCCTTACTATGGCAGCGGCTGGGGTAACCCCTACGGCTGGAACAGCTGGTACGGCGGTTATGGATACGGCGGCGGCTGGAATAATCCTTACGGATATGGCTACGGCCCGGGTTTTTATAACTATCCCTACAATCCTTCGCCCTGGTATGCTCCGGGTGGCGGCGGATACGGCGGACAGACACAGAACTTTGCCTGGGGTGCCAAAGGTAACTCCGGTTACGTAAGCAACCCCAAAGCCGTGGGCGGTGTGGGTAACACTACCTTTACCGGTACCATTGTAAAAACGGCCGACCGCGGAAGCGTGGGTAAAACGCCTTCAGGCACAGCCTATACACGTCCTACCACGAAAACGCCCGGAACGGTTACGGCCTATACAGAGCATGCCGGTGTAACGGGTCGTGGCGGAAGCATCGACCGTGGCGCTGCCACACCTGTGCGTAACAACTCAGGTATCGGTGCCGAGCCTGCTTCTGCGGGAACAAACGCAGGCCGTACCGGCAGCAACGGAACCACAACGGTGAACAGTTCTCAGACCGGTCGTGTATACAAACCGAGCGTGATCACAGAAGCCCGTCCGGCTGCAGACCAGGGTACAGGCCGTACCGGATCGTACAACAACGGCAATGCCGGCTCACGTACCGGTTCCGGTAACATCAATACCAACAGCAACGGTAACAGCGGACGCAGCGGTTCCAACTACACGGCGCCTTCAAACAGCAATTCCAATTCGGGCCGCACTACACCGAGCTACAACAGCGGATCATCCAACGGTTCCTATAACCGTGGTTCCGTAGCTCCGTCCAACAATGGCGGCTCATACAATAATGGCGGGTCCTACAACCGGGGATCAGTGGCTCCCTCCAACTCGGGCGGCAGCTATAACCGCGGCGGATCATCCGGCGGATCGGTATCACCTTCTTCTGGTGGATCGAGAAGCGGATCCTTCGGCGGTGGCGGCGGAGTCTCTACCGGTGGTAGCGGACGCCGATAAAAAGTTTAGGGGCTGGGAATTTCTTAGCCCCTTTTTTTTGCCCATCTTTGTTTTTCAAGAAGAATATTACTGAGTTTTAGTGTCTATGTGGAAAAACCTCGTAACGGCCGGTTTATTTGTAGGATTGATATATAATGCCTCCTGGGCACAAACGGAGCAGGATGCCCTGCGCTATTCCCTTTTTCTGCCCAAAGGCAGTTCACGTTCGCTCGGCCTCAGCGGGGCCATCGGAGCCATCGGGGCCGATATGAGCAATGCATCCGGAAATGTGGCCGGTCTGGGCCTGTTCCGCAAAAGCCAGATATCCATCACCACCGATCTGTATGTGTCTGCAGCACGCAGTACCTATTATGGCAGTACCTACAGCGATAATAAGGTAACGGCGGCCATCGGTAACGGCGGTATCCTGTATTCCAAGCCCCTGGCCGATAAGAAAAACCCCAAAGGGCTGCAGTTCATAAACCTGCTGGTGGCCTACAACAAAGTGGCCGATTTCAATAAACGTACGTATTTCCAGGGACGGAACGACTCTACGTCCTTTCTGCAACCCTGGCTGCAGACCCTGAATGGCGGGACGGGCAGCGATTTTTACGAAAACCTGGGCGTGGCCAGCCAGCTTTTTCTGCAGGACCAGGCTACCGGGCAGTATTTTGCCTTTAACGCACCCTGGCCCAATTTTACCAAGAACCAGGAAAAATCTATACTGGGCAGAGGCTCGCTGGGTGAACTGAACCTGGCCGGCGCACTGAACCTGGCCAATAAGCTGTATATGGGCCTCGGCGTTAATGTACAGTTTCTCAATTACCGCGAAACGGCCGTCTTTACCGAAAGTGAAGTACAGAACGATGTAACGGATTTTAAAAATTACAGCTTTGAAGAGACCTTCAGTACACGCGGGGCCGGTTTTAACGGACGCCTGGGCATTATTTACCGCCCGGTGGACCTGATCCGTATCGGGGTGTCTTTCCAGACGCCGACCGCTTTTACGCTCACCGACCGTTACCAGAACAAAATGACGGCCGTATACGATAACGATGCCAACGTAACGGCAGAATCGCCCGAAGGTTTTTACCGCTACCGCATGACCAGCCCGTTGCGTGTACAGGGTTCCCTGGCCTTTATCTTTGGTAAACGGGCCATGCTGGGTATGGATTATGAATATGTACCGAATAAATCGCTCCGTTTCCGCGACCTGAACGGCAGTATGCTGCCCATCGTACAGTCGATACCCACACTGCTCCAGGGTGGCCACAACGTAAAACTGGGTGCCGAGTATAAAATAGGACTGCTGGCCCTGCGTGCAGGTGGTCTCTACAGCTCTTCCGTTACCCAGGTGTCATCGGGTAACCCCGTTTCCCTGTGGGGACTTTCCGGCGGACTGGGCGTACGCACCGGCAGCGGGTTCTTTTTCGATTTTGCCTACCAGTTCCTGAATACTTCATCTAATTTCTGGCCGTATTCACCCTTCTGGGTAGCCCCGGCACGTATCCGGCAACAGACGCATGCCCTGTCTGCCACCTGGGGATTTGCCTTCTGACGGAACAATACCATCAACGCATAAAAAAACCTGTTTCATTGCCGAAACAGGTTTTCCTTTTTATCAGGAGTATCTTAGTTTATCTCAAATTCCATACGAACGGTGATGCTCGCGGTCTTTTCCTTACTGTCTGTATTAAAGGCGCCGCCCCAGGAATAATCTTCGTTGCTGTTGCGCCCGGTGAACTGAAAGATGCCCATATTGGCCTTTTTGAGCTTACCCAGCTTTTCGCCGCTGCTTTCGGCAATGTGCGTGGCACGGATCTTACCGTCTTCAGAAGCGCGCTGCAGCAGGTCGTGCTTTAGTTCGCCCAGTTTTGAGTAGTAGTAAGAAGGCGAGTAGGAACTGATATTGATGTCTTTATCGAGCAGTTCGGTGATCTTTTTAGACAGGTTATCTACCTTGGCCAGGTCCTTGCTTTCGATCTTAATGTCCTGCGAAAGTTCGTAACCGCGGAACACACGGGAGTTCTCCTCGTAATCGTACAGTTCATTGGTATTTACGGCTTCCACGGTAATCTCAGAGTCTTTAATGCCATTGGTCTGCAGGTAGCTGCGCACGGTCTTTTCATCGTCCTTCAGCAGGGCATAGGCTTCTTTAATGGTCATGGCCTTGCGGCTGTAATGCAGCTGCCATACTACAAGATCGGACGTGAAATCGAGTTCGGCCAGACCGGTAACGGAAATCGTGCCTGCATGGCGGTAGCGGTACGAATAGTTAATGCCGATGAGGTAGGCGGCAAGGACCAGTGCCAGTGCCAGCACGTAAAGCGGGATGGAGTTCTTCATAGTGTTGTTGTATTTTTTCGAAATATAGCGCAGAAAAAAGAGAAAAAGTATGCGTTTACCGAAATTTAGGAGTATTTAAGCCGTGGCTGTTTTTATTGACGGCGGTAATGTATTTTTGTGCAAAACTTCTAAACCTATGAACAAGCGGAACATCCTGCTGCTGCCCGTCCTTATGCTTTGCCTGTTTGCCTGTGGAACCTCATCGCGTACGCTGCAGGTACTGAAGCCTGCGGATATTACCGTATCGCGGGAGATTAAAACACTTACCCTGCTGAACCGCACCAAACCACAGAATAATTTTGCCAACGGTGTGGAAGGTTTTTTAACGGGTGAAAGCCCCGAACAAGACCGCCGTGCGGTGGAAGAAGTACTGAACGGCTTGTACAATACCATATCGCAGACCGATCGTTTTACGCTGGTGCGCGCTGCGGAATACATGACCGGCTCAGGCTCGGGCCGCGTGTTTCCCGATCCGCTTTCCTGGAAAGATGCCGAACTGCTGTGTACACAGTATAAATCAGACGCGGTGCTGGCCATAGAGACCTTCGACAGCGATTTTATGGTAGAGAACTCTACGCGCACGGTAGACGTAAAGGGAAAAGACGGCGTAACCCGCAAGGAAACCCGTTTTATTTCCAAGGCCAATACCCGCGTAACGCTGGGTTTCCGCATGTATTACCCGGCACAGCGTACCATTTACGACCAGCAGCAATATACGTTCACACGCTGGTGGAGCCGCGAAGGCCGCACGCCGGCAGAGGCACTGAGCGCGCTTATTGCCAAAATGGACGCCATTATGCAAACCTCGTACTTTGCCGGGGAGAGCTATGCACGTAAAATATCGCCCTACTTTATTAACGTAGGCCGTATGTATTACAAAAAGCATAAGAAGAACCCTTCGATGGCAGCCGGAGCGCGTGCCCTGCAACTGAACAAATGGGACGATGCCGAATTCCAGTGGCGCAAGGCCTACGACATGGGCGATGAAAAGCTAAAGGCCAAAGCGGCCTATAACCTGGCCCTGGTGGCCGAAATAAACGGACAGCTGCCCCTGGCCAAGGAATGGGCCGATAAATCGTACATGCTGCACGGACTTAAAAAAGGACTGCAGTATTCTACCATTATCCAGAACCGCATTTACGAGGCCGAAAAGCTGAACCAGCAGCTGGGACAATAGGGCGGTCTTAAATTGCGTTAGAATACTTACCGCTGCCACTTGTGGTTTTAACAACAAGGTTTAAATTTGTGTTTGTGAGTACCCGGGTCGAAAATATTAATAAAGAAATAATAGAGTGGGCTATCATCAGAAATGGTAATAGTCTCGACGATTTCTATTTACACAATCCCAATGTTAAAAGTTGGATAGATGGTGAAAAAGTACCTACAGTAAAACAATTAGAAGACTTTACGCATAAGGTTCATGTACCGTTTGGATATATGTTTCTTCCGGAACCGCCTGAAGAAAAGATACCACTTCCTTTTTTTAGAACAACAAACAGTAAAACTTTTGACAGTGTAAGTTTGAATGTATTTCACACCATACAGATTATTCAAGAACGGCAGAATTGGCTTGCTGAGTATATGGAAGAACTTGGTTGGCCTGTATTAGATTTTGTGGGGAAGTTTGGTGTTAATGACGATTATAAAATCATAGTTTCGGAGATAAGAAACACATTGAATATTGAAAACGATTGGGCAAGTAAACATGAAACATGGGAAAAAGCACTCGACTTTTTAACCAATAGGATTGAGGACACTGGTATTATTGTTACATTCAATGGAATTGTTGGTACAAATACAAAAAGACCAATTGATGTAAATGAATGTAGAGGATTTGTCATCATAAATAACAGAGCGCCTTTTTTATTTATTAATTCTGCAGATGCAAAGGCCGCACAGATGTTTACTTTGGTCCATGAACTGGCACATGTCTGGTTGGGAAAAAGTGCGGGATTTGATAATCAGAATTTATTACCGGCAAATGATCCTTTAGAACTTCTCTGCGATAAAATAGCAGCTGAGTTCCTTGTGCCAGAAGATGATTTTATGGAAAAATGGAGAAATGGCATTACTGATTATAGGGACTTAGGCAAAATTTTTAAAGTTAGTCCGATTGTAATTGTCCGAAGGGCTTTAGATATGGAGCTTATTAGCAAGGCCGATTTTTTAAAGTTTTATAAAGCATATATGTTTGCTTTCAGAGAAAGAAAAAGTAAACAAAGCTCTGGTGGTGATTTCTATGCCACAGCAAAGAAACGTTTGAGTTTAAGGTTTGCTTCCTTTATTAAGAATGCCATTAATGAAGATAGACTTCTATATAGAGATGCATATAAACTTACAAATTTAAAGGGTGAGACATTCAATAAATTTATGACTCAATACTTGTATTAGTGGGTAAATATTTATTAGATAGCAACGTTTTTATTCAAGCTCATCGGATGTACTATCCATTTGATGTTGTACCAGGATTTTGGAGAAAATTACAAGAACTATCTAATGATGGAGTTATTTGCAGTATTGATAAAGTTAGAAAAGAGCTCTGCGAAATTTCATCACCTGACAGATTATCATTATGGTGTACGAAACAACTGAACCCTATTTTTTTTGTTGATTCAACGTCATGCCTTAATGATTATGGGGCATTAGCTAACTGGGTTATGTCAAGTTCACACTTCACACAAAATGCAAAAGACGATTTTCTTACTACAGATTTGGCTGATCCTTGGCTCGTAGCCTATGCTAAAAGTTATGACTGCACAATTGTGACACATGAAGTAAGCCAACCTCAACGTAAAAATCGTATAAAAATCCCTGAACCATGTTCACATTTTGGTGTAAAGTATCTTACTCCTATCAGCATGTTTAGGGAGTTGGGGCAGACATTCTGAAAGTCCAGTTCTTAAATTGCGTTAAGATGAACGGAAATACATTAGTTTCTGTATTTTCGTTTGCAGATACCATGTTTTCATTCTTTCATAATCTCTTTCCGCGGCAGAAGGCCTGGTTTACGCTGATCATGTGCAGTATCCAGCTTATTTACTGGACCGTGGTGGTTGTGGCCGGCATACGGGAACTGAAGAATTTCAGGCTTACTACGGGTATCGTTACCGAAAAACAGGCCATCAGCTATTACAATAAAAACCTGGATAAGAAACGCGTATTCAGCGATATGCTCTCGGCAAGCTATACGGCCGGCGAGCGCGTGGACGTGCTGTATGATATGCAGGGGACCGAGTACGCCTATGGCTATTTCGGTTTCTGGCTCAATAAGGTACTCATTCACTCCGGGTTCCTGGTGATGCTTTCCCTGGTGGTGACCATGGTGTATTTTGTTACTCAGCTGAAGTAGGAGCGGACGCCTGGTTGCTGTCGGCCTTCTGCATGATCATCTGCAGCAGTTCGGCCTGCGATTTGTCCAGGGTCTGTATCTGGAAACGGGCGGCTTCGGCCAGGTGATGATCGGGGTAAAGGATCAGGAATTCTTCGTATACAGGTCGGCTCTCTTCTTTTTTGTTCAGCATTTCCGACTGTACAAATGCCCTTTTGAAAAGCGCTTCGGCAGCCAGCGGGTGTTTGGGATATTCATTGCGCAGACGTTCCCAGGATTCCAGGGCGCCCCTGCCATCGCCCAGCATGGTATACGTTTCGGCGATCAGGCGTATGAAATGTACATTGGCCGAATCCTGCTCATGGGTTTTGATGTACAGCCCGGCATCTTTTATAAAGGTGCGCGCTTTAGCCGTATCCGAAGCGGCTGACGCCGATACCTGTTTAAAATCGCTTTTAAGTTCTTCCTTGCTTTTGCTCTTGGCCCCGCAGGACGCCAGTACGGCCAGCAACAGGATGTATACGATGCGGAACTTCATATTACTTTTTCGGGAATCGCATTTTGTAATCCACTTTCACTTTGCCGCGGGAGATGTCGTTCAGTTTCCCCTGCAGCATTTTGCGCTTGAGTGGGCCCAGTTTGTCTACGAAGAGAATGCCTTCGATATGGTCGTACTCATGTTGTATGATGCGGGCTTTGAGACCGTCGAAGACTTCGGTCTTTTTGTTCCAGTTCTCGTCAAAATATTCAATGGTGATCTGCTCCTGGCGTTCAATGTCTTCGCGGATGCGGGGAATGCTGAGGCAACCTTCGTTAAAGGCCCATTTATTGCCTTCTTCTTTGAGGATCACGGGGTTGATGAATACCTTTTTGAAGTCGGCCATCGTTTCGTCATCTTCACTGAAAGATTCGCCGTCGATCACAAACAACCGGATACTTTTGCCAATCTGGGGTGCGGCCAGCCCCACGCCATGCGACGCATACATCGTCTCAAACATATCGGAAATGAACTTGTCCAGTTGCGGATAATCTTTATCGATATCCGTTGCTTTTTTGCGTAAAACCGGATCTCCGTATGCAACAATTGAATATACCATGCGGCAAAATTACATAAAATTTAAGGGAATCAAAGTCCTGCGTCGCGGTAATCTTTACTCTCCAGGAAGGACTGCAGGATGATCCCGGCGCTTACCGTATCGGTAAGACCTTTGTTCATGCGGTCTTTGCGGCTGGCGCCTGCGTCAATAAGCGCCTGCTGGGCCATTTTGCTGGTATAGCGTTCATCCATCCGGAACACGGGTACCTGCGGATGTTCTTTCTGGAACTTGCGGATAAAGCCCGTAATATGCGTTTCAACGGGCGAAGGCGTGCCGTCTTTCTGGACGGGTTTGCCCACAACGATGGCATCCACTTTTTCGCGGCCGATGTATTCGCTCAGGAAACGCAGCAGGTCCTGGGTGTGTACGGTAGTGAGCGGCGAAGCGATGATGCGCAGCACATCCGTGGCGGCAATGCCCGTGCGTTTCGATCCGTAATCTATGCCCAGTATGCGTCCCATTACCAGCCGATGATGAGTCCGTCGAACAGTTCGCTCATACTGATGGACGTTTTGTTAATGGTACATTGCAGGGTCCTGCGGCCCAGGTGTTCGGTGTGTACTACGCCGTCGCTGCCGCTGCTGCGCCGCAGTACATCGCCCCGGATCTGTATCTCGGCGCTTTCGCTGTTTTTGCGGAGTACGCGCCACAGGCCCTCCAGGACCAGCACGGAACTGCCGGCCTCGGACCGGTCTTTGCCACTGCGTGTATAGCGGTGGTGCTGGGCAATATCGATGGTCTGGTTAGAACGTATATGGAATACAATGTCTTTACTGTGTGTTTCTACAGGGGCTTTTTCCGTGATCTCGGGCTTTTTGAGGTCGAGCAGGCTGTGGGCGTAGACGGCGGTTTCCCTGGTAAAGACCTGGCGGTTGTTCACCAGCTTTTCCAGCGGGGTATTGTGCAGGCTGTCGAGCAGGAGACGCTCGCGGATCTCGCTGGAATCAGAGTGGATGCGGAAGGGGCGGGAACCGTCAAAGAACACCAGTTCGGAGATCAGCGGGTAAATTTTATTGGTGGTACTGTGTATGGTAAGTTCGTAATTGCGGCCTTTAAATACCTTGTCCAGCACTACGCGGCCCTGGTTGTTGTTCTCTTTCAGAAAATACACAGGCAGCTCGCGCTTGCGCAGTCCGAAGGAGAACGACTGGATATTGGTCTCGTTCTCGCGCTGCATCGGAAAACGGATCTCGGAGATCACCTGTTCTTCGGCAAAGGAGAACAGTACCGTGTGCGGATCGGCAATGCTCTGCCAGGCGGTCTGGGTATTGCCGTCGAACAGCAGGTCCAGGTTAAAGAACTCTTTGGGCTTTTCGGTAGAGTTGGAGTTGATAAAGGCCTTTACCTTGGCCAGGGTCTTAAAGGGCAGCTTTTTGCCGCCTTCGCCGTACAGCGTAAGCTCTGAAGCCGCTGCCGATTTGCTGGAATAGATGCTGCTGATCTTCTGGGTACGTATCTCGGTAGTGCCCAGGCTGTCGTTCACAAAGGGAATATCGGCAGAGTTAAGTCCGGCCGTGGCGGCCAGCTCTATACGTACGTGCGCGCATTTGCGGTTTACGGGGATCTGTGCGCCCGATGTAAAATTCCCCAGCATCACATGATCGATGTACACATTGAAATTAAGCACCGGGGCATGAAAGATCTCTTTAGAGAGTTTCAGTTCCATGGTGGAGAGATACAGGCTGTCCCAGAGCCACTCTATGTATTCGCCGGTAGTGTTGCCCGGCGTGGTTTCCCAATAGGTTTTGGGATCATTGTCGAACAGGTGCTCGAGTGAAAATTTTTCGTAGGGACTTTTCACCGATGAGGCCCGTATATAGATCGGGTAAATATTACTGTCCTTCTCGAAAGCGGGCGGCGTAAGGTATTCCATGCCTTCGAGCTCCTGGCTGAGCCTGGGGTCGTTGTTGCAGCCGTTGCAGCCCGTAAAGATGCACAGGATAAGCAGGACAAGGCCCATGTATAGGAGTCTGGGTGTACGCATAGGATACAAAAGTACTTGCAAAAAACGGAATTATGAAAATCTGCCTGCAGGTTTCGGAATTCGGGCTACGGGTAGCGTCCAATGGCAGGATTTTTGCGGTAAAATTGATAATTAAAGGGCGAATGATTAACATTGCATGGTATGAAGTACACGAACCTGGTTATACTCCTGTCTTTTATCCCGGCACTGCTGTGTTCGGGCAACCGGCAGGGCGGCGGTCCGAGCAGAACGGAAACAACGATGGCAACGATGGCCGCAAAAGATGACAGTTCCCTGTTCCGGGACCGGAATTACCTGCTGGGACGTATCGAATACAGCAAGTATCCCACTGTGTTCACCCGCATGGAAGGCAGCTATACCACGCTGAAGGACGCCTACCTGCGTACCGATGTACTGAAGGCTTTCCTGTCCATGCGCGATTCGGCCCTGAAAGACGGTATTACGCTCACTATTATTTCAGCGGCACGTAACTTCGACCGCCAGAAACAGATATGGGAGGCCAAATGGAACGGCGAACGCATGGTGGAAGGCAAGAACCTGGCCCGCGATGTAGCCGATCCGCAGAAACGCGCCCTGATGATACTCCTGTACAGCAGTATGCCCGGTACTTCGCGGCACCACTGGGGTACCGACATCGACATAAACAACCTGGAAGATGCCTATTTCCTGAGTGGCAGAGGCAAGAAAGAATACGAATGGCTGCAGAAGAACGCCTCCTATTTCGGGTTCTGCCAGCCGTATACGGCCAAGGGTACGCAACGCCCGCATGGCTACGAGGAAGAAAAATGGCACTGGACCTGGTTACCGGCTTCAACCATCTGCCTCGAAAATTACAGCGAACTGGTGAAACCCGAAGATATACAGGGTTTTAAAGGTGCCGAAACGGCCATTCCCCTCGATGTGATCAATAAATATGTACTGGGCATTGCCCCGGCCTGTATGCCCTAAGAGATGAGCTTACGCAGGTCTTCGAGCGTATTGGCCTCCGACGCTTTTTTATCGTAACGGATACGCACAATGCGCGGAAAACGCACGGCGATGCCGCTTTTGTGCCGCGGACTGTAGGAAATACCTTCAAAGGCGATCTCAAACACCATTTCGGCCTTTACGCTGCGCACCGGCCCGAATTTTTCGATGGTATTCTGCTTGATGAAGGCGTCCACCGCTTTCAGTTCGGCGTCGGTGAGGCCGGAATAGGCTTTGGCAAAAGGTACCAGGCGGTCTCCGTCCCAAACGGCAAAGGTAAGGTCGGTATACAGGTTGGCGCGGCGTCCGTGACCGCTCTGAGCGTAGATCATTACGGCATCGGCCTGCATGGGGTCGAGTTTCCATTTCCACCATTCACCGCGTTTGCGTCCGGTCTTATAGCTGCCCGTTTTCCATTTCAGCATCAGTCCTTCGGCCTGTATCTCGCGGCAGTTCTCCCGCAGGGTCTTCAGGCCTGCCCAGCTGCCTGCTTCTGTAATTTCAGAAAGCAATACCTGGGGAGACCGCGGTGCAATGTTCTGTATCGTTTCTTCCAGCAGTTGCCGGCGTTGTTCCAGGGACATTTCCCGGATATCGGCATGCTGATGTTCGAGCTGATCGTAGGCAATATAGGCCACGGGGATCTCGCCCAGCATTTTTTTGGAGACGTTCTTGCGCCCGATGCGTTTCTGCAACTGCTGAAAAGGCAGCACACGCCCGTCTTTGAATGCCACGATCTCGCCGTCGAGCACCGTTCCGTCGGGCAGGTTTTCGGCCATTTGCATCAGTTCGGGGTATTTGTCGTTCACCAGTTCTTCGCCGCGGGTCCAGATAAAGGTGTGCCCTTTGCGCCGGATGATCTGTCCGCGGATGCCGTCCCATTTGTATTCGATCTGCCATTCGTGCAGGGGACCGGGTTCCTGTTCTGTTTCTTCGAGGGCATAGGCCAGGTAAAAAGGGTAGGGCCTGCTGATGTGGTCGTTCTCATTCTCGGAGTACAGCAGGTCGGCCAGGTGGCTGGTATAGGGGTCCCAGTTGCCCATGAGCCGGTGCGAGATCAGGTTCTCTTCCAGTCCGGTGTGCCGGGCCAGGGCTTTTACGATCAGTTTTTCGGATACCCCCATGCGAAACCCGCCCGTAAGCAGCTTGTTGAAGGTAAAACGCTGGTCGGCAGGGATACTCTGCCATACACCCAGTATTTTCTCTTTACGTTCCTCCTCGCTGCGGCCGGCCATTTCGCGCAGCAGGTCCATAGCTGTTTCCAGGGATATCTCTTCCTGTTGCAGGGGCGAGGGCAGCACGGCGGCAATGGTTTCGGCCAGGTCGCCCACTACGTGATAACATTCTTCAAAGAGCCAGAGCGGTAGTTCTGAAGCTTCGGCGGCCCAGGCGCGCAGCAGGGAGGCGCTAACGGTGCGTTTGGGCCTGCGCCCGCTGAACAGGGCAATGGCCCAGAGTGCGTCGGCATCCCCGGCTTCGGCAAAATAGCGTACCAGCGAAGCCGTTTTGGCGTTAACGGAGGTCTCCGAATCCAGTTCGGACAGCAGATCAGTGAACCGTTTCATCTGCCTCCGTATTTTCGTTTGCGGCATCGCCGGTATAAAGCGTGTTGAGCACTTCGGCCTGCATCCCTTTTTCGCGCAGGTAGCGGGCCAGTGTATCGCTGTACCCGTGGGTAATGAGTATGTTCTCGGCCTCACTGCTTTCGATGGCATAGAGCAGGCCTTTCCAGTCGGCATGGTCCGAAATGGCAAAACCCTTATGGGCGTTCTGGCGTCGGCGGGTGCCTCGTAAGGCCATCCAGCCGCTGCATACGGCAGTCTTGAACGGGACAAATTGCCGCAGCCAGTTTTCCGTATCGGCGGCCGGCGGAGCAATGACCAGGGCCTTGCGGAAGTTCTCTTTGGGTATGCTTTTATCTACGGGCAGGCATCCGGGAAACTCAATTCCCGTGTGGGCCATGGCTTTGTGCGTTTCGATAATGGCCCCGTGTGCATATACCGGCCCCTGTGTCAGGTCCAGGTTGCGCAGGATGCGTTGCGCCTTGCCCAGCGAATAACCAAATACCACGCTGCAGATGCCTTCTTCGGCATTGTGTTTCCACCAGCGCTGCAGGGCGTCGAATTCCGTACGGTCGGGTTTCCAGTCGTAGATGGGCAGGCCAAAGGTGCTTTCGGTAATGAACGTATGGCATTTTACCGGTTCAAAGGGGGCGCTTACGCCGTCGGGCGTTACTTTATAGTCGCCGCTTACCACCACCACTTCGCCTTTGTATTCGAGGCGTACCTGGGCAGAGCCGAGGATATGACCGGCCGGGTGAAAGGAGACCTCCACGCCGTTCATGTATATTTTCTGGCCGTATTCCACGTTTTCGAGGCGGATGTTGCCCAGGCGGTGTTTCAGGATCCCTTCGCTGTGTTTGTGTGCCATATACAGGCCATGGCCCTGGCGGGCATGATCGCTGTGGGCATGGGTGATCAGCGCGCGTTCCGCCCGGCGCCAGGGGTCAATGTATACGTCTGCCTGCGGACAATAAAGCCCGATGTCATTCACTTCCAGTAAGCTGCGCATTTTTCCAAAAATCCTGTCATTTATACAACGTATTAAGATACGAAAAAATCAGCGGACTTTCTGTAAGATCAGCAGGTCTTTTTCATTGCAGATGACTTTATACCCGCGCTGCTGCCATTTGCCGGTCAACTGGAAAAATGAGCTCTCCGAAAGCGGGTAGTAATTGGTATGGGCCGAAATGGCTACAATGTAATCTGCATCCCGTACCACCGGAAAATGATAGATCTCGCGGCGCATGGCCAGATGCGGTGTTAGTTCGCTGGAGGCGGAAACGGAGGCTTTGGCCGGAATTTCGGATAGTTTTTGATGAATAAAAGGAAGATCAGCATGCGGACTCTGGAAATGCTGCTTTTCGTAAAATTTAATATTGGCATCCTCGTAATGGACAAAAAGTTTGTGTTCCATGGCATACCAGGTGCCCGCGGTGCTGAGCAGCAGGCTGGGAATAAGCAGCAGGTAACGGTATCGATGCATATTTGTCAGCGCCCAGAGCAGGGCCATGGAAAGTACGGGTACAAATTCGATGGAATAATGGTGTGTAATGCCCGTCATGGCCGGGTCTCCGGAAAAGAACTTCTGGGCCAGTATGGGCAGTAT
>JBQVOK010000015.1:0-9793 GCA_052437175.1 Flavobacteriales bacterium
GGATTTACGCTTAACCTGAACGGTCCCACCGTAGCCGGCGCTACCTATGTATGGAGCGGGCCCAACGGATTTACGTCCGCACTGGAAGATCCGTCCATCACTTCGGTAACAACCGCCGCATCGGGAACCTATTCCTTATACGTAGTCGTGAACGGCTGTACTTCGGCCACCGCTACGCAGAACGTAACCATACACCCGATACCGGCCGCACCAAACTTTACAACCAATTCGCCCGTTTGTGCCGGATTTACGCTTAACCTGAACGGTCCCACCGTAGCCGGCGCTACCTATGTATGGAGCGGGCCCAACGGATTTACGTCCGCACTGGAAGATCCGTCCATCACTTCGGTAACAACCGCCGCATCGGGAACCTATTCCTTATACGTAGTCGTGAACGGCTGTACTTCGGCCACCGCTACGCAGAACGTAACCATACACCCGATACCGGCCGCACCAAACTTTACGACCAATTCGCCCGTTTGTGCCGGATTTACGCTTAACCTGAACGGTCCCACCGTAGCCGGCGCTACCTATGTATGGAGCGGGCCCAACGGATTTACGTCTTCGGTGGAAGATCCGTCCATCACTTCAGTGACTACGGCCGCCTCGGGGACCTATTCCCTGTACGTGGTCGTGAATGGATGTACTTCGGCCACCGCTACACAGAACGTAATCATCAACCCGATCCCGGCCACACCGAACTTTACGACGAATTCGCCCGTTTGTGCCGGGTTTACCCTTAACCTGAACGGTCCCACCGTAGCCGGCGCCACCTACGTATGGAGCGGGCCCAACGGATTCAGTTCTTCGCTGGAAGACCCGTCCATAGCGTCTGTAACTACGGCCGCCTCAGGAACCTATTCTTTGTATGTAGTAGTGAACGGATGTACTTCCGCTACGGCTACACAGAACGTAACGATAAAACCGATCCCGGCTACGCCGAATTTCAGCAGCAACGGACCGGTCTGTGCCGGGGCCACGCTCAGCTTTAACGCACCCACGGTAGCCGGTGCTACCTATGTCTGGAGCGGGCCTAACGGATTTACGTCCGCACAGGAAGATCCGTCCATTCCCTCGGCCACTACGGCAGCCTCCGGCAGCTATTCACTCTACGTAGTTGTAAACGGATGTACCTCCGCCACTGCCACCCTGAATGCCGTGGTAAATCCGTTGCCCAATGTAAATGCGGGCCCGGACCAGACCATTTGCATCAGTGCAGCCGTGACACTGAGCGGTTCCGGGGCGGTGACCTACACATGGGATAACGGCGTAACGAATGGCGTAGCCTTCAATCCGACTACGACCACAACCTATACCGTTACCGGAACCGACGCCAATACCTGCCAGAATACAGACCAGGTAACGGTGACCGTAAACCCGCTGCCCGTTGTGAATGCCGGGCCCGATCAGACCATTTGTGTGGGCGCTTCGGTGACCCTGAACGGTTCCGGGGCGGTGACCTACGCCTGGGATAACGGCGTAACAAACGGCGTGGCTTTCAATCCAACCGCAACAACTACATATACGGTAACCGGAACGGATGCCAACAGCTGTCAGAACACTGACCAGGTGACGGTGACCGTAAATCCCCTGCCCATTGTGAATGCAGGAGCCGATCAGACCATTTGTATCGGTGCTGCTGTAACACTGAGCGGTTCGGGGGCCGTAAGTTATACCTGGAATAACGGGGTAACGAACGGCGTGGCTTTCAATCCAACCACAACAACTACGTATACGGTGACCGGAACGGATGCAAACAACTGTCAGAATACCGACCAGGTAACCGTAACCGTAAATCCGCTGCCCGTTGTAAATGCAGGGGCTGATCAGACCATTTGTATCGGCGCTTCTGTAACCCTGAGCGGCTCGGGAGCTGTATCTTACACCTGGAATAACGGGGTAACGAATGGCGTAGCCTTCAATCCGACTACGACCACAACCTATACCGTAACCGGCACAGATGCCAACAGCTGTCAGAATACCGACCAGGTAACCGTGACCGTAAACCCACTGCCCGTTGTGAATGCAGGGGTCGATCAGACCATTTGTATCGGTGCGTCCGTTACACTTTCAGGCTCGGGAGCGGTAACCTATACCTGGGATAATGGTGTGACCAATGGCGTGGCTTTCAATCCAACAACTACAACAACGTACACCGTTACCGGAACCGACGCCAATACCTGCCAGAATACCGACCAGGTAACGGTGACCGTAAACCCGCTGCCGATCGTGAATGCAGGAGCCGATCAGACCATTTGTATCGGTGCGTCCGTTACACTTTCGGGCTCGGGAGCCGTATATTACACATGGGATAACGGCGTAACAAACGGCGTGGCTTTCAATCCAACCGCAACAACTACATATACGGTAACCGGAACGGATGCCAACAGCTGTCAGAACACTGACCAGGTGACGGTGACCGTAAACCCGCTGCCGATCGTAAATGCCGGTGCCGACCAGACCATTTGTATCGGTGCTGCTGTTACACTGAATGGTTCCGGGGCTGTTACCTACACCTGGGACAATGGCGTAACGGATGGTCTAGCTTTCAATCCGACAACCACCACAACCTATACCGTAACCGGCACAGATGCCAACAGCTGTCAGAATACCGACCAGGTAACCGTGACCGTAAACCCACTGCCCGTTGTGGATGCAGGGCCCGATCAGACCATTTGTGTGGGCGCTTCGGTAACCCTGAACGGTTCCGGGGCTGTTACCTACGCCTGGGATAACGGCGTAACGAATGGTGTAGCCTTCAATCCGACAACGACCACAACCTACACCGTGACCGGAACGGATGCCAACAGCTGTCAGAACACCGACCAGGTAACCGTAACGGTAAACCCGCTGCCCGCTGTGAATGCAGGAGCCGACCAGACCATTTGTATCGGTGCAGCCGTTACACTGAGCGGTTCCGGAGCCGTATCTTATACCTGGGATAACGGCGTAACGGATGGTGTAGCATTCAATCCTACCACGACCACAACCTATACCGTTACCGGAACCGATGCCAATACCTGCCAGAATACAGACCAGGTAACCGTAACCGTGAACCCACTGCCTATCGTAAATGCTGGGGCCGATCAGACCATTTGTATCGGTGCGTCCGTTACACTTTCGGGCTCCGGAGCCGTATCTTATACCTGGGATAACGGCGTAACAAACGGCGTGGCCTTCAATCCGACTACGACCACAACCTACACTGTGACCGGAACGGACGCCAATACCTGCCAGAACACCGACCAGGTAACCGTAACTGTGAATCCCCTGCCGATCGTGAATGCAGGACCCGATCAGGCGATCTGCGATGGTTCATCCATCACCCTTTCAGGATCCGGAGCCGTTTCGTATGCCTGGGATAATGGAGTAAGCAACGGAGTGCCTTTCACACCGGCAGCTACAGCCACTTACACGGTAACCGGTACCGATGCGAACGGTTGCCAGAGCAGTGACCAGGTAAGCATCACCGTAAACACCATTCTGCCTGTAAATGCAGGCCCGGACCAGACCGTATGTTCGGGAACTCCCGTTACCCTTTCCGGTTCCGGAGCGGTGACCTACACCTGGGACAACGGCGTAACAGACGGGGTAACTTTTGTACCCACGGCCACGGCTACCTATACCGTAACGGGTATGGATGCCAATAACTGCCAGAACTCCGACCAGGTGACCATTACCGTGAACATAAGACCGGTAGTGGACGCGGGACCTGATCAGACGGTATGTGCCGGAACTTCAGTGACCTTAAACGGTTCCGGAGCGCTCACCTACACCTGGGACAACGGCGTAACCGACGGCCTGGCTTTTGTACCTGCTTCCACCATAACGTATACGGTAATCGGAACGGATGTTAATACCTGTAACGATACCGACCAGGTGACGGTGAACGTAAACCCGCTGCCGGTAGTAATTGCGGGAGCTGACCAGACCATTTGCGTGGGTGCATCTGTAACATTGAATGGTTCCGGCGCGGTATCTTACACCTGGGATAATGGGGTGACGGATGGCGTAGCATTCAACCCGACCACAACCACAACCTATACCGTGACCGGAACGGACGCCAATACCTGTCAGAATACAGACCAGGTAACGGTGACCGTAAACCCGCTGCCCGTTGTAAATGCCGGGGCCGACCAGACCATCTGTATCGGTGCAGCCGTTACACTTTCGGGCTCGGGAGCGGTAACGTATACCTGGGATAACGGCGTAACAAACGGCGTGGCTTTCAATCCAACCGCAACAACTACGTATACGGTAACCGGAACGGACGCCAACAGCTGCCAGAACACCGACCAGGTGACCGTGACCGTAAATCCCCTGCCTCTCGTGAATGCCGGTGCTGACCAGACCATTTGTATCGGTGCACCCGTAACACTGAACGGTTCCGGGGCGGTGACCTACACATGGAATAACGGCGTAACGAACGGCGTGGCCTTCAATCCAACTATTACCACAACCTACACGGTGACCGGTACCGATGCCAATACCTGCCAAAATACAGACCAGGTAACCGTAACCGTGAACCCCCTACCCATTGTGAATGCAGGGCCCGATCAGACCATCTGTATCGGTGCAGCCGTTACACTGAACGGTTCCGGGGCGGTGACCTACACCTGGGATAATGGCGTAACAAACGGCATAGCGTTCAATCCAACCACTACGACTACCTATACCGTGACCGGAACGGACGCCAATACCTGTCAGAATACCGACCAGGTAACCGTGACCGTGAATCCCCTGCCTATTGTGAATGCAGGGGCCGATCAGACCATTTGTATCGGAGCTTCTGTTACACTTAGCGGTTCGGGAGCCGTATCTTACACATGGGATAACGGCGTAACAAACGGCGTGGCCTTCAATCCAACAACTACAACAACGTATACGGTGACCGGAACAGATGCCAATACCTGTCAAAATACAGACCAGGTGACCGTAACCGTTAATCCCCTGCCCGTTGTGAATGCCGGGCCCGATCAGACCATCTGTATCGGTGCGTCCGTTACACTTTCAGGCTCGGGAGCGGTAACGTATACCTGGGATAACGGGGTGACGGATGGCGTGGCGTTCAATCCGACTACTACAACTACCTATACCGTGACCGGTACCGATGCCAATACCTGTCAGAATACCGACCAGGTAACCGTAACCGTGAACCCGCTGCCCGTTGTGAATGCCGGTGCCGACCAGACCGTATGCGCAGGCACATCGGTAACCCTTTCGGGTTCGGGAGCTGTTACTTACACCTGGGATAACGGGGTAAGCGACGGCACGGCCTTTGTACCGGCCGTTACCACAACCTATACCGTTACCGGAACGGACGCCAATACCTGCCAGAACACCGACCAGCTGACCGTGACCGTAAACCCGCTGCCCCTGGTGAATGCAGGGCCCGACCAGACCGTATGTGCAGGCACATCGGTAACCCTCAGCGGGCTGGGCGCTACGTCCTTCAGCTGGGATAACGGCGTAAGCAATGGCGTGGCTTTTGTGCCCACGGTAACCACTACCTATACGGTAACCGGCACCGACGCCAATACCTGCCAGAACACCGACCAGGTAACCGTGACCGTGAACCCGCTGCCGATCGTAGATGCCGGACCTGACCAGACCGTATGCGCAGGCACATCGGTAACCCTTTCCGGTTCCGGTGCCCTGACCTATGCCTGGGATAACGGCGTAACCGACGGCGTGGCCTTTGTGCCGGGCAATACCCTCACCTATACGGTAACCGGTACCGACGCCAATACCTGCCAGAATACCGACCAGGTGACCGTGACCGTGAATGCCATTCCGCCGGCACCGGCGATCACGGCTGCTGCGGCCTATTGCGCGGGCGACAACATTCTGCTGGACGCCACCACCATACCCGGAGCCAGCTATTACTGGGGCAACCCGGCCCTGTTCGCCTATACCGAAGACCTAAACTTCAGCAATGCCAATGTTGCACACAGCGGAACCTATTCGGTATATGTAGTGGTAAGCGGTTGCACTTCGGCTACCACTCAGCATACACTGGTGGTAAACCCCACTTATGCCCGCAGTGTACAGGTAAATATCTGCCAGGGCTCGGGTTACACCTTCCAGGGAGTGACCTACCAGAATGCCGGACAATACCTGGTAAGTCTCACTACGGCCCAGGGATGCGACAGCCTGATCACACTCAACATCAACCTGATGCCGCAACCGGTAGCCGGCTTCGACATGCCCGCACAGACCAGCGTGGAAGAACCCGCGGTACAGATCAGCGACGCTTCCTTCAACGCCACTACGGTGCAGTACTACATCAGTACCGGCGATGTATATAATACACCCGATATTGTGTATACGTTCATGAGTGCCGGCGATTACAGCGTAACCCAGGTGGTGACTAACGGCGCCTGTGTAGATTCGCTTACACAGACCATTACCGTTACACCGGTATCGATGGCCTACATACCGAATTCCTTTACACCGGACGGCGACGGCATCAACGACGAATGGAAACCCGTTATCAGTTATACGGGCTCCTATACCCTGCTGATCTTTGACCGCTGGGGAGAACTCATCTTTGAATCGGACGACGTGTACAAAGGCTGGAACGGTAATTTCAGGAATATGCCCGACAAACCCGTACAACAGGGAACGTATGTGTACAAAATACGTTACCGCAAGTACCAGGGGGATGAACAGGAACTACTCGGACACATTAATCTTCTACGATAACAGGAAAGCAGGTCGCAAGGCCTGCTTTTTTCTTTCCCTTAAGTTTACCACCGCATTAAAACAGACTTTCTTAGTTGCTTTTTCCAGCGTTTTATTCTATATTTGGAAATAGGACGCCTTACCCTGTTTCCCGGCGGCCATTCCCTCTTCATCCTCTTTATTTCTCTGCACAACCGCAGAATCACACCATCCGCGGCAAATGTTCCTGTATGTGTAATCCCGGGGTGACCTGCCTATGAAAAATATTTTAGTCCCGCTATGCCTCCTCACGGCATTTTTGTCCTGCTCTCACACCATGTTCAGTCAATGCGGCCAGTGGATGGACCTGCATACCTGGCACCGTGAAGGCGATGGTACAAGTAACTGGACCGTTGATCCCTCCGGGCTTTCGGTATACCAGAGCGTAAACTCCCCGGCCAGTTTTTTTGTGAGCGACCAGGAATTTATCAATGTACGCTTTTCGGGGCAATACAGTGTGGCCAACGACGGAGACGACGATTTTATCGGCTTTGTAGTGGGTTACAAGACCCCGCTGAACGGCAATAATGCCTGGGATTTTATGCTGCTGGCCCAGAAAAGGGACATTTTCGGAGGTACCAATACGCCCTGCGATAATTTTTTTGGAACGGTGAACGGTACCGGCGGACAGATCAACCTGGTAAATTACACGGCCACCGCACCTTCCCAGCTGATCACGCACACCTGCGACAATGTCTTTCCCGGCTGGGCCTACAATACCGTTTACAATTTCACCTGTCTGTATACCTCGTCCCTGATCGTGGTCACCATTAACGGGGATACCCTCGTAAACCAGCAGGGCTGCTTCGATGCCGGGCGCTTCGGTTTTTACAACAATTCCCAGTCCCGCGTTACGTATTCCAACTTTACCTACGAAGTGCTGGCCCAGTATTTTATTCAGAATGATTCGGTGTGTCCAGGGGAGGCCGTGCACTTTAACATTTTCTGTGATTCCAGCACCCAAAACATTTACGACCAGTTGCTCTGGGATATGGGAGACGGCACCCAGTACCAGGATTCCGTGCGTTTTTCCCATGTATACAATACGGCGGGAATTTACCCCGTAAAACTGAAGATACGCGATATTTACGGCTGTTCCGATTCTGTTACGCATTACATTACCGTGCATCCCTTGCCACCTGTAAATGCCGGGAGCGATACCGCCATCTGCCGGAACGATTCCCTGCTGATGATCGGTTCCGGGGCCGCAACCTACCAATGGAGCAACAATGTCCTTAACGGGTCTTACATTTCACCGCCTCCGGGCATATATACCTATCAGCTCAGCGGACAAAGTATTTTCGGCTGCACGGACAGTGTGCTGCGTACCGTAACCGTACACGATCTTCCGCCTGTCGATGCCGGGCCGGACATCAGTCTCTGTGCCGGTGACACAGCATTGCTCGCCGCAAACGGCGCATCTTTCTACAACTGGAATAACGGCATCAGCGATAACCAGGCCTTTATACCACCTGTAACAGCCGTTTACAGCGTAACAGGCACAGACAGCAACGGCTGCCGCAGCCGGGATTCCCTGCTGCTGACCGTCTTGCTGCTGCCACCGGTGAGTGCAGGCCCCGACCAGACCGTATGTGCCGGGGATAGCGTCACGTTCAGCGGTTCGGGCGCACTTTCGTACAGTTGGAATAACGGGATAACGGACGGCGTTCCCTTTGTTCCTGCCGGCGGGTCCCTGTACATACTCACAGGCACGGATACGAACAGCTGTGTAAATACCGATTCTGTACTGCTCGGCGTTAACCCACTGCCCGCTGTGGACGCCGGGCCGGACCAGGCTTTATGTGCAGGGGACAGCATATCGTTGTCAGGCTCCGGAGCCCTGACCTACACCTGGAATAACGGCGTGAATGACGGCCTTGGTTTTGTTCCGTCCTTCAGTTCGGTATATGTGGTCACCGGCACCGATACCAACGGCTGCGTAGCCACGGATTCGCTTACACTTACGGTGTTTTCTGTCCCCCCTTTACCCCAGATCAGCGCCGCTTCCGACTACTGTGCGGGAGACACGATACGCATGGACGCCCCTTCTATACCCGGGGCCTCGTACTTCTGGGGAAATCCTGCGCCCGCAGGCAACAGCGAAGACCTGCTCATCCCCGATGCAGATACGGCACATTCAGGAACATACGCACTCAGTGTAAGCGTTAACGGTTGTATCTCCGACACGGCCTTTCACACGCTGCGTGTACATCCCGTATACCAGAGCACCCTGCCGGTCAGCATCTGTTCAGGCAGCTCGTTCCCGTTTCTCGGACAAAACTACACACAGAGCGGACAACACCTTATACCGCTCAGCAGTATATACGGTTGCGACAGTCTCATTATTCTTTCCCTGGACCTGCTGCCACAACCGCTGGCCGGGTTCGACATGCCTGCGGAGATCAGCCTGAGCGACCCTTCGGTACAGATCAGCGATCTTTCCACAGATGCCCTGAGCCTGCAGTACATCATCAGCACCGGAGATCAGTACCATATACCGGATTTCGTATATACGTTTACACAGGAAGGCAATTACAGCATTACCCAGATCGCCGTGAACGGCCCCTGCGCCGATACCCTGAGCCGGGAAATTATGGTATTGCCCTATACCATGATCTATATACCTACTTCTTTTACACCCGGACGGCACGATGGTACAAATGACGAGTGGAAGCCTGTGATCAGTCATATAAGTCATTACCGTCTGCAAATTTTTAACCGTTGGGGCGAAATAGTATTTGAGTCGGAAAACATTTACGAAGGCTGGAACGGCAGTTTCCGGAACTACTCCGGCAATCCGCTGCCACAAGGCACCTACGTATACAGGATACTCTACACACCCGCCAGCGGCAGGCAGCAGGAACTGCTCGGACATATCAACCTGCTGCGTTAAAAGCATACGCTGCTCACTTTTTCTGTTTAAGTTTGGGACGATGTTCCCGGACAAGAAATATGCACTGCCCCTTTCCATTGTGCTGCTGTTTGCCGTGCTCTTTGCACTGCTCAGTTTCCCGAACCATTACCTGCTGCGTACCTATGCCCTGGACCTGGGTATGTTCAACCATGCCCT
>JBQVOK010000016.1:0-6659 GCA_052437175.1 Flavobacteriales bacterium
TACCCGCTGAACCTGGCTTACCAGTCGGGCGTATCGATGGACCAGGAGGCCAGCTGGGTGGGCCTGGGCTGGAACCTGCACACAGGCGCCATTACCCGCGATCTGCGCGGACTGCCCGACGACTTTAAGGGCGAATCCGTAGTGGAACGCATTAATATGAAGCCGAATAAGACCTTTGGCATCAATGTAGGGCTCGACTTTGAACTTTTCGGTAAAGAGATCAAAAAACCGGCTTCAGGCTCACAACCCGAAGGCTCCCTTTCCGTGGGACTGGGTATCGAGTATAATAACTACGAAGGCGTAAGCATCACTACCAATATGGGCCTCGGGCTTTCGAACGGTGCAGATTACCCGATGACCGGCAGCCTGAACCTGAGCAGCGGTAAAGATGGTTTGCAGATATCGCCGGACATCAGTTTCAGCCGTCGCTTTTACAAAAGCAAAAAAGGGGCAGAAGGCGGTGGTTCCATTGGTTTCGGGGCCAGCATCAACTCCCGTAAGGGGCTTACGGAAATAGGTATCAAGGGTGGTGTTACCAATAAAAAGGAATCTAAAACAAAGCACAAAGAAAAGGAACGTATTACCAAATCGAAGATCGGTATCAACAACAGTTCCAGCATCGATATCGGGCCGTATACCTTTACGCCGTCCATTGAGCACGCTATGGAGACCTATTCCTTTTCCGGCCATGTAAAACTGGGTGCGGGTGTCATTCACTCCGATTTCGGGGCAGATATCTCCGGCTACGGAAGTGTACAGAAACTCACTTCAAACACATATTCGGCGCCGGCTTTCGGTTATATGTATGCCGAAAAAGCCAACAACAACGACAATGCCCTGCTGGATTTTAACCGTGAAAAAGACGGCAACTTCTCCAAGCACCACAAGCATCTGCCGCTTACTTCCTATTCCTACGATATGTTCTCTATCTCGGCCCAGGGGCTGGGAGGCACTTTCCGGGCCTTCCGCAACGATGTGGGTTATGTATACAATAACAAACAGATGAGTCCCAGTACCTCAGGTTCACTGGGCGTAGAGATCGGTGCGGGCCAGATCGTGGACGTAGGTATCGACGCCAGCCTGAACGTGGTACAGTCTACCTCGGGTGCCTGGCGCGACGATAACCAGGCCATCGGCGTACTGCCTTTCCGCGGCAGCGCTAAAAACGATATTAAAGAAGGCTATTTCCTGCGGATGACAGGGGAGAAGATCCCCGAGCAGGACCCGACATTCCTCAGCAATACCATAAAAGGTACACAGGCACTGCGCTATAAGCTCGATCACAATTTCGGTCTGCCCAAAGTAAAGGCCGTGAACAGCTTTACCAATGAATCCAACGCTTCGGTGTCGGGCATCAGTACCAACCAGCGCGATAAACGCCAGAACCGCAATACGGCCGTGTATTTTCTGACAACGGCCGAAGTAAAAGATGCTTTTCCGCACCTTGCCAAAGACCTGTCTCCCCACGCAAAAAAGCACCATATTGCCATGATCATTGTAGTTACCCCGGAAGGGATGCGCTATGTATTCGGATTAGCGGCCTACAACACCCGCAAGGTGGAGCGTTCCTTTGCCGTGGGCGGCACACGCGCCAATCCCTCCTCCGGTTTTGCCAACGGCTCGGCCGAGAACGGGCAGGGGATCGTAAATTACAACTCCACCGCTTCTTCAACGAGCAACGATAAGGGGATCGACAACTTTTTCCAGGAGACCGAAACACCTGCTTATGTACACAGCTGGATGCTTACGGAAATTCTCTCACCGGATTATTCCGACCTGAAGGGCGACGGCCCCACGCAGGACGATTTTGGTACCTATGTAAAATTCAGCTACGGAAGCCGCGACGCCAACGGTTACCTGCAGCCCGACGTAAAAGACTACGGCTGGCGTACGCCTACCACGTCCTCGCCCAATAAAGCAGGTTATATGGAAGGGCTGCGTACCAATCCCACCGACGATAAGGCCAATGTGGTGTTCGGTACCAAAGACGTGTGGTACTGCCACTCCATCGAATCCAAGACCCATAAGGCTCTTTTTGAACTGGAAGACCGCCAGGATGCCTGCGGTGTGGACGAACACGGGAATATCCAGACCTCGAAAAGACTAAAACTGATCAAAAGCATTTCGCACGTTTCCATCGAAGGAGACATCAATACCCCGCCGGTAAAAAAGATCAACTTCCGCTATAATTACAACCTGTGCCCGGGAACGCCGAACTCCACGGACGGCAACAAAGGCAAACTTACCCTGGAACGCGTGTTCTTTACCTACGAAAATTCCAATGCCGGTGAATACAGTCCGTATGTATTTACGTACAACACTACCGACGGAAGTGGCCAGCCCTTTTCGTATGTACATGGCAATACCGACCGCTGGGGTATACTTAAAAAACCTTCGGATAACCCGGCAGGTATGGCCAACGGCGATTTTCCCTATGCGCTGCAGCACGCCGCCAAACAGGCAGAAAGTGCCGCTGCCTGGTCTATGAAACAGATCGAACTGCCTTCGGGCGGAAAGATAAGCGTTACCTACGAAAGTGACGATTATGCCTATGTACAGGACCGACGGGCCTGTAATATGTACATTGTAAAAGGGTTTGCATCGTCGCCGGGAGGTGCGGTAAGCAACAAGGTGTTCAGTAATATGGGCAGCCAGGTAAACGAGTACCTTATCCTGAAAGTGCCGGATGCAGGCGCCATGCTTTCCTCTGCCGATTTTATGAAAAAATACCTGAAGGAAGAACAGTCGCCGGGTAATACCTACGGACCGCTGCGCTACCTGTATTTCCGCTTCCTGATGAATGTGAACAAGCCCAATGATCCCAAGTACGAATACGTATCCGGTTATGCAGAGATCGACTATGGCAGCAGTTCAAATTATGGCATGACCGATGCCACTACGGCTTACGTAAAGATCAAAAATATACAGCCTACGCCCACGGGCCCGAATTCCAGTCCCTTTGCCTTTGCGGGCTGGTCTTTCTCCCGGATGAATACACCGGAATACGCCTACAATCAGCCCCAGTTCGACGACAGCGGGGCCGAGCAGGTGATCAAGACCCTGGCCTCTGCCAGTGTAATGAAGAACCTGTTTGAAATGCTTACCGGGGTGAACCGCCGTATGATGCTGGAAGGCTACGCGAGTACCATCGACACGGAACATTCCTGGGTACGCCTGTTCGACCCGGACGGTCGTAAATACGGTGGTGGTTACCGCGTAAAAAAGATAGAGATCAACGACGGCTGGACGCAGATGGTGCCCAATGAAGCCTCGCGTACCTATGGCCAGGAATACAGCTATTCCCTGCCCGACGGACGTTCTTCGGGTGTGGCCCAGTACGAACCGGCTATGGGTGCAGACGAAAATCCCTTCAAAATACCGGTATATAACAATGAACCCAAACTGAAACTGGTAATGGAAGAGCGCTTTTACGTGGAGGAACCCTTCGGCGAAAGTTTCTTCCCTTCGCCCGGCGTGGGCTACTCGCATGTTGAAGTGAAAGATATTGTGTACGATGCCGGGGTAACGAGTAAAAGCACCGGTAAAATGGTGCATGAGTTCTACACCGCCAAAGACTTTCCGGTGCTGGTAAAACATACACACATCGATGCCGTGCCCAAAAGATCGAACCCGATCGTAAGCCTGCTTTCTTTCAACAGCTGGAACTACATGACGGCCAGCCAGGGATACACGATCGAACTGAACGATATGCATGGCAAATCGCGCCGTGAAAGTCAGTACGCCGAAGGCGCCACCGAGCCCTTTGCGTATACCGAACACTACTATAAGACCGATGCAAACGGAAGGATCGCGAATACCTTCCCGGTGATCGCCTCCAACAGCGTACAGACCAATGAGGAAGTAGGCGTGGAATACGATATGGTGGTAGACGTGCGCGAACAGAGCACCCAGGGCTATAACGGCAGCCTGGCCTTTAACATCGGCTATGCACAGCTGGGGCCGATACCTACGTTCTCGTTCTCGCTGTTCCCCGGCTTTAAGCGCACGCATACGCGTTTCCGCAGTATTGTTACCACCAAGGTGGTGCAGCGCTACGGACTGGAAGAAAAACTGGTGTCCTACGACAAGGGCGCCCTGCTGGAAACCCGCACCCTGGCCCTGGACAAACAGACGGGGAACGTGATCCTGCAGGAAATGACCAATGAATACAAAGACAAGTATTACAAGACCGATCTGCCGGCCCACTGGGCATACTCGGGTATGGCACAGGCCGGAAAGAACATCGGCTTTACCTTTGGTACCAGCAATACGTCTGACAATACCCGTTTTGACCGCGTTACTGCAGAAGTGAAACCCGCACTGATGGCTTACCTGCGTCCGGGTGACGAGGTAATGCTGAACCGGGGCGGTTCCTTTGTGCCTTCGTCAAACCCTGTGAACTCCAATGCGTACCGGTATTGGGTCGCTTACGACCAGTCAGACAACAAGCATTACCTCATCGATTATGCCGGTGCAAAAGCGGTATTCAACAGCAGTTATCCTTCTGCGCTGGAATTTAAGGTGGTACGCTCCGGACACCGTAACCAGCAGCAGACCCCGATCGGTAGTTATACCAGCATGCTGAACCCGCTGAAAAACGTGAGCGGCACCTGGAAACTTACCTCCGATAACAGTCTGCGGGTGCTGAATACATCGGCTTCCGAATTTAAAGAGCAGTGGCAGACGGATTACGCTGTCCCCGGTATAAAATCGGAGACCGTAGTAACGGTAACCCAGAACCAGGAGGCAGATGATTTTATAGCGCTGCTGAATACCATGTATGCGAACCATTTCTTAGGTGCGGCTCCTGTTCCCCCGCTCGGACATGCCGGCTGGAACGGATCGGTAAGTCTTACTTTCGGTACCTACGGAATGTACACGCCCGTCCTTTTCAACTGCAGCAGCACGGTGTATACGGGCCTTTCCATCTTCGATAACGCGGCAACCGCTTATCCGCCTATTTATTATCCATTGCAGGCATACGGTTATCCGTTGACTACCACGAACTCTGTATTATCGTTCGACTTCTCGGGAGATGCCTGTACCAACTGCTTCAAGCTGCAGATGTTCTGCGTGGACGATTATTCAGTCTTCGATAACAATGACTGGTGGCAGATCGACCATTTCAACAGTATTATCGCCACCCAGCATATCTCCATTCCCGGCGCGCCGGTCTATACGGGGCCGGTGGCCTGTCACCTGATCAGTGCCGATATGATCGGGGGCGGAACGCGGACCTTCATCATCCTGGACCACTGTTTTGGCATGAGCAGCGAAACGATAATAGAGTACATAACCAAGTATACCTGTATGAATACCGGCCAGGCACTGAACCCGTACATTGCCAATATCCTGGGCAACTGGCGTCCGAACCGGAACTGGGTGTTCCAGGGTAGCCGCAACAACAGCGATGTGGCTGCTGCGGAGAACCTGCGCCGCGACGGTTACCTGCCTAACTATAAATCATACTGGATAAACAGCGGTTCGTCCTGGATCAAAAACAGCCTGGTGAACAATACCCAGTACGAGAACTGGAACTGGACGGCCGAAGCTACGATCTTCAGTCCATACGGATTTGACCTGGAAAGTAAAGATCCCCTGAATAATTTCTCGGCAGCCGTATATGGCTTTAAGAACATGCTGTCTACCGCTGTTGGCGCCAATACCCGCAATAAAGAGATTGCGTACGACGGTTTCGAGGATTACTACAACGATGCCTTTAACAACAAATGCTACAGACCGCATTCCTGGATCGCAGACGCCCTGGTACGCATAAGTTCTGCCTATGCACATACCGGTAAATACTCTATGGTGCTCACGGCCGATTATACGAAAAACTTCCCGCTGAGCGCGGTGCCCGGTGCACAGCAAAGCGTTGAAGTGCCCTACGTACTCAATGCCAATGACCTGATCACAGGTTTTTCGCCCAATTCAGGAGCTGCTGCGAAGAAATTCATTCTTTCGTTCTGGGCACGCGGTCCGTACACCAACAGTACGTACGACTATACGAATATCAGCGCGGATGTGCGGATCGGAGCTTCCTCTCTGCTGGTGGCCGGTTCGCTGAAAAAGACCGACCTGGTGGAACGCTGGCAGAAGTACGAGTATGAATTCATTATACCGGCAAGTTCAAGCGGCAATCTTTCGCTCATCCTGAAGCCGGGCGGACAGCAGACCTACTTCGATGATATACGCATCCATCCGTTCGATGCCAATATGAAGAGCTATGTGTACGACCGTACCAGCTTCCGCTTTACCGCCGAAATGGACGAGAACAACTTTGCCACCTTCTACGATTACGACCTGGAGGGCAAACCGGTACGTGTACGTAAGGAAAGCGAACGCGGTGTGCTCACTGTAAAAGAAACCCGTGGTACCACTTTTAAACGTTGATCATGCAGAACAGATTCATTAAAAGATCAACGGATACAACAACGCAGCTGATGAGAAAAATACATTTATCGATATACTCCGTTTTATTCCTGCTGATAGGTTTGATGAGCCGCAGCTATGCCCAGCCGAACATACCGAGCATTACGTCGGACTATGTGCTGAACACGTACCCGGGAGGTTCGGTGCTTTTGGGCAGTGTAACGGACCCCAACTACACGGCCATAGCGGCCAACACGGCTAATTTCCGGGACAAGAGCGCAGACCTT
>JBQVOK010000017.1:0-4553 GCA_052437175.1 Flavobacteriales bacterium
TTTTCATGACTATTCAACATTTAAAATTACGACTTTTATCGCATTCTAAATGGACCCGATTTCAGGGAAGCTGACAGAAGATCCACGCTAAGAGATATGAGTGGTATATATGTTTATAAGAAGAATGTTAGACCCTTATTCTATTTAAATGGCAAAGAAATGTTTATATCGAATAATCCTGTTTATGAAATAGCGGTTCTGCCCTTATCAGAAATCAGTAATAATTCAAGTTATATTACCCAAGTCACAAATGCAGACACATCGCTTAAAATAGGACTATACACATTTAGTTGTTATGAAGTAACATTTACAGCTAAAGATTCTACAAGTATTAGATATACGCATGTAAAGCCTTATGAGGCTTTTCTTGATGTCAGAAAATATTATTTCGATAAAAAATATCTAATCCCTATTTATATTATAAGGGATTATTTACGGCAAAATCATCGGAATGAACAGACAATCATAAAGATGAGTAGAATGATTGATTGTTCATTGTAATGGTCTGCATTGTCCACGAGGGTAATGTTTACTCTGTTAAACCCAAACGTTCTTTGATAAAACGCGATGCAAGAGGAATAATTGAAAAAAGACCTTTGCTCCGTGCGCGATTGCAGCATATAGCCCACATCTCGCTTACAGCGAGAGAGGACTATAGCGAAAAGCGCGCCCACGGTGTAATTGAAAAAAAGCGCTTGCCCACGCATAAAAAGTATATGCATCAAAGTCTTCTGCAGCAGCCGTATCGGCTTGCACAGGCGTGACAAAAAACTTAGCTTTGTAGCACAGACGCCAACACCTGTACGTGTGACACGAGGAGAGAAACGATACGAACTGAGCGATCACCTGGGCAATGTGCATGTGGTGGTAACTGACCGTAAGAAGACGGAGTGCGTAAGCAATGTGTTCAGTGCGTACGAGCCGGAGATCATCAATACGTATGATTATTACCCGTTTGGTATGCTGATGGAAGAGCGCAAGGGACAGAAGCCGGAGTGTACGACCAGCAGCAGTGCCACTACGAAGACGCCGTATAACTATACCTTTACCTGGCTGACGCATGATTTTATCATGTACGGAACCAATGTAACGGTAGGTTCCAGTGGTTCGGCACTCACGGTTGACCGCAACAGCAGCCTGGTGGCCTCGAACTGGGGCACACAGAAGTCAGGCCACAGCCTGGTGAAGGGGGTAACGTATACACTGAGTTACCAGTTACAGGGCGCTGCACCGAGCGGGTATACAAGTACGATCGGCAGAACGGTGCAGGTACGCCTGAAGTGGGGCACCACTGTCATGGCTTCGGGTACGCTTACGCTGACTTCCGCCATGCAAAGCGGTTCGTTCAACTATACAGCGGATTATACGGGAGACTACACGATCGAGATCATTTACACGGGAGCGGGTCTGAACAAAGGACAGTTCCTGGCAGATAATGTAAAGATCACGTACAACTCGCAGCTGACCACGGTGAACTGCGGGGTGGCGGAGAAGTACCTGTATGGCTTCAATGGAAAAGAGAAGACGGATGAGATATACGGCGTGGAAGGGACATTTTACGACTATGGATTTAGGGTGTATGACAGTCGTATAGCCAGGTTCTTGTCTGTTGACCCACTATTTAAGGACTATCCTTGGAACAGTTCTTATGCATTCGCTGAAAATGATGTTATTAGGGCAATCGATTTAGAAGGATTGGAGCGTATGATCGTAACGACTGGATTTGGATTAATCAATATAACAAGAACTACCGCTGCAACAGAAGTAATGAGAGCAGATGCTACATCATCAGTATTCTTTTTACATCCTATTGCATCAAGTACAGTGGGTAGTGTAGAAAGAGGCGGGGTTAATATATCAAGTGTAAGTGGAAGGATCGCTAGACATGTTGCTGAGGATAATAATATGACGACAGATATAGGTTCAGAAAGAAATGCATTTCGTCATGCATTATGGTCAGCAGCAATAACAGCAGAATTTGATGAAAGAATAGCATCTCGTATTGGGGATGCACACGAAGGGATTGGTGTAACAGAATCAGCGGTAATTGACTTTACTCAACCTTTGGTACAAGACAGGATGGTAGCAGACGAAATTGTAGATTTTTTAAATAATATTGTAGGACGTAATATAGGAGCTGGGTTCGGAGAAGATGTCACTCAGGTGGATATCGCAAGAGAGATGCTTAGGGTGCAGAGAGATGAAGGCCTTTGGGTTACAAGTACCACTGCTGATAGAACAATTTCAATTTCAAGACAAAAAATAACAGAAACACAATTTAATACAGCAATAGAACGTTTAAACACTTTAGATGAAAATGGATTTAATGAAGCTGATAGGCAAACAATGGCAAATGACAATAATTAGCATTATTGTAGTAGGTATCCTTTCCTTTTTAGCATGTGGCGCTCAATGTGTGCCGATGGAAAAGAAAATTATGCAAATCTGCGAGGAAACAGATTCTGTTTATGTTATTCCGTTGAGAGATGTAACAGATTTCAAATGGTCTGATTTGTATATCGTTTCTGGGCCAAGTTTCCCAGAAGAAGTAAAAGAGTATATAGGGCTTGATTATAACACTGTAATACAAGATGACCATAAACAGTATATCTTTATTTATGAGGATCAGATAGTGAAAGAATTTTCGTCTACTTGTATGAATGTTGATTTACACCCATTAAATAAGGGTAAAAGTTATGTGAAACTTTATTGGAATGACAGTATACAGGTGCAAAAACGTCTGAATGAAGGGCATCCTTATTATGAGGCTATCCCATGACAATGTATTGCTGTCGGTAATGGGGGTAATATCCGGTAATGTCCCCAAACGGGTAATCAAAACACCCCAGGTGACGTTTCGGACCACATTGATTTTATTATATTTATAGTGCTTTTTAAGCAGAATGTTCTTTGATGAAACGTACTCTAAGAGGATATATTGAAAAAAGGGGTTTGCCCCGTGCGCGATTGCAGCGGATAGCTATCGTCTTCGCTGCAGGCGAGACGATACTATGAGCGGAAAGCGCGTTTACCGGCTTGAATGAAAAAAGGCGTTTGCCCACGCATCGTTTTTTGCTATGTTGTGTAAAACGATACATTTTAGTTCAGCTGGACCCGGAGAAAGATCCCTCCCAGGACGGAAAGACCGGGGGCATTTACCAGTACGTGGCCCGCGATGAATACGGGCTCTCCCTGCACTATTTCCAGGGGGATTACGGCAGTATTTCGGGCACACAGAACTTTCTGCTACAGATACCCGGTGCGTATTACGGCGGGTATGACCTGTTTAACGGCAATATACGGGCCATGAATAATACGCTGCGTACCGGCAGTACCAGTGAGCCCCTGCTGCAGGTATTCGGGTACGACCAGCTGAACCGCATCGGCAGCAGCCGCAGCTATATACAGAATGCGGTGGCGGCCTCCATAACAGACTGGAATCCTTCGGCACCGCTGACGGATATGTTCCGTACGCTGTACAATTACGATGCGAACGGGAATATACAGGAGTTGCACCGCTACGATAAGGCGGGGATACAGTTCGACCGGTTGAGTTACGGGTACACGGCCGGTACCAACCGCCTGGACCATGTGAGCGATGCGATTGCGGACGGGGTGGTGAATTACGATATCGACGATACGGATCCCGGCAATTACGGGTACGATGCCATCGGGAACCTGACCCGGGATGTAAAGGAAGAGATCGGGAACATCGGCTGGAACGTGTACGGCAAGGTGGCGAATGTAATACGCAGCGGCGGCAGCCGCCCGGACCTGTATTTTGACTATAACCCGGCAGGGCAGCGTATATTCAAATTACTTCAGCCCCAGGCCGATCTGTTCAGCTGGGAGAACTATGTGCTGGACGCACAGGGCAATGTGTTGGCGGTATACGCCATGCGCGAAGGCTCTGATACTATTGTGCTGAAGCAGAATATGCTGTATGGCAGCAGTCGCTTGGGTTTGTGGGAAAGGAATAAAAAACTTACCTTCACTCCTGTAACAGAAACGATACAATCGGTGCACCGTGGCGATAAAAGATATGAATTGAGCGACCACCTGGGCAATGTGCATGTGGTACTTACCGACCGCAAGGAACTGCACTGCGGCCTGGAAGACAATGTGCCCTTCCCGGAATATTATACAGCCGAGGTGAAAAACCGCTACGATTACTATCCGTTTGGTATGCTGATGGAGGAGCGGAAGTACAACAGTCCAAACTGTACCTACGATAGAGACACGTTGTTTACCCTGGTCTTTGCAGACTACTTCAGTGCGCCGGTGGCAGACTGGTACTACCTGGACGGCTTCTTTAACCCGACGGTGAGCGGAGGCTATATGCACCTGGACCAGCAGGATAACACACTGTTCAAGCTGATCACGCCTACGGCCATCGGTAAGCAGTACCGGGTACGTTTCGGGGTAGATATGAACGGTTGCGATTCTGCCCGGATCGCGGGTAACGTGCAGGGGCTGACTACACAGACCTTCACGAGTTCGGGAGACCATGTATTTTACTTTAGCAGTAACGACAGTATGTACAGCGGTGTATC
>JBQVOK010000018.1:0-1204 GCA_052437175.1 Flavobacteriales bacterium
GTGTCAGCTTCCCCGTATTGAGTACCACTTAAAATGTGAGTATCAAAGATAGATTTCATTTTAAAAGAACTTGCAAAGGGGTTTGATAATTTAAAGCGCTGTGCGGACGATTCCGGTTATAGTCCATCATAAATTCCTCCGCTTTGTATCGTACTTCCTGTAGACTGGTAAAGATGTAGGCATTGAGAAGCTCCCTGCGGACCGTACCGTTCAATCGCTCCACATACGCATTCTGCGTAGGCTTACCCGGTTGTATAAAAACCAGTTGCACATGATGTTCTTTACACCACATATCCAGCTTCTGACTGATAAATTCCGGGCCGTTATCCACCCGTATACTCAACGGAAGTCCATGCACTTCTTTCAGGCGCTCCAGCACCCGGATCAGGCGTAATACCGGCAGTGAGGTATCGGCCTCCATCGCCAGGATCTGACGGTTATAATCATCCATGATATTGAGCATACGAAAGCTGCGTCCGTCCCAAAGAGTATCATGCATAAAGTCTACACTCCACACCTGGTTGGCCGCCTCTGGCCTGAACAGATGCTGTTTAATACGGGTTGGTAAACGTTTTTTGGATCGTCTGCGGATATTTAATTTTAAAGATGTATACACCCGATACACCCGTTTGTGGTTCCAGGGATGGCCCTGACGGCGCAAGCGGTGATAACACATCCAGAACCCGATCGAAGGATGTTTGTCCACTAAAGCACGCAAGGCCTGTGCTATTTCCAGGTCTGTAGAAGAGGGATGCTGCCTGCGATGAAGCCCTGAACGGGATAAACCAGCCTGTACACAAGCCTGACGCATACTAAGCCCATATTCCTTAATAAGCTGATGGGCAATTGCTCTTTTATGGTCAGGCTTTACAGCTTTTTTTCGATCACATCCTTTAAGGCATCGTTGATCATACTCAATTCTGCATACATACGTTTAAGCCGACTGTTCTCTTCTTCCAGCTCCTTGACCCGTTTGAGCTGAGAGGCATCCATACCTCCATACTGCGCCTTCCAGCGGTAAAAGGTCTGGTCGCTGATACCCGCTTCTCGACAGATATCCTTTACCGGAACGCCGGCTTCCTGACGTTTTAAGATCGATACGATCTGGCTTTCACTGAATCTTGACTTTTTCATGACTATTCAACATTTAAAATTACGACTTTTATCGCATTCTAAATGGACCCGATTTCAGGGAAGCTGACAG
>JBQVOK010000019.1:0-878 GCA_052437175.1 Flavobacteriales bacterium
GCAGTTGTAGGCTAACGCAGTTGTAGGCTAACGCAGTTGTAGGCTAACGCAGTTGTAGGCTAACGCAGTTGTAGGCTAACGCAGTTGTAGGCTGACGCAGTTGTAGGCTGACGCAGTTACAGGCTGACGCGGTTATAGACTTGAGAACTCTATACGCTTCACTATAAACCCGAAAGGTGCGGACTCCCGGACGCTATACTTCGGACTATTAACCCGCTTCGCGCGGACTTTCGGACTCCGGACTATGATCGCGCCAGCCGGACTTCGGACTTCCGGACTTCGGACTATGAACGCGCCAACCGGACTATGGACTTCCAGACTCCGGACTATGAACGCGCCAGCCGGACTCCGGACTTCCGGACTCCGGACTTTTTTACCAACGCGGGTTTTGGGTTTACGAAAAGCTTGGTGGCGTATAGGGACTTATGTATTTTTGGGATGCTACACATTATTAAACTATTTACTCCGGTTCGCAAGAACTTATTAGGTGCTCCTTGGCGTTATTGGGCGGGCAAATGGGTGAAAGTCCCTAACCTAATGTGACCGGAAGGTTCGATAGTGTGTAGCGGTGACCCGCCCTTTTTACTAACCTTTTAAACCGTTGCGGTATGTTACACACGAATGGTCCCGGCTCCGATCCGGGTAAAAAAGCGGAAAAAACGGATGATGCACGTAACGCATCCTATGTAAACGTAAGGCTCCCGGCTGCTACGGCCGGGTTTTTAGAAGAGGTAGAGTCCCTGGGCGTTACGGCAGTAGCCGGATCGCTCCGCAAAGTGCATGACTGGGCCCTGTATGAGTCCGACCTGATCTTTGACCGGGACGAGAAGATGGCCCTGTTCCACATAAAAGTCCTCTGGGAAGGGCTGGAACAGATG
>JBQVOK010000020.1:0-767 GCA_052437175.1 Flavobacteriales bacterium
CAGCTGCACCCTCCATGCAGTATCGCTGCAGAGGAGCCCCACACACTGCTGGTCAATGCCTCGCTGTGGGTGCCGGGTGCCAGGTGAGGTGAAGACGCACGCTGCGGCAGCGCAGCCAATGCCAAAGCCTAGGGCTTCAAAGTAATGCCGCTTGGGTCACAGGGGCACATGCGCCAGAGTGGCCTACATCCCCAGAGGACATCCCATATGCAGACCTCTCAGCACCTTGGCTCTCAACCTTGAGCCTTCATTGCAGTGGAACACTCAGTGTGGACCCCTACAAAGCGGTGTTTTGTCTGTGTATAGTTCCCATGCTCATGGCATGCACATGGCTTATACATGGCATACACATGGTTATGGTTGTCTACTACCTACACTATTGCCTGACCCCTGTGACATGCACTAATTGTGAGCTGATGACAGCTCAAACGGGGGGGCACACACTACTGTGCCACAGCAGGCGGCTGCTGCTGCTGGGCCTTGGGTGGCTTGTCTCGCAGCCGCTTGTAGCCCAGGCCAGGGTACTCCTTGCCCTTGATCAATTAGCATGATGTAAGATGCACCTGGGGGCATATGGGTATATGGGTGCTTGCGCCTGCAGGCCCGCACCCCTCTTACTGCCTTGATAGATGTGGACATGCTGCTGAGCACGTATGCCTACAAGGACATGGAAGACCCTGTCAAAGCCCAGGCAGTTGTGCAGGTAGGCTGGGGCCTACGAGTCAGCCATGCCAAGCAGACTGAGCAACACCCATATATCACTGGGT
>JBQVOK010000021.1:0-689 GCA_052437175.1 Flavobacteriales bacterium
AGGTTCCAGCCCAGGCCCACCCAGCTGGCCTCCTGGTCCATCGATACGCCCGACTGGTAAGCCAGGTTCAGCGGGTAACCGCCGATATCGAGCAGGGGAATGCTATACGAAAAGTCTCCGCTGAACGGATCTACCATTTGTGACAGGCCCACGGGCTGAAAACTTTCCACCTCCGGCTGCGAGGGGCCCGAGGTAAGTGCCAGCAGGGGCAGCGGGTTCATGGACTGTAAGATCAGCTCCGTTACACTCAGCAGGGCCAGACCTTTGGCCGCCCGGCTTTCACGGATTCTTTTCAAAAGAGGCGTTTTTTTCATCGGTTTCCGGATTACGGTATCGTGTTTTTTTTGAAATAGATTATAGCTTATGGAAGTGGTTTAACGGCAGTCCACACGGCCGCTGAGTTGTATACGCAGGTAATAGGTAAAGCGGCTTTCCGTGGGGAATTCCAGGATGTAATACCCTTCCTTCAGGTTCAGCTTGCTGTCCGAACACAGGTCGATCTGGTATTTGTTCATACCGATCTTTTTCGGAGCGTCAAAGTTGTCCTGGTTGGCCAGTTCTTTGCCTTCGGTGTTCTTGAGGCGAAAGTAGAGTTTCTCTTCCTTCGGAACATATTTCTCCGGGAAGGCTACGGGGATAATATTGCCTTTTACCAGTTCAAACTGCGACTGCGGATGTTCGGTAAGCTT
>JBQVOK010000022.1:0-610 GCA_052437175.1 Flavobacteriales bacterium
GATGCGATCAGCAGTTCGGCGTTCAGCGATGACCTGATCGATACCCAGGGCAGCAATAACTATATGTACGACGGCATCGGGAACCTGGTGAGCGACAGCGAGCAGCAGATCGATAAGATCAGCTGGACGGTGTACGGCAAGGTGCAGCAGGTGAACCGTATCAGCAGCAGTACCAAACCGGACCTGGAGTTCTTTTACGATGCCATGGGCCGGCGGTTCATGAAGGTGGTAAAACCGAAGAACAGCAATGGTACACGCAAAGACAGACATCAGTGGCTGTATACGGTATACCGGCACGATGCGGGTGGCAATGTGTTAGCGGTATATACGATAAAACAAAAGGAAAGCGCGAACTGCAAACTGGGGCTGTACCTGAGCGAGAACCACCTGTACGGCAGCAATCGTTTAGGGTTGCACAAACGCAATGTATACCTGGGCGAGGGACAGAAGATAAGCCTGGTGGACGGGCAGCTTCCGGCTACGGAATGCACCAGTGCGGTACAGCAGCCGAACGAAGACCTTATAGCGGACCTGTTGCAGAACCCCTGGGTAGACCCGAACTATTCGGACCTGCCTGCGGATGGCGGCAATCCACAGAACCTGTTCACAC
>JBQVOK010000023.1:0-549 GCA_052437175.1 Flavobacteriales bacterium
GTGCTTATGCGGGTTCCCTTTAAGGAGACTTGCTGGTTCCCTTTTTTCTTTGCCTTTTAAAGGAGACTTGCAGCCCACTCAAGCATCGGCGTTTAAAGCAGACCCTTTTTTCTTTTTTTCTTTTGCTCTTTCGTTTGCTCTTTTGTAAGTGGCTTTTACTTTGTTTCGTATCATTATTAACTATACTTAAAGTAAGTTACTTACTATAAGAAAAAGGGGGAGAGGACGGAACCTTTCCCCGGATCCTTTCAATCCTTTTATTGCACTGAAAGGGAAACTCCCGGGCTCCGCACACTAAAAGGTCTTCTGCTGCTGCAGGAAACAAAGGAAAAGCCCCCTCTAGGCAGCAGCCTCCTTCGGCGGGCTATATGTCTTATAAGACCCCGGCTGCTTCCTAATAAGAGGGGGAAGGGCGGCCTACGAGCCCGTCCTGTTTTATTTTTTTGGCCCCAAGCCCCCAGTCTGGGAGTTTCCCTTTCAGTCTTGGGGAGACCTATTCTAATTAACTATAACCAGGTTATAGTTAATTAGAATAGGTCTCCCCAAGAC
>JBQVOK010000024.1:0-514 GCA_052437175.1 Flavobacteriales bacterium
GGTGCCTGTATGGTGTACTGTGCAGTTGGTGGCGTGCAGCCACAATCTGAGACTGTATGGCGTCAGGCCAACAAGTACAAAGTGCCACGTCTGGCCTTTGTTAACAAAATGGACCGTTCCGGTGCCGACTTCTTCAAAGTCGTAGATCAAATGAAAACCCGCCTGCGCGCCAACCCGGTGCCAGTGGTGATCCCTATTGGCCGCGAAGATACTTTCGCTGGTGTGGTTGACCTGCTGAAAATGAAAGCCATCATCTGGGATGAGGCTTCTCAAGGCATGAAATTCACTTATGGTGACATTCCTGCTGATCTGGTTGAGACTGCTAACAAATGGCGCGAGCAAATGGTTGAGTCAGCTGCTGAAGCCAGCGAAGACTTGATGAACAAATACCTGGAAAGCGGCGAGCTGGAAGAGAAAGACATCGTTCTGGGTCTGCGCACACGTACCATCGCTGGTGAAATCCAGCCGATGCTGTGTGGTTCAGCGTTTAAAAACAAAGGCGTGCAGCGTATGC